>CAWEFW010000032.1:0-106574 GCA_963808435.1 uncultured Actinomycetota bacterium | reverse complement strand
CGGGGTTCATACGAGATTGTCCTTCTCGTCGGCGAGAGTGGTGTCGTCCCCATGGCCGGTCTTGACGATGGTCTGCCCCGGGAGGGCCAGCAGCTTGTCGGTGATGCTGGCGAGCAAGAGTGGCCGGTCGCTGAAGCTGCGTCCCGTCGCGCCCGGCCCGCCGTGAAACAGCGTGTCCCCGGTGAACACTGTGGCCAGCTCCTCGGCGTAGAAGCACACCGCCCCTGGCGCATGGCCCGGCGTGTGCAGCACGGTCAGTGTGGTCCCGGCCACCTCGATCTCCTGCCCGTCGGCCAGATCGCCGTCCGGCGGGGCGTCGTGGGTCTGGCTCCACAGCGGCAGGTCCGCCGGGTGCAGCAGCACTGGGGCGCCCACGGCGTCGCCCAGCGCCGGCGCCACCCGGACATGGTCGTCGTGGGCGTGCGTGCACAGCACCGCCCGCACCTTCCGGCCGCCGACCAGCTCCAGGATCGGCCCGATGTGGTGGGGCGCGTCGATGACCACACACTCCTCGTCGTCGCCGACCACCCAGACGTTGTTGTCGACGTCGAAGGTCTCGCCGTCCAGCGAGAACGTGCCAGAGGTGACCGCATGGTCGATCCGAGCGGTCACATCACCACCACCGAGCGCAGCACGTTACCGCCGTGCATCTTCTCGAAGGCCGCGTCGATCTCGTCGATCCCGATCTCCTCGGTGACGAAGGCGTCCAGCGGCAGCCGGCCCTGGAGGTAGAGGTCGATCAGCATCGGGAAGTCGCGGTCGGGCAGGCAGTCGCCGTACCAGCTCGACTTGAGCGAGCCGCCGCGGCCGAACACGTCGAGCAGCGGCAGCTCAAGGGTCATCGTCGGGGTGGGCACGCCGACCAGTACGACGGTGCCGGCCAGGTCCCGGGCGTAGAAGGCCTGCTTGTAGGTCTCGGGAATGCCGACGGCGTCGATCACCACGTCGGCGCCGAACCCGCCGGTCAGGTTCCGGATCGCCGTCACCGGGTCGGTCTCCTTCGAGTTCACGACCTCGGTCGCGCCGAGCTCTCGGGCGGTGGCCAGCTTGCGGTCGTCGATGTCGACGCCGATGATCTTGGCCGCGCCGGCCAGCCGGGCCCCGGCGATCGCCGCCGCGCCCACCCCACCGCAGCCGATCACCGCGACCGAGTCGCCCCGGCCGACGTTGCCGGTGTTCATCGCCGCACCGAGCCCGGCCATCACCCCGCACCCGAGCAGCCCGGCGACCGCCGGTCGGGCCGCCGGGTCGACCTTGGTGCACTGTCCGGCGGCGACCAGGGTCTTGTCGAGAAACGCGCCGATGCCGAGGGCCGGCGACAGCTCGGTGCCGTCCTCGAGGGTCATCTTCTGGGTCGCGTTGAAGGTGGCGAAGCAGTACCAGGGGCGACCGCGCTTACAGGCGCGACAGCTGCCACAGCAAGCGCGCCAGTTCAAGATCACGTAGTCACCGGGAGCGAGGTCGCGAACGCCCTCGCCGACGGACTCCACCGTGCCGGCCGCCTCGTGCCCGAGCAGGTAGGGATAGTCGTCGCCGATGCCGCCCTGGACGTAGTGCAGGTCGGTGTGGCAGACCCCGCAGGCCAGCACCTTGACCACCGCCTCCCCCGGACCGGGGTCGGGCACGTTGATGGTGACCCGCTCCACCGGCGCGTCCTTGCTGCGGGCGATGACTCCTGAAACCTGCTGCGGCATATGGGCTCCTTCGACCGGTTACGGGTGCCCTGCGAGCCTAGCGAGGCCGGGAACGATCAACTCCCACGCACGAGCGCGGAACACGATCGCAACCCATGGTTGCACATCGCGGGTCTGGGCTGTAGCGTAATGCGCAACCAGACGTTGCAGGAGGTTGACATGGAGCTCGGAACCATCGAACGCGAGATCTACGTCGAGGCGCCACCCGAGGTGGTCTTCGAGGTGGTGAGCAGTCCCGACCATCTCAAGGAGTGGTGGCCGGACGACGCCCAGTACGAGCCGACCCCTGGGTCGGTGGGGGCGATCATCTTCGGGGATCCTGACGCTGACGGGACAGTGGTGCCGTTCACGGTCATCGACGCTCGCCCGCCGCGGATGTTCTCGTTTCGCTGGACGCAGCCGGCCGATGAGGTCGCGGCGGAGGGCAACTCACTGCTGGTCACCTTCGACCTGACCCCGTCGGGCGGCGGAACGCTGCTCAAGATGACCGAGACGGGCTTCCGGGAGATGGGCTGGGAGGCGGCCGTCCTCGAGCATCAGTACCGGGAGCACGTATCCGGCTGGGAGTTCTATCTGCCCCGGCTGGCCCCGTATGTCGCGACGCTGAAGGTGCGGCCATGAGCACCACCGTGGACCAGAAGGTGGACGACGACCTCTGGTCCGCGATCGGGGAACCGACCCGGCGTCGCATGCTCGACCTGCTGCTCGTCGACGGCGACGGCACCGCGACCACGCTGGGCCAGCAGTTGCCGGTCACCCGTCAGGCGGTGGCCAAGCACCTAGGCGTCCTCGACCGGGTCGGCCTGGTGCGGGCGATGCCGGCCGGCCGGGAGAAGCGGTACCGGGTGGACAGCGCCCAGCTTGCCCGCGCCGTGGCCCAGCTTTCGTCGGTCGGGTCGGCGTGGGACGCCCGGCTGCAGCGCATCAAGCGGATCGCCGAGGCGATCCAGGCAGACCATCAGGATCAACGAGATCAAGGAGAATGAGATGGCGGACATACTGCACAGGGTCGGGGTCAGGACCCCGACGCCCGACAAGGTGTACGACGCGCTGACGACCGTCCAGGGCCTGGCCGGGTGGTGGACTGAAGAGGCGAAGGGGAGTGGCGACGTCGGCGGTGTACTCGAGTTTCGCTTCCCGGTCGGTGGCTTCGACATGCTGGTCGTCGAGCTACGGCCGTCCGAGCGGGTGACGTGGCAGGTGGTCGACGGGCCCGAGGAATGGATCGGGACGACGATCGACTGGAGCCTCCGCCAGGACGGCAACTACACGATCGTGCTGTTCAAGCACCAGGGCTGGACGGAGCCCGTGGAGTTCATGCATCACTGCAGCACCAAGTGGGGCTCTTTCCTGATGAGCCTGAAGTCGCTGGTCGAGACCGGCGAGGGTGCGCCGGCGCCGCGCGACGTGCAGATCAGCGACTGGCACTGAGCCTCGCGAGCAACAGCGTGAACGATTCGGCTTGGTCTACCCGGCCGAATCATTCACGCTGTCGGCCGGCAAGCCGCTTCGGGCCTTCTGCCGGGCGTAGAAACGGCGGGCACGGTTGCGGTTGCCGCAGTCGGCGGCGACGCACCAGCGCCGGTTGCGCCGCGGCGAGGTGTCGAGGTAAACCCAGCCGCAGGCGGCGTCCTCACACTGGTGCAGCGCCGCCACCTCCGGACTGGTCAGCAGCCCGACCACGGAGCGGGTGACCCGGTCCCGGGGCGTCGTCAGCGCCAGCTCGGCATCGGTCCAGTGCCAGTGGTCCTCCGTGTACGCCAGCCGCGACCGATCCAGCACCACGCGGTGCTCGGCGACCAGCCGGTCGACCGCGTTCGCGTCCTGCTCGACCACGGCGGCGTACGCGGTTTCGCGCAGGTCCCGGAACGCGACCAGCTCGTGCTCGGCCCGTTGGGGCTCCGCCCGGGCCAGCCGGGCGAGAGCCTTCGACTCGGGACCGTTCACCACCTGGGCTTGCTCCGCCCAGGTCAGGACCCCGGCGTACGAGGTCAGGTCCTCGATGAGTTCGGTCGGGTCCAGCCGCCACTCGACCGTGTTCAGCAGGTCCAGTGCGACATGGCCGGCGATGAACTCGAACGTCCGCTGCGCCGGCGCGGCCTTCGGCATAACGCCCATAATGCCACTTGCGCGTTTGAAAAATCCATGCCAGTGTCTAACGGATGAAAGGCGCTAAGACCGTTAGAAATCGGCCGGCGGCAGATCCGTCGGTGGACCTGCTGCGCCGCTTCCGTCCGTTTCGCTGGTACTGGGCCCTGATCGCCGTCATCCCGGTCGCCTGGCTGGCCGATCGGCTGCGCTTCGGACGGGCGTTCGCGGCGTCGCTGCTGCTGTCGTGCTTCACGCCGCTGCTGCTGGCGGTCATGCCGCTGCGGTCGGTGGCCCTGGCGGCCATAATCGGCGGCGTGATGCTGGTGGCGGGGATCGGGCTCGGCAACGCCAACGTCTACTCGCTGACCCTGCGCCAGACGGTCATCCCGCCGTCGCTGCTCGCCCGGTCCGGCGGTGCCTACCGGCAGGTGATGTACGGATCCATCCCGATCGGCAGCGCCCTCGCCGGGGTGGTCGGGGAGCTGGTCGGCACGCGGGCCGGCGTGCTGGTCGGGGCGGTCGGCCTGGCCCTGTCCGCGCTGCCCATGTTCACCGGGCGGATCCGCTCGCTCCGCGACCCGCAGGCGGGGGCGACGGCGTGACCGAAGCGGCGGCCGAGGGCGGCTGGCGAGCCGGCCTACGGGTTGGCGTGACGCTCGCCCTGGCCACGGCCGCGCTCGGGGTGAGCTTCGGCGCGTACGCGGCCCTGGCCGGTTGGCCGCCGGTCGCCTCGGTCGTGATGTCGATGGTGGTGTTCTCGGGGTCGGCTCAGTTCGCCTACGTCACCGCCACCGCCGGCGGCGGGAGCCTGCTGCTCGGGCTGGGCGCGGCGGCGCTGATGAACCTCCGGTACGTGCCGATGGCCGCGGCGGCGGCCCGCAGCCTGCACGGCGGCCGGGTGCGGCGGGCGTTCGAGGGGCAGACGGTGGTCGACGGGTCGTGGGTGGCGGCGCAGCGTGCCGACGGGACGACCGACCGGGAGATGATGATGGGCGCCACCCTGGTGCAGGGGGCGGCCTGGATCGGTGGGACCGCAGTGGGCGCCTTGCTGGTTCCGTCGGCCGACCTGATCTACCGGCTGGGGCTGGACATCGTCTTCCCGTGCTTCTTCCTGTTGCTGTTGCTCGAGTCCCTGCGGTCCCGGCCGGGTGACCGCTGGGTGGCCCTACTGGCCGCGGCGATCGCGGGACTGGCGCTGATCGCCGTGCCGGTCGGGTTGGCGCTGCTGCTCTCGGCGGCCGCCAGCCTGGTGGTGCTGATGCCCCGGAAGCGGTCGTCGTGACGGTGTTCGTGGTGGGCATCGTGGTCCTGGCGCTGATCAACTTCTCCCTCAAGGCCGCCGGGCCGGCGTTGCTGATGGACCGAGAGCCGTCGCCCACGGTGCAGGAACTGATCATCAGCCTGTCCCCGGCCCTGCTCACCGGGCTCGTCGTGGTCGAGCTGGCCGGGCCCGGCTGGGCGGACCTGGACTGGACCGCCCTGCCGGCGCTCGCCGCCGCCGCCCTGGCTTACCGCAAGGGCGTGCCGGACCTGGTCTGCATTCTGATCGCCATCGGCGTGGCCGCAGGACTACGCGCATTTCTCTGAGTCGGGCTATTGACAAATTTTATTGTCAATAGCAGAGTTGGGGAGGTGCTGGACGTCGAGGTGATCGAAGCCCCCGAGGCGGCGGCGGCGGCGCTGGACCCGGTCCGCTCCCGGGTGCTGGCCGCGCTGGTCGAGCCCGGGTCGGCGACGACGGTCGCTCGGGCCCTGGGGCTGCCGCGGCAGAAGGTCAACTACCACCTGCGGGCGTTGGAGACGCAGGGCCTGGTCACGATGGTGGAGGTCCGGGCCCGGCGCGGCCTGACCGAACGAATGCTCCAGGCCACCGCGGCGTCATATGTCGTCTCGCCCGCCGCGCTGGGCGAGGCGGCATCGACGCTCGACCGCACGGACCGCCTGTCCAGTCGCTACCTGATCGCCCTCGCGGCGCGCATGGTCCGCGAGGTGGCCACCCTGTCCCGGCGTGCCGAGGCCGCCGGGCGGCCGCTGGCCACACTGGCGATCGATACCGAGATCCGGTTCGCCTCGGCGAGCGACCGGGCCGCCTTCATGCGCGACCTGGCCGAAGCCGTCACCGCACTGGCCGCCCGGTACCACGACGAGTCCGCCGCCGGTGGCCGGTGGCATCGGCTGGTGGTCGCGGCCCACCCCAGTCTTGAGCGCACCAACTCTGTTCCACCTACGGAAAACCCGACCGAGGAGATCTGACCATGAGCGACCAACCGACCCCCCGCACCATCGACCTGTCCGTGGAGGTGGACGGCACCCCCGATGAGGTCTGGACCGCCATAGCCACCGGTCCGGGGATCTCCTCCTGGTTCGTCGCGACGACCGTCGAGGAACGCGAAGGCGGCCGGACGACCTCGGTCTTCGGACCGGGGCCGGACATGACGGTGCCCGGGCGGGTCGCCGCCTGGGAGCCGCCGCATCGTGTCCTGTTCGCAGGTGCCGAGGGCGACGAGGGCCTGGCCTTCGAGTGGCTGGTGGAGGCCCGCGACGGGGGGAGCTGCGTCGTCCGCCTGGTCAACTCGGGCTTCGGCTCCGGGGCCGAGTGGGACGCCCAGTACGACGGGATGGAGCAGGGCTGGCGGCTGTTCCTCAAGAACCTGCAGCTGCACCTGGCCCACTTCCGCGGACAGGCGGGGCGGCCGATGCTGCCGCAGGCGATGTGGGCGGGAGACCAGGCCACCGTCTGGACGGCGGTCACCGACGCCTTGGGAATTCCCGCTACGCCCGCGCCGGGGGAGCGCGTCGTGGCCCAGGGCGATGTTCCGCCGCTCGCCGGCACGGTCGTGGACTGCGAGCCCGGATTCCGGATGAGCCTGCTGCTGGAGGAGCCGCTGCCCGGAACCGCGTTGATCGCGTCCGAGGGGACCGGCGACACGACGGGGGTTTCCATCTGGATGTACGTCTACGGCGACGAGGCCGAGGCGGTGGTGGCCCGCGACGAGCCCCGGTGGATGACGTGGATGGCCGAGCGGGGAGTCTCCGCCCCCGAAGGCGCTCCGATCGGCTGAGCCGGGGTGGCTCACCGGGAAGTTCCGGTTGACCCGCGAACGAACGTGTGTTCGAATCGGACTCATGCGGTGGCAGGGGCAGACGCTGACGGCGGAGGATCCGAACGCGCTGCCCGGGCTGCAGAGCATGGCCGGTCTGGTTCGCAGCGTGCAGACGCCGGAGTTCGCCGGGATCACGTTCCACGAGGTCCGCTGCCGCTCGGCGCTCAACCACGTTCCCAGCACCTCGCGGGTCCCGTTTCGTTGGACCGTCAACCCCTACCGCGGCTGTAGCCACGCGTGCGTCTACTGCTTCGCCCGCAACACCCACACCTACCTCGACCTCGACCCTGGTGCCGACTTCGACCGGCAGATCGTGGTCAAGATCAACATCGCTGAGGTGCTGCGCCGCGAGCTGGCTCGACCGCGCTGGACCCGCGAGCACGTGGCCATGGGCACGAACACCGACCCCTACCAGCGGGCCGAGGGTCGCTATCGGCTGATGCCACAGGTGATCTCCGCCCTGGCCGGCAGCCGTACGCCGTTCTCGATCCTGACCAAGGGCACGCTGCTCAGCCGCGACCTCCCGCTGCTCAGCGAGGCGGCGAACCGGGTCAAGGTCGGCGTCTCCATCTCACTGGCCCTGCTCGACGAGGAGCTGCACGCCACCCTGGAGCCCGGCACGCCCACCCCGCGGGCCCGGCTCGAGCTGGTCCGTCGGATCCGGGCAGCCGGCTTGCCCTGCGGCGTACTGGTCGCGCCGATCCTGCCCTACCTGACCGACTCCGACACGCACCTCGAGGCGCTCGTGGGCCAGCTCGCGGCCGCCGGGGCCACCGGCATCAGCGGCATCGCGCTCTTCCTGCGGCCGGGGACCCGCGAGTGGTTCTTCGCCTGGCTGCGTCGGACCCACCCCGAGCTGGTCGACCGCTACGAGCAGCTGTACGGCCGGGGCGCGTACGTGCCCAAGGCGTACGCCGACGACCTGCAGCGCCGTCTCCGCACGATCCGGGGCGCCGTCCAGGTGACCGACGCCCGCACCGCCCGGACCTAGGCCTTCGGGACCAGCGCGAACCAGGCCAGGACCTCGCCCACGGTGCTGACCGTGGCTACGTCCGCCGGCCGCGGCGGCCGGGCGATGACCACCACCGGGATGCGGAGGTCGCCGGCCGCGTCCAGCTTGGCCGCGGTGTGGGTGCCGCCGGAGTCCTTGGTCAGCAGTACGTCGATGCCGGCCTCGGCCATCAAGCGGCGTTCCTCGGCGTAGCGGTACGGACCGCGGGCGGTGAGAAGGGTCCACCGCTCCGGCACCGCGAACTCCGGCGGGTCGACGACCCGGGCCAGCACCGCCCGGTCGGCCCAGGGCAGGAAGGTCGCCAGCGACTGGCGCCCGGTGGTCAGGAACGGACGCCGGTACTCGTTGGCCGCGATCCGGGCCGCGTCGGCGTCGGCGACCCAGGTCCACGCGCCCGCGTTCGGATGGTCGGCCCAGCCCGGTCGTTCCAGCCGGAGCAGCGGAACCCCGGTCCGGTCGGCCGCGGCGACCGCGGTCGCGCTGATCCGGGCGGCGAAGGGGTGGGTCGCGTCGACTACGGCCGTGAGTCCGTCGGAGCGCAGGAACGCGGTCAGGCCGTCCACCCCGCCGAACCCGCCTACGCGGACCCGGCCCGGCGGTAGCGCCGGGTCGCGCACCCGCCCGGCCAGCGCGGTGAGTACGTCCTGGCCTGCGTGAACCAGCGCCGCCGCCAGCGCCCGGGCCTCGGCGGTGCCACCCAAGACGAGGATGTGCCCTGAGCCTGTCGAAGGGCCAGGCTCAGGCCGCATTGGTGGGCCTTCGACAGGTTCAGGCCGCATTGGGGCGACCCTTCGACAGGCTCAGGGCGCAGCTGGCCAACAGGACGAGGGTCGAGACGATCGAGGCCAGCCGGTTGGCCCGGGCAATGTCGGCGACGGCGATCGCGCGGCCGTCGCCCAGCACGCCCCGCTCCTCGACCCGGCCCTGGTACACGTTGCGGCCGCCGAGGCGGATGCCCAGCGCTCCGGCGAACGCGGCCTCGACAACGCCCGCGTTCGGGCTCGGGTGCTGGCTCGCGTCTCGCCGCATGGCCCGCACCGCCGCCGCGGGCGAGCCACCGACCAGCGGCGCGGCCATCGCGGCAGCCAACCCGGCCACCCGGGCCGGCACCCAGTTGGCCAGGTCGTCCAGCCGGGCCGCCGCCCAGCCGAACCGCTCGTAGCGCGGCGATCGGTGCCCGATCATCGCGTCCAGGGTGTTCACCGCCCGGTAGCCGAGCAGGCCCGGGATGCCGGCGATCGCTCCCCAGACCAGGGGAGCGACCACCGCGTCCGAGGTGTTCTCCGCCACTGACTCGACGGTCGCGCGGGCGATCTCGTCGGGTCCGAGCTCGGCGGGGTCGCGACCGACCAGGTTGCGCACCTGGAGCCGCGCCGCGGCCAGGTCGTGCACCGACAGCCGGTCGGCAATGGTCACGGCCTCCCGGCGCAGCGAGCGCCCGCCCAGCACGGACCAGGTCGCGGCTGCGGTGAGCAACACCAGCGCCGGCCGGCGCCGATGACCGAGCCGCTGCAGTCCGACCCCGAGTCCGACCGCGGAGCCGACCAGGATGCCCACGTGGGTCAGACCGGCGGCGCGGCTATCCGCATAGCTGACCCGCTCGAGGTGGGCGGCAACCGTGCCGAAGCCCGCTACCGGATGGAAGTGCCGCGGGTCACCGAACAGGGCGTCGGCTGCATAGCCGAGGGCCAACCCCGCCCCTACTTGTACTGCTCGCGCCCGGCGCTCTGATCCGACGACGTCGTCACTCTTCGCGAACGACCCCCTGGCTTTTCGGGGGTTCAAGGGGGTCGTCCCCCTAGGAACGACGGAGCGTGTTCGCTCATCGCTCCTCCGCTCGTCGGCGCGCCTACCCGACGCTCGCAGTACGCTCATCGGCCATGGCCTCGCGACGGATCCTGGTCACCGGCGGTACCCGGTCGGGCAAGTCCGCGTACGCCGAGGAGCTGCTGGCCGACCAGGCCGCGGTCACCTACCTGGCGCCCGGACCACCAGCCGACCCGGCGGCCGACCCGGAATGGGCCAGCCGGATCGCCGTGCACCAGGCCCGCCGGCCGGCGCACTGGACCACGGTGGAGACCGACGACCTGCCCGGTGCGCTGCGGTCGGCGGCCCGGAAGTCGATCATGATCGACTCGCTGGGCAGCTGGGTGACGGCGACCCTGGACCGGTTGGAGGCCTGGAGCCAGCCCCCGGCAGCGTGGAGCGACGCCTTCGATGACCAGGTGACCGACCTTGTCGACGCCTGGCGGTCCTGCCGGCGTACGGCCGTCGCCGTCACCAACGAGGTCGGCCTGGGGCTGGTGTCGGAGCACCGGTCGGGCCGCATCTTCACCGACCGGCTGGGCACCCTCAACCAGGCCGTGGCCCGGGCCAGCGACGAGGTGATCCTGATGGTCGCCGGCCGCCCACTTCCGCTCTAGCTCAAGCACACCGCGCTCATACCGCCACCCCGACCAGCATGATCGTCAGCGCGACCTCGATCGAGGCGCCCATCACGTCACCGGTGACCCCGCCCAGCCGGCGTTCACAGCGCCAGACCAGCAGCAGCACCCCGAGGCCGGCCACCACCGCCGCGATCGCGCCGCTGGCGTAGCTGCCGCCGATCATGGCCTGGCCCACCCCGAGCACGACGGCCACGGCCAGCCAGGCCAGGAAGCCCGCGATCCAGGGCACCGACCCCGCCACGGCGACCCCGAGCCCTTGGTTCTTCGCCGCCGGGACGCCGCGACGGCAGGTCAGGCTCAGCGCGCAGCGGGAGGCGCAGATGATCGCCCCGAGGAAGATCGCGCTGGGCAGGTCCACCACGATCCGGCCGATCGACGCCGCCTGCAGGCCGATCATGATCATCAGGGCTGCCGCGCCCATCGGCCCGGTGTTGCCCCGGGCCATGATCTTCAACGCGCGGTCGCGGTCCCAGCCCGACCCAAGACCGTCGACCGTGTCGGCCAGCCCGTCCAGGTGCATTCCGCGGCTGCCCAGGGCAAGGGTGCCGACCACGAGCAGTCCGACGACCAGCTCGGGCAGACCGGCGGCGCTGGTCACCCAGCTGACCCCGACGGCCACCGCGGCCAGGGGTGCCACCGCCAGCGGCGCGATGATCATCGCGCGGGCCGCCATCGGCCGGTCGATCTCCGGAATCGGTCCTGATGGAACGACAGTCAGCGTCCCTGCGGCCAACCGCAGCCCGTCCAGCGCCATTTCGCTCGTTATCCCCCCGAGGTCAGATCCGACAGCAAAGCCATCTCGGTCAGCAGCAATCCCGCCGACCGCAGCACCGGCAGAGCGAGGAGAGCCCCCGTGCCCTCGCCCAGCCGCAGACCAAGATCAAGTATGGGCTCCAGCCCGAGTTTGTCCAGTGCCAGCTGCTGAGCCGGTTCGGTGGAGCGGTGACCGGCCGTGCACCAGCCGATCACCCCGGGCTCGAGCTCCTCGGCGACGGCCAGCTCGGCGACCGAGACGATGCCGTCCAGCAGCACCGGTACACCGCGTTGCGCCGCCCGGCACAGGAAGCCCACGCCAACCGCCAGGTCCGCCGACCCCAGCCCGGCCAGCCGGGCCCGCGGGTCGGCGACGCGGTCGCCCATCCGCTGCAGGGCCTGGGTCAGGATGGCGGTCTTGTGAGCCAGCCGCTCGTCGTCGATGCCGGTGCCCCGGCCGACCACCTGCTCGGCCCCGACCCCGAAGCTCGCCGCGATCAGCGCGGCGGCCGGAGTGGTGTTGCCGATGCCCATGTCGCCGAGGATCAGCAGGTCGGCGCCGGCCGCGATCTCTGCCTCGGCCAGCGCCCGGCCGACCGCCAGCGCCTGGCGGCACTGCTCCGCGGTGAGCGCGTCCCGGAGATGGATCGGCTGGGAAGGGCCGATGTGGTACGCCGAGACCTCGGCCGGCAGGTCGGCCAGGTCGTCGTCGACGCCGAGATCGAGGACCCGGAGGGCCACGTCGTGTTGCCGGGCCAGGCAGCTGGCCGCAGCCACCCCGGCGACGAAGGCCCGGACCATGGCCGCGGTCACCTCGCGGGGGTACGCCGACACGCGAGAGTGTGAGACCCCGTGGTCGCCGGCCAGGATCACCGCGCGGACCTGCTCGACCGGACGCGGCGGGCAGACGCCCTGGCAGGCGGACAGCCAAGCGGCCAGATCCTCCACCCGCCCCAGCGCACCGACCGGTTTGGCCAGCGCCTCGAGGCGCTGGCGGGCGTCGGCGTAGACCCTGGTCGAGGGAGGGCGGATCACGTCAGGACGGCATCGTGGGCTAACTGCGGATCGGTCTGCGTGGTGCGGCCGGACGCGCGCACCAGGCGGTACGCGAGCTCGGCCAGGACAACCCCGAGGACAGCCCACAAGGCGAGCGAGGTGACGAAGCTGCCAGTGCGGAAGGCGTAGAGCACCGACGCCGGGAACTCCGCCGGCACCTCGTCGTAGGCGGGAAGCAGCGCGATCGCCCCCAGCACGACAAGCAGGTAGCCGGCAGTCGCGGCCAGCGTGGCCCACCAGGTGCCGACCTTGACGGCCAGCCGGCGTCCGACCAGCACGGCAGCGATCGCGGCGATCACCGAGATGGCGACCGCGCCGAAGTAGAGCGCCGTCCGGATGCCGATGGTCTCCTCCGAGCCCACGGCCGGCGGGTTCGGCGGGTAGGCGACGAAGGGCAGCACGTACAGGCTGACGAAGCCGATCCCGGTGACCAGGAGCGTGCTGCCGCGTACGCCCAACCGCCCGAAGCGGCCCAGGGCCAGTGCGCTGAGCACGCCGACCAGGCTACCGAGCGTGGTCCCGGCCACCGCGGTCGCGGTGAGCAGGCCGGCCGTCGACTGCAGGGAGCGGGGCACCTCGGTGCCGGCCGACTCGTCGGAGTGCGTATGGCCGCCGCCCGACTCCTCGATGGCGATGGCGGCGTCGATGGACGACTCGCCCACCACGTACGCGACGCCGAACGCGACGATCCCGGCCACCAGGCCGGCCAGCAGCCCGCGGACCAGGAAACGACGGACGGAGAGCACGCCCGACCTCAGTGGCACGGGAAGCCGAGCAGATGCCGGCCGTCGTGGGTCCACTCGTGGATGGCGTTGCCCGCGAACAGCGCGGTCGCCCCCTCTTCGGCGCCGACGAAGTACAGCGCGACCAGGGCCAGCAGCCCGGCGAAGATCAGCCAGGGGAGAACCTGGCCGAGGGTGAAGGAAGGACGCGCAACAGCGACCGGCGCGCGGTGGGTGAATTCTGACATCTGTGCCTCCTGGGCTACGGCGACCCGTTGCGGTGGAATTCGCGGAGGCAGGTCTGACTCGAGCTGGGCTCACACAGTGGCGCGACCGTGCCGGATTCTCACCGAACTTCCAGGTCCTCCGCGAACGGCGAAACACTACCGCCCGCCACGCGGCTGTGACCACCCGGTCTCGGCATAGGGTCGCGGCTATGAGAGTCGCGCGGGCGAATGGGTGGTGGGGCAAGGTGATCACCCACCCATCGGCCGTGCTGCTGGTCGTCCAGCTGGTCGGCGTCCTGCTGTTCCCGTTCATGGAGACCACCGCGTACGGCCGGGTGGGGTTCGAGCTCTTCGGGGCCCTCGTGCTCGGGCTGGCGATCTACACCGTGCGCGACTCGCCCGGGCCGACCTGGATCATCGTCGTGCTCGGGGTGGCCGCTTCCGTGCTGTCCATCGCCGACGCTGTGAGCGACCTGCCCGTCTTTGAGGGGACCTCGGCGGTCCTGCACGCGCTGTTCTACCTCTACGCGGCCGGCAGTCTGATGGTCTACATCCTGGCCGATCGGCAGGTGACCACCGACGAGCTCTATGCGGTCGGGGCCACTTTCACCCTGGTGGCGTGGGCGTTCGCGTACGTCTACGCCGTGCTGCAGCTCGTCTGGCCGGGCTCGTTCACCGCCGCGATCGATCCAGAGGCGAAGCGGACCTGGGTGGAGCTGTTGTTCCTCAGTTTCACCACCCTCACCAGCACCGGCCTGTCCGACGTCGTGCCGATCACCGCGCACGCCCGCGCCGTGTCGATGATCGAGCAGCTCGCCGGAGTCGGCTACGTCGCCCTCTTCGTGTCCCGGGTGGTCGGCCTGACCATCTCCCGGCAGCTGTCCGTCGACGACCCCGCCTCCCCGGACGCCTGATGGCCGAGCGGCTGCTGGTGGTGGCGTACGCGCCGACGGCACAGACCCGGGTGCCGATGTTCGGCGGCTGGTCCGGTCCGGTGGTCGGCGAGGTGCCGGTGCTGGACGAGCGGGTGGTGAGCTGGGTCCGCGGGCCGGAGCCGGTGGGTGCGGAGACCGCGGAGCGGCTGGGCGGCGTCGATGTCGACGTGCTGCCGGAGCTGGCCGACGCCGACTTCACGGCCTGGTCGGAGCTGACTCTGGACGAGGTGGCCGCTCGGGAACCCCAGGCGTTGCGGGTCTGGCTGATCGACCCGTGGGTCAGTCCGCACGGGGGTGAGAGCCTGGCCGACCTGATCTGGCGGGTGGGCCAGGCGATCGACCAGCACCCTTGGCCCGAGGGTCGGTCGGTGGCCGTCGTCGCACCCCTGGTGGCCCGGGCGCTCGCCGTCCACGCCCTCGGCGCTCCGCCCGAGGTGATCTTCCGCGTCGACGTCACCCCGCTCGGCCGGGTGCTGCTGTCGCGATCGGGCGACCACTGGCGGCTGCAGGGTCTGAGCTAGGGCCGGAACCCGGCGACCGCCCCGATCACCGTGACCGCCGGCGGGCGGATGCCTTCGGCGTGGGTGCGTTGGGCGATGTCGGCCAAGGTCGCGCGTACGGTGAACTGGCCCGGCAGACCGGCGTCAGCCACGGTCAGCGCTGGCGTGTCGGCAGCCAACCCGTGAGTCAGCAGAGCGGTGGTGATCGCCCGCAGCGTGGCCACCCCCATCAAGATCACCAGGGTGGTGTTGGCGGTCGCCAAGGCCCGCCAGTCCAGGGTGGAGCCGGGATCGCCCGGCGGCAGGTGGCCGGAGACGACGGTAAAGCCCTGGGTCAGGTCGCGGTGGGTCAGCGGGATCCCAGCCAGCGCGGGCGCCGCGGTCGCCGACGAGACGCCGGGGAGCACGGTCACCGGGATGCCGGCCGCCGCGCAGGCCTGCCACTCCTCACCACCGCGGCCGAGGACGAAGCTGTCGCCGCCCTTGAACCGCACGACCGTTCGGCCGGCGGTCGCATGCTCGACGAGGACCGCGTTGATCTGCTCCTGGGAGGTGGAGGTCCCACGGGGGATCTTGGCCACGTCGACCACGATCGCGTCCGGCCGGGCGTGGTCCAGGGCGGCCAGGGGGGCCAACCGGTCGGTGACGATGACGTCGGCCCGCCGGATCGCCGCCAGCCCGCCGACGGTGAGCAGGTCCAGGTTGCCCGGACCGCCGCCCACCAGAATCACCTCGCCGGTCTGGCCGGCCGACCGCGCTACGGGGGTGTCCGGAGTACGTGGAGCCGTGGCCAGTACGCCGGAGGCCCGGGCCAGCGCGGCAGCCCGAGCGTCGGCGTCCCGCTCGCCGCTGGCCGGGACGACCAGGGCGATGCCGGTCAGGTCGGCGGCCTCGACCGGCCGGACCTGGGTGGTCAGCAGGTTCCGGGCCGCGAGATCCCGGATCGTCAGACCGATCTCCGGCCCGACGACGAGGACCTCGGCCCGGGCTTGGAGCAACGCACGAACCGGCCCCAGCGCGGCCGTTCCGCCGCCGCAGACCAGCACCCGCCGTCCGGCCACGTCGAGGGAGGTGGCGAAGGTTGCCTGGTCGACGTCAGGCATGGGCCGCCGGCTCGTGGTCCTGATGCCCGACCGGCTCGAGCTGGAAGGTGCAGTGCTCGACGTCGAAGTGGCCGCCGAGGCACTCGCCCAGCCGGTCCAGCACCTCGCCGGAGCGTCCGTCGCGGATGCACGCGTCGTCGACCACCACGTGCGCGGACAGTACCGGTACGCCGCTGGTGATCGTCCAGACGTGCAGGTCGTGTACATCCACCACGCCGGACACCTCGCGGATGTGCTGCCGAACCTGGTCCAGGTCGACTCCGCGCGGAGTGGCCTCCAGCAACACGTCGACCACCTCGCGCAGCAGGCTCCAGGCGCGGGGCACGATGAGCACGACGATCAGCAGCGAGGCCAGGGCGTCGAACCGGGTCCAACCGGTGACCATGATCAGCACCGCCGCGACGATCACCGCGACCGAGCCGAGCAGGTCGGCCAGCACCTCCAGGTACGCCCCGCGGACGTTCAGGCTCTCGGCCTGACCACGGCGCAGCAGCAACAGTCCGACCGTGTTGGCCAGCACGCCGACCACGGCGACGGCCAGCATCAGGGTGGTCTCCACCTCACTCGGATCGCGCAGCCGGTCGACCGCCTGGATCAGCACCCAGACAGCCACGCCGACCAGCAGCAGCGCGTTGCTCAACGCGGCCAGCACCTCGGCCCGCTGCATCCCGTACGTGCGGCGCGCGCTCGCCGCCCGGGTGCCGAGGCTGGCCCCGATCAGAGCCAGCACCAGGCCGGTGGCGTCGGTCAGCATGTGCCCGGCGTCGGCGAGCAGGGCCAGCGAGCCGGACAGCAACCCGCCGACCACCTCGATCACCAGCACCACGCCGGTGATGGCCAGGACCACGGCGAGCCGACCGCGGTGGGTGTGGGTATGGCTGTCGCCGTGGTCGACGGTCATCCGAGCACCCGGTCCAGGGCGGCCGCCAGGCGGTCGGTGGTCTGGCGGTTCCGGACCGCGATCCGGACCCAGTCCGGCCCGAGACCGGGGAACGTCTCGCCGCGGCGTACGGCGAAACCTTCGGCGCGCAGGGCCGCGCGCAGCCATCCGGGCGGGCGGTCGGCGCGCCGGGAGTCCACGAGCACGAACGGCGTACGCGGCTCGGCGGCCGGCCGCAGGTCGTGCTCGGCCAGCCGCTCGAGCAGGTAGTCCCGGTGCTCGCCGATCTCCTCGGCCGCGGCGTCGGCGAGCTCCCGGGCCTTGTCGGTCAGGCAGGCGGCGATCGCGGCCAGCGCCGGGGTGGAGACCGACCACGGCGGCTGCTGGGCCTTCAGCCGATCGATCACCTCGGGGTCGCCCACCGCGTACCCGGCGCGGAGCCCGGCCAGGCCCCAGGTCTTGGTCAGCGACCGGAAGACCACCAGGCCGGACATCGCGCCGGCGATCATCGTCTCCGGCTCGCCTGGTACGGCGTCCATGAACGCCTCGTCGACCGCCAGGATGCGGCCGGGTCGAAGCAGTCGGCGGAGCGTGGCCGCGGGGTGCAGCGTGCCGGTCGGGTTGGTCGGGTTGCCGACCAAGACCAGGTCGGCGTCGGCCGGAACCTGGCTCGGATCGAGTCCGAAGCCGGCGTCGGCGGTCAGCGTCACCCGCCGCGGCACGTGCCCAGCGGTGCGCAGGGCCGCCTCGGGCTCGGTGAACTGCGGATGGATGACCACCGCCCGCTTCGGGTGCAGGGCCCGGGCCAGCAGGGTGAAGGCCTCGGCTCCGCCCGCTGTCGGCAGCACCGACTCCTGCGGCACGTCGTGGGCGGCGGCAATGGCCGCGACCGCCTCCTCCGTCCGCGGGTAGGCACCCAACTGTGGGGTGGCCTCGTTGACCACCGCGGCCAACCAGTCCGGCGGCGCCGGCAGGCGTACGTTCACCGCCAGGTCGATGAGCCCCTCGGCCACGTCCCGGTCCCCGTGGTGCGCCAGGTCTTCCCAAAACCGGTCAGATACTGCAGCTCTGGCCGCCTCAGAGCTGCAGCTTGTGACCGGTTTTCGGAGAGAGGCCGCGGTGTATGCGTGGACGGCGGCGGCGAAGCGCTGAGCCAGATGCGGGTGGCCGGCCCAGTGCAGGTGGAGATAGCCGGCGTGCAGGGTCTCGGTGGCGAACCCGGTCGGCCCGCCGTCCACAAGCCAGGCCGGCCGTTCCCCGTACGCCGGCTCGACCACCGTGCGGTGGAACTCGTGCCCGGTCACCCGGCGACCGACGGTGGCCAGCAGGTGATCATGTCCGGCGACCGGCGTGCGGTAGCGCAGGGTCAGTCGGTCGGTCATCCGGCCGTCGGCGTCCAGCGCGCCGACCATCGGGGCGCCGTCGACGCTGCGGCACAGGTAGAGCAGCCCAGCGCACTCGGCGACCGTGGGCAGGCCGTCGGCGATCGCGGCCCGGATCTCGGCGCGCAGGCTCTCGTTGGTGCTCAGCTCGGCGGCGTGCACCTCGGGGAACCCGCCACCCAGGTACAGGCCGGCGGTGCCCGGCGGCAACGCGGCGTCGGTCAGCGGGTCGAAGACCACCGGCTCGCAGCCGGCGGCCCGCAGCAGCTCGTCGGTCTCCGCGTAGCGGAAGGTGAAGGCGCGGCCCCCGGCCACGGCGACCACCGGCCGCCGGTCCGACGGGGGAGTGACGACCGCGTACGGGTCCCAAGGTTCGGCCTCCAGGGGCGGGGCGGCGTACGCGATCTGCAGCACCGCGGTCAGGTCGATGTGCTCGGCGACCTGTTCGGCCAGTCGGGCCACCGCGGCGGCCGCTTCGTCCCGCTCGGCGGCGGGGACCAGTCCGAGGTGGCGGGAGGGCGCTTCGACACCGGCGTCGCGGGGGAGTACGCCGAGCACGGGTAGGCCGGTGGCCTCCAGCGCCGAGACGATCTCCGCCGCGTGCCGGGGTGAGCCGGCCTTGTTGAGGATCACCCCGCTGAGGCGTACGTCGGGGTCGAACGTGTGCAGCCCGTGCACGAGCGCGGCAGCGGTGCGGGACACGTGGCCGATGTCCAGGACCAGGACCACCGGGGTCCGGGTGAGGGTGGCGACGTGGGCGGTGGAGGCGAACCCCTCGCCTCCGATCTGGCCGTCGAACAGTCCCATCACCCCCTCGACCACCGCGACCTCGGCCGGCTCCGGGGTCGCCGCTCCGTGGAGCAGCAGGGGTGCGATCTGGTCAGGTCGGCAGAGGTGCGGGTCGAGGTTGCGGCCCGGGCGCCCGGTGGCCAAGGCGTGGTACCCGGGGTCGATGTAGTCGGGGCCGACCTTGAACCCGGCCACGGCCAGACCCTCGGCCCGGAGCGCGCCCATCAGGCCGGTGGCCAGCGTGGTCTTGCCGTGACCCGAACCGGGCGCGGCGATCATCACCCGAGGCAGTGTCACCATTCGATGCCCCGCTGGCCCTTCTGGCCGTCGTCGAACGGGTGCTTCACCTTGGTCATCTCGGTGACCAGGGTGGCCGCGGCCACCAGCTTCGGGTCGGCCCGACGGCCGGTGATGATCACGTGCTGCAGCCCGGGCCGCTCGGTCAGTGTGGCCACCACGTCGTCCACGTCGACCCAGCCCCAGTTCAGCGGGTAGGTGAACTCATCCAGCACGTACAGCCGGTGCGTCTCGGCGGACAGCCGCCGCTTGATCTCCTGCCAGCCCTCGGCGGCCGCGGCGGCGTGGTCCTCCTCACCACCGGGCTTGCGCGACCAGGACCAGCCAGAGCCCATCTTGTGCCACTCGATGGCGCCGCCCCGGCCGGTCTGCTCGTGCACCTCGGCCAGCGCCTCGAGGGCCGACTGCTCGCCGATCCGCCACTTGGCCGACTTGACGAACTGGAACACCCCGATCGACCAACCCTGGTTCCAGCCGCGCAGTGCCAGCCCGAACGCCGCGGTCGACTTGCCCTTGCCGTCGCCGGTGTGGATCGCGAGCAGCGGACGGTTCCGCCGTTGCCGGGTGGTCAGCCCGTCGGCGGGGACCTGTTCCGGTTGGCCCTGGGGCATCAGGCCACGTCCTGTGCCTGTCGAAGGGCCGCCTTGGTCTGGCGAACCACGCTGAGCACCTGCTCCGCGGCAACCTCACCGACCGGCACGTACTGGGCCCCGAGGTGGTCACTGAGGGCGGCGGCCAGACCCAGTCTGAGCTTGCCCGTCTCACAGTCGATCACCACTGACGCGATGCCGTCGGCGCGCAGCCGTCCGGCGACCTGGCGCGAGCGGGTGACCGCATCCGGACCGTGCGTGGCCCGGCCGTCGGTGACCAGCACCAGCAGCGGGCGGCGGCGCGGGTCGCGGATGCGCTCCCGGCGCAACGTGTCGGCGGCGCAGAGCAGACCCTCGGCCAGCGGGGTGCGTCCGCCCGAGGGAAGCTCGCGCAGCCGCCGGGCCGCGACGTCGATCGACGAGGTGGGCGGCAGCGCCAGGGTGGCCTCCGCGCCGCGGAAGGTGATCAGTCCGACCTTGTCCCGACGCTGGTACGCGTCCAGCAGCAGGGACATCGCCGCGGCCTTGACCGACTCCATCCGGCGGCGGGCGGCCATCGAGCCGGAGGCATCGACCACCAGCAGGACCAGGTTGGACTCGCGACCCTCGGTAACGGCCAGCCGGAGGTCGGTCCGGGCCAGCCGGAGCGGCTGCGAGAGTCCGCGACCGCGGCCCGCCTGCTCCGGAGCGGCGGCCCGGATGGTGGCCGGGAGATGCAGCGCGCCGGGTCGACCGCGCGAGGCGACGGCACCGACCGTACGCCCGGAGTCGGTCAGCGCTCGGCTGCGGCGGCCCACCTCGCCCGCGCCGACACCTGCGGCGGTGAAGAGCCGGGTGCGGTAGATGGCACCCGGCGGCGCGACGTGGGGTTCCATGCGCCCTGAGCTTGTCGAGGAGCCAGGGTCGGGGGCATCGACAGGCTCAGCCTGCATCTCTCCCGAACTGTCGCCGTTGCGTTCGCCGCTTGAGCCGTCCTCGTCCGACCCACCGTCCGAGGGCGGCTCCGGAGGCGGCTCTGGCTCGTGCTCGTCGAGCAGCTGGTCCAGCAGGTCCTCGTCGAGCCCCGGCGCGTCGAAGGGGTTCCGTCGGCGGCGGTGGGGGAGCGCCAGCCGCGCGGCGACCCGGATGTCGGAGGTGGTCACCTCGTTCCGGCCCTGCCACGCGGCGTGCGCGGCGGCGGCCCGGGCGGTGACGATGTCGGCCCGTAGCCCGTCCACCTCGAACGCGGCGCAGATGCTGGCGATGGTCAGCCGCTGCTCATCGGCCAGGCGGACGTCGTGCAGCCGGTCGCGGGCGGCGGCGATCCCGCGTCCGAGCGCCCCTTCGGCGTCCGCGTACGTACGGGAGAAGGCGACCGGCTCGCGGTCGAAATCCATCCGCCGGCGGATCACCTCGGCGCGTAGGGCCGGGTCACGGGGGGCGGCGACCTCGACCGTCAGCCCGAACCGGTCCAGCAGCTGGGGGCGGAGCTCGCCCTCCTCCGGGTTCATCGTGCCGATCAGCACGATCCGCGAGGCGTGGCTGACCGAGACGCCCTCGCGCTCGACGGTGGAGCGGCCCGTGGCCGCGGCGTCCAGCAGCAGGTCGACCAGATGGTCGTGCAGCAGGTTGACCTCGTCGACGTAGAGAATCCCGCGGTGGGCCGCGGCCAGCAGCCCAGGCTGGTAGCTCACCGTGCCGCTGCCCAGCGCCTGCTGCAGGTCGAGCGCTCCGATCACCCGGTCCTCGCTTCCGCCGACCGGCAGCTCGACCAGCCGGGCCGGCCGCGTAGTCGCCCCATCGTGCCGAGCGATGTCGGGGCACCCCGGGTCGGGATCGGCCGGGTCGCAGCTGAACCGGCAACCCGCCACGACGGGAACGTCGGGCAGCACGTGGGCCAGGGCCCGGACCATGGTGGTCTTGGCCGTCCCCTTCTCGCCGCGGACCAGTACGCCGCCGATCTCCGGTGCGACGGTGGTCAGGATCAGCGCCGTGGCGAGGTCCTCCGACCCGACGATCGCGGAGAACGGGAACGCTCGCGCGTCACTCATCTGGGGCCACCTTCACCCTTCCTGCGGGTGTCCACGCCCGCGGCAGCTGTGGGTCGATCAACGCGGGCCGACGTCCTGACTCCCCGAGATACTCGGGTCACAGTGGCGGGACCGTTCCGGACTTGCACCGGATTCCTCTGCCTGCGCCGCCTCGCATCCTCTCACAACCCGGCCCGCCTCCCGGCGTACGTGCCAGGCTGGTGCCCGTGCATCGGTTCGAGGGCTGGGCGGCCGTGGTCACGGGAGCCGCACACGGGATAGG
Source organism: uncultured Actinomycetota bacterium (assembly GCA_963808435.1). Taxonomy (GTDB): domain Bacteria; phylum Actinomycetota; class Actinomycetes; order Propionibacteriales; family Propionibacteriaceae; genus Microlunatus. The sequence continues at coordinate 84,700 of CAWEFW010000032.1, read as the reverse complement.
GCGGGCCTGCGCGGAGCGACTGGCGTCGGAGGGGGCCCTCGTGGCGGTCACCGATCTCGACGGATCGGCCGCGGACGAGGTTGCGGCCGGCCTCCCCGGCGCACCGCGCCACGCCGCGTACGTGATGGACGTGACCCGTGCGGACGAGGTCGAGGCCGTCTTCACCAGCGTCGCCGAGCGGTTCGGCCACCTGGACGTGCTCGTCAACGTCGCCGGCGGCGACACGGCACACGGCAGCTTCGAGACGACCGACGACTCGACCTGGCAGCGCATGTTCGACCTCAACCTGCTCGGCGTGGTGCGTTGCTGCCGGGCCGCGCTGGCCCATCTCCGGAGCAGCCGGGTCGGACCGTCGATCGTCACCGTGACGTCGATCAACGGGCACGTAGCCCTGGGCCGCGAGCCGTACAGCAGTGCCAAGGCCGGCCTGGCGTCCCTGACCCAGAACCTGGCGGCGAGCCTGGGGCCGGAGGGGATCCGGGTCAACGCCGTGGCGCCCGGCACGATCCGGACCCGGAACTGGGACGACCAGCCGGGCGGCGCCGACCGGATGCGACCGATGTACGTCCTCGGCCGGGTCGGCGAACCGGAAGACGTCGCGGCCGCCGTGGCCTACCTGGGCTCCGGCGACGCGGCCTGGGTCACCGGTCAGGTGCTTCCGGTGGACGGTGGAATGTCGGTCGGCACCGCGAGCCTGCTGTCCCGCGAACTCCTCGGCTGAGGTGGACGTCGGCCGCGTAGGGTCGGGGCCGTGATCGAGGTGGTCGGGATCGGCGCGGCCGGCTGGGCGTCGCTGGGTCCGGCCGAGCGTGACCTGGTCCAGGCGGCCGAGGTGGTCGTCGGCGCGCGGCGGCTGCTCGGCCTGCTGCCGCCGGTTCCGCGCCAGCGGCGGGAGCCGTTGCCTCCGGACCTGCGAGCAGCCCTGCCTGGCTTGCTGGCCGGGCACGAGGGTCGTGCCACGGTGGTGCTGGCCAGCGGGGACCCCCTGGTTGCGGGCATCGGCGCAACTGTGCTGGACTTGTTTTCGTCGGGGACGGTACGAATCCATCCTGCGGTATCGTCCCTGGCCCTCGCTCGGGCGCGGATGGGGTGGGACGCCGAGAGCGTCGAGGCCGTCCGGCTGCGCACCGAAGACGATCTGGACACTCTCCGCCGCTGGCTGTTTGCCGGGCAGCGGATCGTCGTGCTCTCCCGCGATGCCGCGACCCCGGCGCAGGTCGCCCGGCTGCTGGCCGAGACCGGCCACGGCGACAGCGCGGTGACGGTGCTGAGCAACCTGGGAGCGGCGAATGAGGCCCGACACGCCCCGGACGAGGTGGTGCCCGCGCTCAACGTGGTCTGCATCGAGGTGCGAGGCGACAGTCCGTACGCGAGCCTCACGGCCGGGTTGCCCGACGAGGCGTTCGAGCACGACGGGCAGCTGAGCAAGCGTGACGTGCGGGCCTCGGCCCTGGCCCATCTGATGCCCCGGCCGGGCGAGCTGCTCTGGGACGTCGGGGCCGGCGCGGGTTCGATCGGCATCGAGTGGGCGCGGTCGCATCCCCGCTGCCGGGTCATCGCCGTCGAGCGCGATCCGGACCGGGTCAAGCGGGTGGCCGCCAACGCCGCCCAGCTCGGTGTGCCCGGGCTGCGGGTAGTTCACGGGACGGCCCCGGACGCGCTGGCCGACCTGTCTCGGCCGGATGCGGTCTTCATCGGCGGCGGGGCCGATGACGCCGTCCTGGACGTCTGCTGGGCTGCCCTGCGTCCGGGGGGCCGGCTCGTGGTGCACGCCGTGACGCTGGAGACCGAGGCCGTGATCACCGCCCGCTGGCGCGAGCACGGCGGCACGCTGACCCGGATCGCCGTCGAGCACCTGGAGCGGATCGGCGGCTACCACGGCTGGAAGCCGGCCCGGGCCGTCGTGCAGTGGAACGTGACCAAGCCCGCGGCGCCGTGACCGTCCACTTCATCGGAGCCGGTCCCGGGGCGGCCGACCTGCTGACCGTACGTGCGGTGTCGCTGATCGCGTCGTCGCCGGTATGCGTGTACGCCGGCACCTACATCGGTCCCGACGTGCTGGCCCACTGCCCGGCGGGTGCGACCCTGATCGACAGCCAGCACCTCGACCTGGACCAGATCACCGAGCACCTGGTGACCGCGCACCGCAACGGGCAGGACGTGGCCCGGCTCTGCTCCGGCGACCCGTCGATCTACTCCGCACTGGCTGAGCAGACCCGTCGGCTGGACCGGGCGGGGGTGCCCTGGGACGTCACGCCGGGCGTTCCTGCATACGCCGCCGCCGCCGCGCTGGTCGGCCGTGAGCTGACCGTGCCCGAGGTGACCCAGACCGTCATTCTGACCCGCACCCAGGCGGACTCGACGGCGATGCCGAAGGCGGAGTCACTGGCTCGGCTCGCCGAGAGCCAGGCCACGCTGGTACTGCACCTGGCCATCCGCCACGCCCGGCGGCTGGCCGCCGAGCTGACCGCCGCGTACGGGCCGGACTGCCCGGTCGTCGTGGTGTCCCGGGCCAGCCAGCCCGACGAGCTCGTCCTCCGCGGCACCCTGACCGACATCGCCGACCAGGTCGAGGCCGCCGGGCTACGTCAGGCCGCGGTGATCCTGGTCGGTAGGTCACTGGCGGCCGAGGATTTCGTCGAGTCGCACCTTTACCGCGTGCGCACCACCCGGTAAGTCAGCAGCACGACGCCGGACCGGAAGGTCTGGCTGTCGGCCAGCTCCAGGTCGGGCACCGACGTCGCCTCCTCGAACAGGCGGGCGCCCATGCCGACCACCGTCGGATAGACGAAGAGCCGGTACTCGTCGACCAGGTTCTCCGCGATCAGGCTGTGCACCAGCGTGATGCTGCCGGTGGTCACGATGTCGCGGCCGGGCTGGTCCTTGAGCTGCGTGATCTCCTCGACCAGCGGACCGCTGAGTACGGTGCTGTTCTCCCACTCGGGGTCGGTGATCGTGCTCGAGACGACGTACTTGTGCACCGAGTTGAGGTAGTCGGTGACGCCGGTCTGGTCGTCGACCTGCTTCGGCCAGAAGCCGCGGAACGCCTCGAAGGTGTTTCGCCCGCACAGGAAGGCGTCGGCCGCTTCGGCGTGCCGCTGGGTCTGCTCGGTCAGGTCGGACTGGTCGACGGTGTCGTCGGTCGGGTCGAACCAGCCGCCGGTCGCGTCAATGACGCCATCGAGGGTGATGTTCTCGGTGACAACGAGCTTTCTCATGCCTCCACTGACTCTCGTGCCCGGACATTGTCATCTCGGGCTGCCGACGTCCGGACGATGGTGCGGGAGAGGGACCGAAACGGAATCTGCCCACTCGATCAGCGGCGGTCGTGCGACGCGCCGCGGATCTGGCCAGTCGAGCGGATCGAGTGCGGGATTTCCGTGTTTGACCGTCGTGTCCAGACGCCGGAGCTCTGAGCGACGGTCGCGCGGGACCCGACGATCAGCAGGCAGCTCATGTCGATGGTGTCCGGATCGAGATCGCCGAGCGGGGTGACGACCAGCGACTCGCCGTCGCGGCCGACATTGCGGCCGACCACGACCGGAGTCTCCGCCGCCCTGTACTCCAGCAGGATCTCCTTGGCCTGCTTGACCTGGGAGGTCCGGGTCCGCGAGGCGGGGTTGTAGATGGCCAGCACGAGATCGGCGCCGGCGACGGCCCGCAGGCGGTCCTCGATCACGGCCCACGGCTTCAGCCGGTCGGACAGGGACAGCACCGCGTAGTCGCCGCCCAGCGGGGCACCGGCCTTGGCGGCCACCGCCTGGGCCGCGGTGAGCCCCGGTCGCACGTCGATCCGGACCGACGCGTACGCGGGGTCCTCCGCCGCCTCGAACACCGCCGCGGCCATCCCGAACACCCCGGCGTCCCCGCCCGAGACCACGGCCACGCGCTCGCCGGCCAGGGCCAGGTCGAGGGCGAACCGGGCCCGGTCCAGCTCGACGGTGTTGCCGCTGGGGTGCTTGGTCAGGCCCGGCCGGTCGGGCACCCGGGCGACGTAGGGGCCGTAGCCGACGACGTGGTCGACCGTGCGAAGCGTCTCGGCGGCCTCCGGGGTGAGCCAGCGTTCCGGCCCGGGGCCCAGACCGACGACGAGGAGCCGTGGCCCCTTGACAGGCTCAGGGGGCGTTGCGGCCCGGCCTGCCGTGTCGGCCCGCCGGTCGTGGCCCGGCACCAGGACCAGCGAGAAGTAGGGCACCGTGTCGGGATTCACCTCGGCAACCGGCCGCACGACCTCGGTCCCGGTACTGGCGCGCTCAACGTACCGCGCCTCAGCCAGCCGGCCGGACCGACGCAGCGCCTCGACCACGGCCGGGAAGGTCCGCCCGAGCTTCATGATCACGACGCCCTGGCTGTCGGCCAGTCGTCGGGTCAGCTCGGCCACCGCCAGCGTCCCGGGCAGCACGGTGAACACGTCCTCGTGCCGCACCAGCGGCGTCGCCGCGGCCGCCGACGCCGCGCTCACCGACGTCACGCCCGGCACGATCTCGCAGCGGAACCGTTCGGCCAGCCGGTCGTGCAGGTACATGTAGGAGCTGTAGAAGAGCGGGTCGCCCTCGGCCAGCACCACCACGTCGCGGCCGGCCGTAAGGTGCGCGGCCAGCCGAGCCGCCGAAGCGTCGTAGAACCCGGCCATCACGGGGTAGTAGTCGGTGTCGCCACCGGTGGTCACCGGGTAGCTCAGCAGCTCCTCGACCACGTCCGGCGCGATCAGGTCGGCCACGATCGCCCGGGCGATGGATCGGCCGTGGGTGCCCGAGTAGTAGGCGACCACCGGCGCGGATCGGATCAGCCGGGCGGCCTTGAGAGTGAGCAGCTCGGGGTCGCCCGGACCGACGCCGACCGCGTAGAGGCGTCCGGCCATCAGATCTCCGCCTCCTGGGCCAGGGCGTTCACCGCGGCCACGCAGAGCGCCGAGCCGCCGCGCCGGCCGTGCACCACCAGGTACGGCACATCCCACGGGTTCTCGGTCAGGGCGATCTTGGACTCGGCCGAGCCGATGAAGCCGACGGGCAGCCCCAGGATCGCCGCGGGGCGCGGACCGCCGTCGGCGATCACCTCGAGCAGGTGGAACAGCGCCGTCGGCGCGTTGCCGATGGCCACGACCGCCCCGTCCAGCTCCTCGCCCCAGAGCGAGACCGCCGCGGCCGAGCGGGTGGTGCCCCAGCGGTAGGCCAGCCCCGGCGTACGGTCGTCGTGCAGTAGGCAGTGGATCGCGTTCTCGGCCGGCAATCGGCGGCGGGTGATGCCCGAGGCGATCATCTGCGCGTCGGTGAAGATCGGGGCTCCGGCCCGCAGCGCGTCCCGGGCGGTGCCGACCAGCCGCGGGTGGAAGGCCAGGTCGGCGGTCAGCCCGACTTCCCCCGTGGCGTGGATCATCCGGACGGCGACGACCTGCGCGTCCGGCGCGAAGGCGGCCAGGTCGGCTTCGGCCCGGATGGTGGCGAAGGAGCGGCGGTAGATCTCGGTCGCGTCGCTGACGTAGTCGTAGCGGCGAGTCGGCCGCTCAAGCATGGGCGACGAGCTCGACATGATCATGGTTGGGGGCGCCGCAGCGCCGCTCGCAGCCGCTGAGATGAGTACGCCGGAGCGGGGTCGAGGTGGGTCGCCGGGCCAGCTCCCGGGCCGCGACCAGGGTCTCCATCCGGGCCTTGCCGCAGTACGGCGCGCCGACACATGCGGTGATCATGGTCCACGGCGAGGTGTCGTCGGCCACCAGTCCTGCCGCGGTCAGGTCGGGCAGACGCGCGGCGGCGTACGGGATGACCAGCCCGCGCCACGGGGTGACCACGATCGGTCCGGCACCGGAGGCCGCGCACACCGCGGCGAGCTGTTCCGGGGTGAGGAAGCCCAGCGGTACGACGACGCTGGCGTGCTCGCCGACCGCGCCGACCGGGGTGGTGGCCGTAGATGCGCCCTGAGCCTGTCGATGGGCCGGAACCTCGTTCCCCGCACGCGCCGCGCTGATCAGGGCCGGCACTGCCTCGGCGGCACTCACCGACCGTTGCTGGTTGCCGCTCAGGACCACACCGTGATCGGGACCGAGTGCCTGGAAGGCGACGTCGAACGGCAGCGTGACGACGTCCCCCCGCCCGTCGTCCAGGGCGAACAGAAACCGCCCGGACAGCTCGGTCAGATCCGCGGCCGCCCGCAGCGCCTCGTCCAGTGCGACGACCATCGGGCGCAGATCGGCCCGGCCGCCGTGCAGCCCGGTGAGCGGCGAGGCGACGATGTTGCGGACCCGCTCGTGGGCGGCCGACGGCAGGAGGCCGGCGGCGGTGATTCCGGCCACGAACTCGTCCGGCAGCGGGTTGGCCAGTCCGCGGACCTGCAGGCTGCCCCGCGAGGTGAGCTGCACCAAGCCGCTGCCGTACGCCGTCGCCAGGGCGTCGAGCTCGCCCAGGGCGGCGCCATTGGTCTGGCCGCCGGGGATGCGGACCCGCACCATGGCGCCGTCAGCCGCGAGGTGGGGCCGCAGTACGCCCGGGCAGCGGTCGGCAGTCACGCCCGCCATCGTAAGTTGCCCAGGTGCTGTGACACGGGTCACATTGATGCCGCGTAATGAATCGACCGATGACCACGATGTAGCAGCCAGAAGCCCACGGCTTACCTGAACCCCCGAGCAGGCAAGCCGTGGGCTTCGACTTTGCCTGGACGACCCCGGCACGCGCTGCCCTAGAGTGCCGGAGTGCGGGCTCGTGCGTTCTCCCAGGTCGACGTATTCGGTTCGGTGGGCCTGGACGGGAACCCCCTCGCCGTGGTGCACGACGCCGACGAGCTGGACGCGGCTCAGCTGCAGCGCTTCGCCCGGTGGACCGGCCTGTCCGAGACGACCTTCCTGCTGCCGCCCACCTCCGACGAGGCGGACTACCGGGTCCGGATCTTCACCCCCAGCCAGGAGCTGCCGTTCGCCGGACATCCGACCCTCGGGTCGGCGTACGCCTGGCTATCGGCGGGCGGTCGCCCGCGGGCGTACGGGCTGGTGGTGCAGGAGTGCGGCGCCGGGCTGGTGCGGTTGCGGCAGGACGGCGAGCGGCTGGCGTTCGCGGCGCCGCCGCTGACCCGGTTCGAGCCGGTCGACGAGCAACTGGTGGCTCGGATTGCCGGTGGCCTGGGCCTGGCCCGGGACGAGATTCTCGATGCTGCGTGGCTGGTGAACGGACCGCAGTGGATCGGCATCCGGCTGGCTAGCGCCGAACGGGTGTTGGGTGTGCAGCCGGATGCCGCTGTGCTGGGCGGTCTGGACCTCGGCCTTGTGGGGCCGTACTCGACCGGGTCCGAGGTCGCGTACGAGGTGCGGGCGCTCCTGCCCGGCCAGGCACCGGCCGAGGACCCGGTGACCGGCAGCCTGAACGCCGGGCTGGCGTACTGGCTGACCGGCGCGGACCTCGTGCCGGACCACTACGTCGCGGCGCAGGGCACCGTTCTCGGCCGGACCGGCCGGGTACATGTCGACCGCGAAGGCGACGATCTGTGGATCGGTGGCCGAGTGGTCAACGTGATCTCGGGCGAGGTCTTCTTCTGACGCTTGTCCGGTGCGGCTACCGGACGTCGACGAAGTCGGGCGTGCTAAAAACGGCTCCTCGGCCAGGCCATACACTGCTGCCATCCGTCGTCGGGTAGGAACCCGGTGTAAATCCGGGACGGTCCCGCCACTGTGAGCCAGCCACTGGCGCAGTCAGATACTCACCGGCACGGTCGACCGCCATTTCCACCGGGGCGCGGACCCCGCAGAGGAGCCCTCCGGTATGACCCGTATCGCCCTGGTGTCCACCTCCGACACCGACCTGTTGTCGGCCCGGGCCTCCGGCGCGGACTATTTCTACGTCAACCCGAGTAAGGCCGTCCACGCTGAGATGGCGGAGGCGTTTGCCGCGGCGGACCTGATCGTGGCCCGGATCCTCGGCTCACCGAAGAGTCTGTGTACCGGATTCGCCCGGATCCGCGGCGAGGGTCAGCCGATGGTGGTGCTCGGCGGCGAACAGGCTCCGGATGCGGCCCTGATGGAGCTGTCCACCGTGCCGATCGGCGTCGCCGCGGATGCGCACGTCTACCTGGCCCAGGGCGGTCCGGAGAACCTGCGGCAGCTGCACGCCTTCCTGTCCGACACGGTGCTGCTCACCGGCGAGGGGTTCGCGGCTCCGGTCGAGCAGCCGGCCTGGGGTGCCCTTCGACAGGCTCAGGGCGCGTCCGGCCGGGGTCAGGACCCAGCGCCGCGCGTCGGCATCCTCTTCTACCGCGCCCAGTACACCGCCGGGAACACCGCGTACGTCGAGGCGCTGGCTGACGCGGTCGATGCGGCGGGCGGCGTCGGCGTCCCCATCTACGCCACCTCACTGCGGGACGCACCGGCCGACCTGCTCGACTACCTCGGCACCCTGGACGCCCTGGTCACCACTGTCCTCGCCGCCGGAGGCACCCGCCCGGCCACCGCGAGCGCCGGGGAGGACGACGAGGGCTGGGACGTACGCGCCCTCGCCGCCCTGGACATCCCGATCCTGCAGGCCCTCTGCCTGACCTGGGACCGCGCCTCGTGGGAGGCGTCGGACGAGGGGATGACCCCGCTGGACGTGGCCACCCAGGTCGCGGTGCCGGAGTTCGACGGTCGGATCATCACGGTCCCCTTCTCCTTCAAGGAGACCGACGCCGACGGGCTGCCGGCGTACGTGCCCGACCCCGAACGCTGCCGCCGGGTCGCGGAGATCGCGCTCAACCACGCCCGCCTCCGCCACATCCCGACGGCCGAACGCAAGATCGCGATCATGCTGTCGGCGTACCCGACCAAGCACTCCCGGATCGGCAACGCCGTTGGTCTGGACACCCCCGTCTCGCTGATCCGGCTGCTCCGGGCCATGCGGGCCGCCGGCTATGACCTGGGCGAGCCGGGCGAGATCCCGGGCACCGGAGTGCTCGAGCCGGTGGAGGGCGAGAGCCCCGACACCACCGCCGGCAACGCCTTGATCCACGCGATCATCGCCGCGGGCGGGCAGGACCCTGAGTGGCTGACGCAGGAGCAGCTCAGCGGGCAGCCCGTCCGGATCCCCGCCACCACGTACAAGCGCTGGCTGGCCGAGCTGCCGAACGAGCTGGGTGACGCCGTCACCGCGGCCTGGGGCGAGGCGCCCGGCGAGCTGTTCGTCGACCGACAGCGCAACGCCGAGGGCGAGATCGTCGCCGCCACCCTGCAGGCCGGCAACGTGGTGATCCTGATCCAGCCGCCGCGGGGGTTCGGCGAGAACCCCATCGCGATCTACCACGACCCGGACCTCGCGCCGTCGCACCACTACCTGGCGGTGTACCGCTGGATCGAGCGCGAGTTCGGCGCCCACGCGATGATCCACGTCGGCAAGCACGGCAACCTGGAGTGGCTGCCGGGCAAGAACCTGGGGATGTCAGCGGCCTGCGGCACCGACGCGGCGATCGGCTCGCTGCCGCTGATCTACCCCTTCCTGGTCAACGACCCGGGCGAGGGCACCCAGGCCAAGCGCCGGGCCCACGCGACGATCATCGACCACCTGGTCCCGCCGATGGCCCGGGCCGAGTCGTACGGCGACATCGCCCGTCTCGAGCAGCTGCTGGACGAGTACAGCAACGTGCTGGCCATGGACCCGGCCAAGGTGCCGGCCCTGCGCGGGGAGATCTGGACGCTGATCCAGGCCGCCCAGCTGGAGCACGACCTCGGCCTGGACGACCGTCCCGACGACGAGGCGTTCGACGAGTTCGTGATGCACGTCGACGGCTGGCTGTGCGAGATCAAGGATGTGCAGATCCGCGACGGGCTGCACGTGCTGGGCCAGGCGCCGGCGGGCGACGAGCTGGTGAACCTGGTGCTCGCCGTCCTCCGGGCCAACCAGATCTTCGGCGGCCAGGTCAACGGAGTGCCGGGGCTGCGTGCGGCGCTGGGTCTGGATATGAGTCCTGAACCTGTCGAAGGCGCTGTCCTGAGCTCGTCGAAGGGGCGTACTTCGACAAGCTCAGCACGCATGGCCGAGGTCGACCGGGTCGAGGCGCTCGCGCGGCAGCTGGTCGAGGCGGTGGCGGAGACGGGCTGGGATGTCGCCCGGGTACCGGAGGTCGTCGACGAGGTCCTTCGACAGGCTCAGGACGCAACTCTGCGTGCTGAGCCTGTCGAAGCACAGCCGGTGATTCTCAGCCTGGAGTTCGCCTGCCGCGAGGTCGTCCCCCGGCTGCGGCGGACGAGCGACGAGATCACCAACACCCTGCACGCCCTCGACGGCGGATATGTTCCGGCTGGGCCGAGCGGCTCGCCGCTGCGGGGGCTGGTCAACGTGCTGCCCACCGGCCGCAACTTCTACTCCGTCGACCCCAAGGCCATCCCGTCGCGACTGGCGTACCAGACCGGCCAGGCAATGGCCGAGTCGCTGCTGCGGCGACACCTGGACGAGACCGGCATCTACCCACCATCGGTCGGCTTGTCGGTGTGGGGCACCTCGGCCATGCGGACCAGTGGTGACGACATCGGCGAGGTGCTGGCCCTACTCGGCGTGGTGCCGGTCTGGGACGCCGCTTCGCGCCGGGTCACTGGGCTCGAGCCGATCCCGTTGGCCGAGCTGGGCCGGCCCCGGATTGATGTGACCGTGCGGATCTCCGGCTTCTTCCGGGACGCCTTCCCGCACGTGCTGGCGATGCTCGACGACGCCGTACGCCTGGTGGCCGACCTCGACGAGCCACCGGAGCAGAACTTCGTCCGCGCGCACGCGCACCGCGACCTGGCCGACCACGGCGACCAGCGCCGCGCGACGACCCGCATCTTCGGTTCCAAGCCGGGCGCGTACGGGGCGGGGATCCTACCGCTGATGGAGGCCGGCAACTGGCGCAACGACGCGGACCTGGCCGAGGTGTACACCGCCTGGGGTGGGTTCGCGTACGGTCGCGACCTGGACGGGATTCCCGCACGCCGGGACATGGAGACCAACTACCGGCGGATCGCCGTGGCCGCGAAGAACATCGACACGGTGGAGCACGACATCGCCGACTCCGACGACTACTACCAGTACCACGGCGGCATGGTGGCGACCGTGCGCGCCCTCACCGGGGCGGAGCCCAAGGCGTACGTCGGGGACTCGACCACTCCGGACGCCGTGCGGACCCGATCGCTGACCGAGGAGACCGCCCGTGTCTTCCGGGCCCGGGTGGTCAACCCGCGCTGGATCGGCGCGATGCAGCGGCACGGCTACAAGGGGGCGTTCGAGCTGGCCGCGACCGTCGACTACCTCTATGGCTTCGATGCCACCGCCGGGGTGGTGACCGACGGGATGTACGCCCAGCTGGCCGAGTCGTACGTGCTGGACAAGCAGAACCAGGACTTCATGAAGCACGCCAACCCGTGGGCGCTGCGCGGCATCATCGAGAAGCTGAACGAGGCGGCCGATCGGGGGCTCTGGGCCGAGCCGGACCGGGAGCTGATGGCCGAGATGCAGCAGGTCTACCTCGACGTAGAAGGCGATCTCGAGGACTCCGCCAGGTGAGCCCTTCGACAAGCTCAGGACAGGCTCTCGACCTCGACCAGCTCGGTCCCGAGGTGTTGGCGTTCCTCACCGAGCGGCACCTGGCCACGCTCACCACCCTGCGCGCCGACGGGTCGCCGCACGTGGTGCCGGTCGGGTTCACCTACGACCCGGAGACCCGCACGGCGCGGGTGATCACCTCCGGTGACTCGGTCAAGGCGCGCAATGCCGACCGCCCTTCGTCGGGCTCAGGGGGCCTTCCCGACGTCGCTGCCCTGTGCCAGGTCGAGCGGGCCCGCTGGCTGACTCTGTCCGGGCCGGTCCGGGTGGATCGGGATCCGGACGCGGTGGCCGACGCCGTACGCCGGTACGCCGCGCGCTACAAGCAACCGCGGGTGAACCCGAAGCGGGTGGTGTTGCTCATCGACGTCACGCGGATCCTGGGGCGGGCCTGATCCGGTCGAGGATGGCGGTCGTCACCGCCTCCGGCTCGGATTCGGGCAGCCAGTGCCCGGCGTCCAGGTCGACGAAGCGGTAGGGGCCAGTCACGTACTTCGCGGTCGCCTCTGCGGTGCCACGGACCAGCGCGGCGTCGTTTCTGCCCCAGACGTACGTCGTCGGAACCCGGATCCGGCCGACCGGCTTCGTCGAGAACGGCAGCCCGCGGTACCAGTTGAACGCGCCGGTCCACGCACCAGGCTCGGCCAGCGCCGCCGCGTACGTCTCGGCTGACTCCGCCGGCAGACCACTGCCGACCAAAGACTTCATCAAGGTCCGGCGGGCCAGCGCCTCGGGCAACCCGGGCAGCTGGAACAGCGCCATGTACCACGAGGCCCGTGCCTGGCCGGCCCGAAGGCCGTCTCGGAAGGCCGCGGGGTGCGGCGTCGACACGCTGGTCAGCGTGGTCGCGCGGTCGGGGTACCACCCGGCGACGCCCCAGGCGGCCGTGCCGCCAAAGTCGTGCCCCACGATGTGGGCACGCTCGAGCCCGGCTGTGTCAAGCAGCGCCACCACATCGGCGGCCATCTCCTCGGTGGCGTACGCGCGGCGCGGCCGCGGCCGGTTGGTCGCGGTATAGCCGCGCATGGTCGGCACCAGGGTGCGCAGGCCCGCCCCGTTGAGCCGCTCGGCGACGTCGACCCAGGTCGACGGCTGCTGCGGGAACCCGTGCAGCAGCACCACCACGTCCCCGTCCGCCGGGCCGGAGTCGGTCACGTCGAAGCGCAGCGCCGAGCGGAGGTAGTGGTCCATCCCGTCAGTATGTCGGCCGCGTCGCCTCAGCTCGCGCGATGCTGGGCGGCCAGCTCCCGGTAGTGCGCAGCATTCGCCACGACCCGGGCGCACTCCTCGTCGGTGAGCTCGCGGCGCACCTTGCCGGGGACCCCCGCGACCAGGGAACGAGGTGGGATCCGGGTGCCCTCGAGCACGACGGTCCCGGCCGCGATCAGTGAGCCGGTACCGACGACTGCTCCGTTCAGGACGGTCGCGTTCATGCCGATCAGGCAGTCGTCCTCGATGGTGCAGCCGTGCACGACCGCCGCGTGGCCGACGCTCACGCCCGTCCCGATCCGAGCGGGGAAGCCGAAGTCGGTGTGCACGACGACGTTGTCCTGCAGGTTGCTGCCCCTCCCCAGGACGACGCTGTCCATGTCCGCACGGACAACCGCGCCGAAGAAGACGCTGGCATCTGCCGCGATGGTCGCGTGCCCGATGACGGTGGCGGTCGGGGCGAGCCACGCGGCCGGATGGATGGTCGGCGACGCATCGCCGAACGGCAGGATGAGCGCGCTCATCTTCGACACCCTAGGGTGATCGTCCACTAACGTGGACGGGTGCCCAAGAGCCGACGTCGCACCCCCAAGTCAGGCCGGCCAGCTCAACACCCGCGGCGGACATCCGTGCGCCAGGCCAAGGCCCAGGCCGAGGCGGACGACCTGCTCGACCGGGCCGCGGCGGCCCTGCGGGCCGACCACCCGCTGGCCCTACTGGGTATGGCCAGCGGCCTGCTCAACGCACTGGATCCGCGCAACGACAACCCGTTCGACCGGGCGGCGATACCCGAGCGCCCGCCGCTCGGTGAGCTACTGGACTCGCTGGCCGGTATGGGCGAACCGGAAGCCGCCGCCCTGGCCCTGGCGATGGCCCACCTGGGCGCCGACGAGCTGGCCCGGACGCGTACGGTCCGGACCGTTCGCGCCCATGCGCTGCACCTGCCGCGGTGGCTGGAGGAGCTGGACCGGCTCGAGCTCGCCGGCGCGGAGGAGATCAGGGACGAGCTGAGGGACAGCTTCAACGTTCTCGTGCACACCCGTCTCGCCGGGCACGACCTCACCGCCGTGAGCTTGATCGACTTCAACCTCGGCACGATCGTCAAGGACTGCTTCTTCGCCGATCGGTCGTTGGACGAGTTCAACACGCTGTGGCGCCAGCAGGACGAGGCCGCGACGGACATCCACGCCCTGTCGCTCGCGGACGCCCGGGCCCGGATCGAGGACGCCGTGGAGACGGGCGCGCGGACCTGGCCCCCGGAGGAGTCCGACGACTGGCCGGCCAGTCGACCCCTGCTCGAATGGATCCTGCGGTCCATGCCCGCCGGCGGGACCGGTTTCGACCGGCCCGAATGGCCGGAGGAGGAGGCCGAACGGCTGACTGATCGCTTCCTGGCCAGCCCGTACGGTCGCGCCTTCGCCGGGTCCGAGGACCGCTCGATCCTCGACGATCTGCTCTGGTACCGCACCGGGTACGGCTATGGCGATCCGCTGCGCTGGAGCGGGGCGGCCGTGGAGATCCTGCTGCTGGACTGGTATCCCCGCAAGATCGTCGCCGAGCCGGAGCTCCTGATGCGGATGCCGGACGTGCTGCGCGCGTTCATCCGGTTCGCCCACGCGGAGTCCGGCCTCGACGAGAACCTGACCGCTGAAACCTTGCGGGCCGTGGATGGCTTCGAGCCCGAGTACCGCGAAGCGGTTCGCCGGCCACATCGGCAGGGACCGGAGGCCCTCCTCGAGCGGATGGGCGTGCTCGACCCGTCGGCCGACGATCCCGACAGCTAGCGCTTCCGGGCGGGCCCTGGCCTGAGCAGGTAGGTGTCCATCACCCAGCCCCGCTGCTCCCGGATGGCCGCGCGTACGGTCCGGATCTCGGGCAGCACCGCGGCCAGCCGGCCGGCAACCAGGGCCTCGTCGGGCAGCCCCAGCTGGGCGCCCCAGTAGATCGTCAGGTCCGGGTGGTTGTCGACCAGGCCGGCGCAGGTCAGGTCGCCGTCCAGCATCACCACCACGTCACCGAGTGCGGGGGAGTACTCATCGACCAGCCGGCGGCCGGTGGTCAGGTGGACCGGCCGCCCGACCCGGTTGAGCACGATCCGGTGTCGGGCGGCCAGCAGTTGCACGCTGCTGATCCCCGGAACCACGGTCAGCTCCAGATCGAGGCCGAGGGCGGCGACCGACTCGACGATCCGGATGGTGCTGTCGTAGAGGGCCGGGTCGCCCCAGGCCAGGAACCCGATCGTCCCGCCGGTGGGCAGCGCCGTGCGGATCACTTCCGCGTACGCCGCGGCCCGGGCCGCATGCCAGTCGCGCACTCCGGCCTCGTAGCCACCGACGGCGGCCCGCTCCGGGTCGGGCACCTCCACCACTCGGTAGCGGTCGTGCTCGATCACCGCCGCGCACAGCTCCGTGCGCACCGCGACCAGGTCGTGCTTCGCGCTGCCCTTGTCGGCGACCAGGAACACGTCGACCGTGTTCAGCGCGTGGACCGCCTCCCCGGTCAGGTGCTCCCGGTGGCCGCTGCCGATCCCGATGACGAAGACCTGGAGGGTCACGACGACCCCACGACCGTGCCGGCCAGCAGCACGTCGAGGTCCACGTGGGTCTCGATGGCGTCGGCCAGGGTGTCGATCATGGTCTCCCGGCGGTCGGCGTACGCGGGCGCCCCGTCGGCCGAGCGCCACGGCGATCCGGTCGTGGCCGCGATCTCGCTCAGCCAGGCCCGCCGGAAGCCGTCGTTCTCCAACGTGCCGTGCCACATCGTGCCCCAGACCGCGCCGGCCCGGCAGCCGTCCAGAAACGGCTCCGCCTCGTCCACCTCCGCTACCCCGTGGTGGATCTCGTACGCCGACACCGGGTGCCCGCGCCAGACCCCGGTGGGCCGCCCCAGCGTCTTCTCGGCCTGGAAGGTGACCGTGGCGGGCAGCAGGTCGAGTCCAGGCGCCAGTCCGGTGCCGGTCTCCAGCTCATCCCAGATCCGGCTCGCCAGCATCTGGTAGCCGCCGCAGATCCCCAGTACCGGCGCGCCCCGCCGGGCCCGGCCGACCAGGGCGTCGGCCAGGCCGTTCCGCCGCAGCCAGGCCAGGTCGCTCACCGTGGCCCGGGTGCCCGGAAGCACCGCCAGGTCCGCGTCGGCGACCACGTCCGGGTCGGTCGTCACGCGTACGTCGACCCCAGGCTCGACGGCCAGAGCGTCCACGTCGGTCACATTGGACACGCGGGGCAGCCGGACCACGGCCACCCGCAGCGCAGTCTCGTCGGCGGCCGAGGTCCGCCGCCAGGCCCCGATCTGCAGGGTGTCCTCGGCGTCCAGCCACAGGTCGGGTAGCCAGGGGAGTACACCGGCCACCGGCACGCCGGTCCGCCGGGTCAGCTCGTCCAGGCCGGGAGCCAGAACGGCCTCGTCGCCGCGGAACTTGTTGATCAGGAAGGCGCTGATCAGCTTCCGGTCGGCCTCCTCCAGCAGCGCCCAGGTGCCGTACAGGGCGGCGAACACCCCACCGCGGTCGATGTCGCCGACCACCACCATCGGCAGCCCGAAGCGCTGGGCCAGACCGGCGTTGACGTAGTCCCCGCCCCGCAGGTTGATCTCGGCCGGCGACCCGGCGCCCTCGCAGACGACCATGGCGAAGCGCTCGGCCAGCTCCTCATACGCCGCGTACGCCGCCGCGGCCAGGTGGGCCCGGCCGGTGGCGTACTCGCCGGCCTCGAGCGTGCCGAACGGGCGCCCGCGCAGCACCACATGGCTGCGGCGGTCCGAGCCCGGCTTGAGCAGTACCGGGTTCATCGCCGACTCCGGCGGCACCCCTGCGGCCTGGGCCTGGAGGAACTGAGCCCGCCCGATCTCGGCGCCGTCGGCACATACGCCGGAGTTGTTGGACATGTTCTGGGCCTTGAACGGGGCCACCGCGACACCCCGCCGGGCCAGCACCCGACAGAGCCCGGTGACCACCAGCGACTTGCCGGCGTCGGAGGACGTCCCGGCGACCAGCAGGCCCGGGGCCCGGGCTGGCGACAGCACCGGGTGAGTCTAGGCGGTGAGACAGCACCGCGCCGCACTTGATCGCGGGCCTGGAGTGTGTTTGCATTACGCCCGACGTTATAAAGCCGTGACCTTGGGCTGGTCCGGACGATCTCGGGGAGATAACCAACAAATGATGCCCAGCCGTGCTCGGCTGGCCTCGGCGACCGCGGCCGGTGTGGTCGGGTTCGCCGTTGCCGGCCTGATTCTGTTCGGCACCGACCCGCTCGGGATGGGAAGCACGATGATCGCCGTGCCCGCCCCGGCCGCCGCCTCCGGCGCCGCGACGGACACCGAGCCGTTCGACGAGGCCACGGCGACGGCCAACCGCCGACCCAAGCCGACCGGCACGGTCAGCGGCACACCGCGGTCGACGTACAAGTCCGCGTCGCGGACCGCCGCGGCCCAACGGCCGTCGGCCCGGTACGGACCGCGCTCAAGCTGGCGGGCGACCCGTCGGCCGGCCGCCCAGGCGCGACCCACGGCGAGCTCGGCAGCGCCGACGATGACCCCGATCTTGCCCAGCGCCACGCCGACGCGATCGAGCGCGAAGCCGACGCCCACCCCGACCGCCTCCCGGACGACCGCCTCGCCGACGGCGGCGGCGAAGCCCACCTCTGCGTCACCCAAGCCGACCAGCGCATCGCCGACCTCGAGCAGCAAGTACACCGCTCGCAGCGACTGGGCGGCCGCCGTCCTCGACCGGCTCAACGCCCAGCGCGCGTCGCACGGCCTTCCGGCCCTGAGGAGCAACGCCAAGCTGATTGCCGCCGCCCACACGCACAACCTCAAAATTGCTGCGGCCGACCAGCTCAGCCACCAGCTGCCCGGGGAGGCCGGTCTCGGCGAGCGGATCAGCGCGGCCGGTTACCGGTGGAGCGCGGTGGGGGAGAACATCGCGGTGAGCACGAATCGCTCGCAGGCCGGCGTCCTGTCCTTGCAGAACTTGATGTACAACGAGACGGCACCCAACGACGGCCATCGCCGCATCATGCTTAGCTCGAACTTTACCGAGGTGGGCATCGACGTGGTCGACGACAGCGCGCACGGCAAGGTGTGGCTGGTCCTCGACTTCGGTCGGCCCTCCTAGCCCTTGGGACCAGAGAGATCCCGTCAGCTCTCTAGCGGGTGATGCGCGAGGCGGTCGGCCAGAGCGGCGGGGACGCGTACGTCCGCGAACCTCATCGCGAGAACCGGTCGGATACGGCAGGTTCCGGATGGTTCGAGCTGTCGTCTGTGACCGGTTTCCGCGCGGGTGACACGGCGCCGCGCTGGACCACGGTGATGCCGACCAGGATCAGCAGCCCGCCGACCAGCTGGAAGCCGGACGGCCGCTGGGCCAGCAGCAGCGCGGCGAAGATCACCGCGAAGATGACCTCCGACAGCGACACGAACGACGCCACCGAGCTGCCCAGCCGGCGTACGCCGATGATGCCGGTCAGGTAGGCGAACACCGCGCTGACCGTGACCAGCAACAGCAGCGGCAGCCACCAGGCCACCTGGGCGCCGGCCAACGTCGCCGTGCCGGTGTGGGCGGTCATCGGCAGGAAGCCGGTGGCGGCGACGGCCAGGATGACCAGGGCGCCGACGCCGGTGCCGCCGGTGGTCAGCAGCAGAGGGTGCACCGGGTCACCATCCGCGTCCTCGCCGAGGATGAAGTACGCGGCCAGCCCGACGGCCGCGCCAAGCCCCCAGAGCACGCCGATCGGATTCAGGGTCAGCCCGTCGCGCAGGTCCAGCACGAAGACCAGCCCAACCAGGGCAATGGCTGCCCCAACCAGGACCGGGTACGCCGGACGTCGGCGGTCGCGCAGCCAGTGGTAGCCGATCAGCAGCACCGGCGCGAGGTACTCCAGCAGCAGGGCCACCCCGACCGAGAGGTACTGGACGGCGCTGAAGTAGCAGAGCTGGGCCATCGCGATGGCGGCCACGCCGTAGCCGATGACCCGGGCCGACTGCCGGGGCGTGGGACGGCGGGTCCGCCGCAGGAGCACCAGACAGGGCACGAGCAGGACCAGGAAGGCACCACCGATCCGGATCGCCACCACCGCCGCCGGTGACCAGCCGAGATCGAGCAGCGAGCGGGCCAGCGAACCGGAGAGTCCGAACGCCGCGGCCGAGAGCAGGGCGAAGAGCAGACCCACCGCAGACCTCCTGTCAGGAGCAAAAAAGGATTACACTACTGACGCTAACAACAGTGTCGTCAGGAGTCAACATGTATCTCACTCATGACAGCGAGCTTGCGCTGGCCGGCGCCGCCGCCCTGGTGAACTCCGCCACGACCGACGACGGCGACCAGCTGACGACGCCGGCTGACCTGGAGCGGTTCCTCGAACGCTTCCCCTCCACCGGCGTACGCCTCGGTACCCCCGAGGAGCTGGCCGCGGTCCGCCGGCTACGCAGCCGGCTCCGCGAACTGTGGTGGGTGACCGATCGGGACGAGGCTGCCCAGCTGATCAACGACCTGCTGGCCGACGCCGATGCCGCCCCCTACCTGAGCAAGCACGACCAATGGGACTGGCACCTGCACGTCACCCGGCCGGATGCCTCACTGGCCCACCGGATCGGCGCCGAGGCCGCGATGGGCTTCCTCGACCTGGTCCGTGAGGACCAGCTGGGCCGGCTGCGCCGCTGCGGGGCGGACGACTGCGACGACGTCTACGTCGACCTGTCCCGCAACTCCTCCCGGCAGTTCTGCTCGGTGACCTGCGGTAACCGGACCAACGCCGCGGCGTACCGGGCACGCAAGCGCGGCGCTGTGGCCTGAGCAAGGCGAAATCCCTTCGACAGAGCCTGTCCTGAGCTCGTCGAAGGGCTCAGGCCGCAATCACCATGCGTACGCGATCAGGTCGCCCAGCAGCTCCTCGCCATCGACGTCCAGACCGCGGGCCGCGAACCAGGTGGCCACGTTGCGACAGTCCCGGGCCAGGTAGTCCATGCCCTGCGGGTTGCTGACGATGTCCACCGCTTGGGGCAGGTCGATGAGCACGATCCGGTCCTCGGTGGCCAGGATGTTGAACGCCGACAGGTCGCCATGGGTCAGCCCCCGCGCGGCCATCGCCCGCATCGCGTCGGTGAGCTGTTCCCAGTACGCCCCGAGCAGGGTTCGGTCCGGCCGGGTCTGGGCCAGCCGGGGCGCACCCGTGCCGTCGGCCCGGGTGATGAACTCCATCAGGATCTCGACGTCGTCCAGCTGCACCGGGTAGGGCACCGGGAGGCCAGCCGACCACAGGTCGGCGAGATAGCCGAACTCAGCTCCGGCCCATTGGCTGGCCTGGACCGTTCGCCCCCAGCGGGTGCCCTTGGCCACGGCCCGGCGGTCTCGACTCTTACGGATGGCCCGGCCCTCGGTGTAGCCGGCGTCGCGATGGAACAGGCGGTGCTGGGTGCTGCGGTAGCGCTTGGCCGCGAGGACGACCGAGCGGTCCGGGGTGGCCCGCTCCAGCAGGAAGACGTCGGCCTCCTTGCCGGTCTTCAGGATGCCGAGCTCGGTATCGATCGCCGCGCTCTCGGTGATCACCCAGTCGGGCCAGGGCTCGGGCCCGGCGAGGATGCCGATGTCGTCCCAGGTCGACCAGCGCTGGCCGAGACCGAGGTCGTCGTCGAGAAGCTCGAAGGGAAAATCAGTTACTGATGCGCCCGTGTCAGGGTGCGGGGTGGTGCTCTCGGACATTGTGCTGTGGGGTTCCTGTCTTGGAAGGGAGGTGGGCAGTGGGCAGCCCAAAGACGGCAGTGGACACGTCACGCCTCCTTCGCTCGCAGGGACCCGCACCCCGACCGGGCACGGCTGTGATCAGCCTGGCCGCAACCTCCTAGGACGTGCAACTTGTTTTCTCTCGCCCACCGCGCAGGCGGTACGTTGGAGCGAATCTGGGGGTGTACGAAAGGACACAGCGAGTGAGCGCCGAGGCGGCCGGGGATGTACAGCTCATCCAGCTGCTGACCCCCGAGGGTGAGCGGCTGGAGCACCCCGAGTACGCGTTCGCCGGCGGCGACGAGCTGATCAAGGGCTTTCTCACCGACATGGTGCTGACCCGCCGGATCGACGCCGAGGCGATCGCCCTGCAGCGGCAGGGCGAGCTGGGCATCTGGCCGTCCTGCCTCGGTCAGGAGGCGGCCCAGATCGGTTCCGGTCGGGCCATGCGCCGCCAGGACTACGCGTTCCCCACCTACCGCGAACACGGGGTGGCCTGGTGCCGGGGCGTCGACCCGCTGCGGCTGCTGGCCCTCTACCGCGGCGTCGACCTGGGCGGCTGGGACTCCCCGCAGCACGGTTTCCACCAGTACACGATCGTGATCGGGGCTCAGGCGCTGCACGCCACCGGCTACGCCATGGGGGTCGAGCGCGACGGTGACGTCGGCACCGGCAACCCGGACCGGGACACCGCGGTGATCGGCTACTTCGGCGACGGGGCAACGAGCCAGGGCGACGTCAACGAAGCCTTCGTCTTTGCGAGCTCCTACAACGCCCCCATCGTGTTCTTCTGCCAGAACAACCAGTGGGCGATCTCCGAGCCGATCGAGCGGCAGTCGCGCATCCCGCTGTACCGGCGTGCAGCCGGCTTCGGCTTCCCCGGCGTACGCGTGGACGGGAACGACGTCCTGGCCGTGCACGCCGTCACCACCGCCGCCCTGGAGCGGGCCCGGTCGGGGAACGGGCCGATGCTGATCGAGGCCTACACCTACCGGATGGGCGCCCACACCACGTCGGACGACCCGACCAAGTACCGGTTGGCCGACGAGCTCGAGCACTGGCGGCTGAAGGACCCGATCGAGCGGGTCAAGGCCTACCTGAGTCGGCGCGGGCTGGCCGACGACGACTTCTTCGCGGCCGTGGACGCGGAGGCCGCCACCGTGGCGGGCAACCTGCGCGCCGCCTGCCTGGCACTCCCGCCGCCCCGTCTGGTCGATGCGTTCGGTGAGGTGTACGCCGGGCAGACCGCGCACCTGAGCGAGCAGCAGGCCGCGTACGCCGACTATCTGGCGACGTTCGCCGATGCCGGGAGCGCGGCATGACCACGTCAGATCTCGCGCCTCGCGCTCCGGGTCATGAGCGACGCGAAATCTCACTCGTTCGTCACGGTTCCGGGCGACCCGATGCCGCGAACCAAGCCGTGCGTCGCCCGGAACTGTTCCTCACTCGCGAGAGGCGCCGCCCATGACGAGGCTGACGCTGGCCAAGGCGCTGAACGCAGGACTGCGCCGGGCCCTGGAGGCCGACCCCAAGGTCGTGCTCGCCGGGGAGGACATCGGCAAGCTCGGCGGGGTGTTCCGGGTGACCGAAGGGCTGCAGAAGGACTTCGGCGAGCACCGCGTGATCGACTCGCCGCTGGCCGAGTCGGGGATCATCGGCACGGCCGTCGGGATGGCGATCCGCGGCTACCGGCCGGTGTGTGAGATCCAGTTCGACGGGTTCGTCTACCCGGCGTTCGACCAGATCGTCAGCCAGGTCGCCAAGATGTACTTCCGCTCGTCCGGCCACGTGAAGATGCCGATGGTGATCCGGATCCCGTTCGGCGGCGGGATCGGGGCGGTGGAGCACCACAGCGAGTCGCCGGAAACGTACTTCGTGCACACGCCCGGCCTCAAGGTCGTGGCCTGCGCGAACCCGGTCGACGCGTACTGGATGATCCAGCAGGCGGTGGCCTCCGACGACCCGGTGATCTTTTTCGAGCCCAAGCGGCGCTACCACGAGAAGGCCGAGGTGGACGAGGCGGCGACGCCGCGTCCGCTGCACAGCTCCCAGGTGGTGCGTCCGGGCTCGGACGTCACCCTGGTCACCTACGGGGCGACGGTGCGGACCTGTCTGGCCGCGGCCGAGGCGGCGGCGGAGGACGGCAACGACCTCGAGGTGATCGACCTGCGCTCGCTGTCCCCACTGGACCTGGGCCCGGTCGTCCGGTCGGCGGGGCGAACCGGACGAGTGGTGGTGGTGCACGAGGCGCCGTTGACGCTGGGGCTGGGCGCCGAGGTGGCGGCCCGGGTCACCGAGCAGTGCTTCTACTCCCTCGAGGCGCCGGTGCTGCGGGTGACCGGGTTCGACCTGCCCTACCCGCCGAGCCGGGTGGAGGACGAGTACCTGCCCGACCTGGACCGAGTGCTCGACGCGGTTGACCGCTCGCTGGCGTACTAAGGAGGATCGATGGCGATCCGAGAGTTCCGGCTGCCCGACCCGGGGGAGGGCCTGGTCGAGGCCGACATCGTCACCTGGCGGGTGGCGGTCGGCGACACGGTGGCCCTGAACGACATCGTGGTGGAGGTGGAGACCAGCAAGTCGCTGGTCGAGCTGCCCAGCCCGTACGCGGGGACGGTCCGCGAGCTCCTGGTCGCCGAGGGTGACACGGTGGAGGTCGGGTCGCCGATCATCGCCATCGACGACGGTCAGGATGCTCCGGCGGAGGCGCCGCGGCAGGACGACCTGGTGCCGATCCTGCCGGAAACCGAGGCGGATGCGGTGACCGACGGGTCGGACGGGTCCGCTCCAGGCGGTCGGGTGTCGGTCCTAGTCGGCTACGGGCCGAAGACCACCGAGGCCAAGCGGCGGCCGCGGAAGCAGGCCACCGCGTCCGACGCGGGCCGGGTCGAGGCCCACGACCAGGCCGCCGAGACCTTCGCCACCGCCGCGCCGGTGTCGCGTCGCATCGACCACCGGGAGCCGCTGCACGCCGCGGCGGTGGAGGCGACGGGCGGGCCGCTGCCGGACCCGACCGCGGGAGCTCTGGCGGAGCCGGCGACGGCGTACGCGGGTCCGGGCGTGCTGGCCAAGCCGCCGGTCCGCAAGCTGGCCAAGGACCTCGGGGTGGACCTGCGGCAGCTGACCGGCAGCGGGACCGGTGGCGTGATCACTCGCGACGATGTCATGCGTGCTGAGCCTGTCGAAGTACGCGAAGAGCGGTGCCCTTCGACAGGCTCAGGGCGCATCCTTCGACAGGCGCAGGGCACAGACGTACGGATCCCGATCAAGGGCGTCCGCAAGGCCACGGCCCAGGCGATGGTGGCCTCGGCGTTCACCGCTCCGCACGTCAGCGAGTGGGTGACCTGCGACGTGTCCGCGACCATGGACCTGCTGGAGCGGCTCAAGACGCGACGGGAGTTCGCCGAGGTGCGGCTGTCGCCGCTGCTGGTCATCGCCAAGGCGGTCTGCCTGGCCCTGCAGAAGACCCCGGAGCTCAACTCGGCCTGGGACGACGCGGCGCAGGAGATCGTGCTGAAGTCGTCGGTCAACCTCGGCATCGCGGCAGCCACGCCGCGCGGGCTGGTCGTGCCGAACGTGAAGGACGCCGGCTCGCTCAGCCTGGTCGACCTGGCCCGGGCGATCAACGACGTGGTGGCCACCGCCCGGGACGGGAAGACCCAGCCGGCCGAGATGAGCGGCGGCTCGTTCACCATCACCAACATCGGCGTCTTCGGCATGGACGGCGGCACCCCGATCCTCAACCCCGGCGAGGCG
Source organism: uncultured Actinomycetota bacterium (assembly GCA_963808435.1). Classification (GTDB taxonomy): domain Bacteria; phylum Actinomycetota; class Actinomycetes; order Propionibacteriales; family Propionibacteriaceae; genus Microlunatus. Next base: position 60,496 of record CAWEFW010000032.1, on the reverse strand, counting down.
GGCATCCTCTGCGTCGGCCAGATCGCCCGCCGGCCCTGGGTGGTGGGCACTGGCGCCGATGAGCGGATCCAGCCTCGCTGGGTGACCACGCTGGCCCTGTCCTTCGACCACCGCCTGGCCGATGGCGCCCAGGGCTCGACCTTCCTGGCGAACGTGGCGGGAATTCTCGGCGACCCGGGCCTCGCGCTCTTGTTCTGAAATCTGCACCCTTTCCTTGGATCTGCATCCGCTGCAGGCGGTGCAGATCCAAGGAAACAGTGCAGATCTTGGCCTAGCGAAGTCGTAGCCTGAGCCCGTGCGCCGCGGGATGGTGTTGATCATCGTGGCCGGGGCGGTCGTGCTCGGGCTGGTCATCACCGTCGCCGTGCTGGTCGGGGTGGTGCTGCCCCGGCTGCGAAACGAGTTCGATCCGGGACCGACCTTCGCCCCCGGTGAGCTCACGCCGGAGGAGAGCGCCGTGGTCGCCGTTCCCCAGCCGGACGGCACCGTACGCGTCGACCAGGTGCTGATCTTCGACGTCGTGCCGGGCCTCGAGGCCGAGCCGGCGACCTGGTACCTCGATGGCACCCAGATCGGTTGGAAGTCCGCCGAGCGCACCGCGCAGTACGGCGTCATCCCCGAGGTCGTGGCGCTTGAGGCACGGGAGGTCCCGGTGGCCGACGCGCCGGTGCCGCTCAAGATCACCGTCGACGAGAGCGACTACGACGACCCGTTCTTCGACGGGCGCCGCTACGCGCTGGTCGCTCCCGGGCCGTGGTCGCCGGGGCGGCACCGGATCGAGTTCAGCTACGTCCTCGGCGATGTGTGGGTGCAGGCCGACGGCGAACGCCTGCTGGTGCTGCCGCTGCGGTTCGCCAGCGGCCCCGGCAACGGCCAGCCGCAGGACCTGGTGCGGCTCCAGGTCAAGGGCGCCGGTGAGCTGCAGTGCCCGGCGACCGACATCAGCTTCAGCGAACGGCGGAACTGCGGGGACGGTGGCCGGCTGACCTACTACCTGTACGAGCTCGGCCAGCGCGAGGCCGTCACGGTCCCCGATCCGACCATGATCACGGCGGAACCCATCCCGGTGACGGAGAAGGCTCGATGAGCCGCGCGCACTGGGCCGGTCGCGTCGCCGGCTCGCTGACCGGAGCCATCCTTCTGGCCGTCGGGCCCGTAGTCGCGACCCCGGCCGCCCCTGACCCGTACGGACCGCGCTCCACGGCCACCACCATCGTGCTGCACCCCGACGGCAGTTACGACGTCACCCTCCGGCAGACCCAGCAGCTCGTCCGGGAGTTCCAGATCACCTTCGGCGGCGGCGTGCACGACGGCTTCCGGTTGCCCGACGACGGTGCCCTGCTCGCGCCGTACCTCCGGGCCGGGTACGCACTGACCTCCGTCGCCGCCGCGGTTGGACAGCCGCGGCCGGCGGACTTCATCCGGACCAACCATCGCGTTTCCGCGACCAGCCACGGCACGTATCCGACCGGCCGGCACGGGTTCGAGATCAGCTACCGGGTGACCGGAGCCGCCCAGACGACGCAGCGCGGCTGGAACGTACACCTCCGGCTGCTCGACGTCGTCTACTCCGACGGCGACCGGGTCGAGATCAGGACGGACGAGATCAGCTCCACCCGGCTCTCCCTGCGCTGTGTGACCTACCCGCCGGACAGTGAGCCGTGCGGCATCCTCAGCGGGACGACGCTGATCGACGTGTTCGAGAACGACCGGGAGGTCCAGCGCCCGCCCGAGTTCGTGATCGAGGTCGAGGCCGACAACGCCGCGGTGCCCGAGCCGACGATCGATCGCCACTAGTAGGGCAGTTGCGGGGGGGTCCAAGGGGGTCGTCCCCCCTTGCCTGGATCAGCTGAGACTGCCGCTGACCAGATCGTTGACCTCCACCGAACGGCCGGAGTCGACCAGGTCCTGCAGCGCGTCGCCGTCGTCCCACATGTTCACGTTGAGGGCCGCAGCGACTGCGCCGCCCCGCAGCCAGAACGCCACAAACTCCCGCTGCGCCAGGTCGCCGCGCACCACCAGCCGGTCCCGCTCGGGGTCGGCCAGTCCGCGGTACTCGCAGCCCAGGTCGTACTGGTCGGAGAAGAAGAACGGCCGCTTCTCGTACGCCGCCGCCGCGCCGAGCAGGTTGCCGGCCACGTGCTCGCCCTGGTCCTTGGCGTTGGCCCAGTGCTCGACCCGGACTCGCCGCGCGTACGCCGGGTGGTCCTGGGCGGCGATGTCCCCGGCCGCATAGATGTCCGGGTCGGACGTACGCAGCGTCGCGTCGACCGCGATGCCGCCCTCGGCCAGCTCCAGTCCGGCGGCGTCGGCCAGCGCCACGTTGGGCAGCACGCCCACCCCCACCACCACGGTGTCCGCCGGGACCGAGACGCCGTCCGGCAGGCGCACGCCAGACACCTGGCCGTCCCCGTCGAAGCCGAGCACCGAGGTACCGAGCCGCAGGTCCACGTTGTGCTCGCGGTGCAGCGCGGCGAAGGTAGTCCCGACCTGCTCACCGACCACCTTGAGCAGGGGTTGACTCAACGGCTCGACCACCGTCACCGTCGCCCCGCGCTGGCGGGCCGCGGCCGCCGACTCGCAGCCGATCCAGCCTGCGCCGACCACCACGACCTGGGCGCCGGCGGTGAACCGTTCCCGTAGGGCGAGCGAGTCGCCGAACGTGCGCAGCGTGACCACCCCGTCCAGGTCGGCCCCCGGAATTTCCAGCCGGCGTGGCGTCGACCCGGTGGCGAGCAGCAGCTTGTCGTAGCCGTGCTCGGCGCCGTCGGCCACCACCACGTGCCGGGCCGGGTCGACCCGGGTGACCGTCGTGCCCCGCAGCAGCTCGATCCGGTGGTCGGCGTAGAAGGCCTCGTCGCGGACCCAGTCCGGCTCGTCCGCGTCCCCGATCAGCACCGCCTTGGACAGGGGCGGCCGCTCGTACGGCAGGTCGGTCTCCTCTCCGATCAGCTTCAGCTCGCCGGCGTATCCCAGCTCGCGCAGGGTGACGGCGGCGGAGGCGCCGGCCAGGGAGGCGCCGACGATGACGATGCGGGCAGGATGAGCGGCTTCGACCATGGCCCCATCCTGCCCGTTCGTCATAGGTTTGGGAGCAGCACATCGGCAGTGGGCGAGGAGGCGCGGGCATGGTTGATCTCCGCTCGGTCCAGGCGCAGAGTCAGCGCCTGGGGCTGGAATGGCAGCCGGGGGAGACCACCAACTCGAGCCTGAGCCGGCTGGCCGCGCGGGCGCGTACCGGCGCGATCCCGCCGGGCGGGAAGCGGGTGCTGAACGCCCGGGTGCGGGCCGCGGCCCGGGCCGACCACGACGGTGCCCGGGCGGCCGCGGTGTCCCTGCCGCCGGCGGTGGACTGGCGCAGGAACGGGGGCAACTTCGTCACTCCCGTCAAGGACCAGGCGTTCTGCGGGTCCTGCGTCGCCTTCGGCACCATCGCCGTGCTGGAGTCGATGGTCCGGATCGCCGGCCAGGCGCCGGGCCTCTCGGTGGACCTGTCCGAGGCCCACCTGTACTTCTGCTACGGGCCCGACCGCGGCGCGCTGCCGTGCCCCGACGGGGGCTGGTGGCCGGACGACTCCTTCGCCTGCCTGAGGACCGGCGTGGTCGACGAGATCGGGTTCCCCTACACCGACATCGACCAACCGTGCCGGCTCGGGCCCGACGCGACGAACCGGCGGACCACGGCCAGCAATATCGTGGTGCTCGACAGGGTCGTGGACATGAAGCGGCACCTGGCCACGGTCGGCCCGCTCGCGGCCTGCTTCACGACGTACGAGGACTTCACCTTCTTCTACCGGGGCGGGGTCTACCGCTACAACGAGGAGACCTCGGGGGAGTTCGTCGGCGGGCATTGCGTGGCGATCATCGGCTACGACGACGCCCAGCGCTGCTGGATCGCCAAGAACTCCTGGGGCACCGAGTGGGGCGCCGGCGGGTTCTTCCGGATCGGTTATGGCGAGGTCGGCATCGACGCCAGCATGTGGGGCATCACCGGGACGGTGAAGTCGCCGCTGCTCAGCAGCCTGCACGTGGTCGGGGCGCAGGCGAACACGCTCCGGCACACCACGCGTACGCCGAAGCCGGCGTGGACGGCGTCCACCACGGTGGACACGCCGCCGACGGCGGGACCCTTCCGCAAGGTCAGTACGGCGGGCGCCGGGGCGGCGCTGCACGTGGTCGGGCTGGCCGACAACGGTGCTGAGACCAACCTCTGGCACAGCCTGCGCAAGGCCACGGGGGAGTGGCAGGCCGCGTTCGGCAACATCCCCGACGCGGGCGCGAACCGGACCTTCTCGGCGGTGACCTGCGCGGCGACCGGGGCCAGCCTGCACGTGCTCGGCGTGGACAACGGGGTGCTGCGGCACACGATCCGCACCGCATCGGGCTGGCGGCCCAGCTTCACGCCGCTGAAGATCCCGGAGGGCGAGGGGACCCTGACCGCGGTCGGCGCGGCCGGGGTGGAGGGCGCCCTGCAGCTGGTCGCCGTCATCGGCGGCGCGCTCTGGCATCGGCGGCGCAGTACGTCGGGCACCTGGTCCGGCTGGACCAAGATCATCACGCCGTCGGCGGCGGGCGCGTTCACCGCGGTCAGCTGCGCCGGGTTCAGCGAGTTCCTCCACGTCGTCGGCGTCGGCGCCAAGGGTGAGTCGAGCAACCTGTGGCACACCATCCGCAAGCCCGACGGCTCCCGGCAGACGTCGGTCGCCAACATCCGCGACGAGGGCCAGGACCGCACCTTCAGCGCGGCGAGCTGCGCGATCGTCGGACAGGACCTGCACGTGCTCGGGGTGGCCAACGGCGACATCTGGCACACCATGAGGTCGGCGGCGCGGCGCTGGAAGGCGACCTGGGGAACGCCACCGGGGCAGGACGTGCTGAACGGGTTCGTGGCGGTATCGGGAGCGGCTGTGCGATGACCGGACCGCCCCTTCGGGGGGACCACGACCTCGACCTCAGCCTGGCGGTGGGCGAGAGCCAGGAGCTCGCGCTGGCCAGCTTGGGGACAGCCGGCTTCGTCTGGACCACCGAGCTGGAAGGGGACGACGGCGTCCTGCGGGTGATCCGACGGCGTGGGGCCCCGGGTAAGCCCAGCCCGCCCGGGCGCAGCACGACCGAGCTGCTGAAGATCATGGCCGAGGCCCCCGGTCACGCAGTGATCCGCCTGCAGCAGGCGCGTCCCTGGGAGGTGGGCAAGAAGCCTCGGGCCTCCTTCGCGATCAACGTCCAGATCCTCCCGGCCGGCTGACCGGCGTCTCCCGATTACCTCGCCTCCTCCTCCTCGGAAACCGGTCACGTACTGCAGGTTTTCGGGGCGGAAAGCTGCAGTTTGTGACCGGTTTCAGGGAGAAGGAGAGGAGGCGGGATCAGCGTGGGTCAGTGGCCGTAGCTGAAGCCGCGGGACGGACGGGTGGGCTGCGCAGGTCGGGATATGGACACGCTCCGGACTCTGCTCGGTTCGGCGGCGGAAATCGTCCGTGCCAACTACCGATCTGGGTCAGCGGTACTACCTAGATCGACCCTCGCGGCTACTCACCGGTGCGGCCGTCGACCAGCTCGCGCACGATGTCCAGGTGGCCGGCGTGCCGGGCGTACTCCTGCAGCAGGTGCAGCAGGACCCGCTCCAGGGTGGCCGGCGAGGCGCCCGACCACCGCTCGCTCGGCTGGCCGACCTCGTCCAGGTCGTGCGTCTCCACGATCTCCCGGGTCACCGCGGCCTGCTCGGACAGGGCGGCGACCAGGTCCGGCAGGCCTACGCCGGCCGCGACGTGCCAGCGGCCGTCCCGCCGGTCACCCCACGGATCGGCCATCGGCTGACCGAGGAAGCCCCAAACCAGCCAGCGGCGCTCGACGAAGAGCAGGTGCTGCAACAGCTCCAGCGGCGTCCAGCCCGAGGGCAGGCGGCTGGACCACAGGTCGTCGTCGAGCCCGTCGAGCTTGTCCAGCACCACCGAGCGGAAGTAGTCCAGGTACGCGAGCAGGGCGTCGGCGCGCGAGGACCGCGGCGCGGTGGGTTCGGGGAACGGCAGGCTCACCCGGCTCAGGCTAGAACGCGTGCCCGATCGCCGAAGGGGGACGACCCGGTGGAGCCCCGATCAGAACGCAGCTTCCGGCAGATCCATCGCGCTGAGGTCGGTCGCCTCGGCGATCGCCCGCTCGGCGGACAGCTTGGGCAGCACCGTACGGGCGAACCAGCGGGCCGAGGCGACCTTGCCCTCGTAGAAGGCCTTCTCGCTCGCCGACAGCTCGGTGTTCAGCTGGTGCAGGGCGACCTCGGCGCCGCGCAGCAGCAACCAACCGCAGGTCACGTCGCCCAGGGCCATCAGCAGTCGCGTGGTGTTCAGCCCGACCTGGTAGATCTGCCGCGGGTCGCCGCCGGTCGCCGAGCTGGTCAGGTCGCCGACCATCTGGGCCACGATCGACCTGACGTCGTCCAGCGCGGTCTGCAGCAGCGCCCGCTCCTCCTTGAGCTGGCCGTCGCCTCTCCCGGCGGCGCCAGGATTGGATGGGTCGCTCTGCGCGGCCAGCCAAGCGCCAATCTGGCCCGACAGGTCACCGAGCGCCCGGCCCTGGTCCTTCACGATCTTGCGGAAGAACAGGTCCTGGCCCTGGATGGCCGTCGTGCCCTCGTACAGGGTGTCGACCTTGGCGTCGCGGACGTACTGCTCGACCGGGTAGTCGGTGAGGTAGCCCGATCCCCCGTACGTCTGCAGCGACTCGGTGCCCAGCAGCACCCAGGAGCGCTCCGAGCCGTAGCCCTTGACGATCGGCAGCAGCAGGTCGTTGAGCCGGACCGCGGCCTCGTCGGTGGTACCGGCGGACCGGGCGATGGCGACCCGATCCTGGATGCTGGCGGTGAAGAGGATCAGCGCTCGCAGACCCTCGGCGAAGGACTTCTGGGTCATCAGTGACCGGCGGACGTCTGGGTGATGGGTGATGGTCACCCGCGGCGTGGTCTTGTCCGCCGCCCGGGTCAGGTCCGCCCCCTGGACCCGGGTCTTGGCGTACTCCAGCGCGTTCAGGTAGCCCGTGGACAAGGTGGCGATCGCCTTGGTGCCGACCAGCATCCGCGCATGCTCGATGATCTTGAACATCTGCGCGATTCCGTCGTGCACCTCGCCGAGCAGCCAGCCCACGGCGGGCGCGCCGTCGCCGAAGGTTATCTCGCAGGTGGTGGAGGCCTTGATGCCCATCTTGTGCTCGACGTTGGTGGCGTACACGCCGTTGCGCTCACCGGTCAGCTCACCGGTCTCGAGGTCGAAGTGGTACTTCGGCACGACGAACAGGCTCAGTCCCTTGGTCCCCGGCCCTCCCGCTCCTTCGACGCCTACCGGCCGGGCCAGCACGAGGTGGACGATATTCTCGCTCAGGTCGTGCTCGCCGGCGGTGATGAAGCGCTTGACGCCCTCGATGTGCCAGGTGCCGTCGGACTGCGGGACGGCCCGGGTCCGCCCGGCGCCCACGTCGGAGCCGGCGTCGGGCTCGGTGAGCACCATGGTCGCGTTCCATTGGCGCTCGATCATGATCTTGGCGATCTTCTGGTCCCGCTCGGTGCCGTACGCCCAGAGCACGGACGCGAACTTCGGGCCGGCGCTGTAGAGGCAGACCGCCGGGTTGGCGCCGAAGTTGAGCTCGCTGACCGCCCACTGCACCGAGTGCGGCGTGACCTGCCCGCCGAGCGCGGCGGGCAGCTCCAGGGCCCAGGCGCCGGAGTCCATCAGCGCCTTGAACGAGGTCTTGAACGCTTCGGGCAGCGTCACCGTATGCGTCTGTGGGTCGAAAACCGGCGGTTCGTGCTCACCGATGGCGAAGGTCTCGGCCAGCTTCGTCCGGGCGAGGTTGTCGGCCTCGGCCAGAATGGCCGAGACGGTCTCGCGATCGAGATCGGCATACGGCTCCCGGCCCAGGATGGACTCCCGGTCGAGCACCTCGAACAGGTTGAACTCGATGTCGCGGACGTTGGAGCGGTAATGCGTCACGGAAGGTCTCTCCCCACTAAGTTACCGGCCAGTAACAAGCAGTATCCTACTCGCCGGTAACTTCTGGTACGCGACAGTGCCGATCGAGTCCGATCCGAGACGGTAGCGCGAATGACCGGGTAGGCCTGACCTGAGCCGCCTGCTCAGGTCCCGACCGTGATCCTCAGGTGGTTCGCCAGGTACGGAGCCAGCTCGGTCAGCTGATGTTCGGTGATCCAGCTGCCGGCCAGCCCGGCCAGGCCGGTAACGGCCCGGAAGTCGGCACGGCGCAGGTCGACGTCGGTCAGGCGGGCGCCGGACAGGGTGAGGGTCTCGATTCGGCAGTCGTCCAGGGCGAGCCGGGCCACCCGCGCCGAGGAGAGGTCGAGCTCGCCGATCGTGCAGTCGGTGAACCGGACGTCCTGCCACTCCGCCGCCCGCGCGTTCAGATAGCCGATCTTGCACCCGGACACGCTGACCGACCGCCAGCCGCCGTCGTAGAGCTCGGCCGAGCCGATCCGGCCGCCGGTCAGGTCGACCCGCCGCCAGGTGCTGCGGGGGGCGACCAGCTCCGGGACGTCGAGGCCGGCCATGGTCACGAGGTTCAGATGGCTGCCCCGTAGCCGTGTGCCGTCCAGTCCCACCCGCCGGAAGGCGCAACCGGTGAAGGTCCAGAACTCGCGGTCGGCGCCGCTCCAGTCCAGATCGTCGTACCGCTCGCCCTCGCAGACGTCACCGGCGTCCTGCGGCTCCGTCAGTTCCGGCAGGTCGAGACGTTCGAGCCGCGGCGGCTCCGGTCCGGTTCGCTCAGCCACGAAACAACTGTGACGTAACCCAGGCGGGCCACGGCGAGGAGGCCGTCCGCAGCCCACGCACCGGTCTGAGTCGATAGCGTCGGACCATGACCAACGACGCCGCCCGCGACCTGTTGATCGACTCCTTCGGCCGGATCCGCGAGCTGGTGGAGGAGCTGACCGACGGGCTGTCCGAGGATGAAGCCACCTGGCGTCCGGACGACGGTGCCAACACCCGGGGCTGGCTGATCTGGCACCTGAGCCGGGTCCAGGACGACCACGTCGCCGGGCTGGCCGGCGTGGGTCAGGCCTGGCCGGACTGGCGGGAGCGGTTCGGTCTTCCGTTCAGTGACTGGGAGACCGGTTACGGCCAGACCCCCGATGACGTGGCCGCCGTCCGGGCCTCCGGCGAGCTGCTCGCCGGTTACCACGCGGACGTCCATGCCCTGACCCTGGACTACCTCCAGCCAATCACCGCCGACGAGCTGGCCCGGGTCGTCGACACCAACTGGGACCCGCCGGTGACCACGGCCGTCCGGCTGGTCAGTGTGCTCGGTGACGCCTTGCAGCACCTCGGCCAGGCGGCGTACGTCCGCGGCCTTGCCGAGCGCGCGCGATGACGAGTCAGCACCGCTTCTACGGCGACCTGGCCCCGTGGTGGCCGCTGATCTCCGCGCCGGAGGAGTACGCCGAGGAGGCCGCCTTCGCCGCCTCGCTGCTTCGTACGACCACCTCGACTGCGCCCGGCCAGCGGCCGACCCTGCTCGAGCTGGGCAGCGGGGGCGGCAACAACGCCTTCCACCTCAAGGCCGAGTTCGACCTCACCCTGGTCGACCTGTCGCCGGCGATGGTCGCGGTGTCCGAGCGGCTCAACCCCGAGTGCACGCATCATGTCGGCGACATGCGCACCGTCCGCCTGGACCGGGAGTTCGACGCGGTCTTCGTGCACGATGCGATCGAGTACATGACCACCGAGGACGACCTGCGCCAGGCGGTGCGGACCGCGTACGCGCACTGCCGACCGGGCGGCATCGCGGTTCTGGTCCCCGACGACCTCGTCGAGAACTTCGCATCCTCGACCGACTGTGGTGGGCACGACGGCTCAGACGGCCGCGGCGTCCGCTACCTGTCCTGGACCACCGACCCTGACCCCACCGACTCGACCTCGACCACCGAGTACGCCTTTCTGATCCGCCAGCCCGACGGCACGGTGGAGGTGGCTCAGGACACCCACGTCCTCGGCCTGTTCTCCCGCGAGCAGTGGATTCGCATACTGACCGACGCCGGCTTCGCCGCCCGCAGCGTCGTCGAGATCACCACCGAGGAGCACCGGCCGCGGGAGTTCTTCGTCGGCGTCCTCCCGGCGTGACACGATTTCCTCCATGACCGCCGTCTGGGTGCTGAACGGCCCCAACCTGAACCTGCTCGGCGTACGCGAGCCCGAGACCTACGGCACCGCGACCCTGGCCGACGTGGAGAAGGCCTGCCGGGCGGTGACCGACGAGCTGGGCTGGGACCTGGACTTCCGGCAGACCAACGCCGAGGGCGAGCTGGTCGACTGGGTGCAGCAGGCCGGCGCCGCCCAACGGGACGGCGAGCTGGCCGGGGTGGTGCTCAACGCCGGCGCGTACACCCACACCAGCATCGCGCTGGCCGACGCCATCGCCGGCGGCGGCGTCCGGGTCATCGAGGTGCACATCAGCAACGTGCACGCCCGCGAGCCGTTCCGGCACCACTCCTACGTCTCGGCCCACGCCGCCGGGATCATCGTGGGCCTCGGCGTGGCCGGCTACCCGCTGGCCGTCCGCGCCCTGGCGGCACTCAGGGGCTAGGCGGCGAGCGTCGGCCGGGCGCGAGCCGCCAGACCACTTCAGAGGGGCGCCACCCACAGACGGCTACCGGCGCCGTCATCGATCGCCGCATAGAGCCGGTCGCCCAGGACGGTGGCATCCTGCACCGCGCCATCCGGGCCGGCGATGGTGGTCCAGCCCCGCTCGTCGCTCAGCAGCAGCGCGGTTCTCCCGTCGACGCTGGAGAGCACACCGGGGCGGCCCCTGACGACGATCGCCCGCGGCCCCGGTCCGTCGACGTCGACCGGTTGTCGGGGCAGCGCGGCCTCCCGGGCTGTGCTGCCGTCGGCCTCCAGCCGCCACAGGGCGACCTGCCCGTCAGCGATGCCGGCGATCCAGCACGGGTCGGCGCAGGCCGTGGACAGGGCCTCGCTCGTCTTTCCGGGGTCCGGGAGCCGGACCAGCAGCCAGGGACCCGTCGTCCCTGACCGGGTCCAGACGGCCGCGCTCTGCTGCACCCCGTCCGGGAAGGTGATCACCGAACCACTGATGATCATGGTCGAGCCGATCGCCGCCGCCGCCCGGGGAGCGACCTGGACGTCCCGGGTGTTGGCCAGGGCGCCGCCGGCCGACTCCTGCCGCTTCCAGCGCTTGCCGTTCAGCACCCAGACCGCCGCGTCCAGCCCGGTGCCGTCGGGGGAGGACCAGCTCCCGGCGATGGCCGGCCCGTCAGTGGTCAGGACCACGTCGAGCAGGCCGCCGGCCTCCCACCCGCCGAAGGTGTAGAAGCTCTGCGGGTACTCGACCAGACCCGTGTCGGCCGAGCCCTGCCAGGTGGTCCAGCGGAAGTTCGAGTGGGCGCCGCCGTGGGCCTTGCCCAGCGCGTACACGATGCTTCCGTCGGTGGCCAACGAGGCCAGGTCGGCAGTTTTGGCGTACGGGCTGTTGGGCTTCAGGGTCAGCGGCGTCACAGTGCCGTCCGCGGCCACGGTGGCCAGCCCGGGATGCTCGCCGCCGGTCGCGCTGCGCCCACCGACCAGCAGCCGGTCCCCGGCGACGGCCAGGGAGGAGGGGTGCAGACCGTCGGGCAGCTCGACCGCCGACCAGTCCAGGGTGCGGCTCGACGGCGCCGGGGTCCCGCTGCAGGCCGAAAACACCAGCAGGGTGACCAGAACCATGATCATCCGGACACGCCGCGCCATCTCGGCTGCGAGTTTAGACTGCGCCACTTTTCCCTTGGTGTGCAAGAGTTGCTCAAGCGCACCCCACGATGTCGGGAGTCTGTGATGCTCGCTCCTCTCCTGGTCACCGAGGATCCGTACGCGGCTGCGTCGGTCTTCAGCCAGGCGGGCTGGAAGTTCGAGTACGAGACGGCTCGAAGCGGTCTCAAGCCACGGGCCTGTGTGTCCCTGGCTCTGGCCCGGGTGGTCCTGGTGACGGCGACGTCCCGGCCGATCGATGCGCTGCCGCGCGGGCTGGGCGTGGAGCTGCAGCTGCACGTGCCGACGCACGAGCTGAGTGGGCTGTTCCTGCTGCACCGGGCGACCGGGGTCGCGGTCACCGACCTGCGCCGGATGCCGACGGGGGAGCGCGGCTTCTCGGCCGAGATCGTCGGCTACCGGTTCCTGATCCTCGGCGGCGAGCCCGACCCCGACCTCGCGCTGATCGCCACCGACCCGCGGATCGCCGCGTTGGCCGACGGGCTGCGGCAGCGCGACGGCGTGGAGAGCCTCACCGACACCGGGCTCCGCCTGGCCGAGGCCTCGGGCGAGAGTGTCCGCCGGCTGCGCCGAGCGCTGAGCGGCGGGCTGGAGCGGCAGAGCTCGGCCGAGGTCGGCGACCAGCTGGCCGAGGTGATGATCGCCGCCGCCATCCTGGCCCGCCAGCTCGGCGTCGACCTCGACCATGCCGTCGAGAACCGGCTGGGCAGCCCCACCTGGCGCGGCCGCCGCCGCTAGGCCCTCCTTCGTCGCGTCACTTCCCTGCCACGTGACCAGAGTGAGCGGCGACATCCGAACGTGACAAGGGAGTTCCCGTCGTATCGAGTCCGAGTCGGGATCTCGCCGCACCGGTCTGGTGCACTAGCCTTTACGACGTTTGCTTGCCACCGTCGCGAACAGGAGATCAATGAGCGACGACATCGACGCCGACCGCGAGGACCTCCCAGAGGCGCACCACGAGGCCAGCGAGATCAGCTACGACGAGCAGTTCTACCCTGCCCGGCCCAAGCGGCTGCGGCCCCGCGCCCGGCTGCGACTGTTCCCGCGGCTGATCGGCGGACGCAACGGGCGCTCGTACGGGGGCAATGCCGAGTACGTGACGTGGCTGAGAGAGCAGTCGATGCTGGCCGACGCCCAGCTGTTCGCCACCCAGTTCTCCGGCCAGGGGAGCATGTGGCAGAACCCGTTCGCCAACCCTGACCCGCGGGCGGCTGTGGAGAAGGCCTCGGTCTGGTTCACCGCCTACCCGATCTCCATGATCACCAAGCCGGGCACCACGTTCCTGGGCTCGCTGGGCGACGAGGGCCTGTGGTCGGCGTTCGAGCAGATCGGCATCGACGGCCTGCACACCGGCCCGGTGAAGAACGCCGGGGGCATCCTCGGATGGGAGCCGACGCCCAGCGTCGACGGACACTTCGACCGGATCAGCACCTCGATCGACGACGCGTTCGGCACCGAGGAGGAGTTCCGGACCATGTGCGAGGTGGCGGCCAGCCATCTGGGCCTGGTGCTGGACGACATCGTTCCCGGCCACACCGGCAAGGGCGCAGACTTCCGGCTGGCCGAGATGAAGGTCGGCGACTACCCCGGGATCTACCACATGGTGGAGATCGACGAGAAGGACTGGCATCTGCTGCCTACGGTGAGCCGGGGCAGGGACTCGGTCAACCTGGACTCCGAGGCCGAGGACCAGCTGGCCAAACACGGCTACATCATCGGCCGGATGCAGCGGGTGATCTTCTACAAGCCCGGGGTCAAGGACACCAACTGGAGCGCCACGGCGCCGGTCGAGGGGCCGGACGGGGTCAAGCGCCGCTGGGTGTACCTGCACTACTTCAAGGAGGGCCAGCCCTCGATCAACTGGCTGGACCCGAGCTTCGCCGGGATGCGGCTGGTGATCGGCGATGCCCTGCATTCGCTGGGCGACCTGGGCAGCGGCGCGCTGCGGCTGGACGCCAACGGCTTCCTCGGCGTGGAGAAGAGCTCGGAGGACTCCCCGGCCTGGTCGGAGGGGCATCCGTTGTCCGAGGCGGCCAACCAGCTGATCGCCAGCATGGTCCGCAAGGTGGGTGGGTTCACTTTCCAAGAGCTCAACCTCACCATCGACGACATCAAGTCCAGCTCCGAGCGCGGGGCCGACCTGTCCTACGACTTCATCACCCGACCCGCGTACCACCACGCCATGGCGACCGGGGACACCGAGTTCGTCCGGCTGACCCTCAACCTGGCCCGGGACATGGGAGTCGAGCCGGTCGCGCTGGTCCATGCCCTGCAGAACCACGACGAGATGACCTACGAGCTCGTCCATTTCGAGACGCTGCACGCCGAGGACCGGTTCACGTTCCGCGGCAAGGATCTCAGCGGGCACGAGCTGGCGGTCACCGTCCGCCAGGAGCTGCTCGAGCACCTGACCGGGGACGAGCACCCGTACAACCTGACGTTCACCCAGAACGGGATCGCCTCCACCACCGCCACGATCATCGCCGCCTCGCTGGACTTCCCCGACATCCGGAAGCTGACCGAGGAGCAGGTCGAGCAGATCAAGAACGCGCACCTGCTGCTGGCGATGTTCAACGCGCTCCAGCCGGGCGTGTTCGCCCTGTCCGGCTGGGACCTGGTCGGCGCGCTGACCCTGGACCGGAAGCAGATCGGCTGGCTGCTGGGGGACGGCGACACCCGCTGGATCCACCGGTCCGCGTACGACCTGATGGACTTCCGGCCCGACGCCGTCGAGTCGAAGTCCAAGATGCCCCGGGGCACCGCCCTCTACGGCTCGCTGCCGGAGCAGCTCCAGGACCCGGACTCCTTCGTCCGGCGGCTGAGCAAGATCCTGGCCGTCCGCAAGCGCTACGGCATCGCGTCGGCGAAGCAGGTCGACGTGCCCCAGGTGTCCAACAAGGCGATGCTGGTGATGGTGCACGAGCTCAGCGACGCCGAGCAGGTGACCGTGCTGAACTTCTCGGCGCAGCCGATCTGGGGCAGCGTGATCTCCGAGCGGCTGGTGCCCGGCAGCGTGCTGGTGGACATGTTCACCGACGAGGAGCTCGGCCAGGTCGACGACCTGCACAGCTTCGCGGTCAGCCTCGGCCCGCACGAGGGCCTGTCGCTGCTGGTGCTCTGCCCGGGCGACTATCCGATGGACGGCCACAGCCACGCGGCCGGACGGCCGAGCGTACGCGGCTGACGGTTGGCGCTGAGGTCGGCTCCGCCGACTGCCTGGCCGGGTCCATCGCCGGTCTCCGAGTCGCGTACGAGAGGGCTCGCCGATGAACCCGGTGACCGGCGGCGTCGTCACCACTGGTGAGGATGGGTCGAGACTCGGGGGCGCGTCGCCGGAACGCGGGAGGAGGTCGCTTGGGCGGGCAGCGGGAGGCCGCGCTTCAGGAGCTGCACGACCGGCACGCGGCCGAGTTGTGGCGGTTCGCGATGCGGCTGACCCGGGACCGTGAGCTGTCGGAGGACGTGGTCCAGGAGGTGCTGCTCAAAGCCTGGAAGGATCCGGGGCTCGGTCAGCGCGACGACGGCGCAGCTCGGGCCTGGATGTTCACGGCATCGCGGAACCTGATCATCGACCGCTGGCGGAGTGCGGCGTCGCGACGCGAGCAGCGGACGGAGGAGCCGATTGACCGCGCGGTCGGCGATGCGACCAGCGTGGTGCTGGACCGTTGGCTGATCGCGGACGCGCTGGGCGGACTGTCGGTGGAGCACCGGACGGTGATCAGCGCGGCGTACTTCGAGGGGCGGTCCGTGGCCGACATCTCGGCCCGGCTGCACATTCCCGAGGGAACGGTGAAGTCGCGGCTCCACTACGGGCTGCGCACGTTGAAGTTGATCTTGCAGGAGAAGGGGGTGACCCGGCCGTGAGCGCACTGTCCGACCGGTTCGCCACGTGGGACGCGGCGTACGTGCTGGGGGCACTCTCGCCGGTCGAGAGGCGCGAGTACGAGGAACACCTGGCCGGCTGCCCGGCCTGCCAGGCCGCGGTCTCCGAGCTCGCCGGCCTGCCCGGCCTGCTGGCCCAGGTGCCGCCCGAGGACGGCGCTCTGCTCGCTGCCGCCCCGGGTGCCGAGGTGCTCGACGACGGGCCGCCGCCGGACCTGCTGGCCCGGATTCGGGCGCGGCCGGACCGGCGCTGGCGGCTGGCCCGCACGCTGGTCGGGGCGGCGGCCGCTCTGGTGCTGGTCCTTGGCGGGATCGCGTACGCCGTGGGGCTGCCGCCCTTCGCGTCCGCGCCGCGGCGAGTCGCGTTCGAGTCCGTCCGGCCGACCGCGCTGACCGCCGTAGTCGATGTCATCCCGATCGACGACGGCACGAAGATCGAGGTGCAGTGCGTCTACGGCCAGTCCAACGAGCCGTCGCCCGGCGGTGGGTACGGGAACGCGGACTACACCATCTACGTCGTGGACCGGGACGGCAACGCCTCCCAGCTCAAGGTGTGGCCGGTCAAGCCCAACCGGACGATGACTCCCGACGGGACCACCCGGCTCAAGGTCCGGCAGATCGAGGCCGTGGAGATCCGCTACGCCCCCAGAGACGAGACGGTCCTGCGCGCCGACCTGCGCTGACGGCTCGTTAGAGTCGCCCACCATGACAGCAGACGTGGGCGTGCCGACCGATGTGCTGGCCGCGGAGTGCGACCGGCTGCTGGACTTCGGGCGCCACTTCCCGCATCCCGCGGGCGGCGCGGCGTGGCTGGACGAGCGGGGCGAGCCCGACCTGGGCCGCCCGGTGTTCACCTGGATCACCGCCCGGATGACCCACGTGTACTGCCTTGGTCACCTGCTGGGCCGGTCCGGGGATGCCGATCTCGCGGCGGCAGGCCTGAGCGGGCTGCTCGGCCGGCTGCGCGACACCGAAGCCGGCGGCTGGTTCACCGCGGTCGACGCCGACAGCGAGACCCCGGACGAGAAGGCCTGCTACACCCATGCGTTCGTGGTGCTCGCTGCCTGCTCGGCCCGGATGGCGGCGTTACCCGGGGCCGACGACCTGCTCGAGGAGGCGCTCGCCGTCTGGCACGAGCGGTTCTTCGACGCCGAGGCCGGCCTCTTCGTGGACGCCTGGGATCGCGGGTTCACGCGCCTCGACTCCTACCGCGGCCTCAACAGCAACATGCATTCCGTCGAGGCGCTGCTGGCCGCCGCCGACGCCACGGGGGACGAGTCGCTGCGCGAGCGGGCGCTGGGCATCGCCCGCCGAGTGGTGCAGGACTTTGCCGGACCGCAGGGCTGGCGGATCCCGGAGCACTTCGACCGCGACTGGCGACCGCAGTTGGAGCACAACGCGGACCGCCCGGACGACCCGTTCCAGCCGTACGGGGCAACCGTCGGCCACGGCCTGGAGTGGGCCCGCCTGGTGCTGCACCTGGAGGCCTCGCTCAACGAGGATGCGCCGGACTGGCTGGTCCCGGCGTCCATCGGGCTGTTCGAGCGCGCGGCGGCCGACGGCTGGGCGGTGGATGGCGCCGACGGGTTCGTCTACACGACCGACTGGTCGGGGCGGCCGGTGGTGCGCGACCGGATGCACTGGGTGGTGGCCGAGGGCGTCGCGGCCGCCGCCGCCCTGCATCGGCGGACTGGCGAGCAGCGCTACGCCGACCACGCCCGGACCTGGTGGGCGTACGCGGAACGCCACCTGATCGACCGTGAGCACGGCTCCTGGCACCACCAGCTCGACGCCCAGAACCAGGTCATCGGCACCGTCTGGCCGGGCAAGCCCGACCTCTACCACGCCGTCCAGGCGACGCTGATCCCCCGACTGCCGCTGGCCCCTGGCCTGGCCGCCGCCCTCGCCGCCGGCCCGCCGACCACCCGCTGACGCTCCGGTCCCACCCACTGGAGCTGTCGCGGACGCAAGGAACGGCCGCGAACGCGTGAACCGGCTGTGTCCAGTGGCATGATGGGCAACCCACTGTTTCAGAATGGGCCGATGAGCTCCGAGAATCTGTCGTCGCTGCGGCTCCGGGCCAACGCGGTCACCATCGGGACGTCACGGCCCCACGACCTGGCGCACTTCTACGCCCGCCTGCTCGATCAGCCGGTCACCGCCGATGATCCGGCCATTCCGGGCGACCCGATCCGCGGTGGGTGGGCGCAGGTTCGGCCGCCGGCCGGTTCGGGACTGACGCTGAACTTCGAGTACGAGCGTTACCACACCCGGCCGATCTGGCCGAGCACGGCGGACGGTCAGAACGCGACCCAGCACCTCGACATCGAGGTCGACGATCTCGAGGCCAGCGTGCGCTGGGCCCTCGAGCTCGGCGCCACCCTCGCCGACTTCCAGCCGCAGGACGACGTACGCGTCCTGTTCGACCCGGACGGCCATCCGTTCTGCCTGTTCGTGAAGACCGGGCCCGACCAGCCCTAGCGGGAACGGGCGTACCGACCACGAAAGCCTCCGTGGGAAAGGATGCGGCCGGAGCGGCTAGGTTCGACGGGGTGAGAACGCGTGCCGACGTGCTGGCGTACCGGATCCAGGCCCAGCAGCTCGACCGTTCGCCGTCGTCGCGGCGGGGGCCGACCAGTGCGGCGATCTTCGATGTCGGGGTCCAGGACACCGGTCGCGACGGCGCGAGCTGGGCGCTGGTCAACCGCGGGGTGTCGGTCGCTGGGACCGAGGAGCTGGAGGCCAGTGACGACGTCGCTCTGGCCTGGACGCTGCGCGGCTCGCCACACTTCTACCGGCGGTCGGAGCTCTTCGACGCCTTCGTGGCGACGTCGCCGTGGTCGGAGGACGATGCGGCCAAGCGGGTGCTCGGTGCGGACAAGACGCTGAAGGCGGCGGGCGTGCCGATATCGGCCGGGCTGGCACAGATCGCGGCGAAGATGCGGACCGTGGTGACCCGGCCCATGGCAAAGGGCGAGGTCTCCACCCGGCTGACGGCGGTCCTCGACGAGCCCTACCTCAAGTACTGCGTTCCGTGCGGTGCGCTGCACGCTCCGGAGCAGGCGTTCCGGCTGTCCGCCCTCTACGCCGGGCTCGAGCTGGAGCCGGGAACGTCGCCGCCGGTGCTGCGGCGGATCCCGGGCTGGCCGCGGCGTACGCCTGGGCCGGCTCATGATCCGTTGGCCGCGCCGAAGCACCTGCAGCCGATCCGCAACTACCTGCGCTTCCTGGGGCCCGCGCGGCCCGCTGACGTGGCCGGCTTCCTGGAGACCTCGGTGAAGGAGGTCAAGGCGCACTGGCCCGAGGACGCGGTGCCGGTCAAGGTGGCCGGGGCCGAGCGCTGGTGGCTGGGTGGCGAGGCGCCGAAGCCGGATGCCGGCCTGGTGCGGCTGCTCGGCGGCTTCGACCTGTTGCTGCAGGGCCGCGACCGCGACCTGCTGGTGCCGGACAAGTCCCGGCACAAGGCGCTGTGGCCGACCTTGGGTCGTCCCGGCGCGGTACTGGTCGGGACCGACATCGTCGGGACCTGGCGACCCAAGACGACCGGGAAGCGCTTCACCTTGCGGCTGGAGCTCTGGGACAAGGTGCGCGCCCGGGCCCTTGAAGCGTTGGAGCAGCAGGCCGAGCGGCTCGCCGCCCACCGCGGGCTGAGCTTGTCTGCCATCGACGAGGCCTAGGGCAGCGGCGGGCCCTCCCAGACCACCTCGTCGGGTGTCTTGTCGACCCGCAGCCCGTGCCAGACGGGATGGCGCATCCGGCCCGGCTCGGTCAGCTCGCCGTAGCTGACCTCGCCGACGACCTCCGGCTGCACCCAACGCGCGTCGCGAGCATCCTCCCGCGGCACCCCGACCAGCGGCGACGTTGCCCGGGCCAGCGGCCCCAGCAGCGCCATCAGGTCGTCGAGCATCCGGTCGTCGAAGCCCGAGCCGACCTTGCCGACGTACAGCAGGCCGTCGGGCGTCGGGATGCCCATCAGCAACGACCCAATCCCGCCCTCCCGCCGGCCCTGGCCAGGTTTCCAGCCGCCGATCACGACCTCCTGATGCGGGTGGATCTTCATCTTGAGCCAGGTCAGCGCTCGCCGACCGGGCTGGTAGACCGAGTCGACCCGCTTCGCCACCACGCCCTCCAGCCGCAGCTCCTGGGCGATGCCGAGAGCCGCTTCCAGGCCACCGTCGAACACCGGCGGCACCTGCAGCCGCGACCCCGGCTTCGGCTGGACCAGGTTCTCCAGGATCGCCCGTCGCTCGGCGTACGGCTTCTTGACCAGGGACTGGCCGTTCAGCTGCAGGATGTCGAAGAGCATCACCTGGGCTGGTCGCTCCTTGGCCGCCCGCTCGATGTCGGCGGGCCGGGTGAGGTTGATCCGGTGCTGCAGCAGTCCGAAGTCCGGCTTGCCCTTGGGGTTGATGACCACCACCTCCCCGTCCAGAACGGCGGTCTCGGCCGGGAGCGCGGCCAGGTCGTCGACCACGTCGAAGTACGCCGCCGTGTCGTCGCGGCCTTTGCGGCTGAGCAGCTTGACCCGGCCGCCGGCCAGGTAGGCGACCGTGCGTACGCCGTCCCACTTCATCTCGAACGCCCAGCCGTGCTCGTTCCCGAACTCCTCCGGCTTCTTGAGCGTGGCGAGCATCGGGGCGATGGGCTCGGGAAACTCGACTGGCTCGGCGAGGTGCCCAGCCGTTAGGTGCGCTGAGCCTGTCGAAGCGCTCTCCAGATCCTCCGGGTCGGTGGCCATCAGATGCATCAGCCAGTTCTTGTCGGCCTGCGAGCTGCTGCTCCCGGTATGGATCAGAGCGAACTTGCGTACGCCGCCCAACCCGCCGTCCGGGCGGCCGAACAGGGTGACGATGACCTCCTTGCCCTCCCGCCACTTGTGCAGCTTGTAGCTGCCGGAGTCCCAGATCGTCACCTCGCCGCCGCCGTACTCCCCCCGCGGGATGGTGCCCTCGAACGTGCCGTACTCCAGCGGGTGGTCCTCGGTCTGTACGGCCAGGTGGTTGACCTTGGGGTCGGTCGGCGGGGCCTTGGGCACCGCCCAGCTGACCAGTACGCCGTTGCGCTCCAGCCGGAAGTCGTAGTGCAACCGGCGGGCGTGGTGTTCCTGGATCACGAAGGAGAAGCCGCGGGCAGTGTCCGATGCGGGCTCCGCCGGAACCGGCTCCGGGGTCTTGGCCGCGTCCCGCATGCTGCGGTAGGTGGCCAGCCGGTCCGGGCCACTCACCCGCGATTCCGGCGCCTCCGGGTCGGCCATCGCGGCCATCGGGTCCGGCTGCTCCCGGATCCGCTCCAACACGTCGGTGTAGTCCAGCTGGGCGAGGTCGGGGTCGGCCATCTCCTCCCAGGTCCGCGGCGCGGCGACCATCGGCCGGTCGCGACCCCGCAGCGAGTAGGGCGAGATGGTGGTCTTCGCCCCGTTGTTCTGGCTCCAGTCGATGAACACCTTGCCGTCGCGTTCCGAGCGCTTCATCGAGCTGATCACCCGGTCGCGGTGGTCGGCCTCCAGCGCCCGCGCCAGCTCTCGGGCAACCTCGGTCGCCTGCTCCGGCGACTGGGACCCGTCCAGCGGCGCGTACAGGTGGACCCCCTTGCTGCCGGAGGTCACCGGCACGGGATCGTGGCCGATGTCGCGGAGGATGTCGCGGGCGAGCAGGGCGATCTCCGCGCAGTCGGCCAGGCTCACCCCGGGACCCGGGTCGAGATCGAGCACCAGCCGGTTGGGGTTGCGCGGCTGCCCGTTCCGGCCGAACTTCCACTGCGGCACGTGGATCTCCAGCGCGGCGAGCTGGGCCAGCCAGGTCAGCGTGGCCAGGTCGTTGACCACCGGATAGTAGTTGTCGTGGTCGCGATGGACGATCTTGCGCCGCACCACCCAGTCCGGGGTGCCGGTGCCCAGGTCCTTGTTGAAGAACACCGTCGGCGGCTTGCCGTCCTTCCCCGGAGCCACCCCGTCCGGCCAACGCTTCCGGGTCGCCGGTCGCTCGTAGAGGTGGGGGAGCATGGTCGGCCCGACCTCGGCGTAGTAGGCCAGCACGTCGGCCTTGGTGGTCGAGGTCTGCGGGTAGAGCACCTTGTCCAGGTTGCTGATCTTGATCAGGCGGCCGTCGACGGTAACGGTCTGCTCCCGCGCCGCCTTGGCCATGGGGTCAGCGTATGTGCGCTGCGAGCGTCGGGAGTCGCGCGCCGCCGTGCTGAGGAGAAGCGAGTCGACACCCTTTTCGTCGACGAGTGACGACGAAGTAGGGGGCTTGGAGCGCGATGCGCGAGCAGCCAAGATAGGGCTATGAGGTCGATTTGGAAGGGCGCCATCACGTTTGGGCTGGTCAACGTGCCCGTGAAGCTCTACAGCGCGACCGAGGACCACGACGTCGGTCTGCACCAGGTGCACGACGCCGACGGGGGCCGGATCCGGTACCAGCGCAAGTGCGAGGTGTGCAACAAGGTCGTGGACTACGAGCACATCGACAAGGCGTACGCCGAGGGCTCGACCACGGTCGTGCTCACCGAGGACGACCTCAAGTCGCTGCCCGAGGAGCGCAGCAAGGAGATCGAGGTCGTCGAGTTCGTGCCGTCGGAGCAGATCGACCCGATCATGTTCGACCGTAGCTACTTCCTGGAGCCGGACAAGGTCGGGACCAAGGCGTACGCGCTGCTCCGGCGGACCCTCGAGGAGACCGACCGCACCGCGATCGTGCAGTTCTCGCTGCGGCAGAAGACCCGGCTGGGCGCGCTCCGGGCGCGGGGCAAGGTGCTGATGCTGCAGTCCCTGCTGTGGGACGACGAGGTCCGCGAGGCGGACTTCGACTCGCTCGACGAGAGCCCCAAGGTGTCGCCGCAGGAGCTGAAGATGTCAGCGTCGCTGGTCGACAACATGGCCACCGACTTCGCCCCGGAGAAGTTCAGCGACGAGTACCAGGACCAGCTCAAGAAGCTGATCGCGGCCAAGCTGGAACAGGGCGACAAGCTGGACACGGCGGCGACCTTCGGCGAAGAGGGCGAGAAGGCCGACGAGGCCGAGGTGATCGACCTGATGGAGGCGCTGCGGCAGAGCGTCGAGCGCAACCGGGCGGCGCGGAAGACGCCGGCCACGAAGTCGACGGCGGACAGCAAGGACACGAAGAAGACGCCGGCGAAGAAGACCGCCGCCAAGAAGGCCCCGGCCAAGAAGAAGGCGGCGAAGAAGGCCAGCTAGCCCGCTGGCGGGCAAACCGGTTTACTGTGTAAACATGGGAATCGGAATCGGCATCGTCCTGGTCGTCATAGGGCTGATCGTGCTCTTCGCGCTGCAGGGTGACGTGCCGTTCTTCACCGACGGCACGTTGGGCATCATCCTGATCGTTGGGGGTGTGCTCGCTCTGGTCATCGGTCTGTTCATGCAGTTCTCGCGTGGCCGGACCAAGCACGTCCAGGAGAACCGCTACCAGGGACCGCCGCCCGCCGCCTGAGCCGACCGCCTCAGCTGAAGCCGGCGAAGATCGGCGGCAGCGCGAACAGCATCGCCGACGACCACGTGAGATGGGTCAGGATCGGTGCGAGTACGCCGCCGCCGGCTCGACGCTGCAGCCCGACCACCGCGCCCAGCACAGCGGCCGCGAAGACCAGCACCGGGTTGCCACCGGCCACCGTGGCCAGGGCGTAGATGATCGTCGAGATCAGCACGGGGTAACGCACGCCGATGGCGGCGAACAGAGCGCCGCGGAAGAACAGCTCCTCGGCGATCCCGTTCACGATCAGGATCACGAACACGATCCACAGGTTGTTGGCCCGCGCGTAGCCGATCACGTCCTCGGTCAGGCTGGCCAGCGGCGGGATGGTCCGGATGATCAGCCCGCCGACCGCGAAGATCGCGGCCAGCACCAGCCCGACCAGGATCGGAGTGATGATCGGCCGGCGCCGCACGCCCCGGAAGCTGATGTGTCCGAGGTGCAGCGGGCCGGAGGCGAAGCTGCCGACCGCCCAGACCGTGGCCAGCCCGAAGGTCAGCGGGTAGAACAGCGGGTCTCCCTGCTCGGTGGCGAAGGACAGACCTAGCAGGGTCGCCCCGCACACCAGGGTGATCGCCACCACGATCCGGCGCCGCTTGAACGCCGCGTCGGTCTGCCAGTGGTCGCGCTCGACCTTGTCGATCAGCACCGGCCGCACGATCCCGACCGCCCGGCCGACCCAGCGCGCCCGCCGCTCGCTCACGGCGAGGAACCGCTGCCGGCCGCCTTGGACGTGTCGGCCGGACGCGCCGCCTCCGGGGGCACCGGCTCGCCGAGCGCCTCGGCCCGCTGCCGGAACGCATCGCGTACGGCGTCGTTGTACCCCATCGGTCGGCCGGGCACGATATCGGCAATCGAGTGGTCGGTGACCACGACCTCGTTGCTCATCGAGTCGACCAGGTTCCGCGCGGTGTCGGTGTCCACGTCGGTGACGAAGGACAGCCAGTGCGACGACAGCCGCGGGGTCAGCAGCGGTACGGCCAGCATCGGCAGCCGCCGGTGGTAGTGCAGCCGCGCGACCCGCTGCATCATCTCCGCGTAGGTGAGGACGTCAGCCCCGCCCACCTCGAACGTCCGGCCCCGCGCCTCGACCGGGTCGAGCACGCCGACCAGGTAGCGGACGATATCGGTCAGCGCGATCGGCTGGGTCTTGGTGGTCGCCCAGTGTGGCACGATCATGGCCGGCAGGTTCTCGACCAGCTGCCGGGTGATCTCCCAGGAGATGCCGCCGTGCCCGATCACGATCGCCGCTCGGAGCACGGTCACCGGAACCGGTCCGGCGGCCAGCAGCCGCTCCACCTCGCGTCGGGACCGCAGGTGGGCCGACAGGTTCGCGTCGTCGCGACCGAGGCCGCCGAGGTAGATGACCCGTTCGAGCCCGCCCTCGCCGGCGGCCGCGGCGAAGTTGCGGGCGCCCTCGGCGTCCTTCTGCTCGAAGTCGTCGTGGGACAGCGAGTGGACCAGGTAGTACGCCGCGTCGGCACCGGCCAGGCCGCGCTGCAGGCTGTCCCGGTCGGCGATGTCACCCTCGACCGGCTCGCCCGGTCCGTCGTACTCGTCGGGCTTGCGGGTCATGGCGCGTACGCGGACCCCGCGGTCGACCAGGGCCTGGCTCAGGTGAGACCCGACGAACCCCGAGGCGCCGGTGACCAGCACGGTGCGCGACATGGACGACCTCCTGCGGTGCGGATGCGCCGAGTCCGCCCGACTCTACCGGGGCAGCCTCTACCTCACCCTTCTGGCGGAACTCACCTGTTGGTTTCCCACGCAGCGTGGGATGTTCACCCTCAACCCAGGTTGCAACCTATGGAGAGAGTGAGAAACCTGCGCGTCGTGGGCTGCTTGGGACGTCAGGCGGGTACGCGGACCGACAACGCCTGCGGCTGGATCTCGGCGACCAGCCGGCGCAGCTCGCCCACGACGTCGCCGTCCAGCTGGTAGTTGTCCGGCCGCTCCAGTACGACCTCGACCCGCTGCCCGCGCCACTGGTCCACCCGGTCCCCGTTCTGGCGACGGCGGGTGATCAGTCGTAGGAACACCCGGATCCACTGGGTGAACCGGTGCGGCGAGGCGACGTAGACGTCCAGTATCCCGTCGTCCGGCTTGGCCCCCGGGATCAGCACGATGTTGCCCGCCAGCGTGCTGACGTTGCCGACGACGCAGATCATCGCCCGGCGCCGGTGAACCCGATGGTTGTCGACCTTGATCCGCATCGGCACCGGCAGCCGGCCCAGCGCCTTGGCGGCGGCCACGAAGTACGCGCCGGTGCCGATCTTGGACTTCAGCTCAGGATCGGTCTCGTCCATGATCATCGCGTCGATGCCCATCCCGGCCATCACCGCGAAGTGCTCGCCCTCGGACCCGTCCACCGACATCTTGACCAGGTCGATGGTGCGGGTCTTGCCGGTCAGGGCGACCGAGATCGCCTCGAGCTCGTTCTGCGGGATGTCCAGGTTGCGGGACAACAGGTTCGCCGTGCCCTCCGGAACGATGCCCATCGGGATTCCGGTGCCCGCCAGCCCGTCGGCGACCACGCGTACGGTCCCGTCCCCACCGGCGGCGATGACCAGGTCGACCTCCTCGGCGACGGCGGTGGCCGTCATCGACCGGCCCGGGTCGTTCTCGGAGGTCTCCAGCCACAGCGGCTCGGCCCAGCCGCTCTCGCGCAGCGCCTCGGTCACCGCGCCGCGGAAGCCGTCGGACACCTTGATCGGGTTGGCGACGACCGCACAGCGACCTCGCGTGCCATCCGTCATCAGTTGATCCTCTCGTTCCCGCCCGTCGCCGATGGTGTCACACCGCCGACCGGCGGCTCTTGGCGGCGCGAAGATCGACCTCCACCCACGGCGAGGCGTGAGTATGTTGTCGCGCGAATCCATTACTGTCACTGAGAACTGAAATGCTTCTTGGGGGACGTTCATGCTCCACACCCACGCCGTCCGCACCGGGTCCACCGTCGGACAGGCCGGGCTGGAGAGTGAGGCGACCCTGATCCATCTCCGGTCGGGCGGCGTCAGCCTGCTGCTGCAGGTTCCGAGTGCCGGCCTCCCCGTGGTTCGGCACTGGGGCGTCGACCTCGGTCCGCTCGACGGTCCCGGTGCGGTCGCGTCGCTGACCACACTGCTGGCCGCCGAGGCGGCACCATACGCGATCGTGCCGTGCGGCGGCGGGGGAGAGGTCGCCGGTCTGACCGGCACTCATGAGGGACACACCACGCGACCGACCTTCACGGAGGTGCACACTCGGCTGGTCAGCCGGCCCGAGCTCTCCCCGGGTCTGACGGAGCAGGGCCCGGACACCGTCGTCGTCACCGGGGAGTGCGCAACCAGCGGGCTCTGCCTCGATATCGCCATCCAGCTGACCGCCGCCGGGGTCGTCCGCTGCCGGGCCGGCGTGACCAACCGGGCGGCCGAGCGCTACCGGCTGGACGGACTCAGCCTGCTGCTGCCCGCCGGCGAGCGCGCCACCCACGCCGTGGAGCTGGACGCCCAACCGCCCCGGTCGGTCCCGTTGCGGGATGGGGCGTACGCGGTGCCGGCTGCGGCCGGCCGGCCCCGGCCGGTGGTGGTCGCCGAAGCCCGCTCGGGATACCGGCGCGGTGAGGTCTGGCAGACGCACATCGCGTTCAGTGGGGCCGTGACGCACGCGATCGAGGCGGCGGGCGGCCGGACCTACCTGGGGGGCGGCGAACGGCTCGCGCCCGGCGAGATCGTGCTCGCGCGCGGCGAGGCGTACCACTCACCGTGGGTGCTGTGGAGCTGGGGCGACGGCCTCGACGCGGCGGCGGCCCGGCTGCACGCCGAGCTTCGCGCCGCCGAGCCGGCAACGGTTCCGGTGATCTTCGACGCGACGGCGCCGGCGTTCGCCGGGCACGACCGGGCGGACATGCTTCGACTGGCCGAGTACGCCGCGGCGGTCGGGGTCGAGACGTTCCTGCTCGATCTCGACTGGTGCGTACGCGGCGGGTTGGACCCGTACGCCGACCACGACGTGCGCTCGGAGGTGGGCCCTCCGGACGATCTGGCCGGGCTGCTGGATCGGATCCGCGGCCTCGACCTCGAGGTGGGGCTGGCGCTGCACCTGGAGCAGGTCGACCCGGGGTCGTCGATCGCCCGCGACCACCCGGAGTGGCTGCTCGAGGTCGAGCGCGACGGGGTGGTCGAGCTGGTACTGGACCTGTCGATCCGGTCGGCGGTGGGCTACGTCTGGGAGCGGCTGACCAAGCTGCTGGACCGGCATCCGGTGTCCCTGGTGGCCTGGTCGCCGGTGGTCGGGGCGCGGCGGCCGGGGTCGGCGGAGCGCCGGCACGCCGGCACGCTGGCGGCGTACCGACTGCTCGACGCCCTGCGGGAGCGCTACCCCGATCTGGTTGTCGTGTCGGCGTCCCTGGACGCGGCGATGGCTCGCCGCGCGGTGGTGGCCGACGGCCTCGCCGACACCGGCCGGCGGCACACGGAGTTCGGGTCCATGGTGCAGGTGCTGCCCCCGGAGCGGCTGTGGCAGCCGGCGTACGACGAGCCCGAGGACGGCTCCGCGCCGGGGTACCGGGCGGTGGCCGCGTTCTTCGGGGCCATGGGCCTGGGTATCGATCTGTGTCGGCAGGTGCCAGGCAGTCTGCGCGCGATCCACCGCTGGCTGAGTCTGTACAAGGAGCACCGGCCGCTGCTGCACGGCGGCCGGACGGTGCGGCTGGACATCGACGAACCCGGCCTCGCGGCGCACGGCGTGGTGTCGGCCCAGCGGGACGAGGCGCTGTTCGCGCTGGTCTGGCACGACCGGTCCTCCGCCCGGGTACGGCTGGACGGGTTGGACCCGGCGGGGACCTATCGGCTCGAGGTCGTCAGCCCCCGGATGCCCGACCCGCAGGCGGTGACCCTGGCGTGGTCGGGCGGAGACCAGGCCCCGCGGTTGACCGGACAGGCGTTGGCCACGGTGGGGATCACGCTGCCCCCGGGTCGGCGTGGGTCGGCGCTGTTGGTGCACCTGACGACGGTCTGAGCCGAGGACGAGCGGACCCGACGTCCGGTCGGCCCGGGAGCGTGGATGGGTCTGGCGGGAGCGCGAGCCTGCGAGCGCGGATGGTTGCGACCGGGTCGACCGGACGCAGGGTCAGCGAGGGAGGGCCTCTTCCGCCCTCGTCGCGGCCTGCTCGGCGGCGGCCGCCGCCCGGCGCAGCTCGGTGTAGTGCTTGCGGGCGGCGCGGGCCGCGTCCCGTGCCTCGCGCTCGGCCGTCTCGGTCTCCCGCAGCTGGCGCCGCAGCTCTTCCACCTGGTCAGCGAGCTCGTCGGCCCGGCTGGTCGCCTCGTCGGCCGCGGTCTCGGCCTCCTCCGCCGCCTGCTGGGCGGCGTCGGCCTCGGCCCGGGCCCGCTCGGCCGCCGCCCTGGCCAGGCTGTCGTCCTCGGCCTCGTCGGTGTCCGACTCGGTCGAAGTGACCTTGGTCGGCGTCTTCTTCTTCGCCGGCATCGATGCGGCCAGGGCCGACGCCAGGTCGTCCGGGCCGAAACCGCCGTAGCTCAGGGCCTGGTGCAGCCGTCCGGCCTGGACCAGCTCCGCGATCGCCGGGTCGCCCAGTGCCGCCTGCAGCGTCTGGCTCACCTCTTGGATGGCGCCGTCCGGTGCGGCATAGCCCTGGTCCTGGCCGATCTCGGCGGCCCGTCGGGCCAGCGTGTCGATCAAGATCCTGCGGTCCCGGGACAGCCGGCGGAGCTCATCTCCGTCCATCGCCTGCTGGGCCTGCTGCAGTGCTGCACCGAGCTCGACCAGCTCACCGACCCGGTCCGGCTCGCCCCGAGCGACCAGGTTGACCAGCCAGGCGCTCCGGGTCGGCTTGCGCAGCGCGGCGATCTGCTTGGCCAGCAGCTTCTCGCCGTGCTCCTTGGCCTGCTTGGCCATCGCGGTGCGCCGGGCCATGAAGTCGTCTGGAGAGACGGCGTAGAGCTCGTCGGCGGCCGCGTCGAGGTCCATGGTCAGCCGAAGCTCACCGTGGCGTTGTCGATCAGCCGGGTCTGGCCGACCCGGGCCGCGACCACGAAGAGGGCGGGGCCCTGGTGGTCGTCGGGCACCTCGGCGAACGCGCCCGGGTGCACCAGGGTGGCGTAGTCCAGGGCGAAGGCCGGATCGTCGGCCGCACGGTCCAGCACCTCGTACGCCGCGGCGCGGGACGCCTCGACGGAGGACTGGGTGCTGGCCTTGTCCAGGGCGACCGACAGGCTGCGGGCCAGGGCGCGCTCCGCCGGGCTGAGGTAGACGTTGCGGCTGGAGAGGGCGAGCCCGTCGGCGTCGCGGATGATCGGCGCGCCGAGCACCTCCACGTCCAGGTTCAGATCCCGCACCATCCGCTGGATGCAGGCCAGCTGCTGGGCGTCCTTCTGCCCGAACACGGCCAGCGCCGGGTCGACGATGTGGAACAGCTTGAGGACAACGGTCAGCACGCCGTCGAAATGGCCCGGGCGCGCGGCCCCCTCCAGCACCTGTCCGAGCGGTCCGGCCGAGACGGTGACCTGCCGGTCCGCGGCGTACAGGTCGGCGGCCTGCGGCGCGAAGACGATGTCGACGCCCTCGGCCTCACACGCCGCCAGGTCGTCGGCCAACGGCCGGGGGTAGCGGGCGAAGTCCTCTCCGGCGCCGAACTGCAGCGGGTTGACGAAGATGCTGACCACGACGCGTTCGGCGCGGGCGCGGGCCAGCCGGATCAGCGAGCGGTGGCCGTCGTGCAACGCCCCCATGGTCGGGACCAGCGCGGCCGGCGGGTCGACCCGGTGGCCGGCGGCCAGCGCGGCGTACTCGGCCAGGCTGCCGGCGACCTTCACGGCTTGAGGGCCTGCTCGGCAGAGAAGGTGTGCTCGGCGGTCGGGAAGGCACCGCGGCGTACCTCGTCGACGTAGCTGGCCGCCGCGTCGCCGATCACCTGGGCCAGGTTGGCGTACTGCTTGACGAAGCGCTGCATCTTGCCCTGGCGCAGCCCGACCATGTCCTGCCAGACCAGCACCTGGGCGTCGCACTCCGGTCCGGCGCCGATGCCGACGGTGGGGATCTCCAGCTCGGCGGTGACCTGCTCGGCCAGCTCGCCCGGCACCATCTCCAGCACGACGCCGAAGGCGCCGGCATCGGCGACCGCGTGGGCATCCTCGAGCAGCCGCTTGGCGTCGTCGCCGCGGCCCTGAACGCGGTAGCCGCCGAGCTGGTGCTCGCTCTGCGGGGTGAAGCCGATGTGACCCATCACCGGGATTCCGGCATCGGTGACCTTGCGAATCTGATCGGCGACGCGGACGCCGCCCTCGAACTTCACCGCGTGGCAGCCGCCCTCCTTCATGAACCGGATGGCCGTCTCCAGAGCCTGCGAAGGGCCGTCCTCGTAGGAACCGAACGGCAGGTCCCCGATGACGAAGGCGCGCCGGGTGGACTTGACCACCGCTCGGACCAGGGGCAACAGCTCGTCCACGGTCACCGGCAGGGTCGTCTCGTAGCCGTACACGTTGTTGGCCGCCGAGTCGCCGACCAGCAGGGCCCACACCCCGGCCTGGTCGAACAGAGCCGCGGTGTACTGGTCGTAGCTGGTGAGCATCGCCCACCGCTCCTGCTTGCGCTTGGCCGCCTGGAAGTCGGTGACGCGGATCCGCCGCACCGGCTCGGTCGCTACCACGTTGAAGAACCTACTACCGAGATCGTGAAGGATCGTGTGCCGACTATGGCGCAGCATCCTTCACGATCCTCGTTAGAGGCGGGACAGCACCAGGGCCGAGCGGGTGCGCAGGACGCCGGGGTGGTTGCGGATGACGCCGAGGATCTTCTCGAACTGGGCGGTGTCGGAGGCGCGGACGCGGAGGATGCCGTCGGCCTCGCCGGTGACGGTGTAGGCCTCGACCACCTCCGGGATGGTGCGGACCAGCTCGCGCATCCGATCGGGCGGCACCCGGCCCTCGCAGTAGAGCTCCACGAAGGCATCGATGGTCCAGCCGAGTGCGGCGGCCTCGACCTCGGCGGTGAAGCGGCGGATGACCCGTTCCGAGCGCAGCCGGTCGACCCGGCGTTTGGTCGCCGCCGTGGACAGCCCGATCCGCTGGCCGAGGGAGGCGAAGCTCTCGCGGCCGTTCTCGATCAGCAGTGCAAGAAGTTTGTGATCAAGGTCGTCAAGACGCCACAAAGTGCCCTCAGTTCCGTGCGAACGACCATCGTTTTTGCGTTGGGGGCACCTTACCCTGCAAGGGTGACCATCACTATGCCGGGTCGGGCCGCGTTCGCGCTGCGGCGCACCCGGCCGCGGCACTTCCTGATGTGTCCACCCACCTACTTCGACGTTTCCTACGCCATCAACCCGTGGATGGACCCTCACGTGCCGGTGGACCGGCCGCTGGCCCTCGCCCAGTGGTCGGCGCTGGTCGAGGCCTACCGCGCGGCCGGCCACCACGTCGACCTGCTCACTCCCGTCCCGGGCCTCCCGGACATGGTGTACGCCGCGAACGGTGCGTTCGTCTTGGACGGGATCGTGCTGCCCGCCCGGTTCGCCTACGCCGAACGCGCCCCCGAGGCGGCCGTGCACGCCGAATGGCATCGCCGCAACGGCACGGGATATGCCGGTCCCTCCATCGCCCAGCCGGCGGCGACGAACGAGGCCGAGGGTGACTTCGCCGTGCTCTCCGACCGGATCCTCGCCGGCTACGGGTTCCGCACCCGCCGGGCGGCCCACGGCGAGCTGGCCGCCCTGACCGGCCGGGAGGTGGTCAGCCTCCAGCTGGTCAACTCGCGGCTCTACCACCTCGATGTCGCACTCACCGTGCTGGACGACGAGCGGGACCACATCGCCTACTACCCGCAAGCCTTCAGCCCGGACAGCCAAGGGCAACTCGCCGAGCGCTTCCCGGATGCGATCCTGACCACCGAGACCGACGCGTTCGCCTTCGGTCTCAACTGCGTCAGCGACGGCCGAAACGTCTTCGTCCCCGCCGGGGCGGCGCACCTGCGCACGCAGATCGCCGCGGAGGGCTACCGGCCGATTTCGATCGACCTCAGCGAGCTGGCCAAAGGTGGCGGCAGCGTGAAGTGCTGCACCCAGGAGATTCGAGCCCGTAGGGAGCACCGATGACGATCATGGACGAGATGACGACCCGCACCCAGGACCTGCTGCGGGCCGAGTCGGGCCGGGTGGCGCACAACTACCACCCGCTGGACGTCGTCGTGGCCACCGGCGAGGGCGCGGTGCTCACTGACGTCGACGGCACCGAGTACCTCGACTTCCTGGCCGCCTACTCCGCGACCAACTTCGGCCACGGGCACCCCGCGCTGGTCGCCGCCGCCCGCCGACAGCTGGACCGGGTGACGCTCACCTCCCGCGCGTTCCACCACGACCAGCTGGCGAGCTTCGCCGACGGCCTGGCCCGGCTGGTCGGCCTCGACATGGTGCTGCCCATGAACACCGGCGCCGAGGCGGTGGAGACCGGGATCAAGCTGGCCCGGGCCTGGGGCTACCTGGTCAAGGGTGTGCCCGACGGTCAGGCGAAGATCATCGTGGCCGCCGGCAACTTCCACGGCCGCACGACCACGATCGTCAGCTTCTCCGACGACCCGGTGGCGCATGATCATTTCGGCCCCTACACACCGGGCTTCGTAACCGTCCCATTCGGCGACCTCGAGGCCCTGACCGCGGCCATGACCCCGGACGTGGTCGGGGTGCTGATCGAGCCGATCCAGGGCGAGGCCGGCGTACGGATCCCGGCGCCGGGCTACCTGCCCGGCGTACGTGCGCTCACCCGGGAGCATCGCGCCCTGTTCCTCGCTGACGAGATCCAGTCCGGCCTGGGGCGGACCGGCCGGACCCTGGCCTGTGAGCACGAGGATGTCGTTCCTGACGTCTACCTGTTGGGCAAGGCGCTCGGCGGAGGCATCGTGCCGGTGTCCGCCGTGGTCGCCGACGCCGACGTGCTGGGCGTGTTGCAACCAGGCACCCACGGCAGCACGTTCGGCGGCAACCCACTGGCCTGCGCGGTCGGGCGGGCCGTGGTCGACCTGTTGGCCACCGGCGACTACCAGCGCCGAGCCACCCGGCTCGGGACGCAGCTGCGTGAGCGGCTGGATGGGATGCTCGGCCGCGGCGTGGTCGGCGTACGTTCGCGCGGTCTGTGGGCCGGGGTGGACATCGACCCCGTGCTGGGCAGCGGCCGTGACTTGTGCGAGGCGCTGGCTCGCCGACGGGTGCTGGCCAAGGACACCCACGGCTCCACCATCCGGCTGGCGCCGCCGATCGTGATCACGGAGGCCCAGCTGGACCACGGTCTCGACCAGCTCGAGCTGGCCCTGACCGACCTCGCCTGACAACCCCTAACCTGGGCCCGGTGAGCGATCGCGAAGCCGACGCGGACCGGCTGTCGGCGGCGGCGTTGCGGGCCGGTGATCCGACCGGCTGGTTCGAGCAGCTGTACGCCGAGGCCGAGCAGGGCCGGGCCGTCATCCCCTGGGACCGGGGCGGACCGCATCCGCTGCTCGTCGAGTGGGCCGACGCCCAGCCGCCCCCTGAGGCCGGGCAGCGAGCGCTGGTGGTCGGCTGCGGGCCGGGCTCGGACGCCGCCTTTCTGGCCGGGCTGGGCTGGACGGTGACTGGTTTCGATATCGCGCCGTCGGCGATCGCCGCCGCCCGGCGCCGGTTTACCGACGCGGCGATCGACTTCCAGGTCGCGGACGTGCTTCAGCCGCCCGCCGACTGGACCGCGGCGTACGACCTGGTGCTGGAGAGCTACACCGTGCAGGCACTCCCGGTCGCCCTGCGGCCGACGGTGATCAGCCGGGTCCGGGCCCTGGTCGCGCGCGGCGGCCGGCTGCTGGTCCTCGCCGCGGCTGAGGACCAGCACCTCGATGCCGGACCGCCCTGGCCGCTCACCCGCGCCGACGTGGAGTCGTTCGCGGACGACGGGCTGGAGACGATGAGGATCGAGGACCTGCGGACCGCGGACGTACGCCGCTGGCGCGCCCAGTTCCGCCGGTCTGGTTAGGACTCGTCAGGAAGGCGCGCCGCGGTCGTTCCGCACGTCCTCCCAGGCATCCTTGGCCTCGCCGATCGCCTGCTCGACCTTGCCCTCGGCCTGGTCGCCCACGCCCTCGGCCTGGAGCCTCCGGTCGTCGGTTGCGTCGCCGACACCCTCTTTGACCTTTCCGCTCAGCTCGTCTGCCTTGCCCTCGAGCTTGTCATCGAGACCACCCATAGCCTGTCCCTCCTTGGACGGTGCCCGATGACCGGGCACCTGAACTATGATCTTTGCCATTACATGACGGCGCGGGTACGCCATAGCCCAAGTTAGGGCACAGGGTTTACGGTGTAAACACCCAGAGGAGTCAGCTCAGCCTAGGCTTTTACTCCGGAACGCCTGGCGGAGAGCGAGTGGCGATGACCGAGGATGTGGCCAGCGGGCCTCCGAGGGGAGCCCTCGAGGCCGACGTGCCCACACTCGTGCCCGGGACGACCGACCGGTCGGTTCCCGGCCCCCACCGTCGCCTGCTCGGCCGTGACCAGATCTTGCGCGAGGCCGTCCGCCTCATCGACGAGGAGGGCCGGGACCGGCTGACCATGCGCAGGTTGGGTAGCGAGCTCGGGGTGGAGGCGATGGCTCTCTACCGCTACATCCCCGGCCGGGAGCAGCTGCTGGACGGCGTCGTCGAGTACGTGATGAACGAGCTGTACCAGGAGACGATGATCCAGGACCTGCCCGGCTCCTGGCAGGAGTACCTGCAGCAGATGGCCCACGGCGTACGCACCATCGCCGTCGCCCATCCCCGGGTGTTCCCGCTGGTCGCAACCCGGCCGCCGGCCGCCCCCTGGCTGCGACCGCCACTGCGCAGCCTCCGCTGGGTCGAGGGGTTCCTGTCGTCGCTGCAGCGCTTCGGCTTCACCGACACTAAGAGCGTCGGCGTCTACCGGTCGTTCTCGACCTTCCTGCTCGGTCACCTGCTGCTGGAGTCCGCAACGCTGGACCTGGGGGCGGAGACCGAGCTCGACGACGACATCGAGTTCTTCGAGACCAACGACCTGTCCCGGTACCCGCGGTTGATGGCGCTGCAGGACCAGCTCCGATCCGACGGGCACAGCACCGAGTTCGAGGACGCGTTGGAGGACCTGCTCGACCGGATCGAGCTGGTCTTCGACTGACCTCGTCGGTCCCTCGCGCGCCCCGGGTCGCGCCGAGGCGGGCGGGACGCGGTCTTACGCTGTAAACCATGACCGGGCGATCCGCTGTGCAGCGGTCCGCCGAGGCCGACCCCGAGGATGGCCGCGACGAGACCGTCGACGAGCAGATGGACCGCAACTGGAACGAGATGCTCCAGGAGCTGCGGGTCACCCAGACCGGGACCCAGATCCTGACCGGCTTCCTGCTGGCCATCGCCTTCCAGAACCGGTTCGCCGAGCTCGACCGGTTCCAGCAGAACATCTACCTCGGGCTGGTGCTGGCGGCGGTGCTGACCACCACCCTCGGGCTCGCCCCGGTGAACCTGCACCGGGTGCTGTTCCGGCAGCACGCCAAGCAGCTGGTCGTCGGGGTGGCCCACGTGTTCCTCCGGCTCACCCTCGGCGGGGTCGGTGTGGTGCTGGTCGGCTCGGTGCTGTTGATCTTCGACGTGGTCCTGGACCGGCGCAGCGCGGTGATTGCCGCCGCGGCCACCGGGGTAGTGCTGACAGCGATTGCGGTGCTTCCGCACGTCCTGCGGCGGATGCGACCAGACCAGAACGGAGGAAAGGCGTAGCCATGCCCGGCAAGAAGAAGCCCGGCCCCAGCGTCAAGGACGATGAGGTGTACGAGGAGGTCCGCTCCGAGGGCGGGTCCAAGGAGAAGGCTGCGCGCATCGCCAACGCCAGTGCGGCGCAGGGTCGCTCGGCGGCGGGCAGCAAGGGCGGCTCAGCCGGGTCGTACGACGACTGGACGGTCGCCGACTTGCGCACTCGGGCCAAGGAGCTGGGGTTGTCCGGGTACTCCGGTAAGAAGAAGTCCGACCTGGTCTCGATGCTGCGCAATCACTGAGCGGCGGGCTGCCGCCGGCCCGAGATCACCGGATGCCCCGGCCGCTCGAGCACGTCGATGATGAAGTCCTTGTCGTCGTGCTGCACCACGTGCCGCCAGCCGAGCGGTTCCAGCGCGGAGACGACCTCCTCCTGGACCTGCTCGCCACTGACGTAGGCGTCCTGCGGATGGTGCCGCCAGTGCACCGCCACCAGCTCCCCGCTGTCGGCGGCCGCCGCGTGCAACACGGCCAAGGTGGACCGCCGGGCCTCCTCGGGCAGGTAGTAGACGAACTCGCTGACCACGATCAGGTCGAACGGCTGGATGTCGCCGGGCGGCTGCTGCGGCAGCGGCAGCTGCATCACCTCGACGTTGCGGGTCGAGCTGCAGCGTCGCCGGGTCAGGTGCACGGC
Source organism: uncultured Actinomycetota bacterium (assembly GCA_963808435.1). Lineage (GTDB taxonomy): Bacteria > Actinomycetota > Actinomycetes > Propionibacteriales > Propionibacteriaceae > Microlunatus. The sequence goes on along the minus strand of CAWEFW010000032.1, from coordinate 23,978 downwards.
CTGGGTGGAGGCGTCGGAGGCGAGAACCCGGTCGGACCGTTCGGCGACACGGGCGGCCAGCTCGCCGACGCCGCAGGCGGGATCCCAGGCGGCCGCGTAGGTCGGTTTGGTGAGGCAGTTGAGGATCAGGCCGATCTTGCGCTGCTCGTAGAAGCTGGACCGGACATGGAACGGGTCGGGGTCGGCGGCGTAAAGCGCGTCGAAATCCGGCACCTTGACCACCGCGGCCTCAACTCCTTCCGCCCGGTCCACCGGATCGGTGGGTTCACAGAGTAAACGCACCGGACTGTCGTCGGTCTGGAACAGACTAAGCCGCATGCCCAACTCGAGCGCAGACGCAGCGCACAGGGCCCTACTCCGAACCCGCGCGCAACCGGGTGGGTTTCGCAGGGTGTCCCTGGCCCCTGAATTCGCTACGCGCGTTTCGCCAGTGACCGGCATGGCGCGGGCTTCTGGGCCCACTGGGGTAGCGAATTCAGGCAGGACGCCGGTGCGAGAATGACCCCACGGAACGGACTTTCCAGCGACGAGGGGGACGAATGAGCGAGTCGAGCTTTGACGACAGCGACCTGACCGCCGGGTCCACGGTCGAGGGTGGCGGCGAGACCGTTGACTCCGCGACCGCCGACCGGGCGGCGGCGTTCGACGATCCGGTGAGCAGTGCCGACGGGACCGTCACCGACGACGACGCCGTAGTGGCCAGCCCTCCCGAGGACTCGGCGGTGAACGAGACCACCTTCGACTCGGGCCGCGATACCTCGCAGGACGCCGACGTGGCGGCTGGCTACGACGAGGCGAACCCCGGCACGGTCTAGGCACGACCTCGGAGGAGTGCGAGGGTGGCCGACATGACCGAGCGCGACGAGGACTCCATCGAGGACCGGATCGACAGGGCGATCGACCAGCTCGACCTGCGGACCAAGGTCAGGCTGCTCACCGGGGCGTCGATGTTCGCGCTGCACGGCGAGCCCAGCATCGGGCTGCAGCCGATGGTCTTCAGCGACGGTCCCAACGGCGTACGCGGGACCGAGTTCGTCGGCGGTCGCCAGGTAGCGCTGCTACCGAACGCCACCCTGCTGGCCCAGTCGTGGGACGAGACCGCGGCTCAGCGGGCCGGCGAGCTGCTGGCCGCGGAGGCCCTCGCCCAGGGCGTACACGTAGTGCTGGCGCCGACCGTCAACCTGCACCGCACCCCGCTCAACGGCCGGCTGTTCGAGTGCTACTCCGAGGACCCGCTGCTCAGCGGGCGGCTGGCGGCGGCGTACGTTCGCGGGCTGCAGCGCTACGGCGTGGGGGCCTCCGTGAAGCACTTCGTGGCCAACGAGTCCGAGACCGACCGGCACTACGTCAACTCGCAGGTGTCGGCCGCCGCGCTGCGCGAGCTCTACCTGCTCCCGTTCGAGATCTGCGTCGCCGACGCGCACCCATGGACGGTGATGGCCGCCTACAACGACGTCAACGGCGTGGCGGCCACCGAGCAGGACGAGCTCAACAACGGTGTGCTCAAAAGCGAGTGGGCCTGGGACGGCCTGTTGATGTCGGACTGGGGCGCGACGAAGACCGCGGGCCCGGCAGCGGACGGCGGACTGGACTTGGTGATGCCCGGCCCGGACGGACCTTGGGGCGACGTGCTGGTCACCCTGGTCGGGGCCGGCGAGGTGGACGAGGTGACCATCGACGAGCACGTACGCCGGCTGCTCCGGCTGGCCGGCCGGGTGGGCGCGCTGGACGGCGTCCCGGCCGAACGGACCGCGTTTCTCGACAGCCCGCCCAGTCCCACCGACGCCGTGGTGCGCGATGCGCTGCGCAGTCTGGCGGCCGACGGCATGGTGATGCTCAAGGGCCAGCACGTGCTGCCGCTGGACGAGACCGCGGTGACCGACCAGGCGCCGTTGGTGCTGGTCGGTATGCCGGCTCTGCACACCACGTTGATGGGCGGCGGCTCGGCGTCGCTGCGACCGCCGCACGAGATCTCCATCGCCCAGGGGCTGACCGAGGCGCTCGGCGTCAACCGGATCCGCGTCGTGGACGGGGTGGAGGTCCGCCAGCACCCGCTGCCCGCCGCGTCCAGCGCCGTGATCGACCCGCAGACCGGCAACCCCGGCGTCCGGTTCGTCAGCTATGACGGCGACGGGTCGGAGCGGGCCTCGACCACCGGCGACGTCGCCCAGGTGGTCCTCGGCATGGGGTCCGCCCCGCACAACGGGGCCACGCACTTCGAGCTCAGCGCCCGGCTGACCGCCCCGACGGGCAGCCCGGTGCGGGTCGGCGTACGTGGGGCGGGGGCGTGGGCGCTGACCTACGGCGACCAGACGTTCCCGGTCGACCTGGCCGCGCCGGCGGGCTCGGAGGAGGTGGGCTTCATGGCCCCACCGAGCTGGTCGACCACGGTCGCGGCCGCCCCCGAGGAGATTCTGGTCGCCCGCCTGACCGTCCCGATGGGGGAGCGGTTCGCGCTGGCCGGCCTCATCGCCGAGGACGCCCGGGTCAGCGACGACGACGCCATCGCGGCCGCCGCGCTGGCGGCCCGCGACGCGGAGACGGCGGTCGTCGTGGTGGGACTGACCGCCGAACAGGAGACCGAGGCGGTGGACAAGGCCAGCCTGGCCCTGCCCGGCCGCCAGGACGAGCTGGTCGCGGCCGTCGCCGCCGCGGCCCACCGGACGGTGGTGGTGGTCAACGCGGCCACGCCGATCTTGATGCCCTGGCTGGACGAGGTCGACGCGCTGCTCTGGGTCGGGCTGCCCGGCCAGGAAGGTGGTCACGCCGTGGCGGACGTGCTGCTCGGCCGCGCTGAGCCGGCTGGCCGGCTGGTGACCACGTTCCCGGCCGCCGACGGCGACGGCCCGGCCTGGAGCGTCACCCCGGTGGCGGGCGCGCTCGCCTACACCGAGGACACCCGGGCGGGCTACCGCGGCTGGGACGGCGGTCCGGTGGCGCCGGCGTTCTGGTTCGGCGATGGCCTGGGCTGGGGTCGTTGGGAGTACGCCTCAGCGGCGTACGCAGCTCGGGCAGACGGCGAGACGGTCACCGTGCTGGTCACCAACACCGCGGATCGACCCGCCCGGGAGGTGGTGCAGGTCTACTGGCGGCCGGCCGACCCGGAGGTCCCGGTCCGTCTGGTCGGGTACGCGGTGGCCGACGAGGTGGTGCCGGGCGAGGAGCGCTCGGTCACTGTGCGCTGTGACGCCCGGGCCTTCCGGCTCTGGGACAGCGAGTCGTCGTCGTGGACAACCCCGCCCGGCGGCACTCTGCTGCTGGCCCGGGGTCTCGGCGACGTACGCCTGGAGCTGTCCCGGGGCTGACCGACCGGGGCCCTGAACGCATCTGCGCCCTCCCCCGAATGGGGAAGGGCGCAGATATCGGTCCGAAGGCGACTAGCTGGACACGCCGCCGGTCACATCGCCGCGCCAGGCGCCGGTCTCGGCGCCCCGGCTCTCGATGAAGCGTTTGAACTCCTCGGCGGACTTGTCCACCTGCCGCTGGTCGAAGTTCAGCGCGGCGCCAGCCTTCTCGACCAGGCCCTCGGGATCCCAGCCCAGACTGATGTTCACGCGGGTCGAGCTGGCGCCCAACGGCTCGAACGTGACCCGGCCGCTGTGCCCGCCGGTTTCGCCGGCGACGCTGCGCCACGCGATGACCTGGTCCGGGGTCTGCTCGACGATCTCGGTGTCGAACTCCCGCTCCACGCCACCGACCTTGACCTTCCAGTGGGTGTGTGCGTCAGTCGTCTGCGTGATCGACTCGACCCCGTCCATGAACTCCGGGAACGACTCGAACTGGGTCCACTGGTTGTAGGCCGTGCTGACCGGGACGTCGACGTCCACGCTCTTCTGCACCTCAGCCATGCTTGGTTCCTCCTTGGTTGACGAATCTTTCCGCACGTTCCGCTACCCGGCCGGACTGGCCTGAAACCGGTGCGAGGCGTGGGCCGGCTCACGTTCGATCGGGCGCTAGGTTGCCCCCGTGGCTGGCGCGTGGGCAGGCTGCCCGACCGAGATCCGGATGCAGCCGCACCTGGTCTGACCCCGGGATCACCGTCGAAGCTGGCGCCCTCGGCATCCAGCGGTCCGGGCTCGCCGTTGCCGCAGGTTGTCCCGGCTAGGCGAGAGGGAGGGTGAGGCGGAACAGGGCACCCGGGCCGCCCGGATCCAGGCAGACCAGGTCGCCGCCGTGCGCGCGGGCGTAGCCGCGGGCGATGGCCAGGCCGAGTCCGGACCCGCCGGCGTCGGCGGTCCGGCCGTGGTCGAGCCGCACCAGCCGCTCGAAGATCCGCTCCCGCTCACTCGGCGGCACCCCCGGTCCGGAGTCCCAGAGGTCGAGCACCGCGAGGCCGTCCCGGGCGTAGAGGCTCAGGTGGATCCGGCCGTGCGGTCCGGCGGCTCGGGTGGCGTTCTCGACCACGTTGCGCAGGATGCCGCGCACCTTGTCGGCGTCGGCGGTGACGACCACGTCCGGTCCGCCTCCGGTGGTCACCGTCGCCTCCGGGTGCAGCAACCGGACCCGGTCCAGCTCGCCAGCCGCCAGGTGGCCCAGCGACACCGGCTCCCGGTGCAGCTCGACGCCCGCGTCCAGCCGCGCGGCCGCGAGCAGGTCCGAGATGAGGGTGCCGGCCCGCTGCGCCTCCCGGACCAGCAGCGCCTGCAGGTGCTCCCGGTCGGCCGCTGGCAGCGAGTCACCGTGGTGCAGCAGCGTCTCGGCGGCGGCCTGCACGCCTGTGATCGGCGTCCGCAGCTCGTGCGCCGCGTCGGCCAGAAACGCCCGGGTCCGTTCCTCCGCCTGCCGCGCCCGCGTTTCGGCCCCCTCCAGCTCGTCGAGCATCTCGTCGAAGGCCTGCGCCGTCTGCCCGATCTCCGTGTCGGTCCGGGTCGGCGCCAGCCGCCGTCCGCGGGTGCCCTCGGTGACGGTCTTGGCCAGCGCGGCCATCGAGTCCAGTGGTCGCAGCGCCAGCCGGACCGCCCCGGCCACGAGCAGGGCGCTGACCCCCAGGGCGACCAGGCTCACCACCAGCAGGATCCGGCGCAGCCGTTGCCGGGCCCCGCTGACCAGCGCGGTGTCGATGGTCAGGGTCAGCCTCGCCTCGTCCACCCGGGCCGGCGCGTTCAGCACCACCGTGGTGCTCTTGATGCCCGCCCCGGTCGGAGGCGGGGTGCCGAACTCGACGCCGTTCCGCAGCACCAGATAGGCGCGTACGCCGTCGGTCTCGGTCCGGTTGACGATCTGCTGGGCGCCGGCGCCGGCGCGGGCGAGCTGCCGGGCCAGCTGCACCCGGCTGTCCAAGAGGGCGTCCAGGCTGCGGTTGGACTGGGCGACGAACACCGCGTTGACCGCCACGCCGGTCAAGATCAACATCAGCGCAAGGACCACCGATCACCGCGGTGGTCACCCGCAGCCGCAGCGACACGGTGTTGAACTCCCGGGTCTTCTCGGGGGGTCCAAGGGGGGTCGCCCCCCCTTGCTGGAAACCGGGCAGGCTCAAGGCGCTGCCCCGAGCCGGTACCCGCGTCCGCGCACGGTGTGCACCAGTCGGGCGTGTCCGCCGGCCTCGAGCTTGCGACGCAGGGCCGAGACGTGCACCTCGACCACGTTCTCGTCGAACCCGTCGTAGCCCCAGATCGCGGTCAGGATCTGGGTCTTGCTGACCACCCGTTCGCGGTGGGCGGCGAGGTAGCCGAGCAGCCGCCGCTCGGTATCGGTCAGCTCCAGCGGCTCCCCGTCGCGGCGGACGCTGGTGGCGTCGTCGTTGATGACCAGGTCACCGACCGCCACCGTCGCCCCGCCGGGCCGGGTCCGGCGCAGTACCGCGTGCACCCGGGCGACCAGCTCGGCCATGGCGAACGGCTTGACCAGGTAGTCGTCGGCACCGGCGGTCAGTCCCTGCAGCCGGTCCGCCAGGGTGTCCCGTGCGGTCAGCATCAGCACCGCCGCGGTGCTGGCCTGACGTACCGCCCCGAGCAGCGCGAAGCCGTCCCGCCCGGGCAGCATGACGTCCAAGATCACCAGGTCTGGGCCGAACTCACGGAGCCGGTGCTCCAGGTCCGACCCGTCCGCCGCCGCCTCGACGGCGAACCCGTGCGCGGTCAGCGCGGTGACCACGGGCAGCCGGATGGCGTCGCTGTCCTCGATCATCAGGACCCGCGCCGCCGTCACGGGGTCATTCTCGCCCGCCGCGGCTCCTCCGGCCGTGCGCTCTACGCTGACCTTCATGGGATCTTCAGCGTCGAAGCGGGTGGCCATCCTCGGAGCGGGGATGATCGGCGAGGTGCACCGGAGGGCCGCGGTCCTGGCCGGCGCCACGGTGGTCGGCGTGATGGCGTCGAGTCCGGACCGGTCGCGCCAGGTGGCCGAGGAGTGGCGGGTCGAGCAGGCGTACTCGGACCTCGACGAGGTGGTCGCCAGCGACGTGGACATCGTGCACATCTGTACGCCCAACGCCTCCCACGTGCCATACGCGGTGGCCCTGCTCGAGGCCGGCAAGCACGTGCTGTGCGAGAAGCCGCTCGGGGTCGGCCTGGCCGACGCCCAGAAGGCGTACGCGGTGGCCGAGCGGACCGGGCTGATCAACACCATCCCGTTCGCCTACCGCTTCCACCCGATGGCCCGGGAGATGCGGGCCCGGGTGCACGACGAGGCGGGCTTCGGCGCCGTCAACCTGGTGCACGGCCACTATCTGCAGGATTGGCTGCTCGACCCCCGCTCGACCAGCTGGCGGGTCGATCCCAAGGCCGGCGGGCCGTCGCGGGCGTTCGGCGACATCGGCTCGCACTGGTGCGACCTGGCCGAGTGGGTGAGCGGTGAGCGGATCACCTCGCTGGTCGCCACCACCTCGATCACGATCAAGCAGCGGCCGGACGGCACCGTGCCGGCGTTCAGCGCCGCCCCGGTGGACGCCCCGCTGATCGACGTGCAGACCGAGGACAGCGCCCTGATCATGTTCCGCACCGAGCGTGACGTGGCCGGGTCGGCCGTGATCAGCCAGCTCTCCGCGGGCCGGAAGAACCGGCTCTGGCTGGAGGTGGACGGCATGGAGGCCAGCGCGGCATTCGACCAGGAGCACCCGGAGCAGCTCTGGGTCGGGACCGAGTACGGCTCGCAGCTGCTGGTCCGCGACCCCAACCAGGGCTCGCCCGAGCAGCGCCGGCTGTCCAGCCTGCCGGCTGGCCACGCGGAGGGTTACGCCCAGTGCTTCGAGCGCTACGTCGCTGACTCCTACGCCGCGGTCGACGCGTACAACGGCGAGGGCGAGTGTCCCGAGGGTCTGCCGACCTTCGCCGACGGGCTCCGCGCCGCGCTGATCTGCGACGCGATGCTGCGCTCGGCCGCGAGCAAGGAATGGGTGGCGGTCGGCTGAGCAACTATGTCCGTACCCTGGCCCAGGGCGGCGACCGGGCGGAGCTCGGCGGCAAGGGCGCATCGCTAGCCCGGTTGATGGCCGCCGGGCTGCCCGTGCCGGACGGGTTCGTGGTGACGGTGGCCGCGTTCCGGGCCTACACGGGCGCCGGATCGATGCCGGAGGTGGTGGCGGCCGAGATCCAGGCGGCCTACCGCGCGCTGGGCGCGCCGCCGGTCGCCGTGCGGTCCTCAGCGACCACCGAGGACGCCGCCGATGCCTCGTACGCCGGCCAGCACGACTCGTTCCTCGACGTGGCTGGCCCGGGTGAGGTGCTGACCGCGGTCGAACGGTGCTGGGCCTCACTGCACACCGAACGGGCGGCCGCCTACCGGGCCCGGCACGGTGGGAACGAGGCCGGACTCGCGGTGGTCGTGCAACGGATGGTCGACGCCGACGCGGCCGGGGTCCTTTTCACCGCCGACCCGGTGACCGGTGACGACTCGGTGATCGCGATCAACGCCGCCTGGGGGCTGGGCGAGGTGCTGGTCGGCGGCGAGGTCACGCCGGATGCGTGGGTCGTGGAGCGGACCACCGGCCGGGTGCGGGACCGGGCGATCGTGCTCCGCGACCAGCCAGGTCAGACGACGCTGACCGACGCGCAGGCCGAGCGGCTGGCGGCCCTCGGCGTACGGGTCGAGGCTCTCGATGCCCAGCCGGTCGACATCGAGTGGTGCCGGGACGGCGATGACCTCCTGCTCGTCCAGGCCCGGCCGATCACCGCGCGGACCGAGCGCGACCCCTGGAACGACAGCCGGGGCGGCGACTTCCTGTGGACCAACACCAACGTCGGTGAGGCGATCCCAGACGTGATGACCCCGGCCACCTGGTCGATGGTGCAGGTGTTCATGTCCGACGCGATGGCCACGGCGTCGGTGCCGCCCTACCGCGGCTGGGGACGGATCGGCGGCCGGGTCTACCTCAACGTCAGTGTGATGATGAGCCTCTCGCGGGCGGCCGGCGTAGGTGAGCGGCGCTTTCGCACGCTGACCGCCGAGGTGTTCGGCCAGCTGCCGGAGGACCTGGAGATCCCGCCGGTCCCGGCCGGCCGGCTGACCATCCTCCGGGCGATCGGGCCGATGGCCGTGCACGTGCTCCGCGAGGCCCGGCGAGACATGAAGGTGCTGGATGCCTACCTCGTCGCCCATCCCGACCTCTGCGACCGGCGCCGGGCCGAGGTCGACCGCGTCGAGGACCCGTGGGCGCTGGCCCAGCTGTGGATCGACACGCTGAACCCGGAGTTCCACCGGGTGAGCTGGATGCTGTCCGCGGCCACCCGATCCAGCGGCGCCTCGTTCGTGACCACCCGGATGCGGCTGCAGCGGCTGCTCGGTGAGGCGGGCGCCAACGCCCTCACCTCCGGTCTGGGCGGTGGTCGGGCCGGACAGCTGGCCAGCCTCGGCCTGCTCGACGGGCTGGACCAGCTGGCTCGCGGCGAGATCGACCGCGGCCGGTTCAACCGGCGCTACGGGCACCGCGGTCCGCACGAGTTCGAGATCTCGCTACCCCGGCCGGCCGAGGACCCGGACTGGATCGACCGCCAGCTGACGCTTCGCGCCGAGCCCGCCGGACCCGGATACGCCGACCTGCTGGCCGGTCAGCGCCAACGGCGGGAGGAGGCCTGGGCCGAGCTGGAGCGGCGGCATCCCTGGCAGGCCAAGGTTCTCCACCGCCAGCTGGCGGTCTGGACCCGGATCGCCCGGGACCGCGAGCGCGCCCGCAGCGAGGTGATCCGCTACTTCTGGGTGCTCCGGGCCTACGTGCTCCGGGCCGGTGAGCTGACCGGCCTGGGCGACGACATCTTCTTCCTGGACGCCGCCGAGATCGTCCGTGTGCTCCATGGCGAGACCATCGGGCCACGGGTGATCGCCGAGCGGCGCAGGGCGTACGCGGGCTACGTCGCGCTGCCGCCCTACCCGGGACTGATCCGTGGCCGCTTCGACCCGTACGCCTGGGCGGCCGACCCGGACCGCCGCTCCGACCTCTTCGTCGCCGGCGAGCGGCGACCGGCCGCGGAGACAGTCCGCGGGTTTCCGGGCTCGGCGGGGGTGGTCGAGGGCGTCGTCCGGGTCCTCACCGATGCCGCCGACGACGACCAGGTCCGGTCCGGGGAGGTGCTGGTGACCACAGTGACCAACGTGGGCTGGACGCCGCTGTTCCCGCGGCTGGCCGCGGTGGTCACCGACGTCGGCGCACCGCTGTCCCACGCGGCGATCGTGGCCCGCGAGCTGGGCATCCCGGCTGTGGTCGGCTGCGGCAACGCGACCATGCGGCTGCGGACCGGCGACCGGGTCCGGGTGGACGGCTCGGCCGGCACGGTCGAGGTGCTGGCGTGACCTGGAACCTGGCCCGGCCGGTGGAGGAGGTGGCGCCGACCCTGCTCGGCGCGGTGCTGTGCCACGGGCCGGTGGCCGTACGGCTGACCGAGGTGGAGGCGTACGACGGGGCATCGGACCCGGCTTCGCACGCGTACCGGGGCCGGACCGCGCGCAACGCCGTCATGTTTGGTCCGCCCGGGCATCTGTACGTGTACTTCAGCTACGGCATGCACTGGGCGGCCAACCTGATCTGCGGCCCGGACGGGACGGCGTCCGGTGTGCTGCTCCGGTCCGGCGAGGTGGTTGAGGGGCTCGACGTGGTCCGCGAGCGGCGGGGTCGAGCCCGAGACCGCGATCTCGCCCGGGGTCCGGGCCGGCTGACCCAGGCGCTCGGCATCACAGCCGAGCACAAGGGCGCGTACCTGCTCGACGGCGGGCCGCTGCGGTTGGAGCCCGGTCCGCGGCCGAGGACGGTCGTGGCCGGTCCAAGGGTCGGGGTGTCGGTGGAGGCCGACCGGCCCTGGCGCTTCTGGGACGGCGACAGCCGCTTCGTCTCCGACTACAAGCGCAGTCCGCGGGCGCCGCTAGGTCCCTGACGACATCGGCGCCCTGCCGTATCACGGGGACTTCCGGTACCTCTCGACGGCATGACGCTGCTCACCGGCCAAGAAATCGTCGCTTCGCGGCGCCGCACGTACCACGTCCAGGTGCCCGACGATCCGGCCGGGCCGACGGTTCCGGTGATCCTCGTCTTCCACGGCGGCGGTCAGGACGCGATCACCATCGCGAAGCGCTGGTACGTCGACCCGCCGAACCCCATGCCGGCCGACCTGACCGGCTACCTGCTGGTCTTCCCCGAGACCGACCCGTTGATGGACGAGGCGTGGGTGCACTTCACGGCCCTGGCCACCGGGTTCCCGCGGCTGGACCTGGTGTTCGTCGAGGAGCTGCTCGCCGAGCTCGCCGACCGGGAGTTCGAGACCGGCTGTGCCGACGTCCCGGTGGTCCGTGCCGACTCCGGGCTGGCGTACGCGGCCGGATTCTCCAACGGCGCCGGCATGGTCTGGCAGCTGCTCAACTCCTCCCTGGCCGCTGACTTCCGCGGGTTTGCGGCGGTCGGGATGGCTCTGGATCCGGAGAAAGTCCAGCATTACCGCAATGAGCTGGCCGCCACCGGCGACGTTCCGGCGCCGGCGCCGGTGGTCTACGTGCACGGCACCGCCGACCGCACCTTCCGGCCGACGTTCCTCCAGGAGGAGACGGCGCTGGAGGAGACCCTGCCGTTCTTCACCGTCACCGAGATGGTGCAGCGCAACGGCATCCCGCCGACCGGGCCCGCGAGCAGCCAGCTCCTACCGGGCAGCACTGGCGTCACCGAGGTCGTGCTGCAGGAGTTCGTCGGCGAGGCGGCGTTCCTGCAGGGGACCGTGGTCAACGGCGGCCACAACTGGCCGATGCCGACTACGCGCGGGAATCCGCCGGTGGCTGAGCACTTCGACGCCACGCGGACGGTCGTGGAGTTCTGGCGACGGCACGCCGGCCTTCCGTGACGCTCGCCAGCACGGCGTGAACGGTCCGGCCGGGTCTAGCCAGCCGGATCGTTCACGTTGCGCGGCAGCGGAGCGCGGTCGACGATCCGGGCCATTCGGTCGCCGGGCGTCACTCGAAGCCGTCCGGCGGCGGGCGAACCCCCGCGGCTCAGTCCAACGGCTTCAGCGACTGCAGCACCGAGGGGATGTACTCCGCCATGGTCGGGTGGATCGGCAGGGCGTCACGGATGGTCGGGTAGCGCACTCCGGCCTGCTGCGCCAGGCCGATCAGCTGGATCAGCTCGTCGGCACCGCGGCCCAGGATCGTCGCGCCGAGGATCTCCTGGGTGTCCCCGTCAACCAGGATCCGCAGTACGCCGATGGTCTCCGACTCCAGGATCGCCCGGCTGACGCTGCCCATCCCGATCTCGGCCTTGAGCACGTTGCGCCCCGAGGCCCGCGCCTGCTCGGAGTTCATGCCCACCCGGCCCAGCGGCGGGTCGGTGAACATGGCGTACGTGGGCACCCGGCCGTCGACCGTTCGCGGTGGGTCGAGCAGGATCTGCGCGTCCTGGTAGGAGGTGTGGGTGAATGCACCGTGCCGGTTGACGTCGCCCAGCGCCCAGACGCCGGAGACCGAGGTGGCGAACCGGCCGTCGATGACGAAGAAGCCGTTCTCGTCGGCGGCGACGCCGTGGTCGCCGAGCAGGTCGGAGTTGGACACCCGACCGGTCGCCAGGAGCAGGTGGCTGCCGGCCACGGTGGTGCCGTCGTCCACCGTGGCCTCGATGCCTTCGCCGTCCGGCTTGACCTGGGTCATGTTCCCGGGGATGACGGTGACACCCTCCTCGACGAAGGTGTCGGTGAGGATCTGCTGCACGTCGTCGTCCTCACGGCCGGCGATGCCACCACCGGCGATGATGGTGACCTCGGATCCGAAGCGGCGGAACATCTGGCCGAACTCACAGCCGATGTAGCCGCCGCCCGCGATGACCAGGTGCTTCGGTAGCTCGTCCAGGGCCAGCAGCTCGACCTCGGTCATCGCCGTGACCGAGTCGAGACCATCGATCGGCGGTCGGGAAGCACGGGCGCCAACGTTGAGGTAGACCTCCGGCGCGGTCAGGACCTGGCCGTCGACCGTCACCTGGTGCTGCTTCCCGGCCGGGTCGGTCTGCAGCCGGGCGGTGCCCATGATGTAGTCCAGCCCGTCGACCGAGGCGATCCAGTCGTCGAGCGACTTCTGCATGTCGCCGATGATCGACCGGACCCGGCGGATCGCGGTACCGAAGTCGACGCTCACCTCGCCGGTGTGTACGCCGTAGCTGGCCGCCCGTCGTGCGGTGTTGACGACGGTCGCGCTGGCCCGGAGGGCCTTGGTCGGCTTGCAGCCGTGGTTCAGGCAGGTGCCGCCGGCTCGCTCCATCTCGATCATGGCGACGCGCTTGCCCTCACCGACCAGGGCACTGGCCACGCCCGGCCCGGCCTGGCCGGCGCCGATCACGATCGCGTCGTAGGAGGTCATCGGAGCCCTTCCTGTAGCACCAGTCGGGGCTCAACCTACCGACCGGTGCGGACAACCCGGACGGCCACTTGGCCGACGCCTCACTTCCGCGTACGCCGAACCTCCGAGGCGACGCACGCAGGGGCTGAACGGCGCACCGCCCGCTAGCTACTTCCACCTCCCGCGCTCAGCCGGTCGCGGAAGGAGGGAGTAGCTAGCGGGAGGTGGCCACCAGGAGGGGAGTAGGGACAGGGACGCTGACGCGGGGCGTCAGAAGCCGAGGGCGCGGAGCTCACGCCGCACGTCGGCATCGATCCGCGGCGGACCCAGCCGGCGGATGGTGTGGCGGTGGTGCGCCTCCAGCCCGAGGGCCAGAGCGGCGACAAGGAAGAGAAGAAGTAGCAATCCGGTCATGGCAGTAATCCTTCTACCGCTCGTCCCTTGCCACTAGTGGCAAACATGCCGCTGTACAAAAGAAAACTGCCAAGCCCAATCGCTGGCCCAAGTTGGCCTTTTCCGCGACCTTCTGTTTACACTCGCTAGCGCAAGATAACGTTTTGGTCTCAAGCACTCGGGGGAGTGGGGTTGTTCGTGGGTCGTCCACGTCCGCGTAGGGCACTACAGCCGTCATTGGCGGTGAGGGTGTCCCGGGTTGCGGTACCGGTCGTTATGGTCAGCGTCCTTGGTGTCGGTGTCGCCGCGGCGACCTGGCCGGGAGATGAGCCGCAGACCGCCTACCCCGCACCTGCGGTCAGCCAGCCGGCCGCGGCCATCGAGAGTCCGGAAAGCAGTAGTGAACCGAGCCTGAGGCGTACGGAATCCCCGACACCCAGCGCGAAGGCGAGCGCGACGCGTAAGCCCACGGCCAAGCCCAAGGTCATGACCAAGGCCCAACCGGTCGTCAAGCCCAAGCCGAAGCCGGCTCCGACTCCGGCACTGAAGGTGGTGGGCACCAGGTACGTCACCGCAAGCCTCAACGTCCGGACCGCGCCCAACTTCGAGGCTGACGTGGTCGACGTGGTGTCGACCGGCGACAAGGTCTCGATTACCAGCGCGATCTACAACGGCTTCCGCTTCATCTCCTACAACGACCGCGGACGGTGGATCAGCAACAAGTACCTGTCCGACAAGAAGCCGGCGGTCGAACCTTCCGGGGTCAGCAGCAGTGGCGGCGGCATCTCGTCCGCTTCGTGCTCCAAGAGCTCATCGATCCAGTCGGGTCTGGTCCCGAACGCGATCAAGGTGTACCGGGCGCTGTGCGCGCGCTACCCACAGATCAGCTCCTTCGGCGGTCGGCGGGTGGGCGACAGCGGTTTCCACGGCACCGGCCGGGCGCTCGACGTGATGATCTCCAACTCCTCGGTGGGCTGGGACATCGCCAACTGGACCCGGGCCAACGCCTCTCAGCTGGGCGTCACCGAGGTCATCTACTACCAGAAGATCTGGACGGTGCAGCGCTCGTCGGAGGGCTGGCGGCCGATGTCCGACCGGGGCTCGCCCACCGCCAACCACTACGACCACGTGCACGTCTCCGTATACTGATGAGTCGCCGCTTTTGAGGTGACGGTTCCTTCACGGGTCTGAGGCTCGGGTTGTGAACCCTTTGTGCCCGACTTAAGGTTTTGTCATGGTGGACATGTACCAGGTGGTGCTTGGCGGGATCGCCGTGTCCATCATGGTGCTGGTGCCCATCGGATGTGTCCTGGTCTGGGACCTGATCGCCGGCCGCTGGGATGAGAGCATCCGCCGCTGGAAGGACAAGCGGGCCGAGGGCGCCGAGCACCGCCGGGCGGTCCGGGCCCTGCGGACCCAGCAAGGTGTCCCGCTGGAGCAGCTGGCCGCCGACCTGCGTCGGCTGCGGGCCCTGCTCGGCCAGGACGAGCACCGCTCCGCCGCCCACCAGATGGGCAACCGGATCGCGTACGACCGGCTGATGATGCAGATCTGCGAGATGCTCAGCATCGAGCACGAGCTGGGCGGCGACTCCATCGGTGTCGAACGCGACATCGAGCGCTTCCGGGTCGAGGCCGAGCTCGAGCGGGCGGGCGTGGTGCTGTCCGACCGCCGCTACGGCCAAGCGGCGTGATTTTGTCCGCTCGCCATCGCGCTTGACCCTCGGCCTTCCTCCCTCGCCCCGCCGGCGATCAATGCGTTGGCGGCGCTCCGCTCGTCCAGGCCGAGGGGCGCGCGATCGGGCGCTCGGGGACCGGGCGAGAGGCTGACAACGATGCTGGAATAACCGCCTGGAGGGACACGTTGAAGGAGTACAGTTCGAAATCGAAGAGTTCGAGTTCTAACAGTAGTTGAAGGGAAGTACTGCGATGTTCCGCCTCGCGAAGGCCATCAAGAGCCGCCGTGAGTCCACCCGCACCCGTAGGGCTTTGGAGTCGGCGATCAACAACGCCGCGACACCGAGCATGCGGGACGAGCTGATCCTCGTCGGACAGCGCACTGACGCGCTCCGCTAAGACCCACGCCGGCTGACACCGTTCGAGCCCGCCGAGCCCTGAGCTCCGGCGGGCTCCGCTGTTTCCTGAGGCTTTCTCACTCGGCAAGCATGTTGGTGAGCACCTCGAGAACCGCGGGCAGCAGCAGGGCCACCCCGAGCAGCAGTCCGATGCAGTTCAGCACCAGGAACAGCACCGCCCACAACTCCGCCGGCACCCGGGTCAGCCGAGCCAGCTGGTCGGCGTCGGACTGCGGGGCTCGACCGTGCCGACGCATCCGGATCAGCTCGAGCACGGGCTTGGGGGCGGACAGCAGCAGGATCCAGGTGACCAGGTACGCCACCCCGGCCTGGACCGGCGCCGGGGCGTACCAGCTCACCAGCACCAAGGCGGCGGCGACCACGACGACGACTCCGAACCCGGCGAAGTTGCGGATCTGCAGCAGCATCAGCGCCAGCAGGACAACCAGCAGCCAGAGCAACCCGAGGCTGAAGCCGGCGATCAGCAGCCCGCCGGCGGCCAGCCCGACCAGCGCCGGCGCCAGGTAGCCGGCCAGCAGCATCGCCACCATCCCAGGACCGCTGGCCCGGCCGCTGGACACCGTGAGGCCGGAGGTGTCGGAGTGCAGCCGAATACCCTGCAGCCGGCGCCCGGCGACCAGTGCTGCGACCGCGTGACCGGCCTCGTGGGTGATCGTCACCAACATCCGGGTGTACGGCCACACCGCCCGGGACAGCACCAGGGCCAGGGCTACCGCGGCGGTCAGGGCGACCACGACGGGCGGCGGGATCGGCTGGACCGAGGTCGCCCGACGCCAGATCTCGGCGATCAGGTCCAAGATCAGCCGAGCAGAATCGTACGCCGCGCGTCGCTGCGGATGGTCCGGCCGAACAGCACCGCCAGCAGCACGACGAGGGCGATCACGGCGGCCAGCCGGACCTCGGTGGAGTACGTCGCGACGGCCACAGCGAGCAGGGCCCAGCACGCCGCGAGGACGAACCCGGTCACCGCAAACAGCCGGCCGACGACGAACAGTGAGGCGATCGTCGCACTCAGGACGAGGGCGACCCCGAGGTCACTGGCCCAGCCGGCCTCCTGGGGCATGCCGAGCGAGCGGAACGTCGTGCCGAACCCGGCGCAGCAGGCCACGGTGGCCCAGCCCAGGTAGAGGGTGATCGGCAGCCGGAAGGCGAACTGCTCGGCGGCGCTCTCCGCCGGGCCGGACCGGCTGAACCCGATGGTGGCAAAGATCAGGCAGATGACCAGCATGACGAGAATGAGCTGGGCCACCCAGATCTGCCGGAGGCCGAAGACGGGGACCCACAAGGTGCTGCTGGCGAAGGCGC
This sequence comes from uncultured Actinomycetota bacterium, assembly GCA_963808435.1. Lineage (GTDB taxonomy): Bacteria > Actinomycetota > Actinomycetes > Propionibacteriales > Propionibacteriaceae > Microlunatus. The sequence continues at coordinate 7,447 of CAWEFW010000032.1, read as the reverse complement.
CGGCCAGCCACCAACCGGTCCGCCGGTGCACCTCGCGGCCGAGCTGGCCGGGCAGTATCTGGTAGATCGCCAGGACCAGGGAGGCGGCGTAGATCAGTGCCCAGATCGAGAACGCGTAGCCGGCCGGTGTGACGGGGCTCAGGTTGGCGTCGGAGATCGCGCCCTGGCTGTCCGCGGTGTCGAAGGCCAGCGACGTCAGCGGCGATGCCAGCACCTGGGTCACGGCGAACACCACCACGAGGACGGCGCGGACCCGATCACTCCCGTTGACCATGGCGCCCATTCTGCTGGATCTGAGGCGGTCGTTCAGCCACCGGGCAGCAGTGACACCTTGATCGAGGCCGATCCGTCGGCGACCAGATCCAGGCCCTGCTGGAACTCGCTCAGCGGCAGTTGGTGGGTGACGATCTCGGCAAGGGGCAGCCGTCCCGACTCGAGCATCCGCCCGGCCGCCGGCCAGCAGTGAGGACCGAGGTGGGCGCCGAGGACGTCCAGTTCCTTGTCGTCGGAGATGATCGACCAGTCGACAGTCACGTCGGAGCCGAAGACGCTGTACTCCACATAGGTGCCCAGCTTGCGCAGCAGCTGGAGGCCCTGGTCGACTGCGGACGGGTGGCCGCTTCCCTCCAGATAGACGTCGGCACCGTAGCCGCCAGTCAGGTCCCGGACCACGGTGGCCACGTCGTCATTGGCGATGTTCAGGGTGAGCGTGGCTCCGCACTTCTCCGCCAGCGCCAGCTTGTGGTCGGCGACGTCGAGCGCGATGACCTGCGCCGGGGACTTGGCCGCCGCGCCGGCCACCATGCCCAGCCCGATCGGACCGCAGCCCGCGACGACCACCACGTCCTCGAAACCGATGCGGCCGCGCTCGACCGCGTGCAGAGCACAGGACAGCGGTTCGATGAAGGCGGCGTGGGCGGCCGGCAGCTGGTCGCTGACCTTGTGCACCAGAGCGTCGACGGGAAAGACCATGTACTCGGCCATGCCGCCCGGCGTACGCCGCTTGAACCCGTAGATGTCGTGCGGAGCGCACATCCAGTACTGGCCCCGGCGGCAGTAGCGGCACTGCCAGCAGGGCACGATCTGCTCCGACGTGACCCGGTCCCCGACATCGACGCCCCAACGCGCCGCGGCGGCCTCGTCGAGCTCGACCACCCGGCCGACGAACTCGTGCCCGGGGACGACCTCGGTCTCGCAGTACGCCGGCCGGTGCTCGTCGCCCCAGAACTTGGTCGCGCCGTAGTAGCACTTCAGGTCGCTCGCGCAGATGCCGACCGCCTCGACCCGGACCAGGGCCTCACCTGGTCCCGCGGTCGGCCGCGGTCGCTCCCCCAGCCGGTAGTCCTCCGGGCCGTAGTTGACCACTACCTGCATTGATTCCGTCATCTACAGACCTCCCGTGGTCCAGAGCAGCCCGCTGGCCCCGCTCAACCGGGCGGCGTAGGCGACCGCCTGGGCGTCGGTGAGGCTGCTGACGTAGTCGATGATGCCCCGACCGCGACCCATCCGGGTCAGGTGGGCGGCGCTGGTCCGGCCATCCAGCCAGTCCGGATGCTCCTGGGCCACCCTGGCGTAGGCCAGGGTCGCGGCCTCGACCAGGTCGACCAGCCGGCGCGGGGCGCGGACGGCGTCGCCGCGGTCGGCCAGCCAGCGGTCGAAGGCGACCACCAGCTGCTCGACGGTCTGCTCCTGGCCGCGCTGCAGCATGGCCAGGTCGGGCCGCTCCAGAATGAAGTACTGGTTGACGAACTTGAGCACCGACACCTGGTGCCAGGCCGGCCGGCTGAGACTGACGTAGCCCGAGCGAGCCTCCGGGTCGGGCACCGTCGCGACGGCCGCGATCAGCTCGTCGATCCAGGTGGCGCTGAAGCCGGTGGCGGCCCGGTCGGCGGCCATGGACCCGTCGTACGGCCGGGCGAGCACACCGTCCACGAACTCGTCCCCGACCCGGTCCACTGCCGCGGCGAAGGTGTCCTCGTCGAAGATCCACGTGTCGCGCGAGGCCAGATGGCGGCGCAGCCGCTCCAGCCCGGCCCCCGGTTGGCGGCCGGCGAGGGCCAGCTCGTCGTCGCTGAGCCCGGCCAGCGCCTTCCGGTCACTGGCCCAGGACCGGAACTCGCCGGACACCGGGGAGAACTGCAGGACGCCGGAGCGGTGGAAGTCCTCCACGTCGTGCAGCGAGTAGGCGATGTCGTCGGCCAGGTCCATCACCGAGCACTCCAGCGTCTGCCGGCCGGGGGGCAGCCGCGGGAACGCCCGCAGGGCGTCCAGCATCTCGGGCAGGTCGATCAGGTAGCAGGAGAACTTCGCCGCCCCCAGGCCGTGCTGGTCGTGCCCGGCCCCTCGGGCCGGGGTGGGCCAGCCGGTCGGATGCGGGTCGGGATAGTGCGTGCGGGCCCACGGGTACTTGAGCACCGCCGCGCGGACGGCCGCGGTCAGGTTGAGCCCGACGTCACCCGGCCCGTGCACCTCGATCTCGGTGATCACCCGGAAGGTCTGCGCGTTGCCCTCGTAACCGTCGGACAGCCCGAACCGCTCGCGGGCCAGCCGGTCCAGCACCCGCTCGCCGAGATGACCGAAGGGTGGATGGCCGAGGTCGTGAGCGCTGGCCGCGGCCTGGACCACCACGTGGTCGAGCCCGCCGAGCCGGGCGAGCAGGTCGCGGTCCTCGGTCTGCAGCAGGCGGACCGCGACCGCTCGGGCCACCGCGGTGACCTTGATCGTGTGGGTGAGCCGGTTGTGCACCACTCCGCTGGTGGCGCCGGCGCTGACCACCTGGGTCACCTCGGCCAGCCGGGAGAACGATCGGGCGAAGCGGATCCGCTCCAGGTCGGACCGGAACTCCGACTCCGCGGGCGCGTACGGTCGGTCGGTTTCGGGCCGCGCGCGGGCGAGCCGGGGGTCCATGATCAGCACTGTATGTGCCCCCGAGTCTGTCGAAGGGCAGAGGGCGCTCAGTAGGGTGCTGCCGTAGCCCACCTGACGAAGCGAGGGATCACGATGAGCGAGCCTGTTGACGCGACGACGACCCCGGCCTGGTCGACCCTCGCCACCCTGAAGGACGGCTTCGAGCCCGACCTGCGCGGCTGGTTCGCCGCCGACCCGGAGCGGGCGTCGTCCCTCACCTTCACCGCCGGTGACCTCTACGTCGACCTGTCCAAGAACCTCCTCACGGCCGAGGTGCTGGCCGCCCTGGTCGACCTGGCCCAACAGGTCGGTGTCCCCGAGCGCCGTGACGCCATGCTGGCCGGCGAGCACATCAACGTCACTGAGGACCGCGCCGTGCTCCACACCGCGCTGCGGCTGCCGCGCGACGCCAGCCTGGTGGTCGACGGCGTCGACCTGGTGCCGCAGGTGCACGGGGTGCTGGACAAGGTGTACGCGTTCGCCGACTCGGTCCGGAGCGGCGAGTGGACCGGGGTTACCGGGAAGCGGATCGAGACGGTCGTCAACATCGGCATCGGTGGTTCCGACCTCGGCCCCGTGATGGTGTACGAGGCGTTGCAGCCGTTCGTCCAGCCCGGGCTGACCTGCCGGTTCGTGTCCAACATCGACCCGACCGATGTGGCCGAGAAGACCAAGGACCTGGACCCGGAGACCACGCTCTTCATCGTCGCGTCCAAGACCTTCACCACCCTCGAGACGCTGACCAACGCCCGGCTGGCCCGCGCCTGGCTGCTCGACTCGCTGCGCGCGGCCGGGGCGATCGAGGAGGGCGACGACGCGGCGGGGGAGGCGGTGGCCAAGCACTTCGTGGCCGTCTCGACCGCGCTGGACAAGGTCGCGGCCTTCGGCATCGACCCGGCGAACGCGTTCGGCTTCTGGGACTGGGTGGGCGGTCGCTACTCGGTCGACTCGGCCATCGGCACCTCGGTCGCCGTGGCCATCGGGCCGGAGAACTTCGCGGACTTCCTGGCCGGGTTCCACCTGATCGATCGGCACTTCGCCGAGACCGAGCCGGCCCGTAACGTGCCGATGCTGATGGGCCTGCTGAACGTCTGGTACGTCAACTTCTTCGGGGCGAGCAGCCATGCGGTGCTGCCGTACGCGCAGTTCCTGCACCGCTTCGCCGCGTACCTGCAGCAGCTGACCATGGAGTCGAACGGCAAGGGCGTCCGCTGGGACGGCTCACCGGTGACCACGGCGACCGGCGAAGTGTTCTGGGGCGAGCCGGGCACCAACGGGCAGCACGCGTTCTACCAGCTGATCCACCAGGGAACCCAGGTGATCCCGTGCGACTTTCTCGCTGTCGCCACCCCGGCGCACCCGCTGGTCGACGGGGACAACGACGTACACGAGCTGTTCCTGGCCAACTTCTTCGCCCAGACCGCGGCCCTGGCCTTCGGTAAGACGGCCGACGAGGTGCGGGCCGAGGGCACCGCGGAGGAGATCGTGCCGGCCCGGGTGTTCACCGGAAACCGGCCGACCACCTCGATCATGGCGCCGGCGCTGACACCGTCAGTGGTCGGTCAGCTGATCGCGCTGTACGAGCACATCACCTTCACCCAGGGTGTGGTGTGGGGCATCGACAGCTTCGACCAGTGGGGGGTCGAGCTCGGCAAGCAGCTCGCGCTGCAGGTGACCCCGGCGGTGAAGGGCGACGAGGATGCGCTGGCCAAGCAGGACGCCTCCACCCAGTCGCTGATCACCTACTACCGCGCTCATCGGAGCTAGCGCCTGAGACGACTTCGCGCCCTCTCCTCATCCTCGCGCCCCATATAGGCGGCGCAAGAACGAGGAAAGGGCGCAGAGTTACTGTCGGTCAGACCTCCCGGGTCTCGCCCAGGTCGGGGCCGGTGGCCCGCAGCTTGTCGACCTGTTCCATCGCGCCCCGCAGGTCGCTCAGCCAGGACTCGGCGTGCTCGCCGACCAGCTTGACCGCCCAGGACAGGGCCTCTGACCGCGACCGGGCGACCCCGGCGTCGACCAGGGTGTCCAACACCTGGCGCTCCGGCTGACGGAGCCGGGTCATCACCGGCACCGAGATGTGGGTGAACAGCGCCTCGGTCTCGCCGAGCCGTGCGCCCCACGACACCTTGCGCTGGTAGCGGGCCTGCGCCTCGTCGGCGATCTCCATCCGCCGCCCGCGGGTGTCCGCCCGGAACCGGCTGATCCGGCCCTCGGCGGCAGCGTCGTCGGTGGTCTCGTCGGCCAGGGTGCCGACCACGGTGATCTCCTCCCGATCGACTGTCACAGTCACATCGGTGAACCACTCGCTGGGCAGCCGGCCCTCGAACCAGGCCTGCGCGTCATCGGCGGGCGGCAGGTCAACGTTCTGCCAGCCCCCGGGGCGGCCGAATCCGCGTCCTCTCGGGCCGCGCCGGCCGCGACCGCGCTCGTCGACCTCTTCTTCTGACCCGCGACCGCGTCCGCGGTGTCCAGGTCCGTGTTCATGCCATGGCATGTTTGTGCTCCCTTCTGTTGCACTGATTACAGTGTTACATGACTGCATGTGTAACGCAACAGGTGAGGGTTGAGCGGCGCGATTGCGATGGCCGAGAGAAGGAGGGGGAGATTCAGCGAGTGAGAGCGTCGTCGACGCTGGTCTCCCGCGGCCCGAGCACCGGGTCCCGGTCCGTGATCAGATCCATCACCGTCTTGACACAGGCGAGCTGGTCACGGACCTTCCCCCGCCGCCAGGCCCGGGTGTGCCTCAGCGTGGAGTCACCGACGCCCGTCGCGTCCACCCCGAGGGCCCGGCAGGTGGCCACAGCTCGGGGCAGGTGATAGCTCTGGGTCACCATCACCAGCTGCTGCACGCCGAAGATCCGCTTGGCCCGGGCGCAGGAGTCGTACGTGTCGAACCCGGCGTAGTCGGCTACCACGGCCTCGGCCGGCATACCGGCATTGATCAGGTACGCCCGCATGGCGGCCGGCTCGTTGTACTCCGGGGCCATGTTGTCCCCCGACACGAGAACTACCTGCACCTTGCCCGCCTGGTAGAGACGGTGGGCCAGGTCGAGCCGTGCAGCGAGGAACGGCGACGGCGTACCGCTGGGGTAGACCATGGCGCCGAGGACCAGCGCCACCGGGGCGGGCGGCACCGATTCCTCGGAATGGATGTGGCCGGCGGCGCTGGCCCGGACGAACCCGATGGAGCCCGCCAGCAGGCCGACTCCCGCCAGTCCGACGCCGGCCAAGAAGTACATGGCTCGCTGCCGTCGTCGCCTCGTCACGGCGCGGGAGGTCACCGGGCACAGGCTACTTGTCAGTGGGCCCCGGCAGGCTCGTCACCGTGACGCGGCACACCGCGATCGAGATCACCGTCCGTAGTCACGACCTCCAGGGTCGCTGTGATGATGCGCGCGCTGTCGGGGCGACCGCCACAATGACCTCATGCCCGAGGGCGACACGGTCTGGCGCGCCTGCCAGCGGCTCCACGAGGTGCTGGCCGGCCGCACGCTGACCCGCTGCGAGTTCCGCGTGTCCGCGCTGGCCGCGACCGATCTGACCGGCGTCGGCGTACGCGAGGTGGTCTCCCGGGGCAAGCACCAGCTGTTCCGGTTCAGCAACGACCACACCCTGCACACCCACTTCCGGATGGACGGCACCTGGCGGATCTACCCGACGGGCCGGAAGTGGTCGGGCGGCCCGGAGTTCCAGATCCGGGCGGTGCTGGCCACGGCCGGGCACAGTTGCGTCGGCTACCGGTTGCCGGTGGTCGAGCTGATCCCGACCGCCGACGAGGAGGACGCGGTCGGCCATCTCGGGCCCGACCTGCTCGGTTCGGACTGGGACCTGGACGAGGCGATCCGCCGGATCAGCGCCGACCCGGACCGCAGCATCGGCGAGGCCCTGCTGGACCAGCGCAACTTGGCCGGCATCGGGACTTTCTACCGCGCCGAGCTGCTGTTCCTGCAGGGCATCCATCCGCGTACGCCGGTCCAGGAGGTCGGCAACCTGCGGCGGCTGGTCCAGCGCGGCCAGCAGATGCTCTACGCCAACCGCTGGCGGGTCGAGCAGTCGACCACGGGCGACCTGCGAGCGAACCGGCGGGCGTACGTCTTCGAACGCCCTGGCCAGCCCTGCCGCCGCTGCGGCACCCCGATCCGCACCGAGGAACTCGGTCCAGTCAGCCAGGAGCGGCGCAGCTATTGGTGTCCGCGGTGCCAACCATAGTGGTCACGCCCGGAAGTCGGTCGACGTCTGCGCCGCCCGGGCGGCGTCTCGCGGCGTTCTCCTCGGTCGAGATAGAACCCCGCTATCTCTCCCTCGTCGGCCTTGCGAGCCATCCCCCGAACGACGCAGAACCCTCGACGGACTTCCGGTCGCGACCACTTTCAGTGAGATAATTCCCGACTGTGTCCTCGCTACCGTCGCTGCTGAGCGCCCGGGTCGAAGCCGTTACCGGCGTCGACCCTGAGCTGCGGCCGGCCACCAAGCCCCAGTTCGGTCATTTCCAGTCGAACGTGGCGTTGCGGCTGGCCAATGCCGAGGGACGCCGGCC
>CAWEFW010000031.1:0-34786 GCA_963808435.1 uncultured Actinomycetota bacterium | reverse complement strand
AAATGCCTCCGACGCTGTTTTTGAGCGTCGATTGAGCGTGAATCGAGACCGTGAGTGACCGTTATTGACCGATGTTCGGGGCACGTTAAGGGCACGGCCAGAAAGTGTTCGAATAATTCGTGTGCCGGTGTCCGGTTCCGGCCCTGTGCAAGTTCAGGCTCAGGCCTACGCATTACGAGTTGCAAGCAGGCCGGCTGGCTGAGTCCGTGCGCGCTGCCCGCAGTCCATCCGAGTCTGCCTACGTCCACCTAGGGCTGGTGGATTGGCTGCCAGATTGGCTGCCGGCCTCTTCGTCCCGAACTCTGCGGATGCGAATCGATGCGGCTCGTCTAGGCGTGGGCGGACACAGCTGAGCCCTCATAGATTCTCGACGGGTCATGTGTGTTGCTGTACTCGACTGCTGTGCTTCCCGCCCTGGCCGCTTCTCACAGGCCGCCGGCAAAGACCGCCGGTTCGTGCATACCCGCGTCGATCTGGAGTTCGAAGACGACATGATGCCGCCTGGTGGGCGGGAGCACGAAACAGAGCCGGTATGGATACGACGTCTCACCGATCGCGACGAGCTGCACACTGCCAGGGTCTCCGTAGGGCGGAGCGATCGGGCACCGAAGGGCGGTCCGACGCTGCACGCCGTACTGGAGCTCTCCGATGAGCCGTACGTCGAAGGTGTGGCGCGAGCCGTTGCGCACCACGACGGTCAGCTCGGTCACCGGCAAGGCCAGTCGGTGCCCAACCCAGGTCTCGGTGACCTCGACCTCGAGTCCGTCGAGGTAGGAATATGTCTCGGCGAACGCCGGCGGCCGCCTGGCGACATCCGCCGAGGTCGACTGGTGGAGAAGGGCCTGGTGCTGGAGGAGCAGCGTGCAGACGTGGCATACAGCGATCAGCAGCAACCGCAAGGGAAACGGCATTGGATGGATCATGGCTTCGACTCTCGCGGTGGACCTTCCCGGGCGTCATGGGGCTGCGCACGCCGTCGCGCGGGAAGATCGCTCAGGTCAGACCGCGGCTGCCGAGCCCCCCGTCCCGCGCCATCGCGACGGTCTCCGACAGCGATGTTTGTTGCTTCGGTTTCTACAGTGAACATTTGGGACTCCTCCATCTTTCGGTAATGTCAAAATGCCCCTTCAAGGTTTTCCAACGGACGGATCAGTGGTTCCCTCTGCTGGATTCCCTTGGCTGCGGCCGCTTGGGCTGTCGTGTCGATCTGTTGAACCAACTGTCTCCTGGGCAGTTTGCGCTGCCGTTGCGCGACGGTTGCGTCCTGCTAGCACGGGAATCGGGCGACGCGGTACCGTTGCCAATATGCCGGTGGACATTTGTCTGCTCGGCCCTCTCGAGGTGCGGCATGCGGGTTCGGTAATCTCTCTGGGCGCACCGAAGGAGCGGGTGCTCCTGGTGCTGCTCGCGTTGAACACGGGACGCGTGGTGGCCATCGACGAATTGGTCGACGTGTTGTGGAGCGAGGATCCGCCGGAGTCGGCTGCAGCGTCGGTGCGTGTCTTGGTTTCCCGACTGCGCAAGACGTTCGCGGCGGCTGGCTGTGCGGAGGTGATCCGCACCCAGTCGCCTGGGTATGTGCTAGATGCCGATCTGGTGGTCGTCGATGCGGATCGTTTTGAAAAGTTGGCGGGCCAGGGGCGGGCGCAGTTGGCTGCCGGCGCAGTTATGGATGCGTTGGCGACGCTGGAACAGGCGCTGGCGCTCTGGCATGGCGAGCGGCTCGCCGAATCGGGGTCTGAGCGACTGATGGGAGAGGCCGCCCGGCTGGCGGAGCGCAGGCTAGCCACCCTTGAGGCCCGGATCGACGCTCAGCTCGCGGACGGCCGACATACCGAGCTGGTGGCCGAACTCGAGAACCTGTGTCGCCGTCACCCTCTGCGCGAGCGGCTTTGGAGTCAGCGGATGCTGGCGCTATATCGGTGTGGAAGACAGGCGGACGCACTCGCCGCCTATCAGGAGCTGCGCACCACCTTGGCCGACGAGCTCGGACTCGATCCCAGTTCTGAACTGCGTAAGCTTGGAGCGCGCGATCCTGGGGCAAGAGCGCTCGCTCGATGCGGTCACGTCCGCCGCGATGGATGAACGCTCGGAGTACTCGGAAAAGGCGCATGCGCTGTTTCCGCGTCAGCTGCCGATGCCGCCACGCTTTTTCATTGGTAGAGCCATCGAGCGTGCACGCCTTGACGCCCTCCTGCCAGGCGATAACTCGCAGCCCGATGGGGGCGTTCTCTGCGTCCTGTCAGGTATGGCAGGGGTGGGGAAGACCGCCCTGGCTCTCCTGTGGGCCCGGGAGAATTCTGCTAGATTTCCGGATGGGCAGTTATTCGTGGACCTTCGCGGGTTCGACCCAGAGGGCACGGCAATGTCGCCGGCCGAAGGTCTCCGCATCTTCCTCGAGGCTTTTGGGCTTCCCGGCGAGCGCATTCCACTGAACCTTGACTCGTTGTCCGGCCTGTACCGAAGTATGCTTGCCGAGAAGCGGGTGCTACTGGTCCTTGATAATGCTCGTAACGCCGCACAGGTCCGACCTTTGCTACCAGGCTCTCCGGGCTGCGCAGTGATCGTCACAAGTCGCGACCAACTTTCCGGCCTGGTCGCCACCGAAGCCGCCGAGCATATCTCCCTTTCGGTGTTGACGCCCCCCGAAGCCCGGGCGATGCTAGTTCGCCGTCTCGGCCTACCGAGGACCGACGCCGAACCGGAGGCGGTCGAGTACATCACCGAGGCATGCGGCCGTCTCCCGCTCGCCCTCGCTGTCGCAGCAGCCCGTTCCGCCACTTCACCGCGGATACCGCTGGCCGCCGTGGCCGACGAGCTCCGAGACGAATCCGCCCGGCTCGACGTCCTGGCGGGCATGGATCCAACAACCAACGTGCGATCAGTCCTGTCTTGGTCGTATGACGCTCTCAGTGCCCCGGCCGCGGAGCTCTTTCGGCGGCTCGGTCAACACCACCGCGAGTCAGACATATCGATGACAGCCGCGGCAAGTCTGACCGGTTGGCCCATTGACCAGGTGCGCCCACCTCTGAACGAGTTGATAGACTCAAACCTAGTCATCGCGCAGATGCCAGCGCGATATCGCTTACACGACGTGGTGCACTCGTATGCACGCGAGCAAGCTCGGTGCGTGGATTCCGAAGAGGACCGACACGCGGCCTTCCGCAGGTTGCTCGATCATTATGACCAGACCGTTTCTTCCGCGACACAGCTGCTGAGACCATCCCGCGACCGGATGACGGCGTCGGCGTCGGCCGTAGGAGTCACAACCCAGCCACTGGCCGACCGGAGAGAAGCACTAGCGTGGCTCAGTGCGGAACGCGCGGGGCTGCTCGCGATGATCGAGCGCGCCGCAGCGGCCGGATTTGATCTGCACGCCTACCAACTGGCTTGCAACTTTGCAGACTTTCTGACACGACAAGGGCTCCGGCATGATTTGGCGGCAGTGTCACGCACTGCGCTCGCTGCCGCCCGGCGCGTACACGACCCGTCTCGAGAAGCGCACGCGCAACGATACCTCGCCACTGCCTACACTTACCTCGATGATGTGGATTCGGCCGAAAACCACCTTCGGTCCGCGCTCGAGTTGTTCCGCCAAGAAGACGACCAAATTGGTCAAGCCCGCTGCTACCTCGATTTCAGCTGGCTGCGCGACCGGCAGCGAGACCATCGAGGAGCGCTAGATAACGCAACACGAGCGCTGGAACTCTACTCGGCCTGTGGGCACCAATCCGGGCGCGCCTACGCACTCAACGATATCGGATGGGCTTCCGCGCAGCTCGGCCGCCACCAAGCAGCCATCACCTTCTGTGAGCAGGCACTCGCCACGCACCAGGTACTGGACGATCGGGATGGAGAAGCCCACACCTGGGACCACTTAGGCTTCGCATACGAGGGGCTCGCGAATTATGAACAGGCAATCATCTGCTACCAGAATGCCGTTGACCTCTACCGGGATCTCGGTGACATCCACGACGAGGCCGCCGCACTCGACACCCTTGGCGACAGCCACCAAGCCTGCGGTAACTTAGACCTCGCCCGCATTGCGTGGAGGCGCGCCTTGATCCTCTTGGAGAAACTCAACGACACCGCGACGCAGCGAATTCGTAAGAAACTTCACGCGGGTGTAACGCTCGAGGAAACGGCAACGACCGCCTAAAACCTGTCACAAACATATGGCGAAGCAGTAAGTTAGGCGCCTGGCCAGGCAAGGGACGCGGCGACCGCCGAGCGCCACCCGACATATCACCTCCGGGTTGACCCTGTTTGACGGACACCTTCTTAGCGGGCAGGTTGGCCCACGAAAAGGATGACTGTCATAGCTTCGAACAACCGGGAGTCCTACACGCCGGCGTATCGGCGCGGCCCTAGGATTGTGCCAAGATCCGGGCCAAGTGGCCTATTGTCATCCTCAAAGTAGATCTTAGATCTGTACTTGCAGCTACGGATCGTCTCGACGGTCCAATCCTGCTTGCGGACCCTGACCCGGCGTGGGTGGAACACTATGCCCCGGGTAGGAGAGCGCATCCGAGGCGTTGGGCCCGTGGGCACTGCAGATTGGACACGCCGATGAACCGACCGGCGATAGGCCGGTGGATGTCCGGTCGGACTTGGGAAGCGTCGGACGCAAGGGCATCAGGTCTGGCGAACCGAGACGAGGAAGTACGCGCAGTACCGGGCCACGGCATCATCAATGTCGCTAACCTCTGAGGGATTAGTTAGTTGTTAGCTGGAACTGTGAGAGGTGGCGAAGTGGGTTGGGGACCGGCGAGGCCCGCAGCGCAGCGAGGACACGCAGCCGGTCCCAACCCGCCGGCCCGCAGGCCGCGCTTGACGGAGTAAGGAAACTTCTCACCGCGCAGCTGGTGCTCGTCGTGTCCTGTCTCGGGTGATGCTTGACAGGTCTGTATCAGCTGATGCTTAACACCGGGGTCGTGTCGGGCCCATCCTGAGCGGCGGTTCGTGGTGCCGTCGCGAGGGGGAGGGCCGGAAGTGGCTCTGGTGGTGTTGTCGAAGGTTGAGCAGAGGTTGGACGCGGTCCGCGCGGTGCTGGGCGGGGCGAAGGTGACCGAGGTCGCCGCGGCGGTCGGGGTGTCGCGGCAGACGCTGCATACGTGGGTGACGCGGTATCTCCTCGAGGGTGTCGGCGGGCTGGCGGACCGGTCCCACCGGCCGGCGTCGTGCCCGCATGAGACGCCGGAGCCGGTGCGGGTGCGGGTGGCGGAGCTGCGGCGGCAGCATCCGCGGTGGGGTGCGAAGCGGATCCGGATGGAGCTGCTGAAGCCCCGGTCGGACGGGGAGACGATCCCCGGGACGGCGACGATCAACCGGATCCTGATCGCGCTGGGGCTGGTGCACGCCGCGGAAGCGGAAACGGCCGAAGGAGTCCTACCAGCGCTGGGAACGGCCGGGGCCGATGCAGCTGTGGCAGTTCGACATCGTCGGCGGGGTGTGGCTGGTCGACCCGGTGACCGGGGTGGTGCGGGAGGCCAAGGTGGTGACCGGGGTCGACGACCATTCCCGGTTCTGCGTGTCCGCCCGGGTGGTGGAGCGGGCCACCGGCCGGCAGGTGTGTCTGGCGTTCGCGGCGGCGCTGGTCCGGTACGGGATCCCGGACGAGGCGTTGACCGACAATGGCAAGCAGTTCACCGGCCGGTTCGGCCGAGGCGTCGGGGAGGTGTTGTTCGACAAGATCTGCCGCCACAACGGCATCACCCATCGGCTGACCGAGCCGGCGTCGCCGACCACGACCGGGAAGGTGGAGCGGTTCCACCTCACCCTGCGCCGCGAGCTGCTGGACCACGTGCGGCCCGTTCACCTCGGTCGAGGAGGCGCAGGCCGCGGTCGACGCCTGGGTCGAGCGAGTACAACGCCGAGCGGCCCCACCAGGCGCTGGACGACCGGCGCCCGGTGACGCCGAGTGAGCGGTTCAGGCCGATTCCCGGACGCGGAGCGGGCGTTGCTGCCGGTCTGGCTGCCCCCCACCCTGGCCGCCGCGCCCACCCCGGCCGCCGGTCCAGACGAAGACGCCGAAGACGACGGAGAAGCTGATCATGGGTCGAGTCAGCCGGCCGGCTCCGGCTGGGCGGGTGGGCCGGTCGAGCTGGACCGGGTCGTGCCCCCGTCGGGGAACATGATCTTGTCCGGGAAACAGTTCTGGCTCGGCCCGGCCCGGGCCGGGCAGGTCGTGCGGTTCTGGGTCAGCGTGGACCTGATCCACCTGTTCATCGGCGGCACCCGGGTCAAGACCGTCCGCTCGCACCTGTCGGTCACCGACCTCGCCCGACTGGTCACCCAAGGCGCCCAGAACGCCGGCCCGTCGCCGCTGCCCCCGATCGAGCCCGGGGACGCGGTCGAGGTCGAGCGGGTCGTGTCCAAAGACGGCAACATCAGCCTCGCCGGCAAGGTCGTGCTCGCTGCGGAGATCCTCGGCGGCCAACGGGTCGGGATCCGGATCGAGCCGCGACCGCTGATGATCTACGACCTGGACAGCCGCGAGCTGCTGCGGACCCGACCCAACCCGCTCACCCACGACCAGGTCCGCCGGCTCCGCGGGAACCGGCCCGCCGGCCCACCCCCGAGGCCGTCGGTCGAGCCGGTCCGGGTGCAGCGCCGCGCCTCGAACACCGGCGTGATCATGCTCTGCGGGCAGAAGGTCGCGCTCGGCCGGACCTACCGGCACCAGACGCTGACCGTGCACGTCTCCGAGACCACCTTCGCGGTCGAGCTCGACGACGGCGAGACCCGCGTGGTGCGCCGAACCACGACCACCCCGGTCCGTAACATCAAAGCCAACCGGCCACGACCGGTCCTGTCCCAAGTTGTCTAGACCCCACGTCAAGCATCACCTGACACAGAACCGTCAAGCCTCTCCTGATTCAAGACAAGCTGGTGCTCGTCGCCCAGGTGGTCGAGGTCGAGCCATCTCCCGGCGTAGCCGCGCTAGGCCGCGCTGTTGAGTGGGCATCTCGTCGCGTCGGCAGGCCTGCCCGTCGTGTCGGTTCGTCAGGGGTGCAACATCCGCCCTTCACTTACGGGGCTCGGTTAGTCGACCAGGTCCGGGCGGGTGTTGCGGTCCTGGGGGTTCGGCGCTACGCCCTCGGGTGACGACGTGACGAGATGGCCGCGACCCCTGACCCTCTCGCTTCCGGGGGCATCTTTGAGCCGAGGCCGGGGGTACGGGGGCGGAGCCCCTGTATTGCTTGGATCCTGTCCGGCGGCCTAGCCGGAGCGCGCGGCCGGGACTTGACGTCGTACTTGTATTTTGCAAGTGTTGACTGCATGAGCCTCTTCATCACCTGCCCGGTCGAGAGCGTCGAGCGCGCGACCGCCTTCTACACCGCCCTCGGCTGGACCCTCAACGCCGAGATGTCCGATCACAACGTGTCGTGCTTCGCGATCGCGCCCGAGCAGTACGTCATGCTCGGCAGCCGCGAGATGTACGCGAGCGTCGGCGGCGTCGAGCAGCTGGTCGGCGGACCCCACAACCCCTCGAAGGTCACGGTCTCGTTCGACCTCGGCAGCCGCGAGGCGGTCGACGAGCTCGCCGAGCGCGCCGGCGCCGCCGGTGGGCGGATCGGTGACACCGACGACTACCCCTTCATGTACCAGCGCCAGTTCGACGACCTCGACGGCTACCACTACTCGCCGTTTTGGATGAAGCCGGACGCCGATCCGACCGCGTGAGCGACCTCGCCGCGGCCCTCGACATCGTCGGAGCACGGTGGGCCCTGCTCGTCGTGGAGCGGCTGCTCGACGGGCCGCAGCGCTACGGCGATCTGCAGCGCGACCTCGGAGTGCCAACGAACATTCTCGCGACCCGCCTGCGCGAGCTCGAAGCGGCCGGCGTACTGTCCCGTCTGCCCCTCCGGCACAACACCCGGGCCTACGCGCTGACCGATCGCGGGCTTGCCTTACGCGAGGCGATCGTCGCACTCGGACGCTGGGGCGCCGAGGAGGCCTAGGTGTGGCGCGGAATCGCGATGCGCTCCGACAAGCTCCTCCGCAGCCACCGCGCCGCCGTCAGCCTCGCCGCCACCCTGACCTGGATCAGGTCAGACTTAATCAACACGGCCTAGCTGCTCTTACCGCGTCGAGGTCGGTTGGCATCCCACTCACGAATGGTGTCGGGACGCCACAGTGACAGCGGACCCATCTTGCGGTCCGGTGGTGGCATCTGGTCGCGAGCGAGGTAGGCCCGGATGGTCGACGAGGAGACGCCAAGGTGGCTAGCGACCTGCTCGGAGGTCCACCAGTCGTCAGGCAACGTGTCGGTGGTGCTCATGAGACCTTGCGCAGCGGTGCGGTGGAGAGAGCACGCCGGAACTGCTGCACATCCGGGTCGTCGCCGTGCCCCGTGCGGTCGAACTCTCTGGACAACTCGGAGGCGACCATGCGCAGGTGCGGGATCGACTGGCGGGCGGACTCAAGCGCTCGGAATCCGTGCGCCAGGGCCCCGTCGTGGTCACCTGCTCGCTCGGCAAGGACAGCGAGCGTGATCCGCGCCTCGGCGTTCCGCATGGGGCTGCGCTCGACCCCGTTCTCGTCGACACCGAGCCGAAGGGTTTCCTCGGCGTAGACCTGGGCGAGCGAGTCTTGGCCGATGATGCGGTACACGTCCATCGCGTAGAAGTGCCACTTGGTGGGATCGACCACGAAGTGATCATCCGGATTGGTGGGCGAGGTCAGCGACTCCAGGATGGTGCGTCCCTCGTCTAGAGCGACCTCGACCTGCCGGACGTTGCCGAGCCGCGCCCACGCCTTCGCTGTCTGACGCGGCAAGCTGAACACTCACGCCTCGCTGACCGGCGATCTGCCTGCCGAGGTCGCTGGCAGTGATGACGTGGTTGTAGTCGCCCTCGGTGAGTGCGAACCACGCGGCCATCTCGTGCGCCCAGCCCATCAGGTCGCGGTGATCCAGCTCGGTCGCGAGATCAAGAGCGAACCGCCGTGTCGTCTCAGCCGCGACGCTGTCCCCGGAGTCGTATTCGACGCACCCAACGAGGAGCGCGAGACGGGCAGCTGCTTCGAGGACCTGGCCGTGCTGGCTTGTAGTTGAGTCGCTGGTCCAGGAGCGCGGAGAGCCGGCCGAGCCAACTTTGCGCCTCGGTCCGGAGCGCCTGGGCTGGCCGGTAGCGGTACTCGCTGTTGAGCCGATCGATGGTGACGTCGACCGCCCGAAGAGTGGCTGCGTCGAACGACGAGGACTGCAACCGCAGGATCAGTTCGGCGGTGTCCATGCCCGTCGAGTCGGCTAGGAACTCGGCAGCGGCTCCGTCAGCGGGCTCCGCGAAGAGGTCATCGGCAACAGTGCCGAAGACGGCGGCGACGTAGCGGGACCAGTACCGAGGCCGGTGGCGTCCGGACTCCCAGTCCTTCCACTGGCGAAGCAGGCTGTCCTGCGTTCCTGCGGGCTTGCCGGTCGCGCGCTCGTAGGTCGCGCGGAGGTTCGACACGGCCTGAGCCTGTGACCAACCGCGCGCCGCACGCTCTTTGGCGATTCGCCGCGCCCATCCCGGAGTGGAAGTCACCCCTCAATGGTGCCGCACGAGTGCAGCGAACGCACTGCACAGAGGAGGGGAGAAGTCCGGGGAGACGGCATTGTCCCCCACTTGTCATCTGTTGGGTTGCCACCTGGCCTTCGAGAGTGAAGGTGGCCAATCACTCGTCGATACAGCACAAGCGCTGTATTACAGTGGCCACCATGAGTACAGCACCAACGCTGTACAGAGACCAGGAGGGCACCATGCGCATCAAGTTGGACACGTCGCAGATCCGGTTCATGACGACCAAGCCGGCGGCGCCGAAGACGGACCGGAACACCGGGCAGCAGAAGGTCGACAAGACCACCGGCGCGCTGCTGTGGCAGCTGCAGGTGATGGCGCTGGACGACACGGGCGGGGAGATCCTGACCGTCACGTTGGACAGCGAGCCGACGATGAAGGTCGGGGAGTCGGTGCAGCTGCATGATCTGGTCGCGATCCCGTGGTCGCAGGGCGACCGGTCCGGGGTGGCGTTCCGCGCCGCCGGAATCACGACCCTCTCTGCCGCCGGGAAGCCGGCCGCGGAGTCGCGGGCAGCGTGATCGGGGTGCACGCGTCTACTCCCGATGAGCGGGCGGCTGTCGTCGATGGGCTGCGCCGCTGGGCGGTTGGTGTGCTCAGCGACCAGGCCGCGGTCGAGCTGCTCGCCAGCTATCGCAACGGCCGGTTTGTCCGGCCCGGTGTGGCCTGGGTGAAGCCGTGTGTTCGGCCGGGCTGGTTCTGGCTCGACGCCGACGCCCTGGCCGACTACGCCGCCACCCGCACCGGTGACGAGCAGCGCATCCTCACGTTGGCCGCCCGGCTGGTGGTCGACCCGTGGACCAGCCGCCGCCCGACCCTGGGCCGGAGGGCCGCCGCGTGAGCACGGTCGGGGTCGCGGTGATCCTGTTCGTGATCATCGCCGCGATGGTCAACATGAGGGTCGCCCGCATGACCGTGGTGATCATCTGCGTCCTGTTCGGCCTGGTGCTCGGCGCCTCCCCGATCGGGGACGGCGTCAACGCCGCTCTGGCCGCGATCGGCGGCTGGACCGCTGACCGGGTGAGTGAGCTGTGATGACCGGGCTCTCCGGCGGCCGAGACGACCCCGCCGTCTTCCTCCGCCCGCAGGTGGTCCGGGTGTCGCTGTGGGCGGTGCTGGGCCTGTGGCTGGCCCGGCGGCTGTTCCGGCTTCTGGTGCTGATCGCCCGCTCACCCGCCGCCCTCATCACGATCGGCCTCACGGCCGGGGTCGTGACCAGCTGGCAGCTGGTGTCCCCGGCCCTGCCGCTCGGCATCCTGGGCGGCCTGACTGCCTGGCTGATCGGTTGGCGGTGGCGCTGGCCTGCCTCCTTCTCGGCCCATGCCGGTGATCGGGTCCGGGGTTGGTGGCGCGGCGCCTGGGTCTACCGGCGGCGCTGGGCCGTGGCGATGGACACGGTCGGGCTGACGAAGAACCGGCACGGCACGGACTACGTCCCCCCGCTGCTGTCGGTCCGCAGCAACCGGTGGATGGACAAGCTCACGGTGCGGATGCTGCCCGGCCAGCGGATGCAGGACTTCGTCGACCTGGCCGACCGGCTCTACCCCACGTTCGGCGCCGTCGACTGCCGGGTCCGCACCACCCGCAACCCGCACAAGGTGCAGCTGTGGCTGCTGATCAACGACCCACTGAACGCGGTGGTCGAACCGTTCCCGCCCGCCGACAACCTGGCGGACGGGTTGCCGGTGGCGCGGTGCGAGGACGGCACGCCGTGGCTGCTGCGGTTGCTCGGTAACCACGTCCTGATCGTCGGCGCGACCGGCGCCGGGAAGTCCGGGGTGCTGTGGTGCATCATCGCCGCCCTCGCCTCGTTCATCCGGGCCGGGACCGTGAAGATCTGGGCGGTCGACCCCAAGGGCGGCATGGAGCTCGCGTTCGGCCGGCCGCTGTTCGACCGGTTCGCCTACGGCAACACCAGTCCGCCCCCGGCGGCTACGAGGCGGCGCTTGCCGCAGCTGCTCGAGGACGCCGTCGCACGTGATGCGGGAACGCGCCGACCGGCTGATGGGCGTCACCCGGCTCCACACCCCCACCACCGCCGAGCCGCTGATCGTGCTGCTGATCGATGAGATCGCCGCGCTGACCGGCTGGATCACCGACCGCACCATGAAGAAGCGGATCGACTCCGCCCTGTCGCTGCTGCTCACCCAGGGCCGCGCGGTCGGGGTCGTCGTCATCGGGGCGGTGCAGGACCCCCGCAAGGACGTGATCCCGCAACGGGACCTGTTCACCATCCGGATCGGCCTGCGCGTCAACGAAGCCGACCACGTCCGCCTCTCGCTCGGCTCCGACGCCTACAACCGCGGCGCCGCCTGCGAGCGGATCCCCGACACCCTCCAAGGGGTCGGCTACGTCGCCCAAGACGGCATCCCCGACCCCGCACGGGTCCGGTTCGCCTGGCACTCCGACGACACCATCGCCCAGCTGACCGGCCCGCCGGTGGCCGAGGGGCCGGTCCTCACCCTGATCGGTGACGCGGCATGAACCGCCGGCCGGTCCGTCTGGTCGTGGCGCTGCTCGCCCTGATCGTCGGCGCCGCCGTCCTCGCTGTCACGGCGGCCGGGCTGGTCGGCCTGGTCGTCGGCCTGGTCCTCACCGAGCCGCTCAGCCAGGGCCGGATCGTCTCCGCCAGCCTGGTCACCGCCGGCGCCGCCCTGCTGGTCCTGGTCCACCTGCTCGACCGGCACGCCCTCCCCCGCTCCGTCGGGCACGTGAGGGCCACGGTGGCGGATCTGGCGGCCACGGTGGCATCCGGTGGGCATCGGTGACCACCACCCGCGGACCGGTCCCGCTGGCCGACCTCGTTCCCGCCACCGTGGCGGAGATGGGCCGGCGGGCCGCCCGCGACGACTTCGACCGCTGGGCCGCCCAAGCCCAAGGCTGCGGGCACTGCTCCCGCCCCATCCGCCTCAAAGGCGTCCTCCACCACCCGCACCGCGGACGGGCGGCTGGTCGACGGCTACGACACCCGCACCGAGCCGGACGGGGTCGCCTACGTCCGCTGCGGCAACCGCCGCGCCAACGTGTGTCCGTCCTGCTCGCATGAGTACCAGGGCGACATGTGGCACCTCCTCTACGCCGGCACCGCCGGCGGCATCAAAGACGTCCCCGACACGGTCGCCGACCCACCCGCTGGACTTCGTCACGCTCACCGCGCCGTCGTTCGGGCCGGTGCACACCACCCGCGGCCCTGCTAAGCCCTGCCACCCCCGCCGCGGCCGGCAGGCCACGTTCTGCCCGCACGGCCGGCCCGAGCACTGCCCCCGCGTCCACCGCGACGACGACCCCGACCTCGGCACGCCGCTCTGCCCGGACTGCTACGACTACGCCGGGCAGGTCGCGTTCAACTGGTACGCCCCCGAACTGTGGCGCCGGTTCACCATCACCCTCCGCCGCCGCCTCGCCGACCGGCTCGGCATCCCTCGCACGCAGCTGCGCGAGTACGTGCGCGGTGAACTTCGCGAAAGTGGCGGAGTTCCAACGCCGCGGCGTCGTCCACTTCCACGCCCTGGTCCGCCTCGACGGGCCCGGCGACCATTTCCCGCCGCCCGCCGTTGCCGTCGCCGCGGAGCAGCTGGCCGACGCCATCAAGACCGCCGCCGCCGAAGCCTTCGTGGTCACCGACCCGTACGAATTGGGCGGGCCGACCTGGGAACTGCGGTTCGGCCGCCAGATCGACGTCCGGCCCGTCCACGGCCAAGCCCAGCGCGACGCCTCTGCCGGGCCGATGCACCCGGAGATGGTCGCCGCCTACATCGCCAAGTACGCCACCAAAGCCGCCGAAGACTTCGGCCTCGCCCCGCAACGCATCCACCCGCTCACCGACCTCGCCACGCTGCCGGTCTCCGACCACATCCGCCGGCACCTCGCCACCGCCGTCCAGATCGGCTCGGCTGCCGCAGCCGTCCCGGCGCCGGCCTGGGCGAAGCTGACTCGTTGGCTGCACATGCTCGGCTTCCGCGGCCACTTCGCCACCAAGTCCCGCCGCTACTCCGTCACCCTCGGCCGCCTCCGCGCCGAACGCCGCACCTGGCGCCAACGCCACACCCCCGACCGCAGGCCCGACCTCGACGACCAGGACCTCGACGACACCACACTCGTCGTAGTTGGCGACTGGCAGTTCGTCGGTCTCGGCTGGCTCACCACTGGCGACGCCGCCCTCGCCGCCTCCGCCGCTGCCCGAGCACGTGAGCACCGAGACGTTGCCCGTGAATACCGCACCACCCAGCACGACACCGACTACGACTGAGAGGAAGGAAAGTCGATCATGCTCGACGTGGAGGTTACGGCGCCGTTGCTCCGTGCCAAGGAGGTTGCCGAACTGCTGGCCGTCTCCGTCTGGCACCTTGACCAACTCCGCCGGGACGGACTGATCAGGTCCGTTCATGTCGGTGCTCGGACTCACCGCTATCACCCGGACGACGTGGCCGAGTTCGTGCGGCGGCGTCGTGGCTAGCCGGCTGGCGAGCGGCCGTTGGCGGGCTCGGATCTTCCTGCCTGGCGGTGGCGAGCGGACGAAGGTCTTCGCGTCAAAGCGGGAAGCGGTGACCTGGGAGATCCACAACCGTGGCCGCGGGGCCGAGTCGAAGGAGTCGTTGACCCGCTGGCTGGAGCGGATCGGACCCGATGCACTGCTGGGCGGCCTATCGCCCTCGACCCGGGCGACCTATCGGTCCCATCTGTCTCGGCGGATCATCCCGGAGTTCGGACATCGTGCACTGAGTGCGATCACGGCGGCGCACATCGAATCGGCTCAGCGGGCGTGGAAGTCCGACGACATCAGCCCGACCGTCGTCGCCGGGACGCTGAACTGCCTGTCCCGGCTGTTCCGCTTCGCGATCAAGGTGGGCGATCTGTCGGCGAGCCCGATGTCGGCCGTCGAGCGCGCCCGCGCTGGCGTCGAACGCGTGACGCCAACTCTGATGGTCGAGGAGGTCGACCGCCTGGCCGTCGCCTGTGACCTGGTGAGCCGGCGGTACGGCGACTACGTGCGATTGGCCGCATTGCTCGGTCTCCGGGCGGGTGAGTTGACGGCGCTCCAGGTCGGGGACGTGAATCTCACTACGGGGGTGGTGACCATCCGCCGGGCCTTCTCCGCTGGGGAGTTGCAGACCCCGAAGTCTCGCCGGGTGCGTCAGGTGCCCGTTCTCGCGGAGCTGGTCCCGATCCTGGACCGCTTGACCAGGGGCCGGCGGCCGGCCGAACCGGTGCTGCTGGGTCCGCTGGGCGGCCGGCTCTATCACTCGAACTTTCGCACGAAGGTGCGGTGGTCAGCGCTGGTCGGCGAACTGGGTTGGCCGGGGCTCCGCTTCCATGATCTGAGGGCGACGGCGATCGTGTTGTGGATTCGGGCCGAGGTGCCGTTGACGACGGTTCGTGCGCTGGCCGGACATGCCAGTTTGGCGACCACCGACCGGTACGCGCGGATCGCTCGAAACGACCTGGCGGGGGCGGCTGCGCAGGTCGACTCGTACATCTCTCGTACACGGGGCGAGCACGCCCAACCGGTCGAAGATCACGGAAACAGCCCTGATTAGGGCCTATGAAGTGGAGCGGACGACGGGAATCGAACCCGCATTCTCAGCTTGGGAAGCTGATGTTCTGCCATTGAACTACGTCCGCCCGACTAGGCCTTTCGGTCTAGCTGAGGCTTACTCACGCCCAGGGTCGTCTGAGACAACGGCGTACAGGCTACCGCACGGCAGACCACCGCGCGTCCGGCCGCCCGGACCGGCGAGCGACCTAGCGGGCGACCGGGATTCTTCCCGGCGACCCCTTGCGTACGGAGCGGGATAGCCGACCGTACGCCAATTCACACGGAGCTCTCCTCACCCAGTGGGCACGTTCCGCTCGATGTCGGCGAGCCAGACCTCGGCGTTGCCGTCCGAGGGGGCGCGCCAGTCCCCCCGTGGACTGAGCGACCCGCCGTGCGAGACCTTGGGCCCGTTGGGCATCGCCGACCGCTTGAACTGGGAGAAACCGAAGAACCGCTGGACGAACACGACCAGCCACCGCCGGATCGCCGCCACGTCGTACGCGCGCCGCCGCTCCGGCGGGAACCCGGGCGGCCAGATCCCCTGCTCGACGTCGGCCCAGGCGTGATGAGCGAGGAACGCGATCTTCGACGGCCGGAAGCCGAAGCGCAGCGTGTAGAACAGGTTGAAGTCCTGCAGCTCGTACGGGCCGATGGCCTTCTCGGTGCTCTGCGGGACCTCGCCCTCCTTGACCGGAATCAGCTCGGGCGAGATCTCCGCACTCAGGATCGACAGCAGGACCTCGTCCACCTGGTCGGAGAAGTCCTCAAGCCCACTGACCCAGCGGATCAGGTGCTGGATCAGCGTCTTCGGCACCCCGCCGTTGACGTTGTAGTGCGACATCTGGTCGCCGACCCCGTACGTGCTCCAGCCCAGCGCGAGCTCGGACAGGTCGCCGGTGCCCAGCACGATGGCCTTGTGGTGGTTGGCCAGGCGGAACAGGTAGTCGGTCCGCAGCCCGGCCTGCACGTTCTCGAAGGTGACGTCGTACACCTCCTCACCCCGGGCGAACGGGTGGCCGAGGCCCTCCAGCATCTGCCGGGCGGTGGGCCGGATGTCCAGCTCGGACGCGGTGATGCAGAGCGCCTCCATCAGCCGCCAGGCGAACGACTTGCTCGCGGTGCCGGTGGCGAAGCCGGGCATGGTAAAGCCCAGGATGTTGGTCCGCGGCAGACCGAGCAGGTCCATCGCGCGCGCCGCGACGATCAGCGCGTGGGTGGAGTCGAGGCCGCCGGACACGCCGATGACCACCTTGTCGGTGGAGATCGCGCGCAACCGCTGGGCCAGGCCGTCGACCTGGATGTTGTACGCCTCGTAGCAGTCCTGAGCCAGCCGCGCCGGGTCGGCGGGCACGAACGGGAAGCGCTCGACCGTACGCAGCAGGCCGAGGTCGCCGTCCGGCGGGTCGAGGGTGAACTCGACCGTCCGGTAGCGGGCGTCGGGCGTGGCCACCCGTCGGTTGTCCTCGAAGGTCCCCTGCCGCGCACGTTCCTGGCGGAGCAGGTCCAGGTCGATGTCGGCGACCGTCAGCTGCGGCTCCTCCTCGAAGCGGGCGCCCTGGCCGAGCTGCCGGCCGTTCTCGAAGATGCTGGTCTGACCGTCCCAGGACAGGTCGGTGGTCGACTCCCCCTGCCCCGCGGCCGCGTAGAGGTACGCGGACAGGCAGCGCATGGACTGGGTGCGGCACAGCACGCTGCGGGTGTCGGCGCGGCCGATGGTGATCGGGCTGCCGGACAGGTTCAGCAGCACCGTGGCGCCGGACAGCGCCAGCCCGCTGGACGGTGGCACCGGTACGAACATGTCCTCGCAGATCTCCACGCCGACCGTCAGGCCCGGCACGTCGACCGCGTCGAACAGCAGGTCGGTGCCGAACGGGGCCAGCTGCCCTGCCACGCTGATCTCCAACCCCGCGATTCCGCGTCCGGACGCGAACTGGCGACGCTCGTAGAACTCCCGGTAGTTGGGCAGGTGGACCTTCGGCACGGCGCCGAGAACGCGGCCGCGATGCAGGACGACGGCGGTGTTGAACAGGCGGTCCCGATGTCGGAGCGGCGCGCCGACGACGATCACTGGCAGCAGGCCGGCGCTGGCCCGGGCGATCGCCGCCAGTCCCTCGTGCACAGCGTCCAGCAGCACGTCCTGCCCGAGCAGGTCGTCGACGGCGTACCCGGTGAGGGCGAGCTCGGGGAACACCGCGACCGCTACCCCCGAGTCCGACAGGCGCCGGCTGACCTCCACCACGCTTTCGGCGTTGCGGACCGGGTCGGCGATGTGGACGTCGGCCGTGCAGGCCGCGACCCGGGCGAACCCGTGCGCGTACAGCGATTGGAACCTCATGCCGCCATCCTCTCCGGACCTGGTCCTCGCCGTCGGTCGCCCATCGCGATTCCCCTCGAACAGCGTGGGCCGTTTGACCCGGACATTTTCAGGGCATGATCGCCAGCGTGGAGGGAACCGACGACCGACACGGCGACGCGAGTGACGGGATCGACGACCTCGAGGCCCAGATCGCCGAGGCGCTGACGCGCACCAAGCGGACCGCAGCGTCCGCGGAGTCGCTGACCGGCGGCAGCGTCAGTGCCGGGCTCAGTGCCATCGAAGGCGCGAGCGACTGGTTCCTCGGTGGCGTGGTGGCGTACGCGGCGGAGGTGAAGTTCGACCTGCTCGGCGTGGACCGCGGACCGGTGATCAGCGCCCCGACCGCCGAGCAGATGGCGACCGGGGTCGCTCGCCTGCTGCAGGCGGACTTCGCCGTGGCGACCACCGGCGTCGGCGGTCCCGGTGCTCAGGAGGGTCGCTCGGAGGGCACCGTGTTCATCGCCGTGGCCGCACCGGACGGCTGCACGACTCACGAGTACACGTTCGACGGCGATCCGTCCCAGATCATCGCGCTGGCCACGCGCCAGGCCCTGCGCGACCTTGCGGCCGCGGTCACCGCCTCCGCCGTGCCGAACAGTCAGCTCAGCAAGACCTGAGGCACTTCTCATGCCGCAGATGCGCAGGAACCTGCAGCGATCTGTCGAAGCGCGGCCGCTGCGCCGGCCCGGTCGGTCAGCACTACCTCGGACCAGCGCGCGCCGTCCAATTCATCCGCGGCGCCAGTCACCTGGGCGCGCAGCGCCTCCCAGCGTGCCCAGTGCCCGGCGAGCTCACCGGGTCGACGACCCGCCCGCGCAGGACCTGCCCCGTTTCGGCCAACGCTCGCGGCACGTCGACGTAGACCAGCACCGGGTCCCAGCCGCGCAGCCGGGCCAGCCGCGCGAACCACCGGCGGCGCCGCGGTCGGGTCGCCGGGTCGTGTACCACCAGGGTCCGGCCGGGAAGGGGACCGCGCAGCAGCACGAGCAGCACTCGGAGCGCGTGCAGGGTGTGCACCATGGGCCGGTACGCCGGGTACTCCGTCCCCTCCGGCAGCATCCGGCTGAGCCCGGCCCGAAACATCTCCGGGTCCAGCGCGTCCACCGACGACGTCGCTGCGGCCACCTGCGTGATCGCGGTCGTCTTGCCGGCGCCGGGCACGCCACCGACCAGCACCACCCGGGGCGCGGGGGTCGCCTCCGGGCGCAGTAGGGCAAGGACGGTCACCTCTTCAAGAGTGACCGCCGCTGCTGTGGACGCCATAAGGGATCGCCATGAGTTACCACCTTGACTCTCCCCTAGGCGGAGACTGCAGGGTGGGCCTCATGAGCACGTCCGTGGCCATCGGCGAGTTCTCCCGACTGACCCATCTGACCGTCAAGACCCTGCGCTACTACCACGAGCAGGGCCTGCTGGTCCCGTACGCGGTGGACGGAGCGAGCGGTTATCGGCGCTACTCGGTCGACCAGGTGCCGGACGCGCTGCTGATCGGACGGCTGCGCAGCCTGGACATGCCCCTCCCCGAGGTCCATCGCGTGCTGGAGAGCACCGACACAGCCGAACGCGACGCGGCGATCGCGGAGCACCTGCAGCGGATGGAGGCGGAGCTGAGCCGGACCCGGGCGATCGTCGCCTCCCTGCGCGGCCTGCTGACCTCCGCGGCCATTGTGCAGGTGCAGCGTCGGACTGTGCCCGACCTTGCTGTGGTCTCGGTCACGGCCCAGGTTCCGCGGGACGGCATCGACGTCTGGTGTGCAAAGACCTTCACGGAGCTGTACCAGGGCCTCCGTACGCCACCCACCGGCCCGGCCGGCGCGCTGTACGGCGAGGAGTTCTTCACCGAGGCCATCGGCGACGTCACCGCGTACGTCCCGGTCGAGGGTGGAACCCAGCGCATTCTCGGCGGCACGTACGCCGTCGCCGTCCATGCCGGCCCGTTCCTGGACTTGGACAAGACGTACGCCGCGCTCGGCTCCCACGTCGCCGCCCGCGAAACCGCCGCCACCGGCCCGATCCGGGAGATCTACCTGGTCAGTCCGCCTGACACCACCGACGAGGCCAACTACCGCACCGAGGTGTGCTGGCCGATCACCACGAGCTGAAGGAGAACGCCACCCATGACCGCCACGCTTCGCCTGGGCCAGATCGTCATCGATGCAGCCGACGCCGCCAGGATCGCCGACTTCTGGTCCCGGCTGCTCGACCGTCCGTTGGTCGACGGCGCGAACCAGTACTTCGCCGTCGTCCCCCCGGCCCCTGACGGCAGCGTGCCAGCCCTGATGTTCCTGGCCGTGCCCGAGCCGCGCACGGGCAAGAACCGGCTGCACCTGGACCTCGTCAGCCCCGACCAGCCCGCCGCGGTGGATCGGGCGGTCGCCCTCGGCGCGACCCGGCTCGGTGACTTCGACGAGTACGGCACCCAGTGGACGACGCTGGCCGACCCCGAGGGCAACGTGTTCGACATCGGGCTGCCGCACCTGTAGCCCCGCGCCAGCGGGGAAGACCAGCACCCATCTGGGGTGCCGAGCTTCCCCACCGACTCAGGGTCGACCCCGAACCCTCCCGACAGCACCCCTGAATCGGGCTTTCCGCTCTCGTCCCCAGATACGCCGCCCAACTAGCGTGGAGGTCATGACGGACCGCCTCCCCGAACCCACCGACGTCGGCCCCATCGCCGGTGGCAACCTTCGCGCGTCGGACGCCGACCGGGACCACGTCGCCACCTTGCTGACCACCGCGTACGCCGAGGGCCGGCTGTCCAAGGACGAGCACGACGAGCGGCTCGACCAACTGCTGCAGGCCAAGACCTTCGACGACCTGATCCCGCTCACCTCCGATCTCGTCGTGGTGGCCCCGTCCGCGCCGCCGCCGACCTCGAACGTCGCCATCGACACCACCCAAACGACCGACGAGCCGGACCGGCACATCGCGATCTTCGGCGGCGTGACCCGCAAGGGCGACTGGCGGGTCCGACGCAAGACCCAGTCGTTCGCGCTGTTCGGTGGCATGGACCTCGACATGCGCGAGGCGGTCTTCGAGGCGCCGGTGGTGGAGATCTCCGGCTTCTGGTGCTTCGGCGGACTGGACATCAAGGTGCCGGAGGGGATGCAGGTCCGCGACCAGACCGGCGGCATTTTCGGCGGCACGGACGTCCGTGACCTGGGCGAGCCGATTCCCGGCGCGCCGACCCTGGTGATCAAGGGCGTGGCCCTGTTCGGCGGCGTGTCCGTCCACGGGCCGAAGCCGTCGAGGAGGAAGGCACGATGAACCCCGGACAGCTGCGCGTCTCCGACGCCGACCGCGACCAGGTCACCGAAGTACTGCACGCCGCGTACGCCGAGGGCCGGATCACCCTCGACGAGCACGCCGAGCGCACCGCGGCCGCCCTGGAGGCGAAGACCTTCGACGACCTCAGCGGTCTGACCTCCGACCTGATCCCGGTTGCCGCTGGGCAGCCCACCCTGTCGCGGCTCAGTCACCTGTCGCTGGTTCCCAGCACCGGTGACGACCCGGACCGGATCACCGCGATGCTGGCCGAGAGCAACCGCAAGGGACCGCTCACCGTGGGCCGTTCGCTACAGATCAACGTGGTGCTGGGTTCCTCGGTCGTCGACCTGACCGAGGCCACCTTCACCAGCCGCGAGGTCGAGCTGAATTGCACCCAGTTCCTGGGCAGTATCACCGTCCGCGTCCGGCCGGGCACGACCGTTCGGATCGAGGCGGCCAACGTGCTCGGTGACTCCTCGGTCAAGCACATCGGGGAGCCGGACAACGGCGAGCCGACCATCATTGTCCGCGGCACGAACATCCTCGGCGAGATCAGCGTCCGGGGACCCAAGAAGGCGTCGATGTGGCGGAGGCACGTAGCCTGAGTCTCGTCATGGACGAACTCTTCGCGCCCCCGGCGTACGAGTGGAAGCGGCTGTCCCCGAACTTCCGGTCGCTCCGCCGGCTGACCACGCTGATCTTCGTCCCGATCTTCTTCGTGGTCCCGGCAATCCTGGTCTGGGTGCTGGCCGACCTGTGGTGGGTGGCGGTGATCCTGCTGGTGATCGGCGGGGTGATCGCCGGCGTACGCCTAGGGCTGATCGGGCGCACCTGGCGTAGCTGGGGCTATGTGGAGCGCGAGGACGACCTTTACATCACCCATGGGGTGCTGTTCCGCAGCCTGGTCGCCGTGCCGTATGGCCGGATGCAGCTGGTCGAGGTGGAGTCCGGCCCCCTGGAGCGCGCATTCGGGCTGGCCACGGTCACGCTGAAGACGGCGAGCGCCGAGACCAACGCCAGCATCCCCGGCCTGGCCCCTGAGGAGGCCACCCGCCTCCGTGACCGGCTGACCGAGCTGGGCGAGGCGCACGCCTCGGGGCTATGACCACCACGCCGGGCCAGGCCCCCACGGAACGGGCCGCGGTGGACCAAGACCCGATGGAGACGACCGGGACCGACGTCAGCCCCGTCGGTCCCGCCCCGGCGGAGCCCGCCACCCCGACGGTCAAGAAGACCGAGCGCCCGCACCCGCTGACCCCACTGATCCGTGGCTGGCTGATCTTCCTCGCCTTCATCGTCTACTTCGTCCGGGATCTGGTCCCGGACGGCAGCGGCGACGGGCTCGACTTCGCCGACCTGCGTTGGATCCTGCCGATCGTCGCTGCGGTTGTGGTGATCGCCGCCGTCGCCGGCTTCTTCACCTGGCACTTCACCCGCTTCGTCATCGACGACGAGGAGCTGCGGATCGAGACCGGCTGGATCTTCAAGAAGTCCAAGAAGATCCCGTTCGAGCGGCTGCAGTCGGTGGACATCATCCAGCCGCTGGCCGCCCGGATCTTTGGGCTGGCCGAGCTGCGGCTGGAAGCCGGCGCCGGCGACAGCACGACCAAGCTCCGATATCTGACCCGGCGCCAGTCGTCCAGGCTGCGGGACTATCTGCTCACCCGGGCTCACGGCGAGCAGGCCCGGCTCAGCGATCTGGAGGGGGAGGCCCCGGCCAATCTGCTCACCGACCTGGGCGCGACGGACCAGCCCCTGGTCACCGTGCCGCCCCAGCGGCTGGTCTTCGGACTGCTGCTGTCGTCGGAGTGGATCATCACCACGGTCTTCCTGATCGTCGCCGTGATCGCCACCGTGGTCTTCCAGGTGGTCCAGATCGCCTTCTCGGCCCTGATCCCCCTGGGCATCGGCGTTGTGACCATGGTCAGCCGCAGGGTCATCTCGATGTTCAACTTCACCCTGGCCGAGTCTCCCCGCGGCCTGCGGATCACCCGCGGGCTGACCAACCTGACCAGCCAGTCGGTGCCGATCAACCGGCTGCAGGGGGTTCGAGTCAGCCAGCCACTGCTGTGGAAGTCGGTCGGCTGGTACCGGGTGGACGTCGACGTGATCGGCTATGCGGGCTCAGGCGATGGGGAGAACAACGAGAGCCAGGCCACCAATGTCCTGGTCCCCGTGGCCACGCGAGACGAGGTCGACCTGGCCCTGAGCCGGGCTCTGCCGGGGTTCGATCTGGACGGGATCGAGCTGCACCCGGTGCCCCGGCGCGCCCGCTGGCTCCGCTGGTTCGACTGGTGGACGCTGCGCTACGGCTGGGACGAACGGGCGCTGATCACCGAGCACGGCTGGATGATCCATTCCCGCGACATCGTGCCGCACGCCAAGACCCAGTCGGTCCGGATCGTGCAGGGTCCGTGGCAGCGCCGGCTCCGGCTGGCTGACGTGCACATCGACACCCCCAAGGGACCGGTCAACCTGGTCGCCCACCAGCTCGACGCCGGCGTGGCCCGCGAGCTGACTCTCACCCAGCTGGATCGGGCCCGAGCCGCTCGCGCCGCCGACCGGCAGCACCGCCCGGTCGATCAGGTGATCGAAGATCATGTCGGCGAGGAGGACCTGCTGGCCGAGTTCGGCACCAGCCGCGACGGGCTGCTCGGCTCCGGCGGGGAGAGCGAGGTGTTCGCCCTCGACGAGGAGCGGGTGCTCCGGCTCTACCGGAGCCGGCACGAGGCGCCCGAGCCGACGATCAGTCAGCTTCGGGCGCTGTACGGGTCGTGGGCCCAGGCGGACATCGGCATCGAGGTACCGCTGATCCTGGAGAGCGGCGTACGCGACGGGCGGGCGTACACCATCGATCGCCGGTTCTCCGGTCGTCCCTTCTCCGGTTGGCTGGCCACGGCCGAGCGGACCGAGCGACGCGATGCGCTGGGCACGTTCCTCGAGGCGGTCAGCCGGCTGTGGCAGCTGCCCAGCCCGGTGCCGGGGTTCGCCCGGCTGGTCGGGGCCGATGCGCCGGCGCAGTTCGGCACCTTGACCGAGCTGGCCCGGAACATGCTCGCCCGGCCGACGCAGACCAGCCGGCCGCATCTGACCCGCGACCTGCCGGACGTCGCCCGGGTCTGGGACCGGCTCGAACGGGAGCTGGCCGAGCGGGTCGTGGATCCGGTGCTGGTGCACGGCGACATCTGCCCGCCGAACGCCTATGTCTCGTTGGGTCCGGACGGACCTGTGGTCACCGGCATCGGCGACTTCAGCCCGCATACCGTGCAGGGGGACTTCATGATGGACGTGACGGGGGCGGTGGCCTTCCTCGAGCTCGAGCCGTACGCCGACGCCGCCGGTGACGCCCTGTGGCTGGAGGGCCTGGCCGTCGAGCGGTTCGGCCCGGACACGGCCCACTGGATCGACGTGTACCGGCGCTTCTACGGCTTCTACTTCTCCGACGCCGGCGACTTCGACCCCGCGTTGTACGGCTGGTGCCTCCGCCAGCTCGACCGTTGACGTTGCTGGGGCTTGACTCTTGGGCGGATAGTTGGGGCAAAACGCTGGACGACCTTGGGCGGTGGGCGAGAAGGTGAACATCTCCTCCGACGAGCTGCGCACGCTCCAGCTTGGGCCTATGTGGGTGTTAAGCGCGCTCGCCGGGACCTGCTCCCGCTTCGATTCCGACGAGTTGGCCGCCTTCTGGGACACGGTCGTGACGGTGGCGCTGCGTACACCGGAGCCGGCCCGGCAGCTGCTCACCTCGACCAGCAGTGACCGCACGGGTCTTTTGCTCGACTTCGAGCTCGACGACCGTCCGGTAGTCTCCGGCCTGCGCCAGGTGCTAGCCGTGCTGGACAAGCTGGGCGCCCCGACCGGCCCGGACTACCGGCTGGCCCTGGTCAACATCGCCATCGGGATGGGTCGGGCCCGCGGGCCGTTCGGGCGGCGGATGACCCCGGAGGACGAGCAGATGGTGCTGCTGATCGCGACGCTGCTCGACATCGTGTCGGCGCCCGGCCTGCCCGAGGACGCCCTGGTCTAAGACCCCGCCGACAAGGATGCCGGGCTAGTCGCCGCGTTATCCGAGCCGCATTATTGGAGACCAGCGCCAGGACGATGGGTCCAGCGACGTCGGACCCGGGAGCCTGCAATGGAGCCATCGATTGACGTGCACTTGCTGGCACCCGTCGATTGGCCGGTGCTGAAGGAGGCGCGGCTGATGGCCCTTCAGGATTCGCCGCATGCGTTCATGGCTCGCTACGAGCAGGAGTGCCGGTGGGGCGAGCCAGAATGGCGGTCCACTTACACTGCCGCGACCTGGATCGTGGCCAGGGAAGCCCGGTCCGTCATCGCCCTCACGAAGTCGGTCATCGAGCAAGCGCGACCGCGCGTTCGATATCTCGAGTCCATCTGGGTAGCGCCAACCCACCGCCGACGCGGGATCTTTCGGTGCTTGCTCGACGCGCTCGCCGAGGTCGAGCGCCACCTAGGGGTTACGCGTCTTCTGCTGTGGGTGCTCGAGGATAACCACGTCGCCCGGCGGGTGTACGAGGCACTTGGTTTCGTGGCGACCGGCGAACGCCAGTTCCTGCCGCACCTTGGCCGGTTCGAATTGCAACTCGCACTGAATCTTCAGGAGTGACGGTCAAAACCCGCGGCGCCACCAGGACATGAGCCCCAGGAAATCCATCGCCTCACGGGTACTGCGAACGTTGTTGACGCCAGTAGAGAAGCGTTGCCACCGGCGAAGATCCTCTTGCCACGCTTCGAGGAAGTCAGTGCAAAGATCTGGAGTTATGGACTTGGTCAGCAACCGCTGGGCGGCCGCCAGAGAGTCCAGGGCGGCGTGAATGCGCCGATCTCCGGGATCTACCTGCGCGAGTTCGTCCAATGCATGGCCAGTCTTGTCGATGACGTTGCCGCGAACATCAATGAACTGAGACCAGTATGACCGGGTGGCCCTTCGCAGCAAGTCAACGAGTGGGGTCTCGGACGTCCACGACGCGAACATCGCAAAAAGACCCTCCGCCAAGAGATCCCCGAACTCCTCACGAGATGCCCGATCCGGACTGGCGAACGGGTCGTAGTCGGTCTGAACCGCCTGGCCAACTTCAGACAGTCGACGTTGGGCCGCCTCCTGGGCAAAAAAGAACCAGTCCTCGTTGTAGATGTCGGGAAAGAATGACAGTGGCAGGCTGTTGCAATGCACCCCGAGCACAGCTCCGGTGACGAAGACGTCCTGGTCGAACCCAGCCAGTCTCCTGGCATGACAGACCACAGAGTTGTCCGGATGCTGACGGACGATCATCCCGGCGACCTGATGATCATCGAGTTGTCCGGCGAGGCGCCCAAGACTCCCGGCCTTGATAATGTCGTCGTCGATAAAGACGACCTTGTTCCACCCATGCAGGCGTGCCAAGATCATCCCGAGATTGCGCTTCAGGCTCAGGTCGCTGGATCGTCCGGCCTGAACTGCCCTGAACGCAGGATGGGACGTCTGGAACGAGAATTCGGGGTGACACCAGCCAGTCGGAACGTTCACAATTAGACACTTGGCTCTGGTCCGCGACACCCGCTCCATTATCCGCTCGATTCGCGCCTGTTTGCTGCAGAGCAGCACGAGAGGAACATTCATCGACGCAGCTAGCTCCATGACTGGCATCAGGGAGGACGCAGGCCGGGATGCAGGCACGATGATGGCATCAAGTCGACCAGTCTTTGACCGGCCAGCAGTGCCGGCGGTTCGCGAGATGTCTCGGGTTAGGTCAAGATGCGACCGTCGTTGAATTACGTTCTTGGACAGCAGTCCAAGCGAGGGCGTCGACGTTGCGCTCACCCGGCGTCCTCACTCAAGTTCAGTTCGAAGAGCCGCGAGTCAGGGTTCCGTAGATCAGGCGACAAGGTTGCATTCATTACGACGGGTACCCGCACCAACATTGCGAACTGTCCATCGGGAAAGTGGTCCGCCAAATACCGCTCATTTTCATCACGAACCCTTTTGTCGGTGAGGCAGCGCACGGCCCCGTACACACCTCGGCTGTGGATGCCGTTGAAAATGGTCAGGGTACGATCGGTCTGGTAGGGACTTTGGCGTCGGACGATGTAACCGACGTCGGCGATCTGCTCTCTCTCGCCGTCTTCGAAGTCTTGGTAAACGGGCCGGTGCTCGATGGCGGCCTTGCCAGTGCCGACACGGAAGATCTCCCCCGTTCTTAAATCTGGAACCGCAATCTGTTGGATTGGTATTCGGCTGAGGGCACTTTGAATTCGTCTGGTGACACGATTCCAGGCTATGCCGCCAAGTAAGACCAGATGACTGGAAAGATCGTCGCTTCTCACTTCGTTGGCTGTTCGGTGAAAGACATCGAGGGCTGGATTCTCAGCCCGTAAATGACCGTAGATTTCAATAAGCGCATCCAGGTCCCCGTACTGCCGCAACTTCGTGAAGTTTGGGTCCTCCGAATCCGCAAGAGAACCTTGCTCAGCTTCTGGTACAGCCGAACACACGACGACCACCGGACCAGTTTCAAACCGGAAACTGTGCTGAACTCCATGCTCCTCGGGACTCGACAGCTCGAGAAGTTCCAACTCGAGTTCTCGGTATCGGCGTCTTTCCTCGCCGCTGAGTGCAGTTTCGGCTAGAAGATGTGGGCCACCCTCGAGCGACCGGGGCGTGCAGAAGAATCGGGCGTATGCCTCGAGCCGCGCCTCAGAAGGGGTCTTCGGGATGCTCGGTGATTCCCAAGAACTGACGGTCGCCGGTGCCACACTCCCCTCAGCACTGAGAGCGTGGGCAAATTCGGCTTGCGTGAGCCCCTTGACCGACTGGCGAAGCTCACGGAGCCTACGGGCTAGCGTCGCCGCCTGACTGCGCTCAGCCGCCACGTCAACCTTCCTGATCAGCAACCGGCTGACCGTGCGACGAAGCGGCCAGACCGGCCGGTCCCGACGCCGAGGCAGTCGTGCGAGGACTTAACAGAGTTCTACCCCAACAAACCCTAAACCTCAACATGAAGCACCGCAGTCAATGCAAGAAAATGGTTGACTGCCGAACTCGCCCAAACTTACCCTAAGTATAGCGTACGTTGGGTAGAACCGGGGTGACCGTCGATCCTCGACTCCCTGCGGGCGTCAGGAGTGACGAGATGTCCGAGACGGCTCGGTTGCGTGAGTGGCGAAGAGATCCTTCCTTTGCGGCTGCCGGACTGATCGGCGCGGTTGTTTCCATGGTGCCTCGCAGGCCCCAACGGCCTTACTCCTCTCTCTCCCTCGGGCTCGGACCGTATGGACTGATTACGGCCCTGACCCGGCTCAAGACCGAGCGGCAAACGCTTGGTCATCGATCTCCCGAGTTGTGCGGTGTGACTGAGTAGTAGGCGGACATGGTCGCCAGGGCATCGAGTGGCGCACAGCAGCAGTGGCTGCCGCACTCGATGTCGGCCCTGGAGGTTGGCGACTGGCGTACCGCCCTGAGACTGGGCGGCCAAAGCTTCCTCAGTGGCGACCGACCGGAGATCCCGACGCTGGCCACCGCCGTTCGAATTACAGCGGCCGGGATGCGTGATCAGGCGGCCGGAGATCTGGCTGCGGCCATTCGTCAGTTCAGCGATGCGGCCGCCATGCTGCCGCCTCCTCTGCGGCGTTCGTCCGGAAATGACCAGTGCCTGGCCAACCTGACCCTGGAGCCTCGCCATTTCTCGTCGGCCCAATCCGGCTACTGGGCCTGGCGAGCCGCGCTAGTGATTTGGCGGGAGCAGTGGCTGATCGACGACCTCAGGGACAAGCTGGTCAAGTTCCCGGCGCCTCGCGACCAGCTGGTCGAGGCGTACATCCAGTTCATGATGCAGGTCGAGTTCTCGCCGTACTCCTGGTACCGGCCGGCCAGACGAGTGCGGCCCCAGCCCGCCGTCACACCGACGCGGGGTGATCTTTGTCGACGAGCCAGCAACCTGCGCAAGCTGGTACGGCCGCGCGACAGTGACGTGAGCCAGAGCGTGTGGCAGGACATCGGTGGTCACTGCGGCCTCCGCGCGACCGCCCAGGAAACCCTTGCCCAACGCCCGCTGCTGCCCGATATATCCGACATTCCCGGTCAGACCGCGATCCCGGTGCCGCGTGGACGCCAGCGAGCATGTGAGTACGCTCAGCAGTGGATCGCCGACCTCGACTACTTCGACGAGACGGCATGATCAGCGGCGACATGTCGGACCGTGATCATGGCGGGGCTTGGCACCGAGCGTGCGGTCTGGGATGGTGAATGTGTCGCGCACGATTGTGAGGCACGCCATGTCGGTACGCGCCGGTGTCCTGATGAGCACGAGCGACGTCCGGCACCAGATCGTGCTCGGTCGCCCGGATGAGGATGACTCGCTGACCCTGGAACATGAAGTTCATCTGGGCGCGGGAGTCCGGCTCGTTGTGGATCTTGCCCGTCCGGGCAGCTGGCGACGGCTGTCGATCACCGACTGGTCCGCAGCCGCCCTTCCCCTCGTCGCCGCTGTGGCCGGGAAGCAGGCCAGTCACGACCTCGGCGACGTGGTCCACCAGCATCCCCCAGCCGAGGACTCTGACGAGCACCACGTCGACGTCGACCCAACGCAGGCCGGGCCGTGGGTCCAACTGGCGGTCATTCAGGCCCTGGACCGTTGGTTGCATCGGTCCTTGGATCAAGCCCTGCTTCAGGCGGAGACCGGCGTCGCGATGCTCTGGGCAGCCCGCAGCCTTCCCGCGGACGCCGAGGTGCGGGGCACGTTGATCGACGAGGCGCTGGGCTGGGCACGGCGCGCAGCCGACGGGTTCACCCGCTTCCTCCACGATCTCGATGCCTCCCGTCGACCGCTTCCGCCGGCCCTGCACCGTTCGATCCGTGACCTGGTCGAGGGCTACCGGGGCCTGCGGGAACAGGTCGATGAACCCGATAGCGGACTCGACGCCGTGCTGACCGGTTGGCAGGCCGTTGCCAAGTACCCATTGCCGGACCCCGATGGGCGCCACCGGACTCGGCTCCACCGTGACGTGGTCAGCTCTGCCCCGTCGACGCGGCTCGGGGTTCGGGTCGTCAGCATGATCGATCCACGGCACGTACGCGCCCGGGTGCTCGGCCTCGGGAGCCAGGCGCGTGCTGGCGAGATCAGTCTGGTCAAGGCCTATGACGAGGGGTCAGTACGAGTCCGGGTTGCGGCCTTTGAACGCCTGGTCGATCCCGAGATTGCGCAGCGGTTGATGGCCCGGCTGGTCAGCCGACGGTCCGGCCGTGCGGTCGGCTTCGCCCCGCTCGTCATGCGGGCCGGATCCGGCACGAAGTCGCGCCCACCGTTCTTCGAATGCACCATGCCCCTGAATCAACCTCTCGAGGATCTGCGCGCCGACGTATACGACGCACTCTTCCGAGCCCAACTGGTCAAGGGCGACACCGAGGAAGACCTGCTCCGCGTACGCCGGGCGGTCCTGCTCCTGCGGGAGTGGCGCGGCCTGGTGGCGCGGGCTTGGCTGAGGTCCGGCGATGGCCGGCCCGACTCGCCGGCACCAGACGAGCTGGCCGGGGACGAGCTCAGTGTGCTGCGCGAGCTCCCCGACGCCGAACGACGATCCGCAGTGAGACTTCTGCCCGCGATGACGCGCGGGCCGGGCCGGCCCCTCGTCGCCGAGCTGGCCGCGGCTCACGAGGACCAGGCCGCCTGAGCCGCGCCGGATGGTTCCGCAGCGGGACCTTTCGTCGACTTCTTGCGGGCGGCGTCCGAACCTCGCTGTATGACCGCTCGAGCGCTCGTCGACTACGCCGCCCGGGTCGACCGCCTCCTGGAGAATGGGCAGCAGCTGAGGCGCTCGAGCGTGGACGACAGCATGCTGGCGAACTTCGTCCGGGAGAGCGTGCCCTGGAGCGCAGAGCCGATCCGTCTTCCGTCACGGTTGCGACAGGCCATCTGGGCCTTGATCCCGGTCCAGCTGGTTTGGGGCGTGTGGCTCGGGCTGATCGCGGCCGGTTCAAGCTCCTGCAACAGCGCGCTCTGTGCAGTCACCACTCTCGGCCGTCATGCTGGCCTGCTGCTCACGTGCTCGGCGATCTGCCTTGTCGGCCTGGTGGTCCTCGCCCCATCCACCCGCGGGTTCGCGAGAGCCAACGCCCGTGAGATCACCGGGCTGATCGTTGCCAC
Organism: uncultured Actinomycetota bacterium; assembly: GCA_963808435.1. Lineage (GTDB taxonomy): Bacteria > Actinomycetota > Actinomycetes > Propionibacteriales > Propionibacteriaceae > Microlunatus. The sequence continues at coordinate 3,925 of CAWEFW010000031.1, read as the reverse complement.
CGCGGCAGGCGGAACGACTCTCCTCGGCGTCGCCGCGTTGGGGCTGGTCGTCATGATCGCCGCAGTCATGGTCGTGGCCTTTTTCGCGGCATTCACCATCACGCCTTGAGGAGTCAGTCATGCGCGTTGTCGACACTGGTGCCGCTCGGCTCACTCGTGCCGCCCGCGAGGAGCTTGGGGACCTCGCCGACGACGTCGAGATCCGCTGTCCGTATCTCCGTGACCCACGCCTGATGAGTTGGAACGACTCGCTGGTGCTGGCGCTCGAGGGCTCCGTCCCGTGGGTCTTTGGACCGGCGGAGCGTGACCCGTTGTGCGGCCACCGTGGACGGACAGTGCTACCTCGGGCCGCACGATCTCGGCTGGCCAAGATCGCGGCTTACCGTGTGCCGTTCCAAGCCGTCGCGATCGCGCACGAGCTGGACCCGGAGGGCCCGGTGGCCGAACTCCTTCCCGAGCTGGTTTCGGAACCGCAACTGTGCTCAGACGAAACCGCCCGGCGGTTGATCGGTACCGTTCCGGCTCATCCCGGGGTCTCCCGGGCCGTACGTCTGCTGGACCAAGCCGTGCATGGGGCAACCTCGAGCGCTCAAGCCCCCGCCCGAATGATCAGGAGGAGCCTCGACCCGATCATCTTCGGTGTCGTTGCCCCGAAACCGCTGCAGTCCGGCGACCTCACGCTGTGGTACCCCCTGACGGCTTGGCGGTGGTGACGGTGCACCAGCCCAATCAGTGGCCGCGACGGCGGATCGCGCTCTCCCGGCGGGCGAACCGGACGCTCTGGGTCGTCGCTGTCCTCGACATGATGGTCTGCGTCTGGATGGTCAGCTTCGGCGCCGAACTGGACGATGCCTCGGCGCTCAGCGTCGTCACCCTCGGTGGGCGGTCCACGTTGGTCCTCGGCCTGGCTCTCGGCGCTTTTGTACTGCTCGCCGGGCTGGCTGTCGTCACCGACGGGTTCAGCTCTGCAGCCCGGTGGCACCTGGGTGCGGCGGTCCTTGCGTGTGTGGTCTCGGTCGTCGCGTTGGCCGGCGCCTTGTCGGCGGTCCTGCTGCTCGTCACCGGGGCCATCGTGCTTGGGTTCGTCGCCCGCCCGCTCCGACGACGCTAAGGTCGGCGGTCCGCAGCCCACTCCACCAGGTTGGCCAGGGTCTGCTCGATCGCGCGCTCGTTGCGACGCTCCCAGCCGAGCAGCCGGGTCGCCCGCGGGTAGCGTGACGGCCGCGGGTCGAACTCCTCGGTCACCTTGGTCGACGCCGACCCCAGCGGCTCGAGCCGGTAGCGCCAGATGTGACCGGCGAAGTGCCGCCAGCCGATCAGCCGATCCTCGGTGAACTCGACCACCTCGTTGAGGATCTTGTAGGGCGCCCCCCAGCGCATCTGCATACCAAAGGTCGCCCCGAGCGAGAGCCGCTCCGGCGTACGACTCCCCCGCGCCTGCCGCAGCGTGCCCGACCCGTCGATCTCGGAATGCTGGGTGGGGTCGGCCAGCAGGTCGAATATCTCTGCGGCCGGAGCCGGGACGATCCGGGTCGCGGCGACAAGCCGCATCGGCCTCATGGGTCCCCAGTGTGCCAAGGCGGCCGACCGGCTCTCCCCATGCCGGGTGAAGATCGCTAGGCTCCCGACATGAGCGAAGACGCCGTGCAGAACAAGCCCATACTCGGCATCGACATCGGCGGCAGCGGCATCAAGGGTGCACCGGTCGACCTGTCCACGGGCGAGCTGACCACCGACCGGGTCAAGATCGCCACCCCGGAGAAGTCGACGCCCCAGAACGTCGCAGCCGTGGTCGGCGAGATCGTCGAAGCCTTCGCCGACCAAATCGGCGACGGGCCACTGGGCGTGACCATCCCTGCAGTGGTGACCCATGGGCGGACCCGGTCCGCGGCCAACATCGACAAGTCCTGGATCGACGCCGAGGCGGAGAAGATCTTCGAGGACCACCTCGGCCGCGAAATCATGCTGGTCAACGACGCCGACGCCGCAGGGGTGGCCGAGGTGCGCTACGGCGCAGCCAAGGACCATCCCGGCCTGGTCGTCCTGACCACGCTGGGCACCGGCATCGGCACCGCGATCGTCTACCGTGGCGTCCTGATCCCCAACTCCGAGCTCGGGCACCTCGAGGTCGACGGGTACGACGCCGAGACCCGGGCCGCGTCCAGCGCCAGAGACCGGGACGGCCTGTCCTTCAAGGAGTGGGCGGTGCGCCTACAGCGCTACTACGAGCGGCTCGAAGCCCTGCTCTGGCCGGACCTGATCGTCGTCGGCGGTGGGGTGAGCCGGAAGGCGGACAAGTTCCTGCCGCTGCTCAAGCTGAAGTCGGAGATCGTTCCGGCCAAGCTGCAGAACACCGCCGGCATCGTCGGGGCCGCCTGGCTGGCCAGTGACCGACGAACCAACCCGGCCCCCACCTCGCTCAGCGGCTGAGGTCTACATCCGCTCCAGGGCCTCGATGCCCAGCAGGTTCAGGCCGGAGGCCAACACCCGCTTGGTCGCCGCGCACAGCGCCAACCGCGAGTCGCGGACGTCACCGGTCGACTTCAGCACCGGGCACTGCTCGTAGAAGACCGACAACGCTCCGGCCAGGTCGTAGAGGTACGCGCACAGCCGGTGCGGCTGCAGGGTGTCGGCGACGTCGTCGACCGTCTCGCCATAGCGGGTGAGCAGCAGGGCCAACGCCTGCTCGGCCGGCTCGTCGAGCACCAGCACCTTGGTCTGCTCGCCGTAGCCCTCGGCCTCGGCCTTGCGCAGCACCTGGGTCATCCGGGCGTGCGCGTACTGCAGGTAGGGACCGGTGTTGCCGGTGGTCTGCACCATGCGGCCGACGTCGAAGACGTAGTCCTTGTTCAGCCCGGTGGACAGGTCGGCGTACTTGACGGCGGCCATCGCCACCGGCGGCGCGGCCTGCTCCTCGGCCGCGTCCAGCAGGGTGTTCAAGGTGACGGCGGTGCCCTCCCGGGTGGAGAACTTCTTGCCGTCGGCCCCGAGCACCTGGCCGAAGGCGACGTGCTCCGCGCGTACGTCCTCGGGCAGGAAGCCCGCGAGTCGGGAGACGGCGAAGACCTGGTCGAAGTGGTAGGACTGCGGGGCGCCGACCACGTAGATGATCCGGTCGGCATGCAGTTGGCGTACGCGGTGCCGCACCGCGGCCAGATCGGTGGTCGAGTAGCCGTAGCCGCCGTCCGCCTTGCGCACGATCATCGGCGCGTTGAACCCCTCGACGAAGACGCACAGCGCGCCGTCGTCGATCACCGCGACCCCCGACTCCTCCAGCTCGGCGACCACGGTGGCCAGGTCGTCGTTGTAGATCGACTCGCCGGCTAGGTCGGCATCGGTGAGAAGGACACCAAGGCGGGTGTACGCGGCATTGAACGCCACCTTGGAGATCTCCAGCAGCTGTCGCCAGACGGTGCGGGTCTCGGGGTCACCCGCCTGGAGCGCGACGACCCTACGGCGCGCGGCGTTGGCGAAGTCCGGGTCGGCCTTGAAGTGGGCGTTGGCCCGCTGGTAGACCGCTTCGGCCCCGGCCAGGTCCAGGCTGAGCACCTCGGTGCCGTCGAGCATGATCTGCTCGACCAGCATCCCGAACTGGGTGCCCCAGTCCCCGATGTGGTTCTGCGGAATGACCCGGTGGCCGACCGCGGCCAGGACCCGGTGCAGGCAGTCGCCGATGATCGTGGACCGCAGGTTGCCGACATGCATCTGTTTGGCCACGTTGGGCGCCGAGTAGTCGATGACGACGGTCTCGGAGTGGTCGGCGGGCACGATCCCGAGGCTCGGGTCCGCCACCTGGTCGGTCACCGCCGCGGCCAGCACGTCGGTGCGCAGCCGGAAGTTGATAAATCCCGGCCCGGCGATGTCCGGGGGCTCACAGAGGTCGGCGATCTCCAGCTTGGCCACGATCTCGGTCGCCACGTCGCGC
>CAWEFW010000030.1:0-5053 GCA_963808435.1 uncultured Actinomycetota bacterium | reverse complement strand
GGTGAAGCCCCGGTCAAGTATGAGTTGACCGGGGCTTCGGGCGCCTGCGCCTTGGGCCGAAACCCGCCGCGCTGGCGTGAGACAGTTCTACTCCCGCCGGCCCTCCTCCGCAAGAGGCAATTTCCGTCGACTTCTCGTCATCGGCGTGTCACCCGGTTTTAACGGCGTGTCGGGATCATGAGCAGCCAGAGGCGTGTCGCTCCCGGGTTCCGCGGCCCCGTCCGCCGAGACTGAAGGGGCATGTCCTCCAGCCCTGCCGGGTATGAGCCGGCAGGGCTTCTGCGTCGCTTTCCCGACCAGGGCGGACACTGGTCTGGTGACCGTAAGCGTCTTCGACCTGTTCAGCATCGGCATCGGTCCGTCCAGCTCGCACACCGTCGGCCCGATGCGGGCGGCCGCCCGGTTCGCCCGCTCGCTGGCCGACGACGGCCTGCTCGACCGAACCACCCGCGTACGCGCCGAGCTGTTCGGCTCCCTCGGCGCGACCGGGCACGGGCACGGCAGCTACAACGCCGTCGCTCTGGGGGCTGGAGGGCGAGGACCCCGAGACCGTCGATGTCGAACACGGGCCGGCCCGGACCGCCGAGATCGTCGAGTCCGGCCGGCTGCGGCTGGACGGCGTCCACCAGATCGCCTTCAACAGCGACGCCGACCTGATCCTGCACCGCCGCCGGTCGGCTGCCGTTCCACCCCAACGGGATGACCTTCACCGCGTACGCGGAGGACGAGGTGGTCAGTGAGCGCACCTACTACTCCATCGGCGGCGGCTTCGTCCTCGACGACGACGGGTCGGGCCAGCCGGAGCTGAAGCCCGACCCGACTCCCGTGCCCTACCCGTTCCGGACCGGGGCCGAGCTGCTGGACATCTGCACCGCGACCGAGCCTGAAGATCAGTGAGGTGGCGCTGGCCAACGAGTGCGCCCGCCGGCCCGAGGCCGAGGTCCGCGCCGGCCTGGCCAAGATCTGGCGGGTGATGCAGGAGTGCGTCCAGCAGGGCTGCACCACCCCGGGGGTGCTGCCCGGCCGGCTCAAGGTGCGGCGGCGGGCCGCCGACCTGTACGCCAAGCTGGTCGCCGACTCCGGGTTCGGACCCGGCGTCGACCCGCTCCGGGCGCTGGACTGGGTCACCCTGTGGGCGCTGGCCGTGAACGAGGAGAACGCCTCCGGCGGCCGGGTGGTCACCGCTCCGACCAACGGCGCGGCCGGCATCATCCCCGCGGTGCTGCACTACGCGTACACCTTCGTGCCCGGGACGGACGAGAAGGCGATCGCCGACTTCCTGCTGGTGGCGGGGGCGCTGGGGTCGATCTACCAGCAGACCGCATCCATCTCCGGCGCCGAGGTCGGCTGCCAGGGCGAGGTGGGGACGGCGTGCTCGATGGCCGCGGCCGCTCTGGCCGAGCTGTTCGGCGGCACCCCGGAGCAGGTGGAGAACGCGGCGGAGATCGGCATGGAGCACCACCTCGGGCTGACCTGCGACCCGGTCGGCGGGCTGGTGCAGATCCCCTGCATCGAGCGCAACGCGGTGGGGTCGGTCAAGGCGATCACCGCGGCCCGGATGGCCCTGCACGGCGACGGGCAGCACACGGTCAGCCTGGACAAGGTGATCAAGACGATGATGCAGACCGGCCGGGACATGAGCGTGAAGTACAAGGAGACCGCGCGCGGCGGCCTGGCGGTGAACATCGTGGAGTGCTGACTCACTCTGCTGGCAGCATGATCACGTGGAACGCACCGTCACCACCCACCTCGACCTCGAGCTCTCGCGGCCCGGCCAAGCTGGTCCTCGCCATCGCCGTGGCCCAGGGCACGCCGCTGAGCCAGGAGTCGCTGGTCGTCACCGCCGCCGGCGAACCCGCGACCCCGGCCGAGCTGGTCGACATCACCGGCAACCGGCTGCACGTCCTGGACGCGCCCGCCGGCCTGCTGACCCTGGACTACCGAGCAGTGGTTGCCGGCCAGTCCGCCCCGGCCCCGGTCGACGACTTCGACCTGATCACCTACCTCCGCCCCAGCCGCTACTGCGAGTCGGACACCCTCGGCCCCACGGCGGCGAGCGAGTTCGGCGGCCTGGCCGACCAGAAGCTGCTGGCCGCGGTGAGCGAGTGGGTGGCCGGCAAGCTGACCTACGTGGCGGGCTCGAGCCTGCCGACCGACGGGGCGGTGCGGACGCTGCTGGGCCGCCAGGGCGTGTGCCGCGACTTCGGCCACCTGTCCATCGCGCTGCTGCGGGCCCTCAACGTGCCGGCCCGGCTGGCCGCGGTCTTCGCCCCGGGGCTGAGCCCGATGGAGTACCACGCGGTCTGCGAGGCGTACGTCGACGGCGCCTGGTACGTCGTGGACCCGACCCGGCTCGCCCCGCGGCAGAGCCTGGTGCGGGTGGCCACCGGACGGGACGCGGCCGACACGGCGTTCCTGACCACCTTCGGCGGCGCCGTCGCCCTGCAGGGCCTGGAGGTGACCGCGGTGGTCGACGACTTCGGCACCGACGACGGCAGCGAGCTGATCCAGCTCCGCTGAACACAACTCGGTTGCGAAGGCGGTTCGGCGACCCTTCCCGGTCAAGATCATGTGCGCTAGGGTTCACACCAGCGCAAGGCCGCGCTGGCCTCGCGCATTTTCCACTACGGATCGTCGGGCACGTACCTGCCCGTGGAAAGGAAGTGTGGCGTGGCCACTGTTTCATTCGTCGAGGCGACCCGGGTCTATCCCGGCGCCGACCACCCATCCGTCGACAAGCTCAACCTCGAGATCGGCGACGGCGAGTTCATGGTCCTCGTCGGACCGTCCGGCTGTGGCAAGTCCACCTCGCTCCGCATGCTCGCGGGCCTGGAGGAGATCAACGCCGGAGCGATTCACATCGGCGATCGGGATGTCACCGACCTGCCGCCCAAGGACCGCGACATCGCGATGGTCTTCCAGAACTACGCCCTCTACCCCCACATGACCGTGGGCGACAACATGGGCTTCGCGCTGAAGATGGCCGGTGTCCCCAAGACCGAGCGTCAGCAGCGGGTTCAGGAAGCGGCCCACCTGCTGGGCCTGGAGGACTACCTGAACCGCAAGCCGAAGGCCCTCTCCGGTGGCCAGCGGCAGCGCGTCGCCATGGGTCGCGCCATCGTGCGTTCGCCCCAGGTGTTCCTGATGGACGAGCCGCTGTCCAACCTGGACGCCAAGCTCCGCGTCTCCACCCGCACCCAGATCGCCGCGCTGCAGACCCGGCTCGGCGTCACCACTGTCTACGTGACCCACGACCAGGTCGAGGCCATGACGATGGGTGACCGGGTGGCGGTCATGAAGGCCGGCATCCTGCAGCAGTGCGACACCCCGCTCGCCCTGTACGACTCGCCACGGAACCTGTTCGTGGCCGGGTTCATCGGCTCCCCCGCCATGAACCTGATGGAGGGCCCGGTGGCCTCCGACGGCGTGCACCTGGGTGACTACACCGTTCCGGTGTCGCGGGAGATCCTGGCCAAGGCCGGCAACGAGAAGAACCTGGTGCTGGGCATTCGGCCGGAGAACTTCGAGCTGAGCCCAGACCAGAGCGAAGGTATCGGCCTGGATATCGGTGTGGTCGAGGAGCTGGGGGCCGACGCCTTCATCTACGGCACCTTGGCCGGCATCGCGGAGGATGAGCTGATCACCGCCCAGCAGATCACCGCCCGGATCCATGGCACGACGCCGCCCCATCGCGGCGAGACGGTGCGGTTGAAGATCGACCCGTCGCACGTGCACGTGTTCTCCAAGGAGACCGGGCGACCGCCTGTCCCCCACGTTCGGCCGCGGAGACTACCAGTAGCTAGCTGGCGATTTCGGCCCCCCGCAGCGATGCGGGGGGCCGTTTCGCGTTTGTGAGTGCCGGGACTCTCGCGCATCGCCGCTTCAACGCGGGACCTGGTGTCCTCGCCTCGCTCGAGCACTCGTTGCCGTCTCGATGCGGCAACGCGAAGCGCGAGGGCGTCGCGCCCCGACGCTGACGGGGCCGGAGCACCACGTACGCCGGTGGGAAGATAGGAGCCCATGCCCCGCTTCCTGGCCGCGCAGCCCGTCACCCAGCTGATCACGCTGCCCTGGGCGACGCCGCTGGAGGAGTGGCCCGAGGACAACCTGGTCGCGCTGCCCCGCGGCATCTCCCGGCACGTGGTCCGCTTCGTCCGCTGCGGGAACGACGTGTTCGCGGTCAAGGAGGTGCTGGAGCACCTGGCCCGGCACGAGTACCGGCTGCTCCGCGACCTGACCCGGCTGGACGTCCCCTCGGTCGAGGCGACCGGCGTGGTCACCGACCGGGTGGACGCCGAGACCGGGGAGCCGCTGGACCCGATCCTGATCACCCGGCACCTGCAGTTCTCGCTGCCCTACCGCTCGCTGTTCAGCCGCGGCGTACGGCAGGACACCGTCAACCGGCTGGTCGACGCCATGGTCGTGCTGCTGGCCCGGCTGCACCTGATCGGCTTCCTCTGGGGCGACGTGTCGCTGTCCAACACCCTCTTCCGCCGCGACGCCGGCGCCTTCGCCGCGTACCTGGTCGACGCCGAGACCGGCGAGCTGCACGACCAGCTGACCAACGGCCAGCGGGAGCACGACCTGACCATCGCCCGGACCAACCTGTTCGGCGAGTTCAGCGACCTGGAGGCCGGCGGGCTGCTCGACGAGGCGCTGGACCCGCTGGTGCTGGTGGAGACGATCGAGGCGCGCTACCGCGAGCTGTGGGCCGAGCTGACCGACGTCGAGGAGTTCCACAGCGGGGAGATGCACCGGATCGAGGGCCGGGTGCGGCGGCTGAACGCCCTCGGCTTCGACGTCGCCGAGCTGGACATCACCACCGACTTCGCCGGTTCCACGGTGCGGATCCAGCCCAAGGTCGTCGACGCCGGGCACCACCAGCGGCGGCTGATCCGGCTCACCGGTCTGGACACCGAGGAGAACCAGGCCCGCCGGCTGCTCAACGACCTGGACTACTACCGGGCGCGGACCGACCAGCAGAACGCCGACGAGCAGGTGGTCGCGCACCAGTGGCTGACCAACCGGTTCGAGCCGGTGGTGCAGTCGGTAC
>CAWEFW010000029.1:0-322791 GCA_963808435.1 uncultured Actinomycetota bacterium | reverse complement strand
GCGAGCAGGAGGAACAGCACGCCGGACGCCAGTGTGATCCCGGCGACGAATGACGCCACATCCTGCTGGCTGGTAAGGCCCGCCGCCAGGACCGCACCGGCAGCCACCGCCGCGAGCCCCGAACTGGGCCCGACGGAAAGCTGCCGGCTGGTCCCAAAGATCGCGTACAGAATGGCGCCCGCCGCCGCTGCGTACAGGCCGTTCTGCAGCGGAACCCCGGCGATACCGGCGTACCCGAGGTTCTTCGGCACGATCAGAGCCGCAACCGTCAGGCCAGCGATCAGATCGCCGCGCAACCAACTCCGGTCGTAGGAGCGGATCCAACGAGTGATTGGCACCAAGCGGCCGATCCGTGCGCCCTTCCGGGGTGTCCTCGGACATGCCAGCGAACCCACCAGCGACGGTTACTCGCCAGTCGACGTGGCGCCGGTCTTGGCGTCCTGCTCGATCTCCTCGACGTCTGCCTTCAGCTGCTTCTTCTGGATCTTCTCGGCTCGGCGCATCTCCCGCTCGATCTTGGCGTCCATGTCCGACACGCCGACCACGATGAGCCCGGCCTGACCGGTGTCCAGGTACTCCCCGAGGTCCTTGAGGTCGGCACGGCTCATCCCTCCAGCGGCATGCCCAGCCACCGCACCCAACACTGAACCACCCGCCGTGGTAGCCGCGAGAAGCCCGCCTCCGATCGCGGCGAAGGGAAACAGCGCCACGGCCAGACCAGTCGCCAGTCCTACGCCGCCGCCCAGCACACCACCGACACGGGTCGGTGTCTCGTGCTTGCGGACGATCTTCACCTTGTTGTCGTCGCGTCGGTGGATCACCGCCGCGTCGTAGGCGTCCATAAGACCAGCCTCTGTGTGCAAGTCCTTGATCAGCTCGTAGTCGGCCTCAGCGTCCTCCACATCCGCGTACACGCCGACGAAGACCATGAACGTGTCGATTGCCATCCCGTTTCTCCTGATTGTCTCGGCCGCCTGACGACATGATCGGCCTGGTCGTCGGAGCATATCGGTGATCAGCCGGCGGGGTCGGCCGTCACAGATTCTGCCAGGTTCTTCCCGGCGAAGTCACGCATTCAAGCACTCTGTAGGAGTTCACCTGAAGGCCACACCAGCCCCGCCCACGGGTCGCTACCGTTGGGGTAGTCATCGTGTCTAGGAACTCATGTTGACGTCGGGATCTTGCAGGCGGGACACGGCGGACGGCTCAGGTACCGTCCTGCGTTGCCCGACCGCTCGCAGTATCTCCACCAGCACGGAGTGAACGCGATCGGCCCCTTCGATATGTTCGTCGGGTAGCACGTGAGCGAGAACCCGCGGAACGAGCAGTATCGCCCGGTCTTGCCAGCCGCCCAGCCCTCCGTGGGCGCCGACGAGTGGCTCGAAGGCGGCGACGTCGAGAGTGACGTCGTCGACGCGGCTGTTGAGATAGAGATCCGGGGCCTCCGGCATCACCACCGCACGCCGCAGCATCCGGGCAGCATGGTCTCCGTACCGTCGTAGGGGATCCTCACCGGTTACCTCGCCGGTGTCGAGACGGTGGCTGCCGCCGGCACCGATGGCCCATGGCAGACCTGCGGAGTCCAGACCGGCGATGAAGCCGATGCCCTCGTGTGCGCACAGGCCGGGGATGAGGTTCGGCCAGCGCTGCTGCAGGTCCTCCAGGGTGAGCCGGGCAGCGGAATGCACGTAGAGCAGGCCAAGATTTCCTGAGCCCAGCACCGAGACGTCGGCTCCGGCCTCGGCGTCTTGACTGACGTGTCGACTGCTGGCAGCGGCGGCACGACCAGCGGCGCGACCGGTGAGTCCGCTGCCCGAGAGGTCTCCAGCCAGGCTCTCCACGCGACCCCACGTCTCCACGGGAGCCGCCAAAAGGTTGACGTCCTGATGCATCAGTTGGGTGCAGAGGTCGCCGAGGTCGGCGCCGAAGCGGTCGCGGAAAGTCTGTCCCTGGGACTGGCCGTGGTCAGAGAGCACGACGATGTGATACCGCCGGGCCCCGTGAACGGCCAGCCGCTCGAGCGTCGCCAGGACCCGGTCCAAGCCGTCGAGTGCGGCTATCGACTCGGGGCGGAACATGCCGGCGTGATGGGCGATCTCGTCGTAGTCGACGTAGTCGGCATAGATGCTCTTCGTCCCCTTGCGCATTTCCTCCGCGATCACCGCGGTGTTGAGATCGCGCTGCAACACATTCGTTGCGGCGCGAAGACCGGCGAATGTCCATCCGCGATGGACCCGCGGCAGAACGTTGAGACGTTTCTGTCGGGCCGCCTGCCACCGCTCCTTCACCACCTCCGCAACTGTCCGCACGACGCTTCGGGTGAAGCCTTGCGGATGGGTCAGGAACCAGGCGAATGTGTGCCGGGCCTCACGTGAGCCTCGACTGGCGCCGAGCCGGCTCATGGTGAGAATCGCTCGAGGCGCGTCGCCGGTGAAGAGATTCCCTAACGCCAGCCCATCGTCAGCCAGCAACCCCCTCCCGGTAGCTGCCCGCTGCTCGATGACCGCCGCATCGCCAGGCCGGTTCGCGATCAGCACTCGCCCGAGCTCACGGTCGTACCAGCGGAAGGCCGGAACCCCGGCGATTGTGCCATGCAGGATCCCCAACTGGCTGGCAGGCGTCGTGCATGGCAACTGTGCCGTCCACTCCCGGAGCACGTAGTCGCCCGAGGTGACCCAGCGCCGAAGCGTGGGAACCCCGCCCGCCTGGATCGCCCATCGAACGACTGGAAAGGCGACACCGTCCAACTGGACGAAGACGACTCCGTCGACATCCGGATCGGCAACGGGTTCACACGCCACCTTTCGCCGGACCAAGGACGCGGTGAACGAGTCGTCGGTGCCGGCACTCGTCAGCCAGGCGGTAGCAGTGCCAACGCCGGCAACGATCCACGACGCCCAGAACGCCGACCAGAAGGAAGCGGTGATTCCCGGCGCGAGCCAGATCGCGACATAGACCAGGACGGCCTGCCCAACCAGCCCGGCAAGAAGGACGGCGAGCCAGCCGATACGCGTGGCCATGTGCGCGAGTGCCGGCCGGAACGCCAGACCCAGCACACCGGCAACCGCGGTCGCAGCCAGGTAAGCCCACCACGCCTCCGCGATCATGTCCTCGAACAGGACGTCCGCGATCGCCAACGCCGCGGACGACACCATCCACACCACGAGCAACCGCGCCACATCACCCATGCGCAGACCGATCCCGGGTAGCTCGCCGGGCCGATCTGGCACCCTAGCCACGTGTCCCCTGTTCTTGCCGCTCCCCGACACACGCACCCCTGCGTCTTCGATCACGCACCCGCGACGCTGGGTCCAAGGATCGTCGTCACTCTGCGAATCTATGCTGAGCGGTCGGCATACCTCCTGCTCCTGACCCGACCAGATCTCGGCATCCGATCTCTGGCAGCATCCGACCTGTGGTCCAGCCCAACATCTCGATGCCGTCTGGCCCACGCAGCTCGATGCTGCCGGTACCGTGACGGCCACGCTGACATGGTGGGGGCACAGCACCAGCTCCTGGCAGGACGGTGACACCACCGTACTGTTCGACCCGGTTCTGACCGCTCGCCTTGGCCATCTCCGTCGGGTGCGCGGTCCGGTGCCGGCTTCGCCCGCTGCACATGCAGACTTCGTGCTGATCTCCCACCTTCACGCCGACCACGCCCACCTGCCGTCGCTGCGACTGATCCCAGCGTCCGCGGTTCTCGTCGTCCCGGCAGGCTCGCGGCGGCTGTTCAAGCCAGTCACCGCACGGGGCGTGACGCTCTACGAGGTCGAGCCCGGCGACCTCGCACAGTTTGGCGATCTTCGGATATCCGTCCTCGCCGCCGACCACGATGGCCGCCGGCACGCTGGAAGCCCTCATCGCGGACCCGCTCTCGGCTATCTGGTCGATGGACACTACCGATGCTGGTATCCGGGGGACACGGGTCCGCACCTTGCGCTCGACGAGGTGGCGCACGTTGACCTCGCCCTCATGCCAGTCGGAGGATGGGGGCCTACTCTCGGCCGGGGCCATCTCGATGCCCGGCAAGCGGCTCAAGCGATCAGCAGCACGCATCCGATCAACGCTGTCCCTGTGCACTGGGGAACCTGGTGGCCCATCGGCCTTCCGCAACGGCCTGATCTGATCGATCTGCCAGCCGTGGCCTTCGCCGACCGGGTCGCTCGCATCGCGCCGAGCACCCGCGTCCACATCCTCCGGCACGGCCAATCGGTCAAGCTATAGGGTCCAGGCCGGCGACCCACGCTTTCGCCTGCTCGAGATCGGCCACCCGAAAGAGGCGCGCCTCCCCGGGGAAAAGCCACAAGAACAGCTTCGATGCCCGCGCCATCCAGTCGATGTCGGTCACGATCGCGGACCGCTTCCACTCGCTGTGGTGCGCGATCGCCAGATCAAAGCCGAGCTTGGTGTCCTCCCACAGCGCGCCACCCTCGATCTCGTCCAGGTCTTCAATCAGATACAGGGTCCGCAGCCCGCGGCCGCTGTCAACCGCCGCCTTGAGTGCGGGCACGAGGATCTCCGTGTAGTCCTCACGCTCCACGTCGCCATCGATCCGGAAACCGACCGTGCCGTCGGGCATGTCATCGAGTCGCTCAACCATGCCCGGATCGTATGTGTTGCACCGACAAACCGCCGGGACCGCGCCCGACATCAAGCGTTGTTGTGTGCAGTTCCTGCTGAGCGGCGCGTGAGTCTCCGGTCAGCAGGGACGCGCCCACTGCTATCGAGCGGCGCGTCAGCCGTAGAGGATTTTGCCTTTCTGGGCCTCGAACTCGGCATCGGTGAGCACGCCGGCGTCCCTGAGCTGGCCCAGCTGTTGGAGCTGGGCCAGCTTGTCGTCCGTGCTCGGGGCGGCGGGAGGTGCCGCGTACTGAGGCTCGGCGTACTGAGGCTCGGGTGGGGGCCTGTTGGGCGTAGGCGGCTTGTTGTTCTTGTTCCTGGCGAGCCCACCGCCCCTCCTGGCGGTGGTGGACGCGTCCGGCTACGCCGGCAGCGGTTCCCGCGACAACTGCGGTGCGGGCGACCCCGCGAATGAGCCCTGGCATGGGATTAGCCTTTCGTGATCGGAGGAATGGTGATTGCTCAGGCCGGTGTGTCGGCGGTTTGAGCCGCGTCAGTCTCGGCAGCCTCAGCCGCGTCAAGCGCGGCAAGGATGGCTTGGACGGGAATACGGCCGCTTGCCACGAGTTGAGCACCACCGCGGCGCAGGGCCGCGGCGAAGGGTGCGGCCCACACGTTCTCGTAGACAAGAATGCCGGCGGAGCTTCCCGGTTCGATAGCTGAAGCCGCTTCGTTGATATCGTCTTCGCCGAGCAGACCGGAGGATGAGCCCTCGAAGACGGCCAGGTCCAGCGTGCCGTCCTTGTCGAAGTCGGCGATCTCCACTGCTGTGACTGAGCCGTCGAGCTTGCGCTCCACGAAGACGAGATCCAGGATCCGGATAATGCCGGAGTCCACCAGGTCGACGAGCAACGGGAGCCCTTCGCCAGTCATTCGGCTGCCCGGGAACTCGACCACCAGGTAGTCGATTGGGCCTGTCTCGTCCAGGTCTGTTGTCACCTCAGTGCCTCTCGTTGTTGTTGATCTTCGATCTGACTTAGCCTATGCCGCCGGGATGCGTCCGTCAGGCGAGTGCCTTCGCCTTCAGTCGTTCGAACTCGTCTTGGGTGATGGTGCCGTCCTTGAGCAGGGTCTTGGCTGAGGCGATCTGGTCGGTGGAGCTCGGCTTGTTCGCCACGTACTGAATATATCGATCCGTCTCGGCTCGAGACTGCCGGGCTCTGCTGGCCTGGCGCTCGGCCATCCCGCGCCCCCGGGCGATCAGATAGATCAGCGCGACGAGGATGGGCGCCACGATCAGTCCGATGATCCACAGCGCCTTGGCGAACCCGCCGAGCTCAGGGTCTCGGAAGATGTCCGCCGCGATGTGGAACAGCACCACCAGGTACGCCACGAAGAGGTAGCTCCAGATCAGGAGCCAGAAGAAGTCCCAGAAGCTCACCTGCTTGCCCTTTCGAGTCCGAAGGAGACCGTCCGGGACGGACCGCAACGCAGCGTACCGGTAGGAGGAGAGCCGAGTCGTCACGTACAGCGCCTCTCGCGCTCCTCCTCTGATCCAATCGTGACCGCGGAGCCGCCGCATCATTCACATTGTGTGAATCGGCACAGGCCCGGACCGCTGTCGCACCGCCCGGCCTCGATGGCCGGAGGCTTGGACGACCCGGGTGCAATCGGGCCCACGAAGGCGATGATCGCCCTCGGGGCCCGGACCGTTACGCCCTCTCGCTCCAGCACGATCCGGTAGCGGGTTCCGGCGCTCCAGCCGTAGACTGGACGCAGCTGCATGACGCAGCCGGCCTGGGGCCGAAGCCGCTGTTCACGTAGATGCCGCGGCTCGACAAGCACCCTGCTTCCGCCCAGTACTCACGTGATGGTCCGCATCGGATTGGCTTCCTTATGACCGCTGTCCTCGGTTTACTCCCCGGGGTTGCCCGCCCCAGTCCTGGACCGGCCTGCCAGGGCTGCATCTCGGATCTCGCCTGGTGAGCCGACGATTCCGGCCGTGCCGGGCCCACGGTTGCTGAGCTCGAAGCGGTGCTGCTCGACGCGAAGCTTGCGGTGCCGGACCTTCACCCCGGTTCGGTGAGTCGCTCCGGGCTCATCAACACGGCTCGCGCGAGCGCCTGCCGCGTGGTCGGTGTCACCGCGCCGGCGGGTTACGGCAAGTCGACCCTGCTGGCCCAGTGGGCCGAGGCGGAGGATCGACGCGTCGCGTGGGTGTCGCTGGACCGCTTCGACGATGATCCCGCGGCGCTGCTGTCGGTGTTGGCGGCTGCGTATGCTCGGGTCTCCGGCCACACCGATCTGATGGCTGACGTGCGCGGTGTCGGCGTATCAGCTTTGGGCCGGGCCGCGCCACGACTGGCGTCGGCGTTCCGGACGAGTCCGGTTCCGTTCGTGCTGATGCTGGACGACCTGCACGAGCTCCAGTCGCCGGCCTGTCACGATGTGCTGAGCGTGGTTCTCTCGGGTTTACCTCGGGGTTCGCAGCTGGTCGCGGCGAGTCGTTCCGAGCAGCCTCACCTGCCGCGGTTGCGGGCTTCGGGCGACGCGCTGGAGTTCGCGGCCGGCGACCTGGCCCTGGACGCGGCTGGAGCGGAGCAGATCTTCTCCCAGGCACACATAAGCCTCACTGATGAGCTGGCTGCGGCGGTGACCGCGCGGACCGAGGGATGGCCCGCCGGCCTCTACCTCGCCGCGGTGATCGCCAGCGACAGCCAGAGGCGAGGTGTTGACGATCTCCGGTGAGGATCGGTACGTGGCCGACTACCTGTACCGCGAGTCCTTGATGCAGCTACCTGAGGACGTTCAGCGGTTCCTGCGGCGTACGGCAGTCCTCGACCAGCTGTCTGCTTCGTTGTGCGACGCGATTCTCGGAGAGCCAGGTGCGCAAGCCCAGCTTCGGCAACTGGAGGCGAGGAGCCTGTTCCTGGTGCCGCTGGACCGCCGGCGAGGGTGGTATCGCTACCACGCGCTCTTCCGGGAGTTCCTGCTCGCTGAGCTCCAGCAAGTCGAGCCCGATGTCATCGCCAAGCTGCATCTACGAGCTGCCGACTGGTACGAGTCCAACGGATCCCCGGCGTATGCCCTCGAACACCTGTTGGCCACCACGGAGCGAGACAGGTGCGTCCAATTGGTGACCGAGCTGGCCTTGCCGACCTACCAGGCCGGCCAGATGTCAACCGTGCAACGGTGGCTCGCCACACTCGGACAGGCGGCCATCGAGGAGTACCCCCCACTCGCGGTCGTGGCCGGATGGATCGCGGTGTTGACCGGCCACACCGCAGAGGCGCAGCGGTGGGCGGCGTTGCTCGACACCGCCTCGTTCGACTCGATGCCGGTGGACGGCACCGCGTCGTTCGGCTCGGCGCGGGCCATGTTGCGGGCAGCCATGTGTGCGGCCGGTCCCAAGCAGATGGCGACCGACGCGGGCCTCGCGATTGCGGAAGAGCCGTCGTGGAGCTCATGGCGGGCCACGGCGCTCTTCTTGTCCGCCGAGGCGCAGCTTCTTCTCGGCGACAGTGAACGGGCGGCCGCGCTCTTCTCAGAGACGTGCGCAGTGGCGGCGACACTGGGCAATGTCAACAGCAGCGTCCTCAGTAGGGCCGAGCTGGCCGTGATGGCGATGGATGGTGGGCGTTGGGCGGGGGCGGCTGAACACCTGCACGTTGCATTTGCGACCGTCGATGAGTTCCGGCTGAACGACTACGTCCTGAGCGTGCTGGCCTTTGCCGCCGCGGCCCGGCTCGCGGTGCACCGAGGTGACCGGGAGGTTGCGGATCGCCAGCTCGCGTGGGCGATGCGTGCCCGACCCTCGTGCACGTCCGCCATCCCGTGGCTCGCAGTGCGCGTACGTCTGCAACTGGCCAAGACGTACGCTGCCATCGCCGACCAGGCGACCGCACGGCACCTACTACGTGAGATCGACGACATCTTGGCCCATCGGCCGGCTCTGGGAGCCCTGGTCGACCAGGTGTCAGAATTTCGCGAGATCCTCACCTCGAGCGCGCAGGTCATCAGTGGCCGGCGGGCCTCCCCTCAGCCCAGCGGAGCTTCGGCTACTCCCCTACCTGCAGACGCATCTCACCTTCAAGCAGATCGGGGAGCGGCTGTTCGTGTCCCGTAACACCGTCAGCTCCGAAGTCGGCTCGATCTATCGAAAACTGGGTGTCTCCTCACGAAGTGACGCAGTGCAGCGAGCGACGACGATAGGTCTGCTCGGGGCATAGCCGAGATCACACACCAGACGACTGTTCCAAGGCATCGTTGACGTCGTACCCCAGCGCCATCGCCAGACTCGGCGCCGCCGTGACAACGCTAGGGAGTCCGACGACCGAAACGACGCCGAGCAGCACCTCGACGATCTCGGCGGCCGTCGCACCCGCACTCACCGCGGCGTCCACCTCCGCTCCGTAGGATGGAACCGCGCCGCCGACCGCCACCAGAGCGCCGATGCGGACCAGGGCCAGCGTCTTCGGATCGAGCTTGAAAGACTCGTCCGCCACGCCGCTCACACACTCTTCGGCGAAGTGTTCGTCGTTGATGGCCAGTAGGCGCAGCGCTTCCCTGTAATTCACAACGGACTCACCCTTCATAGGCACTACTGGCGGAACTGCCGACTCAACCATTGTCAGCAGTGCAGACATCGCCTGCATCACGCAGATCAGATGAACGCGCAGATCACTCGACGCCGGTAACACGGGTGCGACCACCACAGCACCGCTACGTCTTCATCGCGGACGACGACTGTCGAGATCGAGGGACGACACTACGCTCAGCAGCATGTCGACGACGAGAACCGGGGAGTCGTCGAACGCCCGAAGCATGTCGAGGCGAGCCATCGCGGCAGCGTGCATCGGCAACGCAGCTGAGTGGTATGACTTCGCCATCTACGGAGCCCTCGCGACCGTCGTCGGGTTCGCCTTCTTTCCCGCCGAGGATCTGACCACGGCACTGACCGCTGCTTTCGCCGTCTATGGAACAGCCCTGGTCCTCCGGCCGTTGGGCGCCCTTGTCTTCGGTCGGCTGGGAGACACCCGTGGACGCCGCACCGTGTTGATCACCGTCATCTTTCTGATGACCGGGGCGACCGCAGGGGTTGGGTTTCTGCCGGGCTACGCCACCATCGGTCTGCTGGCGCCGATCCTGCTCGTGCTCCTGCGCGCCGCACAAGGTCTGGCCGCCGGCGGCGCGCTCGGAGCCGCAGCCGTATTCATGCTCGAGAATGCCTCGATCTCGCGACGCGGCCAGGCGGGGTCGTGGCAGACAGCGACGATGGCGGTCGGGATCGGGGCGGGCATGGCAGTAGCTGGGATGCTCTCGTATCTCTTCGACGAGGACGAGCGGTGGTCTGGCTGGTGGCGAATCGCATTCCTGCTTGCGCTTCCGCTCGGACTGATCGGCCTCCATCTTCGGCGGCGGGTCGCCGAGACCCAGCAGTTCGTAGTCCTTCAGACCACGTCGCGACTTCTTGATCATCCGGCTCGTGAGCTTTGGCATCGTCACAAGGCCGCGGTACTGCGAGGATTCTGCCTCATTGCCGCCGGGTCGCTTGCCTTCAACACGTTCTTCATCTTTCTGCCGAACAACTTGATCGCTCGTCACGGCGCCGGTCTCAGCCAGACCTTGCTCGTGACCGCAGCGGCGCTGGCCGCCGCCGCAGTTACCGCCCTGGCGCTCGGGAGGGCGTCTGATCGGGTCGGTCGACGACCAGTGGCCATCGGTTCCAGCGCAGCCCTGGTGGTGCTCGCCGTTCCCGCAACCGTCGTCGCTACCCGCGGATCACTCCTCGGCCTGGTGCTGGCCCAGGTCCTGATCGGGATGGCCGTAGCCGGCGTTCTCTCGATCGCGATGCTCGGTGAGGCCTTTCCGGCACCCGTGCGGTCCACCGGCGTCGCCTTGACCGCCGGCATCGCGACTGCGTTGATCGGTGGGACCGCGCCGTGGATTGCCCAGATCCTCGTCAGGGTGACTGCCGCCGAGGCGGCCCCGGGCGTCTACGTGGCCGCGATCGGCAGCTTGGCCCTCGTGGCGCTCTGGAGATGGCCCGAAACCGCCTTCCGGGACCTTGACTGACCGGGCTCGTCACTACGAATCTCGTCCCGCGGGGGCCACAGCAACGCGCCACCACCACATCGCCCGTGCAACGGCTCGCCGTCGGGCGATCCTGTTGCGGCCGCATGCAGTTCGATCTTCACGCGTTCTGCATGACGACAGCCGCAGCGTCGGGTCGGAAGATCGTGGTGCTGGAGTCTCCACGCTGTGGCCATCGTCTGGAAGAGGAGTACGACATGAGCGACCTACTGACCTATGCGGACGGTGAGCCGTTTTCGGGTGTGATCGGGCGGACGAGCGACGAGTCGACCCCGGCGTGGCCGACCCCGCCCCGGGCGCCTGAGGGGGCGCCCAACGTGGTGATGTTCGTCCTCGATGATGTCGGGTTCGGACAGTTGTCGAGCTTCGGTGGTCTGGTCGAGACGCCGGTCCTGGACCGGTTCGCTGACAATGGCCTGCGCTACACCAACATGCACACGACGGCACTCTGTTCGCCGTCCCGGGGTGCCATTCTGACCGGACGCAACCACCATTCGCTCGGTTTGGCCACGATCTCGGAGACGTCCACCGGCTATCCGGGCTACAACGCCATCTTGCCGTTCGACAAGGGCATGCTGAGCGAGATGCTCCTGCCGCACGGCTACAACACGTTCATGGTCGGCAAGTGGCATCTCGCCCCGCCGGAGCACGAGACGGGGGCCGGGCCGTACGACCGTTGGCCGCTCGCCCGGGGGTTCGAGCGGTTCTACGGCTTCCTCGGCGGCGATACCAACCAGTGGTACCCCGAGCTCGTCTACGACAACCACTCGATCGAGCAGCCCGCGCAGCCGGAGGATGGCTACCACCTGAGCGCTGATCTGGCCGACCGGGCGATCGAGTTCATCCAGGACGCCCATGTCAACGCGCCGGACAAGCCGTTCTACCTGCACTACTGCACCGGCGCCGCCCACGCCCCACACCATGTCTCGAAGGAGTGGGCCGACAAGTACAAGGGCAAGTTCGACGGCGGCTGGGACGAGTACCGCAAGGTCGTCCACCAGCGCCAGCTCGAGATGGGCATCATCCCGGCTGGTACGGAGCTGTCGGCCCACGACCCGGATGTCCCCGAGTGGGAGTCGTTGTCGGAGGATGCTCGGAAGGCTCTACGCGCGGATGATGGAGGTGTACGCCGGGTTCGTCAGCTACACCGATCACGAGTTCGGACGGGTCGTCAGCTTCCTGGAGGAGATCGGCGAGCTCGACAACACCTTGTTCATCCTCATCTCCGACAACGGCGCGAGCTCTGAGGGCGGCCCGGTCGGATCGCTCAACGAGATGATGTTCTTCAACAACGTGCCGGAGTCGATCGAGGAGAACCTCGAGCGCATCGACGAGCTGGGCGGCCCCAACGTGTTCAACCACTACGCCTGGGGCTGGACCAACGCGGGGAACACGCCGTTCCGTCGCTGGAAGCGGGAGACCTACCGCGGCGGCACCACCGACCCGTGCATCGTGTCGTGGCCGGCCAAGATCACCGCACGAGGTGAGATCCGCACCCAGTACGGCCACGCCATCGACCTGGTGCCGACCGTTTTGGACGCCCTCGGCATCCGGCCACCGGCCACCATCCGGGGAGTGACGCAGGCACCGATCGAGGGCGTGAGCTTTGCCCACACCTTCAACGACGGCGAGGTCGAGACTCGTCACCACACCCAGTACTACGAGATGTTCGGTCACCGAGCGATCTACCACGACGGATGGCGCGCCGTCTGCCCATGGCCCGGTCCGACCTTCACCGAGGCGGCCGAGAAGGGTCGCCACTACGGCAGCCCGATCGATGGGGCGGTGCTGGGCGAGATCGAGGCGAATGACTGGGAGCTGTACGACCTCACCACCGACTACGCGGAAACCAACAACGTCGCCGCCGACCACCGCGATAAGGTGATCGAAATGGTCGGTCGGTGGTGGGCGGAGGCCGGCAAGTACGGCGTGATGCCCATCGACGGTTCGATGCTCGAACGGATGAACGTCGAACGTCCGACGATCGCCGACGCCTCGGGACACGTTCGTCTACTACCCCGGTGGCTCCCCGGTGCCGTTCTCCGCGGCGCCCAAGGTCTACAACCGGGCGTTCAGCATCACCGCCGAGGTGCAGGTCCCCGAGGCCGGCGTCGAAGGCGTGCTGATCGCCCACGGCGGCCGCGTCGGCGGCTACTCCTTCTTCGTCAAGGACAGCCAGCTGCATTTCGTCTACAACTTCCTCGGACGGGACTTCTTCACCGTCGTCTCCGACACGAAGGTTCCCGCCGGCGACGTATCGCTCCGCTATGAGCTGGAACCCACCGGCAAGCCCGACTTCGCCGCGGGGAAGGGTGTACCGGCGAACGGCCAGCTCTACATCGATGGGAAGCTGGTCGGCGCCATTGACATGCCTCACACGGTGCCGAACATCTTCAGCACCGAGGGCCTCACCTGCGGTCACGACGGCGGCAGTCGCGTCGCCCCCGAGCACTACCAGGACGACTTCGCCTTCACCGGCACCCTCAAACGGGTGACGATCGACCTCTCCGGAGATCTCATCGTCGACAGTGACACCGACATGAAGGTCGCGATGGCGCGCCAGTGAGGTCTCGGACCGACCTTGACAAGCGCAGGCCTGACTGTCCAGACGAACAAACGCTCACGCGGATGGAGGATTCATGACCACTCAGACCCAACAGCCGTACGTCAGCGTTGATGACCGCCGGGCCCGTGGGAAGGAGGCGGCCAAGCGGACGCCGGTGTCGTCGCACGCGGAGTGGGAGCCGGCGGCTGACCGGCCTGATCCGGTGGAGTTGTTGGTCGCGCAGGACGCCACCCGCGAGCCGGATCTGGTGCCGGTGCGGCACGGTCGGATGATGGTCTCCCCGTTCACGTTCTACCGAGGGGCGGCGAAGGTGATGGCGGCCGACCTGGCCGGCACGCCGACGGCGGGCTTGACGGTGCAGTTGTGTGGGGACGCGCACCTGTCCAACTTCGGCGGGTTCGCCTCGCCGGAGCGGCAGCTGCTGTTCGGTCTGAACGACTTCGACGAGACGCTGCCGGGTCCTTTCGAGTACGACCTGAAGCGGATGGCCGCCAGCTTCACCATCGCCGCGCGCAACAATGGCTTCACCCCGAAGGACACCCAGGCGGTGACGCTGGAGTCGGTGCAGGCCTACCGGCTGGCGATGGCGGAGTTCGCCGGCATGCGGACGTTGGATATCTGGTATGCGCACATGTCCGAGCACGACATCCAGGACGCGCTGCGGGCCGTCCAGGAGGAGGCCTCCACCGCCGCAGGGAAGGGGAAGGGCAAATCTGGCAAGAAGAAGGAGAAGGCAACCAAGGCAACCAAGGCGGGCAAGGCGGAGGCCGCGGGGATCGCGGAAGCGATCAAAGCGGCGAACAAGACCCTCCGGAAGGCGCACACCCGCGACAGCCTGCACGCGCTGACCCGGTACGCCGAGGTCGTCGACGGCCGGTATCGGATCGTCAGCCAGCCGCCGGTGGTGGTGCCGCTGCGGGAGCTCGAGGGAGCCTGGGGGCTGTCAGCCGACCAGATCCGAGGCGTGGTGGAGGATCAGTTCCGCGCCTACCAGAGCAGCCTCAGCGCGGATCGGCGGCTGTTGTTGGAGAAGTTCAGCATCGTCGACGTGGCCCGCAAGGTGGTCGGCGTGGGCAGCGTCGGCACCCGCGCGTGGATGGTGTTGCTGGAGGGCCGCGACAGCGGCGACCCGTTGTTCCTGCAGGTGAAGGAAGCCACCCGGTCGGTCCTCGAGGACCACCTGCCGAACAGCCGTTTCCACACCCCGGGTCAGCGGGTGGTGGAGGGGCAACGGCTGATGCAGGCCGCCTCCGACATCTTCCTCGGCTGGACCAAGGGGGTGCAGGACGACCGGTTCTACTACTGGCGCCAGCTTCGCGACATGAAGGCGTCGGCGATGGTCGAGGCCATGACACCGTTCGGGATGACCTTCTACGCGCGGATATGTGGATGGACGCTCGCCCGCGCGCACGCCCGCTCGGGTGACCCGGTAGCCATCGCGGCATACCTCGGCGCCGACGACCGGCTCGACCAGGCGATCACCGAGTTCTCCGCACGGTACGCCGACCAGAACAGCCGCGACCACGAAACCTTCGTCAAAGCCGTCGCGGACGGCCGGATCGACGCCATCGAAGGAGTCTGAGACCGCCATGGATTCTTTGGGTCCACCCGACGCCGAGGCCTTGCCGGTACGGCCCGTGATGCCGCGCGGTCTGACGATCGCCATCGGCGTGGCAGCCGTGTTGGTAGCCGCACTCGGCCTGCAGGCGTTCGCGGGCGTCGTGGCCCCCGTATTTCTCGCGCTCGTCCTGTCGATCACGGTCCAACCGCTGCGCCGGCTGCCTGTCCGGCGCGGTCTGCCGGCCTGGCTGGGCACGGTGCTGAGTTTGGTTGCGGTGTATGCGATGGTGGTCGTTCTGGTTTTGATCTTGGTGATCTCCGGGCTGCAGCTGGCCGGACTGCTGGACGACTACGCGCCGCAGTTCCAGGCCTTCGTGCAGAGCCTCGGCGATCCGCTGCAAGCCGCCGGCGTCAGCCAGGCTCAGCTCGACTCCGTCAAGGCCGCCCTCGACCCGGGAAAGCTGATCGGCGTCATCGCCGCTCTCCTCGGCGGTGTGGCCGGGATCCTCAGCAGCATCGCGTTCCTCGTCCTGCTGCTGTTCTTCACCGTCACCGATGCCGCCACCTTCGCCGCCAACCTCGCCCGGGTGTCCCCGGCCGGCCAGCGCCTCGCCGAGGCCTTCCAGCTGTTCGCCCACGGCAGTCGGCGGTACCTCGCCGTATCCACGATCTTCGGCGCGGGCGTCGCGCTCCTCGACGTCATCGCCTTGACCATCCTCGACATCCGTTACGCCTGGCTGTGGGGACTGCTGGCCTTCATCACCAACTACATCCCCAACGTCGGCTTCATCATCGGACTCATCCCGCCGACCATCGTCGCCCTGCTCGATCACGACGCCGAGACTGCCCTCGCCGTCGTCGTCATCTACTGCGTTCTCAACATCATCCTCCAAAGCGTCATCCAGCCCCGCGTGGTCGGCACCACCGTCGGGCTGTCTGCCACCCTCAGCTTTCTCTCCCTGATCGTCTGGAGCACGATCCTGGGCGGTGTTGGCGCATTTCTCGCGGTCCCCGCCACCTTGTTCGTCAAGGCACTGTTCGTCGACGTCGACCCCGAGCGGGGATGGCTGACACCGCTGCTCTCCAGCTCCGCCGAGACTGGGCCGCCCGACGATACCCACGGCGCACGAGCCCGCCGACATCGGACTCGGCCGCCAGCAAGGATGCAGAACGGCATCCAGCCCCACCGCCCGATCGGCCCCCGCGGACGGTTTCCTCGTGACAACGCCGGTCGTCTCACCATCGGCCGAGAGAAAGTCGAAGGCTCATGCTGGCTAGAAATACACGCAACGGATCGGTCCGATGACCACCACGCTCCTGGTCACCCTTCTCATCATCGCGATCAACCTCATCGCCCTCGGGCTGGTGCCGGAGCAGCGGCGGCCGGGCTCGGCCATGGCCTGGCTGTTGCTCATCTTCTTGGTGCCGGTGTTCGGTCTGCTGTTCTTCTTGCTGATCGGCAACACGCACGTGCCACGGAAGCGGCGAGAGGAGCAGCTGGCCGCGGGGACGGTGATCCAGAGCAGCCTGAGCAGCATCCCCGCGCTGCCGGCGTCTGAGGATCGGCCCGGCTGGGTCGACTCGGCCATGGTCCTCAACCGGCGACTGGGATGGCTGCCGAGCGTGCAGAACAACTCGGCCGAGCTGTTCCACGACTACGACCAGTCGATTCAGGCGAAGGCGGACCTGGTCCGTACCGCTGAACGCTATGTCCACGTCGAGTACTTCATGATCTGTCGGGACAGCACGGCGGAGCCGTTCTTCCAGGCTTTGCTGGAAGTCGCGGCTCGTGGGGTGAAGGTACGTGTGCTCTTTGACCACGTTTCCACGTTTGCTCTACCGGGCTACAAGGAGATGCTGGCCACGTTCGACAAGGCGGGCATCGAGTGGCAGGCGATGCTGCCCATCCAGCCTCTGAAGGGCAACTGGCGCCGGCCGGATCTGCGCAACCACCGCAAGATCGTCATCGTCGACGGGCGGTCGGGGTTCCTCGGGTCGCAGAACATGATCGACTCCAGCTACCACAAGAAGAAGCTCGAAGCCGCCGGCCGCACGTGGCATGAGCTCACCGTCAAGGTTGAGGGCCCGGTTGTGCACTCCATGAATCTGGTGTTCGCGGCCGACTGGTTCGTCGAGACCAAGGAGCGACTCAAAGAATGCTTCGAGCCGGAGGTGTTCGCTGACGGTGTCGGCGACGTCACCTGCCAGATCGTGCCGAGTGGCCCGGGGTTCCCGGACGAGAACAACCTTCGCCTGTTCAACACCTTGATCTACGGGGCGCGGGAGCGGTTGTCCATCACGAGCCCCTACTTCGTCCCCGACGACTCGCTCCTCTACGCCATCACCACCGCTGCGCAACGCGGGGTGGCCGTCGAGCTGTTCGTCAGCGAACAGGGTGAGCAGTTCATGGTGTCCCACGCCCAGAACTCCTACTACCGGTTCCTGCTCGAGGCCGGTGTCCGGATCTTCATGTACCCGTATCCCGGTCGTCCTGCATGCCAAGCACTTCTCGGTCGACGACCATACGGCCGTCATCGGCTCGAGCAACATGGACATCCGGTCCTTCAACCTGGACTTCGAGATATCGATGATGTGCACCGACAGTCGCTCGTTCGTCGCCGCGATGCGCGACGTCGAGGACATGTACCGCTCCGTGTCTCGGGAGATGACGCTGGCGGAGTGGAAGACTCGTCCGTTGCCCAAACGGTGGCTCGACAACGTCATGCGGCTCACCTCCGCCGTCCAATGAGGAGCACGCGACCCGCTTGGGCGCTTGGCCAGACCAGTGCATCAGCCTGAACGGATAGTCGATCCCGGCGACGACCTTGCGGTCAATCGTGCTCTGTGGACGGTGGTGAACGGGGAGTTCACCGATGCCCGTGCCCACGAGGCTTGGGCCGTTGAGAACTTTGTCTGGGGACTTTT
The DNA here is from genome assembly GCA_963808435.1 of uncultured Actinomycetota bacterium. Classification (GTDB taxonomy): domain Bacteria; phylum Actinomycetota; class Actinomycetes; order Propionibacteriales; family Propionibacteriaceae; genus Microlunatus. The sequence goes on along the minus strand of CAWEFW010000029.1, from coordinate 305,084 downwards.
CGGCGTTCCCGAGCGGGAGCTGTGCGCTCTGGGTGACGTCGCCGACCTGGACGTCATCGAGCTCGGCTGCGGCACCGCGTACGTCTCGGCGTGGTTGGCGAGACTCGGGGCACGGCCGGTCGGCGTGGACCTGACGGCTGCACAGTTGGATACCGCCCGCCGCTGCCAAGCACACTTCGGTCTGTCCTTCCCGCTGATCGAGGCCAACGCCGAAGACGTCCCTCTCCCGGACGACTCCTTCGACCTGGCCGTCAGCGAGTACGGGGCGAGCGTCTGGTGCGACCCTGAACGCTGGATCCCAGAAGCGGCACGACTTCTCAGGCCTGGCGGACGACTCGTATTCCTGACCAACAGCGTCCAGGTGACGGTATGCGTGCCTGAGGACGGGGGACACGCAGTGGATCGCCTGCTGCGGCCACAGAACGGGATGTCCAGAATGACGTGGCCAGGCGGCGGGATCGAGTTCCATCCAAGTCATGGCGACTGGATTCGCATCCTCCGCGACAATGGGTTCGTGGTCGAGGCCCTCCACGAGTTGTACGCCCCTGACGACGCGAAAACCCACGACTACTACGAAATTGCCACAGCCCAGTGGGCCAGGAGATGGCCGGTCGAGGACCTGTGGACCGCGCAGCTAACCCGCTGACGTGCCCGCCGAGGTGAACGCGTTGCTCCGACTCACGGATCGGATGCGCACCGGAAACCCAGGTGCCCCGTGGTACTGCGGATGGTGTGGCCTTGCCGAGCGGCCGGCCGATATCGGTGACAGTAGCTGGGCGCGCACAGGTGTGACCCACCTTTGGTGACGAACCGGGTGCTCTCGGTGCGCTTAACGGGAGCACAGCAGGAGGGGGCCGCCGCCTGCGCCTCGATGTCCGTCCCGGCATGTGAGGCGGTCCATGCCGACGCGGTCCACTCCCAGACGTTGCCGGAGACGTCGAAAAGTCCATAGCCGTTGCCCGGGTAGCTGCCGACAGGCGTTGTCATTCCGTTCTTCTTCGGCAGGTCGTTGCGCCACGGGAAGTTGCCGTGCCAGGTATTGGCCATCACCCTGCCGCGCGGCATGAAGTCATCACCCCATGGGTAGCGGGCACCGACCAGCCCGCCCCGGGCGGCGTACTCCCACTCAGCCTCGGTGGGCAGACGCTTTGCGGCCCAGGCCGCGTAGGCACGTGCGTCATCGTGTGCGACGTGCACCACCGGATGCCGGTCCCGACCGTTGAGTGAGCTTCCGGGTCCGTCCGGGTGCCGCCAGTCGGCCCCGGGCTGCCAACGCCACCATCGCTGCCAGTCGTCGAGCGGAACTGGCCCAGCCGTCGGCGTGAAAACCAGCGAGCCTGGAACGAGATCGTTCGGGTCGGCGTCGGGGAAGTCCGCAGGGTCAGGGGCCTGCTCCGCCACCGTCACATATCCCGTGTCCTTGACGAACCGCCGGAACTCGGCGTTGGTCACGGGGTGGACGTCTATCCAGAGGTCCGCTACGGCGACCTCGCGGATCGGCTGCTCCTCCGGGTAGAAGTCTTCGCTGCCCTGAATGAGCGCGCCACCCCCGACGAGCACCATTCCGCGCTTGCTCATCGGGCCATCGTACGAGGCCTTTCCCTGCACCTGCGCGCTTCACTGGCGTCGCCCTGACCGCTGACCCCTGCCCACGGGGAGGGCATCAGCCCGGCTCGGGACAGGGGTCGGTACCTCAGGCGAGTGCTTTGACCTTCAGTTGCTCGAACTCGTCTTGGGTGATGGTGCCGTCGTCGAGCAGGGTCTTGGCTGAGGCGATCTGGTCAGCGGAGTTCGGCGCGCTTGCCACAGACTTGATGTACTGCTCCGTCTCGGCTTGAGCCTCCTGCATTCTGCTGGCCTGACGCTCGGCCATCCCGCGCCCCCGGGCGATCAGGTAGATCAGTGCGCTGAGGAATGGCACAACGATCAGCACGATCATCCACAGCGCCTTGGCGAACCCGCCGAGGTCACGGTCTCGGAAAATGTCACCGATGATGTGGAACAGCAGCATCAGATACGCCACGAAGATGTAGGTCCAGAACAGCAGCCACAAGAAGTCCCAAAAACCCATCTGCCTACCCTTTCAATCCTAGGGAACCGAACGGGACGGATCGGAGCTCCGCTCGCCGGCACTGAGGAGACGTGAGTCGCATGTGCATGCTTGTCGCGCTTCCTCGTCTGATTCAACCTGGACAGCGGAGCCGTCGCATCATTCAGATCGTGTGAATCGCTCACGACCCGGACGCTGGCGCGACTGTGAGCCGTAGCGACCGACGCCACGTTCAGGCGCAGCAGCCTGAGGTCCTTCGCATCATCGCGGCCGACGCACGCAGCGCGACAACGACGAAGCGACTCACGCGATCTACATGACGATGTGCCCAGCTCCCTGCCCGAGAATCATCATGTCGCTGGGTCATCCACACCCCCGGGACACTGTCGAAGGAGCCAGGTCTGTTCAGCAGGACGCCTTCGTGTGCTGACTCACACGCAGGCCGAACTGGCAGCATGCCCGGAAGGCGACAGTGCGGGCAAGAAGGTTGGCGCCTCCCACCACCCACCCGCGGAGGTAGTTGATGGCCATGGGGTCGGCGATCGGAGAGATACTTCCGCTGGCGATAGGCATCGCGATCAGCCCGACCACCATCACCGCAACGGTCCTGATGTTGTTGTCGAACGCGACGAGTAGGACCCTGGGCTTGCTGGTGGGCTGCGTCGTCGGGGTTGGGGGCGCGGTTGCGCTTTTCAGCGTGCTGTCCACGCTGCTGCCGACGCAAGATTCCGACGGGCCGACTCCGCTGGCCGGGGTCATCAGGCCCGTTGCCGGTGTGTTCTTCTTGGTGTTGGCGGCGAGTCAATGGCGAGGGCGCCCCGCGACCGGCGAGCCGGCCGAGCTACCGAGCTGGTTGACTGCCGCTGACTCGATGACGCCAGTCAAGGCGCTTGTGCTCGGTCTGCTCTTGTCGGCGGTGGTGCCGAAGAACCTGTTGCTCGCTCTCTCGGCCGGTGTCATCGTCGGAGAGGCTGCACTGCCCGGCGGCCAGGCGGCAGCCGTGATCATGATCTTCACCGTGATCGCTACCTCGACCGTAGCGGTGCCGGTGATCGCTCACCTGGTGGCCCCGGCGCGGATGAGCCTCCCGTTGGAACAGCTACGGGAGTGGTTGGTGGACAACAACGTCACGATCATGGTCGTGGTGCTGCTCGTGATCGGGGTTGTCATGATCGGCAACGGCATCGCGAGGTTCTAGCTCCCGGCTCGGCTGCCCATTCCGGCCAGCTCGCCTCACTCTTCCTGGCCGAAGACCTCGCGCAGCTTTGCTTCCTGGTCCGGCGAGAGGTTGGTGGCGATCAGCACGGGGTTCGTGCCGATGAAGCGCCGCTGGATCTGGTCCCCGGCCCCGCTCGAGGACATCAGGAACAGGGCCGACGTGCCCTCGGTGACAGCGCCTTTGACCTGGTCGATGAACTTGTCGTCGATCCCGATGTGGCCGAGCGAACCGTGAAGTGCGCCGATCCCGGCGCCGACGGCCGCGCCGAAGAGCGGAACGAAGAACAGGATGCCGAACAGGAAGCCCCAGAACGCACCGCTGACCGCCTCCTTCCCGGTCATGTCATCGACCTGACGGGTCTTGGGCTTCTTGTTGCCCTGCGGCCACTCGACGATGGCGGCGCTCGTGATCGCGATCAGGCCCTCGTCTTGTAACTCCTTGAGCGTTCGCACCGCCTGTGAGGCGCCGTCCGGACTGTCGAACTTCCACGCCGTGAGGTTGGCCATGACGTACCTCCTGATCTCTCGAGCCGAGGGCTTCCTCAGACGAGGTCGTGGGTCCGCCTCACCGGTCAGGTGGGGCGGGGGTGGATCAACGCTGAGTACAACACGCACCCACGGCTCACCCTAGACCGGGCCGCGTCTGCGTGGATACCCTCCACCTCGGTCAGGGTCGTGCCCAGCCAGGTAGGTGTTCGCCCATGTGCTGCACCATCTCTTCAGGCTCGGGCAATCGAAGAACATCTTGGGATCATCTTCACGCGTTCTGTATGACGACAACTTGCCGGTCCGCCTGGATGATCACAGTGACGCCACGCTCGTGGGCGGATGGATGACGCAGGGGAGAAGCTGGTCATGACCGAACAGACAGCATCGCAGTATCGAACCGTGCAGCAGGATGACGCGGCACCTCGGCGAGGGACGACCGGTCTTACCACGTTCGCCGGCGTCATGATGATCATGGCGGGCGGTTTTCAGCTCTTCAACGGCCTGGTCGCGCTGTTGGCCAACGAGTTCTACGTCAACACGCCCAACTACCTGTTCAAGTTCGACGCGACGAGGTGGGGATGGATTCACCTGTTGGTCGGGCTGCTCGTTCTCCTGGCCGGGTTCGCGGTGCTGGCGGGACAGACGTGGGGACGCGTGGTCGGCATCGTGCTGGCCGTCTTCAGTGCCGTGGCGAGCTTCGCGTTCATCCCCTACTACCCGTTCTGGTCTCTGACCATCATCGCGCTGGACGTCCTGGTCATCTGGGCCCTAGCCACTCACGGTCGCACCGCCACGACTTAGGTCCAGCGCCACCGGCTTCGGCAACGACATCCACAGGCCAGAATCCGGTCATTCCGTCCGGGGGAAGTTGCCATAACCGCTCCGCCGTCTTCTTAGGAGAACATTCAGATGCGACTCCATCGTCCCCGTCGACTCTCGATGGCTGCGGGCGCGGCCGTTGCCGTGCTCTGCGTTCTTGCGGGTTGTGGCACGAGCTCCACGCCGACCCAGAGCAGTCCTCCCGCGGCGACGACCGCCGCACCCACGGCCGCCGCGTCGACGACGGCCGCACCGTCGACGACGACGGCTTCCGCGCCGCCGGCAGCCTGCGCGGACGTGGCGGCACTCAAGTCGTCGCTCGAGGCCCTCACGCAGGTGAAGCCTGCCGAGGACGGTGTCCCCGCGCTGAAAGCCGCAATCGCCGACGTCAAGACCAACCTGACGGCTGCAGAAACCTCCGTCTCGGATGCCCTCCAGCCCAGCGTGGAGCAGGTGAAGATCGCATTCGGAAACCTGCAGACGGCGACAGCCGGTCTGACCAACGACAACCGCAGAGAAAAGGCGCCGGAGATCGCCGCGGCGATGAAGCAGGTCCGCACCGCGACGACGGAGCTCTCCTCGACGCTCACCGAGACCTGCCCCTAGGTCGGGTCGATGATCCCCGAGGCCACCGACAAGGCCAAGGACAAGGCCGGTCTGGCCGCCGTCCTCGGCTTCGCGGTGGCCGCGGGACTGTCCGGGATCTCGTGAGACCGCTGCCAACCCACCAGCGCCCCAGGCTCCAGCCGATGCGCCTCGACAGCCCACCGCTGGTCAAGGTGAGGATTTCGGCCCGAGGCAGTCATGTCCATATGGATGTTGCGTGACGATAGAACAATCCAGGCTCGAGGGGGATCATGGCGGTATGGGGGCGCCGGATCCGAAGCCGCTCGGCCTGATGGATGCCGCGATCGGGCTAGCAGCGGTTGCGGCTGGCGCGGCAGCCTCGGTCACGCGTGGGGTCGCTCGCGCTGCGGCACCGCTCGGCAGGGCCGTGCTTCATCCGCCGGTGCTCATTGAGAGGCTGCACCCGGCTCGTGCGGTCGATGCGCTTGCCGAACGCGGCCGGGAGGCGATGACCTCGACGAGTGGCGACCTCGAACGGATGGTTGCCGTGATTGTTCCGGCGGTGGTCCGCGAGGTTCTCGACACGCTCGACCTCAATGTCGTCATCCTCGAACGGGTTGACTTGGACGGCCTCGTCGCAAAGGTCGACATCACTGAGGTCATCGACCGGGTCGACATCGACACGGTGGTGCGGCAGGTGGATATCGACGCGATCCTGCAGCGCATCGACCTCGATGCCGTTATGCGGCGGGTCGACATCGACGCCATCGCCCAACGCATCGACATCGATGCCATCGCGGACCGGATTGATCTCGACCGGATCGTCGCCCGGATCGATGTCGACGCCATTGTGGCCGGGGTGGACCTGAACGCCATCGTCGACCGGCTCAATGTCGTCGGCCTCGCCGAAGAGGTGATCAACGAGATCGACCTGCCCGAGATCATTCGTGACTCGACCGGATCGATGGCATCGCAAGTTGTGAGGGATGCTCGGATGCAGAGCATCGACGCCGACGAGGCCGTCTCCCGCCTGGTGGACCGGCTGCTCAGACGGCGCGGGAAGCGGTCTACAGGTGCCCCGATACCAACGGAGACCGAGATTGACTCGATCGCGGAAACTGACCGGCAGCCATGACCGCTCGTGTCGACCCCATCCCCCCGGAGGGGCGGGTCTTCCAAGGCCGAAGGGCCGGCCTGGTGACCCGGGCAGCGGCAGCCTGCATCGATATCGGAGTCGTGGTCATCGCGCTCATCGTGGCCTACCTGGGTTTCGTGGTCGTGGTCTTCTTCGTGCCGCCTGGTGGTCTCGAGATGCCCGTACCTCCCCTGTGGCTTGACCTTGTCGCGGGCTACGTGGTGATGGTGCTGTACCTGACCCTGTGGTGGCATGGTGGGGGCCGCACGTACGGGTGTCACCTCATGGGTCTGCGTGTCGTCGACCGCCATCGCCGAGAACCCAGCATCGTGACAGCGTTGTTGCGCGCAGTCTTCAGCGTTGTCTTCCCGTTGGGCCTGGCATGGGTTGTCTTCAGCCAGCAGAACCGATCCGTTCAGGACGTCGTTCTCCGTACCTCGGTCATCTACGACTGGGGCGCGGCCTCGAGGGTTCGCGCTGCAGGCCGGACGGTATCGATGTCAGATCAGCGTGAGTGAAGCGACCATGGATCGCTAGACTGCCCTGGCACTGGCGCAGGATCCTCGACCCGAGATAGTTCTCCACCAGCTGACCCGCCCCACATGGGGACGGAATCTACAACAGAAAGAGGTACCCGAACCGATGGCGACCTTGACCGCATGGGCTTTTCCCGGCGTCGGCGATGCCGAGCAGGCTGCGCAACAGCTGCAACAGCTGCAGGCGCAGAAGCTAGTCACCATCCAGGATGCGGCCATCGTGTCCTGGGCGACCGGGGCGAAGAAGCCCAAGACACGGCAGCTGAACAATCTGACCGGTGCTGGGGCGCTGGGCGGGGCGTTCTGGGGGATGTTGTTCGGGCTGTTGTTCTTCGTGCCGCTGCTCGGTGCCGCCGTGGGCGCCGCCGTGGGGGCCCTGACCGGATCGATGTCCGACGTCGGGATCGACGACAACTTCATCAACGGCGTGAAACAGCGGGTGACCCCGGGAACCTCAGCCCTCTTCCTCCTCAGCTCCGACGCCGTGGTCGACCGGGTCAAGGAGGGCATGGGCGATTTCAAGGGGGAGCTCATCGCCAGCAACCTCTCGGCCGACCAGGAAGCCAAGCTGCGCGAGGTCTTCTCCGAGGAATGACGGACCCGGCGGTGGGCCATGTCCCAGCCTGGTCCACCGCTTCGCCAGCGAGTGGACGTGTCACCCTGAAGGGATAGTGGTGACACGTCCACTCGCTGGCTGTCGCGGCACAGCTGGTCACCGAGCTAGTGGCCGGGGTGACGTTTCGTCCAGGCCAGTTTCTGGTGCAGCGGGTCGGGTCTGACTGGCCGGATCGAGGGGGCGCCCCGGGTAGGAGTCGAACCTACGACCGACAGATTAGAAGGCTGCTGCTCTATCCGCTGAGCTACCGGGGCCGGCGGCGTACGCCGCTCGGAGCGAGTTTAACCGTGGGCTCGGTCGGTAGGTTGGGCCGACGTGGCGACCGGCGGGAGCGGGCGACCGCTGCCGACGGCTCCGACCCGGCTGCGGGACATCGCCATCCCCGCGTACGGGCCGACGCTTCTGGTCTCGATCGGTCAAGGGGCGATTCTGCCGCTGGTGGCCCTTTCGGCCCGCGATCTTGGCGCCGGGGTTGGGCTGGCCGCGTTCTTCGTCGCCCTGATCGGGCTCGGCCAGCTGGTTGGTGACCTGCCGGCGGGCGCCCTCGCCGCCCGGATCGGCGAGCAGCGGGCGCTGATCGGGGCCTGCGTCGTCGACGCCGTCGCCCTGCTCGGTGCGTTCCTGGCGCCGAACCTGGTTCTGCTGGCGCTCGCCATCGCGGTTTTCGGCCTGTCCGGGGCCGTCTTCAGCCTGGCCCGACTGTCCTACCTGACTGAGGCGATCCCGATCAGGCTGCGGGCCCGCGGCATGTCCACTCTTGGCGGCACCTTCCGGATCGGCTTGTTCGTCGGCCCGTTCGTGGGCGCCGCGATCGTGTCCCGCTGGGGCATCTCCGCCGCGTACGCCTTCGCCGCCGTGATCAGCCTCCTCGCGGCCGTGGTCTGTGCGTTCCTGCCCGATGTGACCCGGGAGCAGCGCCGCGAGCACGCCGCGGCCGCCCGCCCGCACCACTCCGTCCTGTCGGTGCTGGCCGAGCACCGTCGGGTGCTGCTCACCCTCGGCACTGGGGTCATGCTGATCTCCGCCGCCCGGTCGACGCGGCAGTCGATTGTGCCGCTCTGGGCCGACTCGCAGGGCGTCGACGCCGCGACGGTGAGCGTGATCTACGGCATCTCCGCCGGGGTGGACGTGCTGCTCTTCTATCCTGGCGGCGCGATCATGGACCGGTTCGGTCGGGTCTACGTCGCCGTCCCGGCGATGATCGTGCTCGGCCTCGGGTTCCTGCTGCTGCCGTTGACCAGCGCCCCGCCGGGGATCACCGCGGTCGCGATCCTGATGGGCCTGGGCAACGGCATCTCCGCCGGTGTGGTGATGACCCTCGGCGCAGACGCCTCCCCCGCGGACGACCGGGCCCAGTTCATCGGCGGGTGGCGGCTGTGCAACGACGTGGGCAGCGCGGCAGGGCCGCTCGTGATCAGCGCGGTCAGCGCCGTTGCCCCGCTGGCCGCCGCCTCGGTCACCATGGGCGTGCTGACCTGGGCCGGATCGGCCTGGCTGATCAAGTGGGTTCCCGCGTACGCACCTGCCCGATGAGCGGCCGCGCCCTCTACAGTGGCGGGGTGCGGGACTTCCTGGTCTGGGTCGACTGTGAGATGACCGGTCTCGACCTGGCCACTGACGCCCTGGTCGAGGTCGCCGCCCTGGTCACCGACGCCGACCTCAACGTGCTCGGCGACGGCGTGGACCTGGTGATCAAGCCTAGCGGCAGCGCGCTGGAGACGATGGGCGACTTCGTCCGCGAGATGCATCGCGGCTCGGGTCTGCTGTCCGCGCTGGACGACGGGTTGACGATGGCGGAGGCGGAGACCCGAGTGCTCGACTACGTTCGCCAGTTCGTGCCCGAGCCACGCCGGGCGCCGCTCGCCGGGAACACGATCGGCACCGACCGCGCCTTCCTGGCCCGGGACATGTCGACCTTCGAACACCACGTGCACTACCGCAGCGTCGACGTCTCCAGCATCAAGGAGCTGGTCCGCCGCTGGTACCCGCGGGTCTACTACCAAGCCCCGGCCAAGACCGGCAACCACCGCGCTCTGGCCGACGTCCAGGAGTCGATCGAGGAGCTGCGCTACTACCGGGAGGCGGTCTTCGTGCCGCAGCCCGGGCCGGACAGCGCGACCGCCCGGACCGTGGCCCGCCGGTACCAGGGCACGCTCACCGGGGCCGTGCCACCACCGCTGCCCGACGAGGACTAACGCATTTCGTACGCCGTCGGCCCGGCCGGTACACTTCACGCGGCGCGGGTCGATGTGGCCTGCCCATGGTGGGTGTAGCTCAGCTGGTAGAGCACCTGGTTGTGGTCCAGGTAGTCGCGGGTTCGAGTCCCGTCACTCACCCCATCACCTTCCGCTCGGCCTAGCCTGGCGTTGTGGAACTGCGGCGGTTGGCAACCGCCTGTCTGGCGGCGTACGCCGTGCTCTCGGTTGCCGACGTCGTGGCCGAGCTGACCGACCAGTCGCTGTTGACGCGGCTGCTGCCGACGGTCCTGATGCCCCTGTTGGCCGGGTTCTTGTGGTGGTCGGGTCCGCGGGACGCCGTCACCCGCTGGGTCCTGGTGGGTCTCGGCTTTGCGTGGCTCGGCGACACTCTCGGTGACCCGCTCCTGCTCAAGATCGCGTTCTTCTTCGGCGCCCAGCTGGCCTACTGCCTGGCGTTCCGTCCGCGCTGGCGGCTCAGCCTGCTGGCCAGGCCGGGCCCGCGCATCGCGTACGCGGTTGGACTGGGCGCTCTGATCATCATGGTCAGCCTGCAGGCCAGCAGTCTGCTCGTCGCCGTCCTCGTCTACGGGGCGAGCCTGGCCCTGACGGTGGCCCTGGCGACCGGGGTCAGCCGGCTAGCCACCGTGGGCGCGCTGACGTTCCTCATCTCTGACCTCGCGCTGGCGTACGGGGCCTTTATCGACCCACCGGCGGCACCGGTCGTCGACGCGGTGGTGATGGCGACCTACCTGGCCGCCCAGCTGCTGATCGTGCTGGGCGTCCGGCGGACAGCAGTCGCGGCCGGCCCGACGCCCGATGCTGTCGCCGAGCGTCTATAGGGTCGACGGTATGCAGACGCGACAGCTTGGACCCTTCAAAGTCTCCGCGATCGGCCTCGGGGCGATGCCGATGTCGATGAACGACGACAAGGCTTACCCCGAGGAGTCAGCAGGCGATCGCGACCATCCACGCCGCGCTCGACGCCGGCATCACCTTGATCGATACCGCCGACATCTACGCCCCGAGCTGGGACACCATGGGGCACAACGAGATGTTGGTGCGCAAGGCGATGGCCTCCTACGGCGGCAACCGCGACGACGTGGTGATCGCCAGCAAGGGCGGCATCACCCGGAGCGAGGGCAACAAGTTTGGTCGGGACGGGTCACTGTCCTACCTCCGGTCTGCGGTTGAGAAGTCGCTGCGCAACCTCGGGGTGGACGTGATCGACGTGTACCAGTGGCACCGGCCGGACCGCTCGATCGCCTATGGCGAAGGCGTCGAGAACTTCAGGACCCTGCGCGACGAGGGCAAGATCAAGGCCATCGGGATCTCCAACGCCAACGTGGAGGAGATCGAGGTCGCGATCGACGTGCTCGGACCGGAAGGGTTGGTCAGTGTCCAGAACGAGTTCTCGCCGAAGTTCCGGTGCAGCGAGGACGAGCTGGACTACTGCGCCGAACACGGCATCGCCTTCTTGCCCTGGAGCCCCCTGGGTGGCACCGGCGGCGGCGCGCGTGAGGTGGGCGACCGGTTCGCGGTGTTCGGTGAGATCGCGGCCGAGCACGGGGTCAGCCCCCAGCAGGTCGTGCTGGCCTGGGAGCTCTCGCTGGGCGAGCACGTCATCCCGATTCCCGGGGCGCGCCGGTCGCAGTCGATCATCGACTCGGCGAAGGCGGCCGACCTGACGCTGAGCGACGAGGAGCTGGCCCGATTGAGGCGCCGGCGGAAGCAGGTGAGCGCTGCGGCCGATGTGATCATCGTCGGCGGCGGACACAACGGGCTGATCGCCGCGGCATACCTCGGGCGGGCGGGGCACCGCGTCACGGTGCTCGAGGCCCGGGACACCCTCGGCGGAGCCGTGGCCAGTGCGGCCGCGTTCCCCGGGGTGGACGCCCGGCTGTCCCGGTTCTCCTACCTGGTCTCGCTGCTGCCGGAGAAGCTCATCGCCGACCTGGGACTGGAGCTCGAGCTGCGGTCGCGGCCGATCCGGTCCTACACCCCGGTCGGCGACACCGGCCGGCTAGTACGCCGATCGGCACAGGACCAGACGGCGCTGGACCGAGCGTTGGTGTCGTTCGCAGCGGTGGTCGAGCCAACCCTGACCGAGCCGCTCCCCCGCGCCGGCAGCCTGCGCGACCAGGTCGATCCCGCGTTGTGGTCGGCGCTGGTCGACGCGACCGATCGGCGAGCTGATCGAGGCGAGCGAGACCGACGACGCGGTCCGGGGGACACTGCTGACCGACGCGCTGATCGGCACCTTCAGCCACGCCCACGACCCGTCACTACGGCAGAACCGCTGCTTCCTCTATCACGTGATCGGCAACGGCACTGGCGAGTGGCGGGTCCCGGTCGGCGGGATGGGTGCGGTGGCCGCCGAGCTGGTCCGCGCCGCGACCGTAGCGGGGGCGGACCTGCGCACGGGCGCACGGGTGACGAGCGTCGCGCCGGGTGACGACGGGCCCGCGCGCGTCCACCTCACCGGCGGTGAGAGTCTGACGGCTGACGTCGTCCTCGCGAACTGCGCGCCGGCGACTCTGGACCGCCTCCTGGGCAGCGAACCGGCTTCGGCCCCGCCGGTGGGTAGTCAGATCAAGATCAACATGGTGGTCCGCCGGCTGCCGCGGCTGCGCTCCGGCCTGGACCCCGAGGTGGCCTTCGCCGGGACGCTGCACCTCGGCCAGGGCTACGCGCGGCTCCAGCAGGCGTACGCGGAGGCTGCAGCCGGCCGGGTGCCTGATCCGCTGCCGTGCGAGGTCTACTGCCACTCGCTCACCGACCCGTCGATCCTCGGGCGAGTCGCTGCGGGCCGCCGGATACCACACGCTGACCCTGTTCGGCCTGCATACGCCGGTCGACCTCTTCCGCGGCGACCCCGACCGGGCACGGACACGGGCGCGCCGGGCTGCGCTGCGGTCGCTGCAGGAGGTACTCGCGGAACCGCTCGGCCAGGTCCTGGCCCACGATGCCGACGGTCGGCCGTGCCTGGAGGTGATGACCCCGGTCGATCTCGAACGCGAGCTCGGCCTGCCCGGCGGCCACATCTTCCACGGCGACCTGCAGTGGCCCTGGCTCGCTGATGATGCCGTGGCCGAGACGCCCGCGCAACGCTGGGGCGTTGCGACCGAACACCCCGACGTGCTGCTCTGCGGCTCGGGAGCGGTCCGCGGCGGCGCCGTGAGTGGGCTCGGCGGCCACAACGCCGCCATGGCGGTGCTCGAGACCGTTGGCTGAGGCTTGCGCGAGTGATCAGCCGCAACTACGCGACGTCGCTGCTCGCGCAAACCGCTCTGCGTTCACGCAGCGGGTTTGCTAGTGTTGCTCCTCGCGCGCCGCTAGCTCAATTGGCAGAGCAGCTGACTCTTAATCAGCGGGTTGGGGGTTCGATTCCCTCGCGGCGCACCATATGGCCTAATCAGAGCACATTTGCCGCGCAGTCTGCGTGCCAGTTCTCGACGAGCGGGGACGAGTACGGGGACGGATGCGACTCATTCTTCGTCCTCGGGATGGCCATCCGTGGCCGATGCCGGGCTGTAGGCCTCCAGCGCCGCCACGTTTCCGGCGTTGGCCGCACGACGACCGAGGTAGACGTCCTGCGTCATCGAGATGCGCGAGTGTCCTAGCTGGTCGGCGATCATGCGAGCGCTGGCGCCGCTGCCATCGAGCAGAGTCGCCACGGTCTTGCGGTAGGTGTGAGTCTTCACCCACTCGAAGTCGGATCCCTGACGTGCGGCCCTGAACGCTCTGCCGACATTGCTACGGTCCCGCCACCCGCCAAGGCTGTCGGGAAAGACCGGCCCGTCGAAGCCACCGCGGCGTACGCGCCGTTCTCTGAGCATCTCGACGCACCATGCCGGCATGATCAGGCCACGCTCGGAGGCCTTCGACTTGACCCGCTTGGCGATCAAGCCTTTGCCCTGGACGCGAATGATCGTTCGATGCACGGCAACGGTTCCAGCGATCAGGTCGAGGTCGGCCCAAGTGACTCCGAGTGCTTCGCCGAGTCTCAAGCCGGTCGCGAGCATGAAGCGCGCCAGCTCGGGCAGATCGTGATGCTGCGCGGCAGGATCGGCATCGAGTACGCGAAGCCATTGGCGGACCTCCTCCAAGGAGAGCGCGCGAGCGGTCCGGTCACGATCGAGTTCCAGCGGGGTGAGGTCACGGACGGGGTTGCTTGGCAGGGCACCACGCCGGACGAGCCAGCCGCACACCCCAGACAAGACGGACCTGGTGAGCTTGGCCGTCGCGTAGCCGCGGTCGACGAGCACGGCCTGGACGAAGCGATCCAGGCGCGGCGTGGTGACTTCACCGAGGCGGAGCGATCCCACGCCTGGTTCGATGACCCGTCTGATCACATCGCGGTATGCGTCGTAGGTCGACGGCGAGCGCGCACCTCGCTCGACTTGGCCGGCGAACATCGCGAGCCATCCCTTGGCTGCCTCATTGAGGGTGCTCCTGGCCGTGAATTCGTCATCCCCGTCAGCGCCCAAGGCCTGCTTCACCGCCTTGAGCACCTCTCGGGAAGCCTCGGCCCGCGATCGTCCGCTGCGCTTGATCCGCCGACCACGACCGGAGTAGTCCCGGTAGCGGAGGTAGGCGACGAAGGCGCGCCCCTCCCTGAGGATGGTCAACCCGCCGTGCTCACCCAGTCCGAGTGGCTTCATCCCGCGATCTCCGTCGGCAGTTCTGCGACCCAGTCGCGGACGTCTTGGGGGCGGTATCGGAGCCGGCGGCCGACAAGGCGGCCAGGAGGTCCAGTCGCTGCGCTGCGCCAGGCGTACAGCGTCTGCACCGGTATGCCGAGGTACTCCGACACGTCCTGGACCGTCCAGAGCCGGTCCTCGATCCGCGATGCCACCATGATCCCTACCTCTCGCTCAGTCGGTGTGTCTTCTGTTCCGCTGCTCGTTGGGCGTATTCGCGGGCTCGGGCGGCGGCGGAGAGGGCGAGTGCTTGTTCGGCGTCGTTGTCCCAGCCGGCGCCGGCGTAGGTCCAGCGGCCAATGACCAGGGTGGTGTCGTCATCGGCGTCGGCGAGGAGGTCGGCCTCGAGCGCGGCCAGGTCGAGTGGTCGACGGCTTTCCCGTGCTTCGGCGATGAGCATGCTGGCACGGCGGCGGGCTCTGCGGAGCGCGGTGAGGGTGATCGCGTAGCGGCGAGACTTGGACGCGAAGTGGCCGCGGAAGCCGAGCATGTCCACCCACTTGCCGAACAGCAGGTAATCGTCGGCACCGTCGTGACCGTGCACGCTGGCGAGGCAGGCTCGTTGGGCGAGGTCGCGGATGGTCGCGCGGATGCGCTGTCCGTGGACGGTGCCGCCCGGCCCGGTGTCGTCGGCGGACTTGGTGGCGTACTTCGCCAGGTAGCCGGCCACCTGTTCGGGGACGAGGGGTGCGTTCGGGTCGTCCGAGCGGCGGCCGAGACGGACCGGGCGGACGTCGAGCTGCTGCCCGAACGCCAGGCTTCGCGCCAAATCATCGTCGTCGACACCGGGGACCGACAGCCGTGTGGTCTGTACGGCGGCTTGGACGAGACGGACCAGGAGTCGGCTGGTGATCTGGGCCGGCGCGGCCGCGAACCCGTCTGGTGTGCGGGGGCCGTCGAGTCGGATCAGGGCGTGGAAGTGGACGACGCCGCGGCGCTGGTACTCGGCGACCTTGGCGTACTGGACGGTGGCCAGGTCGCCCACGCGGCCGCCGGGGACGCCGAGCGTTTTGGCGATCAGCCGGCGCAGGGTGATGGTGAACCGGCGCCACAGGTCAGGCGCCCACCACTGCCACACGGCCTGGGAGGGGTAGTCGTAGCAATCCGGGCACAGAGGCTGACCCAGCTCGGTGTCGTCGTCGCCGTGCCTCACCAGGCAGCTCGTCGGCCGACCGTGCGGGCAGCGCCGCGTGCTGCCGTGCGGCCTTCCGCAGGCCTGGACGCTGTGCACGTGACCGAACGACGGTGCGGTGAGCGTGGCGAACAACAAAGGGTTCTCAGCCACCGACTCGGGCACGGTCTTGCCGCCGATGACACCGGCCCGGATGAGGTGGAAGACATCGGCCGCGTAGACGCGCGAGCACGCTGGGCACACTGCCGCCCGCCGGTTCCCGCACCGGACGTAGGTCACGCCGAGCGGTTCATCGCAGCTCGAATAGCTGGAGAGGACTTCGCCGGTCGCCGGGTCGATGCGCATCGAGGATCCGCGCAGCCGGATCGGATGGGCGCAATTGCCGACCCGAGCCAGGGCGTCGG
The DNA here is from genome assembly GCA_963808435.1 of uncultured Actinomycetota bacterium. Lineage (GTDB taxonomy): Bacteria > Actinomycetota > Actinomycetes > Propionibacteriales > Propionibacteriaceae > Microlunatus. The sequence continues at coordinate 289,220 of CAWEFW010000029.1, read as the reverse complement.
AGAACGGAACGAATCGGCTGGTGATGATCATCTGCTGCAGCTGGTCGATCATGCGTGGCGACCAGCCGCCCAGGTTGAGCGGCGCACTCTCCTCGAAATCTGGGGAGTGGTCGTCGAGAGCCGCAGCACGGTCGAGGTCCGACGCAGTCATGCTCACACCACCCCAGAGAGCGGGTCGCGCGGCCAAAGTTGCGGCTCTACCGCGCGACCCACCCGGTCCGGAGGGGTCATCGCCACGAGAGAATCAGTGGCGGATGCTCAGCGCCGCGAGCCGCCGGCCAACGCTGAGAACAGCATCGAGAGAAGACGGCTCGATATCTGAGGTGAGATTTGTGCGGCTTATCTCTATGAATGGCCACTCGGCCAAGGTGGAGGAGCCGACCCTCCAGGGCTACGCCCATCAATGTGTGCTTTGTCTTGCCGTCGTCAAAGAAGCATACGACACGGGCCGGACAGTAACCGGGCGTCGAATCAGACCCCGGATCGCCTCAATAGTGTCCGTTGACGTCCATTGGTGCTCATTGATGCGCGCGGTTGTCCTGTAGTCGAATTCGATACCGCACGGACCGTTATCAACTCGTTGTGAACCAGCTCATCACTTCGGCATTCGAGGACTTACCGGCCACTGCGCCAGCCCGTGATCGTGCGGGTGACGTAGGTACTGATGCTGGCGACGACGTCTGTGGAGGGGTCGAGGAGCCACTGGAGCCCGATTCCGTCGAGGACGGCGGTGACCAGGCGCACCTCGACGTCGATCTCGGCTGGGCTGAGGGGCGCGACGTCGCCGGCGTCGACCGCCTGCTGCAGCTGTCGTGCGAGGGTGGCGATGTTGTCGGTGTAGCGGCGCTGGATGAACTCGCGGGCTGGATGGCTGGGGCTGGACGCCTCGGCGGCGATGGTCGAGAACAGCTCGAGCAGTCCCCGATTCGCCAGGTGGGCACCCATGACCTCCGGAAGGCGGCGGAAGTAGTCCAGCCCGGTCACGTCGGTGAGGCGGGCCTCGACGGTGTGGCGGTCCCAGTCCTCCAAGACCGCCATCAGCAGCCCTTCCTTGCTGCCGAAGTGCTGGAGCAGGGAGGCCGGCGAGACGCCGACGCGGTCGGCGATGGTGCGGACGGATCCGCCGGCATAGCCGTACTCGGCGAAGACGGCGGTCGCGGCGTCGATGATCTGCTCACGCCGGCGGAGGCCGGTGCGGTAGGGCCCACGGCTGCGGGCAGTGGTGCTGGCACTCGTCATCGACCACTCCATCCTCGCGCCTCGGTTGACCAAACCTTATCACTCGTTTACAGTTGAGCAGACAGTGAACGACCGTTCATAGTTGGTGCCGCTCAGAGTTCGCGAGGAGAGTGCATGTCGGAGAAGCAGGTCTGGTTCATCACCGGTGCGGGGCGTGGCATGGGGGTCGACTTCGCCAAGGCGGCGCTCGCCGCGGGGAATGCCGTGGTGGCCACCGGCCGCCGTCCCGAGACCGTCCGGGAGGCTGTCGGGGACGCCGAGGATCTGCTGGTGGTGCGGCTGGATGTCACTCGTCCCGGCGGAGGCCGAGGCGGCCGTGCAGGCGGCGGTCGAACGGTTCGGCCGCATCGATGTGCTGGTCAACAACGCCGCGAACTTCTACGGCGGCTACTTCGAGGAGCTGACCCCGGCGCAGATCGCCGACCAGCTCGCCACCGGGCTGGTCGGGCCGATGAACGTCACCCGGGCGGTGCTGCCGGTGATGCGTCGGCAGCGGTCCGGGCACATCCTGTCGATCTCCTCCGGGGCGGGGCTGTCCGGGTTCGAGTTCAACTCCGCCTACAGCGCCGCGAAGTTCGGGCTGGAGGGCTGGATGGAGTCCCTGCAGCCGGAGGTCGAGCCGTTCGGGATCAACACCACCATCGTCAACCCCGGCTTCTTCCGCACCGATCTGCTGACCCCCGACTCCGCCAGCTACGCCACCCCGTCGATCCCGGACTACGCCGACCGGCACGCCGAACGCGTGCAGTGGTACCAGGACATGAACGGCCACCAGGAAGGTGACCCCGCCAAGCTCGCCCAGGCCCTGCTCACCATCACCAGCCTGGAGCAGCCACCGCGCCGGTTCATCGCCCTGGCCGCCATCCTCGAGCTCGCCGAGCAGAAGGCCGAGACCCTGCAGGCGCAGGCCGACGCCTTCCGGGACCTGTCCAGCTCCCTCGCCCACGACAACGCCTGACCGGCGAGAACAGGAGCATCACCGATGAATCCGAGCTACGACTTCACCGGCCAGGTCGCCCTGGTCACCGGCGCCAGCTCCGGCATGGGGTTGGCCACCGCCCGCGCGTTCGCCGAAGCCGGCGCCGCCGTGGTGCTGGCCGACATCAACCAGGCAGCGCTGACGTCGGTCACCGACGAGCTGGCCGACGCCGGGCACCAGGTGCTCGGGGTGCCCTGCGATGTCGCCGACGAGGACCAGGTCGCCGCCCTCATCGCCACCACCGTCGACACGTTCGGCCGGCTCGACATGGCCTTCAACAACGCCGGTATCCAGCTCCCGGTCTGCGACGCGGCCGACGAGCCGGCGGAGGCGTTCGACCGGGTGACCGCGATCAACCTCCGCGGCGTGTGGGCCTGCATGAAGCACGAGCTCGCGCAGATGCGCACCCAGGGCAGCGGCGCGATCGTCAACTGCTCCTCCCTCGGCGGGCTCGTCGGCAACCCCGGCCGGGCCGCCTACCACGCCACCAAGCACGGTGTCCTCGGTCTGACCAGCAGCGCCGCCCTCGAATACGCACCCCGCGGGGTCCGGATCAACGCCGTCTGCCCCGGCACCATCGCCACCCCGATGGTCACCGACATGCTCGCCACCGGCGAGCTCGACCTGCAGCAGGCGCTGGCCAACCAGCCCATCAACCGGCTCGGCGAACCCGAAGAGATCGCCGCCGCCGTGCTGTGGCTGTGCAGCCCCGGCGCCAGCTTCATCATCGGCGTCGCCCTCCCCGTCGACGGCGGCTACACCGCCCGCTGAGCCCCGCTAGCTCCACCCACCACCACGGAAGACAAGGAAACTTGCTGATGAAGTACTCCGTCCTCGGTTCGACCGGCGTCAAGGTGTCCCGGATCTGTCTGGGCACCGCCACGTTCGGGGTCGCCCCCACCGCGCAGGACGCCGACCGGGTCGTCGGCGCCGCTCTCGACCTCGGCATCAACTTCGTCGACACCGCCGACGTGTACGGCAACATGCCGGTCTTCGACCGGCCCGGCGCCCCGGCCGCCGCCGACCGTGAACCCGCCGAGCAGATCCTCGGCCGCGCCCTCCGCGGCCGCCGCGACGAGATGGTGATCGCCACCAAGTCCAACGGCATCGTCGGGCTCGACATCAACGACCGTGGCCTGTCACGCCGCCACATCATCCGTCAGGTCGAGACCAGCCTGCGCCGCCTGGAGACCGACTACATCGACCTCTACTACGCCCACGATCCCGACCCGGACACGCCGTTGGAGCAGACCCTGGCGGCGTATGACGACCTCATCCGGCAGGGCAAGATCCGCTATGTCGGCCTGTCCAACCATCCCGCCTGGCAGGTCACCCAGGCCCTGTGGATCGCCGACGACCGGCGTCAGCAGGCACCCGTCGCCGCCCAGGTGAAGTACAACCTCATCGACCGGGCCGCCGAACGAGAGCTCGCGCCCGCCTGCCAGCAGTTCGGGCTGTCCATCGTCCCCTACGCCCCGCTGCACGGCGGCCTGCTCGCCGACCTGGCCGTTCTCGACCGCGACGTCGCCGGCGACCAGCGCTTCGGCGGGGCGGGGTTCACCGAGGCCGAGATCGCCCTCGCCCGGGAGGTCGACCGGCTCAGCCGCGCATGGGGACTGGCGCCGTACCAGGTCTCGCTGGCCTGGCTGCTGTCCCGCCCGGCCGTCGCCTCCGCCATCGTCGGCGCCGAGACCCCCGACGAGCTCCACGCCAACGCCACCGCAGCCGACGTCGAGCTCGAACCGGCGCAGCTCGACGCACTCACCGCCCTGGCCAGCGAACCCGCAGCCTTCCATCACCGCGCCGGCGACGGACCGGAACGGCCACCCGCCACGCGATCGCCTCAGCCGATTGAGGCGCTCAACTCGCCACCGAGGAACCGGTCTGCCCGGCACCAACCGCCGTCGGGAGTCCTCGCTCGACCGCGTAGCCCAGCCCAGCCTTCACACCAGCAAAGGAACCCGTCATGCCTCAAGCCGACCAGGCCACCATCGACCTCCTGACCGACTACTTCGACGCCATGGAGGCCAAAGATCACGAACGGCTCGGCTCCTACTACGCCGACAACATCACCCTGACCTTCGCCAACGCACCGACCATCACCGGGCGCGACGCCGTGCTGGAACAGATGACGACCCTGCTCGGCAAGGTCAAGTCGCTGGCCCACCCGCTGATCAACGTCTGGCAGGAAGACGACGGCGTGGTCATCTTCGAGGTCACCAGCATCTGGCGCTTCCACGACGACACCGAAGTGAAGATCAACGCCTGTTCGATCTTCACCCTCGTCGACGGCAAGTTCACCGACCAACGCATCTACGTCGACAACGCCCCCGTCGACAACCTCCTCAAGTAGGCAGAGATGGGTCAGCAGCATGTCTGCACGAACGGTTACGAACTTCCATACTGACTCAAGGGCCTCGCTGCGCTCGGGCCGCCGGCGGCTCCGCGTGTCCTCGCTGCGCTGCGGGCCGCTACGCCGCCAACACAAAGGTGATCCCCGAGGGTGGAAAGAGAGACCGGTCCATGATCAACACCACGTGGCTTAGTCGGTGGGAGGGGGCGGCGGCCCGACATAGGGTTGGCTCAGCGCTGCTCGGCGTCAAGGGCGCTGCGCGTCGCTGCGCGATGGCCTCCGGCCACCCTTGACTCCGACCATCACTGAGCAAATCGGGCTGGTCATCGGGCCGCCGCCAGATCCTGGCCGCGTGACGAATCGTGGGACATATGCCGTGGAGTCCGAACCGCGTCAGCCACAACCAGCGCAGAGCTGTTGCCGCTCTGACAAGGAGCTACGCTCAATCGCTTGCGGACTGATGAGGTTTCAGCGGGTTGGGGGTTCGATTCCCCTCGCGGCGCACAAATCGCCTAGTCAACCTGGGTTTGGACGTGTTGCATTGTGGCTGGGCCAAGAAGCACCCCATAAAACCCCCATAAAACGAAACCTCTCCGCGTTGCGCTCGGTCCCGTCCGTCGAGTGTCTGTAGTGCTGGTTTCGCCAGCCTCACTGGTCACGCCGGGCGCGGACCGCTCAGCGCCCTCGACTCTCGACTACCGCATACTGGTCCGCGGCCACGGGCGACGCCACGGTCAAGGCGTCTGGCGTGTCCAGCTCGGCGACGAGACTCTGATCTAGTTGTTACAAGCCATCGGGCTGCGGACAGAGACCCTGACTCGAGCGACGATGACCGACCGAGTCAGGGTTCGTCCCAGGAGCTACTTCCAGGTGGATCGCAGCTTCCAAACTGTCAGGTCTTCGAGCTGAGCTCGGCCGCCTTCGGAGAAGAGCTGAATCCCTTTGCTGTTCCGATCCGGGAAGATCTGGTCGGTGATAGTGACCCTGCCCCTTCCCTCGAAGACCTCGACGGATGACCGGTCAACCAGCACCCGCAGGGTGATGTACCCGTTCTTCAGCGCCACCGGCGCGAACTCCACGCTGGGGAAGCTCGGGCTGAAGCTGACGTCCCCGGACTCGGTGCGGTCGACGTAGATCCCACCGCGGTCGACGTCGTAGCCGATCTCGGTGCGCTGTCCGTTCCCGGTCCGCACCCGCAGGCCGAAATTCTCAGCGTTACGGGCTCGGAACTTGGCCAGAATCTCGACGGTGTCTCCCTTGGCCCGCGGGTTGGTCAGCCTGGTTGTCCCCTCCACCAACCTGGTGGACTTCAACTTGTAGGGGCTCTGTCGCAGTTTCTGCAGCTCTCGAACCGGTGTCGACTTCAGCCGCACGTCATCTCCGACGGTCTGCAGGCCCAGGTCCCGCGGCACGCTCATCGCGCTCCGCCAGGGGTCCGTCGGGATGCTACCGGCGTACTGCCAGTTGTTCATCCAGGCGATCATGATCCGCCGGTTCTTCGGCACGTTGTTAAACGTCACACCGGCGTAGAAGTCCCGACCGTAGTCCAGCCAATGCGCGCGCTGGGTCGCCGACAGAGCGGGCTCGTCGGCGAAGGTGAACTGATCGACCAGGATATGGCCCCAGCTGCCGGTGTTGTTGTCAACGATCTGGATCTGCGCGGTCTCCCCCGCCAGCTCCCGGACGTCCCAGTTGGCCCAGTCGAGAACTTCACTGTTGGGTCCGGTGGTGGTCCGAACGACCTCGCCATCAACCAACAAGTTAACCGAGGTCTCCACTGACACTGGAGTCGCCGCCTGGGCGGAGAACATGATGTGGTCCAGCAGGATGTGGCCCCAGCCGCCCTGGTTCTGGTCGACCACGACGATCTGCGCCGACTGCCCCTGGTATTGCGACACATCCCACGCGGCCCAGTTGACTAGCTCGCTGTCCGAACCGGTCGCGGTGGCGACCACCTCACCATCAATGACGAGGTTAACCGCCGTAGCGTCCGTTGCGCCGTCCCGCCACGGATGGAAGCCACCGCCGACGAGCAGGTTGATGTAGTCGCTGCTGACGGTGAAGGCCGGCGATGTGATGGTGCCGGTCGAGGCATCGTGATCAGTGAAGGTGTTCACCAGCTGCTCACCTTGGTAGCCGGTCACCGTCTGCTGGTCGCCGATTGTGCCTTCAGACGGTCCATCGATCACGGCCGGATCGTCGCTGGGCGCAAAGTCGTCGGTGCCTACCCAGCCCTCGCCCCAGGTCTCGCCCTCGAAGTCGGCGAAGACTGTGCCGGTCGGCAAGGTGGGGTCGAGCGTGGTGCCGGGCACGTGGGGATGGTTGCCCCCGCCGACCAGGAAGTTCAGGTAGTCATCGGTGATGGCGAACTCCGGCGAGGTGAGGGTTCCGGTGCTGGCGTCGCTGCCTCCGGTGCCTGCGGCGTCGTGGAAGCTGTTGGCCAGCTGGTCGCCCAGGAACCCAGTCACGCCGCCCTGCCCGGGCACGTTGCCCGACGCCGGGCCGTCCCCGAACGCCGCACCGGTGGTGGTCCACGGGGCGAAGCTAGAGTCCTCGAAGTCCTGCAGGATCGTCCCCGTCGGTGGCGTGTAGGTCGGTGGGTCATCGGAGGTGAACGTTGTGCCGTCGAAGTCACCGACGAAGTACTGACCTCCCGAACCCCCGGCGATCGACCCGGGGTTCAAGTTGATCACCAGCACCCACTTCACATTGGCGGGGTCGCCGTCCACCGCTAGCGGGAACAGGTCCGGGCATTCCCAGACTCCGCCCACAGCCCCGGCAGGGCCGAACTCGCTGAGGTGGGTCCAGTCCTTCAAGTTCGGTGAGCCGTAGATGTCGGCTTTGCGCTCGACGGCGCGGACCACCACCATCCGCCATTCCTTAGCCGGCGCGTACCAGAACACCTTGGGATCGCGGAACTCACTGGAGTTGATGTCCAACACCGGGTTGCCGCTGTACTTGGTCCAGGTCTGACCCTCATCCAGGCTGTACGCCAGTGACTGAGCCTGACGCCCGGCCAGGGTCGGATGGGCACCGGTGTAGGCGCTGGTGTAGATCGCCACCATCGGCGGGTTCGCCTTCGTGCCGAACCCGCTGGTGTTGTTGGTGTCGACGACTGCCGATCCGGAGAAGATGTCCTCAATCGACTGACCCTCGGCGTTGAAGGTCTGGGGGATGGCGACAGGCTGCTCCTCCCAGTGCACCAAGTCCCTCGACGTGGCGTGGCCCCAGCTCATGTTGCCCCACTGGCTGCCCTGCGGGTTGTACTGGTAGAAGAGGTGGTAGACGCCCTTGTAGAAGACCAGCCCGTTCGGATCGTTCATCCAGTTCTGTTGCGGGCTGTAGTGGAACTGCGGGCGGTAGGTCTGGTTGTACTCAGCTGGTGGCGCAGCGACAGCAGGCGACGCACCGATCGCCAACAGCAGACCGAACAGACTGAAGATGGTGCCGAGAAGAAGCCTGCGGCGAGACCACCCTCGCCGAGCCTCCACCGCCGTGACGTCACCTTTGACAACCCTCATTTAGTACTGCCCCCTGTTCCGACGACAAGAACCCCATGGCTAGGACAGCCCGGCGGGTTGGTGGTCGCCACTATGAAACTCGCCTTTAGGCGATGTCAAGAGTGGCACCAGAAGACGCCGTGGTTGCCAAAATGGCATTGGCTCCACCGTGGAACTGCGAAATCTCAGTCGTTGCCAAAATTGCCAAAGAACACCGGTTGCTTTGGCAGATTTTTCCTGCGCACGTTTTGTCAACGTCATGGTCAGGCCACTCAAGTAAGCCCCATGTCGAAGACGACAATGCGCTTGGCAGCCGCCCCAATCGCCTCAGCTACCGGCCGGTGGACCGGGTCGTCGAGGTAGGCGTCCCGGGCCTGCGCGGTGGCGAAGGTGACCACGAAGCCGTAGTCGAAGCCGTCCTCCAGCCCTTCGGGACTCGAGGAGTGGCCCTCGACCACGGACTGCACGGCGGGGATCGTGTCGACGAAGCCCCGGATGGCCGGCCGGACGAGATCCTCAGCCGCATCCCGGCTCCCGCCCTTCCAGGAGACCAGGACGATATGGCTGATCGCAGTCACCGACCGAGCGTACGACCCGTGGGGGCAAGCCATCTGCCCCCGACGTGCCCCCGCTCATCCAACGCCAGCCATCACCAGCCGTCGCCGGTCACGGACCGTAGGGCAAGGCTCCAGGGTCAGACGACTCCAGCCGTCGACCACCATCGAACGCTGGACTATCTCGTAATGCGTCGCTCGCTGGTCCGAAGCCGGGACACACTAAAGGTTGGTCATTGCCTCCCCGGCCTCGTTGTAGCGACCACCCTGCACCTGGATCTTGGCCGCGGCGTCGTTGATCTCACCGAGTTCGTCGTCGCCGAGCGCGATGTTGGCAGCGCCGAGGTTCTCGTCCAACCGGTGAAGTTTGCGGGTGCCGGGGATCGGGACGATCCAGGGCTTCTGCGCCAGCAGCCAGGCCAACGCGATTTGGGCCGGGGTGGCGCCCTTGCGTTGAGCGATGCGGGCGAGCAGGTCGACCACGGCCTGGTTGTGCTCGAGTGCCTCGGGGCTGAAGCGTGGGATGGTGCTGCGGATATCGTTGCTGGCGTCGAAGTTGGTGGATGCGTTGATGGTGCCGGTGAGGAAGCCCTTGCCGAGCGGGCTGAACGGCACGAAGCCGATGCCCAGGTCCTCGCACGTCGCCAGTACCTCCTCCTCAGGACGCCGCCACCACAGCGAGTACTCGCTCTGGACGGCGGTCACCGGCTGTACGGCATGGGCGCGGCGGATCGTCCCGGCGGCGGCCTCCGACATCCCGAAGTGCTTCACCTTTCCTGCATCGATGAGGTCCTTCACCGCTCCAGCGACGTCTTCGATGGGCACGTCCGGGTCGACGCGGTGCTGGTAGTAGAGGTCGATGACCTCGACGCCGAGCCGCTGCAGCGAGCCGTCGACGACGTGCTTGATCGTCTCGGGACGACTGGTCACCCGCCCGCTCGGCTTGCGTTCTTTCGCGTCGATGTCCCAGCCGAACTTGGTGGCGATAACCACCTGGTCCCGGTGAGGAGCGAGGGCCTCGCCGACGAGCTCCTCATTGGCGTGGGGACCGTAGATCTCCGCGGTGTCGAAGAAGGTGACGCCACGGTCCACCGCGGTCCGGATCAGCGAGATCATCTCCTGCCGGTCCGGTCGGTCGCTGTATCCACCGGTCATGCTCATACATCCGAGCCCGATGGCCGAGACCTCCAGACCGTTAGTTCCGAGTGTGCGTTTGTCCATTGATGGGCTCCTGTCGCGACTGGAAGGAAAGGAGGCCCCGCTCGGTCCACATCCACTCTTGGCACCGCACACCAGACGGCTCGACCTCAACGGGCTCCTTGTCCCCATCATGTCTTCGGCAGCCACTCGCAGCCAACAAGGTCAGCCCGGACGCGACTGACGGGTTGGGCCGACCCCCAGCCATGCGCATGAACCGGGATCAGCTTGTGTCCCGATACCGTCAGCGACACCCCCGAAAGATGCCAGTTGTCATGCCAAAAGCAACTCCGGCGTCGGGGGAGACACCGGCCCGCCTTGAAGTGCACCGACGAACGGGCGACCATTACGGCAACCCATTCCACGGCGCCGAGGCAGGGACGATGCAACAGACACAGCAAGCACGGGCCCCGAAGACGCAGCCGTTCGGCGGGGAGGGGTTCGGCCCGAACGGTGGGACGACTCTGCGCTGGCTGGGGATGGCCGGATTCCTGATCAACAGCCACGGCACGACGGTGATGGTCGACCCGCTCCTGGAGGGGTTCGACATGCCGATCATGATCGACATGCCGATTGCGGCCAAGGACGTCCCGAACGTGGACGCCATCCTGGTCACTCACAGCGACAACGACCACTACAGCGTCCCAACCTGCCGTGCCTTGGCTCCGGTCACCCGCGCCTACCACTCGACCCGGTATGTGGGGTCCCTGATGCAGGGCGAGGGGTGGCCGGCGCACGGCCACGCAATCGGGGACGCACTCGACATTGGCCCGGTGCACGTCGAGCTGACCCCGGCCGACCACGCCTGGCAGAACGAGTCTCCGGGCGCGAGTGACCGCGTGTTCCAGCCCGAAGACGCGTGCGGGTTCTGGATCGAGACGCCGGACGGCACAGTCTGGGCGCCGGGCGACTCCCGCCTGATCCCGACTCACCATCTGCAGATGCCCGTCCCCGACGCGCTGCTCTTCGACTTCTCCGACAGCGAGTGGCACTTCGGGCTCGACGGAGCGGCAAAGATGGCCAACGCCTACCCCAAGACCCCGCTCCTGCTCCATCACTGGGGGTGTGTCGACGCCCCCGACTTCGCCCCGTTCAACGGCGACCCCGCCTCGCTACCCGCCCTGGTCGAAAATCCCGAGCGCATCGTCATCCTCGCCCCGGGCGAACCCTACGAACTCCGCCGCCTGATCTAGGGCCGTAGGAGGACGCGTGCCCTCACACGCCCCGGTCCTCCCAACGCCAGCCGTTGCCAGTCCCCGGAGGGGGCGAGCGGGACTCACGAACCCCAGCAACGGTGTGAAGGGGTGAAAGACCACGCAAGGCCTCCTGACGCTCCATGAGCGGCGATCCTGGGCTCGCACGCTCGAGCTCAACAGGTCGGAACGCTCTGATAAGGCAGAGGTCAGTGGTTCAAGTCCACTTAGGCCCACCCTTGAGCACCTGGTCACGGGGTAGTCCGTGTCTATGCCTTCTCACGACGACCCGACCTGCTCGACAATTTGCTGGGACTGCTGCACGAGTAGGTGACATCTGATCTGTGGTGCCGGGAGGCACCGCTGGAAGGATGTTGATTGTGCCCAGACCCCATCCGAAGGAGTTCCGCGAGGACGTCGTGGCGGTGGCTCGCAGGGGCGAAGCCTCGATCGCGGAGATCGCCAAGGACTTCGGCATCTCTGAGTCCTGTCTGCGGAACTGGCTGGCCAAGGCCGATGTGGAAGACGGCGTCCGGCCCGGTGCGACCGCCGGCGAGTCGGCTGAGCTGCGGGAGCTGAAACGGCGTAACCGGCTGCTCGAGCAGGAGAACGTGGTGCTGCGGCGGGCGGCGGCCTATCTGTCGCAGGCGAACCTGCCGGGAAATGATGTACCCGCCTCGTGCGTGAGCTGGCCGCCGACAGGATTCCTGTTGCGGTGACGTGCCGGGTGTTGAAGCTCGCCCGCCAGCCCTACTACCGCCGGCTCGCCTGCCCCGTCAGTGAGCGTGAGGTGGCGGAGGCCTATCTTGCGGACGCGTTGTTCGACGCTCACAGCGATGATCCGGAGTTCGGTTACCGGCTGCTCGCCGACGAAGTCCGCCGTCAGGGCCACACCGGTTGCGACCGGCGGGTGTGGCGGCTCTGCTCGGCCAACCACTGGTGGAGCGTGTTCGGCAAACGCCGCCGCGGCAAGGCGGGACGGCCCGGTCCACCGGCCCACGACGACCAGGTGCGGCGTGACTTCACCGCCCCGGCACAGAACCGGCTCTGGCTCACCGACATCACCGAGCACCCCACCGCCGAGGGGAAGCTGTACCTGTGCGCGGTCAAAGACGTGTACTCCGGCCGGATCGTCGGCTACTCCATCAGCGACCGGATGAAAGCCCGGCTCGCCGTCAACGCGCTCGCCTCCGCGGTCGCCCGCCGCGGTAACGTCGCCGGCTGCCTCGTCCACTCCGACCGCGGCAGCCAGTTCCGGTCACGGAAGTTCCTCGCCGAGCTGCACCACCACGACCTGGTCGGCTCCATGGGCCAGGTCGGCGCCGCAGGCGACAACGCCGCCATGGAATCGTACTTCGCCCTGCTGCAGAACAACGTGCTGAACCGGCGCCGCTGGACCACCCGGCAGCAGCTACGGACCGCGATCATCACCTGGATCGAACGCACCTACCACCGCCGACGACGGCAAACCCGGCTCGGCCGGTTCACCCCCATCGAATACGAGACGATCATGACCACACCCCAGGCGCGCGCCGCCTAACCACCGCTGTCACCTATCCGTGCAGCAGTCCCGCTTGTCTACGGTGCGCACTGAACAGCTGATCCATGACCGTTGCGCCGGTCTGGATCACTGGTGCCGGTAGACAAGGTCGGTGACCGTGGTGCCGCTGTGCCCCAACAGCGGGGAGATTCGATACAGCGACACCGCTTTGGAGAGGCAGGGTGTGAGGGGTTCGTAAGGTCTACAGCTGGATGCCGCGGGTAAGTGCGCCGTCGACAACGAGGTTGGTGCCGCTGACCCGGCGGGCGCGGGGGCTGGCGAGGAAGACCACCGGACCGGCGATCTCCTCGGGCGTGCCCATGTGACCGGTCGGGTTGAGTCCTACCGCCGTCTCGAACAGGGCCGGGTTGCCGGTTTCGATGTTCGCCCAGACTCCGCCCTCGAAGTAGGTGTTTCCGGGCGAGACCGTGTTGGCGCGGATGTGCTTGTCGGCCAGTTGCAGTGCTAGACCATGGATGTAGCCGATGATGGCGGTCTTCGCGGTGCCGTACGGTCCAGAGGCGAAGTCCGACTCGCGCCCGGACACGCTGGAGATCGCGATGATTGAGGCGGCGTCGCTTCGCTCGAGGTGCGGCAGTGCTGCCCGGACGAGCCGGACGGTGTGCATCACGTCGACCTTGAGGCTGATCTCCCAGTTCTCCTCGGTATCGGGGATCGCGAGGGCACTGACGTTGGCCACGACGACATCGAGACCGCCGAATGCCTCGGCCGACTGCTCCACCCAGGCCGCAAGAGCGTCGCCGTCGGCTACATCGACCGCTGTCCCGGCAACCCTGCCGTGGTCGTGCAGAGCATATTGTGTCGCCGCGACCTCCTCGGGCTTGCGGGCGCAGAACCCCACGACCGCGCCCTCATCGAGGAAGGCCTCGACGATGGCCCGTCCGATCCCACGGGTGCCGCCGGTGACCAGGACGCGTTTGCCGCTGAGCTGCAGATCCATGTGAGGCAGGCCTTCCGTGAGAGATGGGGCGCGGACTAGAGGGTGCCGACAGCGAGCGCACGGGCTCGGAGATCTGCGTGGATGCCGCCGAATGCGTCCGCGGTCGGAAGCAAGGCCTTGGCCGCCTTGACCACAACGCTGTAGTTGGCGTCTACGACGTTGGCGATCGGCGCCTGCGCGATTTGCGAACAGAGTTGGTAGGCGTCCATGTGGTGCAGACCGTAGAGCTGGCCGACCCAATGCACGAGCTCGGCGTTGCCGATCCGCCACGAGTCCTCCATCGGCCGGCTCGACCCGACAGTCATCCAATGCGTGTCGTCCTCGATCCGGGGCCAGGCGGGGGCCCCGCCCTTGATGAGGTCAACCAGGAGGGTGGTGGTCATCGCGCCTTCAACCGCCGTACCGCAGGCTTCGCCCTCGCCTTGGCGGTAGTGCCCATCGCCGATTGAGAACATCGCGCCCTCGACATTGACGCCGAGAAAAACCGTCGAACCGGCACGCATCTGGGGCGTGTCCATGTTGCCGCCGAAACGGTCGGGCACCAAGGAGGAGCGGACTTCACCGCCGGCCGGGGCCACCCCGACAGTGCCGAGCATCGGCTCGACTGGCAGCTCGATGCGGAAATCGCTGTGCCGCGCCGCAAAGGCGACGGTGTTGTGCTCGCGGTCGAGCTCGTAGATCCAGGTCGTGTCCGGCAACGGATCTTGAAGGGTGACGACGCGGTCGGTGCTCGTCATCCCGCCGAAGAACGGGATGGCCGCCGACGCGCCCCAGTCGCGCGCCGGCTCCAGCGCGACGAGGTGAAGTACGAGAGTGTCGCCGGGCTCGGCCCCGTCAACATAGAACGGGCCGGTTTGCGGGTTCACGAAGCGAAGGTCGACCTTGGCGCTGGACAGGTCGTCAACGCTGCGCAGAGTGCCACCGAACGCGTCGTCAGACCACAGTCGCAGCGCGGCCCCCGGCTTGATGCGCATCACCGGGGCGGCGCCGCCGAATGTGTACACGTACGCCTCAGGGGTGGGCGTGTACTCGGTGACGTCCATGGCGGGAACCTATCTCAGACCCCGCGCAGCCGTACATGATCGCGTCCGAGGTCGGACACGCGCGTCACGCCCAGCAGCGCCAGGGTGCCCGCAACCTCGTTTTGCAGGATGTCGGCGGCCCGTTGCACACCGCGCTCCCCGCCGGCCATCAGGCCATAGAGGTAGGCCCGCCCGACCAAGGCCGCACGCGCGCCGAAGGCGACCGCGGCGACGATGTCACTGCCTGACAAGATGCCACCGTCGACGTAAACCTCGGCCTCGTCGCCCACCACATCGACCACCGCAGGCAGCACCTCCAAGGGTGTCGGAGCACGGTCCAGCTGGCGGCCGCCGTGGTTGGAGACGACCACCGCATCGGCACCCGCATCGACAACGGCGCGGGCATCGTCGACGGTCTGGATACCCTTTACGATCAGCGGACCGTCCCAGGCGGATCGCAGCCAGGCGAGATCGGCGATCGTCGCGGCTGGGTCGAACATCCGCGCGGCGAGTTCGGCGACGGTGCCGTCGAAGCGGTTTAACGATGCGAACTCCAGCGATTCGGTCGTGATCAGATCGAACCACCAGGCAGGGTGCAATGAGCCCTCGGCAAACGTCCTCAGCGACAGCGACGGCGGGATGGTCAAACCGTTCCGCACATCGCGCAGACGTGGACCGGCGACCGGGGTGTCGACGGTGAGCACGAGGGCCTCGTAGCCCGCTTCCCTGGCCCTCGCGACGAAGTCTCGGCTCGCCTGCCGGTCGTGCCATAGATACAGCTGAAACCATTTGTTTCCGCCGGGGGCCGCGTCCGCGAGCCGCTCGATGGACGTGGTCCCCATCGTGGACAGTGCGTAGGGGATGCCCATCCGCGCTGCGACTCGCGCGACCGCAGGCTCGCCTTCGGTGTGCGCCATGCGGGTGAATCCGGTCGGGGCGAAGACGAGCGGTGCCGCCGCCTGCTTCCCGAGGATCGTTGTCGACGGGTCCACGAGTGAGACGTCCCGCAGCACCCGAGGCTTGAACTCGACGCTTGCGTACGCCTGCCGGGAACGGCGCAGACTGATCTCTTCGCCGGCGCCGCCGTCGATGTAGTCGAAGACCGCGCGAGGCGCCCGGCGCCGGGCCAGTAGCCGCAGATCAGGAATGGACGCGGTGCCGGCCAACCGCCGCTCGGTCGGACTGAGCTGGGGACGGCGCGGACGCAACAGGGGCTCCAGCTCGGACCAACGCGGCCAACGTCGGGCGGTCATCCTCAACTTGTACACGACAGCCCGCCTGACGGGAACGACGAGTGGCGGGGCCTGCCGGCTCCGCAGTTGCACGGATTGATGGGAGCGGGATCAGGCGTTTGGAGCCACAGTTCCCTGCGACCTGCCTCGATGAAATGCCCCGTGGGAGCCCGGCGCGATACGGGCCGCATGGGGGTGGTGCTGGCTTCACTTGATTCCGTGGGTTCCGAGCGGATTTGCGCAGCTAACGGGGGGAGGTGCGTGACCAACTCAACGAGCGTCCACCGAGGATCGGGTCGGCATGGTTCGGGCCGGGTCAGAGCGTTGCATGCCATCGCCGCTCCGGCACCGGTCGCCTTGCTCGAGGTCTTGCCGCAGTCGCGGGAGACCAGAACGTGACGATCCGCCGTGGTGGGACTCTCACACCGAAGCGCGTCCTCACCAGGTTCGGGCGGTCGACCTGGAGGACCTCGGTCGGGCACCCCCGGCCTCAGCTCAGAGATGGCCGTGTAAGTGAGGGAGGGGGTCGTGGTCATCCCCTCACGTCGTCACCCAGAGGGCTTAGCGGCACCTGAGCCGACCCGTCAAGGCCCAAGCCCTCTGGGTGGCTTCGCCAGACCTTGACGGGTCGGCTCAGGCACCACACGGGCGAGCCTGCCGACGTGAGGGGATGACCACTCAGAGCCCGAGCTGTGGGCTTGAGGCCGCGCCCAGCCGCTGCCTGACCAACTGCCTGACGATGGCTGCGCCGGGAACTGCACCAGGCCGGACGCTCACGGACTCATGTCGAGCGTGAACGACTGCCCAAGGCGCACCCGCGCCGGGTTCACACCGAAGAGGTCACTGGTTCGAACCCAGTATCGCCCACCCTTTTCAGATGCCGTTCCAGGCAGGCGGCGCGCCAGACGCGCGACATCGTCAACGGGCCGTGCCTATCCCGCTCCGCGCCGTCGCGGTCCAGGCGACGACGAGCAACCAGGCGAGATTCGTCGCGAGCCACAAGCGTTGCCACAATCCCGGCAGGTCACCGACGGACTGTGCGACGAACGTCATGGACCCGGTCGCAAAGGCCAGCGTCAGCCAGCCCAACCACCGCGGCGGCGCGGAGTTGCGGCGCAAGGCAACGATGGTCAAGGTCAGCATCGCCACCAGGGTGAACAACTGGTACAGGCTGACACTGACCGCGTGGACGACGTCCACCCAATCAGTTGCGGTCAGATCAGGGACGCCACATGCCGGCGGCCCGTCAGGACATGCTTGTCGGAACACTGCTACGGCCATCATGGCCACCCCGGCTGCGGCGAGGAGCGCGGCCAGCAAGCGTGCACCCCAGCCACGCAGGACCGCAACAGCGGTGGCCAGATGAGCAACCGCGTTGGCCAGCATCGCGCTGATGGCCAGAGCCGCGACCGGTGACCCACGACCGGCCAGGAACGAGATGTAGTCTTCGCGTGCGGAGTACTCATTCACCAGGCTGCCGGCCAGGAAGACGCCGACCCAGAACGCCAGCACCCCGACGACCGACACGATTCTTGGACCGGACGACCACCTCACCGGCAGCACCATCATGCGGGAACCTTCACGGCGATCAGCCGACTCCGACCCCGGCTCCTGGGAGCAAGAAGGCGAAGAAACGACGCAGACGGGCTGGTTAGCTCACTCGCCACGCTTCGGCCAAACTCATCAACGCTGATTGGTGCGAGCCTGGCCCGAAGACATGGTCCTCGTCGGGATACACCAGCAGGCTGACGCGCGCACCGGCCCAGAGCAGCGCCGCATGCCAGGCGGCCGAGTCCTCGGCTGTGTTTGATCGGCCGCCGCTGATGATGGTGAGTCTCCGTTGTGACCGCTTCCGGACGGGTGATGGGTCAAGCGCCGTCCACCGATCGGGGCACCCCCAAGGCCTCGGCTCAACGATCAGGGTCTCCGGCGTATCTCGCCACAGGAGCACTGCGTGCCGGTGGCTCACATGGCCGAACGGCACCCGGGTCCGAGCCACGCATTACGAGTCGCAGTTTGACCCTGATCGACCGGTCGGTGTTACACCTACGTCGTCGCCACTCCGTCCGGCGGTCGGCAAGCAGCCGCAGGAACTCGCCGAGCTGGTTGAGTGCCCAATCGGCGTTCACGTCGAGGAGGGTAGTCGGCCCGGGGGCCGAGCCGGACCCCACGAGCCCTCACCAGTACAGCAGCGAAGTACTGCGGCGCAGACGGATGGGGACGGCCGTCCGGCGACCTGCTAAGCGGGTTGACCGAAGTGGCGAGCGCAGTCGTCACGGCCCGCTGACTGATTGTCGTTCTGCTTGACAACGGCCCTGCCCCGCCGCGGATCACGCTGGACGTCCCTGGACGGCCCAGACGCGTCGGCGGGGGCTGTGCGACCGCAAGAACTTCTCCTGATAAGGCAGAGGTCATTGAGATATGGCTAGCCCGAAGAACAGGCCGCCGGCGGCGGCGGCCGTGCAGATGATGAGGGTGCCGAGCCCGGCGAGGATGGCGGCGAGGTAGCGGCGGTCTTCGAGCAGTGAGACGGTTTCGAAGCTGGCGGTGCTGAAGGTGGTGTAGCCGCCGAGCAGGCCAGTGCCTGCGATGATCAGCCAGGGCTCGGGCAGCAGACGGCTGGCGGCCAGGCCGGTGAGCAGTCCGAGCAACAGGGAACCGGTGACGTTGATGGTCGTTGTGGCGACCGGATAGGTGGACCGGATCCGGGATCTGATGAGCCCGTCGAGGACCAGGCGAGCGGCGGCGCCGATGCCTCCGGCGGCACAGACTAGCAGCGCGATGACGGCAGGTGTCATGTCCGCGCCATCGGCGTCGAGGCGGCCGACTGCAGGGTGCGGCGGGCGAGCCAGATCCCGGCGATTGAGGCCACGGCCCCGACGATCACAGTGCCAAGGGCGTAGCCGGCGGCCTGTCCGGGGTGGGCGGCGGCCAAGGTGACGGTGTCGGTGGCGAGGGCGCTGTAGGTGGTGAACCCGCCGAGGCCACCGGTTCCGATGCCGAGACGAAGCCGGCGGCTCCAGCCACTGTCAAGAACCGATCCGGCGAGCAGCTCCAGCAGGACGCCGAGCAGGAACGCCCCGATCACGTTGATGCCGAAGGTGGCCACCGGGACTCCGGCCCAGTGCGGTGTTGCCACGCTGATCCAGTGGCGCATGCCGGTGCCGGCCGCTCCGCCGACAGCGACTAGGGCGACGTTCGCCGGTGACAGGTGAACCGGCCGGGGAGGGCTGGCGCTGGCTTCAGCGGCTTCCAGGTCCGGCTGGAGCGGCAGCTGCTGGTTCGGGTCCGTCATGGGTAGTGCTCCCAGGGCAGGTGGCCTTGCGGCTTGGGGGAGACAGGGATGACGACTAGGGGTCGGGGCTGCCGGTGGGCCAGGTGCACCGCGACCGACCCGCTGAAGAACTCGTGCATGCTGGTGCGCATCCCACCGCCGCGGCGGCTCCCGACGACGATCATGTCGGCGTTCAGTAGTTCGGCGAGTCTGGCAATGGCATGCCCGATACCGCCCGCCAGCTCCCGGAACTCGACCTGAACGCCGGCGTCGCGGGCCTGGTCCCGGATGCGGGTGGCGAGCCCGGAGTCGAAGACGGCAGTGTCCCAGTCCGCCAGGTCGGGGTCGATGGGTCGAGTATCGACCGATCCATCGGGATGTTCCTTGACGACGTAGTGGTCGGCCTCCACGTGTGCACAGACCAGCACCGCGTCGAACTGCCGGGCGAACCGTGCGGCCCACTCGACCACAATCGGCGGTTGCTTCGCCGTCACCCCGGCCACCACGTATCCGCCCCGATAGTGCTCGGTCACCGCTTCCTCACCGCTCCCACTGACTCCAGTCTCCACCCGCTGTGACATGCCCCCGGTGGATCGCCTGCTCGTTACTCGTAATGCGTAGATCCCAGATAATCGAACAGCGTTCTGGCCGTGCCCTGAACGTGCCCACACCTGCGGTCGGTCCCGGTCACTCGCGGGTTCAGGCGGAGCGTCATCCAGCCTGCTGGCCTGGCGCTCTAGGCATTTCCCAAGCTGAGAATGCGGGTTCGACAGCGCCCTTCGGTCGCTTCCGGTCGAGTTGACTGGCCTTCGTCGGGGCCCACATGGGCCCCAGAACCGTCACGGGAATCGGTTTCAGCCGCCTGGATTCGGGCCGTCAGCTGGGCGTCCAGCACGGCTGCGATGGCCTCACCGGATGCCCGGCTGCTGTGCTGGTAGATGAGCACCGCAGCGGAGGAGTCGTGGCCCATTCGGACCATCAGGTCCCGCAGGCTGGCTCCGCACTGAGCGGCGAACGTGTTTCCGGCGTGCCGCAGGTCGTGTAGGTGCAGATCCGGAACGCCGAGCCGCTCGCGGAGGTCGGCGAGTCCATCGATATCTCACTTGCGTCGCCGGGCCTCTCGCACAATCCGTGCCGCCTCGTCGCGGTCGGCAGCGCGGAGTTTGAGCATGACGGCCGAGACGTAGTTGGCCACGGTCTTCGTCGACAGGCACAGTCGCTCGGCGATCATGGGGTTCGTCAGGCCGCGGCTGAGAAGGTCGGCGATCATCGCCTCGCGTGGGGTTAGGCCGGGAAGGGCCTCGGTTGCAGCGGGGGACAGCGCTGGGCGGGCGACTCCGGCGCCGAGCCACATCGCGCCGCGGGCCACCGCGTCGACGGCGCTGGTGATCTGGTCGGGGTCGGCCTGCTTGGACACGTACCCGGATGCGCCGGCCTCCAGCGCCTGCACCACCGACGTCTCGTCGTCGAAGAGGGTGATCACGACGACCTTGGTGTTGGGATGTGCAGCGGTGATGTGTGCGGTGGCGTCGAAGCCGTCGCGTAGCGGCATCGAGAGGTCCATCAGGACCACGTCGGGCAGTTCGGCGGCGACGACGGCGACCGCCTCCACACCGTCGGCCG
This sequence comes from uncultured Actinomycetota bacterium, assembly GCA_963808435.1. GTDB lineage: Bacteria > Actinomycetota > Actinomycetes > Propionibacteriales > Propionibacteriaceae > Microlunatus. The sequence goes on along the minus strand of CAWEFW010000029.1, from coordinate 268,553 downwards.
CCTCGGCGACCACGTCGTGGCCCTCGGCCCGGAGCAGCGCGATCAGCCCCTTCCGGAACACAGGGTGGTCGTCGACCACGACGATGCGGCTCATGCCGGGCTCCCCGGCGCCTCCAGCGGCAGCGTGACGAGGAGATGACACCCGGATGCGGCGCGGTCGTAGCGCGCGGTGCCTCCGAGCTCGGCGGCGCGCTCGGCGATCGAGTGCATCCCGATCCCGGGTCGTACGTCGGCGGGCAGGCCGGGGCCGTCGTCGGCCACTGACAGCTCAAGTCGCCCATCGCATACGGCGAGGTCGACCGCGACACTGCTGGCTCCGGCGTGCTTGCGGGTGTTGGCCACCGCTTCGGTGACGATCCGGAGTGCGGCGAGGTCGACCGCGGCCGGAAGCACGAGCGGCTCCGGTGCGGTGACCCGGACGTCGAGCCCATCGTCGCCGCCCGCGGTGCGGTCGACTATCGCGGCGACCAGGCCGTGGTCGTCGAGGACGGGCGGTCGCAGCTCGTAGGCGATCTCGCGGGCCTGGTGCACCACAGCCTGGATGTCCTGTTGGAGCTCCTTGGCCTCCGGCAGCCCGGTACGCCGGGCCAGCGCGGCAGCCGACAGGGAGAGGCCGGACAGGGCCGGCCCGAGGCTGTCGTGCAGCTCGCGGCGCAGCCGGCGCCGCTCCTCCTCGCGTGCCGTGACCAGCCGCGTCCGCGACTCCAGCAGGTCGAGAAGGGTACGGGCACCGTGCATCGCCGGAGCCGCATAGCTGATGAGCGCGGCCAGGACCCGACGGTCCCGTGCGGTGAACCCGGACTCGCCCCGCCGCGGCGGCAAGGCGAGGACCGCGAATTCCTCGTCGCGGTAGGTGACCGGGAAAATGGCGGCGTGCTCGACCGTGCCGCGCTCGACCGGCTCGAACCAGGTGCCGGTGATCCGCCCGCCGTCGAGGTACACCGCCTCGACCGCGGCGTCGAGCACGATCGCCGGCACCGACGCACTCGTCGTGCGCTCGCCGAGCCGGGCGAGCATCCGGCCGGTCGCCTCCGTCGCATCCGGTCGACCCCGGTAGACCACCCAGTCGGCGACCCGCCGGCCCAGCAGGCCGACCGGCCAGGCGGCGGCGGCAACCGCGGCCGCACCCCACCAGCCCCCGAGGAGGGTGCTCGATCCGACGTACGTCGCCGCCAGCATCGGCACCGCGACCCAGCCGGTGACCGTGAGGTGGAGCGCCCGGTCCACGTCTAGCCCTCGTGGCCGGACGACGCCGGCCGCGATGCCCAGCGTGATGGGCAGGATCGCGAGGTTCGCGGCCGCGACGGACCAGTCCGACTCCTCGCCGACGTCACCGGCGAATACCGCGGCGACGGCGGCGTAACAGGCCATCGTGAGCAGGGTGCCGAGGATGATCCACCGCACCGACTCCCGCTCCTCGGTGGTTGCCCGGCGCCGGTAGCGGTGCACCGGGGCGGCGAGGAACAGCAGTTGCGACATGGCGAACCACTGCCACCAGGCGTGGTTGCTCCAGCTTCCCGGAGACACCAGCTCGACCGTCGCTGGCACCGCGCAGGCGAGCACCGGCACGACCGTCCACCGCGGCACGAACCTCCCGTCCGGAAACACCGAGGCCAGGAGCGGAAACGCCACGAACCACAGCGGGGCAAGTGCCAGCGTCGTGAACCCGACGAGGACGAGCACCGCGGCGCCGGTGGCCAGCCACGCGCGCCGGTGTACGGCCGTGCGGGCGGTGTGCACCACCAGCACGGCGATCAAGACGACGCAGACCACGCGCACCGCGAGGTACGTCGCCTCGGCCACCGCGGCGGCCAGATCGCCCGGCCACAGGTCAGCCATGGACCGATGCTGTCACCGGCGGGACCGCAGCAGAAACGAGATACCGAGAACCAGCATCGTCACGATGAATCCGAACATCGGCCATGGGATCGAGAACGGCACCGCCAGTACCGGCACCCAGGCCAGCGCGGAGAGTGCGAGCACCACCACGATCGGCATCCCGACGACACCGGCCCGGCGTCCTGCGGTCACCACCATCAGCAACCAGCCGGTGTAGCCGACGACGAAGAGCAGGAGCGCTCCGGTGACGTCGAGGGCGGTCCCCTCGATGATGGTCGCCTGGAGCGCGGAGTCGTCGGTGACCTCGGGGATTCCGGCTCCGATCGAGGTGAACATCCGGAACGACTCGGCGGCCACCAGGAACCACGACAACGCGGCGACCAGGCCCATGGCCTGCCCGGCGGTCGCTGCCACCGACGCCTCTGGGTGGCCGTGCGCAATGATTCGCCACGTCGCCAGCACCATGAAGAGCAGACCCACTCCGATAGCGGAGAAGATCATCACCTCGATGACGCCGTTGTATCTCGAGCTCTCGATCTCGGACCAGTCGCCGACGGTGTCGCCCTGGGCGCCGACGATGAGGAAGACCAGGATCGGCTGGCCGAGCCACGCCACGAAGGCGCCGACGCCGCCGAGGCCGGCAATCCGGTAAAGACGCTTGGTCGTCTCGTGGGTCGGTGTACCGGGTGTGGGCCCGGCCTTGCCGAGCAGGTCTGCACCGCTCATGATCGCACTCCTCGGGTCGTTGGGTCGGTGAACTACGGAGCCACCGTCCCCCCGGGCGATCCCGGGACAACAGGGAGACGAGATCACCGAAATCAGTGGCCGGGCCCTTCGCCAGCAGCGGCCGCATGGCGGCGGGTTCCTCCGGTTCGGAGATAAGCCACGCGACCCCAGAAGGCCGACCGCGGGGGCGAGCATCACAGCGGTCGCGCCGTAGACGTGCGATCTCGACTCCGTGATCTTGAGTCGCTCACATATGAACACCTGTAGCGCTATTCGGTCTGCGGAAGTTTGCGCACCATCATTTGCGCGCTCATCAAGCATGTCCGTGCACATAGGCTGGCTCCGGTAACCGCGTTGGCGTAGGGACACACCCAGTCAGCGTCAGGCTAGGTCGTGGAGGAGCTGCTCCAGGCGTCGTCGTCTGGTGGCTTGGTGTCGCTCGACTTCCCGCTGCCACCCGCGTTGGTGGGCGTCGGCGATGAGACTCGGACATGCGCTTCTGGTCATCGGTCGTCATACAGGCAGGGTGGTCCGTCGGCAAGGCTCGGAGCCAAGGTCAGCTCCATCAGGCAGTACAGCAGCGAAGTACAGCAATGGCAGCGCTCGTCTCCGAGTCCGAAACCCGCAGATGAACCTGGCTGGGCGTAACGGAGGCCGCAGCGACGGCTGTGCCGCCCCTTTTGCAAGCAGGGGCGACCGAACGCATCGGGGAGGGTCTGAGCTGTGAACGAGCGGCTAAGCACCGGTCCCATAAGGACCATTGCCAAGTACGGATGCCGACATGACGGTTCGGACCTCGCTGGCCAGGGCGCGGCGCGTGGTCCCCTCGCCAAGACGGGGAACTCGGGTCATCGCCATGAGCACGGCATCCCGGACTCGTATGGCTCTGGCTTGATGGAGGTTGCAGAGGCGTTGTAGGAGCCCGGCCGTATTCTGAACCCGCCGGGCGGCTGGACGGCGACGGTGGTCGTAGCGCTCCAGGGCCGTCTGGACCGAGGTGGCGGGGCCTAGTGCCTCGGCTAGCGCTACAGCGTCGCCCAGGGCGCTGTTGGCACCTTGGCCGAGGTTGGGCGCCATGGCGTGGGCTGCGTCTCCGAGCAGAACCAGGCGGCCCGAGAACCATCGCCGGCAGTCGACCCGGCGAACGGTATTGACCAGGAGGTCATCGAACGAACTGACCTTCGCCAAGAATTCCCCGGCGATGGGTAGCACTCGTCGCCACTCCGCAGCAAAGGACACGAGGTCGCGGCGGGACACGGCGTCGGTCACCGCTGGTGATTGTGCAGCGGCCCAGAAGTAGGTGGTGTCGCCGCCGAGCGGAGCGTGTCCAAAGGATCCCAACGGCGTCCAGAATTCCTCGAACCAGGGGTTGGCGTGACCTTGGACAATGGTTCGCACGTAGCTGCTTCCGGCGGACAGTCTGCTGTAGAAGCCGCCTGTGCTCCGCACCGCTGAATTGACCCCATCCGCACCGACCACCAGGTCTGCATGCAGCGTGGAAGCGGTCGGTCCACCGCCGCCTGGTCCAGACCGGACGACCAAAGAACCGCTTGGGTCGGCGCTCATCACCGTGCAGCCGAAGCGTGTCATCACGGAGCCCTCCGCGTTGACGGCGTCCAAGAGCAACTGGTGCAGCTGAGTTCGGCGGACGGCGAGCGCGTGGTCGAGTCCGCCGCCGAAGTCTGGCATCTGGGCGGTCAGCAGGACCCTGCCGCCGGCGTTCCGGATGTCCATTCTCTCGATCCGCGCCCCAACCCTTTCCACGCTGGGTAGCAGCCCGAGACGGGCGAGAACGGCCATGCCGTTGGCTTGCAGAGCCAAAGCAGCGCCAACCTCGGCCGGATGGTCGGCCCGTTCTACGAGGGTCACCCGCTTCGCCACCCGGCTGAGCACCAAGCTGGCCGCAAGTCCGCCGATCCCAGCCCCCACTACGACCACGTGATCCATAGGCTCACCGTAGATCTCACCGACGCTGGGCCGACCAGACCATCTCTTCCTCCCACCCGGGGAGGAGGCGAACGTCAGGCCTCCAGACCACGCATGGAGATAACCCTTGAGCGGTAAACCCTCATAGACCCTGCCACACAGGCCCGGTCCGGATCTGACCCCAACCCGACCCCAGTACAGGTCGGCTCCAGCATCCGTCCTCGCACCCGTGGCACTCGGCGACGGCCGGGCCTCACGCTTACGCCGAACGCCAGAGGATGTTTGCAAGCAGGAAGTTTTGGGGTCCCGGGGCTCCACCAACGCCAGCGCCCCTCTTTCGTGACTGGGAGCGGCGCGCCATCCGTACCCAGACATGCGGCAGTGCCAGTCACGCCGCCGCTCTCCAAAGCACAGCTCACGCCAGCTCCGGCTTCTTGCGCGAGGTCCTCTCGAAGTGCTCCTCGCACAATGTGATCCACTGAGTTGGAGTCTGGGGGTTGTCGCGCAGCGCCAACCAGGCGATCAGCCCTCGTTGTGGTTCCGAGTCGTTCCCACAGTCGGTGCAGCGGTGGGCGCTCAGCGCGATCACCGGCGCGTAGAGGGCACCCGCACCGGCTCTCCCCGGGCCTCGTAGAACGGGTGAATCGGGTCCGGATTCACCCTGTCGAAGTCGATCTCGATCAACTGGTCTCCCGCGATCACCTTCTGCTCCCGTCTGACGACCTGCTAAGCGGGCGGACGCCCACAGTCTCAGTTCTAGTCTCAGTTGGCACCGTCCGTCCCAGTTCGCCGAAGTGTCCCAGCTCGACCCTCACCGCGACACCAGCACCCGGCGACCAGCCCGGAACAGCGGTTCGCAGACTTGGAAAGCGGGTTGACCGCAGAATCGAACACCAGCCGCCAGCGGGCCACAGTCGGGCCACAAGCACCGGTCGCTGAGGGTCAGATGCGGTCACTCCTGACCCTAGTTCCGCACGTTGGCGGACGTTCGTGGACGGTCCAGCGCTTACTTCCAAGCTGGTCATGGTGGCGACCAGCACTTTCCCGGGGGAAGGCCGATAACGGGAAGTGGCTAAGAGATCCCGGACGCGACTGAGGCGCTGGCGACCGCTCGGTATGGCGATGCCCTAAGTTCGCCGAATGGACATCATCTTGGTTCCTGGTCTTTGGCTCGACGGGTCGTCTTGGGATGAAGTGGTACAGCTGTTGAAGCAGGCGGGGGCTCGGACGCACGCACTGACCCTGCCGGGCATGCGGGCAAGTGACACCGATCGCGCTGACGTCACTCTGAATGATCATGTGAATGCGGTTGTGGCCGTCATCGACTCGGTGGATCCGGCAGGCCAGGTCGTACTTGTCGGGCACTCGGCCGGTGGTGCGATTGCCTACGCGGCGGTCGACGCGAGACCGGATGGAGTTCGCCGCGTCATCTACGTCGGCGGCTTTCCCGTGGGCGACGGCAAAAGCCTCGCCCCAGACTTCGCGGCCGAGAACGGCGAGGTGCCGCTTCCTGACTGGACCGCCTTCGACGAAGACGAACTCGCCGGCTTGGATGAGGAGGCCCTGAACCGCTTCCGGCAGCGTGCCCTCCCATCCCCCGCACGGGTCACACGCGACGTTCAGCGACTCTTCGACACTCGTCGATACGACGTGCCCGCGACGGTCATCTGTACCGAGTTCAGCGCAGGCACCTTGCGCGAGTGGATCGAGCAGGGCGAGGAGGCGGTGCAGGAGTTCACCAAGATCCGCACGGTGGAGTACGTCGACCTCCCAACCGGTCACTGGCCGCAGTTCAGCCGGCCCCAGCAGCTGGCCGAAGCCATCCTGCGGGCGTCTCTGCGCCCTGCGTCATGACTAGCTCGCCGATCCGGCAAAACACTCGCCTGAACCACCTGGATCTTGGCTCGTCGCCAAGGACCTCGACGCGCAGGTCGAGGCGTTCCGCACCCGACCGCTGGACGCCGGCCCCTACACCTTCATCGCCGCCGACGCGCTCACCATGAAAGTCCGGGAGGCTGGACGGGTGGTCAACGTGGCCTGCCTGGTCGCGACCGGGGTGAACGCTGACGGGCACCGGGAGATCGTAGGCCTGGACGTGTGCTCGGTGGAGTCAGCTGCCGGCTGGCTGACGTTCTTCCGCGGCCTGACCGCCCGCGGTCTGTCCGGGGTGTCGCTGGTGACCTCCGACGCCCACCAGGGGCTGGTCGCCGCTGTCGCGGTGCCACCATCCCGGGCGTCAGCTGGCAGCGATCATTCGTCAGCATGGGTGGTGGCGGGATGGTCCCGCTGCCGAACCCACTATGCGGCAAATCTGATGCAGGTCACCCCAAAGAGCTCGTGGGGCTGGGTCAAAGCCTTGCTGCACTCGGTCTATGACCAACCCGACGCGGACGCGGTGCAGGCCCAGTTCGACCGGATCGTCGACGCGCTGGCCGACAAACTGCCCACCGTCGCCGGCCACCTCGAAGACGCCCGACCCGACATTTTGGCGTTCACCGCCTACCCGAAGGACCTCTGGCGCCAGATCTGGTCGAACAACCCCAACGAGCGGCTCAACCGGGAGATCCGCCGCCGCGGCCGCGTCGTCGGCGCCCCAACGAGCCCGCCGTGATCCGCCTGGTCGGAGCGGTGCTCGCCGAGCAACATGACGAATGGGCCGAAGGACGCCGCTACCTCGGCCTCGACATCCTCGCCAAAAGCAGACTCACCAAGATCACCACCGACAACCCAGAAAGCGAGGTCATGACAACCGCCGCACTCACGGCCTAAAGTGCGAGCAACGGATCACACAGTGACGTCTTCATCCACCACGTCCCCGAGCTCAACCCGCTTCTTGTGACGCCTGCACCAAGCCACGGATATCCGAGTCCTTCGGTGCGACCCGCCACCAATCGCGCTTGGAATTATTGAGGTCTTACCGCACCCATTCGCAGGGCTGCCATGCAGCCGTCAGGCCTCAGTTCGCCGAAGGATCGGACCAGACCCATGACACGAACGCGTCGCGCACCACCTGGCACCTCATGACGGCGGCCGCTCGCTGAACAGCAACTTCCGACGGCCATCCGACAGCCAGACATCCTTCAAGCCATCATCCTCTTCGAATGAGCCAGCGATCGGCTGTAGATGGAGTGCCGAGGATCGATTCCCCGCGTGCGAGCATTTCCCCACCCGTCCATCACGTCTCACGGCTGGCGTTGAAGTAGCCGGTCGTCCATGGGCCTCGGAATCCTTCCTGCGGGGGCCAGCGGAACACGACTCCATTTCGGGCAGAGCTTCTTCCAGCAAACAGGTGGCGATTTCCACAGTGGCTACCGCACAATACTGGAGTAATGCAAACGTAGCGGTGTCTCGAGGGCGTTGGAGACCCGGAGTGCCGCTCTGAAGGGGCGAGGTCAGTCCGAGGGGGTGACCTTATGGCTGTCAATGCGGTTGGTCACGTGTCCCGCCGACGTGGTTCCGGCCTACCGCGCACACGGTCCTTGGCTGGACGCGCTCACGCATCTACCGGACTCATCTGCTTCGTCGTCGTCTACTTGCTCTACGGGTGGCTCGCTTGGCGAGGGTGGGGGCAGCATCACAGTTTCGGACCGCTCAACTGGTACACCTCCGTTGTGTGGACCCTGCCGGTGCTCTCGTCCTCGCTGGGACTGGTCGGCGTGCTCTGGACGGCCCCCCGTGGGTGCGTGAGTGCCCCCGTAAAGGAGCCGCCGCTGGTCAGCGACCTGCTCATCGTTCTCGTGCCCACCGTTGCCCGGGAGGACACCTTGGTGGCCCTGGAGCGCGTCGTGTTGAGCTTCCTACACCATCTTCCTAGGCACTTCGTCCAGGTGCGCGTCGACGTGGTCATCGATGAGGACTGCCATGGCACCCAGGAAGTCGCGAGGCTGAGCGTTCACCCGTGCGTACGGGTCATCACCGTGCCGCGCGACTACAGCCCGGCGCGGGGCACGCGGTTCAAGGCCCGCGCTAACCACTACGCCTTGGAACTTCGGATCAGAGAGGGAGAGGCCAGGGACGACGTCTGGGTCCTGCACATGGACGACGACACCGCGGTTGGGGCCGACACGGCCGCGGCTCTTGCGACCTTCATCACCGACCAGGCGGCGTCAGCGACTCGTGCCAGTCACCTTGCGCAAGGAGTCCTCAGCTTCCCACGAGAACTGGCCGCGAAGAGGTTGCTCTGGCTCGCCGACGCGGTTCGGCCCGGCTGCGACATCAGCCTGTTTGCGGCAACCACGGGTCGCGGATCCCCTCGAATGGGTCTGCACGGTGAACTGCTCCTGGTCAGGGCCTCGGTCGAGGGGGAGATCGGCTGGGACTTCGGCCCGTCGGCGATCGTGGAGGACGCCCAGTTCGCCCTCGAGTTCTGTGCCAGGTACCCAGGGCGCGCCTATTGGTTCAGCGGCCGCTCCTACGGGGCGTCGCCAGCCACTCTGGCCGACTTCCTGCGGCAGCGTGAACGTTGGTCCTGGGGCCTGCTGACGCTCGTCACCGATCGATCGATCCTGTATCGCCGCCGGGCACTCCTGCTCGCGTTAGTCGCAGTGTGGGCCACTGCACCGTTGCAGCACCCGGCGGTTGTCCTCGTCCTGGCCGTCGTCCTGACCGACGCGAGCACCAGCCCAGTGTCACCGCTCGTCATTCCCTTGTGGTCCCTGAACATCGCCTTCTGCGTCTGGCTCTACTGGGAGGGGCTCAAGATCAACGCGAATGCATCAGCGCGGGCGGGCCGGGCCTGGTGGGAGCCTGCAGCCTTGGTGCTGTTGCTCCCACTTTTCTCGCTGTGGGAAGCGGCAGGAGTCGCGCGCGGCATGGCGAAGTTCCTGCGTGGCCGAGATAAGACTTTCGCCGTGATCACCAAGTCGGCGTGAGAGCGGAGCGGACGGGTGCCCCGGACCAGGAGCCTGTCGGAGGGAGGCTTCCCAGGGAGCTGGATGAAGGACCAGTCGAAGCGGCTGCTCCTCGCGTGGCGCGACAGGCCTCTGAGCATGACCGGTTCAGTCTGTGCGGTCGTCGTGACGGTCGTCGTCATCGGTCAGGTCATGCAGGGCGAGCTGTACATCCGGGAACTGAACTCTCCGGACGCGACGACCCTGCTGATGCTCTGCGGTGTCCTGACAGCGGGGCTTATCGCCCTCAGGTGCTGCTCGGACCTGCAGGCTGTGGCGCTCTCATGGGTCATCGCTGTCTCGTGTCTCTACGCCTATGAGGCCATATACAAGTGGTCCTTCTACCTGGCCCCTCTCGGCCGTGAGATGCCACCGCCCGAGCTCCGGGAGTTGATCCTCCAGCTCGCAGTGGCGGCCACGCTGGTGACCGGGTTCGCCCACCAGCACCTGATGGCGAGGATGCGTACCTGGATCTGGCTCACCATCTTCGGTGTCCTGTGGATCCTCTGGTTGCTCGTCGGTTTTCCGCAGCTCGACGGTCGTGTGGTTCACGTGCAGGTTCTTCCCTGGCACGTCGACCGAGACCAGGTCTATCTCATCAACCGCTGTTCGAAGCTGGCTCTGTTTATCACCTACTACACGCTGTTGCCTCCCATCCGCGGCCGCGCGCACGGTCACGCGTCCCCTGAGGCGCGGCCAGGTGTCACGTGATCGGCGCCCGTTCGGTCAGCGTTCCCACTGGTCCTCGCTCACCGGCACCCGCAGGGTTCCTGCGATGACACCCGACCCCACGGGCGGCATCTTCCTCAGTTATCGACGAGAGGAAGCCGGATATGCCGCCGGACGGCTGGCCGACCGCATCGCTGCGAAGTTCGTCAGCACGCGCGTGTTCATCGACGTCGACTCCGTTGCCCCGGGGGAGAACTTCGTCGAGGCCATTAAGCGAGCCATCGGAGGCTGTGACGCCGTGCTGGCTCTCATCGGGCGACAGTGGATCACGGTGACTGACGATCAGGGGCGCCGCCGACTGGACGACCCCGACGACTTCGTCGTGCTCGAACTTAAGGAGGCCCTGGACCGCGACATCCACGTTGTTCCGGTGCTCGTGGACGGGGCCCCCATGCCTAGACCCCATGAGCTTCCCGCCGAACTCCGCGAACTGTCACATCGCAACGCCGTCCGCGTCGATGCTGAGTCATTCCGCCGAGATACCGACGACCTCCTGGATCGCCTTGCGCAGCTGCTGCCCGGCGCCGCTGACGCCACGGAGCCGGCACCAGGTACGGCCGATGCGAGAGTCGGTGTGGCGATTCCGAAGCCGACTTCCGCTGCCCAGCCGCCGGACACCACGCCAGCGCATGATGCGTGGCACCTGGTCAGTCGGCGGACCATCTTTCGTACCGCCATCGGGGTAGTCGGGCTCTCGGCCGTCGGCGCCGCCACCTGGGCAGGGTGGGGGCGCCTGAACCCGCCGCTGCGCCCTCGCTGGATCGCCACGACGGGAGGGTCTGTCTTCTCCAGTCCCACCGCGGTCGATGGGACGCTGTACGTCGGTAGCCGCGACCACTTCCTGTATGCCCTGGACGTTCGCACCGGGCGCGAGCGGTGGCGGTACCGGACTGGTGCACCGGTGACATCCACCCCGGCGGTGGCTGGTGACCGGGTATACATCGGGAGCAACGACACGAAGGTCCATGCCGTCGACGTCAACTCCGGTCGGGTCGTCTGGACCTTCCCGACGGGGGCCGCCCTCCACTCCTCGCCTGCGGTGATCGACGGGTCCGTCTTCATCGGGAGCCGCGACAACTACGTGTACGCGCTGGACGCGGTCTCCGGCCACCTGCGCTGGCGGTTCCCCGGTGGCAAGCATAAGGGCCTCGTGATCGGGTTTAACTCCTCGCCCCTTGTCGCGGAGGGAGTGGTCTACATCGGATGTCGAGACCACAACGTCTATGCCATCGATGCCGAACGCGGTTTCCAGCGATGGCGGCGTACGACCGGAAGCACAGTGGATTCCTCTGGTGCCGTCACGACGGGGATGCTGCTGATCGGTAGTGACGACCAGAACCTCTGGGCCTTGAGTACCGCCGACGGCACCATCATCTGGACGTTCCCGACCCAGGGGGGCGTGGTGTCGAGACCGTGGGTGGAAGGGGACGCCGTCTTCGTCGGCAGCGGTGACGGCAATCTGTATGCGGTGGACACCTCCACTGGCCGCCAGAGGTGGAAGTTCCCGACGAACGGCGCTATCCGATCGTCACCTAGGGCGGGTCTGGGATTGGTGTATGTCGGGAGCGGGGACTTCCGGCTCTACGCGGTCGATGCGATGACGGGTGTAGAGCGGTGGTCCTTCAAGACCTACGGTCCGGTGGACGACTCCTCGCCCGTTCTGGTCGACGACACGGTCTTCTGCGGCAGCCTTGACCACCGCGTCTATGCGCTCGACGGCCGGCGCGGGGCGCAGGAGAATCCGCCTCCATAGGAGATTGGCGTCGGTCACAGGCGTCGAGGAGCTGGTCTCCGTCAACTGCCCTTACACAAGCAGGAGCCCGGCCGCGAGGAACGTGCAATCAAGGGGTCGTGGCGAGGAATGGTCAAGACCTGTGGATCGGCGTGTTTCACGCTGCTTGCTGGTCACCTCCTAATTGATCTTGGTTGGCTCGTTCGACGAGTTTGCCGTTGACGAAGACCGCGCCGGCGGACGAGGGCGACGAGGTGGGGTGCGTTGACCATCCGCCACCGGGTCTGGGCCGCTTCGATCAACTTGAACGCCATCGCGACACCGGCAGCGCGGGATCCGGGGCCCTTGGTGACACGCTGCCGGAGCCGGACGGTGGCGAAGGTCGACTCGATCGGATTCGTCGTTCGGAGATGGATCCAGTGCTCGGCCGGGTAGTCGTAGAAGGCCAGCAGGACGTCGAGGTCGTTGGTGATCTTCGCCGCGGCCTTCGGCCATTTGGCGCCGAACTCGGCGGCGAACGCCTGGGCGGCGGCTCGGGCGTGGGTCTTGTCCGCGGCGTTGTAGATCTCGGCCAGGGCCCGTTTCGCGGCCGGGTGAGCCGACTTGTCGTCGCCGACCGCGAGCACCGGGGCGGTCATGCCGCGACGGCGGCAGTCCCGCAGCAGGTCCGCCCACGACTCGCTCGACTCGCGGAACCCATCGGCCAGCGCGACCAGCTCCTTGCGGCCATCAGCGCGGACCCCCATGATCACCAGCAGGCACACCTTGTCGGCCTCGAGCCGCACCTTCAGGTGGATCCCGTCGACCCACACATAGACATAGTCGCTGCCGGCCAGCGACCGGTTGGTGAACGCCCGCGCGTCGTCTTGCCACTGGGTCGTGAGCGAGGTGATGGTGGCCGCGGACAGGCCCTGGTCGGAGCCGAGGAACTGCTCCAACGCCAGCCCGAAGTCCGAGCTGGACAGACCGTGCAGATACAGCAGCGGCAACACCTCCGCCACCCGCGGGGACCTCCGCGACCACGCCGGCGGGATCGCCGAGGAGAACCGGCGCCGCTCACCGCTCACCTCATCGATCCGCTTGTCGTTGACCCGCGGCTGCCGCACCGGCACCGCGCCGGCCGCCGTGGTCACCTCCCGCGGTTCATGGAAACCGTTGCGCACCACCAACCGGCGCCCGTTGCCGTCCACCTCACCACGATGAGCGGCGACATAGGCGACGACCTCGGCCTGCAACGCCGCCGCCAGCATCTACCGGGCGCCGTCGCGGACGATCTCATCCAACACCGACGTGCCGGTCCCGTTGGCCTCAGAACCTTCCTGGACTATTTTGAGCATGAGGGCGTACCTTCCCGAACCAGCGCGTCAACGCCGGTCCTGATCGAGAACCAGAGACTTCAGATCATCCTCGGGAAGGTCCGCCCCTTCACCTCACCAAGCCGAGGACCATCCACAGGTTCTGATCATTGCTCGTTGCGCCAGACGCAGGCACAACGGATGCCAGCAACAGTCCTGCGGATGCGACGAGCCCGATAGCCATACGACGGCCCAGCGACTACGTCGGGGTGCAGTCGGTATACGTTGGCCAGGAACCCAGATTTCACCATCGTCGCCCAGCAAGGAGGATGTCCAATGTCCGTGGAAGAAAACAAGGCGCTTGCCCAGCGGTTCTTTGAAAACGGATTCCAGGAAATTATGCGAGGCAACGTCGATGTTGCCCGTGAGTATTTCGCTGATAACTACCGTGATCATACGTCCATGCATCCGCACCAACCTGGGGTGCAGGGGCTGAAAGAAATCATTTCTGATTGGGGTCAGGCGACGCCTGACCTGCGGACCGAGGTCCTGGCAATCGCCGCCGAAGGGGACCTTGTCTTCGTGCACTTACGGGCGACCGGCACGCATGAGGCACAACACCAGGTGAACAAGCACGTCCGTGACATCGAACCGACGGGTGAGGAGGGGACGGTGTCCGGCATCAGCCTGTATCGGATCGCGGGGGGCAAGTTCGTCGAAGGCTGGCATTATCACAACGTCCTCGAGTACGCGCTCGAGCACGGCATGGCCGGGGCATCGGGCAGCAGCTCTTAATCTGCAAGGTTGTTACTCGATCCTGGCTTTTAGTTGCCACCACCTCAGCGCTTAGCGGTATGGGAAAACGGCAAGGTTGGCGATCCGATCCGCCATCGAGTCAGGGACCAACAGGGCAGGCGAGCTGGATTGTTGGGTGCGGGACCCGGTGCCGAAGGGAACACCGGACACAGTGAGGCCCAGTCCTGCCTACCTAGGAATCGACGCGCACACAGGACGGTCAAGTCCGCTGAGGTGCTGTATGAGGTCTGATCCTTCGTCGTGATCAGGGTCAGGTCGTGAGGGCTTGGAGGGCTGGCTGGGTCACCTCCTGGCTGATTCCCCATCGACGACCCGACCCTGGATCTGCTGCGCAAGGTCTATGCAGAGCTTCCGGGTGAGCCACTGTGGGAGAAACCATGCCGCTCGTGACCCAATGGATCGGCAGGGGGATCAAAGCCTTCCGCACCGCCATCCGCATGAGTGTGTTGGAGTTCGCCCACAAGCTTGGCGTCTCGGACCGGATCGTCACCAGATGGGAAACCGGCGGTGCCGAGGACATCCCCAGAATGGTGAATCAAGCCGCGCTCGACACGCTGCTCGCACAGGCTGATCCAGACGTGCACGGTCGCTTCCTCGGGCTGCTGGCAGCTTCCGATGGGCCCGCGCTGCACCAGCTGGTCGAACCTGAGAAGAACGAAATACTCAGCGGCCGGTATACGAAGCATCCGCGTGACGGCCGGCTGATGGCTCACGTTCCCGAAGGCATCTTCCTATCCGGCACCGACTGTGAACCGACCTGGGTCGATGAGTTCTACATCGACACATTTCCCGTCACTAATGCGGACTACGCACGGTTCTGCACGGCTACGGGCCACGCTCCGCCGCGTCATTCGGAAGGCGGACGGTGTCCGCGACCGCTGTATGACCACCCGGCGGTCGAGGTGTCGTGGCGGGATGCATGCGCATTCGCGGACTGGGCCGGGGAATCGCTGCCCAGTGCGCTGCAACCTGCGTGCGCCGCGTCTCCAAGAGATGGGCCACGGTCGGCAGCAACCGTCTGGATGCGCCGGAAACCGGTCTCGCCGGGCTGCCGGCGTGCTACTAGCCAGGGTGGCTCACGGTCACTCGCAGGCACCCCCAGCACATCAGCGTGGGACACCGCGCCGCCCTTAGCGAGCGGGCTCGCCGTACTTCCAAGCTGGTCATGCGAGTTCGATTCTCCTCACCCACTCCACAAGCCGAAAGCCCACGTCACAAGGGAATCCTTGCGGCGACTCTCCCGTCCCTCGAGCCGCCGTCCTGACCGTGCTGTCAACGCGCTTCCCGGTATCGCATCTCCGGTGCTCCACGACTCGCTCAGCCGGGTCGCGATCGCGCCGGGCTGATTGAAGGCGTTCGCGGCCGGCACGCCCGTCGAGGGAGATGACCACTCAGTTCGCCGGCGACTGACGTACATGCTCAACGAGACTCTGTTTCCCAGCATCAACACTGGCCATGGATGAGTTCCGGCACCGGACCCTGGTGTAGCGCGCGGTAGACATCGTCGCGCAGCCGGTTGGCGTCGTCATCAGTCAGGGTCCGGTCCAGCGGCCGCAGCACGATCCGAACCAATGCGTTGACCTGGTCGACACCAAGGCCCAGCCGGTCCCGCGCTTGCGGCGGCAGCTGCTCGTACGGAGTGACTTGCAGCAGTGTCACTGACTCCAGGTCGTCCGAGCGGGTCCCTAGCGCGGCCCGAACCCGATCGCCCAGGGTCTCGGCCTCGATCGGAGCGTCGACCACCAGGGAGAGGTCGCGACGGACCGGCGGTAGGCCGGAGACCGGACGCCACGGCGACAGGTCGAGTAGCTGACCAGCGATCCTCGGGTCACTCCCCCGCAGCAAGCGGATGTCCGGCAGGTTCTTGCGCAGCATCAGCGCGCGGTCCAGCCCCATCCCTAGTGCAAGCCCGGACCACCGCGCAGGGTCGAGTCCGGCCCTGGTCAGCACATTTGGCGCGACCAGGCCGCACTCGGCCAGCTCCAACCAGGTTCCGCCGATTTCGACGTCGACCTGGCAGCCATGGACGGTATAGGGGTGCTGGGCGGATACAACCCGCCAGGCCGCTCCTGGCAGCACCGTCTCGACGATCGAGGCAACCATCTCCGACAGGTCGCCGACACGAAGCGGCGCCGAGCGGATGCGCCACAGGTCAACCTGGTGGGGCGCTCCCACGTGGATGCGGTCAATGGCGTCCCGCCGGTAAACCAGACCCGGCAGGACCAGCAACCGGTCGTCCTCTGCGAGCGCCGCCATGGATCTGAGGACCGGAGGCACGCCGGCCGACGTATGACTGCGCAGCATCACCGTCGGCCCCACATATCGGGAGTAGCGCTGATCCCGAGTGATGGCCGACGACTCGTAACCCAGGTTGTCGTAATTGTCAGCCACCGCGACCAGCGCGGGGTCGCGGCGCGTCTCGGCGGGCACCCCCCACAGCTCGCTGAGACGGTGCAGCACGGCGTTCAGAAGCGTTTGCATGGCGTGCGGACCCTGGGTGGGATCGGTCAGGTCGCGAAGACTGAGAGCCGCGGACAACGCCGACGGCGACAGGTAATTGGTCATGATTGGTCCTTGCGTCGGATCCGGAAGGTGGACTGCTCCCCCCGCCGGTCTGTCGCTGGACTCAGTTGCGCACGTCGATGGCCCCGCGACCAGTCACCGGTCGGGGGCGGGCAAATCGCCGCACGTTGGGCACAGCTAGATTCTACGGGGGTCAACACCCCCATGTCGCATCCCATTTCCGCTCAGAAGTCTGGTCCTGCACTGACAGCCAGGCTGCCAGCCAATCGGGGCGATGTTGCGCGGTCACAAACGGACGCGCACGCACTCCGCACTGGATGTGCTTCACCGGCCAGTCGGCCCGACGTTCCGAGTGGGTGTTGTGTCCCAGGAGTGAGTCAAAGTGGTACCAGCAGTTGGTGGGGGAAGCGTCGATGTCCCCCCTCGGACACAGGCGCCTCCCCTACCGGTCCCGTCCTGGGTCACACCTACTACGGCTACGCCTGGCGCCCGACCGATGTGAAGTCCCGTTGACTCCTTGCACGGAAACTTGTCAGACAGTCAGCGTGCTGGAGCAGGTTGACGACGGTCTGACGTATGAGGATCAGGACATTCAGCCGCACTGGTCCGATGACGCGCTCAAAATCTCGGGATATACCGCGGAGCATCCGTCAATCGGAATTTGATCGCGGAGGGACAATGGCGTATGGCGGTGACGGAACGAGCTAAGGGCGGGAGCAAAGAGGACCTCCTTCGGAGACGGGCCACCGACGGAGAAACCTAGGAACTGGCGCACCACTTGCCCTAACGGCACTATCTGCCTCGTATTGCATATTCGGTGCAACCGGTCGGGTGGAGGTGGTCCTATCCTTTACCGCTTTTCTGATTGCAATGGGGGATCTTAGTCTATATCGTTGTTGGCTCCCTCGAACGCGACAGAACTCCGTCCCAAAAATTCACCATTTCTGTGAGTGGGGCTGCACTCGCCACTCGAATTCTTGCAGCAATAGTTGCAGTGCTTCCAACTGACCCTGGACCGGACGTACATGGTGAGGGTAGAGGTAGATCTCCAGTGACAATACAGAGTCTCTATGCCAGTCGATGTGTCGATGTCCGCGGGCCATCAATCGATAATTAGACGCCGATCCAGCTCTGGGATTGCATCGACGTTCCGGAAGAGCGCTGGTACCACGAACCCGACGGCCATATCCGAGGGTACGGCGGAAAATGTCTCGCCGTAGCCGATCCTCAGCCCTACCCGCCGGACGGTACACCTTCGTGCTCCGAGATTGCCGACCCGAGATGGGACAGCGCTGGGAGCTGAAGGAAAGCCACCTCGTCGCCGATGATGGCAAGTGCTTAGACATACAGGGGCCCTCAACTGATAACGGAACGCCGCTGCAAGTGTGGACGTGTCAGGATGTCCACCAACACCAATGGCGCATCTACTAAGGCCCGGCTGGATGCTCGACAATCTGCTGGGACTGCTGCACGAGTAGGTGACATCTGATCTGTGGTGCCGGGAGGCACCGCTGGAAGGATGTTGATTGTGCCCAGACCCCATCCGAAGGAGTTCCGCGAGGACGTCGTGGCGGTGGCTCGCAGGGGCGAAGCCTCGATCGCGGAGATCGCCAAGGACTTCGGCATCTCTGAGTCCTGTCTGCGGAACTGGCTGGCCAAGGCCGATGTGGAAGACGGCGTCCGACCCGGTGCGACCGCCGGCGAGTCGGCTGAGCTGCGGGAGCTGAAACGGCGTAACCGGCTGCTCGAGCAGGAGAACGTGGTGCTGCGGCGGGCGGCGGCCTATCTGTCGCAGGCGAACCTGCCGGGAAATGATGTACCCGCCTCGTGCGTGAGCTGGCCGCCGACAGGATTCCTGTTGCGGTGACGTGCCGGGTGTTGAAGCTCGCCCGCCAGCCCTACTACCGCCGGCTCGCCTGCCCCGTCAGTGAGCGTGAGGTGGCGGAGGCCTATCTTGCGGACGCGTTGTTCGACGCTCACAGCGATGATCCGGAGTTCGGTTACCGGCTGCTCGCCGACGAAGTCCGCCGTCAGGGCCACACCGGTTGCGACCGGCGGGTGTGGCGGCTCTGCTCGGCCAACCACTGGTGGAGCGTGTTCGGCAAACGCCGCCGCGGCAAGGCGGGACGGCCCGGTCCACCGGCCCACGACGACCAGGTGCGGCGTGACTTCACCGCCCCGGCACAGAACCGGCTCTGGCTCACCGACATCACCGAGCACCCCACCGCCGAGGGGAAGCTGTACCTGTGCGCGGTCAAAGACGTGTACTCCGGCCGGATCGTCGGCTACTCCATCAGCGACCGGATGAAAGCCCGGCTCGCCGTCAACGCGCTCGCCTCCGCGGTCGCCCGCCGCGGTAACGTCGCCGGCTGCCTCGTCCACTCCGACCGCGGCAGCCAGGGTGGATTCAACCGGTGGTCGCAACACCTCGATCGTGGAGGTATGGATGGGCAGGCCAGCGGGTTGGATGCAGGAGTTGACGGGGCGGGTGCCGATGAGGTCGCCGGGTGCGCCGTCGCATCGGCGCGAGGTCGAGCGTGAGCTGCTTTCGACCGACCAGGACGCGCGTCGGACGAAGCGGTCTCGAGTCGGGCCGCCCTGCAGCAGCTTGGTCGTAGCCGTGTCGCTGCCCAACGACTTCTCCCTGCGGCGTGTGGCCACGACCATGCGGCGACCGAGGATGTAGGCACGCCGAGCAGCGGCCGCGTAGCGTCGGTGGGACGCACCTGCGCGGCCAGATCGGCTCTCTCCCGAGTCGCGGGGTGCTCAGGGATTAGATATCTGGCTGACCCAGCCCGCCCGCCTACGGCTGCCACCACGGTCGCAGCGGCAGGTCCACCCCGCCGCCGCGCTCGTCGACCTTGACGGCCAACACCTGATGCAGCTGGACGACGTTGCGCTCGAACCCCAACCGCGACCCGGCCATGTAGAGGCCCCAGACCCGCGCGGTGCCCAGCCCGACCTCGGCGACTGCCTCGTCCCAGTGCTCGACGAGGTTGGTGCACCAGTCACGGAGGGTCATCGCGTAGTGCTGCCGCAAGTTCTCCTGGTGGAGCACTTCCAGGCCGGCGTCCTGGGCTTCGGTGATGATCCGGCCCGCCCCGGTCAGCTCTCCGTCGGGGAAGACGTAGCGGTCGATGAACCCGCGCGTGGCCGGCGTCGTCTTGTTGTCTGGTCGGGTGATGCAGTGGTTGAGCAGCAGGCCACCGGTGCGCAGCTTGGACCGGAGGAAGCGGAAGTAGGCGGGGTAGTGGGCGACGCCGATGTGCTCGGTCAGCCCGATCGAGGACACCGCGTCGAACTCCGTCTCCCGGATCTCGCGGTAGTCGCCGTGGCGGACCTCGGCGAGCTCGGTCAGCCCTTCCTCCGCGATTGCCTTCTGCGCCCAGGCCGCCTGCTCGCTTGACAGAGTGATCCCGGTGGCCCGCACACCTCGGCGGGCGGCGTAGCGGACTATGGTCCCCCAGCCGCAACCGACGTCGAGCAGCCGGTCACCCGCCTTGAGGCGCAGCTTGTCGAACACCAGCCGGTACTTGTTGGCCTGCGCCTCCTCCAGCGTCGCGTCGGCGTGCGGGTAGCAGGCGCAGGTGTAGGTCATCGACGGGCCGAGTACCCACTCGTAGAAGGTGTTGGAGACGTCGTAGTGGTGGGAGATCGCTTCCGCGTCGCGGGTGCGGCTGTGCCGGAGCCCTTGGACGGCGCGCCGCCACCGGGGCAGCACCTCCTGCGGCGGCGGCGCGACGGGCACGAGGTGCTGGACGCCGATGGAGCGGACGAGGTCGGGCCAGCATCCGAGGCGACGGCCTCCTCATCTCCACGTCGTCGTTGAGGGCCTTGAGCAGCTCGTACGGGTCACCCGGGTGCACACCGTGCGGTTGCAGATCGCCCGACACGTAGGCGCGGGCCAGTCCCAGCTCGCCCGGTGCGGTGGCCAGGTAGGTGGTGCCGCGCGGGGTCACCAGGTCGAACCCCAGGGCGTCCTCGGGCCCCGTCGTGCTGCCGTCGTACGCGGTGAACCGCAGCGGGACCTGTCCGGCGACCAGGATCTCCAGGATCTGGGCCAGGGACAGCCGGCCGGACTTCGACGAGTCGGTTCCGTGCCTCGTGGACGCGGTCATCGTCGTTGCACTGCCTTTGCGTAGAGGTCCAGGAGACGGGAGTCGGGGTCGTAGGTCTGCTTCACTTCCTGGTAGTCCTCCCCGCCGTAGAGCTCGTTGAACTCATCTTGGGAGTAGTAGGCGTCGGAGTACAGCGACTTGTGGCCGTCAAGCTCGCGGACCTTCCGTTCGATCAGCCGGTTCGTCGCGCCCTCGGTGGGCCCGGCGGGCACCGAGGACCAGAAGCCGAGGTTGACGTAGGTGTGGTCGGGCGGCATCGGATACAGCGGCCAGCGCGCACGCAGCCGCACCGGGCAGAACCAGATCGGCTCGATGGGCACCTCGGACAGGAACCAGTCGAGGAACTCCGTGCACCGCTCGATCGGCACCTCGACGTCCTGCACGACGCGTTCTCGGGGCGGACGACCGCGGCGCTTCTCGATGCGGTCGGCGATGTGAAACCGCTGGTCGTAGGCGAGCAGCTTCCAATAGAAGCTGCTGCGTCGGTAGCGCCGCGGCCACCACCGCCGCAGCCGCGGGTTCTGCGCGCCGAAGGCCCGAGAGCACCAGAACCAGTCGTGGTCCCACCGCCAGAGGTAGTCGGCGATGGTGAGCCGGTCGTGCTTTACGCCGCGGTCGTGCTGGATGGAGCGGTAGTAGATGTCTTGGCCGGTGTAGTCGCTGACCGGCCCCGGCTCGCTGGTCTGGGTGCCGAGACACAGGTAGCACTCGTCGGCGCTGAACACCACACCGTCGAGGTAGTCGACCCGAACCCCGTCCAGTGTGCCGGCCTCGACGATACGGTCCACCGCCTCGACCATGTCGGCCACCGGGTGGAACCGGACGTGACGCAGCGCGACATAAGGCTCGACCGATTCCAGCGCAATCCGCAGCCGCACGGAGTAGCCCAGCGTCCCGTAGGAATTCGGAAACGCGCGGTACAGGTCGGGATGGCGCTCAGGTGAGGCGGTCAGCACCTCGCCGGCTCCGGTCAAGATGTCCAGCTCCAACACCGACTCGTGCGGCATTCCGTTGCGGAACGAGGCCGACTCGATACCGAGACCGGCGACGGCCCCGCCGGGGGTGATCGTCTTCAGCTGAGGAACCACCAGCGGCGACAACCCGAAGGGCAGGGTGGCGACGAGGAGGTCCTGGTAGGTGCACATCCCGGCCACATCAGCTGTCCTGGTCTCAGGGTCGACCGAGATCACCCCCGTCAACCCCGACGTGTCCAGGCCGGAAGCGCCGTTCCTCACCCGGGCCCGGAACAGGTTGGAGGTCGGCTTCGCCAGCCGCACCGAGGCCGTCGCAGGAATCAGCCGGTAGCTCGCCAACAACCGCTCGACACCTGCAGCGTGAGCTGCACTCCCGACACCGGCAGTAACAGCCACACCGCCACGCTAGACCTCGCCAGCAGCGATCAGCCCCGACTCGCCCAGCAGGCACGTTAGCAGCCGCTCGCGGAGTGAGGGCTGCGACGGACGTGAGCTGGGTGGTCGTACCTTCATGACGTGACCGCCGAGGCCGACACGCAAGGTGACCGGACGCTGATGGAGCGCGCAGTGGAGCTCGCACGCCAATCCGTCAACGAGCCTGACCGCGTATCGCCGAAGGTGGGTGCGGTCGTCCGCCGTTGGCTGCCACGGCGAGGACGTCGGTGACGTAGTTAGGTGCACTGTGAGCGAGGGAGGGGAGGACGCACAGACCAACGACTTCGCTGCTCAGCAGGATGTACCTGCGCCAGGTCAAGCAGACCGGATTGCTCGGCCTGGTCGGGTACGTGTTGATTGACCGGCCACCGAAGGCATCTGGCTGATCGCCACTCGTGTGCGCTCGTGGTTCAATCGATGCTTGTGGAACCGCTCGACTGGATATACGAGCAGGGCCTGGTGCTGCAGTCGGCACGTGGCCCCGTACCCAACCTGGCCGAATACGTTGCCGGCGAGCCCATCCGCGGCAGCTGGTGGGGGCATCCGGCAGGCCACGAAATCTTCGCAGTACTCACCGACGTTACGAACTCACCGGACGTAATTGCCACGCGGCTGATCAATGGAAAAATCACACTAGTGCACCGCCGGCTATGGCCAGCACTCGTTCGGGTTGCGAATCGTATTCCCGCGGAACGCTTAGCTGCCGTCGACGAGGAGCACACCGCGTCCGGCGCCCACCGAACGATGGAGATTCCCTTTCCCGAATGGGTCCCGGCTGAAGAGATGACCGCCGCTGGGCTCCTTACTGTCGACGACGCACTCGCACAGTTGCCAGCATGCCTCCGCTAATCGAAGGGCACGCCTTCGGTGGACTCATCTACGAATCTCCTCAACCTGCTGTTCGACACCCGCCAGTATTTGAACCCATCTCCCAGTCGCGACGATCAACTCGATTGATACCGGGGGCGCTCGATGGGCCGGGGACAGGTGAATAGTCGCCCAAGTCGATCACACCCTGATTGTCATGCCCCCAATCCACTACCGAGACCGTTGATGGTGTCCACACTGGGTTCCCCAGCGCTTCATCGGCCGGGCGGCCCCAACAGTGCCGCGTCCGTTGTGGGCGGCCAGCAGTCGCAGACTCCGCCGCGGTTAGGCAGGGCGCACGCAGGCGTGTGGTTGCCGTTCAAGCTCCGGTCGGAAGCGAAGAAGTCCTTGATGGTCATGTCGAATCTCCAGGAATCGGGTGTGTTCTCGTCGGTGTGAACGAAATGCCGCTGTACGTGGACAACCCTTGTTGTTTCGGATTGGTCGTCGACGGCCAGGAGGATGCCGAGCGGGATCATCGCGAGAGCCAGAACGAGCAGGATATGGTCGCCGCTGTTCGCTGCGGGCGGGTTGGCGGAGGAGTCCCCTGCGGTGTCCGCCACATGGGATTGATTGCTGGCGTGTTGGCGGAAAGTTCTGTGAACAAGGCGGCGCCTGCTAACGGACTACGCCGCCGCACATTCGCTGACCGAAGCCGGCCGTCATGAATTCCGCCGAGACATCCGACGATGGCACGTAATCCGCCAGTCAGACTCATCGTTGTTGTTGACGCGGATGCTCAACACGGCGACAGCCCAAGAGCGGCAGAGCAGCCAATCGAGCAGCCTACGGATTAGTCACCCGTGGACGACCCACACGTCGGCGGACATTGGTCAGCCGAGGCGGCTACATCCTGGACTTCCTGCTTGCGACTCGTAATGCGTAGGGCGGTCGACTGCTACACATTTGGACCAGTGCCCGGCCGCTGCACTGCACAACCGGTCGAGGATGCGCAGGCGGGGCCATGAGGCGAGTCTCTAGGTCGAACGTAGTCTCGCAGGGGATGAGAGGACCACGGACATGAGCAAGGTCGTCTTCGACATCAGTATGTCTCTCGACGGCTTCATCACAGACGCCAACGAGACCCCAGAAGACCTCCATGGCTGGGCCCAAGCGGATGGGCCGGCCGATGGATCGACTACAGCGGCTGTGGCGGACACGTGGCGACCTGACGTCTTCGGCGCCATAATTGCCGGCCGCCGCACCTACGAGGATTCGCTTCCCTGGTGGGGGCCCAACGGCCCTTCCGGTGACCTGCGTCTGCCGGATGTCGTCGTCGCGCACGGAAAAGTCACCGACCCGCCGCCCGACGGCGTCTACTCTTTCGCGAGCGGCATCGAGGACGCTCTCGCCCGAGCGCGCGAGCAGGCAGGCGGGAAGGACATCAGCGTGATGGGTGGCGCCTCGATCGGCGGACAGTTTCTCGCAGCCGGTCTGCTCGATGAGATCAAGATCCACTTGGTGCCTGTGATACTCGGATCCGGGACGCCGCTGTTCGGCGGGGTCGTGCGAGACAAAGTGCCGCTCGAGCAGCTCGAGGTTGAGCGCGGAGGCAGGGCGACGCACCTCCGTTACCTGGTCTCGCACCCAGCATCCTCGACCTAATGGACGTCATACCAGGCGCTCGACCAGCGCGGCCTCTCAGGACCTAGTCGGGCCAAGTTGCTAACACCGTGCTAACCACGATGGATGTCGGCGGACAACAGTTGCCGATTCAAGCGCGCGACAGTCACGCCGTACGCCTCCCCTAGATGCGCCTGGACAGCGATCGTCCTCCTACGGACTAAAGGTCCGCAGGCGAGCCCGGGTGCCGAGCATGATCAGCCAGGATCCGGTGCCGAGGGGGCGAGGGGGACTCACGACCCGCAGTAGCGTCGCAATCTCGTGCATCACGCTGGAAGGTCCCCTGGCGCTCAGAAGGGCCGATCAAGCACGGACGTGCGGCGTTGACCCCGTACAGCATCGCAGGAACGTCAGGCTGAGCCCTGCGAGGCCCTTGACAGCCGCAGCGTTCTTGGCTTGGGCATACTGAGTCCGCCACCGTTGCCGTTTCCCTGGGACAACGAGTTCTGCGTCCTTCAGGTCAACTTCCCGGGCCTGCTCGCCCAACGCCCAGCCTGGCAGATCCCCGTGTCTGGTGACAGTTGATGCGCGACGTTCCTGCCGCGGCGATCTGGCTTTGATCGTATGACCGGGTTGTTGGTCGGCGGACATTGTGGATGTCGCAGCCGAGCTAGCCCGCGACGAGTCGCTCACGATCGACGAGTGCGGAGGTGACAAGCCAGCCGATCCCGTTGAGGACGAGCAACGCGGCGCCGGCGATGACTGCGGTCGCCGGTGACGCTTCGATGACGTTGAACGCGATCAGCGTGGTGACGGCGATCGACGGCAGGCTTGCCAGCGCCGAGAGTTGCTGGGCCACGCGGACATCGCTGGCGCGGGTCGAGATCGCGGTGGCGATCCAGATCGACCAGCCCGCGATAAGTGGGGTGAACACGAGTTGAACGATGAGGTCGATCGGGCGGACGATCGCGGCCGCAACGCCGGGCTGGGCGAATGCGGCGATGAGCAGGAGGAAGACGCCGAACACCGCGTAGGCCATCAGGACCGACGGCAGCAGGGCCGCGAATGCCTTACCCAACAGGAGTTCGGAGCGGCGGATGGGCGTGGTCAGGATGGGTTCTAGCGTCCCTTGGACACGTTCACCGACGATCGAGTACGCGGCCACGAATGCCGGGGTGAGCGCCGGAATGCCGAGCATATAGACGAGGACGTGCTCCTGGCTCAGCCCTCCGCTTGCGGACGGATCGATCGCAAAGACGGAGACGGCCGGCTGAACGCAGAACAACGCGGGAACGATGGTCATGCTGGCGACGAGCGACCTGTTCCGGCGGAACTCCCGGAGGTCCTTGCCCACGATCGCCGTCGTACGTTGACGGCTGAGGCTCATGGCTCTCACGGTCCGGTGTCACCGACGAGGCTGAGGTACACGTCCTCAAGCGAGTGCTGCACCTGACGGATCGACAGGACATCGGCGCCGGCCGCGACCAGAGCTCGCGTCAAGGCGGGCGCGGCGGCAGTCGGGTCCGACACGATCAACTCGTAGTTCCACCCGTCGCCCTTGCTCCAACTACGCACCGACGGAAGGCTCCGGAAGATTCCGTCTGGATCGGCCAACGGGTCCAGGATGGTGACAACGAGCGTCGCGGCGAAGGCGCGCTCGCGCAATCCTCGCGGCGTACCAATCGCGCGGACGGTAGTGCTGAGGATGGCGACCCGGTCACAGAGCCGCTCCGCCTCGTCCAGTCGGTGCGTCGTCAGCACGATTGTGGCGCCACCGTGCCGCAGCCGCTCGATCAACGCGTGGACGTCACGCGCAGCGATCGGGTCGAGCCCCGAGGTCGGTTCGTCCAGAAACAGGACCTGTGGTCGGCTGAGCAGTGCGCGGGCAAGGGCCACCCTCTGACGAAGGCCCTTCGACAGGCGGCCACATATGTCTTGTCGCCGGTCGATCAGTCGCACGGCCTCGAGCGACTCGTCGATGCGTGCGCGCACGTCGGGCACCTCGTAGAGCCCAGCGAAGACCTCAAGGTTCTCCAGTACGCTCAAGCGCAGGTAGAGGCCGGGTAACTCCGGCATGACTGCGATGCGGCGACGGATCTCGATACCGCTGTCACCACCCAGCGGAAGGCCGGCCACGTATGCAGTGCCGGCCGTGGGCGCGAGCAGCGTTCCCAGCGTGCGCACCATGGTCGTCTTGCCGGCGCCGTTCGGACCGAGCAGTCCGAAGACCTCGCCACTCTGAACGTCGAACGAGACGTCCTCGAACGCGGCTCGATCACCAAAACACTTGGTCAGTCGCCGAACCGACAGAGCCTGGCCGGCCGGGTGGTCCGCTGACACGCGCATCGTCCGATCACCTGGCGCACGACCGTCGAGCATCAGTCGCCACTCGACAGACCCTACGCCCGTGACCCCATCTACCGCGTTGTGCAACCGGTGCTGTCGAGGGACACCTGATGCGCGACAATCGTCGACAACACAACCAGCGCCAATTCCGGCCTCCCCGAGTCTCGACGCCCGGCGGGACGTCCAGCTCAGAGTGACCGAAACCGACCACTGTCGCGCACCACCTGGCGAGAGCATGTGTCGCACATCAGCCGGCGAGGACACCTGAGCCAGATCCCACTGAGCCAGAGCCCGGCACTGCCGAATTGGCTCTTAGATGATCAAGCGGCGCTGCGCGCCGGCCCTCCGCTCCGCGTGTCCTCGCTTCGCTGCGGGCCGCTTCGCGTCGGCTCTTGACAAGATCTGTTGAGGGCGCACCTTCATCGGGCAGCAGCCCCGACGGGTCTAATGGGACGGCGCACCCCTGTGGTCCCAATGTCCCTACCAGCCCCCGCGACGTTGCTCCGCTGAGCGGTCGGCTTACGAGGGCCGCCGATTGCGACCATTGTCGGTGTTCGCCGCTAGGTTCTTCGGCTAGGAGTCTGCCATGAGGTTTGCGGTGGACATATCGCCGGCGGGGCGATGGGGTGCGCCCGTATTGCAAGCCGAACTCGCAGCGCTGGCTGAGGACTCCGGTTGGGACGGGGTCTTCTGTGAGGACTACCTCGCCTTCGCCGATCGGCTCGACACCCTACGATGTCTGGATAACGCTCGGTCTGATGGCCTCAGCGACCGAACGTGTGACGCTGGCCTCGATCGTCACCCCACTGGCCTGGCGACAACCATGGACGGTCGCGGCTCAGGCGACCACAGTTGATCACATCTCCCGCGGACGCTCCGTGCTGGGCGTTGGTATCGGCGACAACGCCGCTGCTGAGGGGAGCCGGTTCCGTGCGCCCATGAGCGATCGCGAACGGGCCAGCAGGGTCGACGAAGCGCTCGACGTGATCGCCGCCCTCTGGTCAGGCGAGCCTGTCTCCCGCGACGGCGAGTTCCACCTCGAGCAAGCCGAGCTCCTTCCGCGGCCGGTTGCTCGCCCACGAATCCCCATCTGGATCGGAGGCGTCCCTCACGCGGCCAGGACCGCGGGCTCGGGCGCTTCGCTGGGACGGCGCCTGCCTCTACCGCATTCCCGGCGGCTGGGAGGACGTAACCGTCGGTGACGTTCGCCAGCTGCGGTCCGACGCGCTCAACCGAGCCAAGACCGCCAACCCCTTCACTATCGTCGTGGGTGGACGCGGTCGCCAGGACAACCTCGCCGCCGAAGCGCGCTACGTCCGAGCCATCGCCGAGGCTGGAGCCGACTGGTGGCACGAGTACGTCCACCCAGCCTCAGCCTCCAAGAAGCCCGTGAGCGCATACGACGTGGACCGCTGAGCCTGTAGCGCCACCTCCCGCTCACCATTCCCGTTTCTGACTAAGCCTCGATCCACGGACGACCACGGCGCGAGGCCTTCCGGTCCGGCGATCACGTGCACAAGATCTGGTCCTGGCCCAGCATGATCACCAGCTCCTTCGGCTATGCCTGGGCCGCCAAGCGCTACCGCAGCCTGTGGATGGGCATTATCGTGCACGGCGTCGAAGGCTTTTTCATCGTGCTGGTTCTGGCCGTGATCCTCGGCTGGTATCCGTAGCCACTGGCCGCAGCGCGGATCGTCAGAAACCCACGCTAACGTTCGCTCCCGTCGGTCAGTACGCGTTGTGCAGCGCGCTCAGGCCGACGGGAGGTCACGTTAACGTGGGGTTCCGGTCATGACCCGAGCGTTCCGCTGGCCCTTCTTGCGCGCAGCACACCGGCCAGCTTGGTCATAAGCGTGGATGCCTGTATGCCAGTCCGCGATCGGCACGCTATGGCGGAGGGTCTGATCAGATCGAGCCCCGAGTCTCGGCCCGTCCCCGGGTGACCTTTGAAGTGCGGGCTTGTGGCGTTCGGGTCGCCTGCAGGGTAGAGACCTTTAGGTTGAGGCATGACGACCCATCCGTTGTGGCAGCCGTTTCAGCTGATAGATCCGGCCGAGGTGGACAGCCGGCTGCTGATGCCCCGCCGTACCGGCGAGGTCACGGTGGTGCCGCCCGACCCGGGGTGGCCAGCCGCCTTCGAACGGATCCGAACGAGGATCATCGGTGCGCTTGGCCCGAGTGCGCTGGCGGTCGAGCACGTCGGCTCAACTGCGGTACCCGGTCTTTGGGCGAAGCCGATCATCGATGTCGAGCTGATCGTGGCTGACTCGGCTGCGGAGGACGATTACCTGGCGGCCTTGGAAGCGGCCGGATTCACGCTGGCCATTCGAGAACCCGAGTGGGAGGAACACCGGCTGCTCGAGGGCACCGATCCGCGCAGCAACGTGCACGTCTTTTCCCGTGACGCGGTAGAGCCGCGCCGGGCGTGTGCGTTCCGGGACTGGTTGCAGAGCCATCCGGAGGACCGGGCTGCGTACGGCGAGCACAAAGTTGCCCTGGCTGAGCGTCGCTTCGACGATGTGACGAGCTACAACAATGCCAAGGCCGGACTGATCTACGAGATCTACGAGCGGATCTTCGCTGCCGACTCCCAGCATCACCATGACCCGCAGCCGCGTCCGGTCTGACAGAGGCGCCCTTCGACCACCCAGACTGCGCTTCACGGTCCGCGGAGTCAGCTCGTCCGGAACGTAACGCGCATCCGGCAACGACATGCCGGCCGGCCCAGCTTCGTCACCACCAGAGTGACGCCGGCGTGGCAAGCAGCCCACGCCAGAACGAGAGCCAGAACCTGAGGTCAGCGGTCCACGTCTCGGTGCCTCGGCATGGGCAGTGGAGCGCCGGGCGCCTCGAGCGTCGTGACCTCCGATTCCAGGCCAAGGCTCGCTGTCGCGGTAGTGCTTCGGTCCTTGAACAGAAGCAGGAAGAGGACGAGGACGACGGCGGCGATGACCGCGGGGATGATCCAGATCTGGCGCCACAGATGGGCATCGGCGGTGGCGAAGTAGTCAACGATTGGTCCGGACACCAGCGAGCCGATCAGAATGCCGACGCCGTAGGTCGCCAAGGTGATGAGCCCCTGGGCGGAGCTGCGGAACCGGTCGCCGGCGAACCGGTTGGTGTAGATCTGTCCGGCGACGAAGAAGAAGTCGTAGCAGATGCCGTGCAGAAGCAGACCGACCAGCAACAACCAGAACAGACCGCCGGAGTCGCCGAAAGCGAAGCAGACATAACGCAGCGCCCAGGCCGCCATGCCGACCGCCAGGGTCATCTTGACCCCGAGGCGCTTCAGCAGGAACGGCAGCAGCAACAGGAATCCCACCTCGGACACCTGACCAAGGGACTGGACCGCGGCGGCCGCGTTCACGCCTACCTCGTTGAGGAACAAGTTCGTGAAGTTGTAGTAGAAGGCGAGCGGAATACAGATCGCGATCGAGGACAGGAAGAAGACCAGGTACGAGCGCGACTTGAGCAGGCCAAGCGCCTCCAAGCCCAGCATCTCGCGCATGCTGGACTTCTCACCTCGGCCGGTGGGCGGCGTGGCGGGAAGCGTGAAGCTGTAGATCCCCAAGATCAGCGACGCCACCGCCGCCATCTTGAAGGTCAGGGGCAGCTGTCCCTGCTCCCAGCCCAACCAGCCGATGATCAGTCCGGCGACGATCCATCCGATCGTGCCCAAGACCCGCACTCCCGGGAACTGCCGCTCGGGATCCCGCATCTGGCGGAACGACACCGAGTTCACCAACGCCAGTGTCGGCATGTACAAGATCATGTAGCCGAGGATCAGCGGGAAGAACAGGCCGAACCGCGCGGCGTCCCCCGCGATCCACAGTAGGACCGCGCCAGCAATGTGCAGCACCCCGAGAATTTTCTGCGCAGAGAAGAACTGGTCGGCGATCAGTCCGATGATGAGGGGCGCAAGAATGGCCCCCAAGGACTGCGTCAGATAGGCGAGGCTGATCTGGCTTCCGGAGGCGGACAGACCCTGGCCCAGGAACGTGCCCATCGTGACGAACCAGGCACCCCACACGAAGAACTGCAGGAACATCATCAACGAAAGCCGCAGCCGAATTCCTGTGCTCAGCTTCTGGCTGACCGCTCCAGTGTCCGCTGTCATTTCCTACCCTCCGAGAAGAAGATGATCTACCGCCGAAAAGGATGACGCGTCAACGACGGCCAATGCTCTGGGCACGACCAGGACCTGGTGCCCAGACGCGGACGGACCGGTCGGGTCGACCTGCTCCGCCACTGTGCCGGCATGTTTCTGACGCTACAACCGGACGATTAGACCGTGGAAGGGTCTGTCAGTACTTCCTTTGTGAGCCGGCGCGCCTTCGCCTTTCTGGGCCGGCGGCTAGCCCGAGCCAGGATGCGCTGCCCTACCTCGGCGGCCTGGTCGATCGGCACGATCGCTCGAAACTCATGAGCGAGGAAGGCAAAGGGAATGCACCGCGTCCGCTGGGCTAGTGACGTAGCTCGAATGGTGCTGCACTGTTCGGTGAGGCTTATCGGCGGGTGTCCCAAGAACCGCACCAGACGTTCTCGTTGTGGGTGCCGGTGAACTCGCTGCGACCGACCAGCTTGGCCACCAGGGCTCTGACTGTCTCGGCGGTGGGATTGTGGGCGTTGATCGCGGTCTTGACCATGGGTACGTCGATGAGGTGGTTCGGCATGTTGAGCGAGACGAACACCGTCGGCACCTCGGCGGCGTACCACGGCATCTCCGGCCCCATCGGCATCGACCACTTGATGCGCAGAGCGCCCTGCTGGGCGAAGTCGGACACATTGGCCAGGATCAGCGCAGCGTCGTACTTGTCGGTGTAACCGTGGGTTTCCGAGGCGATGAAGTCCTGCATGTCGAGAGCCCGCCCGGCGGCGGCCAGCTCCTGCGCAGTGCGAAAGACACTGACCTCGAACCCCGCCGCCGTCAGCTCCTCGATGGCGACCCGTTTGAACTCCGGAACGATTCCGGTGAAGTCGGGCGCGCTCTCCAGGCAGTAGAGGCGGAGACGCCGATGCCCCTCGGGATCCAGCGGGAGGGTTCCGGCGGTGTCTTTGAGCAGGGCGATGGTCTGGTCGGCAACCCGAGCCGCTATCTCGTGGTGCTCCGCCGAGCCGACCACCTCCAGCTCGGCCACCGGCGGCACCAGATCGTTCGCCGCCCGCCGGTGCAGACCGAGTTTCGCTTTGAGCCCGAGGATCCGGGTGAGGGCGTCGTCCAGCCGATCGGCG
This sequence comes from uncultured Actinomycetota bacterium, assembly GCA_963808435.1. Lineage (GTDB taxonomy): Bacteria > Actinomycetota > Actinomycetes > Propionibacteriales > Propionibacteriaceae > Microlunatus. The sequence goes on along the minus strand of CAWEFW010000029.1, from coordinate 236,543 downwards.
GTGATCTCCCCGGAGTCGACGGCCGCCCGGACGAAGCCGAAGTCTTCGTCGTGGTTGCGGAAGAACAAGATCATGTCGCAACCGGCGGTGATGGCCTGGACCATCTGCCGCTCGCGCGGCAGCGCTGAGGTGAGCCCGACCATCAGGGAAGCGTCGGTCAGGATGACCCCGTTGAACCCGAGGTCATCGCGCAGCAGGTCGGTCAGCAGCTCCCTGGCGACCGTGGCCGGCAGGATGTCGGCGTCGGAGATCCCGGGGCGAAGCTTGCGGGAGTACTCGGGCAGCATGATGTGACCGACCATGATCGACTCGAGCCCAGCGGCGATGCCCCACTCCCAGATCTTGCGATAGGTGGCGTCCCACTCCTCGACGGTGCAGTCGTTGAAGGACGTGACGACGTGTTGGTCGCGTTCATCACGTCCGTCGCCGGGAAAGTGCTTCATGCATAGGGCGATCGGCCGGTCCCCAGCCCCCTCGCGGACGCCCTGGCTGAAGGCTGCGGCGTACTTGATCACCGTCTGGTGGTCGTCGCCGAACGCGCGGGTCGCGATCACCGTGTTGCGCCAGTTGTGGTGAATGTCCACGATCGGGGTGAAGGCCCAGTTGCAGCCCAGCGCTCGGGACTCCCGGCCGCCGACCAGGCCCATCAGCCGGGCGGCCTCGGTGTCGGGCGTGGAGGCGGTCTGCAGCGGCGTCGCCACCAAAGTGCCGTCGTTGCTGGCACCGTTGCCGCCGGCCTCGATGTTGGAGGCGACCAGGAGTGGCACCTTCGACCGGGCCTGGGCCTGCCGGATATGGGCCTGGATGCTGGCCGAGTCGGTGTGGTTGTAGCGCATCCCGCCCGGGTGGTAGGTGTCGACGATCTGGTTGACGAACTCCTCATCGAACCGGTTGTTCAGGTTGATGAACAGTTGCCCGACCTTTTCGTCGGTGTCCATCGCGTCGATGGTGCTGCGCACCCAGACGATGGCCTGGTCGTCCAGCTCGTACGGGGTGGCGGTCAGATCTGGCTTGCTCATGCTCGGGCTCCAGGTTCTCTCGACGGCGGTGATGTTGTGGGCGGTCGCCCGGTCCACGATGAGGACCGGGCGACGCCGCCCTTGGCTACACAGTGTGGTCGGGGAATGATGACGTCCTCGAGCTTCTCGTGGTGCGCCCTGATCGCGGCCTGTTTCCGGGCCTCGGTCTCGTCGCGGATCTGCTTGAACTTGTCGTCGTTGAGCGGGTACTTGACGAAGATGAGCATGGCGATCAGCGCGGCCAGGGCGGGCAGGAGCCCGATGGTGGCCTTGATGGCGATGATGGCGCTTCCGGCTGGACCGGGCTCGGGTTGGTGGCACTGGCGGCGATATAACCGCCGATGGCCAGGGCCCAGGCGCCGACAGCGCCCCCGATCGACTGCGTCACCTTGCGCGTGAAGGAGAACAGCGCGTACGTGGCGCCCTCACTCCGCCTGCCGGTCGTCCACTCGCCGTACTCGACCGTGTCGGCCTCCAGACCGAACATCACCGTATTGATCAGGCTGGCGCCGATCCCCTTGATGGCCAGGGTGAGCAGGACGAGCCAGAACATGTTCGCGGGAGCCAGGAACAGGCCTACGCCGCCGACGATGGTGAACAAGCCGCAGTACTGAAAGACGTTCTTCTTGCCGAACAGGTCGATGATCTTCGGGATGAACGGGGTGATGAGAAGCGTGATGCCGGTGTTGACCAGCGTGATGAGGCCGACGAGACCGATATTGCCCAGCACGTACTGGGCGTAGAAGGCGGTGGTGCCGCCGACCGCGAACAGGCCGATCAGGTAGAAGAAGCTCGACGCGCATAGATAGGCCAACGGGCCAGACGCGTTGGTGAGCACGTGATGGGTCCCGAGGTCGATACCTCCGCCGCGATAGTCGTCGACGGCCGGTTCGGGTCCGCTCCTGTAGCACCCTCGCCGGAGCGTCTTCTCCTACCTCGGAGCGAGCTCTCCGAAGCGGTAGGCGGCGGTGACTCCCCCGTCCATGAGGAAGTCGCTGCCAGTGATGAACGCGCCTTCGGGGCCCATCAGGAGCGCGCCGACGGTTCCGACCTCGTCCGGCGTTCCCGCACGTCCGGCGGGGCACAGCTCGATCATGCGCCGGTAGCCCTCCCCGCGCGGTCCGGTGAGCTCATCCTTCGCCAGCGGGGTGACGATGATGCCGGGGCTGATCGTGTTCACCCGCGCACCACGCCTGCCCCACCGCACCGCCTCAGCCATCACCCGCAGCGCATTCCCCCGTTTGGACAGCTGGTACGCGTGCAGCGAGTCCGTCACCTGGTCCGGCTGCAGCATCGGCAGGCCGAGCAGCTCGTCGGTGGGCGTCATGGCTAGCGCGGCGTCCTCCTCAGCGGTCAGCGCCCCCAGCCGGTGTCCGGACTGCGACGCAATCACCACGCCCGCACCGCCCGAGGCGATGACGTGCCCGAACTCCTCGAGCACCAACGCGGTGCCGTACAGATCGACCGACAGGATTGTCGCCGGCGATGCCTGGCTCGGCGACACGCCGGCGGCGTGGATGACGCCGGTGACGTCCCCGAGCGCCGTTGCGGCCTGGATGAGGGCCTGAACCGACTCCCGCGACGACACGTCGACGATCGTGGTGCTCACCTCGAAGCCGGCGTCGCTCAGGACCTCGGCCGCCGCGTCAGCGTTCTCCTGGCGCAGATCGGAGAGCAGCACCTGCTTGCCCGCGCTCACCCGCCGCGCGATCGCCTGGCCGATCGACCCGGCTCCGATGACGACAACGACGTCACTCACATCCATGGCCTTTCATATCGGCTGTACGACGGTCGGCGGGGGTTCATCCAGGCCCGAAGTCTGTGGCCCTCGCCACTCATAGATTGGTCATCTTCTCGAGATGCTCGGGGTAGCGGCCTCCTTGCACCGGAATCGCCGCGGCCGCGGCCTCGATCTGGGACAGGTCGTCGGCGGTCAGCTCGACATCGGCGGCGGCGATGTTCTCCTGCAGCAACGCTCGACGTGACGGACCCGGCCACCGCCCTGGACCTGCCGGTGGCGCCCACCACCAGCAGTGTCGGGCCGGGTGGTCAGCGGCAAGGTCGGTGCCAAGACCGTCGACTACGGCGGCGTCCGCAACATCCTGGCCGCGATGGCCGCCCGTTGACCAGCGCCGCTCGCCACTAACCGGGTTCCGCATGAAGATCAGCTGCGGGTGCTCGCTCGGCGGACGATGGACCACGAGTCGGCATGCGAGCCCGGTTCCTGACCGAGTGCGGCGCGAGCGCAGGCCGCACCCTGGTCGCGCAGCGACTGCGCGACAGTCGTCAGCCCGATTTGTGCCGCCACGGTCGCATCATCCCACCCGGTCACGGCCACCTCGTCCGGGATGACCCGACCGGCCGCGCGAACCGCGCTGACGACTCCGGCCGCCTGTTGGTCGCTCATTGCGGCGATCGCGTCGGGTGGCCCGGCGGCGGACAGCAATGTCGCCGCCATCCGCTCAGCCTCGGCCGAGTCGTTACGCGCGCAGACCGCGACGACCACGTCGCGCCAGTCGAGGCCGGTGTCCTCGGCTGCTTGCCGATACCCCTCCATGCGCTCCCGAGTGACGGGAAACAGCACGCCGGAGGTGGCCGGGCCCCGAGTCACCATGCTGATCCGCTCCCGGGAAAGCGGTTGGCTCACCACCGCCGGGCGCTTGGCGCCCGCGAACGCGATCGCACCGATGGCCCGCGCTGCGGCCCGGTTGTCGATGCTCACCAGGGCAAGCGCGTCGACGGCCGGCCCGCCGTGCACCACCGCTGGCCGCTTCATCGCCTTCACGGCCGCCAGGATCGGATCGTCGTCGGAGGTTGTCCAGACGATGTACCCGTCGACGGCCGCGCCCGTGATCCGGGCGGTGTCGTCAGGAGCGCCTGTGATCGGCAGGATCGTCATGCCAAAGCCGCGGTCGGCGCAGACCTCGGCGATTCCGGCCAAGAAGGACACCGCCTGCGGATCCTCGAAGGCGTAGCTCAGATGCTCCCCCATCACGACCCCGAGCGTGCGGGTTGCCCCGCGGCGCAGCGACCGGGCACTCGCGTCGGGACCCGAGTACCCCAGCTCGGCCGCCGCCGCGAGGACCTTCGCGCGAGCCTGGTCGGAGACCCGACCAGGCCGGTTGTAGGTGTATGAGGCGGTCATCACCGACACGCCGGCCCGCTCTGCCACCTGCGCGAGCGTGACCCGCTTCGCAGCGACCGCCGAACCCATGGGCCAAGCGTAGGCTGTGTATCGTTACACAGCAACCGCCACCGCAGAGGCAGGTCCCTGCTCGGCCGGTCGACGTCTTTGCCGGTCTACTTCACCTTTGCGCGCGGACGCGGTCGGACTGCGCGACGCCGTGTCGCAGTCGCGGCACTCGGCGTCGGCCTGTTCGTGCTCGGGCGTTGCTTGCCTCAGCGACTCTGGCGACCCGAGTCGCTCAGCCGCACGGTTCTCCGCTCAGCGGGGGTCATCGTCATAGGGACCTCTTCGCGGCGGATCCGCTTGACGAGGATCGTCGTCGTAGGGACCCCTTCGCGGCGCATCCGCCTGACGAGGATCGTCGTCGTAGGGACCTCCTCGCGGCGCATCCGCCTGACGAGGTTCGTCCTCCGGCCGTACGGCGGCGTCCCGCTGGTCCGCGGAGCGACGCGCGTCCCCGGGATCGAGCTGCGACAGCCGATCCTGATGCTGCTGGGCATGTTCGCGGGATGCCTCCGCGTCTCGCGCCCGAGCCTCGGCCTCCATCTCCAGCTTCTCGGCTTCGAGTCGAGCCCGTCGGGCCTTGGCTTCCGCCTCGGCGGCATTCGCCTCCCGCTCGCTGGCCTCCAGCCGCGTCCGCGCTTCCTCTTCCCGCAGCTTCGCGGCTCGGGCCTGCTCAGCCTCGGCGCGGCGCCGCCGCCCCAACACCACGACCAAGGCCGCGATGATCGCCAGAACAACGACGACGATGATGATCCATTCCAGTGCGCCCATCTTGATCTCCCTTTTTGTGCCAGGTCCGGCAAGCCTCAGCGTACGAACCCACGATCTCGCGGCTGACAGGGGTTCGGTCCGGGGCTGCTGGACCAGCGTCGATAGATCAATCGCCAACCGCGCCGGGTCAGTCCGACCAGTCGGCCGCGGTCATGCCGTCCGAGTAGCCCGCTGGCCACTGGACGAGCTCGATCCGGTTGCCGTCGGGATCGGTGATCAACGTGGTTCGAAGTCCGCCGAACCATCCGGAGACCCGGGATCCTCGACGGCAATGCCGTTGAGGCCACCAGCCGGCTGATCGTGGCGTCCATCGACTCCATCTGGATAACGAAGTGGCAGGGACGCTGCCCTGGTCTCGGTCATCGCGGCGCGGATCGAAGACGAGCTCGATGCTGACGAAGTCATCGTCGGCGAGATTGATCATGGTCAGGTGGCCGATACCCGTCTCGGAGTCGTGAACCACTCCTGAGTCCGCCACACTGTGGGGGTGATCGGCTCGGTGGAGGACCAACCGCGGACCGGGCTGCGCCGGCTCGGTGCCTGGTACGACCGGCACCGCGGCGTGCGCAGCATCATCATCGGCTGGCTGGTCACCCGCACGCTGTGCCTGCTGCTGCTCCTGGCGGCCGAGCGGTACATCACCGGCGACGTCTTCTACTACCGCCGCAAGCTCGTCGCGCTCTTCGACGTGGGGCTGGGCCAGACGCTCAACGAGTACCCCACCCCGGTGGTCTGGATCCTGCTGCTCCCCTACGGGGCCGGCGCCGGTACCCGCACCGGCTATCTGGTGGCCTTTCTGATCTTCATGCTGGCCCTGGATGCCGTCTTCACCTACGCCCTCTACCGCTCAGCGGGCCGACGGCACGACCGGGCGGTGGACTTCTGGGTGCTGTTCGCCCCGCTGGTGGGAGCGCTGAGCTACCTGCGCTTCGACATGCTGCCCGCCGTGCTGGCCGGCGGCGCACTTCTTGCGGCCCGGACCCGACCATGGGTCACCGGCGCGCTGACCGGGCTGGGCGCAGCGATCAAGCTCTGGCCCGCCCTGCTCATCCCCTCGTTCCTCGCCTACAAGCCCGACCGCCGCCCCGCCGGAATCGCATTCGTGGTCGTCGGCTTCGGGCTGGCCGCCGTCAGCCTGCTGGCCGGCGGGATGACCAGGCTGTTCTCGCCTCTGACCTGGCAGTCCGGCCGCGGGCTGCAGATCGAGTCGGTCTGGAGCATCCCGCTGATGGTGGCGCGGGCCGCCCGTCCCGACGTCTGGACCGTCGCACCCTCGCCCTTCCAGGCGTACGAGGTCTTCGGTCCGGGCGTCGGGTTCTGGATCGGTGTCAGCAACGTCGCCACCGTCGTCGGACTGGCCGTCCTGGCCGTGCTGTTCGTCCGCGCGTTCCGGGCCGGCGGCGGCACCCCGGTCGCGGTCGCCTTCCTGGTCCTGACCACGATCGCGCTGATGATCGTGACCAACAAGACGCTCAGCCCGCAGTACCTGCTCTGGCTCGGCGGCCCGGGCGCCGCGCTGCTGCTGCTCCGCCACCAGGCCACGCCGGCCGAACGGCCGGCCATCCGGCACACCGCGTATGCGCTGCTCGCGCTCGCCCTGCTGACCCACCTGGTCTACCCGACGCTGTACAACGGCCTGCTCGGCCGCCGTGGACAGGCGATGATCGTCGTCGCCACCGTGGTCACCGCCCTGCGCAATGTGGCGCTGCTGGCGTTCGCCGGTTATGTCATCACCCGGGCCTGGCGCTTCCTCGGTGCTGGACAGCGGAGAACCGGCGATGGATGATCGCTGTAGATCGGCCCAGGACCCACCACCCCTGCTGACCGGTTGAGGTGTTAATCCTGGGTAGCCTGGAACAGGCCCGCCGGGCGGTGATCGCAGGACGGGGCCGCAGGCGGGTGTGAGCCCGCGAGGCAAGTACCAGGAAGGCGAAGCTGTGGCCATCGTGCCCGACCAATCATCCAGCGCCGTCGACGAGGACTTCGGCGCCAACGACTGGTTGCTGGAGGAGATGTACGAGCAGTACTCCGCTGACCCCAGCTCGGTCGACGAGACCTGGGCCAAGTACTTCCAGACCCACGGCGCCCCGAACGATGCGAACGGCAACGCCGGCCAGCCGGCGCGGGCGGCCGCCGGCGAGGCCGCCCCGAGGCCGGCGCCCGGCAAACCCGCTGAGCCGCGGCGGGCCGTCGACCAACCGCGCGCCGCAGCCCCGGCTCCGGCCCCCGCCCAGACCGAGCCGACGGCCACCGCCGCCCCGGCCGCCCGGCGGCCGGAGGCCATTTCCCGGCGTCCGCCGACCGTCGAGCGGCCGGCCCCGAGCAAGGACAGCCGGCCCACCAGCCCGGGGGCGCGCGGCGGCGTCCCCGCCGACCCGCCCAACCCGGCGAACCGGCCCAACGTGTCGCTCGAGGCCCCGGTCCGCAACACCCTCAAGGGCGCCCCGGCCCGCACGGCGAAGAACATGGACGTCTCGCTGACGGTGCCCACGGCGACCAGCGTCCGGTCACTGCCGGTCAAGCTGCTCATCGACCAGCGCGTGGTGATCAACAACCATCTGCGCCGGGCCCGCGGCGGCAAGGTGTCCTACACCCACCTGATCGGGTACGCCATGGTGCAGGCCCTCAAGACGCACCCGGAGATGAACAACGGCTACGAGGTGGTCGACGGCAAGCCGACCATGGTCGTGCCGGCCCACGTCAACCTCGGCCTGGCCATCGACCTGCCCAGGCCCGATGGCACCCGCCAGCTGCTGGTGCCGAGCATCAAGAGCTGCGAGACGCTGGACTTCGCCCAGTTCTGGACCGCGTACGAGCAGATGGTCAAGAAAGCCCGCGCCGGGCAGCTGACCGTCGAGGACTTCGCCGGCACCACCATCACGCTGACCAACCCCGGCACCATCGGCACCAACCACTCGGTGCCCCGGCTGATGCAGGGCCAGGGCACGATCATCGGCGTCGGCTCGATGGACTACCCGCCCGAGTTCCAGGGCTCCGACCCCGACAAGCTGTCCCTGATGAGCGTCGCGAAGGTGATGACGCTGACCTCCACCTACGACCACCGGGTGATCCAGGGCGCCCAGTCCGGGCAGTACCTCCAGCGGCTGCACGCCTTGCTGCTGGGCGAGGACGGCTTCTACGACAGCGTGTTCGCCGCGCTACGCATCCCGTACGAGCCCATCCGCTGGGCCCAGGACATCAGCAGCGACCACGAGGACCAGATCCCGAAGCAGGCCCGGATCATGGAGATGATCAACGCCTACCGGGTCCGCGGGCACCTGATGGCCGACACCGACCCGCTGGAGTACCGGCAGCGGCGGCACCACGACCTCGACGTGCAGACCCACGGGCTGACCCTGTGGGACCTGGACCGGGAGTTCGCCACCGGCTCGTTCGCCGGCGGCCAGGGTCTGATGAAGATGCGCAAGATCCTCGGCATCCTCCGTGACTCCTACTGCCGCACCATCGGCATCGAGTACATGCACATCTCCGAGCCGGCCCAGCGCAAGTGGATCCAGGACCGGGTCGAGCGGCCGCACGAGTCGCTGCCTCGCGAGGAGCACCTGCGGATCCTGGACAAGCTCAACGAGGCCGAGATCTTCGAGACCTTCCTGCAGACCAAGTTCGTCGGGCAGAAGCGCTTCTCGCTCGAGGGTGGCGAGTCCGCGATCGCCCTGCTGGACGAGATCTGCGAGCAGGCGGCCGACACCGGGCTGGAGGAGGTCTGCATCGGCATGCCGCACCGCGGCCGGCTGAACGTCCTGTCCAACATCGTGGGCAAGTCGTACGCGCAGATCTTCCGGGAGTTCGAGGGCAACATCGACCCGCGGACCGTGCAGGGCTCCGGAGACGTGAAGTACCACCTGGGCTCGGAGGGCCAGTTCACCGCCCTCAGCGGGGCGACGATCAGGACGTCGGTGGCCGCCAACCCCAGCCACCTGGAGGCCGTCAACCCGGTGCTGGAGGGCATCGCCCGGGCCAAGCAGGACATCCTCGACCAGGGCGGCGCGTTCCCGGTGCTGCCGGTGTTGCTGCACGGCGACGCCGCCTTCGCCGGCCAGGGAGTGGTCGCCGAGACCCTCAACCTGTCCCAGCTCCGCGGCTACCGGACCGGCGGCACCATCCACATCATCGTGAACAACCAGGTCGGCTTCACCACCGCGCCGACCGAGTCTCGGTCGTCGATCTACTGCACCGACGTGGCCCGGATGATCCAGGCCCCGATCTTCCACGTCAACGGCGACGACCCGGAGGCCTGCATCCGGGTGGCCCGGCTCGCCTTCGCGTTCCGCCAGGAGTTCAACAAGGACGTGGTCCTCGACCTGATGTGCTACCGGCGGCGGGGGCACAACGAGGGTGACGACCCTAGCTTCACCCAGCCGCGGATGTACGACCTGATCGAGAAGAAGCGCTCGGTCCGCAAGCTCTACACCGAGGCCCTGATCGGCCGCGGCGACATCACCGTCGAGGATGCCGAAGCCGTGATGGCCAGGTTCCAGCAGCGGCTGGAAAGCGTGTTCAAGGAGGTCCGCAACCCCGAGGCGAAGGCGAAGGACGTGGACCTGAACCGGGTGCCGGTCTACCCGGCCAAGGAGGGCGCCAAGCACGGCACGGCGATCACTGTCGAGACGCTGAAGAAGATCTCCGACGCCCACACCACGTTCCCCGACGGCTTCACCGTGCACCCCAAGGTGATGCCCCAGCTGCAGCGCCGGGCCGCGGCGATCACCCAGGGTCCGATCGACTGGGCCACCGGGGAGATCGTCGCCCTCGGGTCCCTGCTGCTCGACGGGCGCACGGTCCGGCTGACCGGCCAGGACACCCGGCGCGGCACCTTCGTGCAGCGGTTCGCGTCGATCGTGGACCGCAAGTCCGGTGACACCTGGGTGCCGCTGAAGCACCTCGACGAGGAGCAGGGCAAGTTCCACGTCTTCGACTCGCTGCTCAGCGAGTTCGCGGCGATGGGCTTCGAGTACGGCTACTCCGTGGCCAACCCCGAGGCGCTGGTCATCTGGGAGGCCCAGTTCGGCGACTTCGCCAACGGCGCCCAGACGATCATCGACGAGTTCATCACCTCGGGCCAGGCCAAGTGGACCCAGAAGTCCGGAGTGGTGCTGCTGCTGCCGCACGGCTACGAGGGCCAGGGCCCGGACCACTCCTCCGGCCGGATCGAGCGCTGGCTGCAGCTGGCGGCCGAGGACGCCTTCACCGTCGCCCAGCCGTCGACTCCGGCCAGCCACTTCCACATGCTCCGGCAGCAGGCCCTCGGGGAGACGCACCGGCCGCTGATCGTCCTCACTCCGAAGTCGATGCTGCGGAACAAGCTGGCGACCTCCGACCCGTCGGACTTCACCCGGGGCTCATGGCAACCGGTGCTGCCCGACCCGACCATCGAGGACTCGAGTCAGGTCACCACGGTGGTCCTGTGCTCCGGCAAGGTGCGGTGGGACCTGGTCAACCGGCGGAACGCCCTCCAGCGGAACGGCCAGGTGGCCATCCTGTCGGTCGAGCGCCTTTATCCGCTGCCGACGAAGCAGATCGCGGACTACCTGGCCCGCTTCAACCAGGTGCGCGAGGTGCGGTGGGTGCAGGACGAGCCGAGCAACCAGGGGGCCTGGTCATTCGTCGCCCTGAACCTGCCCAACGCCCTGGCCTCGGCCTTCCCCAGCAAAGAATGGAAGCTGACCCCGATCACCCGACCGGCGTCCTCAGCCCCGGCGGTGGGTTCGGCCAAGGTGCACGAGGCTCAGCAGCGCGAGCTGCTGGACGCGGCCCTGGCCTGACCCGGCGGCCCGCGTACGCCGTCGGATCGACAGCTCCAGGACGCCGCATGTACTTCACCGACCGCGGTATCGAGGAGCTGGCCAGTCGCCGCGGCGAGGAGGAGGTCAGTCTCGGCTGGCTGGCGGAACGGCTGAGCGCCTTCGTCGACGAGAACCCGGAGTTCGAGGTGCCCGTCGAGCGGCTGGCGACCTGGCTGGCCCGGCTCGACGACGAGGACTAGCTAGGGCTCGACGACGACCTTGCCGAACACGTCGCCGTCGATGAGTGCCGCCAGCCCGTCGGCCACGCGGTCCAACGGCAGCACGCGGTCGACCACCGGCCGGGCGCCGGTGGCGACGAGCATCCGAGTGAGCGCGGTCAGCTCGTCCCGGGTGCCCATGGTCGAGCCGATCACTCGCAACGGCTTGAAGAAGATCTTGGTCAGCTCGGCCTTGGCCGGTTCGGCACCCGAGGTCGTGCCACTGATCACCAGGGTGCCGCCAGGTCGCAGGGCGTTGACGGAATGCGACCAGGTAGCGGCACCGACGGTTTCCATTACGGCGTCGACCCGCTCGGGCAGCCGCTCGCCGGAGGCGAAGGCCCGGTCGGCGCCGAGGTCGACGGCCCGGGCCCCGCGGGCATCGTCCCGCGAGGTGACCCACATCCGCAGGCCCGCGTGCCGGCCGAGCACGACCAGGGCAGTCGCCACTCCCCCGCCGGCGCCCTGGACGAGGACGGTGTCCCCCGGCCGGGCGCCTGAGGCGGTGAAGAGCATCCGGTACGCCGTCAGCCAGGCCGTCGGCAGGCACGCCGCCTCCGCGAAGCTGAGCTCGGCCGGCTTGTCGACCAGGTTGGCCGTCGGCACCCAGACCTGTTCGGCCAGAGTGCCCGGGTAGCGCTCCGACAGCAGCGACCGCCGCGGGTCGTAGGTCGCGTCCGAGCCGACGAAGTCGGGATCGTTGACCACCGCGTGCACGATCACCTCACGGCCGTCGGGCCCGATCCCGGCGGCGTCGCAGCCCAGGATCATCGGCAGACGCTCCGCCGCCAGGCCGACGCCGCGCAGCGACCATACGTCGTGCTGGTTCAGCGCGGCGGTCTTCACCTGGACCCGGACCCAGCCCTCGGGTACCGGTGGCGGCTCCACCTCCCCTACCGCCAAGGCGGCCAGCGGTGCCTCCGGGGAGGCAGCGACGGCGCAGGCGGCGAGCACGCTCGTAGAGTACGACCCGTGCGAGATGCCGACGTTGTCACCGCCGCGTTCATCGAGCGGCTGAGCCATCCGCCGGAGGGGGTCTGGGCCGCCCCGGGCCGGGTCAACCTGATCGGCGAGCACACCGACTACAACGACGGCTTCGTGATGCCGTTCGCCCTGGCCCAACGGGTCACGGTGGCCGCGGCCCCGCGCCGCGACGACCGTTGGGGGGTCACGTCGCTGAACCAGGAAGGCACCGAGACCTTTACGGCAGAGGAGCTGCCCCCCGGCCGGCCGGGCTGGTCCGCGTACGCCGCCGGCGTGGTCTGGGCTCTGCGCGAGGCCGGCTACCCCGTCGCCCCCGCCGACCTGGTGCTCACCTCCGATGTGCCGGTCGGAGCCGGCCTCTCGTCCTCGGCCGCGCTGGAGTGCGCCGTGCTGACTGCCCTGGTGGATCTCAGCGGACTGGAGGTGCCCCTGCTCGAGCGGGCCAAGATCGCCCGGCGGGCCGAGAACGAGTTCGTCGGCGCGCCCACCGGCCTGATGGACCAGGCCGCGTCCACGTTGAGCACGGCCGGCCACGTGCTCTTCTTCGACTGCCGCAGCCACGCCGACGAGCCAGTGGCCCTGGACCTGCCCGCCGCCGGGCTGGAACTGCTGGTGCTGGACACCCGGACCCCCCACGCCCTGGTCGACAGCGAGTACGCCACGCGACGGGCCAGCTGTGAGGAGGCCGCCCGGCTGCTCGGGGTGGCGGCGCTGCGCGACGTGGACGACCTGGAGACGGCGCTCGCGCAGCTGCCGGACGAGGTGATGCGCCGCCGGGTCCGGCACGTGGTGACCGAGAACGGCCGCGTGCTGGCCGCCGCCGACCTGCTGCGCGCGGGCCGGGTCGCCGAGCTGGGCCCGTTGCTGGACGCCTCCCACGCCTCGATGCGTGACGACTTCGAGATCACCGTGCCCACGGTGGATCTGGCCGTGGAGACGGCCAGGTCCAGCGGAGCGCTGGGCGCGCGAATGACCGGCGGCGGCTTCGGCGGCTGCATCATCGCGCTGCTGCCCGCAGGCGCAGCCGATCAGGTCGCGGCCGAGATCGCGGAGCGCTTCGACGCGGCCGGGTTCGACCCGCCCGCCCACTTCGTCGGCGTGCCGTCGGCCGGGGCGGGCCGGGTGGACTGAACCGCAAGATCTGCGTGACGATCAGGTTCCGAACCCCTCGAGGTGGTGGTTGCGTCAGGGTTGCGTGCAAAGATCTGTCCCAAAGTCGTCAGGACTCGCAGGAGGAGATTCAGTGAACATTCGCAAGAAGATGGGCCTAGTCACGGTCAGCGTTGGCGCCTTGCTGTTGAGCGCCTGCGGCTCCGACTCGTTGGGTGGCGAACCGGCCGGGTCAGAGGCGCCGTCGGTGTCGGTGAGCCAGAACGAGGATCTTTCCGCCATGCTTCCGGAGAGCATCAAGAGCGCCGGCGTTATCAAGATCGGCACCGACGCCACCTACGCGCCGAATGAGTTCCTTGCCGCGGACGGCAAGACCGTGCAGGGCATGGATGTCGACGTGTTCAACGCGGTGGCGGCCAAGTTCGGGGTCAAGACCGAATGGCTGCCGGCTGACTTCGGCTCAATCATCAACGGCGTGAACGGCAAGAAGTACGACATCGGCATCTCCTCGTTCACCATCAACGATGAGCGGAAGCAAGCCGTCACCATGGTCAGCTACTTCGAGGCTGGGACCCAGTGGGCCACCGCCAAGGGCAACCCCAAGGGCGTCGACCCCGACAACGCCTGCGGCAAGACCATCGCCGTGCAGACCGACACGGTGCAGGACACCGATGACCTCCCCGCCCGGAACAAGAAGTGCGCGGGCAACGAGATCAAGGTGCTTCGCTACGGCGGCCAGGACCAGGCGACGAACGCTGTCGCCACGGGTAAGGCCGACGCGATGCTGGCCGACTCGCCGGTGGTGGCGTACGCGGTCAAGCAGACCGGCGACAAGCTCGAGACCCTCGGCGACATCTACGAGGCCGCACCGTACGGCTACGTGCTGCCGAAGGCCGAGACCGAGTTCGCCGACGCGATCGTCGAGGCCCTGGAGCAGATCGAGGCCGACGGTGCGTACGAGGCCGCCTTGAAGAAGTGGGGGGTCGAGCAGGGCGCTATCGACGACTTCGCCGTCAACCCATGACCAGCACCCTGTCAGCCCCGGCGTCGGTCAACGACGACCGCCCGGGGCTGATTCGGGCCACCCCCGTCCGGCATCCCGGCCGCTGGGTGGCCATCGCGGTGCTCGCCGTGCTCGCCGCCATGTTCCTCAACCTGCTGATCAACAACCCGGCGTTCGACTGGCCCTTCGTCCTCGAGGCCATGATCCAGTCCCCGGTGATCGAGGGATTCTGGAAGGGCACCATCCTGGTCACGGTGCTGTCGATGATCTTCGGCGTTGCGCTCGGCGTCATCCTCGCGGTGATGCGGCTGTCGGACAACCCGGTCCTTCGGGGCGTGTCCTGGCTCTACACCTGGTTCTTCAGGGCCATCCCCCGCTACGTGCTGCTGACGATCATGGGCGCGCTCGGCGTGCTCTTCCAGGAGGGGCTCTCGCTCGGGGTGCCGTTCGACTGGCTGATCATCGACTGGCTTGGCCTTAGCGGGGACTGGCGCTTTCTCACCCTGGACGCCAACGCCCTGTTCGGTGGTCTGGTGGGTGGGGTGATCGGCCTGGCGGCCTCCGAGGCCGCTTACATGGCCGAGATCGCCCGGGCCGGAATCCTGAGCGTGGACAAGGGCCAGATGGAGGCCGCCCAGGCGCTCGGGATGAGCCGCGGTAGGGCCATGCGCCGGGTGGTGCTGCCCCAGGCCATGCGGGTCATCGTCCCGCCGACCGGCAACGAGACGACGGCCATGCTCAAGGACACCTCGCTGCTGATCGCCATTCCGGTGACCACTGACCTCTTCTACCAGCTGCAGGCCATCGGGTCGCGGACGTTCGTCGTGCTGCCGATCCTGGTCGCGGCAACCTTGTACTACCTGATCGCCTGCAGTGTTCTGATGATCATCCAGTCCTACCTGGAGAAGCGGTTCGGTCGGGGCTTCGGCGTCCACGTGGCCGCCGACAAGGACAAGGCGGCCAAGGGCCTGACGATCGGAGCGTCCAAGTGAACGTCGCTACGGCCGAGGCCGAGCCTCTGGTTCGCGCGGTCAACGTGACCAAGGACTTCGGTGGCAACGAGGTGCTCAAAGGCGTCGACATGACGGTGGACACCGGGGAGGTGGTCTGCCTGCTCGGACCGTCCGGTTCGGGCAAGACCACGTTCCTGCGGCTGATCAACCAGATGGAGACGCTGACCGGTGGTCGGATCTGGGTCGGCGGCGAGCTGGTGGGCATCGAGGAGCGCAACGGCAAGCTGCACATGCGCACCGACAAAGACATCGCCCGCCAGCGGGCGCGGATCGGCATGGTGTTCCAACGGTTCAACCTGTTCCCGCACATGACGGCGGTCGAGAACGTGATGGAGGCGCCGGTCCAAGTCAAGGGGATGAAGAAGAGCACAGCCCGAGCCGAGGCACATGAGCTGCTGGACAAGGTAGGCCTCGCCGAACGCGCCGACTACTACCCCGCCCAGCTGTCCGGCGGACAGCAGCAGCGGGTGGCCATCGCCCGGGCACTGGCCATGAAACCGGAGCTGATGCTGTTCGACGAGCCCACATCGGCGCTGGACCCCGAACTGGTCGGGGAGGTGCTTGCCGTCATGCGCGACCTGGCCGAGAGTGGCACCACGATGATCGTGGTGACGCACGAGATGGCCTTCGCTCGGGGCGTGGCCGACCGAGTGGTGTTCATGGACCAGGGAGTGGTGGTCGAGGAAGGCCCACCGAACGATGTCCTGCTCAACCCGCAGGAGGAGCGGACGCGGACCTTCCTACGTCGGGTCAAGGCTGAGGCCGAGGCGGAGGCCGCTCACGACGCGGAGCTGACCGGCGCGCTGGAAGGTTAGGCCCAGCGAGGCGGCCCCCTTCGACAGGCTCAGGGCCCAATGCGGCTCAGGGCCCAATGCGGCTCAGGGCGAGGGCGGAACGAAGACTTCGGTCGAGCGTGGGTGCAGTACCCCGACGAGGGTGCCGACCGCCGACACCGCGATCGCACCGGCCACCCAGGTGGTGGGCTCGGCGCGAAAGCTGAACGCAATCGGGAGCAGGATCAGCTGGGTGGCGACCGCGGGCGCCCGGCTCCAGCGCCGCGCGCGGAACACGCCACGGGCGATGGCCAGCAGCAGGACGCCGTAGCCGAGCATCCAGATGGCCACGCCCGCGCCGAGCTCGGCCCGGCTGATCCGGATCTGGGTCAGCGCGATGCCGCCGAACACCAGCGCGGCCAGGGCTTCCACTCCCAGCAGCGCGGCGGCCAGCAGCAACGGCGTAGGGCGGGACGGCGTGCGGTCGGCCACGGGCCAACTCTAGGGGCAGCAGTTTGACGGGCACGATGCGACAAATCCGGTTTCGGGCGGCCCGGAGGGGGGAATCTCACGAAATGTGAGGCAGCCGACGTGCTACCCCCTTGTGTTGCCCCACGATCCTTGAAAGTCTTTGGTGGGAGTTAAGCGCCTCATGGTAGACGGTGGCTGGCTTCCACCAGCACGCGGGGGCCCCGATGGGCTTCCGAGTAACCAGTGAGGAGTGTGTAACGCCATGGATTGGCGCCACCGTGCCGCCTGTCTGGATGAAGACCCGGAACTGTTCTTCCCGATCGGGAATACTGGCCCGGCGCTACTCCAGATCGATGAGGCGAAGCAGGTCTGCCGGCGATGCGACGTTCGAGACGCATGCCTTCAGTGGGCGTTGGAAGCTGGGCAGGATCATGGTGTGTGGGGCGGACTCAGCGAGGACGAGCGGCGGGCGCTGAAGCGCCGAGCCGCGCGAGCCCGGATCCGCACCGCCTAACCCAGCCCTCCAGTCGTTGGACGCCGGGGGAAATCCCCCGGCGTTCTGCTTTGCCCAGTCGGCTTGCTGCAGTTGTGGGCAGATGGCGAAACGCCAGCCATCCGGACGGATGGCTGGCGTTTCGACGGTTCGGTGCGACCGACCCTCAGTTGACCGTGGCCGTCGGGATCTTGCTCACCTGGTCCCAGACGAAGGTCACCGACGACTGGGTGGCCAGCGATAGGGCGAGGTTCGACCCGCCCGCTGCGCCACCGGCTCCGTAGTTGACGTCCCAGCTGTTGTTGACCGCTATCTTCCACTCGTAGTCACCGGCCGGAAGGGTCACGGTCTTCTTCCACAGGCCATCGCTGGTGTCGAAGGTGAGGTCGCTCGCGTCGCACGCCGGGTCCCAGTCGGCCGGGCAACCCATCTCCGACTGCAGCGATCCGGCGACCGTGGCACTGGGCACCAGTGGCACGGGAGCGACCCGGTTCACCGTCCGGACGTCACTGACGACGCGGGTGCCGTCCGGTTCCCGGAGGATGGCCCGGTACTGGATCGTGGTGCCCACCGGCACATCCGACAGGTCGTCGTAGTAGCTGTAGATCGGCGACGACCGGTCGGTGCGGACGGTCACCCAGTCGCCGTTGTTCACCCGGCGCTGGATCCGGACCACATGGGTCGCCCGCTCCGGATCGGCGAGCACCCGCACCTCGATGGTGCCGAAGACCCCGGCTCCCTCGGCGGGCAGCTTGATGGTGAGCTCGGGCGGCGGGACGGTCGCCTGACGCTGCCCGCTCACCCGCTGGTGGCCGGCATTGTCGCGGACGACGGCGCGGTAAGCCACCCGGTCTCCGTCGTCGATCGAGCTGACGTCGTGGAACACCCGGTAGGGGCGCGTGTCGTCGGTCCCGATGTTCTTCCAGCCACCGCGGCCGGTCTTGGCGTAGAAGGTCACCTCGTTGAACGAGGAGCCACCCACGTTCGCCGACACCAGCATGCGGGAGTTGGTCTCCTCCGTAGGCACAGGGGCGTTCAGCGTGATCTGCGGCGCCTTGTTCGACCGCGGGATCCGCCGGTCCGACTCGTAGACCACGGTCGACAAGGCCGGGACGGTGACGGAGAGCGTCCGGCTGTCGTTGCTGGTCAGGTGCTCGGGACCGGATGATCCGTAGATCCGGGTGAAGGCCCCATTCGCGATGTATGTGGGGATGGCCGCGGACTTCGCCGACTCGCTGTTGTTGAGCACCACGACGTACTCCCGCTGCTGGTTGTGCAAGAGGCGCGAGAACGCGTAGATGCCCTCCTGGTCGGTGGAGTAACGGTGCTGGTGCGCGCCGTTCCGCAGCGCCGGGTGATCCTCCGCCAGCTGAGCGAGGTCCTGGATCTTGGTGTACAGCGGATGCGCGGTGTTGAAGTTGTCCTGCGCATGGGTCCGGTCGGTGCCCAGAAGATCGTCGTCCAGGTACTCAGGGACCTGGCTGGCGAACATCGTCTGCCGGGCCACCTGATCGCCACCCGTCCCCGTGAAGCCCTGCTCGTCGCCGTAGTAGACGACCGGGTTGCCGCGCGAGAAGTACATCAGCTCATGGGCAAGCCGGTCCCGGGCCACCAACTCGGCCTCCCCCGCCCCGGGGTTGTCGGTATTGACGAAGAAGCCGATCCGACCCATGTCGTGGTTCCCCAGGAAGGTGGGCAGCTGGTACACGTTGGAGTCCGCATCGGTGTACCAGTCGTCGTCGCGGAAGAAGGTCCCCAGCTGGTTGGTCGGCTGGCCCTTCGAGGCGAAGTTGCGGGCCGCGTCCTGGAACGGGAAGTCCAAGACCGACTGCATCTTGTTGCGGGTGGTGAACTGCGAGGTGAACGGCCGGGTGGTGTCGAAGACCTCGCCGAACATGAAGAACTCGCTCTTGCCCTGGCTACGCGCGTACGCGAGGACCTCAGGCCCGAACTTCTGCCAGAACTCGTCGTTGACGTGCTTCATGGTGTCGATCCGGAAGCCGTCGATGCCCAGGTCGCCGATCCAGGTCTTGTAGACGTCGATCATCCCGTCGACCACGGTCGGATGCTCGGTGAACAGGTCGTCCAGCCCGAAGAAGTCGCCGTAGAACGAGTCTTCATCCACGAACGTGGTGTTGCCCCGGTTGTGGTAGAGAGTCACGTCATTGAGCCACGCCGGAACCTTGAGGTTCTCCTCGCCCGCCTCGAGCACCGGCGTGTACGGGAAGGACGTCTCGGGATCGAGCGGGGGGAAGTTGTCGGTGCCGGCGTAGTCCCGGTCGTCGAACGGGGTGCCGGACGCGGTGCGGTACGGCTCGACGTCTTTCGGCACGTACGCAGTGCGTGCCCCCTCCTCGTAGCCGATCACATCGGCGGTGTGGTTGGTGATGATGTCGAAGTAAACCTTCATCCCGCGTGCATGGGCGGCGTCGACGAGAGCGGCGAGCTCTGCATTGGTGCCGAGGTGTGGGTCGATCTGGGTGAAGTCGGTAACCCAGTAGCCGTGGTAGCCGGCGGAGGGACCGTCCTCGAGCTGCACCGCCTTGTTCTTGAAGCTCGGGGTCAGCCAGATGGAGGTCGTACCCAGATCCTCGATGTAGTCGATCTGGTCCAACAGCCCCCTGAGGTCGCCACCCTGGTAGAAGCCCTTGTTGGTGGGGTCGAACCCGTGCTGGTTGGGACCACCCGGGATACCGCCAGTGTCGTTGGTGGCATCACCGTTGGCGAACCGGTCGGCCATCACGAAGTAGAAGTTCTCGTCAGTCACCGGAGCCCGAAGCGAGTGCTTCGCCTCGAGACCTTTGATGCCGTTGGACCCTCCTCCTGTGGGAGCCGCGGCCGTCGGGGGCGAACCGGAGCCCGTGGTCGGCCCGGCACCAGCCAGGGTGACGGCCGGTCCGATAGCGACGGCAACGGCCAGACCGGCGGCCAGCAAGGCGGGTACGGTGCGGCGTACGAACATCCCCCGACTCCTCTGCATGGAGGCAAACAATTCCCACAGCGAATACCGGTTGCCCTGTGATGTCAAGGACCAAGAGCGGCCTGTCCATCGCCGGCGTCGCGGCCGGCTAGATCGGAATTTCGACCACGGCCCGGGTCCCTGGCCCGTCGGGCTGGGGACCGAGGGCGAACGAACCCTCCATCTCGGCCACCAGCGTGGTGACGATGGACAGGCCCAGGCTGCGCGACGTAGCCAGGTCGAAGCCCTCGGGCAGCCCGCGGCCGTCGTCACTGATCTCCACCCGCAGCCGGCCGTCCGCCGCGGTAGGCACCACCCGGACCTCGCCCGAGTGGGTCGCGAGCCCGTGCTCGACGGCGTTCTGGCACAGCTCGGTGATGATCATCGCCAGGCTGGTGGCCACGTCGGCGGAGAGCAGCCCGAAGCTGCCCCGGCGGACCGCGGACACCCCGCCCCACGATGCGGCGACCTCACCGACCATCCGCAGCAGCCCGTCGGCCACCCGGTCGAACTCGACGATCTCGTCAAAGGCCTGGGCCAGCGTCTCGTGCACGATGGCGATCGAGGAGACCCGCGACATCGCGTCGTTCAGCGCGACCCGCGCCTCGGGCGAGGAGATGCGGCGAGACTGCATCCGCAGCAGCGCAGCCACGGTCTGCAGGTTGTTCTTGACCCGGTGGTGGATCTCCCGGATGGTCGCGTCCTTGGTGACCAGCAGGCGCTCCTTGCTGCGCACGTCACTCACGTCACGGCACAGCACGATGGCCCCGACGCGCTCCCGGTCCACCCACAACGGCAGTACCCGCACCATCAGGTGGGCGTCGCCGGAGACGAGCTCGGTACGCCGGGCATTCCGGCCGCTGAGGACCGAGGCCACCGAGTCGTCGACCGGCCCGGGCCCGGCCGGGAACAGGGCGGCGGTGAGGCTGGGCAGGTGCTCGTCGACCAGGTCCCCGATCAGCCCCAGCCGCCGGTATGCGCTCAGCGCGTTCGGGCTCGCGTACTCGACGTCGCCCACCGCGTCGACCCGGATGAACCCGTCCCCCACTCGTGGGTTGAAGGCCAGGTTGGTGACGTCGTCGGGCAGCGGGAACGCCCCGACCGAGATCATCGTGGCCAGCTGGGCCGCGGTCGCCAGGTAGGCCTGCTCCAGGAAGCTGGGCACCCGCTCGTCGAGCTGGCTCTTGTGCTGCTCGACGACTGCGATCACCCGGTCCCCCCGCTTGACCGGGATGGCGTGCACCTCGACCGGGATGCCGGCCAGCAGCTTGGCCTCGCTGGTCTGGGTCACCTCGCCGCTGACGAAGGCGTCGGAGACCAGGTGCTCGGGCGAGTAGGCGATCAGGTCGCCGACCACGTCGTCGAACAACGAGGTCGGACCCGTGGTCGGACGGATCTGGGCGGCCGCCCAGTAGACGTTGGGATCTCGGTCCGGAACCCACAGGACCAGGTCGGAGAAGCTGAGATCCGCGAAAAGGTGCCATTCGGAGACCAGCAGGCGCAGCCACTGGTGGTCGTCCTCGGACAGGTCGGTTCGCCCGGAGACGATTTCCGACATCGATGGCATGGAAGCAACCCTAGGTCGCCGCCGGGGCGGGCACCCAGTACATCCAGGTGCTTGACGCGGCAGTGGGACCTGACCAAGGTGAGATGCCTACGCCAACTTGAAGGAAGTGGTCCCGTGCTGGAGTGGACCGGCTACATCGGGCTGACCGCCTTCGTGGTCAACGTGGTCGTCACGGTGGTGCTGACCTTCGTCTTCCGGGCCTCAAGGTCGGCAACGGCACCGACATCACCAAGGAGAGCGACTACTTCGCCGACATCGGCGACCCCGGTGTCGAGGCCCGGGTCTCGGAGGAGAAGCCGATCCACTGACTTCTGGCACACTGGGACGCTGCTAACAATGACGAACAAGGAGTTCCAGCATGGCCAAAGGCGGTAGGAAGCGTCGGGCGCGGCGCAAGAAGAACGCGAACCACGGCAAGCGCCCCAACGCCTGAGCATTCCGCGTCAGGGTGCTGCACTTTCTGGACCGAGAAGTGCAGCAGCCTGCCGCAGACCGCTAGAGCGTGCGGCGGATGACGGTCAGCTGGGTGACGATCCGCGTGCGCAGGGCAGCCGGAGCCACCTCACTGGTGCAGCAGCGGCGGAGAACGGTCCGCACCGCCTGCTCCACGTCGAACCGGTGCAGGCACGGCTCGCACGCGTCCAAGTGGGCCCGGATCTCGTCCCCGGTGGCCTCGTCCAGCTCGTTGTCCAAGAACTCGTGCATCCGCTCGGCGACGAGCTCGCAGTGGTCGTTGCTGTCGTCGGAACTCGGGTGGTTCATGCCCGGCTCCCTTCCCGGGTCAGCCCGCGCTCCTCGGCATACTCGGCGAGCAGGCGGCGCAGCTGGGTCCGGCCCCGGTTCAACCGGGACATCACCGTGCCGATCGGGGTGCCCATGATCTCCGCGATCTCCTTGTAGGCGAAACCCTCCACATCAGCAAGGTAGACCGCGAGACGGAAGTCGGGGGCGAGCTGCTGCAACGCCTCCTTGACGTCGGAGTCGGGCAGCTGCTCCAGTGCCACCATCTCCGCGGACTTGAGGCCGCTGGAGGTGTGCGACTCGGCGCGGGCCAGCTGCCAGTCCTCCACGTTCTCCCCGTCGGAGATCTGCGGCTCACGCTGCTTCTTCCGGTAGGAGTTGATATAGGTGTTGGTCAGGATCCGGTAGAGCCAGGCCTTGAGGTTGGTGCCCGGGGTGAACTGGTGGAATGACGCGTACGCCTTCGCGTATGTCTCCTGCACCACGTCCTCGGCGTCGGACGGGTTCCGGGTCATCCGCAGCGCCGCGGCATACAGCTGGTCCAGATACTGCAGCGCGTCCGCCTCGAAGCGGGCGTGGCGCTCGTCGGGGGTCTCGGCGTGGCCGATCTCCGGCGGGCTCGGCGGGGAAGCGGCGGGGCTCGCGGGGCTGGTCATCACGTACGAGAGTACCGGCGACCCACTGCGCCGCGACGGCTCGGTGAACGGGTCGGCGAACAGGGGCATGTAAGGGGGAACGCGGGCGACGCCACGGTATTCCCTACCCGCCCACGAACCCGCCAACCTCGGTCAGCACCCGCATGCGCAGGTCGGCCGCGGTGAAGGACGCGGCCTTGGCCACCCGGAAGCCGTGGTCGGCCCCGGGAAGCTCGACCAGGCGGATCCCGGGCGCCAGTCCCATCGCCTCGCGGATCTCGGCCGGCGTCCCGAAGGTGTCTTTGGTCCCCTGCAGCACCAGCCGAGGCGCGCCGGCGGTGAGCAGCTCAGCCGCCCGGGACTTCTCGGGTCGGCCGGGCAGATGCAGCGGAAAGGCGAGACAGACCACACCGACCGCCTCCACCGCCAGCGCGGTGCGGCAGGCCACCCGGGCCCCGGCGCTGCGCCCACCGACGAACAACCGACCAGTGGCCCATGGCTGGGCCCGGAGCTCCGCCACGGCGGCCCGCCAGGCCTCGTCGAGCGTGGCGGGCGGCCCCGCGACGCGACGGCCGGCGGTCCGCCAGGGCTGCTCGAACCGCACCACGGTGACTCCAACGCTGGGCAGCCGCCGGGCCAGCAGCTCGAGGTCGGCCGCGTTCGTCCCTCCCCCGGCGCCGTGTCCGAGGACCAGCAGCGAGGTCGGCTCCTCGGCCGCGTCGACGAAGCAGCGGCCGGGACCCTGCGGGGTGTCCACCGTCAGCACCGTGCCAGTGGTCACACCAACGGGTCCTGCGCCGGCTCGCCCGGAGTGAGGGTCGCCTCGGCAGGGATCGGTTCGCGCAGCCCGGGATGGTTGTTCTGCACGCTGTTCACCTCGGTCGACACCGCGTACGCCTCGAGCAGGTCAGCGTCGGTGACCGCCAGCAGCTCCCGCACCTTGTTGGGGTCGGTCAGCCCCGGGTCGAGCCAGCCGTCGACGGCCTCGCGCCGGACGACCATCGGCATCCGGTGGTGGATGTGTCCTACCGCATCGGTGGCCTCGGTGGTGATCACGGTGCAGGTCCGCAGCCAGGCCGAGTCGTCCTCGCGGTCCTTGGTGGGGTCGCGCCAGATCTCGTATAGTCCGGCCATGTAGAGCGGCTGGCCGTCGAAGCGGTGGATGAAGAAGGGCTGCTTGCGCGGCTTGCCCTTGCGACCCGGTTCCGGCGGCGCCTCCACCGCGTACCACTCGTAGAAGCCGTCGGCCGGCAGCAGGCAGCGCCGGGCCGCGAACGCCTTGCGGAACGCCGGCTTCTCATCCACGGTCTCCAGCCGGGCGTTGATCATCCGTGACCCGATCGAGGCGTCCTTGGCCCAGGACGGGACCAGACCCCAGACCAGCGGCGCGAGCCGGCGACGGACGTTGTCCGAGCGAGGGGGACGACCCCCTCGGACCCCCGAAGAAGCACCGGACGAGTCGCGGACCCGGCGCTCGAAGATCGACGGCACGGCAACCGTCGGCGCCACGTTGTAGTCCGGCGCAGGCAGGCCCTCGAACTCGTCGTCGATGTCGAACTCGTCCATCAGGTCTGCCGGCGGGATCGACACCGAGTAACGTCCACACACAACCTTGACGTTAGCCTCTGCGTCCGACAGTCGGGGTGGGCGTTGACGCTGTGTCAACAGACATCGCGCGCTCCCGTGTGTTTTGTGCACGCGGCGGGGGGAACTTAAGGGGGGTCGTCACCCCTGCAGAGATCCCACACGGTAGGAATGGACCATGACCATGTTGCGTGCTGCGTATCGGACCATGCTGGCCTCGTACTTCGTCGCCTCCGGCGTGAAGGCGCTGCGGGACCCCGACTCGTTGGTCCCGGTCGCCGAGCCCCTCACCGACCGGGTGGTGCCCCTGATCAAGGACTACGCGCCGCAGCAGGTGGCCGCCTATGTCCCAGACGACGCTCGGACCCTGGTCCGCGTGAATGGGGCAACCCAGGTCGTCGGCGGCCTCGCGTTGGCCTCGGGCAGGGGCCGCCGACTGGGGGCGCTGCTGTTGGCCGGCTCACTGGTGCCCAGCACGATCGCGAAGCATCCGTTCTGGAGCCGCAGCGACGCGAGTCAGCGCGCCGAGGACCAGCATCAGTTCCTCAAGAACGTCAGCCTGCTCGGTGGCGTGCTGCTGGCCTCGCGGGACACCGAGGGCAGGCCCAGCCTGGCGTGGCGGGCGCAGGCCGGCGGCAAGGCGATCGCCAAGACCACCGGTAAGGCCTCCGACAAGCTCGCCAAGAGGGCGGAGGCGCTGACCGACGGGGGTAGCGACCTGGCCGAGACTGCACTGGCCACTGGCGCGGCCCTGGTCGGCACCGTCGTCGCCTCCTCGAGAAAGGCGCGCAAGCAGGCCACCAAGCAGTTCGCCCGGGCTCAGGAGGCGGCGGCGAAGCAGGCTGACGAGACCCGTCGAGCCGCGCTGAAAGCGGCCAAGCAGGCCAAGAAGGACGCGCCGAAGCAGTTCAAGGCCGCGAAAAAGCTGGCCGCCGAGCGAGCCCAGCAGGCCAAGGCCCGCGCGGCCGTGCGGGCCAAGGAGGAGCAGAAGCTGGCGGCGATCCGGGCCAAGGAAGACCAGAAGGCGGCAGCGGTCCGCGCCAAGCAGGAGGAGAAAGCGGCGGCGGCGCTGGCCAAGGAAGCCCGTAAAGCCGACAAGCGGGCCAAGAACATCGAGCGCGGGGAGAACTGACGCCGCGAAGCACTGTGCCGTCCCCACCCTCGCCCCAGCCCTGGGCCGCACCACTCGCTCCGGCGCCGATCCGCGCGACGGTGAGTGTTCCCGGCTCCAAGTCCCAGACCAACCGGGCGTTGGTGCTGGCCGCGCTGGCCAGTGGGCCGTCGGTGATCCGCAACGGCCTGAATGCGCGCGACACCGAACTGATGCGGGACGGGCTGCGAGAACTCGGGGTGCAGATCACCGCGGCCGATGACCAGTGGCGGGTCACTCCCCCGACCACGTTCTCCGGCGACGTCACGGTCGCCTGCGGGCTGGCCGGCACGGTGATGCGGTTCCTGCCCGCCCTGGCCCTGCTGGCCGACGGGCCGGTGCGGTTCGACGGCGACGAGCAGGCGTACGCCCGGCCGATGAGCCCGCTGCTCGAGGCGCTGAGAAGACTCGGCGCATCGGTCGAGGCCCAAGGCGATACCTTGCCCTTCACCGTTCACAGCACCGCAAGGATCGCGAAAGCCGGTCCCGTCGCGGTGACCCTCGACGCCTCCGGATCCAGCCAGTTCGTCAGCGCCTTGCTGATGGTCGCTGCCCGGCTGCCCGGCGGGCTGGACCTGCGCCACGTCGGCCCGCCGCTCCCCTCCCGGCCGCACATCGAGATGACCGTGGCCATGCTCCGCGAGCGGCACGTCCGGATCGACGACTCCGAGCCCGACCGCTGGGTGGTTGCGCCCGGGCCGATCGCGCCGCGGGAGGAGACGGTCGAGCCCGACCTGTCGAACGCCGCGGTGTTCCTCGCGGCGGCCGCCATCACCGGCGGTGCGGTGACCGTGCCCCACTGGCCCGGATCGACCGAGCAGCCGGGCGACGCGATCCACGACATCCTCACCCGGTTCGGCGCCGAGGCGAGCTTCGACGAGGGGGGCCTGACCGTACGCGGTACAGACCACCTGCACGGGATCGACCTGGACCTGTCCGCGGCCAGCGAGCTGACGCCGGTGGTCGCCGCGGTCGCCGCGCTGGCCGACGACACCACACATCTGCACGGCATCGGCCACATCCGAGGGCACGAGACCGACCGGCTGGCCGCGCTGGCCGCTGAGCTGGAACGGCTCGGCGGCCACGTCAACGAGACCAACGACGGGCTGACCATCCACCCCCGCCTGCTGGGTGGAGCGGAGTGGCGGACCTACGCCGACCACCGGA
Organism: uncultured Actinomycetota bacterium; assembly: GCA_963808435.1. Lineage (GTDB taxonomy): Bacteria > Actinomycetota > Actinomycetes > Propionibacteriales > Propionibacteriaceae > Microlunatus. Next base: position 209,891 of record CAWEFW010000029.1, on the reverse strand, counting down.
TGGCTCAGGCCGGCGCTCTGCTCGGCCTGGTAGTGCCAGAAATCACCGTCGACGACATCGGCTGCACGGCCAAGACGATGCCGGAGTTCGCCGACCTGTGGCAGGCCATGATCAACAGCTCCCAGGTGGACGCCGTTTCGTGAGCCTTCGGGGCGACGAGCACGCGGCCTTCGACCGTCCCGGTCGCCGCAGCCGACCCCGGACCAAGGACCGGCCCGCGTACGCCAACGCCGTGCCGGGCACGGTGGTCACCGTCGACCGGGGCCGCTTCACCGCCCTGGTCGATGACCGTGAGGTGTCAGCGGTCAAGGCCCGCCACCTGGGCCGCACCGGCGTGATCGTCGGGGACCGGGTGTCACTGGTCGGCGACACGTCGGGCGAGGAGGGCACGTTGGCCCGCATCGTGGCCGTGGCGGAGCGGGAGACCGTGCTGCGGCGGACCGCGGACGACGACGACCCGTACGAGCGGCCGATCGTCGCCAACGCCGACCAGCTGGTCATCGTGACCGCGCTCGCCGACCCACCGCCGCGGACGGGGATGATCGACCGGATCCTGGTGGCCGGGTTCGATGCCGGGATCGCACCGCTGCTGTGCCTGACCAAGGCGGACCTGGCCAGTCCCGACGACCTCGTCGCCCAGTACATCCCGCTGGGTGTGCCGGTCCACGTGACCTCCCCCGGCGCCGACCTGGACCCGCTGCGGGCGGTCCTCGACGGTCACCGCAGCGTCTTCGTCGGGCATTCGGGGGTGGGCAAGTCGACGCTGGTCAACGCCCTGATCCCCGGGGCGGACCGGGCGATCGGGGTGGTCAACGCGGTGACCGGCCGAGGTCGGCACACCTCGAGCGCGGCTATCGCCCTGCGACTGCCGGATACCCGCGACGCCTGGGTGATCGACACCCCCGGGGTCCGGTCCTTCGGGCTGAGCCACGTCAGCCGGAACCGGATCGTCGCCGCCTTCGGAGACCTCGCCGTCATCACCGCCAACTGTCCGCGCGGCTGCTCCCACGAGACCGGGGCGCCGGAGTGCGCCCTGGACACCGCGGTTGGCGAGGGACGACTCGCCCCGGCTCGGCTGGAGTCTTTTCGCCGGATGCTCGGGTCCGGCCAGTAGCGTGGGCCCCATGTCCGCGCCCTCGACCGCAACCCGGTCCGACGATGCGCTGTACCGGGGGCTGACCGACGACCTCCGGCTGGCGCATCTGCTCGCCGACGATGCCGACTCGATCGCCATGAGCCGCTTCAAGGCTCTCGACCTGCACGTGACGACGAAGCCTGACCTGACGCCGGTGTCCGACGCGGACACGGCCGTCGAGGAGGCGCTGCGCCGCACGCTCAGCCGGGCCCGGCCCCGCGACGCGGTGCACGGTGAGGAGATGGAGGACGCCGGGTGGGGCCCGCGGCGGTGGGTGATCGACCCGATCGACGGCACCAAGAACTTCGTCCGCGGCGTACCGGTCTGGGGCACTCTGATCGCGCTGATGATCAATGACGAGCCGGCGGTCGGCGTGGTCAGCGCGCCGGCGCTGGGCCGGCGCTGGTGGGCCAGCCGGGGCGGGGGCGCGTACGCGGGCAAGTCGCTGATGTCGGCGAGCCCTATCCACGTCTCCGACGTCGCCACCCTGGAGGACGCCTCGCTCAGCTACGCGTCCATCTCGGCCTGGGTGGAGTCGGGCCAGGGCCAGCAGTTCGTCGACTTGCTGCGCACCTGCTGGCGGACCCGGGCGTACGGGGACTTCTGGTCGTACATGCTGCTCGCCGAGGGCGGGGTCGACCTCGCCTGCGAGCCCGAGCTGGCCCTGCACGACATGGCGGCCTGCGCGATCATCGTGACCGAGGCCGGCGGAGCGTTCACCGACGTGGACGGTCGGCCGGGACCATTGGGCGCCGGTGGTTACGCCAGCAACGGACGCCTGCACGACGCCCTGCTGGAGCAGCTCCGGCCCTGAGCCCGCGTGAGAGTGGATGGGCCAGCTGCGCCGGGGCGGGGGGCGGACACGACGCAGCCGACCGGGTCTAGGGGGTCCACGCCACCGTGACCCATGCCACAACGATAACCGCGCCCCACGGCCGCTAGCTCGTGCGAGAAGATGAGCCATGGATTTGTCCCACCGCTTCAGCGTTCCGGCCTCGGTGGAGGAGACGTGGACGGCGTTCAACCATCTCGACCGCCTTGCCCCGTGCTTCCCGGGCGCGACGATCGCCAACAGCAACGGTGACCACTTCGAGGGCTCGATCAAGATCAAGATCGGTCCCCTGGCCTTGGTCTTCAACGGCTCCGGCCGGTTCCTGGAGCGCGATGCCGACGCGCGGCGGCTGGTGTTCCAGGCCTCGGGCGACGACCGGCGGGGCAACGGGACCGCGACCGCGAAGGTCACCGCCTCCCTGGTCGGCAACGGATCCGGGACCGACGTGGAGCTGACCACCGACCTGGAGTTCACCGGACGGCCCGCCCAGTTCGGCAGCGAGGTGATCTCCGACGTCAGCGACAAGCTGTTCGACCAGTTCGTCAGCTGCGTGTCCGTCCGCTTCGCTGAGGGTCTCGGCGCCCCGACGGCCGAGGACGAGGCCGTGACGGCGGAGCCGGTGGCGGCGGACGACGAGCTGTGGGAGGAGTGGGCCGGCGAGGAGTGGGACGAGGGGCAGGACGCGATCGACCAGCAGCCGACCGTGGAGATGGCTGCCGTCGGGACGGCTGGTGCGAACGTCACCGGGGCGGACGAGGAGACCACGGTGTCCGGCGAGACGCCCGAACCGGAACCGGCGCCGACCCCGACCGCTCCGCTGCCGCCGTATCGCTACACGCCACCCAACGACCTCTCCCAGGCCGACGCCCATGTGGTGGCCAACGTGGTGAGCACCTTGCTCCGGCGCTACGGCCCGCTGCTCGGGTTCCTGTCCCTGCTGGTGGTCATCGTGATCAAGCTGATCAACCGGCGGCGCCGCTGACCGGCCGGGTGTTCGCCGTCACGGTGTGCGTGCTGGTGCACCGGGACGGGGCCTGGCTGCTGGGCGTCCGCGCGCCCGGGGTGACATACGCCCCTGGACGGCTCGGGCTGGTCGGCGGCCATGTCGAGGCCGACGCGCCGGCGGCCGGCGTGCTGGAGGAGACCGGTCGGCGGGAGGTGGCCGAGGAGGTCGGCCTGGACCTGACCGGCGTACCTCTGACCTACCTCGAGTCGGAGTACTTTGTCACCGACCGGGGCGAGCACCAGGTGACGCTGACCTTCCTGGCCCCGGCCCCGCCCGGCCAGGAGCCGCGGGCCGACGCGCGGGAGCTGACCGAGGTGGGCTGGTTCACTACCGATCAGGCCGCCGCGGACCCCCGAGCCGCGGAGTGGCTTCCGGCTCTGCTCGACCGGGCCGACCAGGCCCTTAGCTGAGCACGCGTAGACGCACGGTCTCTGGCAGGCTCTCCAGCTTGTCCAGCAGCTCCGGGCTGAGTTCTCCGGCCACATCCGTGATCACGTAGCCCAGGTCGCCACGGGTCGACAGGCTCTGCCGCTCGATGTTGACCCGGGAGTCGGCCAGCACCCCGTTGACCGTGGCCAGCACCCCCGGCACGTTGCGGTGTACGTGCAGCACGCGGGCCCGGCCGGCGGCCGGCTCGGTGACCACCTGGGGCAGGTTGACCGACATCGACGTGTTGCCGTGGTCGGCGAAGTCGGCCAGCTTGCCGGCCACGAACCGGCCGATGTCCTGCTGGGCCTCTTCGGTCGAGCCGCCGATGTGCGGGGTCAGGATGACGTTCGGCAACCCCTGCAGGCTGGACACGAAGGGGTCACCGGCCGCCTTGGGCTCCTCGGCGAACACGTCCACCGCCGCGCCGGCGAGATGCCCGCTCAGCAGGTGCTCGCGGAGCGCCTCGTGGTCGACCACGATCCCCCGGCACAGGTTGAGGAAGAGGCTGCGTGGCCGCATCTTGGCGAACTGCTCAGCCCCGAACAGGCCCGCGTTCCCCGGCCGACCGTCCACGTGCAGGGTGACCGTCTCGGCCACCGCCAGCAGCTCGTCCAGGCTGTCGCAGCGCTGGGCGTTGCCCAGAGCCAGCTTGTCGGCCACGTCGTAGAAGTAGACCCGCATGCCCAGCGACTCGGCGACGACCGACAGCTGGCTGCCGATGTTGCCGTAGCCGACGATGCCCAGGGTCCGGCCGCGGACCTCGTGGGCCCCCTTGGCCGACTTGTCCCAGGCGCCGGCGTGCATCGCGGAGTTCTTCTCGGTCAGCCGCCGGGCCAACGCGATGATCTCGGCGAGCACCAGCTCGACCACGCTGCGGGTGTTGGAGAACGGCGCGTTGAACACGACCGTGCCGCGGTCGGCGGACGCGGCCAGGTCGATCTGGTTGGTGCCGATGCAGAAGGCACCCACGGCGAGCAGGTCCGGCGCCGCCTCGAGCACCCGCCGGGTGACGCTGGTCTTGGACCGGATGCCGAGCAGCTGCACCCCCGGCAGGGCGGCGACCAGCTCGTCCTCGTCCAGCGCACCGGCCACCGACTCGACGCCGATGCCTCGCTCGGTGAGCAGCCGCACCCCGTCGGGGTGGATGTTCTCCAGCAGTAGGGCCTTCATCGCGTCCTCGTCACCTCGTGGTTCGTTTCGCCGCCGCCCCACAGTGTAGGAAGCGACCGGGAGGGGCCCCGATGATTTCTCAGGCCGGTACGGCTGACGGCGCCAGATCGCGGTACGCCCGCCACCGTCCCCGGCCCTCGGCGGCGAGCAGCGCATCCAGGCAGGCATCGGTGAACGCATCGGCGGCCGCGGTCAGCAGCCGGTTGAACGCGACCAACGCTTCACGCGGGGTCCAGCGCCGGTCGGCGGCCGGACGCCAGGGCAAAGACCGTGTCCCCGTCCATCATCGAGTGGATCGGGGCGATGGCCCTGGCCATCCCGTCGTGCCCGATGGTGGCCAACCGGCTCGCCTGCGCCTTGGTCAGGGTGGCGTCGGTGAGCAGCACGCCGATAGTGGTGGCCAGCGACGGCGGACGCTGTCCGTACGCGGCGGCCAGGGCGCGGCGCTCGGCCTCGGCTGGGGTTGGCTGCCGCTGCGCGCGGTCCGCCCACAGGCGGCCGGTGGTCGGGTCGACGGGCGAGCCGGAGGCATTCACCGCCACGGCCGCGCCCACCGACGTGCCGTCGTCCAGCCGGCGTTCCGCATAGCCGAAGCCGCCCTTGAGCCCGCCGCACACCGCGCCGGTCCCCGCCCCGACCACCCCGGACGCGGGAGACTCCGCGGAGGCGGCGGCGTGGGCGCGGGCTCCGAACTCGGCGGTAGGCCGGTGGCCGAAGGTTCCGCCGCGTCCCAGGTCGAAGATCACTGCGGCCGGCACGATGGGCACGACCTGCCCGGGTTCCGGACCGACCGGGAAGCCGATGCCGTCCTGTTCCAGCGCCGCCATCACCCCGTCGGCGGCCGCCAGACCGTACGCGCTGCCGCCGGTCAGCACCACGGCGTTGACCCGCTCGACCACATTCCGGGGGTCCAGTAGGTCGGTCTCCCGGGTGCCCGGACCACCGCCGCGGACGTCCACCCCGCCAACCGCCCCGTCGGTGGCCAGCACGACCGTCGTACCGGTCAGCCAGCCCTCACCGTCGGCCGTGTGGTGCCCGATCCGGAAACCGTCGATCATCCCGCCATTCTCGTTGCCTCAGCGGTCGGGCTCGTCCTGCGGTGTGCCGGTCGGGCTGGCGCCGGTGATGGTGAACAGACGCGAGCGGAGGCCGAAGCGCGACTGGAAGGTCGATCCGGACACCGTGACCGCGGTCCGGTCGCCGACGATGGCGATGCTGCGGACCCGGCCGCCCCAGGCGCCTGCTCCGTCGCGGCTCGTCACCCGCAGGGCCCGCAGGGTACCAACCGTGGGCCAGCGCCGCTCGATGTCGGTCGCTTGATCGTGCGGGTCCAGGCCTGCGACCGGACCGCCCCGTCGTACGGGTCGGGTTGCGGCCGTAGGTACGGATAGTCGCCCTGGGCGCTGTGGCCGCCGTTGGAGGAGGCGAACTGGGTGAGGGCGACGGTTCCGCGGTACGTCAGGATCTTGCCGGCGGTTGCCCGGACCGCGGCATCACCGCGGATGGTCTCGGCGGCCACGCCGCGGTAGACCTGACATGCCGTGGTGTCGCACAGGTCATAGCTCGGCGAGCGGCGGGTCGTCCGCAGCCGGACCGCGTACGAGCGAGCTGCCACCGCCTGGGCGCGGACCGCATCGGTCGGCCAGGAGGTCGGCATCTCCGCCGGCACGAGCCCGCGGACGTAGTCCTCCACCAGCACCCGGTTGATGGTGCGACCACTGCTCCCCCACTTGACCAGCGCCATCGAGCCTCGGTAGGTCCGCACTGACCCACGTGGCAGCATGACCCGGACGGATTTGCTGGGGCTGTAGAACGACCACGTGCCCGTGGACAGACCGGTCCGTTGGACGACGTTCCGGCCGTCGGCGGTGCGGTAGCTCAGCCGGTATCCGGTGCCGGCCCGGCTGATCCGCCAGGACGTGTACCTCGAACCTGTCGGGACGGTGAACCGGCCCCCGACGCCGTCCCGGACGTTGAGGCCGGGGGCCGGCAGAACCCGAAGGGAGCCGTCGGTGTCGCTGGTGACCCAGACCTTGAGCATGCTGCGCGGGGGCAGGTCGGTCGCGCGGTGCCCGGATAGTAGAACGCGAGGATCTGCCTCCAGTCCAGGTCCTGCCGCGCTGCACCGTAGGCACCGTACTGGGACATTCCCCAGCCGTGACCCCAGCCGGAGCCGCGAACCGCGAAGCTGCCGGATGTCGGTGCGACAGGCGGGTCAGCCCGCGCCGGCAGGGCGTCGCCCACCAACAAGGTGCTGAGCACGCCGAGACCACCGCAAGACCCAGCAACCGCCCCGATCGGCTCCGGACGAGGGTGACAGGGCGTGTCTGAGAAGACATGTCCGTCCATTCCTAAGAGGGAAGCCGGACTAAGCGCGCATCATGTCAACACGACGCGCCAGAGTTACGTAAAGAATTGTCTGGATGTCGCTATGCAAGTGGCGAAGCAGGCAGAGCCACCTCACGACCGGCAGCGGCCGAGGCGTAGCACGCGTCAACGATGACCGACCGGGTCAGCATTTCGCGGCCGTGAACCGGCTTCCCGGACTGCACCAGGTCGAGAAAGTCGGCCACGGCCTCTCGGTGCTCCCCGTCGGGCGGCAGCTCCGGCTGCTGCCTGTGCCGGTCGCCGTTCCGCTCGGTCCAGACCTCCATCGAGCGGTGCGGAGTGCCCGGGGCCCAGAGAATGCTTGCCCCGCCGTCGGCCCCGTACACGGTTACGTAGCACTGGTCCTGGGGCACCCACTGGGCCCAGCTGCACTCCAGCAGCAGCGTGGCCCCACCGGAGAGTCGCAGGAAGGCGGTCGACAGGTCTTCCACATCGAAACCTCCCTCGGCCACGCCGGTCTTCGCGACACTTGCGGCCGGTGATGCGCCGAGTCCGCGCGGCCCGAACTCCGCGTACGTAGCCGCCGTGGCGGTGTGGACGTGTGGCTCGTCGAGCAGGTAGAGCGCGATGTCGACCATGTGGATGCCGAGGTCCATCAGCGGACCACCGCCCGCGGTGGCCCGGCGGGTGAACCAGCTGCCCAGGGTCGGAATGCCCTGACGACGGACCCAGCCAGCCTTGGCGTAGTAGATCGGACCCAAAGTCCCGCCGTGAATGAGCTCCTTGAGGGCCTTGACGACGCCGCGGCGGCGGTGGTTGAACGAGACGTCGAGCACGCGCTGGTTGCGCTCGGCGGCCTCCACCATGCGCTCCCCGACCTCGGCGCTCTCGGCCAGCGGCTTCTCCGACAGCACGTGTACCCCGGCCTCCAGGGCGGCGATGGCCATCGGAGCGTGCAGGATGGTCGGCGTGGCGATGCTCAGGACGTCGAGGTCGGCCGAGGCGAGCATGTCCCGCCACTCGCCGTAGCGCTGCTCGGAGGGCACCCCGAACTGCTCCCCCAGCTCCTCCCGCAGATCGGCTTCGAGGCCGGCCAGGGCAACCAGGTCGACATCGGGCAGGTCGGCGTACGCGGCCATGTGCTGCTGGCCCGCCCAGCCAAGACCAACCACCCCGGCGCGGAGCGGACGCCCGTTCATGCCATCTCCCGGACGACCGCGGCGAACCTAGGGACCGGCTGGGCGACGACGGCCGGTGGTTCGAAGCCGTCATCGGGGTCGGGCCGCGCCCACTGCACCGCGTTGGCCAGAACCCGGCGGATGTCGGGGTGGTGGTAGACGGGGTACTCCTGGTCGCCAGGTGAGAAGTAGAAGACCCGGCCCTTGCCGCGGCGCCAGCAGCAACCGGATCGGAATACCTCGCCACTGGAGAACGTGGACAGGAAGACCAGCTCGTCCGGGACGGGGATGTCGAAGTACTCCCCGTACATCTCCTGCTCCTCGATCACGATCGGGTGGGGTACGCCGCGGGCGATCGGATGAGCCGGGGCGACGGTCCAGACCAGCTCGGTGTCGGCGGAGTTGCGCCAGGCGAGCGAGCAGGTGGTGCCCATCAGCCGGGTGAAGATCTTGGCGAAGTGCCCCGAATGGAGCACCAGCAGGCCCATCCCGCCGAGCACCCGGCGGTGGACCCGGTCGACCACGGCGTCGTCGATCTCCGCATGCCTGGCGTGACCCCACCAGGTCAGCACGTCGGTGTTGTCGAGGACATCCTCGGTGAGACCGTGCTCGGGCTGGTCACGAGTGGCGGTGCGCACCTCCACCGCGTCGTCGAGCAACTCGCGGAGACCCGCGGCGATCGCGCCGTGCATGCCCTCGGGATAGCGCTCGGCCATGGCTGCTCGGTCCCGCTCGGCCTGCTCATGATAGTTCTCGCCCCACACAGTCACTCGGATCGTTGACACGTTGACAATCCTCACCGGAGGAGCGGTACGACGAATCAGCGGGGGTCGCCATGATGGGTCGGTGGACACTCTTCGCGCCATGACGCTGCGCGCGTACGACCTGAGCGGACGGACCGCCCGGCGGGGTCGCGACTCGGTGGTGAGTCGGGTCGAGCGGTGGCGGTCCTACTGGTTCGTGATCGTGCAGATGGCGGTGACCGCCGGTCTGGCCTGGCTGGTGGCGACGCGGCTGCTGGACCACCCGCAGCCGTTCTTCGCCCCAGTCGCGGCAATCGTCACCCTCGGCGTGAGCTACGGACAGCGGATCCGCCGCGGGATCGAGATCGCCATCGGCGTGGCGGTCGGGGTGCTGATCGGCGACGCGTTCGCCGTACTGTTCGGCAGCGGGGTCTGGCAGATCATGGTGGCGCTGGTGCTCGCCATGTCAGTCGCCACCATGCTGTCCAACCGGCAGCTGGTGATCATCCAGGCCTGCGTCCAGTCCGTGATCGTGGTCGCTCTGGCGCCGACAGCGGCGCAGGGCTTCAGCCGCTGGCTGGACGCGGTGGTCGGATGTGCGCTCGCCCTGCTGATGGCGACCGTGGCGCCGAGCACGCCGCTGCGCAAGCCGGCCCGGCTGGCCGCCCAGGTGCTGGAGCACCTGGCGGCGACGTTGGAGGCCTGCGCGGCCGAGCTGAAGGAGTCCGACGAAGAGGCGGGCGACGCGGTCCTGGCCCAGGCGCGGCAGATCGACGACGCCCTGGCCGGACTCAAGGACGCGACGGCCGAGGGTTTGGCCGTGGTCCGGCAGTCACCGTTCCGGCGCCGGCAGCTGGCCGGAATCGAGGCGTACGCCCAGCTCTCCGACCCGCTCGACCACGCCAGCCGCAACCTGCGGGTGCTGGCCCGGCGCTGCGCGGTGGCTCTGTGGCGCGGTGAGGAGGTGCCCGCGCCGTATCGGGTGCAGATGACCGAGCTGGCCGAGGTGATGCGGTTCATGGCCATTGAACTGCGCAACGCCCGGCTGCCCGTCCGGGCGCGCGACCGCCTGGTCGCCATCGGCGAGGCCACGTCGCACGTCGGACTGACCGACTCGATCTCAGCGGTGGTGATCCTGGCCCAGGTCCGCTCGATCACCGCCGACCTGCTCGAGCTGACCGGGATCGACTACGCCGAAGCCCGGGCACTGATCCCGGAAATGGACTGACCGGCGGTGGCGTGGCCCCGATTTGAGATCCGCAGGGTCCTCGCCTATGGTTGGGCACTGCCGACGCGGGGTGGAGCAGCTCGGTAGCTCGCTGGGCTCATAACCCAGAGGTCACAGGTTCAAATCCTGTCCCCGCTACGAACTGGAAACGCCCCTGACGCGAAGATTCCCCCTTGTGGCAGAGACCCTTCTTTAGGCTGTTGCGGCGAGTGGGGTGAGGGTGACGTCGTAGCCGAGGCGTTGGAGCTGGCTCATCGCGTGGCGCTTGAGGCGTTCGGGGTCGCGGCGGGCGTGGTAGTCGGCTCCGGGGTCGTCGTAGAGCGCGCCGGTGTGGGCCATCGTCCAGATCGCGGTCAAGAGGGCGTGCTCGACCGCGACGATGGCCTTCTTCGGGCCGCGTCGTGCGGCGATGCGGCGGTACTTCGCGGACAGGTAGGTGCCGTGGGAGTTGGCGATCGAGAGCGCGGACGCGCCGAGCGCGGCTTTCAGGTAGGCGTTCCCGGGTCGGGTGGCGGTGGATTTCACCCGGCCGGCGGACTCGTTGCTGCCTGGACTGGTGCCGGCCCATGACGCCAGGTGGGCTGCGGTCGGGAAGATGTCCATGTCGGCTCCGGTCTCGGCCACGATCACCTCCGCGCAGCGTTGCCCGATCCCGGGGATGGTGCGGATCAGCGCGCTGAAGGCTTGAAAGGGCTCCATCACCACCTCGATCCGTGTGTTCAGCTCCTCGATCTGGCGGGTGCGCTGGTCGATCACCTCCAGGTGCATCCGCGCCAGGAACGCGTGGTGGGCGTTGAACCGTCCAGTCAGCGCCTCGGTCAACTCGGGGATCTTGACCCGGAGCCGCCGCTTGGCCAGGTCGGCGAGCGTGGCGGGGTCGTGTTGCCCGTCGATCAGGGCCTGCAGCATCAGCCGTCCCGACACGCCGGTGATGTCGGAGGCGACGCTGGACAGCTTGATCCCGGCGTCTTCCAGCAGCTTCTCCAGCCGTTGGATCTCCCGGCCCCGTTCCCGGGTCATCAGGGTCCGGGTCCTGGTCAGGTCCCGCAGCTGGCGGATCGCCGCCGGCGGCACGAACGATCCCCGGACCAGCCCGTGAGCGCCGAGCTGAGCCAGCCAGACGGCGTCGGAGACATCGCTTTTGCGGCCGGGCAGGTTCTTCACCTGGCGGGCGTTGACCAGCATCACCTCGAACCCGGCGTCCTCGAGCAGGTAGTAGAACGGCTTCCAGTAGTCACCGGTCGCCTCCATCACCACCAAGGAGACCCGCTCGGCGACCAGGTGCTCCCGCAGCCGCAGCACCGCGTTCGTGGTCGAGGCCCACGTCGACACCGTCTCCACCGTCTTGCGACGTCCGCGGCCGGCGACCCGGACGCACACCTTCGCGTCGCGCTTGGACACATCCATCCCCGCACAGCGTTCGTGGACGATTTCCATGATCAACTCCCTTCATCCGCCGCGGACCGTCGACACGTCCGACGCGGGAAGGGCCAGAAGGAAGGTAAGTCTGACGCTCGTGCTCATGGCAACAATCCACGGTTCACCGTGGAGACCCTCCGCGCCATGCTGACTAACGGGCTCAAGGCACCACAGAGGCAACGGCGACCACCGCGCCGAACAACTCCGATTGTGGACCGAGCCGCTCGACCCCGCTACCCACCCAAGCGCACCTACAGGCGAATCTTCCCGGCACCACCATTCGCCCGCGCAGCGGCAACCCGTAGCTGACTAGTGATTACACAGGTCAGGGGCGTTTCTCATGTCCGCTCCGTGCACTACGCCGGGTCCGGGGACAGGGAGGGGTCGAGAGCACGGCACCCCCCACCCAAGGGGATGTCACCGACCGACTACCGACCCGCACCGCCGGTGAGGTCTCCATACTATTTTCTGGTTCAGAGTTGTTTGCCGAAGGACGTCTTGTCCTGGGCTGGTTGGGCGGGGAACCTTGCGGTTTCTGGCACATCCCGAGACTGGACGGTGGGCCGGTTTGTCGATTCGCCTGTCGCTTTGACTGGGCAGGCGGCGGGCGCCTGCTGGATGCTCACTTGCAGGTGGTGGGACAGGTGGCTTATGGTCTCGCTCACTTGGGCGGCCCGAACGTGAACCGGCGGCCGAACCGAAGTTGCCGCCCGCTGCCTTTGCACTTGGGGCAGGGGTGATATGCGTAGCTGAAGACGAAGCCCTTCTTCCTGGTGCCGCCCCCGCATCTCGAGCACTTCGTCCACGGGTTGATCCACAGAGACCCGATGTAGCCGAGGATGATGATCGAGATGATGATGACTACGACTAACTCCGTCACGGTGCCGCTCCCTCGCCTGAGCCGGGTCCGACGGCAATCGTAGGGGACGGTCAGTTGTCACCATGGAAGGCGCGAGTCATCCGGTGCACTTGATGAATATCTGACTGGCGTGCGGTCAGTAACCTGGCCCGGACTCGTCATCCGTGGTCGCAGCGGGGTTGCCGGTCGTGTTCTCGAGGATCGCCGCGACGACCGCCGGCTATGCGGCTTGCTCGGCGCGTTTCGGCCGCGTGTAGTCCCGGGCGCCCCAGACGTGGAACAGAGGCGCAGCCATGAGAGGCCGACGAGCTGACCCTCAGGGAGGTGCTGCAGGGGGCCACCAGCACACTCCGAGCGGTGTCGCGGTTACTCCGGCAACAGCCCTTGGACTGTCCGCGGTTTGGGGTTGCAGCCGTTTGCTCGCCGGTCGTCTCCACGCTACCCCTTGACACCTACCGCGCGAGGCCGCGTCATGCGCCGTGTCGCATCGCGTCAGTAGTGGTGACGGGCGACGCTTTCCCAGCACCTCCGAACGCGTCACTCGTCATCCCACTGTGACGGGTGACGCGTTTGCGGCACCCGCGAACGTGTCACTCGTCACCGCCAGGGTCGTCTCTGCCGCGTTGTCCGGCATCGGGTTGGTTTCGGAGATGGGTGCGACGAGTGTGGGTTGACCCCGTGGCTCCGGTCAGGGGTGTGACCTGACTGCAGCACCCCACTACGTAGGGTGCTGCCGCGGTCGGTCAGGTCCCACTTACCCGGCTGGTCAGTCTGACCGCGTGTGTCTCCGGTCAGGTTTTATGCCCATCGACGTCAGATCCGGGAGCAGGCCGCTCCGCTAGCTGGTTCGGGGGCTGGCGTCCAGCCGCGTCGCGTCCCAGACCGCGACATCCCCGATGCCGTTCTTGTAGGTGATCTGAATTGGCTTCATGGTCGTGGGGAACGGGATCCAGCCGGAGGCGCACTGCCCGACACGGTAGGTGTTCTCGATCGGGAACACACCTGTGCTGGTTCCGGGTGACCCCGCTGCATCAACGCTCTTCGATCCATTCGAGACCGACCACGGGTCCCAGCTGATCCGTGTCCGGTCACCCTGAGGGTCCGGCGGAAGACTGCGGACACAGACCTCGGCGTGCACGCGCGCGCCGCCCTCCCGTGTGACCTCCCGCACGGTGACCGTGAAGTGCTCGAACGTCGCTGTGCTGCCCTGGGGAGGAGTGACGGTGTGAGGGATGGAGGCCAGGATCACGGTGCGGCCATTGTCGAGCTTGGTGAGCTCCAGGCGGACGTCAGTCTTTTCGAGCGTTTCGCCAGAGTTCGTGTCTACCTTGGTGGTGACGGTTCGGACGGTGTCACCCTCGCCGCCGGTCCATCGGGCGGCGTATCCGTCGGAAGTACTGTCCCAGATGAAGGCGTGGTGCTCAGTCTGGGTGCCGCCGACGAATGGGACGGCCGCGAGGTCGTTGTGCGGATCAGCCACCGCGCCGTAGCTCATCCAGTACTCGCCCTTGTGCGGGCCGCTGTACATCGATTCCGGGTTGACCACATGCCAGATGTAGTGGTTAACCCAATAGAGCCAGACCTCGTTGGCGTCCTCTGCGGTCGGATCGGCAGGGCCGCCGTCGCCCTCAGGATTGAGCTCGGACCAGAGCGCCAGGCGCTCATCGAATTCCATCTCGGCCGTTGGGAAGTGGCCCTCCACCGTGGCCTGGGGATGCGAGCCGTCTTCTCCGCCGCCGCTCCCTCCTTGTGCGGTAGTGGTGGGTCCCGCCTGCGGCATGGTCTGCGGGTCGTCGTAGCCAGGCAGTGTGCCGGCCTCCCCCTCATCGACGCTGGTCCGGTTGGGGTTGGTCAAGGAGGGGCCGTCGACCCACGACGCGCCATGTGGCAACGACAGGTAGACGACGAACATCACCGGCGCGATGATCGCCGGGACGACCAGCAACATGACGCGCCGCGACGGGGCGGTCCTGCGCCAGCGCATGGCGGCCGTGACCACGGCCAGGATCATTCCCACCATGGCGATCTTCTGGCCTGCGCCGGTGAAGCGCAGGACGAATACAGCCAGGAGCGTCAGGCCCACGCCCAGCCAGGGAGCCCAGAGCGGGTGCTTCTCCTTGGGCGCAGGCGAGGGGACGGGTGAACCGCTGACCTGGCGGTCGCCGGCAACGGACATTTGGGATTCCCTCGAGCGTCGAAGGGTTAGATTCTGGAGCGACGGCGGCCGCGCGATGCAGCGTTACCCGGGTCGTTGTGGAGACGCAACCAGGTCAGGTTGCGGGCAGGTCACGGCAGCTCGGCCATTCCAGTGATGGCACCCTGGACGTCTCGACTGACGACCAGACACGTGCCTCCGTACGATGGCGAGCGCTGCTCGCCCGCGCACTACGAGGGCCCTGGCCGTTTACCCTTGGCCGGTGACACACCAGTTCTCCACCGAGTCCTTCATGAGCCGACGAAGATGGTTGGCGGTAGGTCTCGTCGCCGTAGCCGGGGCCTGGGTCCTGGTCAACGGTCCGGTTGAGGGGCCTGTGTTGGTTGTACTCACCCCGTCCCACGGCATCACCGTTGCCGACCTTCCATCAATGCTTATGTTGGTCATCGCTGCATTCCTTTTCGTGCAGTAGGAGCAGTGCGGCATCCGCCGAGCGACTCGGTGCGGAGGCGACCGCGACACCGATCGCGACGCCGCCGACGGCGACAGGTTGGCGTCGACGATGAGGAGCAACCGTGGTCTCACCAAACTTCCGGCTCGACAATCAGGCAGCCCTGGTCACTGGGGCGGCCAGCGGGATCGGCCGCGGGATCGCCGTCGGCCTGGCCGAGGCCGGCGCGGACGTGGCCTGCGTCGATCTGCCCGGCCCCGGGCTGAACGAGGTTGTCGTCGAGATCCAGCGACGGGAGCGTCGGGCGCTGGCCCTGCCCGGCGACGTCACCGAGGCCACCGACCTGGCTGCGGCGGTACGCCGAACCGAGGCCGAGCTGGGTCCGCTGACCCTGGCGGTGAACAGCGCCGGAATCGCCAACGCCGCTCCGGCCGAGCAGATGGACCTGGCCCAATGGCAGCGGGTGATCGACGTGAACCTGACCGGCGTCTTCCTGTCCTGCCAGGCCGAGGCGCGGGTCATGCTGGACCGAGGGCGGGGCGCGATCGTCAACATCGCTTCGATGTCCGGGTCGATCGTCAACCGCGGCCTGATGCAGGCGCACTACAACGCGTCCAAGGCCGCCGTGGCCCACCTCACCAGGAGCCTGGCCATGGAGTGGGCGAGCCGGGGCGTCCGGGTGAATGCCATCAGCCCCGGCTACACGGCGACTCCCATGAACAGCCGAACGGAGGTGGCCGAGCAGGTTCGGCGGTTCGAGGCCGACACCCCGCTCGGCCGGATGGCGTCGGTCGACGAACTGGTCGGACCGACCATCTTCCTGCTCAGCGACGCAGCGAGCTTCTGTACCGGGGTCGACCTGCTCGTCGACGGCGGATTCACCTGCTGGTAGATCCTCGGCGGGTGGCGGCCCACCACCCGTAGGCACCGGTCGCCGCTATGCTGACCAGCAGCCCGATGTACGCCCAGCCCCACTGGTAGTCGGCCCGGACCTCCGTCCAGTACCGCAGGGCCACCAGTAGCTGGAACACCCCGAAGGCCGTGTACGTCACCGCGGGCACCAGGAGCCGGTCCAGGTCGCGTTCCCAGATGACCAGCGCCGTCGCCACGGCGAGAGCCAGCAGCCACGCCCCGATCACCTGGGCGCCCAGCGGCATGAGCCGCCAGGGCCAGAAGCTCATCGCGCCTTCCGGCAGGTGGTGCACCCGGGACGCGCCCAGGAACATCACGGCACCGATGCCGAACAGTGTGATCCCCTGGGCGGCGACGATCGACCTGAGCCAGCGTGGCATCGGACGTCGGACCGGGGCCACCACGGCCGGCTGCCGCGACTGCTTGACCACCACGGTGAGGCAGGCGATCGGGACGAGGATGTAGATCGCCAGCCAGACCCAGGCCGCCAGCCGGGCACCCCAGCCGCCGTTCCAGAGGTGGAAGACGTGCAGGTGGATCAGGGTAGGGACCAGGGTCAGCACGGTGAACACGGTCACGGTGACCAGAGCAACACGGACGTCGCGCCACCGGCTCTCCCGGAGAGCGAAGACGGCGAGCAGGAAGCCTGCGGCGTACGCGGCACCGATGAACGCCGACGTGGCCCGGAGCGAGATCGTCCACGCGAAGTAGCGGTCGGTGAAACTAGCCACCACCACCAGCTGGTTGGTGGCCAGCAGGGTCAGTACGGCGAAGGCGACCAGCACCCTCCGGGTTCCGGGCAGCACGCCGCCGAGGTCCAGTGGCCGCAGGTCACACTCCGGGGCCGTGGCTCCGGTGCGAGCCGAGTCGTTCGCAGTGGCGTTGAAGATGGTCGGCGCAGACATGCCATACCTCCTGAGAAAGCCCGTCCCCATGACCGTACAAAGATCGACGCCGATCGGTATCGGGATTTCTCCCTACTTTGGGGACTCCCCGCCCAGGTTCAGGCGGTGCGCCACGGCGGCCGCCTGACCACGGCTGGCCACCCCGAGCTTGTCCAGCAGGGCCGAGACGTGGTGGTCGACGGTCTTCGGGGACAACGTGAGACGAGCTGCGATCTCGGCGTTGGACAGGCCCTGCTCGACCAGCGCGAGGACCTCGACCTGGCGGGGCGTCAGACCAGCGACATTGGCGGTGGTCGCGCGGCGCGGTCCCCGCGGCAGGTGGGAGAACCCGCGTTTGCGCAACGCGGCCCGTACCCGGCTCGCCGCGCGGCTAGCGCCGAGCTCCTCCAAGAGCCGCAGGGCCTCCGCACCGGCCGACTCGTCCCCGGCCGTCAGAGCCTCGATGCGCAGGTAGGTCGCCCCGCGCGCGGCCCAGTCGGCCGCCGCGGCGGCCCAGTCGCCCTCGATCATCAGCCGATAGGGCTCGGCCACCGTCGAGGGGCGTTGGTCGGAACCACCCGCCCGCCACAGCCGCCACGCGAGCCGGCCCACGATGAACGGCGGGCCGCTCGACCAGCCCACCAGGCTGAGCCCGTGCCGCGCCTCTTGTTGGGCCCGGTCTACGTCGCCTGCCCACAGGAAGTGCTCCGACCGTGCGTCGGCGACAGGAACCAGCATGCTCACGTCGCCCACGCCCTCGGCCGCCCGGGCGGCCTGGTCGAGCAGCGGACCGGCCTCTGGTTCTCCCCGTGCCGCCAGGACCCGTCCGCGCGCAACGAGCGCCAGCACCGCGCTGGGTCCCGTCTCCCCGCCGAGCTCGAGTACGGACCCCGCATCGCTCAGAGCGCCCTCCCAGTCACCGCGTTCCAGCCGGACCCCGGCCCGCGCCGCCAGAATCGGCAGGTAGAGCCCGTCGAGGCTGTGCTCCGCGCTGAAGGCGAGTGAACGCTCGATCAGCTCCTCGGCCTCGGCGTACCGGGCGAGCTCGTCGGCGACCACCGTGGCCAGGCTGCCCAGAGCCCGGGCCGCCGGATCGACCAGACCGGCTTCCCGGGCCGCCTGGTGGGTCTGCTCCAGGGACGTCCACGCCGCCAGGTCACCGGCGCCGAGGCGGGCGGTGTCGCGGGTGATGGCGGCGTGCAGCGCAATCTCACCCTCGCCGAGCTCGTCCGCCAGGTCGACGGCGCGGTCGGCCCAGGCCGCGGACGCGGCCCGGTCGTTGACCCGGTACCGGAGCTGGGCCTGGGCGACGTACGCCATCGCCAACGCCTGGCTCGGGGGCAACCCGGCCAACACCTCCAGTGCCTGGTCCGCCGCCTCCCGCATCCGGTCCACGCGACCGGTCCACCACGCCAGCTGCGAGATCCAGCGGAGGTTCTCGGCGGTTCGCTCGGCGACGCCCAACCGCTCGCGGATGGCGAGCGCCTCTTCGCGCGCCTGCAGAGCCGCTTCGTTCGCGCCGGTCAGGTGCGCCTCATCGGCGTACTGCTCGAGCAGCTCGGCGCGCTCCGCGTCGGGGAGCCGCTCGGCGTACGCGGCGGCAGCCCGGAAGTGCCGGGTCGCCTCCCGGTGTGCGCCCTGGCGGGCGGCCGCCCGGCCCGCGATCCGGCCGAAGCGCAGCACCGCCTCGTGGTCGCCCGCCAGCCACCCGTGGTGGAGCAGACGCCCAGGGTCGGCGTCCGGCAGGTCGGCCAAGACCCGGAGCACTCTCCGGTGCAGCTCAGCTCGGCGAACCGGCGACAGGGAGTCCTCGACCGCACTCCGGAGGAGCTCGTGCCGGTACGACACGCCAGTGTCAGCGGGCACCAGCACGCCGGCGGCGATGCACACGTCCACCTGCTCGGCCGCGTCGGCGACCAGGGCGTCGTCGGCGCGGGTCGGAACCACCGCGACCAGCTGGGCCAGGTCGCGGGCCGGCGCGGGCAAGGCGCGGATGCGGTCCAGGATCAGGTCCTGCACGGCGCCGGGCACGTGTTGGGTCTGTGCCTTCAACAGCTCGGTGACCAGAAGGGGGTTGCCCCCAGCCAGTCGGTAGATCGACTCGCCGTCCCGACCGGTCCGGAGCGCCTGCTCGTCGACGCACTGCGCGGAGAGGGGCTCGATCGGCACGCGGCGGACGACCGCGTGGGGGAGCGCCGCCAGGACGCCGCGAAGTGGATGATCCGGCCCCACCTCGTCGCTGCGGTAGGTGACGAACAGCAACGCCGACAGCCGACCGATCCGGCGGCCGAGGAAGGCCAGCCAGTCCAACGTGGCCTCGTCAGCCCAGTGCGCGTCCTCGACCACCACCACCTGCCGGGGTCGGGTGGCCGACGGACCGAGCGCGTCGAGGAACGCCGCGAAGATCTCCTCCTGGGGCGCGGCCGCTCTCAGCTGGGCGGCCAGCCGGCCACCCAGCTGGTGGCCGATGTCGTGCAGTGGTCCGAGGGCCCGAGGCGTGACCAGGCGGTCACAGGCTCCCCAGAGCACGCGCACCCGCGGACCGCAGCGTCGGGCGAACTCGCTGACCAGCGTCGACTTGCCGATCCCCGCCTCGCCGGCGACCAGCGCAATACGTCCGCCGTGGGCACTCTCCCGTAGGAGGCGATCCAGGAGGTTCAGTGCGTCGGAGCGTTCCCACAGCTCCATGCCTGAATCGTAGAAGCGATCCCGGTGGGACCGAGGCCACGAGCCTCGATGAGACGGCCGAAACCTACGGCCTACTCGGCGTCCTCGACCTCTTCGTCCAGCAGGCCCTTCTTCCCGTCCCGCGCGACGATCGCCCGGACGTTCTCGATCCGGCCACAGTCGGCGTCCAGCTGGGCGTTGCGCTCGGTGAGGAAGTCCAGGCCCAGCTGGGCCCGGGCGGACTCGGAGACCTCCTCCCGTGCCGGGTTGAGGATGGTCAGCTCCTCCTCGGTCAGATGATGGTTGAGCGCAGTGGCGAGCTCCTCGACTGCGTCGTCGAACGCACTGGTGTCGGTGCCCTTGAGCTCCAGCACGGCGAGCAAGGCCTGGTTGCCCTCGGCGTGCTCCTCCTCGCCGTGGTGAGCCTCGTGCTCGCTGATCGCCCGCTTCTTGCGCAACGTCGGGTAGACGTACTTCTCCTCAGCCTCGGCGTGGGCCACGTGCAGGGCGGAGAGCGCGGAGCGGACGGAGTCGCGGTCCGAGCTGCTGTCCCGCAGCTGCCGGAGCAGGGTCTCGAACCGGCGGTGGTCCTCCAGGATGAGCTCCACCACGTCACCGGCGATGGGTCGTCCCAGGTCAAGGGGTGTCGATGTCACAGAGGTCACGCTAGCGAGCGGATCGCCTCCCGCGGTTCTAGGAGTCTGCTGAAGAACGGCGGTTGAGGGAGGCGTGACGGGCAGGGGTCTCTCAGTGGGCGGTCGGTGCGGCGTGTGTTGAGTTCTCGCCTGGGCGCGACAACGAGTTGACCCTGCCCGTCACAGCTGATCGTGTCTCGGTCTGGCGTCCCCGTCGAGGGGTCGGTGGTTTTGGCTCAGCCGATCTGCCAGCCACCGTTCTCGATGACGAGGCCAAGGGCCAGCAGGCGACGCAGGTTCAGGGCAGCGATCCGGTGGTGGAGCCAGGCATTGTTCTTGGCGATGCCGCGGTAGGGGACCCGGCGGTTGCCGCGGGTCAGCCAGGCGATGCTGCGTTCGACCAGGGGCCGTTTCGTCCGGTAGGTGTGCTGGAAGGCCGGATCCTGGGCGCGTTGTCGGTGGCGGCGCTGCAACGTCTCGTGCCGGTGGACGTGCACAGTGCGGCCCGACGCCGAGGTGGTGCACTTGTCCCGCAATGGGCAGTTCCGGCAGATGGCGCCGAACACCACGTTCCGGTTTCGGGTCAGCGTGCGGGCCACCCCGTTGGGGCAGGTCAGCGTGCCGGCCTCGTCGTCGTAGGCGAAGTCGTCGATGGTGAATCCGTCGGGCACCGCCGGTCGGATCGGCCACGGCTTGATCGTGGCCTTCCGCCCGGCCTTCTCCAGACTGTCCAGCATTTCGCCGGTGCCGTAGGCGGAATCTCCGAGTACCTCGACCTTGGTCTCGGTGTCGTCGGCCAGGTCGTGCTCGGCCCGTCCCTGAATCGGCTCACGTGGCGGAGGTGAACCTTCACCGGCCGGGTCGGGCAGGGTCGTGTCGGCGTCCAGCAGGGCAGCACCTTTGGTGGCGTCGCTGTTCTCGGGCCCGTTCACCTTGGTCACCTCAGCTTCGGTGATCAGTCCGGTATCGGGTTCGACCACGACATGAGCCTTGAACCCGTCCTGGCGACGCTCCCGGGTCTTGTGGGCGTGCCGGGCTTGTGGGTCCACGGTGGAGATCATCCGGTCCGGCGCGGTTCGACGAGCGATCCGCCACCGCCCGTCGGTGCCGTCCGAGCCGTCGGCCGGTTCGACGTCTTGTCCAGCGACCAGCGCGAGCAGCGCCACCGCCTCCGCCGGCTTCCCGCCGGCGGCGGTGATCGCCTCGACGTCCAACGCCGCCAGCAGGGCCAGCGCGTCGTTGACCAGCGCCGACACCAGCTCCTCCCGCGCCGCCTCGTCGTCCCAGGCGATCCGCGGCTTCCCCGGCTGGGCATAATCGTGGCCGCTGCAGCGAGTTGCGACGATCTCAGCAGCGCCGGGCACCTCCCGCGACACCCGCCGGACCGCCGCGATCAGCTGGGTCACGGTGTCTTGCCGGGCGACCGCATCATCCAGCACCGTCGAGTCCAGCGCCCGCCGGTTGCGACCCTGAACCGCGCCAGTCTCAATGATCAGCTGCCGGACGACCTCGAAGATCCGGTGCGGCCGTCCGCTGGCCGCGAGCCGGCGCCGCCAATAGGTCAACGTCGACGGATGAAACGACCCGGCGTCCACCGCAACCCCGCACGCGGCCTTCCACCGCAGATCAAACGTGACCGCGTCCGCGGCCTCCCGATCCGACAGACCCTGCAGCGTCTGCAACACCATGACCGCCGCGATCACATCCGGCGGGACCGAAGGCCGGCCCCGTCCCGAGGGAAACAAGTCGTCGAACATCGCCGACGGAAACAGCCGCTGACGGTGCTCGGCCAACAACCGGAACACGCTGCCCTCCGCCAGCAGATGACCCGCGACCGACTCCACATCCAACAGATCCCGCTGATCCTGCAAGCGCCCCTGCACACCCCAACCATCTCAGGCGCAACTCACCCGATTCGCGAGGCGCGCTTTGTTCAGCAGCCTCCTAGGGCGTGTCTCGGGGTTCAGGAGACACGCCCTAGCCTGGCCGGATGAGCGTGCCGGGTGCGCCGTTGTGGACCTGCCCGCGGTGCGGCCGCGCCTTCGCCCACCCCCGACAGAGCCACACCTGTGCCCCGCTGACCCCGCTCGAGGACCACTTCGCCGGGACGGCACCGGAGGTCCGTGCCGCGTTCGACGCCATCGTGGCGGCCGTTCACCGCCTCGGTCCGGTGACCGTGCTCCCGGAGAAGTCACGTATCGCGCTGCAGGTCCGGATGAGCTTTGCGGCCCTGATGCCGCGGCGCCGCTGGCTCAACGGTCACCTGGTGCTGGCCCGGGAGGTCCGCAGCGCCCGGTTTCTGACGGTGCAGACGTTCTCGCCGCGCAACGTCCTACACACCTTTCGGCTGCACGGTCCTGACGAGGTCGACGCCGAGTTCACCGGGTGGCTGGCCGAGGCGTACCGCGTGGGCGAGCAGCGCCACCTCGAGCGCCGACTACCGTGACGGGGTGGGTTTCACCCGGACGGAGCTCGAGGCGTTCCGGGACGCGACCCTCCCTGACCTGATCGGCCCGGGCCTGCGGCTGCTGTTCGTCGGTATCAACCCCGGACTGTGGACCGCCGCCGTGCAGACCCACTTCGCCCGCCCCGGCAACCGGTTCTACCCGGCCCTGCGCCAGGCCGGGGTCCTGCTCCGGGACATCGACCTGGCCCGCGGCATGACCGATGACGACCGCCAGCACCTGGTCGAGCGCGGACTCGGCATCACGAACCTGGTCAACCGAGCCACCGCCCGCGCCGACGAGCTCACCGCCAACGAGCTGCGCGCCGGCGGCCTACGCCTGGCCGCGCTGGTCAGCGAGGCCCGGCCGAAGGTGGTCGCGGTCCTCGGAGTGACCGCCTACCGAACGGCCTTCGGTCAGCCCAAGGCCCAAGCTGGCGAACAGCCCGAGCACCTCGAAGGCGCCCGGCTCTGGGTCGTGCCCAACCCGAGCGGTCTCAACGCCCACGACACGATTGCCACCCTCGCGACCGCGTACGCCGCCCCGGCCCGCGCCGCCGGCGTGCTGTAGGGCGAGCCCAAGGACCTTGAGCGGGAGACAGCCCTAAGTGCCCGCCGACGCCGCGGAGGCGCCGGCGATGGCCACGGTCGTTGCGGCCGCGGCTTCGGCGATGGCGTCCTTGACCGCTTTGGCGGCCCAGTCGCCGCTGGTCAGCTCCTTCGCCTTGGCCTTGAGGGCCCGCTTGTTCTCGGCGGGAACGACCTTGGTCAGCAGCCCGGTGACCTGCAGCAACGCGACCAGCGTGACCGTCCGCTCGGTTGGGGTGGTCCCGTCCACCAGGGCGGCGTGCAGCCGCCGGCGAATGTCCTCCTCCCCCGCCGGGTCACCCGCCGGCCACGTGGTGCGCGGGATGAACCCGAGGACGGTGCCCTCGGTCTTCACCAGCGCCCCGGACGCCGCCAGCCGGTCCAGCAGCCGCTTCCGTACGCCGTGGCTGAGCCGGCGCTTCTTGGTCGAGTACTCGCTGAGCAGGTCCTTGACCTTCTTGCCCTCGTTCTCGGACAGCTTGTCCAGGGCCGCGTCCAGCTCGGGGTCGTCGGTCGGGGTCATGCTGGTGATGGTCACGCGTCCGCGCTTGCTCCAGCCGGCCTCGTGCGGAGTGATCCCGATCCGCTCCCGCAGGGCCAGCTCCGCGACCAGCGCCCCGCCCAGCGCGGGGCCCAGGACGTCACTGCCGACCCGCATCTTGCCGGTCTTCTCGTCCAGGGCCAGTAGCAGGTACTCCTCGGCGATCAGCATGTGGTCGAACCTACTGGGCCGCCGGTTCGCGCACAGGGCACCGGCACGTTGCGCGCCTTAGGCATGATGGGCCCATGAACGAGGCCGCGGCGATCACCGTCGACTACCCGATCGTCGAGCAGCGCCTGGCCAACGGCCTGCGGGTGATCGCCAGCCCCGACCACGGTGCCCCGTCGGTGGCGGTCAACCTGTGGTACGACGTCGGGTCCCGGGACGAGGAGGACGGCCGGACCGGGTTCGCCCACCTGTTCGAGCACATCATGTTCCAGGGCTCGGCCCACGTCCCGTCGGGCCAGCACATCGGCCTGCTCCAGGCGGCCGGCGCCGCAGTCAACGCCACCACCTGGTTCGACCGCACCAACTACTTCGAGACCCTGCCCACCGGCGGGCTCGACCTCGCTCTGTGGCTGGAGGCCGACCGGCTGGGCACCCTGCTGGACGCCCTGACCCAGGAGAGCCTGGACAACCAGCGCGAGGTGGTCAAGGAGGAGCGGCGGCAGCGCTACGACAACGTGCCGTACGGCGACGCGATGGAGCTGCTCAACGCGCTCACCTTCCCGTCCGACCATCCGTACGGACACACCACGATCGGCTCGATGGACGACCTGAACGCGGCCACGCTGGCCGACGTCCAGGCCTTCTTCCGGACCCACTACCGGCCCAGCAACGCCGTGCTCTCCCTGGTCGGTGACGTGACAGCGGAGAACGCCTTCGAGCGGGCGGAGCGCTATTTCGGCCGGCTCAACGACGGGGCCAAGCCGGCCAAGCGGGTCACCGAGCCGCTGGGGCCGCTGACGGGTGACGAGCGTGGCGAGGCATCGGGTGTCGTACCGGCGGAGGCGGTCTACCTGTCCTGGCGACTGCCGCAGCGCGGCACGCGCGAGTTCGACGCCGTCGACCTCGCCTTCAGCGTGCTCGGGCACGGACAGACCTCGCGGCTGCACCGGACCCTGGTGCGCGGCACTGAACGCGCCGAGGCGGCCAGTGCCAGCACCCTGGGACTGATCGGCGGGAACTCCTCCGGGATCGTGTTCGCGCGGGCGCGGGACGGCGTACCCATCGAGCAGCTGGAGGACGACCTGGCCCGCGAGGTCGACCGGCTGCGTAGCGAACCACCTACCGAGCGTGAGCTGCGTCGGGCGAAGGCCCAGTACGAGCGGCACTGGCTGCACGAGCTGGTCCGGGTGGACTCCCGGGCCGACGCGCTGGGCGAGTACGCCACCCTGCACGACGACCCGAACCTGGTGAACACGCGCATCGCGGAGATCGACGCCGTCACCGGCGACGACATCGCAGCCGCGGTCGACCAGTGGTTCACCGCCGAGCAGCGAGCCACGTTGACCTACCGGCGGGAGACACGATGAGTGACCAAGAGACGACGCCCGACGACTTCCTACCTCGGCCCGAGCTGGCGCCGCCAGGGGTCTGGAGCTTCCCGACGCCGACCCGGGCTCGGCTCGACAACGGCATCGAGACCGTGGTGTATGCGCTGCCCGGTCAGCATGTGGTCTCGGCCAACCTCGTCCTGGACATCCCGCTCAACGCGGAGGATCGCGACCGCGAGGGCACGGCGACGATCTGCGCCCGCGTGCTCGACGAGGGCACCCGACAGCACGACGGTGAGGAGTTCGCAGAGCTGCTGGAGACCGAAGGCGCCGGATTCGGGGTCGAGCTGTCCCTGGCGGGACTGCAGGCGGTGCTGGACGTACCCGCGTCGCACCTCGAGCCGGCACTGCAGCTGTTCGCCGAGGCGGTCCGGGAGCCCACGCTGAACGAGCGGGACGTCAACCGGCATGTCCACCTGCGGCTGGCGGAGATCGAGCAGGCGCAGGCGAACTCCGCCCAGACCGCGAGCATCGCCTTCCGGGCGGCGATCTTCGACGAGGCGAGCCGGGCCTCCCGGATGAACGGCGGTGAGCCCGAGACGGTCGGCCGCATCGACCAGGAGTCGGTCGCCACCTTCTACGGCGCCCAGTTCGGGCCGGCCCGAACGACCCTGATCCTGGCCGGCAACTTCCCGGACGACCCGCTGCCCCTGGTCGCACGATGCTTCGGGACCTGGCAGAACCCCGGTCAGCAGGCCGTGGTCACCCAGGTCCCGAAACCGACGACCCGTCGGCTGATCCTGGTCGACCGGCCGGGCGCGGTGCAGGCCGACATCCGTTACGGCGCGTTCGGCATCGACCGCCTCGACCCGCGCTGGTCCGACATCACCGTCGCCGGCTACGCGATGGGTGGCGCCTTTTTGTCCCGGCTCAACGCGGTGCTTCGGGAGGACAAGGGCTACACCTACGGCGTACGGATGAACTTCCTGCCGATGCACCAGGGCGGGTCGTTCGCGGTGCAGGGATCCTTCCGGACCGAGGTGGTGGTCGACGCGCTGAGCATCACCCGCGATCTGATCGAGGTCAGCGCGACCCCGTTCACCGATCGCGAGGTGGCGGAGGCGGTCGCGTTCCTGACCGGGGTCTCCCCGCTGCGATACGCCACCGCCGACGGGGTCGCCGACCAGGCCGCCACCCAGGTGCTGGCCGGGCTGCCCGAGGACTACGTCGATCGCAGCCTCGCCCTGCTCCGCTCGGTGACCCCGGAGACGGCGATGGCGGCGTACACGTCTCTGGTTCGGCCGGACGACCTGAGCCTGGTGGTCGTCGGCGACGCGGAGCGGATCGCCGATCCGCTGCGCGGGCTTGGTTTCGACGACCTTGTGGTGGTCGCTCCGGAGTGAGCAGCGGTGGCTCTGCCGAGCAAGGGGGACGACCCCCCTTGAACCCCCCGAAAGTGCACCCGGGGGTACGGTCGGGACATGCAGTGTCCTGTAGACCAGACCGTCCTGCAGATGACCGACCGGCAGGGGGTGGAGATCGACTACTGCCCGCAGTGCCGGGGTGTCTGGCTGGACCGCGGCGAGCTCGACAAGATCATCGAGAAGTCGGAGGTCCAGGCCGCGCCAGCCGCCCGGCCGGCCCCGGCCCGCTCGCCCGGGTACCCGCAACAGCCCGCGCCTTACCCACCGGGCGGGTACCAGCAGTATCCGCCCTACCCCAGCTCGCCGGACTCCCCCGACGAGTACCGCGGGCACGGCCAGGGCTACGACCCGCGGCACGGCCGCAAGCGCCGCAAGGAGTCCTTCCTCGGCGACCTCTTTGATTTCTGAGCTTGTCGACTCGCCCACCGCGCTTTGATCCGCGGAGGCGACTCCTACCTACTGCCCGAGCGCGTTCAGGGCCGACTCGACGGCGGCCCGAGCCTTCTTGATCTCGGACTGGTAGGTGGTCAGGTTACCTTCGGTGAGTGCCTTCTCGGCGGCGTTGAACGCCGCTTCGGCCTCCTTCAGCGCCCGGGTCGCCGCCGGGTTGTCCGGTTCGCCGGTGGCCGGTGGCTCCTCAGTTGTCGGTTCTCCCTCGGGTGGGGCACCTGAGCTGCCCTGGAACACCTGGTCGAGCGCCTGTTTCAGGGTATCGCCGATGCCCACGGACTGCCCGAACCGCACAATCACGAAGCGAAGGGCCGGGTAGGATCCCGTGCTCCCCTGCCGCTGGGTGTAGACAGGAGTCACGTACAACAGCCCGTCCCCCAACGGCAGCGTGAGCAGGTTGCCGAACGTCGCCGTCGCCGCCCCCTGGTTGAGGAACGGCCGCAGCCGCTCGGCCACCGTCTCGTTGGTCGTCATCGCGTTGAAGCTCTGCCCGGGCCCGTCGATCTGGGAGGTGTCGGACATGGTGAGGATGCGCATCCGCCCATACTCCGTGCTACTGGCGTCGGCGTTGACCGCCATGTACGCCGCCAGGTTCTGCCGACCGCGAGGGACGTAAGAGGTCGTCAGGGAGAAGATCGGTCCCGTGTCCCCCGGCCACTTCACCGACAGGTAGAACGGCTGCTCCTTGACCTGGGACGAGGCCTGCACGGGGTCGTTCGGCACCTCCCACAGGTTGGAGTTGGAGTACCAGGTACCAGCGTCGGTGACGTGGTAGTTGGTGAGGATCTGCCGCTGCACCTTGAACAGGTCCTGCGGGTAGCGCAGATGCTCCAACAGGTCCGCCGGGATCGCGTTCTTGTCTTCCACGACGTCCGGGAACGCCTTCCGCCACGTCTGCAGCACCGGATCGGCATCGTCCCACGCGAACAGACGGACCGAGCCGTCGTAGGCGTCGACCACGGCCTTGACCGAGTTGCGCACGTAGTTGATGTCGTCCTGAGGCTGGGCCACGACAGTGCCGCCCACACTGGTCTGAGCATCGGCCGTGACCAGGCCGAGGTTGACCCGCTCGCTGTTCGGGTAGGAGTTCGAGGTCGTGTAGCCGTCGACGATCCACACGATCCGGCCCTCGACCACCGCCGGATAGGCATCGCCGTCGACCTTGAGCCACGGCGCCGCTGCCTGCACCCGCTCCCGTGGGGTCCGGTCGTAGATGATCTTGGACTCGTCGTTCACCCGGTCGGACAGCAGGATGTTGACGTCGGCGAACTTGGCGGCGTACAGGATCCGGTTCCACAGGCTGCCGACCGGCACCCCGCCCTTGCCGGTGTAGGTGGTGGTCTTGGGGTTGCCGCCCTCCCCGCCGCCGGGGGTGTCCAGTTCGATCGACGCGGCGCCGGCCGGGGCACCGACGATGGAGAACTCGTCGGAGCGCTGACCCTGCAGCTCACCGAAGTAGATCCGCGGCTCGTACTCCGCGAGCGGCCCGACGGGCGGGATGTCTCGGACGATCCACTCCGGCTCACCACTGGGCTGCCGCCGGTTGCCGTACGCCGCCACCAGGCCGTAGCCGTGGGTGTAGACGGTCTTCAGGTTGTTCCAGTTCGCGCTCTCGAGGCCACGCAGGTCCATCTCGCGGACCGCGACCACCGCATCGGTCTCCTGGCCGTCGATGGTGTAGCGGTCGACGTCCAGGGTGCGTGGGAACGAGTAGAAGCCGCGGACCTGCTGCAGCTGCTCGAACGCGGGCCCGACGACGTTCGGGTCGATCAGCCGGATGCCCGGCAACGCCTCCGCGTCTTCACTGAGCTGGCCCGCCGACGCAGTCGTCTCCGCCGAGTAGTTGGTGATCTCGACGTTCTCGACCCCGTACGCCGCCCGCGTGGCGTTGATATTGCGGACGATGTAGTCCCGCTCCCGGTCCGGCTCGTTGGGCCGCACGGTGAAGTACTGCACGGCGCCCGGGTAGACCAGGCCGAGAACGATCGCCGAGAGCAGCAACAGCACCACCCCGATCACCGGGACCGCCCAGCGCTGCAGCACCGCGTTGGCGAAGAACAGCAGCCCGCAGATGCCCGCGATGATCGCCAGGATCAGCTTGGCGGTGACTGTCGCGTTGTCCGCGGTGTAGGAGATGCCGGTGAACAGCCGGTTGGTGCGGCTGATCTCCAGCCCGTACTGGTCGAACCAGTACCCGATCCCGCGGACGAGGACCGCCAAGCCGATCAGGATGGACAGGTGGGCCGCCGCCCCCCGGCTGGCGCCTCGGCGCCCGCCGCTGAGCCGGAGGCCGCCCATCGTGTAGTGCACGACCGCGGCCACGATCACGCTCACCACCAACGTGGTGAAGGCGAAGGACAGCACGAACCGCCACCAGGGGTAGCCGAAGACGAAGAACGAAACGTCCAGCCCGAACTGCGGATCCGAAATGTTGAAGGGGGTGGCGTTGCGCCAGGCCAGGTAGTTGAAGACCTGACCGCTGGCCGTGCCGCCGGCGAACAGCCCGATCAGCGCGGCCACGCCGACCGTGACCCAGGCGAACCGCGACTCCAGGATCTCCCGGTAGCGGTCCAGCAGCGCACTGGACGAGTTGGCCGTGCCCAACCGGGGACGCAGCCGGTACGCGATGGCCGCGTTCCCGGCCACGGCGGCAGCGATGATCAACCCGAACACCGCGAACAGGCCGATCCGGGTGGTCAACATGGTGGTGAACACCGAGCCGTAGTCGAAGGACCGGTACCAGAGCCGGTCTGTCCATACGCTGGTGAACACGGCGAACAACACCACCAGGACGGCCATGACCACCAAGGTCGGCAGGATCGCGCTCCGTCGGCGGCCGACGCGCAGGGTACTCAACCCACTCTCTCCTCAACAGACATGTGCAGGGTCGCACTGACCCAACGAGCCAGCCGGCCCGGGCGTTTCCGGCGCCCGGATTGACGCGGTCCCAATTCGTACGGGCCCGAGATGCTCAGCACAGCGTATGCGCCAGAGCCGACGTAAGGCCGGGAACGAGATCCGGCGCTCCGAGCAGTTCCTCCGGCCGGCTGGACAGCCGGCCGACGCCGTGCCGGTTGCCGACCCGGTCGGCGCCGACCACCACTCGAATCTCCTGCCGCTCCGGGTGCGCCGCCACCGCGGCGGCTGCCGCCTCCGGGTCCTCCGGCAGGTCCGCCTCGTACGCCGCGGGCAGGAAGGTGCGAACCGTGGCCACGGCGCAGCCGTACACCGAGTCCGGCCACGCCACGTTGGCGAGGTCGCGGGTCAGGTCGCCCGAGCCGGCGAAGTTCTCCTGCTCGACCGGGGTCAGCGCTCCGGGCAGACCGCCGGCCTCGGTGGTCCGCAGTCCCAGCTCACGGCTGAGCCCCGGCTCCGCCCGGGCGAGGTCGTCGGTCAGCACCAGGGCGAAAAGGCGAGGCGGTTGGTTCCAGCCTTCCCGCCCCACGTGGCGCTCGAGCTCGAGCAGCGCGGCGACCAGAGCATCGGCCGAGTCCGGGGCAGGCATCAGCAGCGAGGCAGCAGGTGGGCCGCCCCGGGCGTGCTCATCGTCTGCAGCGCGCTGATGGCGTCGCGCAGCGTGCTCACCTTCACCAGGTTGAGGTCGGTGCGTAGCCCGGCCAGGTCGCCGCAGTTGGCCGCCGGGACCAGGAAGTCGGTTGCGCCGGCCTTCTCCGCACCGGCCACCTTCTGCTGGATGGCGCCGATCGGGCCAACCTGTCCGTCCGGCGAGATCGTTCCCGTGGCCGCGACGTGGCGGCCCGCGAGCAGCGGGCCCTCGGTGATCTTGTCGTAGATGGCGAGGGCGA
The DNA here is from genome assembly GCA_963808435.1 of uncultured Actinomycetota bacterium. GTDB lineage: Bacteria > Actinomycetota > Actinomycetes > Propionibacteriales > Propionibacteriaceae > Microlunatus. Next base: position 179,112 of record CAWEFW010000029.1, on the reverse strand, counting down.
AGACCAGACCAGCGCTGGGGCCGCCGATCTGCTGGCCGAAGTCGAAAGAGATCTCCGGCTGGTAGTCGTAGCCCTTGCCCAGCGTGATCCCGACCACCGGGGCGTCCGACTGAGTGGTGGACTCGGCGGTGACCACCTTGACCCGTCGCTCCTCCTTGTTGCGGACCACGGTGAAGACCACGGTGTCGCCCACCGTCGCCTTCTGGATGGCGTCGCGCACCGCCTTCTCGGTGAGCGTCCGCGCACCGTCCACCGAGGTCACCAGGTCGCCCGGCAGTAGCCGCTGGTGCGCCGGACCGCCGACCGTCACCGAGTAGACGGCCGGACGTTCGACCACGGTCTGCCCGTCGGCCCGCAGGGCCGCGACCACCGCGTCGTCCTGCGCGGTCTCCATCATCTCGGCGTCCTCGTCGGTCACCTGCTCCACCGACTTACCCGGGTCGTAGATCACCTCTCGGGGCAGCGCATCCCGGGACGGCAGCCAGTACGCCAACAGCGCCTGCGGCAGGCTGAGCCGGGCGTCGGCGGGGGTGGTCGAGAGGATGGTCATGTCGAGCCGGCCGGTGGTCGGGTACGTGTCGATGCCTTGGACGCGAATGATCGGCTCGTTGTCCACCGTCCCCAGGGTGTCCCGCGCCCCGCCCGGGCTCCAGCTGACGAACGGCACCGGAACCACGACCAGCAGCAGGGCCAGGCCGACGAACAGCAGCGCGGAGACGAAGGCGGTCCAGGTCTGGCGGGTCACGAGGCGCCGGTCCTGACCTCGGCACCGGGCGCGGGGTGGACCTCGTCGTCCTCCGGCAGCCCGACCCAGGCCGTGGTCCCGGAGGCGAAGCGCTGCTCCTTCCAGATCGGTACCTCGACCTTGAGCGTGTTGATCAGGTGCGCGCACGCCGCCAGGGCCGGTCCGCGGTGGACCGCGCCGACAGCGACGACGACGGCAAGGTCACCGACCTCGAGGTGTCCCACCCGGTGCTCGACCGCTATCGAGACCACGTCGTGTGCGGCGGCTATCTGCTCGGCGCAGCGGACCAACGTGGCCTCGGCGCTCGGGTGCTGGCTGTAGTCGAGGGAGACCACGTCGGCACCGGAGTCGTGGTCGCGGACCACACCGACGAAGAGGGCGATCCCACCGACCGTGGAGTCTTCGACCAGGCCGAGCAGCCGGTCCACACTGAGCGGAGCCTCGGTGATGCGGGCCGCACGGACCGGGGAGGTCATGGGTTGAACCTTAGCCCGCCCGGCGAGTGGCGCTCGGGGATCGAGCTCGCGAGCGGCGCCGGACGTGGTTGGGTCCGCGCCGATGAGATCTCGCCCGCGAACCGGTCAGTAGCACCTGACAAGTCCCGATGCAGCAGGAGGAACGAGATGGCGAAGTTCGTGACAATCGGCTACGGCGACCGGGAGGGGTACGACCGCACCGACCCGGCCGTACGCGACGCTGCGCACGCGCACGACGCCCGGCTGGTCGAGCGGGGCGGGGACATGGGCCGGGCCGGCACACCGGTGCAGGTGCGCAACCACGACGGTGCCGGGGTGGAGACCGAGACCGGACCGTTCCTGCAGTCCTCGCTGCCCGTCGCCGGGTTCGGCGTGATCGAAGCCGCCACGCTGGAGGAGGCCGTGGCCCTGGCCGCGCAGTCCCCGTGCGCGGTCGCCCACGGCGTGGTCGAGGTGTGGCCGCTCGAGCAATGACCCTCGCGGCCCTTCGTGGCCGCTCGCGCCCGCGCTCGCTCCGATCCGCGGCCGTTGCGCCCTGAGCGATCAACGCTCAGGTGGGGCGTACGGTTGAACTGACGAGACTTTCTAGGTCAGGAGACACACCGATGGCGGAGGACCGGCAGCCGGACCCGTCCGACGACCAGCCGGAGGACCCCAAGCCCGAGCCGTACCGGCTGGGCGGGACCGGCGGGTCGAAGGGCTCGGGCCAGACCCCGGGGTCCGGCGGCGACCCGGCCAACCCGCTCGAGGCCCTGTTCTCCTCGCTGGCCGGCGGCGACATGAACGCGCTGGCGTCGCAACTGCAGAGCGCGTTCGCGATGCTGGGCGGCGCCGGTTCGATGTTCTCGGCCGGCGCGGCCGGCGCGGGGTCGGGCGTCAACTGGGAAGTGACCAAGGACACCGCACGCAAGACCGTCGCCTCGCTCGGTCCCGATCCCAGCCCGGACGGCGGACAGCAGCGTGCGCTGGCTGAGGCCGTCTCGCTCGCCGAGCTCTGGCTGGATGAGGCGACCACCTTCCCCCGGGTCAGTGCCACGGTCGCGGCGTGGAGCCGGGCAGAGTGGATCGAGCAGACGATGCCGGTGTGGCGGCGGCTGGTCGAGCCGGTCGCCGGGCACATCGCCGACGCCATGGAGGGGGCGTTGAACGTCGGCGGCAGCGAGGCTGCCGCCATTCCCGGCCTGGCCGGGATGGAGCAGATGCTCCGCCCGATGCTGCGGTCCTCCGGCGCGAGCATGTTCGGGCTGCAGCTCGGGCAGGGGCTCGGCCAGCTCGCCACCGAGGTCGTCGGCGCCACCGACATCGGTCTCCCACTGAGCGAGCCGGGGCACGTCGCCCTGCTGCCGACCAACGTCGCCGCCTTCGGGTCCGGACTGGAGCAGTCGGCCAGCGACGTCACCCTCTACCTGGCCCTGCGGGAATGTGCCCGCCAGCGGCTCTTCGCCGCCGCCGGTTGGCTGCGGGAGCAGATGCTGGCCCTGGTCGAGCAGTACGCCCGCGGCATCACCATCGACACCTCGGCGCTTGAGGAGGCGGTCGGGCGGATCGACCCGTCGAACCTGGCGGAGCTGAGCTCCACGCTGGAGGGCAACCTGTTCGCCCCGCAGCAGACCCCGGAGCAGAAGGCCGTCCTGCAGCGACTGGAGACCATGCTGGCCCTGGTCGAGGGCTGGGTCGACGAGGTGGTCGGTCAGGCCACCGCGCGGCGGATGCCGACCGGGGCGGCACTGGCCGAGACCGTACGTCGGGCCCGGGCCACCGGTGGGCCGGCCGAGGCCACGTTCGCCACCCTGGTCGGACTTGAGCTACGGCCCCGCCGGATGCGGGACGCAGCCAACCTCTGGGCGGCGCTGCGCGACGCGCGGGGCCTGGACGGCCGGGACGCCGTATGGTCCCACCCGGACCTCGTGCCCACCTCCGCGGACCTCGACGACCCCCTCGGTTTCGCCGCCGCCGAGCCGGAGGAGAAGGCCGACGGTGACGACTTCGACGCCGCGCTGGCCGAGCTGCTGGATGCCGAGGAGCGCGAAGGCGAGGACCCGCCTAAGCCGTAGCAGCATCCAGTCGGACTGGTGGCCCGTGGTCGTGGGCCGTTCCCAGCCGACGGTGCCGAAGCGGGTGCCCCGGCCGCCACACGGTGCTCTGCAGCTCGGGCCGAACCGATGCGTGCTCGCCGGTGCCGAACTCCATCGCCACCCGGGCCAGCGGCCGGTGCTCCGCGTACGCGGCCAGAGCGGCCTCGACGGCCGCGACCTCCTCCGGTGGCCAGTAGAGCCGGGTGATCGAGTGCCAGACGACGGGAAGTACGTCGTCCTCCGTCTGCTCCAGCGCGGGCCCCAGCCACGACGCCGCCGAGGCCCGCTCGACCAGGACCGGGTGCTCGGCCGCGAGGCGTAGCGCCGCCGCTAGCCGCTCGTGCCGGTGTACCTGGAACGGCCAGACGAACGAGGTCAGCAGTAGCCGACCGTCCGGAGTGGACGCGTCGACCGGGTGCAGATCGCAGCCCCTCCGGTCGGCCACGGTGAAGTCGGCCACGCGAACCACGCCGGTGATCGGGTTGGCGAAGGTCACGGGTGAGGCCGGGTCGCCGTAGCGCCAGCCCGGACCGGAGAAGCCGAAGCGGTCGACCAGCAGGTTGAGGCCAGCGCTGGCACCGAGCTCGAGCAGCCGGATGCGTACGGTGTCCGTGGCCGCGACCACGTCGAACAACCCGGCCAGCAGGGCCGCCGACCGGCCGACCTCGTTGGTCTGCGGCGGCACCTCCAGCGCACGCCGCAGCCCGACCTGGTGGGCGGCGATCACCTCGCGCAGCACCGGCCAGGCCTGCGCCGGGTCGTCCTGGCCGCCCAGACAGGGGTAGAACCGGACCAGCTCGGGGGCCTGGTCGGTCAGCACCAGCCGAAACACCCCCGCCAGAAGCCGCAGGGGCAGTGCCGCGCCGGTCGGTGCCGCCTCGTACCCCGCGCAGATGATCCGGACCGGGCCGCCCGCCTCCCAGTCGGCGGCCAGACCGCGCATCGCGTAGCCGTACAGGTGCGTTGCCTCGCCGGCGTGGCTGCGGAAGCGGTCGGCCAGCGTGCGGCCCTGGTCCCAACGGACCATCAGTCGACGTCGCCGGCGGGATCCGCGGCGGGCTGGCCGGTGCCGACCAGGAGCCCCTCCAAGAAGCCCTCCGCGCGCTCCGCCCGCGGGTAGCGCTCGACCAGCCGGTGGAACGCCGGCCCGTGCCCAGGCTCGAGCAGGTGCGCCAGCTCGTGCACGAGCACGTAGTCGACCACCCACCCCGGCAACGCCCGCAGCCGGGAGGACAGCCGGATCACGCCCGTGGCCGGGGTGCACGACCCCCAGCGTTGCTGCTGGTTGGTGACCCAGCGGACGGCCGTCGGCCGCGGCGGTTCGCCCGACCCGGACAGGTAGCGTTCGGCCAGCACCTCCGCCCGCGCCTGCAGGTCGTGGTCGGTCGCGGGGGCAGCCCGCCGCCGCTCGCGGGCCAGCACCCGCCCGACCAGGTCGGCGACCAGGGCATCCTCCGCTGCTCGGGACGTCCGGGCCGGGATCAGGACGACGATCGTGTCCCGCTCCCGGTAGGCCGTCGCTGTCCGGCGGCGGCGAGCGCTGCGACGAACCTCGATCCGGGACCCGTCGGCGGGGCTCTGGGAATTCTGCGGCACGGGACTCCTGCTCAGGTCGGTCGCTGCGCTTCAACTTAGAGGCGGTCGAAGGTGAGCGTTCAGCCCTTGGGACGGTCGGAGAACGAAGAGAAGTCAGGCTGGGACCACCATCCCGAGAGTTTTCCACAGGGGGACCGTGAGTCGAACCGGCGATGACCAGGACCCCTCCACAGACCACCTCGGACAGGTGCACAGGCTGTCCACATGGTTGTCCACATTCGGTGGACAGTACCGGCGAGAACGCCGATTGACGCACCCGATCCCGACCGCTAGCGTTCCGAGCACGAAACCTCCGCAACCGCCGGCACGCTCGCAGGGGAAGGCAAGTGATGCCGACGGTGTCGGGGGTTTCGTCTTTTTCGGCGTGGCCCCGCGCGGCACGCCGTGAGCCGCGTAAAGTAACCGGCGACCGAACGGCGGGTCGCAAGGTCTCGGTGTCCCAAACACCAGGCCGAGCGGCGCGCAGACCCTGTCGACAGCGCCGGGGCCGGTCCCGCCGCGTAACCCGAGCGGTGGACGACCATCGAGCAAGGAGGCAGATATGGCCGAGACCTACAGTGGCGAGTTCTACTGTGTGAAGTGCAAGGAGAAGCGTGAGGCCTCGGGCGAGGTCCACGTCAACGACAAGGGCACCCGGATGGCCAAGGCCAAGTGCCCGGTGTGCGGCACCAACCTCAACCGCATCCTCGGCAAGGCCTGACCGGCCCCGAGCCGCAGGCCGGCGCCACCGTTGGCGTCGGCTGCGGACCTTCTGATCAGGGACAGCCCGCCTCGGGCCGTCCCTGATTCATTTCGCCTTCGGGCGAGGATTCCTGTGGATAACGCCCGGGTGCCCCGGTCGCCCACCGCAGGATGGCGGCATGATGCGGCTCCACTCCCCTGCTGACCCCGTGGTGGACCAACTCCCCGTGGAGCTGGCCGAGCACGCCGTCGTGCTATGGCGTTCCGCCACCGAGGTGCAGGTAGGCCTGGACCCCCGCCGAGCCCTGGTGTTCGCCGACGGGTATCAGGCGCTGCTCGACCGGCTCCAGGGCCCGTCGACGCCGGCCGGCTTGACGGTCGCGGGACAGGCGGCCGGGCTCTCGGCCCACGAGGTGGCCAGCGCGGTGCGGCGGCTCCGCGCGGCCGGACTTCTGCGACCTGTGTCGGCCGGCCGGGCCGGCCGGGACGGCCACCGCGTACGACTGGTCGGGGCCGGACCGGTCGCTCTGCCGCTCGCCCGCTACCTGGTCGACGGCGGGGTCCGCGAGCTGGCCGTCTTCGACCCGCGGGCCCCCGATCGGGATCTCTACCCCACGGCCGGCCTGCAGCAGCCCGACCAGGCCACCGCTCTCGCGGCGGTGGTCGGCTCCGGCCCGGTCAGGGTCCGGCCGCTGAACCACTGGAGCAAGCCCGAGACCCTGGCCGTCGACCTCACCGTGGTGGTGGCCGATGGTCCGGAGGTCGACCGGGTGGTGACCGACCACCTGCTGCGGCTGGACCAGCCGCACCTGCTGGTCCGGTCGCTCGGCGATGCGGTATGGGTCGGACCGCTGGTCCTACCCGGGCGTACGCCGTGCCTGCGCTGCACGGACCTCACCCGCACCGACGCCGACCCCCGGTGGCCCACGGTGCTGGCTCAGCTGGGGCGGCTCCGGCTGCGGCTGCCCGCCTTGCTGACCGGATGGGCCGCGTCGGTGGCGGCGACCCAGGCACTGGCCTTTCTGCACGGCGGCCGGCCGGAGACCACGGGTGCCACGCTGGAGCTGGCCGCTGCCGACCTGCGCACCGAGCTGCGGACCTGGCCGAGCCACGTCGAATGCGGCTGTCGTTGGCAGGCCAGCACAGAATGGGCACCGTGAGCGATAACGGTCGGGAGTCGGACCAGCGGCGTACCGACCGGGACTCCCTCGCGCGCTCCGCGTTCCGCCGCAGCGCCCGGCTCGCCTCGTTGCCCCTGGGCTTCGCCGGCCGGGCCACGCTGGGGTTGGGCAAGCGGCTCGGTGGCGCGTCGGCCGAGCAGGTCAGCGAGCAGATGCAGCAGCGGGCGGCCGAGCAGCTGTTCCGGGTGCTCGGTGAGCTCAAGGGTGGGGCGATGAAGTTCGGCCAGGCCCTCAGCCTGTTCGAGTCCGTCCTGCCCGACGATGTCGCCGCCCCCTACCGCGCCCACCTGTCGCGGTTGCAGGACGCCGCCCCGCCGATGCCCACCTCCAGGGTCCATGCCGTCCTGGCTCACGAGCTGGGGCCGCGCTGGCGGGACTCGTTCACCGACTTCAGCCCACTCCCGGCCGCGGCAGCCTCGATCGGTCAGGTCCATCGGGCGACCTCGGCGGACGGACGTCCGGTCGCGGTCAAGGTGCAGTACCCCGGTGCCGACGAGGCCCTGCGGTCGGACCTGAAGCAGATCGGGCGGCTGTCCAAGGTGGTCTCGCCGCTGGTCGGCGGCATGGACGTCGGACCGCTGGTGGATGAGCTGACCGCTAGGGTCACCGAGGAGCTGGACTACACGCTGGAGGCCTCGGCCCAGCAACAGGCGGCGGAGGGCTTCGCCGGCCACCCGGAGTTCTTCGTGCCGCAGGTTCTGGCCAGCACGTCGAAGGTGATGGTCAGCGAGTGGGTCGACGGCGTGCCCCTGTCCACCGCGGCGGCCCTGCCGGACGAGCAGCGCAACGCCGTCGCCCTGCGCTATGTGCGGTTTCTCTTCGCCGGTCCCAGTCTCGCGGGCGTACTGCACGCCGATCCCCATCCGGGCAACTTCAAGCTCATGCCCGACGGCCGGCTCGGGGTGGTCGACTTCGGTCTCGTGGCCCGGCTCCCCGACGGACTGCCGTCCGCGATGGGCCGGATCCTCCGGATCGCGCAGCAGGGGAACGCGCACGAGGTGGCCGAGCAGCTGCGCGTCGAGGGCTTCGTGGCCTCCGACATCGATGCGGAGGACCTGCTGGACTACCTCGCGCCCTTTGTGGAGCCGGCGTCGGTGCCCGAGTTCGAGTTCAGCCGGGACTGGATGCGCAGCCAGTTCCAGCGGGTCAAGGACCCGAACGCCTCAGGCGGGGTCGCCATGAAGCTCAACCTGCCGCCGAGCTACCTGCTGATCCACCGGGTCTGGACCGGTGGGATCGCGGTCTTGTCGCAACTGAACGCCCGGGCAGCGTTCGGGAAGGTGCTGGATGAGTTCCTGCCCGGCTACGACTCGCCCGGGGAGCGTCGGCTAGACGCTCGTCGCGCGTAGGAGGACGCGGCGAGAGAGAAGGCGGCTTCGCGAAAGGATGACGATTACAGCAGTAGGGCGCGACGTGCGCGAGATGCGCCAGACGAGCGCCAACAACTGGCGACCTGCACTCTCAATGCGCGGCACAGCAGTCGGGCTGGGTCGCAGGCACACCCGAGGCCGGGGAAGCGACGGGCTCCACGGTCGACCCGAGGGGAGCCTTGAGGCTGTGCCGCGTATTGGGAGTGCAGGCCGCCATGAGCGTACCGGCCGACGGCCACCTCGCGGTGGCGAAACGCCGGGATCGGAACGTGATCATGACGACTCACGACAGCACCCGGCCGAGCCAGAGCCGGACGGAGTGGAACGTTACCCGTCCGGCCCGGCGCAGCTCATCGACGCTCATGCCGCCGCCTCGCTTCCTCCGGACCCGGCGGCCGGCGCGAACGGCTCGGGCAGCGGGTACTTGCGCGGCCGGCCCCGCGGCCGCTTACGCGCGACCACGACTCCGCCGATGAACAGCTGACCGCCCCAGACGCCCCAGGGCTCGCGACGCTCCAGCGCCCCGGCCAGGCACGCCTCCTGGATCGGACAGTCGCGGCACAGCGCCTTGGCCGCTTCGACATCGGCCGGACCCTCGGCGAAGAACAGCTCAGGGTCCACCAGCCGGCAGGGCAGCACCTCGCCCACCTCGCCGCGTATTGGGACGGTCATCAGTCCGCCTCCTGCGTAGGTCATCTCAGCCATCTCTTTCGCAGAGTGAGGGTCCCGGGCGGGCCCTCGAAGGTGGCCGGGAAACACGAAGGCCGTGAGTCCCGGTATCTGGGATTCACGGCCCTGGAGGCGGTCCGGTGTTGCTACACCGGAGGACTACAGGAAGGTGGTCCCAACGGAAAAGAGAACTTGGTATCGGTGACGTCGCACCCGCCGAAGTCGGCGATGTGTCCGTCCTGGTGCTGCGGCGCGGCCTGGTCCTGAACCGGCATGAGGCCCGCGCTCGGCCAGCTGATCTGTCCGATCATCTGGGCGGTGCGGGCGGCGGTCGGCTCGGCGATCCGGGCGGGACCAGCCAGCGATCCGGACGAGGGCAGGCGGAACTTCACGGCGGCGCTCACCTGATCGCTGAGGTTCAGATAGCTGTCCATCGAAGGTCCCCCTCCTCTCCGGGTCCGGCCTGCTGGGGACAAAGGACGACGTCGTCTGACGAAGGCCCTTGGTCAGGTTAAGCGAGCGGTGCTGACCGTGGCAAACATATTTCTGCCAGTTCGGCCGACAATCTTTGCCAGTCCGGCTCAGGATGCCTCGTCGGCCAGAATCGCCAGCACGTACTCGCCGTACTTGTTGGCCTTGGCCGGGCCCAGGCCCTGGATCTTGATCAGCTCGGCGGCGTTGCGCGGCCGGCCCTCGGCCAGGGCCACCAGCGTGGCATCGGTGAAGATGCAGTACGCCGGGAGCTTCTGTTCGGCCGCCTCCTGGCGGCGCCACTCGCGTAGCCGGCCCATCGTCTCCTCGTCGTACGTCGCCGGGCACCCGGCGTGGCGGCCCATCTTCCGTTCCGCGGCCTCGCTCAGCGGCCGTCCGCAGGACCGGCAGTGCGCCGACAGCACGGTGCCCCGTCGTCGGGCCGAGGGCCGGGAAGCGGCCCCGTCGACCGACGCCGACGGCAGCACCGGAGTGAGGAAGCGAGACGGGTTGCGGGCCTTCCCGCCCCCGTTGCGGGTGCGGGACCAGGACACGCGGAGCAGCCGGCGGGCCCGGGTGACGCCGACGTAGAGGAGCCGCCGCTCCTCGTTGACCTGGTCCGCCGAGGTGGCCAGTACGAACGGCAGCGACCCCTCGTGGACGCCCAGCAGCGCGACGGCGTCCCACTCCAGGCCTTTGGCCGAGTGCAGGGTGCCGACGGTCACGCCCTGGGCCGCCGGCACGTGCTGGGCCTCGGCGCGCCGGTCCAGCTCAGTCGACACCGCGGCCAGGTCCGGGCCCGACGCGTCCGGACCAGCCTCGGCGGCGAGGTCCTCGGCCACGCTGACCAGGGCGGCCAGCGACTCCCAGCGCTCCCGGAGGGCCCCGGCGCCATCGGGCGGCTGGTCGGTCCAGCCCAGGGTGCCGAGCACCGCCTTGACCTGCTCGACCGCGCCGCCCGGCTCCTCCCCGGCCACCGCGCGGGCCTGGTTACGCAGTACCAACAGGGCCTGCCGCACCTCGGGCCGCTCGTAGAACCGCTCGCCGCCGCGGACCAGGTAGGGAATGCCCCGGTCGGCCAGCGCCTGCTCGAGCGGCGGCGACTGGGCGTTGATCCGGAAGAGCACCGCCATCTCGCGGTAGCTGGTCCCCGCCGCAGCCTGGCGCGCCAGCCAGTCGGCGATCCCGGCGGCCTCGGCCGCCTCGTCCGGCGCCTCGACCAGCTCGACCTCAGGGCCCGTCGGCTGCTGCGCCTGCAGCTGTACTCCTCCGGTACCGTCGCCGGCGGCCTGGGCCGTGATCGTGTTGGCCAGCCCCACCACCTGCGGGGTCGACCGGTAGTCCCGGACCAGCCGGATGACCGTGGTGCCCGGGAAGCGCCTGGCGAAGCCGGTCAGGTAGCTCGCCCGGGCCCCGGCGAAGGTGTGGATGGTCTGCGCCGGGTCGCCGACCACACACAGGTCGGTACGGTCCCCCCGCCACAGGGTGAGCAGCGCCTCCTGCAGCGGGCTGACGTCCTGGTACTCGTCGACGACCAGGTGGCGGTACGTACGCCGGATGGTGTCGGCCACCTCGGGATGCTCCGAGATCAGGGCCGCCGTGCACAGCAGGATGTCCTCGAAGTCGATCCGCGACCGGTCCTGCTTGGCCCGCTCGTACGCCGCGAAGACCCGCGCAACGGTCTCGGGGTCGAAGGAGGCCAGCTCACGACGGGAGGCCGCGGCCAGCCGGACGTAGTCCTCGGCCCCGACGTTGCTGACCTTGGCCCACGCGATCTCGCCGACCAGGTCGCGCAGCTTCGGCGTGTCGACCTTCACCCGCAGCCGGCTCGCCGCCTCGGCCACCAGGCCCATCCGGTTGTCCAGCACCGCAGGAAGCTCGCCGCCGTAGACCCGCGGCCAGAAGTACTGGGCCTGGCGCAGCGCCGCCGAGTGGAAGGTCCGGGCCTGGACCCCGGCCGCCCCGAGCCGCTGCAACCGGCCGCGCAGCTCGCCGGCGGCCCGGGTGGTGAAGGTGACGGCGAGGACCGAGGTCGGGTTGTAGGCGCCGGTGGCCACCCCGTACGCGATCCGGTGCGTGATGGCTCGGGTCTTGCCCGTGCCGGCGCCGGCGATCACCACCACCGGGCCGGTCAACGCCGTCGCCACCGCCCGCTGCTCCGGGTCGAGCGCGTCCAGCAGGGCCTCCGGCGCGGAGGTCAGGGTGGTGGACACCCGACCACCTTAGGCCGGGGCTCAGACAGCCGGGCGCTGCTCCAGAGCGGCGACGAGCGCGTTCATCACGCCCTGCCAATGGGCTCGTTGCCGCTCCCGCTCCGCGGCGTCCGCCAGCCGCTCCTGGTGGAAGACCACTCTGGTCCGGTCCTCGGCCGCCGCGGTGACCGCGAACTGGACCGTGCTCTCGTGGTCCCAGTCGACCGGCCGCCAGGTCAGCCGCACCCGGTTCCGTGGCCGGACGCTGCGGATCTCCCCGGCGACACCCGCCTCGGTCTGGTACGCGGTGCCCGGCTCGTCCAGTCGCTGCACGCCGGCGCCCAGCCACACCGCCGAGCCGGCCGTGGAGGTGAGGAAGTCCCACACCTCGTCGATGGGGAACGGCACCGTACGTGAGACGCCGATCTCCCAGCCGGCTCCCTTGGTGTGCCCGGTCGTCCGCTCGGTCATCGCACGACGGCGGCCACCGCCGACACCTCGACCAGGGCGCCCGGAACCCCGAGCGCGCTGACGATGGCCGCGGTGACCAGGGGGGCCCGGTCGCCCGTGGCCAGGCGGCCGGCCGCCGCCCCGTACCCGGCCTGCAGGTCGACCCCGTCGACCAGGAGGACCGTCAGGCTGACCAGGTCGGCCATGGTCGCACCTGCGGCCTCGAGGGCCGTCTGCAGGTTGGCCATCGTCTGCTCGACCTGGGCCACAGCGTCGTCGCCGCCGACCAGCTGACCCGCGGCGTCGACGGCGTTCTGACCACCGACGTGGATCTGGGTGGCCCCCGGGGGGATGACCGCGACGTGGCTGAAGGCCGGGCTCTGCACCAGACCTTGTGGACGGAGAAGCTGGATCGATGTCGTCATGCCTTCACGCTAGCCCCAAACCCTGTCAGTTCCTGACCGGGTTTGGACCTAATCTTGCCCCATGTCGCCCACCGAGCGACGGTTGGAGATCCTCGCCGTCCTGCAGGCCTGGCCGGGCATCACCGCCATCGCCCTGGCGGAGCGGTTCGGGGTGTCGGAGCGGACGGCGCGCCGCGACGTCGAGCATCTGCGCCGGATCGGGTACGGGATCGAGGGCGAGTCGGGACGGTACGGCGGCTACGCGCTGGCCGGCGGGACCAAGCTGCCGCCGCTGCTGCTGGACGCCGACGAGGCGGCGGCCGTCGCCCTCGGCCTCACCGCCGACCTCGGCGTCGCCGGGCTGGAGGTGGCCGCGGGCACCGCGCTGGCCAAGGTGACCGAGTCCGCCCCGGCCCGCGCCCGCAGCGCCCTCACCGCGGTCGCCGCGACAACGCAGGCCGACTCCGACCCGCGCCACCACGGCTCGTCCCGGGTGCTGCTCGCCCTGGCCCACGCCTGCCGGCAGGGCACTCCGGTGCACCTGCGGCACCGCCGTTTCGGCGTGGAGCACCGCCGGCACGTCCTGCCCCACCGCCTGGTCAAGGTCGGCACACGCTGGTACCTGATTGCGTATACCGCCGGCCGGGAGGGGTGGAGCGTGTACGCCGTGGCCCGGATCACCAGGGTGGATCCGGGGGGCGGCGCGCTGTCCACTCCCCCGCCCCCCGCCGATGCCGCCGAGTTCGTCCGGGCCTTTCTGGCGACCGGACCGGCTCGGTACGGCGTACGGGTTCGGCTGCACACCTCGGCCGACCTGGCCCGCGACCTGGTCCGCCCGGCCACGGGAACGATCACCGACGAGGGGCCGACCTGCCTGCTGAGCCTGGGTACCGACGACCTGGACTGGGCGGCGCGCTACCTGGTCTATCTCAACGTCGACTTCGACGTGCTCGCGCCCGCCGAGCTGTCGACGGCCTTGCACAGCCTGGGCGACTGGCTCAGCCGTCGACACCCGGCGTGAGCTCGAAGGCCAGCTCGACCTCGACCAGTCCGGGGTTGCGTGGCATCGGCCAGCGGCGACCGGTGGGGCAGAAGCCGTAGCGGGTATAGCAGCGGTTCGCCGCCTCGTTCCCGTCCGTCACGTGCAGCACGAGCCGGCGGGCTCCGCGGTCCCGGGCCCCCGCCGCAACGGCGCCGAGCAGCCGCTCGGCGCAGCCCTGACCGCGGTAGTCGGGATCGACGTACATCGCCACGATGTCGACCGTCCGGTCCGCCGCGGGCAGGCCGGTGGCCGTGCCGACGAGCCGACCGTCGGGCGCGTAGGCCAGGAACAGCAGCGGGTTGCTCGACCGCTCGCGCCAGCGCTCCTCCGGGAACCGAGCCTCGAAGGCGTAGCTCGACCCGTACGCGTCCGGGCTGTCGGCCAGCATCCGCAGCCTGATCTTCCGGTAGGCGGCCCAGTCCTCTGCCGTTCCGCGGTGGATGCGGAACTCCATGCGCACATCATTCCCCCGAACCGCGGCCACGGATAGGTCCCTCGTTGGTGTCCCGGGCGGCGACGTAGTCGGCCAGCGGTGATTCGTACCGCGGCGGGCCGAGGCTGTCCCCGGTGAGGTCCGCGAGCTCCGGTCATACCCACGAAGCGTCGCAGACCGGCATGTCGACGATGTGACGAACGCAATACGGCATAGCGCATAGCCGGGGAATGTAATTTGCGCCGAGCGCGCTGAACCTGGTGTGACGCCGACTGCCACCGACCAGCCGATCATGTACACCACGACCTGGTGCGGCTACTGCCGCCGGTTGAAGAGCCAGCTCGATCGGGCCGGTATTGCGGTCAAGGAGATCGACATCGAACGCCAGCCCGGTGCGGCCGCGGTCGTCGAGCGGGTCAACGGCGGGAACCGGACCGTCCCGACCGTCGTCTTCGCCGATGGCACCGCGTTGACCAACCCCTCAGTCAGGCAGGTGTCCAGCCGACTGCGCTGACGCTCCGCGAGCATCGGAGGAGCGCCCCCGCTGACAGCCGGAGGAACGATGCGCGGAACACCCTGCTCGTTCGCGAAGAGTGACGACGGCGGCAGCTCCCAGGGCGCGACGGGTGCGAGAGGAGCACAGAAGGAGGGCCTAGACTCCGCCGTAGGTGTCGATCCGGCCGCGGGCCCGGAGGGTGACGACGAGGATCAGAATGCCGGCCAGCACCGCCGGGACCCACCCGATGCGCAGGCTTGCGGTGACCTGTAGGTCACGCACCATGTTCAGGCCGATGAACAAGGGGATCGGCACGGCGATGAGCAGGTAGCTCGACAGATGTAGCGGCCACCAGAAGAACTTGTTGATCTCGTCATAGAACAGTCCCCAGCAGGTGACCGCGGCGACCAGACTGCCGAAGATCTGCAGCGTTGGGCCGACCCCGAGCACGTTGAGGGCCACGTTGAATTCCGGGCGCAGTTCCGGGTCGTAGCTCGGTAGGTACGTCGGGTCGAGTCCCGTGAGATCGCCGGCGTTGGGCAGCGTGGCCGTCTCGCGGATGACCGCGAACGACTGGTCGAGATGTTCCAGGGTCAGGTACGGCAGGACGACGCCGAGCAGCAGCAGGACCAGGATTCCGCCGACCTGGAGGGCCCGGGCGCCGGTGACGACTGCGCCGCCGAAGCGCACCAAGACCTTGTCCACGGGGTCATCCTTGCAGAGGCAGGCGGCCGCACCGCGACAATGGCGGAATGTACACCGGCCGGGCCGCACCGCGTGCCCGACCGTTGCTCCTGGTTGGCCTGATCGCTCTGGTCGTGCTTGCTCTGGTCTCGGTCGCCGCCGTGGTCGCGCTGTCACGGGTCCGGGTGCTGGACGAGCAGCGGCTCACCGACCGGGTGGTCGACATTCGGCTCTGGTCGCCGGCCCTCCGCGGCCGCACCACCGTACGGCTGTTGCTGCCCGCGGCGTACGCGGATCGCCCCGAGGCTCGCGATGCGGACCGGTGGGCCGCGCACAAGCCCTACGACCTCGCCCCGCGGCCGACCGCCATCCCGCTGTTCGTCTCGGTGGGCGACGGCCGGCCCGGACCGCTCAACCCAGGCGGGACCGAGGACCCAACGGAGCCGTACCTCGAGACGGAGAACTGGCGCTGCGTGAACGCCTGACCGCGCTGGGCGCGCACGCCACCTTCGACTTCTACGGCCCCGGGTCACACGACTGGCCCTACTGGGAGCGCGAGCTGCACCGCGCCTGGCCGTTGCTCACCAAAGTGCAGCAGTAGGGGCAGCAACCACAAAGGGTCGCAGGCGGTCGCCCCGCGACGACAGTGTCGTCAGCCGTCGATGCTGTCGCTGACGACGGGAAGCGGTCTCGGTGGCACGGGGGTTGTCACGACGATGCTGGTGACGGTCTGGCCGTAGACGAGGAACTGGTCGAGGACGTTCTCCAGCTGTTCCACCGCCGGGGCGTGGACCTTGATCAGAAAGCAGTCTTCGCCCGTGATGCGGTGGCACTCGGTGATCTGGGGTATCGACCGGGCCAGGTCGGCGACCTTGGACAGTTGCCCGGCGGCGGGCCGGATGCGGGCGAAGGCGGTTACCGGCAGGCCTAGTGCGGCGGGATCGACTTCGAGCCGGTAGCCGGTGATGACCCCGGCTCGTTCGAGGCGCTGCACCCGCTCGGTGACTGCGGGTGCGCTCATCTTGACGCGACGGGCGAGCGCCGACATGCCGATGCGCGGGTCGGCATGGAGCTCGGACAGCAGCCGACGGTTGGTGTCATCGAGCAGGCCGTTCTGGGCTACGAAGGCGGATCTGCTGACGGGCGTTGGTTTCGTAGTCGTCTGCGCCTCCTTGCCTTCAACTCGCCATGTACGGGCTGCTTTTTGCTTAGGAGCATAGCGACATGGCTTCCGCCCGACCTCGTCGTCGAGGTGATCCGGTCTCGGACCCTGCGCGCCGAGGCCCACAGGCCACCGGCATCCTTGGTCGTGCGGGCTACCGGATCGCGGCATGGCCGCCGGGATCGTTCTTCGTCATCAGCGCCGTCTTCCACTACCTGGGTCCGTCGTTCGCGGTCCTCCTCTTCGCCCACGTCCGTGTTCTCGGAGTCGCGTGGTTGCGGATCGCCAGCGCCGCAGTCGTCTTCGCCGTCTGGCGTCGGCCATGGCGGCTGATCGCCCGGTTGGGCGTCCGTCAGCGATGGGTGCTGCTGGCCATGGGCGCCGTGCTGGCGGCCATGAACTCACTGTTCTACCTAGCCGTCGATCGGCTTCCGCTCAGCACCGTCGGTGCAGTGGAGTTCCTCGGCGTGGTGATCTTGGCCGCGGCCGGGACCCGTACCCGACGTAACGCCCTCGCCCTGGTCGTCGCGATCGGTGGCGTGGCCGCCCTGACCGACATCCGTATCGTTCACGAACCGCTCGGCTTCGTCTTCGCTTTCGCCAACTGCGCGGGCTTCATGCTCTACGTGATCCTCGGACACAAGATCGCCAACACCAACCCGGACGGAAGCAACAGCGACCGCGCCAGCGGCGCCTTGCACGGCATCGACCAGCTCGGCGCGGCCATGCTGGTGGCCGCCATCGTCGCCACCCCCTGGGGCATCGGTGGGGCGCTGCCGACCCTGACCCATCCGACCTGGCTGCTGTGGGGCATCGCGGTCGGTCTCTGCTCGTCAGTCATCCCCTACGTCACCGACCAGCTCGCCATGGCGCGGCTTCGGCGAGCGACCTTCGCCCTCATGCTGGCCATCCTGCCGGCCACCGCGACCGTCATCGGCCTGCTGGTCCTGGGTCAGGTGCCGACGGTGCAGGACCTCGTCGGGATCGCCCTCGTCATTCTCGGCGTTGCCCTGCACCAAGAACGCCCACCTGGCACCCGGTAGTTGTCGGCGCACCAATTGTCAGGAGGCGATGCAACAGTGAGTCTCGCTCCTCGAGCATCGCCAGGTGCGCTCGGGTCGCGTCCGGAGGAGTGATGAGCGAAACACGCGTAACGCACCAAGGGGGCGACCCCCTTGGAACCCCCGAGAAGCAGATGGACGTTTCGCGAAGAGCGACGACGAAGCGAGCTCCGAGAGCGCGACGGGTGCGAGAGGAGCACGAGAAATAGGGTGAGTGCCGACCATGAGCCTGCTGATCCACCGCGCGGAACGCGCCGACCACCTGGTGTACGCGCTCGGCAGCCTGCTGAGCGACCCGCTTCCGGACCCCTTCGCCACCGAGATCGTCAGCGTGCCTACGCCCGGGGTGGAGCGGTGGCTGAGCCAGCGGTTGGCGGCGCGGTTGGGCACCCGGCCCGGACGGGCGGACGGCGTCTGTGCGGCGGTCGACTTCGACCCGCCCTGGCGCCTGGTCGCGCGGGCGCTGGCGGCGACCGGGTCCCTGACCGAGGAGGACGACCCGTGGCGGCCCGATCAGGTGGTCTGGCCGCTGCTGCGGGTCATCGACGAGTCGCGGGACCAGCCGTGGGCCCGGCTGCTGTGGTCCCACCTCGACGGCCGCGCCGGTCGGCGCTGGTCGGTGGCCCGGCACCAGGCCGAGCTGTTCGCCGCGTACGCCGCCAGCCGGCCGGGCATGCTGCACGCCTGGTCCGAGCATCGTGACGTCGACTCGGCCGGGCTGCCCCTGGGTCCCGACCGAGCGTGGCAGGCGGAGCTGTGGCGAAGGCTACGCGCGGCCATGGATGCTCCGGAGCCGGCCGAGCGGATGGCGGCGGCCGTCCGGGCGTTGCGGGAGCGACCCGAGGACATCGACCTGCCGGCCCGGCTGTCGGTGTTCGGTGCCACCCGGTTGGAGCACGACCACGTGGTCGTGCTGGCCGGGCTCGCCACCGCCCGCGACGTGCACCTCTGGCTGCCCGCGCCGTCGCCGGCTCTGTGGCAGAAGGTGGCCGACCACCTGGAGCGGTACGGGCCGCCGGCCAGCCTCCGACGGGTCGACGACCACACCGAGGGGCTCGGCGGTCATCGGCTGTTGGCCTATCTCGGCCGGGACGCGCGGGAGCTGCAGCTCACGATGGCCGCCGCCGACGCGGACCTCGTGGACGAGCACCTGCCCGGGCCGGACGCGCCGGCACCCCACAACCTGCTCGGCTGGCTGCAGGCCGACGTCGCCGCCGACCGCGAGCCGCAGCCCGAGGCCGCCCGCCCGGTTCTCGATCCCGCCGACCGCAGCGTGGTGCTGCACGCCGCGCACGGACCGGACCGCCAGGTCGAGGTGCTGCGCGAGGTTCTGGTCGGGCTGCTGGCCGACGACCCGACACTCGAGCCGCGGGACATCGTCGTGATGTGCCCGGACATCGAGACCTTCGCGCCGCTGATCGCCGCCGCCTTCGGGCTGGACACCGCCGACACCGAGGCGGAGCATCCCGGTCACCGGCTGCGGGTCCGGCTCGCCGACCGGTCGCTGCGGCAGCTCAACCCACTGCTCGCCGTGGTCAGCCGGCTGGCCCGGCTGGCCGACGGACGGATGCCGGCCTCGGCCATCCTCGACCTCTGCGCCTCTGCGCCGGTGGCCCGGAAGTTCTCCATCACCGCCGACGAGCAGGATCGGCTGCAGGACCTGGTGGCCCGAGCGGGGGTGCGGTGGGGCCTCGACGCCGAGCGTCGCGGCCGGTTCGGCCTGGCCGACTTCGGGCAGAACACCTGGGCGGCCGGGCTGGACCGGCTGCTCCTCGGGGTGGCCATGGACGAGAGCGAGCAGCGCTTTCTGGGCACGGCCCTGCCGATGGACGACGTCGACTCCTCCGACGTCGACCTGATCGGCCGGCTGGCCGAGCTCGTGGCCCGGATCCGGACACTCACCGACGCCTGCCGCCGGCCCCGCCCGGTGGCCGGCTGGGTCGAGTTGTTCAAGCAGGCGCTCGAGCTGCTCACCGAGGTCTCCCCCACCGACCGCTGGCAACTGAGCCACGCGTACGCCGAGCTGAGCCGACTGACCGAGGCGGCGGAGTCCTCCTCGCCCGCGCTGTCCCTCCCCGAGGTCACGGACCTGCTGGCCGACGCGTTCCGCGGCCGGGCCAGTCGGGCGAACTTCCGCACCGGCACCCTCACCGTCGCGAGCCTGCTGCCGATGCGGGCCGTGCCGCACCGGGTGGTCTGCCTGCTCGGCGTGGACGACGGGACCTTCCCGCGCCGGTGGAG
Source organism: uncultured Actinomycetota bacterium (assembly GCA_963808435.1). GTDB lineage: Bacteria > Actinomycetota > Actinomycetes > Propionibacteriales > Propionibacteriaceae > Microlunatus. The sequence continues at coordinate 159,683 of CAWEFW010000029.1, read as the reverse complement.
CCCGGACGGCGACGACATCATCGAGACCGACCCCTGGATCGGCGACCGGGACCCGCGCAGCGAGGACCGGCAGCTGCTGCTCGACGCCATTCTGGCCGCAGAGGAGCGACTGCTGGTCGTCTACTCCGGCGCCGACCCGCGTTCTGGCGCCGAGATCCCGCCGGCAGTGCCGATCGGTGAGCTGCTGGACGCGCTCGACGTGACCGCCCGGACCGCCGACGGCCGGCCGGTGCGGACGCAGGTGACCGTCCGCCATCCGCTGCAGCCGTTCGACTCCCGGAACTTCGAGGCCGACACGCTGGGCAGTCCCCGACCCCTGAGCTTCGACCAGGTCGCGCTGCGGGGAGCTCGGGCCGTGACCGCGGACCGCCATCCGCCCCCCGCGATCTTCGACGCGGCACCGCTGCCGGAGGTCGCCGACTCCGGGATGGTCGAGCTGACCGAACTGCTGCGCTTCTTCGCCCACCCGGTCCGCGCGCTCCTTCGGGAGCGCGGCGGACTGTACCTGCGCGAGGACGAGGAGCAGCCCGACGAGCAGATTCCGGCGGCGCTGCAGGGGCTGGAGCGCTGGTCGGTCGGTGACCGGATGCTCCGGCTGCATCTGCAGGGCCACGATCTGAGCCGGCTCCGGGACGCAGAGTGGCGGCGCGGGGCGATCCCGCCACGGATGCTGGGCGCGCGGGTGCTGGGGACGTTGGTGGAGGAGGTCGAGGACGTAGCCGGGGTGGCGGGCGAGTTCGTGAGCGAGGAGCCGGAGCGTCAGGAGGTCGACGCCCGGCTGCCGGGAGAGGTCCGGCTCACCGGCACCGTCCCTCAGGTTCGCGGCGACCACCTCACCCGGATCAGCTTCTCCCGGCTGTCCGCGAGGCATCGACTGGCCGCCTGGCTGGAGCTGCTGGCGTTGACCGCGACCGACCCCTCCCGCCCCTGGCGGGCCGTTGTCGTGGGCGCGCGCGGACGCTCGGTGCTGGGCCCGGTCAGTGGTGCCTGGGCCACCCAGGTAGTGGCCGACCTGGTCGACCTGCGACGTACCGGGCTGCGCGAGCCACTGCCGTTCGCCGCCCGGACCTCCGCCCACTACGCGACCCTTCGCCACGCCGGCCACCCGCTGGCCCGCGAGCAGCTCCGCGAGCTGGACCGGACGTGGGCGATGGACCGGGACCCCGCGTACGAGCAGTACTTCGGGTCCGGCGCCAGCCTGGCCGACGTGATGGCCGAGGAGTCGCGGTCGGCGGAGGAGCGCGGCGCGCTCGGCGAGCCGAGCCGGTTCGGCACCCTGGCCCGGCGGGTCTTCACTCCCCTGCTGACCCGCGAGGAGCTGACATGACCATGACCGCCGCACCGCCCCGGGCGGACTTCGACCTCTGCGGTCCGCTGCCGTCGGGAACCACGGTGCTGGAGGCCAGCGCCGGCACGGGCAAGACGTTCACGATCGCCTCCCTCGCGACCCGCTACCTGGCCGAGGGACAGGTCGAGCTGGGCCAGCTGATGCTGGTCACCTTCGGGCGGATGGCCACCAACGAGCTGCGGCTGCGGGTGCGGGCCCGACTCGTGGGCGTGGAGACCGCCCTGGCCGCCGCGCTGGCCGGCTCTGCGACGCCGGGCTCCGACCCGCTGGTGGCGCTGTTGACCGACGTACCGCCGGACGAGCTGTCCCGGCGGCGGGACCGGGTGGCGCGGGCCCTGGCCGACTTCGACGCCGCCACCATCGCGACGACCCACGAGTTCTGCCTGCAGATGCTCGACGGGCTGGGGGTGCTCGGCGACCGGGAGCCGCGGGCCGTCTTCGTCGAGCAGGTCACCGACCTGACCCGGGAGGTCGCCACCGACCTCTACCTGCGGCGCTATGCGACCTGGGACAGCCCGCCGATGACCTACCCGGAGGCGGTCGAGATCGCCCAGCGGGCCGTGGCCGCCGGACACGCCCGGCTGGTTCCGACGGCCGACAACGGCGAGTCCGGCGACCACGCCGGCGCGGTCGAGCGGGTGGCGTACGCGGAAGCGGCCCGGGCGGAGGTCGCCGTCCGGATGCTGTCCGGCCGACTGTTCACCTACGACGACATGCTGACCCGGCTGCGGGACGCGCTGGCCGACCCCGAGCGCGGCCCCGCGGCGGCGGCTCGGCTCCGGGAGCGCTACCGGGTGGTGATGGTCGACGAGTTCCAGGACACCGACCCGGTGCAGTGGGACATCCTGCGCCGAGCCTTCGTCGGCACCAGCACGGTGATCCTGATCGGCGACCCCAAGCAGGCGATCTACGCCTTTCGCGGCGCCGACGTCTACAGCTATCTCGACGCGGTCGCCGCTGCGGACCAGGTGCAGACGCTGTCCACCAACTGGCGCAGCGACGCGGCGCTGCTCGACGGCTTGGACCGGCTGATGGGCGGCGCTGCGTTGGGCGAGCCCGAGATCGTGGTCCACCCCGTGCAGGCCGACCACACCGACCGGCGACTGTCGTCGACCAACGCCCCGGGGACCGCTGTCCCGCTCCGGATCCGGGTCATCCCGCACCCCCCGGACGCCGACCGGGTGCCCAGCGTGTCGGTGCTCCGGCCGCGGATCATCGCCGACCTGGTCGCCGACGTCACGGCCGCCCTGGCCTCGGACCGCCAGCTGGAGCTCGACGGTGAGCGCCGCCGGCTGCAGCCCGCCGACATCGCCGTCCTGGTCCGGACCAACACCCGGGGCGAGGCCATCCGCGACGCCCTCGTCGCGGCCGGAGTGCCGGCGGTGATGCTCGGATCCGGGTCGGTCTTCGCCTCATCGCTGGCCGAGGACTGGCTGACCCTGCTCGTCGCCCTGGAGCAGCCCCGGCAGGGCACCATCCGCCAGGCCGCGCTGACCTGCTTCGTCGGCTGGACCTTCGCCGACCTCGCGGCTGCCGACGAGCCCCGGCTGAGCGACCTCACCCAGCGGGTCCGCCGATGGAGCCGGGTGCTGGCCGGTCGCGGTGTCGCTGCACTGGTCGAGACGATCAGCACCGACATGCGGCTGGTGGAGCGCCTGCTGGCCGACACCGGTGGCGAGCGTCGGCTCACCGACCTCCGGCATCTCGGACAGAGCCTGCACGCCGCCATGGTCTCCGGCCAGCTCGGTGTCAGCGCCCTGGTGGAGTGGCTGCGGGCCCGGATGGCCGAGGCGCGGGCGAGCAACGCACCCGAGGGCACCCGGCGGCTCGAGACCGACGAGCGCGCGGTCAGCGTGCTGACTGTGCACCGGAGCAAGGGACTCGAGTTCCCGCTGGTCTACCTGCCCGACGCCTGGGACCGGCATGTCGGCAGCAAGGACGACGGGGCGATCCTGCGGCTGCACGACCGGCGGGCCGGGTCCGACCCAGCCAGCCGGGGCGAGTGTGCGCTCGACGTAGGCGGCCGATGGGGTCCGGGACGGAGCGACCGGTGGTACCGGTGCCAGGCCGAGGATGACGGGGAGGACCTGCGGCTTTTCTACGTCGCCGCCACCCGGGCCCAGTGCCAGCTCGTCACCTGGTGGGCGCCCTCGTACAACACCGCAACGTCGGCGCTGCAGCGCCTGCTCTACCGACCGATCGGGGGTGACGAGGCCCGGGTCCCGGCGCCGGCGTACGAGGTGCAGGGCGACCCGTTCGGCGCCCGCCACCTCGGGTCGCAGGTGTCCCTCGAGACGGTGGTCGAACGGAATCCGGCGGACTGGCATCCACCGCGGCCCGACACCGGCCCGCTGACAGCCCGCCGCTTCGACCGGCTGCTCGACACCGAGTGGCGGCGGACCTCCTACTCCGGTCTGACCGCGGCCGCCCACGGCAGCGAGCCGGCCGTCGCCGGGGTGGCCAGCGAACCCGAGCCGGCCAAGGAGAACGACGAGCTCGCGGCGCCGGTCGAGTCCGACGGACTGCTCCCGTCCCCGCCGCCGGTCCCGGACCTCGTGCTGCCCTCACCGATGGCCGAGCTGCCCACCGGCGCCGAGTTCGGTGTCGCGGTGCATGCAGTGCTCGAGGCGGTCGATCCTCAGGCGAGCGACCTGACCGCCGAGCTGAACCGCGCCGGTGAGGCGGTACTGGCTCGGCTGCCGGCGGGCACGTTCACCGCCGACCAGCTGGCCGAAGGCCTCGCCCCCGCATTCGCCACGCCGCTCGGTCCGCTTGCCGGGGACCGCACGCTGGCCGGCATCCCCCGCCGGGATCGGCTGGCCGAGCTCGGTTTCGAGCTGCCGCTGGCCGGCGGCGAGGTGACCCGGGCGGAGCTCCTCCTGGCCGACCTGGTCCCCGTACTCCGCGAGCATCTGCCGCCCGACGACGTACTCTCCGCCTACCCCGACGCGCTGGCCGACCCGGCGCTGGCCGGCCAGACGCTCCGCGGCTTCCTCACCGGCAGCATCGACGCCGTGCTCCGGGTGCCGGGGCCCGACGGCGAGCCGCGCTACCTGGTCGTCGACTACAAGACGAACTGGCTCGGCCCGCTGGACGGCTCACCGCTGACCGTCGGGCAGTACACGCCGGCGCGGATGGCCGAGGCGATGATCCGCGCCCACTACCCCCTGCAGGCCCTGCTCTACGCAGTCGCGGTGCACCGGCTTCTGCGTTGGCGCCAGCCGGGGTACGACCCGGACCGTCACTTGGGCGGAGTCCTCTACCTGTTCGTCCGCGGGATGGCCGGGCCGGAAACCCCGGTCGTCGGCCAGGTGCCCTGTGGCGTGTTCAGCTGGCGGCCGTCGGGCGCCCTGGTGGCCGCGCTGTCCGACCGGCTGGACGGGGACCTGCTATGACGGCCATGGCCACTGCGGCCCCCGTCGGCGACGAGCGTGGCCGGCTGGTGCACGACCGGCAGGGACTGTTGGGAACGTTCAACGAGGCGGGGGTTCTGGTCGCCGCGGACGTGCACACCGCGCGCGCGGTCGGCCGGATCGGGCAGGAGGACGACGACCGGGTGCTGCTGGCCTTGGCCCTCGCCGTCCGCGCCCTGCGCAACGGGTCGGTCGCGCTGGACCTGCAGACCGTGGACCAGACGGTGTTCGACGAGGCCGAGGAGGATGTCGACCTGTCGGGCTTGCCCTGGCCGGAGCGTACGGCGTGGGTGGAGGCGTGTCTGGCGAGTCCTCTGGTCACCGCGGACGCCGCGGGTCCGGCCGCGCGTCCCCTCCGGATGACCGCGGGCCTGCTCTACCTGGAGCGGTACTGGCAGCAGGAGGAGCAGGTCCGGCTCGGCCTCCAGCACCGTCTCGCCGCCGACCCGCCGGCCATCGACGCCACCCGACTGGCCGCGGGCCTGGACCGGCTGTTCCCGGATGCCGGCGACGGGTATCCGGATGCGCAGCGGTTCGCGGCGGCCGTCAGCGCGCTGAGCTGGCTGAGCGTGCTGTCCGGCGGGCCGGGCACCGGCAAGACCACGACGGTGGCGCGGCTGCTGGCGCTGCTCCTCGACCAGCCAGGCCGCCCGGTGCGGATCGGGCTGGCCGCGCCCACCGGCAAGGCGGCGGCCCGGCTGGAGGAGGCGGTGCGGCGGGCCGCGGCCGAGCTGCCGGAGCCCGACCGGGAGCGGCTGGGTGATCTGCGGGCGGTGACGCTGCACCGGCTGCTCGGCTGGTTGCCGCAGGCCCGGGGCCGGTTCCGACACGACGCCAACAACCAGCTGCCACACGACGTCGTCGTGGTCGACGAGACCTCGATGGTCTCGCTCACCCTGATGGCTCGGCTGGTCGAGGCGGTACGGCCGTCCGCGCGGCTGCTGTTGGTCGGCGACCCGGACCAGCTGTCCTCGGTGGAGGCGGGCGCCGTGCTGGCCGACGTGGTGCGGGCGCCCGGGTCCCCGGATGCGGGGCTGTCCGCCCGGCTGGCGGAGGTGGGGGCGACCGGGCCGGGACTGCCGGAACCGGTGCACGGCGTTGTGCAGCTCACCCGGACCTGGCGCTTCGGGCGAGCGATCGACGCCCTGGCCCGGGCCATTCGCAGCGGGAACGACGACGAGGTGATGGCCGAGCTGCGGACCGACTCGTCTGCCGTTCGGTTCCTGGAGGTCGACCCCGAAGCGGAGTCCGGCCCGAGTGCCGATGCCCTCCGTCAGCTCGCCGGAGATGTCAAGGCGACCGGCGCGGCGACCCTGGCCGCGGCCCGGGTGGGCGACGTGCCGGCTGCGCTGGCGGCGTTGGACCAGCACCGGCTGCTGTGCGGCCACCGGCGCGGGCCGTACGGGGTCGGCCGGTGGAGCCTGGAGGTCGAGCGCTGGCTGGCCGAGGCCGTGCCCGGGTACGCCGAGGACGGCGAGTGGTACCTCGGCCGGCCGCTGCTGGTCACGGCCAACGACTACGAGATGGGCCTCTACAACGGCGACACCGGCGTGATCGTCGACACCCCGGCCGGGGTGCGCGCCGCCTTCGCCCGCGGCGCCGAGGCGACGCTGTTCGCCCCGGTCCGGCTGGACGCCGTGCAGACCGTACATGCCATGACGGTGCACCGGGCGCAGGGCAGCCAGTTCGAGCGTGTCACCTTCCTGGTGCCCCCGCCCTCGTCACCGCTGCTCACCCGCGAGCTGCTCTACACCGCAGTGACCCGGGCCAAGGAGCAGGTGCAGGTGATCGGTTCGGAGGCCGCCATCCGGCGGGCCGTCCAGCGGCCCGCCAGCCGGGCCAGCGGCCTCCGCGGCCGCCTGGCCTGACGGCCCGCCACAACTTCTTCTCCTGCACACGCCGGGTGTTGCGGCTGGGTCGAGGAAGACTCCGCAACCCTCTGCGAGCGTCGGAGGTGCACCCGAAAGCGATGACGCCAGCTCCAGGCGTGACGGGTGCGAGAAGCGCTAGGAAGCGGGTAGCGGCGTAGGACCCTCGAGCCACGTCTGGACCAGCCGGTAGGCGATGGAGCTTGGCCCGGGCAGTCCGAGCTCGCCGTTGGCCAGCTTGGCCTGCAGCCCGTCACGGGTGTGCCATTCGGCGTGGGCGATCTCGTTGACGTCCACGCAGATCCGAGTGCTGCGGGCACGGGCGAAGAAGCCGACCATCAGTGACCGCGGGAACGGCCACGGCTGGCTGCCGAAGTAGGTCAACTCACCGAGGTCGATGTCGACCTCCTCACCGACCTCGCGGTGGATGGCCTGCTCCAGCGACTCCCCCGACTCTACGAAGCCGGCAAGCACCGAGACCCGGTTGCCCCACGACGGCTGGCCGCCGAGCAGCAGCCGGTCCGCCTCGTCGACCACCGCCACGATGACGGCCGGGTCCGTGCGCGGGAAGAGGTCGGTCTCGCAGACTGTGCAGTGCCGGGCGAAGCCGCCGTTGATCACCGTCGTCGGGCCCCCACACTGTGGGCACTTGGGCTCGAGCTGGTGCCAGGTGACGATCGCCGCCGCTGCGGCGGCGATGTCGCGCTCGTTGTCGCTGAGCTGGAACCCCACCTCGCGGAAGTCGTGGACCTCGCCCTCGGTGAGGGTCTCGACCGCGAAGATCGGCGACCCGTTCAGCAGGCCCAGCAGCCGGTGCCGCTGGCTGTCGAACTCGACGAAGGGGCGGGTCATCCGCAGCTTGCTGCCTCCGGTGTTGGTGGTGAACCGGGCGTTGGCGTCGAGCTTCAGCAGCTTCGCGTCCTCCGCGCGCCACAGCCCAGCGACCCAGTCGACGGAGTTGCGATGATGGTCGACCCGGTCGAGGTCACTGGCCATCGCCCAGTTGATCACCGAACCAGAGTAATAGCCTCTTCAACTTCGGCGAGCAGTTGCTCCAGCACGGCCCGATCCGGCAGGTCGGGGGGCCGAACCACACTGTCGGTGCGGACGTAGTAGAACACCGCGTCCACCTCACTCACCGGTATCGAGTTGGCCTCCGCCCAGGCCAGGCGGTAGATGGCGAGCTGCAGCGGGTCGGCCGTCTCGGTCCGGCTGGTCTTCCAGTCGACCACCCGGAACCGGAGACCCTCTTTCGCCTCGGCGTACACCGCGTCGATCCTGCCGCGCACCAGTCGCCCGCCGATCACGACGCTGAACGGGGCCTCCAGGGCGTACGGTGCGGTCCGGCCGAACCGACCGGCCGCGAACGCGTCGCACAGTGCGCGCAGCTCCTCCTCACCGTACGCGCCGGCATCGGCCCGGTCCGGCAGGTCGTCGGGGTCGACGAGCAGCTGCTGGCCCAACCCGCCGGTCGTCCGGCCGGGACCGAAGTAGCGCTCGACCCAGAGATGGAACCGGGTGCCGAACCGGGCCGCCCGGGATGGCGGCTGCGGCATCGGCCGGGCCACCTCGGCGGCGAAGGCGTCCGGGTCGGTCTGCAGTCGGAGTACGGCGGTAGTGGACAGCTGCGCCGGCAGCAGTACCGCCTGCTCTCCCGACCGCGCCGTCCAAGCCTCGGCCAGCAGCTGCTCCAGGTCGGCATCCCAGCCGGCCAGCCGTTCCTCGTCGTCGAGCAGCAGCGGCGGCGTATCGGGGTCCTCGTACGCCCCCGATCCCGTGAACCGTGCCTGGGCCCGGCGGACCGACTCGGCCGCGTCCTCCCGGCGACGCAGCGCCTCCGGGTCGAGCGGCGCGGGCCAGGGATGCGGGACGGCCTCGGTGACCAGAGGGTTGTCCTCACCGGGCGGATCGGCCTCGGCGAGCAGCCGGCCCTGCTCCCGCGCGGAGCCCAGGATCGCCTGCAGGTAGGCCGAGGGCGTCCGTGACCGGACCAGCTCCGGCCGCCAGGAGTGGCCCGACCCGACCAGCAGGCGCTTGGCCCGGGTCACCGCGACGTAGGCCAGCCGGTCCTCGGCCAGCCGCTGTTGCTCCGACAGCGCAGCCTTGTACGCGCCCATGGCGGCGTTGCTGGCCTCGGTCAGCTGCGGGATCGACCCGGCGTCACCACGCAGGTCGGCGGGCAGCACGGCCGGGTTGGTCACCCAGTTGTCGGTGACCCGGTCGCTGGGGAAGGTGCCCTGCATCAGGGCAGGCAGGAACACCGCCTCCCACTCCAGGCCCTTGGCCTTGTGCACGGTCAGCAGCTTGACCGCCTCGCGGTCCGACGGCACGGCCTGGTCGAGGCCGGCGCCCTGCTCGAGCTCGGCCTGGAGGTAGCCCAGTAACCCGCTGAGCGAGGCTTCCCCGTCGACGTCGACGTAGGCGGCCACGGCGTCCAGGAACGCGCCGAGCTGGTCGCGGCGCGAGGACCGGGCGTACTCCGGGGTGGCCAGCAGCTCGATGTCCAGACCGAGAGTGGCGATCACCCGGCGGGTCAGGTCCAGCACGGGCTCGTCGACGTGCCGGCGGAGGTAGGCCAGCTCCTCGGCAAGGCGGGCGAACCGCTCCCGGGCCGCATCGGAGTACGGGTCCGGGCCCGGGTCCTCCAGGGCGTCGAGCAGGCTGACCACGTCGGTCGGGTCCAGGTCGGCAACAGCGTGCTCGAGGGCGTCCAGCACCGAGTCGCCGTCCGGCCCGCGCGGGGACGGCGCACCGGCCCGGGTGAGGTGCAGGGCCCTCCGACCCAGCAGGGCCAAGTCACGGGGCCCCACGCGCCAGCGCGGACCGGTCAGCAGTCGGATCAGGTCCGGGTTGGCGGTGACGTCGTCGATCAGCCGCAGAGTGGCCGTCACGTCCATCACCTCCGGCAGATGCAGCAGCCCACCGAGCCCGACGATCTCGACGGGCACCTCCCGGGCGGTCAGCTCCCCGTACAGCGGGGCGATGTCGGCGTTGCGCCGAGTCAGTACGGCGATGTCCGCCCACCGAGTAGCTGGTCCGGTCGCGCGGACGGCCACCACCTGGTCGCTGATCCAGCTGACCTCCTCGCCCCAGGTGTCGAAGGTCGCGGCGCGGATCTCCCCGGGCGGCGCTTCCTCGGGCGCCTCCAGCCGACCCACTCCCGGGCGCTGACTCCCGGGGGGACACCCCCCGACCCCCCCGGGGCTGGGCGCCTCACCCCGGAGCGGGGCGCTGAGCCCGTTGGCCAGGTCGAGGATGGTGTGCCCGCTGCGTCGGTTGACCGTGAGGGCGAAGTCGGTCGCCGGCCGGCCGTCCCGCCGCCGGAAGCTCTCTGCGAAGGTCAGGATGTTGCTCGCCGCCGCCCCCCGCCAGCCGTAGATCGCCTGCAGCGGGTCACCCACGGCCGTCACCGGGTGACCGAGGCCGTCGCTCGGCGTCGCGCCGGAGAACAGACCGCGCAGCATGGTCGCCTGGGCGGCCGAGGTGTCCTGGTACTCGTCCAGCAGCACCACCGGAAAACTCGACCGGAGCGCTGCGGAGACCGCCGGGGCCGCGACGGTGAGGCGGGCGGCGATGGCCATCTGGTCGGCGAACTCGACCAGCCCGAGCCGCAGCTTGAGCGCCTGGTACTCCTGCACCAGGCTGGCCAGCTCCAGTCGCTCCTGGGCGACCACCATCGCGCGGGCCACGTCGACGTACGTCCGGCCCCGGTTGTTCAGCGGAGCGGATTCGAGGGCGACCAGCAGGTCCCGGGTGTGTTTGTCCAGCTCGGCAGGGTCGACCAGGTGCTGCTGCAGGTCGGAGTCCAGCCGGAGCACCCGCTCGGTGACCGTCGCCGGACGCAGCCGGGAGATGAACTCGAACGGGCCCGCGGCGGCCTTCACCACCCGCGCGGCCAGTCGGTAGCGGCTCGCGCCGGTCAGCATGGTCGGGTCCGCCTCGAAGCCCAGTCGCAGCCCGTGCTCGGCGACCAGCCGGGCGGCGAAGGCGTCGTAGGTCATGATCAGCTGCTCGCCCGACTCGTCCACGCCGGAGTCGGTGACGACCCCGGCCCGGAGCAGCGCCGTGCGCACCCGGGTGGAGAGCTCGGCGGCGGCCTTACGGGTAAAGGTCAGGCCCAGCACCTGCTCCGGCCGGACGGCGCCGGTGCCGACCAGCCACACCACCCGGGCTGCCATCACGGTGGTTTTGCCCGACCCGGCCCCGGCAATGATCACCCCGGGCTCGAGCGGCGCGGTGATCGCGTCCAGCTGAGCGGCCGAGAAGGGAACGCCGAGGGCGTCGACCAGATCGTCGGTCGAATGCAGCCGACGCGAGGCGGATCCCGGAGTCAGCGTGGAGATTGTCACGCGCGCTCCCGTGTGTTCTTGCGCGCACGGCGGGGGTCCAAGGGGGTCGCCCCCCTTGCCAAGGACGTCGTCATGACACCACCTGCCGACCGGCGGCTTGGGCGGGGCAGCTGCCGCGGAACGGGCAGTAGCGACAGCCAGGCCCGACCCGGGCCTCGTGCCGTTCCGTCCGGACCAGCGCGGCGGCGGCCGCCAGCCGCTGGTGCACCCAGGTGGCCGGCGGCGTGGCGACCGGGTCCGGCTCGGGCAGACCCAGGGGGAAGGGCATGTCGTCGATGGAGGCCTGGGTGAAGACCTTGGGGAAGTTCGACGGGCCGTCTGCGAGCCGGAGGTAGACCAGCTCGGCTCCGCCCGGCCGGGCGTCGGGCCCGGCGACGTCGGCGAGGGCGCCCTGGGCCACGGCCAGCTGGTAGGCCCCCAGCTGGTCGTGCAGCGCGACATCGGCCGCCGACGGTGGGGTTCGGCCGGTCTTGAAGTCGACGATCCGGACCCGGCCGTCCGGGTCGCGCTCGACCCGGTCCGCGCTACCGGTCAGCTGGATCCGCTCGCCGCCCAGGTCGACCAGGCAGGAGAAGTCCACCTCGGTGCCAAGCAGCACCGAGCCGGTGCGGGCCTGCTGCCAGAGAACGAACCGCTCGAGGGCGGACTCGGCCTCGACCCGCTCAACCGCGGACAACCAGTTCGCCTCGAAGTCGAGCTGGCGCCAGACGGTGTCGAGATGGTCGGTCAGCTCAGCCAGGTCGGCGTCCGTGCGGGCTCCGTGGTCGGTCAGAACGTGGATCACCGAGCCGAAACTGGCCGCGGTGCTCCGGACTCCCTCCGCCCGGGCCTGCCGGGCCAGGAACCACTGCCGCGGGCAGGCCAGGATCCCGGCGAGCTGGCTACCGGACAGCCGCACCGGCTCCTCCTCCGGCACCACCGGCCGGTCCGCCGCCGTGAGCGGATGCAGCCCCCACCAGCGGTCCGGGTGGGCGCGCGGGGCCAGCCGATGTCCGTCGGCGGCGGTCGCCTCGGCCAGCCGGGCCAGCCGGTTGGCGGCCTGCTCGCGCAGCCCAGGTGACGCTTCCGGATCCACGGCGACCTGGCGTAGCTCACCGACCAGCGCGGCCAGGGACAGCGGCCGCCGGGGGCGTCCGGGCCGGGTCTGCACCGGGACCCCCAGCTCGGCCAGGAAGCGGGACGGCTGGTCACCTTCGCCCTCCGTGCCGGCGACCGCGGTCACCACCAGCCGCGACCGGGCCCGAGTGCAGGCGACATAGAACAGCCGGCGCTCCTCGGCGATCCGGTTGGCTACGGGGGCTGCCTCGGTCACGGCGCGGCGGCCCAGCCGGTCCGCCTCCAGCAGGGATCCGCGCCGGCGTACGTCCGGCCAGGTGCCCTCCTGCACGCCGGCCACCACCACCAGCTCCCACTCCAGGCCCTTGGCCCGGTGGGCGGTGAGCACCCGCACCGCGGATCCCCGGAGATCCGACTCCCGCATCGGGTCGGCGGGGATCTGCTGGCTCTCGATCTCGGCCAGGAAGCCGGTCAGGCCGCGCGGCCCGGAGATCTCCTCGCTACGGGCGGCGATGTCGAACAGGGCACAGATCGCGTCCAGGTCCCGGTTGGCCCGCCGGCCTCCCTCGCCGGGTCGGGCCGCATCGTGCCGCAGCCGGTCCGGCCAGTCGGTCCCCGACCAGAGCAGCCACAGCGACTCCTCGGCAGTGTGCCCGGTCTGGATGCCCCGGGCGCAGCCCCACAGCAGGTCGGCCAGCCGACGCGCCGCCTCCACCTCGGGCCGGTCGCCGCACTCGGCCAGCCGGTCGGGGTGACGGAGGGCGAGGCTGGTCAGCTCGACCGACGGCCGGGGCAGCGCCGTCCCGGCCAGCTCGGCCCGCTCGGCCTCGCGCAGCGCTCGGCCGAGCCGGCGTACGGCCATGCTGTCCATCCCACCGAGGGGTGAGCTGAGTAGCACCTGGGCCTCATCCGGGCTGACCGCACAGCCGCGGGCCGCGACCTGAAGGGCCAGCAGCAGAGGCCGGACAGCCGGGTTGGCCGCCAGGGGGATCTCGTCCCCCGCTACCTCGACGGGTACGCCGGCCGCGGTCAGCGCGCGGGTCAGGCCCGGAATGGTGGACTTGCCGGCGCGGACCAGCACGGCCATCTCGTCCCAGGGCAGGCCGTCGCGCAGGTGCGCGCTACGCAGGATCTCTGCGATGTGCTCCGCCTCGGCGCCTGGACTGATGCAGGTGAAGGCCTGTACCGACCCGCGGGCCAGGCCCGGCGCGGGCCGGGGCTCGCGGAATCCGGCGAAGACGGCACCGGGCAGTGCCCGCGGTACGCCCAGCCGGCGGGCGACGCTGCGGCTGGCGGCGAGCAGCACCGGCCCGAACCGCCGGGTCGTGGCCAGGGCGCGCACGTCGGCGGGCGCGCCGTCGGGGGTGCAGAAGCGGTTCGGGAAGTCGAGGATGCCGCGGGCCTCGGCCCCGCGGAAGGTGTAGATGGACTGGTCGGGGTCGCCCAGGACCACCAGGTCGCGTCCGCCGCCGGCCACCGCCTGCAGCAGCCGGACCTGGGCCGGGTCGGTGTCCTGGTACTCGTCGACAAACACCCAGTCGAGCTCGGTCCGGAGCTGGCTGACGATCTCCGGGTCGGCGAGCAGGATCCGGCAGCGATGCACCAGTTCGGCATAGTCGAGCACGCCCTCGGCGTCGAGCACGTCGAGGTACTCCTCGAAGAACTCACCGGCGCCGACCCACTCCGGGCGGCCTGCAGCCTCGCCGGCTTCGACCACGTCCACCGGATCCATGCCCAGCTGTCGAGCCCGGGCCAGGACGGCCCGGACCTCCGCGGCGAACGCCCGGGTCGGGAAGGCGCGGGCCAGCGAGTCCGGCCACGCCGCCCGCTGTGTCTCCAGGCTGCCCTGCAGGGTCTCCCGGACGCGGAACTCCTGCTCGGGCCCGGTGAGCAGCCTGACCGGCGGCGCCAGCCCGTCCGTGTCCGGGCCGACCCGGTCGGCGAACCGGCGGAGCAGCGCGTAGCCGAACGCGTGGAAGGTCATGGCCAGCGGCGTGACCGTGGTGCGGCCTAGCCGGGTGGCGATCCGGGCCCGCAGGTCGGCCGCCGCACGACGGGAGAAGGTGAGCACCAGGATCCGGTCCGGCGCGACCCCGCGGCGCTCGATCCGCTCGACCACCGACTCCACCAGCGTGGTGGTCTTGCCGGTGCCTGGGCCCGCCAGCACCAGCAGCGGCCCACCGGAATGGTCGACGACGGCCTGCTGGTCGGCGTCGAGGATGGGTGCGGCGGGTGTCGGCTCCGGCGCGCGGATCAGGCGGTACATCGAGTCAGGTGTCCTGCGGAGTTCGAGGGCTGCGGTTCGCCGTCATTGGATCAGACGCTACTGACGGTCGTCCCCAGGTCCAGGAACCGGCGCGCGCGAGTCGGGGTCCGGTACTCGGCCAGCGTCGGATAGGGAGGGTGCGGTTCTGTCTGGACGACCAAGGTCGAACGGCCCATGAGGTGGTCCGTCGCCAACATCTCCCGCTCGACCGCGGGAGGAAGACAGAAGCTTCAGCGAGCGACCGAGCGCGAGCCGAAGGCTCAGTCGAGGGGCGCATTGTGCCAGACGGCGTCGAACGCACCGATGACGGCGGCGCCCAGCAGGGCGGTGCCGAAGACCAGGTTGCCGATCTCGGCGTACAGATCGAGGTAGATGGTGCTGCTGCCGTCCCGGACCAGGGCCGCGTACGCGAGCACGGTCATGGTGAGCACATAGTTGGTCAGCACCAGCAGCACCCGGGTCGGCCGCGGGAAGCGCCGGCTGTCGCCGTTGCCCCACTGCGACCCGGTCAGCAGGTCCCAGGTCAGACCGACGAGCACCAGGGCCGCACCCGAGAAGCCGAGCACGAACCCGAGCGGGTCGGAGACGAAGTCGCGGCCGGAGAACAGCGCCGACAGGATCAGGATCCCGGCGAAGGTCACAGCCCGCTGCCCGGTCAGCCGCCGGCGGACCAGGGTCACCGCCAGGGCGACCAGCACGACCGCCGTCGCCACCAGGTTGAGCACGTCGACGTCGATCGGCGCGGCGGTGGTGTCGCCCAGCACCAGCGCTCGGGCGAGCACGATGAGCATCACCCCGATACAGCCCAGCAGCAGCGCCCGGCCCGGCCGGCCGCGCCGCGCGTAGACGACCGCGAGCACGATCAGCACTACGCCGATCAGGACCCGCAGCGGGTCCACCAGGTCGCCCACCAGCTCGCCGGGGTCGGCCCAGAACCTCCCGGTCAGCAGCTCAGGGTTGAGCGAGCCCAACGTCTGGGCGACGGCGAGGAGCACCTGGATCGGCAGCTGCAGCACGATCAGCGCGGCGGCGACAGCGAACCCGACCGACCCCAGCTCGTCCGCCAGCTCCGACACCACCGGACGCATCCCACGCTGCCGGGTGAGTCGGAGCACGACCGCACCGATCACCGCGAAGCCGACCACGATGACCGCAGCCGGCAGGTACGCGACCAGGCCCTGGCTGACGGGGTCCCGGCCCAGCCATTCGCGCACCGCCTGACCGCCACGCAGCAGCAGGACGGCGGCCAGGATCGCGAACGGCCAGCGACGCGGGGCCAGCCGGGTGGCGGTCCGGGTCGCCGCCACAGTGGCCCGGACCGTGATCTCGGCGACGGCGGCACCGGCCACGATCGCCGCCGGCAGGGCCAGGTAGCCGAGCAGAGCGGCCGTCTGCTGCAGCAGCTGGGTGCCGATCTCGAACCCGAACCGCTTGGCCTCCCGAGCCCCGCCGATGCCGACCGCCATCGCTCCGCCGACCAGAGCCCAGAGCACCGCGAACTCCCACCACGCGAACGGTCGCCGCCAGCGGACCACCACCAGCACGACCAGGGCGACCATGATCACGGCCCCGGTCAGCGGCCAGACCAGGCCGCCACTGAGATCGGCGCTGCGCAGTGTCCAGATGCCGCTGATCATCAGCACGAAGATCAGGCCGAGCACCCTCAGCCACCACGGCCCGTGCAGCGACGCGGTCATCAGTGAGGCGGCGCCGAAGGACAGCAGCACCACCAGCGGCCAGACGGCGACCTCGGGCAGCCCGACCGAGGCGAACCCTCCGAAGATCAGCGTGCTCTGCCGCCGGATCGGCCCGGAGATGACGACGGTCAAGGCAGCGAGGGCGAACATCGCGTACCCCGCGACGACCAGGGCGAGGAGCCCGTACGGCCAGCCCAGGTTGCGCAGCCGTCCGCCGGTGACCGGGTCCACCAGGGTCTGCCGGAGCACATCGGTGACGAACCGGCTCAGCCGCGAGTGCCGGTCCTCGGCATCCGGACCGGCAGCCGCGGGTGCAGCGGTCTCAGCGCTCATCGTTCCAGATGGTGAAGGTCCAGTCCCCGTTGGTGAGCAGCACGCCCTGCGGCAACGCGACCGCCGGCCGGTCCTGCACCGCGAGAGTCAGAGCGGGCAGCGGCCAGCGTCGGAGGACCGACCCCGAAGGGTCGAAGACCTCGGCCTCGCGTTGACCCCAGCCCACGATCCGGTCGGCCGACGAAGTGAGCCGCAGGTACCCGGGCAGTCGCGCAGTCACCCGGCCGCCGTCGTCGAGCAGGACGGTGGCGCTCTCGGTGGCCAGCACCAGCCGGTCGGCGAGGGGCGCCACCTCGGTGAACGTGCCGAAGAAGGGCCGGAGCCACCGCCGGTCGCCCGAGGTCGGGTCCAACCCGTGCGCGGTCTGATCCTGCAGCACGACCAGGGTGGTGCCGACGAACCCCGCGCCCTTCCCCTCCAGCTCCTTGGTCCAACGGCGCTGCCCGGTGACCTCGTCCAGGGCCGTGACCGTGCCGCCGCGATCCATGGCGACGACAACTCCGCTGCCCACCGCGGGCGGCAGCGTGACGTCGGCGCCCAGCCGGTGCTGCCACACTTCGGCGCCGGAGGCCAGGCTGAGCCGGTATACATCACCGGCCAGGTCGGTCAGGACGACGTCAGTGTCGCTGATCCGCACCGGATGTGCCGGGGCGATCTCGTCGAGGTCGCGTTGCCACAGCCGGATCCCCAGATCGGAGTACGCGACCAGCTGACGGGTGCTGGTGGTCACCAGGATCACGTTGCCGAACGCCCGGAGGGTGAGGATCTGTCCGGGAACATGGGCCCGCCAGGCGGACACCCATGCGGTGCGGGTCTTGGGAGTGAGGGCGACCACGTCGTTGAGCGAGACGGTCGCCCGGACGACAAGACCAGACTCGGTCCGTACCGGGGCCAGGGCCTTGGGCGAACCGCTCATCGGTCCCTGGCCGAAGGTCGGGTCGATCGACACGGTGTCGAGCTGGTGCTCGGTCCAGCTGTCCGGTGCCTCCCAGCGCGATAGCGGTCCCCGGGGGTCAGGGGGCTGCGGCGGAACAGCCGTGGTCTGGGTGGTCCGCGTCACCAGGTCGGCGAAGGTCTCCGTCGCCGAGACCAGCCCGCGGTCGCGACACCAGGTGCGGCGGACGGACACCGTACGGCCGGGTTGGCCCTGCTTGGACGTGTAGCGGACCTCGCCGGTCACGTCCAGGCAGTCGTCGTCCGCAGCCTCGGCGGCGCGGAAGTCCGAGCGGTAGTCCAGGATGTCGTTGGCTGAGCCGCTGCCCGTCCACGCTGACCCGGCGGCGACGTCGGCGGGCAGTTCGACCAGGGCGGGGCTGTAGACGTAGCCGGCGCCTGGACTGGTCTCCCCCAGCAGCTCCACCGCCCCGTTGGCGCGGTACATCCGGGTTGTCGGGTACGGCGCGGCCGGGTCGTCGTAGACGGTACTGACGGTCCGCCAGATCCGGACGGTGTTCCGCTCCTCGGCGGTCTCCCCGAACAGTTGGCTGCCGAAGGTGGAGTCGGTGCTCAGCAGTCCCGTGACCCCGGCGAACCGCGCCGACTCGGTGACCTGCTGCAGTCGCTCGGTCCTTGACTCCTGGATGGTCTCCACCACCTCGTATACCGCGGTCCCGTCCGGGGGCAGGAAGGCGGTGGCCGCGGTCCGGGGAGTGGTGAAACCGACCGTGTTCCAGGCGAGCGTCGCACCGCCGACCAGTGCTCCGACCAGGGCCAACACCAATAACGGACGCCACCAGGGCCGGTCCGGACGTGGCGGGGCCCAGGACGGGTCGACCGCCGAGTAGCTCAGCGGATCCTCGGGCAGCGCGCTCCAGTCCTGCACCGGGAACGGCGACCACGGCTGGTCCTCGGCGCGCGACACAGGCACATCCTGCCAAAGAGCAAGGGGGGACGACCCCCCTTGAACCCCCCACGGCGGGCCGATAACACACGGGCGCCCGCCCCATGCCAAAGAGCAAGGGGGGACGACCCCCCTTGAACCCCCCACGGCGGGCCGACAACACACGGGCGCCCGCCCCATGCCAAAGAGCAAGGGGGGACGACCCCCCTTGAACCCCCCACGGCGGGCCGACAACACACGGGCGCCCGCCCCATGCCAAAGCAGAAGTGTCGGTGCAGCTCAGAAGCGGCGGTTGGCCAGCACCGGGATCGCCTGGCGAGCCGCAGCAACATCGTCCAGGTCGAGGTCGAGGACCCGCAGCTCCGGCTCCGGTCCGAGTGCCGCCAAGACCTCGCCCCGGGGCGAGATCGCCGCGCTGTGTCCCACCCCGCCCGGGGCGCCGGGCAACGGTTCGAGCCCAACCGTGGCCGGGTCGGCCTGCCCGGCCGCGAGCACGAACGTGGTGCTGTCCAGGGCCCGGGCGCGGGTCAGCAGCTGCCACTGGTCGACCTTGCCCGGGCCGGCCGCCCACGACGCGGCCACGCAGGTCACCGCGGCCCCCTGCTCGGCCAGACGGATGTAAAGCCCCGGGAAGCGGACGTCGTAACAGGTGGTGAGACCGACGGTTACGTCCCCGACGGGGATGACCACCGGGTCCGCGCCGGCGGCCACGGTGTCGGACTCGGCGAAGCCGAAGGCGTCGAAGAGGTGGATCTTGTCGTAGTGCGCCGTTCCTTCGGGCCCGGCGGCCACCAGGGTGTTGCGCACCCGCTCCCCGTCGGCCGGGGTGAACATTCCGGCGACCACGGTCACCCGATGAGATCGGGCGAGCTCGGCCAGCCCCGTCGCCCACGGACCATCCAGCGGCTCGGCCACCCGGCGCAGGCCGGGCCCGAACCGACGCATGGTGGCTTCGGGAAACACCACCAGCTCCGCCCCGGCCGCGGCTGCCTCGCCGACCCGGACAGCGACCTGGTCCAGGTTGGCCGCCGGGTCGTCCCCGGACGCGATCTGCGCGAGCGCGACCCGCAGAGTCGTCATGGGTTCATCATCGTCCAGACCAGGACCTCGGCGGGGCCAACACCCGTCAGACGGAGCTGAGCGGAACCGGACAGCCGCAGGGCATCGCCCTCCTCCAGGAGGCCGACCGTCTCCGCCTCGACCACGCCGGTGGCCACGAACACGTGGACCTGCGCACCGGCCGGCACCAGCCGGCTGACCCCGGGCAATAGCCGGGTGACCCATAGGGTCGCCCCACGGGTCGCCACGCTGACCGCGGCGTCCGGGTGGTCACCGGAGGCCACTGGGCGCCAGTCCGACTCCAGATCGGCCAGGTCGACCACGCGAGCGGCGTACGCGGGGGGGGCGCCGGGTGTGTCCGGCCGTAGCCACATCTGCACGAACCGCACCGGCACCAGCGGCCCAGCCGGGTCGGTGCGGAAGGCATCGTTGCGCTCGGCGTGGACGACCCCGGCACCGGCACTCAGTCGTTGCGCCAGGCCCGGGGTGACCAGGCCGCGGTGACCGGTCGAGTCCTCGTGCACGAGCGACCCGGCCAGCACCCAGGTGAGGATCTCGGCGTCGACGTGCGGATGGTCCGGGTAACCCGCTCCGGACCGGACCCGGTCGTCGTTGTGCACCAGCAGCGGGCCGAACCCGACGTTGCCGGGGTCGTAGTGGGTGCCGAACGAGAAGCTGTGCCGAGTGTCGGTGCCCTCGGTCCGGGTGCGGAACCGCGACGCGGCCGGGTGCACCTCGATCGCGTCGGCCGCCACCCGCCAAGTATGCGGGCGACCAGAACAGCCCACCTACTCTTGGGCGCATGCTTCCGCGGCCCGTCCCCCAGCCCATCGCGCCGGGACAGGAATCGGTCTGGGACTACCCGCGACCTCCGGCGATCCGGACCAGTGACGAGCTGATCGTTGTCGTGCTCGGTGGGGTGGAGATCTGCGAGACGACGACCAGCTGGCGGATGCTGGAGACCTCGCATCCGCCGACCTACTACCTGCCGCGGTCCGCGTTCCGCGCCGACGCTCTGGTGCCCGCGTCGGGGCATTCGACCTGCGAGTGGAAGGGCCAGGCGTCCTACCTGGACGTAGTCGGTGGGGACAAGGTTGCGCGGCGGGCGGCCTGGTACTACCCCGATCCGAACCCGGCGTATGCGGCCCTGCGGGGGCATGTCGCCGTGTACGCGGGCGCGATGGACCGCTGCCTGGTGGACGGGGAGCTGGTCGAGCCGCAGCCAGGTGGGTTCTACGGCGGCTGGATCACGTCAGCCGTGAGTGGGCCGTTCAAGGGCGTTCCGGGCAGCACCGGATGGTGACCGCCGCTCCTGCGCGGTGGCGGTGAGTGCGGCGATTCCGCCGCCGCAGATCATCACCACCACCCCGGTCAACAGACCGGACGCCGGCGGGACCTCCGCCTCCGGCGCGAGCAGGCCGAAGATCAGCGCGTCCAGCACCTGACCGACCCAGCCGACGACCCAGAAGGCAACCGCCGCGACCAACAGCCGCTGATGGCGCTGGTAGTCGGACAGCCGGTCGTTCGGCAGGGTCAGCACGACGACGAGGGCTGCGAGGTCCAGACCGATCTGGACGCCCAGAAGCACCGGGCTGGCTTGGCGCGGCAGCACCCCGACCATCGGCGCGGCCAGAACCAGCAGGCCGAGCAGCAGTGGCTTACTGGTCATCACCACCAGGACCGCCGCGCGAACCACCGGCCGACGGAGCGACAGCTCTCGGACGATCAAGGGCCAGGCGGACGCGACCAGCAGTAGCCCGATCCCCGCCAGGACCGCCGTCGCGGGCAACGCCTGCCCCAGCTCGACCGGCGTCAGGTAGTCGAACCCGCGGCCCTGCCGAACCAGGCAGGTCGCGCTGTCGTCGTTCCCGAAACAGGGGAACCAGCGCACGATGGAGGCCACCACCAGGAACAGCCCGCCCAAACCGGTCAGGGCGGCGGCGACGTACCAGCCTCGGCGCTGCCTCATGCAAGCAGCGTACCGAGCACAATGAGCCGGTGGACTACGTCGAGCAGGTGTTGCGGGCGGTGGAGGCCATCCCCCCGGGCCGGGTCTGCGCGTACTCCGACATCGCCGAGCTGATCGGCTGGGGCGGGCCGCGTCGGGTCGGGCAGGTGATGTCCGCCCACGGCGCGGCGGTGCCCTGGTGGCGGGTGGTCCGAGCGGACGGGCGACCGGTCCGCGGCCTGGAGGAGGAGGCGCTGTCGCGACTGCGCGCGGAGGGGGCGCCACTACGTGGGGACCGGGTGGACATGGCCCGGGGCCGGTTCGACTTCGCCGGGCATTACGCGCTTGGCGACACGCCGTAAATTCGGGTGGAGGTGGGTTCACATCCGGTTGCTAGGTATGACAGGCTAGGCAGCGCTGTTGCAAGTGGTCTGTGTCGTGGTGCATCACTACGCCCCCAGAACTATTGCGTGGGCGTTCCGGGGAACCTGGCGTCCAACAGCTTCGGGGCCGTGAGGTGCGGTTCCGAATGCCAGATGCTAGGAGATGTACATGGCGCAGGGAACCGTCAAGTGGTTCAATGCCGAGAAGGGCTACGGCTTCATCGCCGTAGACGGCGGCGGTCCGGATGTGTTCGTCCACTACAGCGCGATCGAGTCGACGGGTTTCCGTACCCTCGACGAGGGCCAGCGAGTGGAGTTCCAGACCACCCAGGGCCCGAAGGGTCCGCAGGCCGACCAGGTTCACGCGATCTGACCAACGCCAGAGCCTGAGAACCACAACAACCCCCGTACGCGCTCCGTACGGGGGTTGTTTGGTTGTCAGTAAGCCGGTTGGGACGGATCGATCTGGCTGACCCAGGCGCTCACGCCACCACCGACGTGCACCGCGTCGGCCAGGCCGGCGCCGTGCACCAGGGCCAGCACCTCGGCCGACCGGACGCCGGTCTTGCAGTAGAGGACCACCTGCTTGTCGTGCGGCAGTCGGCCGAGCGCCTCGCCAGTCTGGAAGTCACCCTTCGGGATCAGCACCGAGCCGGGGATCTGGTTGATGTCCCGCTCGACCTTCTCGCGCACGTCGACCAGCAGGAACTCCTTGTCGCCCGCCTCACGGTCGGCCAGCCACTCCTCCAGCTGCTTGACGCCGACCGTGTGGCCGGCCACGGCCTCGGCGGCCTCGTCGGTGATGGCGCCGCAGAAGTCGTCGTAGTCGATCAGCTCGGTGACCGTCGGGTTTTCCCCGCAGATGGCGCAGTTCGGGTCCTTGCGGACCTTGAGCTGACGCCAGCCCATCTCCAGCGCGTCGTAGACCTGCAGCCGACCGATCAGCGGCTCACCGATCCCGGCCAGCAGCTTGATCGCCTCGGTCACCTGCACGGACCCGATGGACGCGCAGAGCACGCCGAGCACTCCGCCCTCGGCGCAGCTCGGCACCATTCCGGGCGGCGGCGGCTCCGGGTAGAGGCAGCGGTAGCAAGGCCCGTGCTCGGCCCAGAAGACCGAGGCCTGGCCGTCGAAGCGGTAGATCGAACCCCAGACGTAGGGCTTGCCGAGCAGCACGGCGGCGTCGTTGACCAAGTAGCGGGTGGCGAAGTTGTCGGTGCCGTCGACGATGAGGTCGTACTGGGAGAAGATCTCCATCACGTTGTCGTTGTCCAGCCGGACGTCGTGCACGACCACGTGAACGAACGGGTTCGTCTCGACGATCGACTCCCGGGCCGACTCCGCCTTGGACTTGCCGACGTCGGACTGGCCGTGGATGATCTGGCGCTGCAGGTTGGACTCGTCCACGGTGTCGAACTCGACGATGCCGAGGGTGCCAACGCCGGCGGCGGCGAGGTAGAGCAGGGCCGGGCTGCCGAGGCCCCCGGCTCCGATGACCAGCACGCGGGCGTTCTTCAGCCGCTTCTGCCCCTCCATCCCAACGTCGGGGATGATCAGATGCCGGCTGTAGCGACGGACCTCGTCGATGGTCAGCTCCGCGGCGGGCACGACCAGTGGCGGCAGGGACATGAGTTCCTTCCTGCGGTGCGGGCACGGTGGTGCCCGGCGTGAATCATCCTGTGCAACGCCCGCTACGGCTGTGGCTATTCCGTCATCCGGGACGGCGTCTCACCGCTGGACGGCTTTGACGAGGGTGACGGCCTTGGTCAGCCAGCCGGCCGAGTCCGCTCCGCTGGTCAGGGCCCACTGGGCGTTCACCATCATCCGGACGATCACCCACGCGCGGACCCGGTCCTCGTCGAGCCCGGCGCCGTCGACCAGCGTGAACATCCGGTCCAGGATCGCCGTACGCGGGTCGCCGCTGGCGATCACCTCGTCCCACCGGTTCCACAGCATCGGAGCGACCTCGTACGCCGGGTCGCCGGACACCGGCTTGGGATCGATGACCAGCCAGGGCTCTCGCGAGCCAGCGAGCACGTTGGCGTAGTGCAGGTCGGTGTGCAGCAGGGTTCCATCGGTCGCCGGGTCATCGGCGAAGCCCCGGGCGAGACTGCTGGCCTGGTCCGCGAACCGCCGCGGGACCAGGTCGCCGCGGTTGAGCTCGGCGAGCGAGGCGGCCCACCGGGCGGCGTGGGTGGAGAGCCGGGTCAGCTGGGGGATCGCCGGCCGGTGGAGCCGGGCGTAGAGCTCGGCGACCACCTCGCACGCCCGGTGGATGTCGACGCGGCCCAGGTCGTGGCCAGGTTCGGCCCGTTCCAACAGCAGCGCGAAGCGCCGCGGATCGGCCCGCAGCAGCCGGACCGTCCCCTCCCCGGCCCAGGCTCGCAGAGCGAGGTGCTCGTGCTCTGCCTCCGTGTGCGGCCACCCCACCTTGAGGACCGCCGCCTCACCGGTACTCGTCCGGACCGGGACGACCGCTGCGGTCTGGCCCGCCATCACCGTCCCGTCGACGGCCAGCTCCCACTCCCGGCCGAGCGCGGCTACGAGGGCCGGCACCTGGGATCGCCAGTGGGCGATGGCCTCCCTCTCGTTCACGCCCGCCACCGTAGTGATGGACTCTGACCATGGCCGCCGCCGACGTCACCACCAGGGTGGACGGGCGCACCCTGACGCTGTCCAACCTGGACAAGGTGCTCTACCCCGAGGTGGGGTACACGAAGGCGGAGGTGATCGCGTACTACTCGCAGATCGCCGCGGTGCTGCTGCCGCACATCACGGACCGGGCGTTGACCAGGGTGCGGTTCCCGGACGGGGTCGGCGACCACGCCTTCTCCTTCTACGAGAAGAACGCGCCGATGGGTACGCCGGACTGGGTTCGCCGAGTCGTCGTGGACACCGGCGAGGAGCGGATCGACTACGTCGTGGCCGACGACCCGCCGACCGTGGTGTGGCTGGCCAACCTGGCTGCACTGGAGCTGCACGTGCCGCAGTGGACGGTGACCAGCGCCACGGCGCGGGACGGGGTGGTGAACCTGGCCCACAACGAGCCACGGCCGGGCGAGCCGCTGGCCAACCGAGTGGTGGTCGACCTCGACCCCGGCGTCGGGATGACCATCGTGGAGTCGGCCAAGGCCGCGCTGATCGTGGCCGAGCGGATGTTCACCGACGGGCTGGTGCCGGTCGCCCAGACCTCGGGCAGCAAGGGCATCCAGCTGTACGCGGCGCTCCAGCCCTGCCGGAGCAAGGACGCCTGGGCCTACGTCAAGCGGCTGAACGCAACCATGGCCAAGGCCTACCCGGACTTCTTCATCGCCACCATGTCCGTCGCGCAGCGCGCCGGGCGGATCTATGTCGACTACAACCAGAACCTGGCCGGGCGGAACACCATCGCGCCCTACTCGATGCGCGGGCGGGCGGTGCCCGCGGTGGCCACCCCGGTGACCTGGGACGAGCTGGGCGGCGTACGTGGTCCCGACGATCTGCGGTTCTCGCCCGAACAGGTGCTGGAGCGGGTGGCGGAGCAGGGCGACTTGGCTGCCGACCTGCTGATCGAGGATCGACCCATTCTACCAAGGTAGACAGTTCAGGTAGAATGGTGTCATGAGCCTCAACATCAAGAACGAGGAGGTGCACCGTCTCGTGCGGCGCCTGGCGGAGTTGACCGGTCAGAGCCAGACCTCGGCACTCGAGGACGCCGTTCGGCGCCGGATCGCCGAGCTCGAGCATGAGGACGACCGGGAGGCCCGGATGGAACGGATGATGGCCATCGGCCGACGAACAGCGGCGGCGATGGACCCGGAACTCAAGAAGGTTCCGCACGGCGACCTGCTCTACGACGAGCTCGGCCTGCCCAAGTGATCGTCGATACGTCCGCAGTCGTAGCCGTCTTGATGCAAGAGAACGACGCCGGCGTCTATGCCTGGCATATGGCCAACGCGAAGGACGCCACGATCTCGGCGGCGAACTATCTCGAATGCGCGATCGTCCTCGACAGCAGTCCTGACCCATTAGCCGGCCGTGGGCTCGACCAGTTTCTGCTCGAGTCGAGAATCGCCGTCATGTCAGTCACCCCTGAGCAAGCGCGCGTCGCACGGAGTGCATACCGCGATTTCGGCAAGGGCTCGGGCCACGCCGCCGGGCTGAACTTCGGCGACTGCTTCTCCTATGCGCTCGCCATCGATCGCAACGAACCCCTGCTCTACAAGGGCGACGACTTCAGTCACACCGACGTGCGTAGCGCGCTGGCCTGACTGCTCAGCGCCGCTCCTCGAGGCCGACGGCCTCACGCAGATTCTCGGTCGCCTCGCGCAGCACTGGGTACGAGGAGCTTCTGGTGTTCGCGCCGGACGACCTCGCCAGGGCGGCCTGACGCCGTAACCGGGGCTTCGCAACCGGTCGCGTGGGTAGCATGCCCGAATGACGACTGTGCCGACGCGCGCCCCGGCCAGCGCCCGCGCCGCACGGATGCCGAAGGACCAGCGTCGGGCACAGCTACTCGACGTGGCCAACGCGGTCTTCACCACCCGGGGCTACCACGCCGCCGCGATGGACGACATCGCCGAGGCGGCCGGCGTATCCAAGCCGGTGCTCTACCAGCACTTCGGTTCCAAGCTCGACCTGTACCTGGCGCTGCTGGACCGCAGCTGCGAGCGGCTGGTCGAGGTGGTGGCCGAGGCGCTCGCCTCGACCGACGTCAACGCCGAACGGGTCACCGCGGCCGTCGGGGCGTTCTACGACTTCGTCTCCTCGGCGAGCGGCGAGTTCCGGTTCGTCTTCGAGTCCGACCTGACCGGCGACAACACGGTGCAGAAACGCCTGTGGCAGGTGAACAACGACATCGCCGACGCCATCGCGGACGTGATCGCCGCCGATACCGCGTTGCCGGTGGCCGAGTCGAAGCTGCTGGCCATCTCGCTGGTCGGCATGGCGCAGGTGGGCGCTCGGTTCTGGGTGTCCAAGGACAGCGCGCAGATCCCGGTCGACCACGCCAAGCAGCTGGTCAGTCAGCTGTCCTGGCGTGGGCTGCGCAGCCTGCCCCTGATCGCGCGTGAGCAGACCCGGACATCTCCCTAACCAGAAACCGGTCACAACCGGCAGGAGATCGGAGCGATTCCCTGCCGTTTGTGACCGGTTTCTGGCCGTGGCCGCACAGTGGTGGCCGACGGTGTCAGCCCCGCTGCAGCGTGGTGGCCCCAGTCATGATGGCTACGGCCTCTGTCGGCGTGTGCGACTTGGGGGTGATCACGCCGGCAACGCCGCCGAGGCGGGCGATGTGGATGCGGTCGGCCACCTCGAAGACGTTCGGCATGTTGTGGCTGATCAGGATCACCGGCATTCCCTTGGCCTTGATCTGCTGGATCAGGTTCAGTACCTGTCCGGTCTCCTTGACCCCCAGGGCGGCCGTGGGCTCGTCCAGCACCACGAACTTCTGGGCGAAGGTCGCCGCCCGGGCCACGGCGACGGCCTGCCGCTGACCACCGGACAGGGTCTCCACGGCCTGGGACATGTTCTGGACCGTGGCGATGCCCAGGTTGGCCATCGACTTGCCCGCGTCCTCCTTCATGCCGTACTTGTCCAGCATCCGGAAGACCGAGCCGAGCGGCCCCGCCGTGCGGCGCTCGCGGCCCAGGAACATGTTCGCCGCGATATCCAGGGCCGGCGCCACCGCCAACGTCTGGTAGACCGTCTCGATGCCGGCCTGCCGGGCGTCCTGCGGAGTCCGGAAGTGGACCTCCCGGCCCTCCAGGAACACCTGTCCCGAATCCGGGATCAGCGCGCCGGTCAGCGCCTTGATCAACGTCGACTTGCCGGCCCCGTTGTCCCCGATCACCGCCAGCACCTCGCCCGGGAACAGGTCAACGTCGACGCCGTCGAGGCCGATCACCTTGCCGAAGGTCTTGATCAGCCCCCGGGCGGACACCACCGTGGTGCTTGGGTCGGCCAGGTCGCCGGCGGGGCCGCGGTACTTCTCCTCTGTGGTTGAGTGCTCATGTCAGGCCTTGACCTTTCCGGATCCACTGGTCGACCGAGACGGCGACAATGATCAACACGCCGATGGCCAGCACGCGAAGCTGGTCGTCGACGCCCGCCAGGCTCAGACCGATGTTGAACGCGTACACGATCAACGCCCCCAGCATGGTGCCGAGAATCCCACCGCGACCGCCGAACAGGCTCGTGCCGCCGATCACGACCGCAGTGATGGTCTCCAGGTTGGCGGCGACGATGGCGTTCGGACTGGCCGAGCCGGCCCGGCCGATCAGGACCCAGGCGGTCAGCCCGTAGATCAGACCAGCCACCGTGTAGACGCTGAGCAGCACCCGGTCAACCCGAATCCCGACCAGCCGGGCCGCCTCGATGTCGTCCCCCACCGCGTACACGTGCCGCCCCCAGGCCGTCTGACTGAGCGCAAAGGCAACGATGACCGCCATCAGGATGACGAAGAGCACACCGACCGTGAGTCCGGAACCGTCCGATGGGTGATCGGCGTGCCCATGGCGTTCAAGATCGGGTGGCATGTCCCGCCGTCCGACGCTGGCTCCTCCGGAGTAGAGCAGCCCGATCGCGGTGAAGATGCTCAGAGTGCCCAGCGTCACGATGAACGGGGGCAGGTTGAGCCGGGTGACCAAGAGGCCGTTTATCAGGCCGCACAGTGTTCCGAGCGCGACCCCGAGCAGCAGGGCCAGCACCCCCGGAACGCCGTTGTTGGCCGCGAGGTTGGCCATGAACAGCATCGACAGGATGCAGATGGCACCGACCGCCAGGTCGATCCCGGCGGTCAGGATGATCAGGGTCTGGCCGATGGCCAGCGCGGCGATCACCGCCGTCTGCTGGACGATGATCGACAGCGTGCCCGGCTGGGCGAACCGTGGGTTGATGATGGTGAAGACGATGACCGCGATCACCAGCACCAGAAGGGGACTGAGCGCGGGATGGGAGTGCAGAAGATGCTGAATCCGCTGCACCGGAGATTGTTGCCGCATGGCGAACTGCTCAGCTGCAGTCGCCGGCGCGTGGGTATCGACACTCATGTGGGCTTCCTTGCCGTAGGTGGATTCGGATGGCCTGACCAGCCGGGCTGGTCCCAGCGAGATCCGCGGGGCCAGCCGGCATGGCCTGAGCTACTTCTCGCCCCAGCAGATCTCGCTGGCCCGGCAGTGGTGTCGATGCTCTCCACCCCGTCGACCGGCTTATCGGTGACCAGCTTCACCCCGGTGTCGTAGAAGTCCAGGCCGGGGGTGACCTGTCGGGTCCACGTTGTCGCGCACCTTCTTGGCGATGGCTTCCACACCGAGCTTGGCCATGTCCAGCGGGTACTGCTGGGAGGTGGCCCCGATGACGCCACTCTTCACCGAGGTGATGCCCGGGTCGCAGCCGCCGTCCACGGATACGATCGTCGCCTTGACTCCTGCCGCGTCCAGCGCCTCGGCGGCACCGGTGGCGGACGGCTCGTTGATCGTGTAGACGAGGTTGATGTCCTTGGACTTGGCCAGGCAGGTCTCCATGGCCGTCTTGCCCTGGTCCGGGGCACCGTTGGTGGGCTCGTTGCAGAAGATCTCGTAGTCTCCGCCCTTACCACCGGTGTACTGGCCGGTCTTGTCCTCGTCGCCGTTCTTGGTCTTGTCCTTGACGTCGATGCCCATGCCGGTCAGGAAGCCCTGGTCGCGGTTGTAGTCGACCGAGGCCACCTTGTCGTTGAACAGGTCGAGGAGGGCGATGTTGGCTTTCTTGCCCTCCATCGTGGCCGCCGCCCACTGGCCGATCAGCTCGCCGGCCTTGAAGTTGTCGGTGGCGAAGGTGATGTCCACGACGTCCGGCGGGTTGGGCGGGGTGTCCAACGCGATGACGTAGAGACCGGCCGTCCGAGCCGACTCGATCGCCGGGTTCACCCCCTCGGTCGCCGGGGTGATCAGGATTCCCTGGTCGCCCCGGGCCACGGCCGCCTCGATGGCGGCGATCTGGGTCGTCTCGTCGCCGTCCTCCTTGCCCGCGGCCGTGGTGATCGAGACGTTGTTGGCCTTGCCGGCCTCTTCGGCGCCCTCCTGCATGGCGATGAAGAACGGGTTGGTGCTGGTCTTGGTGATCAGGGTGACGGCGACCTCCTCGCCGCCGCCGCCGTCACCTCCGGTGGCCTCGCCACCAGGAGTCCCCGTGTCGCCGCCGCCACAGGCGGCGAGCGTCAGGGCCGCAGCGGAGCTGAGGGCCAGGACGGACAGGAGGCGCCGTCCTCGACGGTTCGGCGGTAGGTACTTCATTCCTTGATCCTCTCGGTAGGTACACACCGCCAGCAGACTGACAACGGTGTCAAAACTCTTTCTAAGCCATTCTTAGGTTTCTTGTCAACCCCCCTGTCACATGGAGTTTTCTAACCGTTACGCTGTAAGCCCGAGAGGAGACATCGATGTCAGCCACTACGCCCTCGGCGCCACCCCGTCGGGCCCGCGCCACGATCCGTGACGTGGCCGCGCTGGCTGGGGTCGGGATCAAGACGGTCTCCCGAGTGATCAACAACGAGGCCAACGTCTCTCCCCAGATGCGGGAGCGTGTGCAGCGCGCCATCACGACGCTCAACTTCAAGCCGCACCAAGGAGCTGGAGCGCTGCGTCGGGGGGACCGGAAGACGCTCACCCTTGGCCTCCTCCTTGACGCCGTGGACAACCCATTTTCGGCTTCGATCAACCGGGCTGTCGAGAGCGTAGCGTCAACCCGCCACACCGCCGTGTTCGCCGCGAGTTTTGACGACGATCCGGATCGAGAACGTGAGCTGGTCGACGCTTTCACCCGCCGCCGCGTGGACGGTTTGATCCTCACCACGATCACCGCCGAGCACGGCTATCTGCAGTCCGAACGCGAACAGGGGATGCCGATCGTCTTCGTCGACCGGCCGCCGGTCGGGCTGGCGGTCGATGCGGTGCTGTCCAACAACCGCGCGGCCGCCTACGACGCCACCCGGCATCTGCTGGCCTCCGGCCACCGAGCCATCGCGCACCTCGGTGACGAGCTGGCGATCTCCACCGCGCGGGAGCGGCGCCAAGGCTTCACCGAGGCCATGGAGGAGGCGGGGCTGACCGAGCCGAGGTCGGGGTGGCACATCGACGACCTGCGGTCGGCCGAGGAGGCGTACGCCGCGGTGCACCGGCTGCTCGACCAGGCCTCGCCGCCGACCGCCCTGTTCACCTCCCAGAACGTGATCACCATCGGAGCGGTCCGCGCCCTTCACCACCTCGGTCGGCAGCACGAGGTGGCGCTGATCGGGTTCGACGACCTGATCCTGGCCGACGCCCTGGACCCGGGCGTGACCGTGATGGCCCAGGACCCCAACCGGATGGGCACCCTGGCGGCGGAGCGGCTGTTCGCCCGGCTGGACGGCGACCGGTCGCCGGCGGAGACGTACGTCGTGCCGGGCCGGCTGATCGTCCGGGGGTCCGGCGAGATCCCGCCCCCCGGCTGAGGACCCGCGCGGGTGGACGTATCAGACCCCTCCACTCGTTACTCTCCTAGGCGCCCTGGAAAGGCAACTCCATGACGTTCTTGCGCACCCTCGGACGAGGTCTCGCCCGGGTCGGTCGGTTCCTGGTCAGTCTCGTCCGGGACGACGCTTACACCGACGTACGCGGCACCTACCCGGAGCACGCCAAGGCGACCCAGGAGCAGTCGGCGGCCAACGCCTCGGCCGCCACGAGCCTGACCGGCCTCGGTCACGGCTGAGTCTCTATCCGGGGACGAGCGGAGCCGGGCGGCCGGTGCAGGCACCCGCGCAGCGTGGACGGGCCTGGCGGGAGTGCGGGCCTGAGAGCGCGGATGGTTGCATCGCCGGTCTACCCGAGGGTCCGCCGGCTCAGCGAGGACCGACTAGATTGGCTCGCAGCCTAAGTTGCTGAGAGGAACGCGATGACCGAGCCGACGGCTGCCCCCACTCCCCTGGCCCCGCCCGGGGTCAGCGCGCTGACCTTGACCGCGCCGGAGCCACCGCGGGTGGTCGCCGCAACACAGGCGCCGGCGATGGCACCACAGGTCGACCCGGCCACCGTTCCGGCCCTGGACGAGAAGGTCGACGGCTTCCTGAACACCCTGATGACCGCCCATACCCGATCCCCCGAGTTCGCCACCCAGGCCGCCAACGTCCGGAGCATGGGCGACGCAGACATCCGCCGGGCGGCGGAGACCTCGAACCGGCTGTTGCAGGCTCCGGTCCGGGCGATCAAGGAGGGCGGGCTCGCCAGCGGCTCCAAGGTGGGCAACACGCTGCTCGAGCTGCGCCGGACCGTCGAGGATCTCGACCCCAGCCAGGCGACCGGCGCACGCAAGTTCCTCGGCGTGATCCCGTTCGGGGACAAGATCGTCGACTACTTCCGGCGCTACGAGTCGGCCCAGGGTCACCTGAACGGCATCCTGCACAGCCTGCGCAACGGACAGGACGAGCTGACCAAGGACAACGTCGCGCTCAACATGGAGAAGCAGAACCTGTGGGCCACCATGGGCCGGCTGAACTCCTACATCTACGTCGCCGAGCGGCTCGACGCGAAGCTGGTCACCCAGATCAGCCAGCTCGAGCTGTCCGACCCGGAGCGAGCCCAGGCGCTCAGCCAGGACGTGCTCTTCTACGTTCGCCAGAAGCACCAGGACCTGCTCACCCAGCTGGCCGTCTCCATCCAGAGCTACCTGGCGATCGACATCATCATCAAGAACAACATCGAGCTGATCAAGGGCGTGGACCGGGCATCGACGACGACCATCTCCGCGCTGCGCACCGCGGTGATCGTTGCCCAGGCGCTGGGCAACCAGAAACTGGTGCTGGACCAGATCACCGCACTGAACACCACCACCTCCGACCTGATCCAGCGGACCTCGGAGATGCTGCGGGACAACTCCGCGGCGATCCAGCAGCAGGCGGCATCCGCCACCATCGGACTTCCGCAGCTGCAGGCCGCGTTCGCGAACATCTACGCGACGATGGACTCCATCGACGCCTTCAAGCTGAAGGCGCTCGACACCATGGGTGCGACGATCACCACGCTGGAGGGCGAGGTCACCAAGTCCCGCGAGTACCTCGACCGGGTCAGCCGGCACGACCAGCAGCTGGCGACCGGCGCGCTCGACCTCACCGAGGGCGGTACGCCCGGCACCCTGCGCTGAGCCGCCTGCGTTGCTGCGTACCGACCCCGTCATCGTCATGGGTTTCAAAGACTGGATCGCCCGGATCACCGGCCAGGCGCGGCCGGCTGCTCCGGCGCCGGTCATGCCGGTCACCCCGCCCGCGCCCACCGAGGCCGACATCCTGGCCGCCCTCGACCGGGTCCAATCCATGATCGCCGGTGGCGTGGTGCCGGCGGCAGTCGCATCCCGGGTCGCGCGGGTGTCCACGACGGTGCGGGACACCATGCCCCGACTGCGCAACCTCGGCCTGGGCAGTCCGGAGGCCTACTCGGTGATGGCCACGGCGACCGACTACCTTCCGGAGGCGATCGGGGGCTACACCCGGCTGCCCCGGCGGTGGGCCGACTCCCGCCCGATCGAGAACGGCAAGACCTCACTGATGCTGCTGATCGACCAGCTGGATCTGCTCGGCGCGACCATGGACAAGATCTTCGACGCGGTGGTTCGGGTGGACGCCGACGCCCTGATCGCCCACGGCCGCTTCCTGCAGGAGAAGTTCGGCCACGCCTCGACCGGCGGCAGCCTCGACCTCGGCCAGCAGGCTCCGCCCCCGCCCCCCAGCACCCTGGACCTGCCGTGACCTCCGGCGAGGACGACGGCCGAAGCCTGACCGAGACCGTACGCGCCCACGCCGAGGCCGTGCGCGCCCAGCTCGCCCGGATCACCGCGCTACGCGAGGCCAGCCGGGACATCGCGACACTGCCGTCGGGCCTCAACCCGCTGGACCTCGGCGCCCTGGACCCGCTGACCCCGGGCCGGTTCCCGGGGATCGGCCCGGGAAGCCCGCCGTCGGAGTCCGCCGAGGCCGCCGGCTCATCGACAGGGGGTCCCCTGAGCTCATCGAAGGACACAGGGCACCTGGCGGAGGGCTCCGTCGAGACACCCACCGAACCCGCCGCGCAGGCCGAGCCGGAGCCGCCGCCGAAGACGCTGGAGGAGCTGCTCGCGGAGCTGGACGCGCTCACCGGGCTGACCGAGGTCAAGGCCGAGATCCACCGGCAGGTGGCGGTGCTGCGGGTCGAAGGGCTCAGGCAGAAGGCCGGGCTCAGGTCGGTGACCATCACCCGGCACCTGGTCTTCGTCGGCAATCCCGGCACCGGCAAGACGACGGTGGCCCGGCTGGTCGGCGGCATCTACCGGGCTCTCGGCCTGCTCTCCAAGGGTCAGCTGGTCGAGGTCGACCGATCCGAGCTGGTCGCGGGCTACCTCGGCCAGACCGCCATGAAGACCGCGGAGGTGGTGGCCAAGGCCGCCGGCGGCGTGCTGTTCATCGACGAGGCGTACAGCCTGGCCGGCGACCAGTACGGCCAGGAGTCGGTGGACACGCTGGTCAAGGAGATGGAGGACCGCCGCGACGACCTGGTGCTGATCGTGGCCGGCTATCCCGACCCGATGGTGCTGTTCATCACGCAGAACCCAGGGCTGGCCAGCCGCTTCCGGACCACGATCGAGTTCGCCGACTACACCGACGACGAGCTGGTCGAGATCTTCGGGGACCTCGCCGCCGCCGCCGACTACGACGTGACACCGGAGTGTCTCGACCGGTTCCGGACGATCCTGCTCGGCACTCCGCGCGGGCCGAGCTTCGGCAACGGCCGGTTCGCCCGTAACCTGCTCGAGGCCGCCATCGGCCGCCACGCCTGGCGGTTGCGGGACGTGGCCGAACCAACGGTCGAGCAGCTCCGGCAGCTGGTGCCCGAGGACCTGGAGGACGATCCGGTCGACGCGATGCGCCCTGAGCCTGTCGAAAGGCCGGCCGTGGCGCCTCACC
Source organism: uncultured Actinomycetota bacterium (assembly GCA_963808435.1). Taxonomy (GTDB): domain Bacteria; phylum Actinomycetota; class Actinomycetes; order Propionibacteriales; family Propionibacteriaceae; genus Microlunatus. Next base: position 125,198 of record CAWEFW010000029.1, on the reverse strand, counting down.
AGGATCCGCCTGTCGCCTCCGATGAGGCTCGACCGGCCCAGCCCACCGATGCCGACCAGACGGAGGTCCGACCGTGAGCCAGGCTCAGGCGCAGCCCGCTCCCCCGCCGGTCGCCCAGGCACCGACGAGGGCCGCCGCCCCCCCGGCGACCCTTCCTGTGCCCTCCACGACAGCCGAGGCCGCACCGACTCCGACTGCGAGCGGCATGGACACGCCGCGCCGGCTCCGGCTGCTGAGCCTGGGCGTCGTGGTGGTCGGCGTGCTGACCGGAATAGTCGGCGCCCTGGTGTTCTCGGCGCTGGCGTACTCGCTGTCTCGGGCCGAGGCCGACACCAACCAGCTGATTCGGGTGCAGCAGATCCAGACCAACCTGCTGATCGCCGACGCGACCGCGACCAACGCGTTTCTGGTCGGCGGGCTGGAGCCGCCGGCGCAGCGGGCGCAGTACGACGCGGCCCTCACCGCGACCGGTGCGCTGATCGCCCAGGCGGCGCGGGCCCAGCCGGCCGACGCCGACGCCCTGGCCGCCCTGAACCAGCAGGTGGTCGCCTACACCGGCGCGATCGAACAGGCCCGCGCCAACAACCGGCAGGGCCTGCCGATCGGGTCCCAGTACCTGCGGTCGGCCAGTGCCCAGCTCCGCGCGGACGCCCTGCCCATCGCCGACAACCTGGTCTCGGCCAACGCCGACCGGGCCGAGGACCGGATGGAGGTCTGGATCGGACTGGTCTTCGTGATCTTCGCCGCCCTGGCCCTGGCTGCCTTCATCGTGGGCCAGGTGTGGCTGGCCAACCGGTTCCGCCGGACCTTCAACTCAGGCATGGTCCTGGGGTCGGTGCTCCTGCTGGTCCTGCTGGCCGGCGGCGTGGCGCTGTTGGTCAACCTGAACAGCGCGGTGAGTAGCATCCGCACCGGTAGCTTCGCCGACGTCAACATGGCGGCCAGCGCTCGGATCGAGGCCAGCAACGCCAAGTCCAACGAGAGCCTCACCTTGATCGCCCGGGGATCCGGTGCGGCCTTCGAGACCGCCTGGAAGGACTCCGCCGCACAGGTGACCGACGACCTGGACCGGCTCGGCGGTTCCGCCCCGACCGCAGAGTGGAACGCCTACCGCGACGTGCATACCGAGATCCGCGCGCTGGACGACGGTGGGGACTGGGACAAGGCGGTGGCCCTGGCGACCGGGACGGGTGAGGACTCGGCCAACACGGTCTTCAACACCTTCGACGTCCGTCTCGCCGAAACCCTCGACCAGGCCAGCCAGCAGGCCGCTGACGGTCTCTCCGGGCGGCAGCCCGGACTGATCATCGCCGCCGTCCTCGCCCTGCTCGGCGGCCTGGCCGCGGCCCTGCTGGGTCGCTACGGCGTCGCCGTACGGCTCCGGGAGTATCGATGACCGCCGCCCGCCGGACGCCCCTCGCGGCAGCGCTGTCCGCCGTCGTGCTGCTCACCCTGTCGGCCTGCTCCTTGTTCGGCTACTCCCCGACCGAGCTGCCCAGCCCGCCCACCACCCCGAATCCCACGCCGTCCGGGGCGGCCAGCACACCGGCGCAGTGCAAGAACGCCACGGCGTCGTACGCCCCGAACGGCGACCTGCCGTCGCCCGGCGACCTGCCGTCCGGCTCGACCATGGCGACGATCAAGAAGCGCGGCCGGCTGGTGGCCGGGGTGTCCGCCGACACCTACCTGCTGGGCTCCCGGAACCCGCTGACCGGCCAGATCGAGGGCTTCGACATCGACATGGTGAAGGCCGTCGCCAAGGCGATCTTCGGCGACGAGAACCGCTACCAGCTGCGGGTGATCACCGCCGCCCAGCGGATCCCGACGCTGCAGGAAGGCCAGGTCGACCTGGTCGCCCGCAACATGACCATCACCTGCGACCGCTGGACCCAGATCGCCTTCTCCAGTGAGTACTACCGCTCGGGACAGAAGATACTGGTCCGGAAGGGCTCCACCGCCACCTCGCTGGCCGACCTGAAGGGGCAGAAGGTGTGTGCGCCGCGGGCCACGTCCTCGCTGGAGAACCTGAAGAAGCTCGCCCCGGAGGCGGTGCCGGTGGAGGCCGACAACCACACCGGCTGCCTGGTGCTGTTCCAGCAGAGTGAGGTGGCGGCGATCACCGGCGACGACACGGTGCTGGCCGGCCTGGCGGCCCAGGACCCGTACGCCGTGGTCCCGGACCAGCGGGCCTTCACCGCCGAGCCGTACGGCCTCGGGATCCCGGCGAAGAACGTCGACTTCGTCCGTTTCGTCAACGCCCGGCTGGCCCAGATGCGCAGCAACGGCGAGTGGACCGCGATCTACAACCGCTGGCTGGCCGAATCACTCGGACCGGCCCCCAGCCCGCCCAAGGCGGTCTACGGCAGGACATCGTGAGCGAGCTTGCGAGCTCACCATCCAGCGCAGCAGCCCTGCGAACGGGGCCGACGAGCGTCAGCGAGGAGGGCTCGTGAGCCTGTCCGCCGCGGCGGGGCCGGTGACGGCACCGGCCGCACCGGGCCGGATGGGTGTCGAGGTGCAGCCGACCCAGGCCCTGACCTACCTCGAGCAGCTCGGTCAGTGGCGTGACGGCCGGCACGCCGAGCTGGACCAGCTCGACCAGGCGGCGCTGCAGTCACCGAACGGCGCTGCGGCCACCGGTGACATCACGTTGTCGATGGCGCTGTGGAAGGCGGTCTCGGACCGCTACGAGCAGCTGTTGTCGGTCTGGGACTCCGGCCGGGCCGGACCGACCGAACGGATCCGGCTCGGCACGCTGATCTGGGGCCGGCTGGACACCGACGCCGCCTCCGGCCTGGCGGTCTCGCTGCCGGAGGCCTGCCGGCTGTCGGACGCGCTGGCCTCCTCACTGCGGGTCCGGCTGGGCCTTGAGGTCTCCGGCGCCGAGATCACCGAGCGGGTCCGACAGCTGCGGGCGCAGATGGAACGGATCCGCGACCAGGTCACCCTCGAGCCGGCCGGGGCGGCCCAGCAGCAGGCCGCCGGTCAACAGGCCCGGCTCGCCCGACGACTCAAGGAGATCGCCGACAAGGCAGCCCGCGGCGGGGACGTGGGCGGCCTGCTCGGGCCGCTGGAGATCGACGCCGCCACGTTCGAGCGCGATCTGATCGTGGGCGGCGCGCGCCGGCGTGAGGCAGCCGCCCTGGTCCGGCGAGCCGAGGACCGCCGCATCGAGCTGGAGGCCCGGGAGGCCGGGTTGCGGACCCTCGCCGCCGAGTGCGTACGGCGGGTCGAGCCTGCCCCCCGGTACGCGGTGCCCGATGTCGAGCTGCTCGGCCCGGCGCCCGAGTCCCCGACCGAGCTCGAGACCTACCTGCGTCGGCTGGACCAGGTGTCCCGGGCGATGACCGTCGCCGAGCGGGCGTACGCCGAGGCGCTGGGCGAGCACCGCGAGCTGGCCGACCGGCTCGAGGCGTACCGGGCCAAGGCCATCGCCACCGGGGTCGTCGACCAGCCCGACCTGAACCGCGCGTACGCGATGGCCCGAGAGGCGCTGGACCGCCAGCCCTGCCGGATGGTCCTGGCCGGCCAGCTCGTCACCCTCTACCAGACCTACCTGCAGCTGGAGACCTCGTGAGGTGCACTCAGCCGGGCTGTACCGGCACCATCGTCGACGGCTACTGCGACGTCTGCGGCAGCCCGGGGGCCTCGGGCCAGTCCACCCCGACCGCGGTCGCCGCCTCGGTCAGCGTCAGGGCCGGCGCGTGCTCCCAACCCGGGTGCCCCGGCACCATCGTGGACGGCTACTGCGACGTCTGTGGCAGCCCGGCCGGCGGTGCGGCGGCCTCCGGCACCGAGACTCCGGTCACCGAGGCGGCCGGGCCGGCGTCCACCCGGACCGGCTCGAGCCGGCTGGACGCCACCGCCCTGGGCTCCCGGCGGGCCGCGGCCGGTGGCAGCAAGATCACTCGGCGGGTGCAGTCGGGCTCGCAACGGCTGCGTTCCGCCCGCCTCGGCGCCGGCCTCACCCGGGTGCCCCCGGCCCCCGTGGTCGACGCCGCCTCGGCAGTGATGAAGTACCCGGAGGTCCCGGAGGACAAGCGCACCTGTCCCAACTGCGGGGCACCGGTCGGCCGGTCTCGCGACGGCAAGCCCGGCCGCACCGAGGGCTTCTGCGCCAACTGCGGCCGGGAGTACTCGTTCACCCCCAAGCTGAAGCCCGGCGACCTGGTGGCCAACCAGTACGAGGTGGCCGGTTGCCTGGCCCACGGCGGCCTCGGCTGGATCTACCTGGCCCAGGACAAGAACGTCTCCGACCGCTGGGTCGTGCTCAAGGGTCTGCTGAACACCGGCGACAAGGACGCGCTCGCGGTCGCGATCGTCGAACGGCAGTTCCTGGCCCAGGTCGAGCACCCGCTGATCGTGGAGATCTACAACTTCGTCACCCACGACGAGGCCGGCTACATCGTCATGGAGTACGTCGGCGGCACCTCGCTGAAGCAGATCCTGAAGAACCGGATGCGGGCCAACAACGGCGTCTTCGACCCGCTCCCGGTGGACCAGGCGCTGGCGTACATCCTCGAGGTCCTGCCCGCCTTCTCCTACCTGCACGACCTCGGCCTGGTCTACTGCGACTTCAAGCCGGACAACCTGATCCAGGTCGGCGACGCGGTGAAGCTGATCGACCTCGGCGGCGTCCGCCGGATCGACGACCAGGAGTCGGCGATCTACGGCACGGTCGGCTACCAGGCGCCGGAGGTGGCGGCCGTCGGCACCACCGTGGCCTCGGACATCTACACCATCGGCCGCACGCTGGTCGTGCTGATCACCGAGTTCCGCGGCTACCAGACGAAGTACGTGGCCAGCCTGCCGCCGGTGGCGGAGACCCCGGTGTTCGCCGAGCACGACTCGCTCTACCGGCTGATCGCCAAGTCCTGCGCGCCCGATCCCGCCGACCGGTTCGCCTCGGTCGACGAGCTGCGGGTGCAGCTGCTGGGTGTGCTGCGCGAGGTGGTGGCGGCCCGAACCTCGGGCACCGCCCTGACCTCGGCGGCCTCCGTGCTGTTCGAGGCGCCCGCGATCACCAGCGAGGCCCTGGAGTGGGACGAGTTGCCGGCATTGCGCACCGACACCACCGACCCGCAGCACTCCTGGCTGAGCAACCTCGCGCTGGACGACCCCCGCGCGCGGCTGGCCGAGCTGCAGCGGGCCCCCGCGCCAAGCTCGGAGGTCCGGCTGGCCCAGGCCCGGGCGGCGCTGGAGCTGCGGCAGCCGGAGCTGGTCGGCGAGGTGGTCAACGCGATGTTGGCCGACGACCCGTGGGAGTGGCGGGCGGTCTGGGTGAGCGGGCTGGCCGCGCTGGACAGTGGCGACTTCGCCGGGGCGCAGTCGGCGTTCAACGCGGTCTACGGCCAGGTACCGGGTGAGCTCGCGCCCAAGCTGGGCCTCGCCCTGGCCTGCGAGCGGGGCGGCGAGCCGGCGATCGCCGAGGAGCTGTACCGCACCTGCGCCAGCACCGACGCCAACTACGTGGCCCCCGCGGCCTTCGGCATGGCTCGGATCCGGGCTGCGCGTGGGGACGTCCCGGGGGCAGTCTCGGCCCTGGACCTGGTGCCCTCAACCAGTCGCAGCTATCCCGAGGCCCGACGCATGCGGGCGGTGCACCTCTACGAGTCCGACCAGGGTCTGCCGGCCCTGGCCCAGGCGATGGACAGCTTGCAGGGCGTGACCCTGGAGCGGCGCGACAAGGCCACGCTGACCGCGCGGATCCTGGAGCGGGCCTTGGCCGAGGTCGGCCGGACCGGTCCGCAGGCCGGCGTCAAGATCGGCCAGTATGCCGCCCGCGACGACTCGCTCCGCGACGGGCTGGAAGAGACCTATCGGCGGCTGGCGAGCACCGAGAGCGACGAGCAACGCCGCTACACGCTGGTCGACCAGGCCAATGCCGTGCGAAGGTGGACCCTGCAATGAGCGACCAGACGACGCAGGAGCCCCGACCCGACGCGACCTCACCCCGACCCGACGGAAACGGCGTCGCCCCGGCCGCCGGAACGGCGCCGGCCGCATGTCCCAACTGCGGCGCACAGGTGAACCCGAGTGACGCGTTCTGTGAGACCTGTGGCCAGGCCCTCAGCCCGACGGCGGCTCCGGCCGGTCAGGCGGCCGAGACCGAGGCACCGATCGAGATCACCCGTTCGGTTCAGGTTCAAGACGAGGTGGAGGACAACGAGGACACCATCCCGGTCACCCGCCCCTGCCCCAACTGCGGCGGTCCGGTCGGGGCCGACGGATACTGCCAGATCTGCGGGATGAAGGCGCCGAGCGAACGCGACCATTACACCGAGCAGCCCGCGTCGTGGGTGGCCGCCTGCTGCGACCGCGGCGTCCGGCACCACCGCAACGAGGATGCGACCGCGACCGCCGCGGATCCCGACCCCGGCTCCCGGGCCGTGCTCGTGGTCTGCGACGGCGTATCCACCTCGATCGACTCCGACGTGGCCAGCCTGGCCGGCGCGCAGGCCGCACGGGACCTGTTGGCGACCAGCCGCCCGGCGGGCCTCGGGACTTCGGCCAGCGTCGCCGCCGCGATGGCCCAGGCCATGGAGCAGGCCGCCGCCGAGGCGAACGCCGCGGTGATCGCCGAGACCGCCCCGGACAGCAGCAACGCGGCCGCCTGCACGTTCTCGGCCGCCGTGCTCGAGAAGCACACCATCTACTTCGGCAACGTGGGCGACAGCCGCGTCTACTGGATCCCCGACCCGGGCGGGCGGGACCAGCCCATCCAGCTCAGCGTGGACGACTCCGTCGCCTCGGCCCGGATGGCCATGGGGGTAGCGCGCGAGGAGGCCGAGAACGGCCCCGGGGCACACGCCATCACCAAGTGGCTGGGCCGGGACAGCCCGGACTTCAGCCCGATGACGGCCTCGCTCCGTGTCGCCACCCCAGGCTGGGTGCTGGTCTGCTCCGACGGGCTGTGGAACTACGCCTCCGAGGCCAACGCGCTCCAGGCGCTGATCGCGGACTTCAGCAAGAACGACGCGGGCGCGCTGCCGCTCGCGGTCCGCTTGGTCACCTGGGCCAACGAGCAGGGCGGCAGGGACAACATCGGCGTCGCCCTGGCCCGGCACGAGCCCTGAGCCAGGCCGCACTCCCGCGTACGCGCGGAACGGCTCCTCGGGACCCACCGCCGCCGCCGCTTCAGGGCGAAACTCCACCGATGGCGACTTATCACCCCGCCGACTCTTCTCCCAGGGTGATAACTCCACCAATGGCGACTCTTGGCCTGTGCCATGCTGTCGCCCCCGATCGCCGAAGACGGCACGTCCGCACGGCATACTGAACCGACGGCGACGGTGAAGAGAAAGGCGACCCATGGCGGAGTTCACGGCGGCGGTGTACCAGAACGAGTTCCTGCCTGACGGCGGCACCGACGTGAACGCGATCGTCACCGTGACGTGCCACGGCGCCGGCGCGGCCGGTCAAACCGGAGCGGGAGACGCCGGCGAGATCGTCATCGTCGACACCTCCGGCTCGATGGGACGAACCAAGCTCGAGGCGGCGAAGCAGGCCGCCTCCGCGGCGGTCGACCAGATCCTCGACGGCACCTACTTCGCCGTGGTCGCCGGGACGCATCAGGCGTACCTGGCCTTCCCCCCGGTACGCCAGGGTGCGGGCATGGTGCGGATGGACCCGACGACCCGTTTCGCCGCCCATCAGGCCATCTCGATGTTCCGCTCCGACGGCGGCACGGCGATGGGCACCTGGCTGACCCTGGCCGGCCGGCTGTTCGACTCCGTCCCGATGCTCGCGCAGAAGCACGCGATCCTGCTCACCGACGGGGAGAACCACAACGAGACTCCGGAGCAGCTGACCAACGCCATCGCCGGGGTGACCGGCAGGTTCCAGTGCGACTGCCGCGGCGTCGGGATCGACTGGCAGGTCGCCGAGGTGCGCCGGATCGCCCAGGCCCTGCTCGGCACCGTCGACATCGTCCCCGACCCGTCGGTGATGAGCCAGATGTTCGCCGAGATGATGCAGCAGGCGATGGGCCGCGGGGTGGCGGACGCCCAGCTGCGGGTATGGGCGCCGCAGGGCTCGCAGGTAGTGTTCGTCCGCCAGGTGGCGCCGACGGTGGAGGACCTGACCGGGCGTCGGGTCGAGGTGAACCCGCTGACCGGTGGCTACCCGACCGGCTCCTGGGGCGACGAGTCGCGCGACTACCACGTCAGCGTCCGGCTGCCGGCCAAGGCGGTCGGCCAGGAGCAGCTGGCGGCGCGGGTCCAGCTCGCGGTCGGCGGCCAGGTGGTCGCCCAGGGTCTGGTCAAGGCCCGGTGGTCCGATGACGAGGTGCTGACCACCCGGATCAACCCGGAGGTGGCGCACTACACGGGCCAGACCGAGCTGGCCGAGGCGATCCAGGAGGGTCTGGCCGCCAAGGCCGCCGGGGACGAGGCGGGGGCGACGCAGAAGCTCGGCCGGGCGGTACAGCTGGCCAAGGAGACCGGCAACGCCGAGGCGACGACCCGGCTGCGCAAGGTGGTCGAGATCGACAACGAGGAGACGGGCACAGTGCGACTCAGGCGGGCGGTCGAGAAGGCCGACGAAATGGCGCTGGACACCGCGTCGACCAAGACCACCCGGATCCGGAGCTGATCCGGTGAGCGCTGTCTGCCCCGCTGGGCACACCTCCACCGCGGAGGACTACTGCGACGTGTGCGGCATGCCGATCGACGCCGCTGCCGTCACCCCTGGCCAGGCCCCGGCCCCGCCGGAGCCGCCGAACCACGGCCCGAGCGCTGCGTCGGCCGGGCCGAACCTCCTCACCGGAGCGACCTGCCCGAACTGCAACACCGTCAACCTGCCGGACGCGCTGTTCTGCGAGAACTGCGGCTACGACTTCACCACGGGCACCATGCCGCGGCCGCTGGTGCCGCCCACGGAAGCCGCCGCGGCGGAGTCGTCGGCGTCGGGCGGCGACCCGGCGGCGGGTAGCGACACCACGGAGGGCGGGGACGGGTCGGCGCCGACGCCCGGGGCCAGCATCGACTGGGTGGCCGAGGTGTGGATCGACCCCGCCTGGTACGAGGCGCAGGAGAGTCCGGACCCGCTGCCCTCCCCCGGCCTACCGACCGTGGTCCCGCTCCACGGCCGATCTCTGCTGGTCGGGCGCACCTCGCAGAGCCGCAACATCCACCCGGCGATCGACTGCGAGGCCGACTCCGGCGTCAGCCGACGGCAGGCCCAGCTGACCACCGACGGCGACCGCTGGTGGGTCGAGGACCTGGAGTCGGCCAACGGGACCTTCGTGGCCCCGGCCAGCGCGCCGCTGCCCGAAGACCCGATCCCGGTCGGGGTCAAGACTGAGCTGGCGGCCGACGACCGCGTCTACCTGGGGGCCTGGACCCGGCTGGTCATCCGCCCGGCCACCGACGAGGAACGCCAGACCCTCGGCTAGTGGCGTACGACGCTGTTGGCGAACATGTTCAGGTTCTCGCCGCGGCTGTGGCAGCGTTGCTGACGATCGACACGAGCAGGACATCTCAGGAGGAAGCAGTGGACATCAAGGTCGGCATCCAGCACGTCACCCGCGAGGTGGTGGTGGACAGCAGCGAGACGGCCAAGGACATCGAGAAGGCGTTCAGCGCCGCTCTGGCCGACGACACGGTCCTCCGGCTCCTTGACTCCCACGGCCGCCAGGTACTGATCCCGGCGAACAAGATCGCCTACATCGACCTCGGTGAGGAGAACGCCCGCCGCGTCGGCTTCGGCACGCTGTAGGTTCTCGCTCGCGCGACTCGTGCCTCACCCGCCCGCGTTCCGCGTCACATGACGGCTAGAAGGTGTCCACGGACGGGTCCGAGTACGGGTTAGACGTCATATGACGGCTAACGAGCTATGGGAGGGGCGAAATGCACCCGCCACTCAGCCTTGAAGCTGCGGCGCAGCCCTACCGCTCCGCAGTCGCGGAGCGCGGTTCGTACGCGGAGGAGAGTCTCAAGTGGCGTCTTGTAGATGTCTTCAGCGGTGACGACGACGATCCGCCACCGCCGCTGGTCCAGTTCCTCACGTCGGGCGAGGTCGGTGAGCCACTGCTCGGTGTCCTGAGCGTGCTGCCGGCCGTCATACTCGACGACCAGTCGTAGGTGCTCGTACGCCAGGTCGTACCGGCGAGACCAGCTGCCGTCCCGCGCCCGGAGGATCAGGTTGACCCGTGGCTCAGGCAGTCCCGCCAGCACGATGAGCAGCCGTAGCCGGGTCTCCATCGGAGAGTCCACACCGTTCCGGGCCAGCCCGGCGGCTCGGCGGGCAACCCGACATCCCCGACCGTGCCATCCCGCCGCGGCCTCGATCAACCGCTCGGTGGTGGTGTGCCCTGCCTTGATCAGTCCGTCGGCCACCACCACCAGGTCGACCAGCCGGAAGCCGACGGCCGAGAGCTCGAGGAACGTCTGCTCGGGTGTCGAGATGGGCAGGCCCTTGCGCAGGGTGGTCTGAGCCGGGCCTTGGCCGCAATGCGACCTGACTCCCTTGCGCACCTGGCGACGATGAGCCGATGGCAGCGTCACATGAGTGTTGCCATCGTCCGGCACCGCCGCTCCCCAGAGTTGGGCGGCAGTGTGGTGACTGATGCGGGAGCCGGCCGGCACCAGCTTGAGGACCGCCTGGGAGCGGAGCAGTGGAGTGATCTTCACCGCTCGCAGGACGTAGCTGTCCCAGAACAGCTTCTGGAACCGCTTGGTCAGCAGCATCTCGGGCGTCAGGCCGGCGGCCCGAGCCTCCGCGCGACTGAACGGCTGGCGAGGATCGAATGACCCCGTGGGTCGCGGTGGCGCGTACACCCTCACGATGCTGGAGGTTGCGCAAGCCCTCTCCGCGAGTTATCCACAGGGGAGTTTGGTCGAATCCCGTCAGTCGTTTGGGTTAGCCGTCATATGACGGCTAACGGGGGTCGCAGGTCGATTCAGGACACCTGTTAGCCGTCACATGACGCGAAACGTGGCAGGAGTGGCCGCGAAGGGCCGTCAGGCTTGTAGGCCGAGGCGGGTCATCCGACGGGTGTGGTTCTCGACCAGGCGGGTGAACATCCGGCTGATGGCGGCGAGGTCCATGCCGGGACGGTCGACGGTGCCGGTGAGCAGGCTGGTCAGGGCATCTCGGTCCGCGGCGACCCGCTGCGCCTGGCTCAGCGCCTCGCCCACCAGGCGGCGGCCCCACAGCGCGAGCCGGCCGGCGAGCTTGCGGTCGGCGTCGATGGCGGCCCGCACGCGCTCGATCACGTACGCCTCCTGGCCCTGGTCCTCCAGCACCTGGTGCACCAGCGCCCGGGTGTCCGCGTCGACGAACGCCGCGACCTCCCGGTAGAAGTCGGCGGCGAAGCCGTTGCCGACGTAGGTCCAGACCAGCCCCTCCAGCCAGTCCTTCGGCTGGGTGTGCTCGTGGTAGGCGTTGAACGCCGCGTGGAAGGGCTGCATCGCCGCCATCACATCGACGTCCAGCTCGGCGAGCCGGTCCCGGACCCGGTCGAAGTGCGCCACCTGTTCCGCGGCCATCTCCGCGCCATGCACCTTGTCGGCCAGAGTCGGCGCGCGGCCGGCGTCCTCCGCGAGCCGCTCGAACGCCGCCAATGCGCCGTACGCCAGGATCCCCAGCAGGTCGACGGCACCCTCCCGGTACTCGCCCTCCACCGCCCAGACATCGACCGCGCCGTCACCCATGGCGGCAGCGTAATGGGACCGGAGCGAGCGCGTACGGGCCCGGGCGCGTCCCCGCAATCCCCCGTACGCCCCGGTAGCGCCTAGAATGCAGGAGGGCACCAGGCCCCGCGGCCTCTGCGGTCGCTCCTGCTGGCACGAACGCGTGCCGGCCCCGACGACGAGAGCCATCATCCTGACTACCGACGCACTACCGACTGAAGCACCCACGACTGAGGCACCCACAACTGAGGCCGCTCCGGCCGCTGCCCCGAGTTTCGGGGCCCTCGGCGTCCTCCCCGCCATCGAGCAAGCTCTGGCGCAGGTCGGCATCACCACACCTTTCCCCATCCAGTCGATGGCCATCCCCATCGCCCTGACCGGTACCGACATGATCGGCCAGGCGCGCACCGGAACCGGTAAGACGCTGGCCTTCGGCGTGACCCTGCTGCAGCGAACGGTCGTTCCCGGCGAGCGCGACTACGCCCAGCTGGCCAAGCCCGGCGCACCGCAGGCCCTGGTGGTGACGCCGACCCGTGAGCTGGCCAGCCAGGTGAGTGCTGACCTGACCATGGCGTCGACGCTGCGCCATGCGAGAGTGCTGACCGTGTACGGCGGGGTCGGTTACGACACCCAGCTGACCAGCCTGGCCCGCGGCGTGGAGATCGTCGTCGGTACGCCGGGTCGGCTGCTCGACCTGGTCGACCGGGGCGCGCTGGACCTCAGCCACGTCAAGGTGCTGGTGCTCGACGAGGCCGACGAGATGCTCGACCTGGGCTTCCTGCCCGACGTGGAACGGATCCTGAGCCGGACGCCCGAGCTGCGGCAGACCATGCTGTTCTCCGCAACCATGCCGTCGGCGATCGTCACCCTGGCCCGCCGCCACCTAAGGCACCCGGTCAACATCCGCGCGGAGTCGGCGGAAGACACCATGATGGTGCCGGCCACCGCCCAGTTCGTCTACCAGGCGCACGACCTGGACAAGCCCGAGATCGTCGCCCGGATCCTGCAGGCGGAGAACCGCAACCGGGTGATGATCTTCTGCCGGACCAAGCGCTGGGCGCAGCGGCTGGCCGACGACCTGGCCGACCGGGGCTTCGCAGTCGCGCCCATCCACGGCGACCTCAACCAGGCACTCCGGGAGAAGGCGCTGAAGCGCTTCCGCGAAGGCAAGATCAACGTTCTGGTCGCCACCGACGTGGCCGCCCGTGGGATCGACGTCGAGGGCATCACCCACGTGATCAACTACGAGTGCCCGGACGACGACAAGGCCTACGTCCACCGGATCGGTCGGACCGGTCGGGCCGGTGCATCGGGCATCGCGGTGACCTTCGTGGACTGGGCCGACCAGACCCGGTGGAAGGTGATCAACAACACCCTCGGGCTGCCGTTCGAGGAGCCGGAGGAGACCTACTCCACCTCGGCGCACCTCTTCCACGACCTGGGCATCGACCCGGCCGCCAAGGGCCGGCTCACGCCGCCGAAGCCGCCGCGCGCTCGGGAGGACGGCGAGGACCGGAAGGACCGCAAGGAACGCCGGGCCGAGCGACCGAAGAAGACCGGCCGGCGCCGGCTCCGTAACGGGGTACCGGTCGAGCAGGCGGAGACGACCGACCTTCCCGTCGCGTCCGAGCCGAGGCCGGAGACGGCCGCCTCGGCCGAGGGCGTCGAGGGGGCCGAGCCGGAGCGTACGCGCCGCCGGCGACGCCGGAACCGCAGTCGCCCCGTCGACCGCGGTCCGCACCCGAGATCAGACGAGGTCCCCTCGGCCTGATCTGCACGTCTCGCACCCCGTCGCGCCCGGAGGGCACCGCTGGCCGGCGCAGCTGACCCAGCTCACTGCGCCTTGCCGAGCGGGGTGCCAACGACCACCAGGTTGCTCTCGTACCCACCCCGGTCCCGGCGGTACTCGCCGGTGCAGGTGATCAGCACCAGCCGATGGGCCCCACTCTGGTCGAAGGCCTGGCTGTCCGTGGCCAGGGCCCGCCGGGGCACGGTCTGCACCGAAATGATCTTGTAGCTGAGCCGGTGTGAGCCGGCCCGCACGGTCACCACGTCGCCCTTCTCGACCCGGAGCAGCCGGACGAAGAAGCCGGCACCGCTGGTGGAGTCCACGTGCCCGGCGATCACTGTGCGGCCGAACGGGTCGCCGGCGTAGGCGCTGCCGTCCCACCAGCCGACGTGCTGGACGTTCTCCGGCACCTCCAGCTGCCCGCCCACGGTGGCCGCCGGCCGCACCGGCGCTTGCGCCTTACCCGGCAGGACCAGTAGCTCGGGCACGAAGTGCACCCGCTCGGTCCGGCCCGGTTTGCCGACCCGAGCGGTCGGAACCGGTCCCGGCTCCCCCTCGGGTGCCGCCGCCGTGGCCGTGGGCGACTCCGCCCGGGGTGGGTCGATCGTCGACCCGGCCGCTGATCCGCAGCCGGCCAGCCAGCCGACCAGCAACACGGCACTGACCGCGCCCGCCAGCCGGCGTCGCACGGTCAGGCCGAGTGCTGCTGCTTTCAACGGATGAGCTGGATCCCAGACAGACCGCCGACACCGGTGTTGACATCGGACGGCTGGCCCGACCCGCTGCTGCCCGTCGGGATCACGTGGACCGCGACGTTCATCGTCTTCTTGCCCGGGTCACCGATGGCGTACACCCGGTTGACCGCGCCGCCCTTGACCGTCAGCTCGACCGGGCCGAGGACAACCGGCTCGGTCTCTCCGGTCGGCACGATGGTGACCTTGTAGGTGGCGACCGGCACGGTCCGCGTCAGCGCCTCGCCGTTACCGATGTTCTCGAACAGCACGGAGCCGTTCACCCGGATGTCGGCCGGCGGAACTGTCGCGGTGTGGGCCACGACCAGCGACGCCTTGCCTCGCGGGACCGCCGCCAGGTCGTTGCGGAAGACCGTGACGTTCGGCTTGTCCGCGCTCGACTCGGGCAGATGCGCCACAACATCCCAGCTGGACTTGGCATTCACCTCGAAGGTCCGTTCGAGCACCACGTCGCCGCTATCACTGAAACTGATTTTCCGTGACCCGGCCCTGACGTTGAACGGCCCTGCGATCTCCGCGGTCGTTACACCACTAGCGACCTCTTTGCCATCAACCGAGACATCAACATTTCGTCCGGGCAGCCCCTGGACGACATAGATCTGCGCGTCATTCGCAGCATAACTAGTGCTGACTATGCCTCCCACTAGGGCAAGAGCCACCACCACTGTTAGTGCGAGTTTTCCCTATCGCGCAGAATAATTCGCGCTCATGTCCCCATCCCGTCCATCATGTTGAAAAATAATCAGAAAGCGTGCCCCCGCGTAATATAAGACCTTCAGACCAGGCCCTGCGGAGTTTCCGGGAATTTGGGTAGGAACACCATGGAGCTGAGACTGTGGCTTTTCGGGGGGTTCGGAGGTGAACGGTTCTCGGATGGGTCGTGTGCTTCGGCGCGCCCTGGGAGGACTCCTGATCTGTGGTCTGCTCGTCAGTGCCCTCGCGTACTACACGTACTCGCCGTACCTGATGCTGACGGTCCGGACGGGTCCGCCGACCACCGCCGAACGGGTGTCCAGCCCGACGCCCAAGGCCAAAGGGGCGCCCACCCGGACGCCCACACCAGTTCCAGAGACTTCGGATGTCGATCTGCCCCCGGGTCCGGGTGGTCGCGAGGCCGGCATCGGGCTGGTCGCCACCGTAGGTCCTGAGCAGGTCTTCGACGTGACGGAGACCGTACGCCTCCCCGCGCCGGTGACCAGCCTCTCGCTGGCGCCGCCCGATCTCCGAGCGGTCGGCGGAGACCTGCGCTCGGCTCACCCGTACGCCACCGACGTGGTGATCCGCGTCAACGACCGCACCGTCCGACCTCCTGGCGGTACGGTGCGGCGCGCAACCACGGTCACGGTGCGGCGGGCGACGGACCGGTTCGAGGTCAGCTACCGGCTCCGCGAGGCCGTCCGGGTCAGCCGGCCGTCCTGGGCCGGGCGGGCGATCGGCGCGGTGGGTCCGCTGGTGAGCCAGGTGACCGACGACCTTCCCGTGGCAGAGTCTGTCCGGGGCCAGGCCGTCAGCAACGTGAACTGCGTCCGGCTGCCGGCCGACCAGCAGACGTGTTTCGGCGGGGAACGGCCGAACGTGCGGGTCAACCAGGACCTCGCGTATCGCGATGCATTGGTCCAGGTCCAGCTGGACCTTCAGCTAGCCCCACGAGAGGGTCGACAATGACCACCGAGCCGATGGCCGCCTTGTTGACCGTGCTCGGGGTGGCCGGGTACGCCGGCTTCGTCCTGTGGGCCGGTCCGCTCACCTTCTGGACCCTGGTCTGGCCCACCGGCCACCGGCACCGCCGCCTGCTCTGGCTCTCCGGCGTCGGCGCCGTGCTGATCATCCTCACCTCGATCGCCGAGCCGACGCTCCGGCTGACCGCAGGCGGCCAGCCGCTCGACGAGGTGGTCCCGCCGCTGGCCGGGGCGGCCATCCTGCTGCGGTTGGCGATCCTAGTCGGCTCGCTGTTCTACCTGGTCGACGTGGTGGCCGGCGCCGTGGTCGGGAGGCGCCGCGTGATCGTCTTTGCCGCCATGGTGGTCGTCGCGGCCACGGTGGCGGTCCAGCCCATGGTCCTCGGTCAACCTGGCCCCCTGCTCGCCGCCCTGGGTACGACCATCCACCTGCTGGCCACCGCGGCGTGGCTGGGCGGGCTGGTCGCCCTCGCGGCGGTCGTCCGACCCGGCGCCAAGTCCGCCGACGGCGGTGAGGTCGACGGGCTGGTCACGCGCTTCTCGCCGGTGGCCACGCTCGGACTGGTGCTGCTCGTGCTGGCCAGTGGTCTGACCATCATGGCCGGGACGTCCGCGGTCGCCAACGAGCGCCAGGGTTCGATCCTGGTCGTTCGGTTCGGCCTGCTGGCCGCCCTGCTCCTGGTCGCCTGGTACGCCCATCGGGCCACGACTCGGCTGGCCTTCCGACGCCTCTTCAGCCCACTAGGGGTCACGGGCTCGGCCCGGGACCGGACCCTGATGTTGGTGGTCGGGACCGAGCTGGCCATTGCCTTCGGCGCGCTGAGCGCGGCGGTCCT
Source organism: uncultured Actinomycetota bacterium (assembly GCA_963808435.1). GTDB lineage: Bacteria > Actinomycetota > Actinomycetes > Propionibacteriales > Propionibacteriaceae > Microlunatus. The sequence goes on along the minus strand of CAWEFW010000029.1, from coordinate 108,509 downwards.
GATCGCCCTCTCCAGCTGAGACGCGGCCGGGTCACGTCGGACGGAGCCGATCGGCCAGGGTCGTCGCCACCGCGCGGTAGGCCTCGGCGCCCTTGCTGGTCCGGCCGGCCCCAACCAGCGTGCGTCCGGCCGCCGGCGCCTCGGCGAACCGGACCGACCGCGGGATCGGCGGCTGAAGCACGGCCACTCCGTAGTCCGCGCCGATCCGGTCCAGCACCAGACGGGCATGAGTGCTGCGTCCGTCGTAGAGGGTCGGCAGCACGCCGAGGACCGCAAGCCGGCGGTTGGTGGACTTCTTGACGTCGTACACGGTGTCCAGCAGCTGGCCGACCCCACGATGGCTCAGCGTCTCGCACTGCAGCGGAACCAGCACGGCCTGCGCCGCGGTCAGGGCCAGTGTGGTCAGGATGCCCAGCGTCGGTGCGCAGTCGATGAGCACGAAGTCGTACGCCGCGAGCAGCGGCTTGAGCGCGGATTTCAGCAGCTGTTCACGGCCGGTCCGGGCTTGCAGCAACTGCTCGGCCGTGGCCAGCTCGATCGTGGCCGGAAGCAGGTCGACGCCCTCCTCCGTGGGCAGCAGTGCTCCAGTCGCCTTCACCTCGCCCAGCAGCACCTGGTACACCGAGGTATCGATCGACTCCGGGTCGTGACCCAGCGAAAAGGTCAGGCAGGCCTGTGGGTCGAGGTCGACGAGCAGCACCCGATTGCCCGCGGCCGCCCAGGCCGCACCCAGGTTGGCCACGGTGGTGGTCTTGGCCACGCCGCCCTTCTGGTTGGCGACGGCCACTACGGCAGCGCGCGCCATCAGCGACTGGTCGTGGCGCCTAGCCGGTCGAGCAGCGCCGCGAGCACCTCCGGATCCGTGGTGTTGCAACCCAGTTCGTGGTCGAGCTTCCCGGTGCCGTGGTAGTCGCTGGAGCCGGTGGCCAGCAGACCCAGCTCCCCGGCCAGGGCGCGCAGCCGCGTACGGGTCTCCGAGTCGTGGTCCTGGTGGTCCACCTCGATGCCCTCGAGGCCGTGCTCGACGGCCAGCCGCGAGATCACCGTCGGCGGTAGCACGTGCTCCCGGCCTCGCCCCCAGGGATGAGCGATCACGGCCACCCCGCCAGCGGCATGGACCAGGTCGATCCCCCGCCCTACCGGGATGGCGTACCGCGGCACATGGGCCGGGCCCCCGTCGGCCAGGAACCGGTCGAACGCCTCGGTCCGGTCGGCCACATGGCCGGCCTTGACCATCGCGTCGGCGATGTGGGGCCGGCCGACCGACGGGCTCTCCCCCACCTCCGCCAGCACCTGCTCCTCGGTCACCGGCACACCCAGCTCGGCCAACCGGGCCAGTACCCCGGACAGCCGGCCCATCCGGCCGCCCCGGACGAGCTCCAGCTCCGCCGCCAGACTGGGAGCTTCCGGGTCGGCGCCGTAGGCCAGCAGGTGCACGCTCTGGCCCTCCCGGGTGCAGGACAGTTCCAGCCCCCGGACGACTCGAACCCCGACCTGCTCGCCCCGGGTGACCGCCTCGTCCAACCCGGCGAAGGTGTCGTGGTCGGTCAGCGCCACCACATCCAGCCCGAGGTCCCGAGCGCGCTCGACCAGCTGGGCCGGGCTATCGGTGCCGTCGGAGATGTTGGAGTGCGTATGGAGGTCAACCCGCATGTCGTCCTTGTCTTGTCGCTCGCGCTCGTCGCTCCCGTGTTCCGTCGGCCACGCCTTCCGGACGCTCGCGACGATACGTCAACCCGGCAACAGTCCGCGGACCCGACGCAGTCCGACCGAGGCCCGGGCCAGGTCGGTACGGCTGCCGGTGATGGTGCGCAGCAGCCGGACCGTGTCCGTGACGGCGGCGTTGCCCTTCTCCCAGCCGCTGACCAGCTCCCGGGCGGTCCGCGTCTCGGCCCCGTCCGCCGCCAGCACCTGGGCGGTCAGGGCCGCATGCACCGCATGCAGGTCGTCGCGCAGCGCGGCCCGGGCCATCGTCTGCCAGCGGTCGTCCCGAGGCAGCTCGATGATCCGGCCGAGCAGCCGGTCCAGCCCTAGCCGCTGGCCGAGGGCGAAGTGCGCCTCGGCCACCTTGCTCACGTCGAGGCCCTCGTGGGCAGCGGTCTGCACGATCGTCAGCGCCGCGTACGCCGGCGGCAGGGCTGCGACGGCCAGGGCCAGGTCCTCGGGCACCTTGGCGGCTTGGTAGCCCTTGAGCCGGGTGGCCAGCGCTTCCCCGTCCCGTCCGGTCAGCAGCGTCGGTAGGGTGCCCTGGACGGCCTGTACCCCGGCCGCGAGCTCACCGACGGCGGCGCCGATGTCCACCGGCCGGCGCCGGTTGTTCACCAGCCAGCGGGTGGCCCGCTCGACGAGCGTGCGCACCTCCATCCGCAGCGCGGTCTGCACCGCGGCGTCGACCTGGTGGTCCAGCGCCCGGATCCGGCCATCGAGGTCATCGGCCCCGAAAATGGCCCGGGCGGCGATGTGGGCGCGGATCACGTCCGAGGCGACCGCCCCGGTCTCGGCCGACAGCCGGTGGAAACAGCTGATCCCGGCCGCGTTGACGAACCGGTTCACCACCACCGTGCCGATGATCTCCCGGCGCAGCCGGTGCTCAGTCATCCGGTCGGCGTACCGCTCCCGCAGCTCCGTCGGGAAGTACTCGACCAGCCGGTCGGCCAGGTAGGGGTCGTCGGGCAGGTCCGAGGCCTGCACCTCCGTGGCCAGCACGATCTTGGTGTAGGCCAGCAGGGTAGCCAGCTCCGGCGCGGTCAGTCCCTTGTGGCTGCTCCGCCGGGCCTCCATCGCCTCCGTCGAGGGCAGGGACTCGATCTCCCGGTCCAGCAGCCCCTGGTCCTCGAGCCGAGCCATCCAGTCCTCGTGCACATGCGCCATGGACACGGCGCCGTGCACCGCGTTGGCGACGGCGAGATTCTGGTCGTAGTTGTGAGCCAGCACCAGCTCGGCCACCTCGTCGGTCATCGAGGCCAGCAGCGCGTCGCGGTCCGCCGGGCTCAGTCGGCCGGCGGCCACCTCGTTGCGGAGCAGGATCTTGATGTTGACCTCGTAGTCCGAGGTGTCCACACCGGCGGAGTTGTCCACGAAGTCGGTGTTGATCCGGCCGCCGCACTGCACGTACTCGATCCGGCCCAGCTGGGTCAGCCCGAGGTTGCCTCCTTCCCCGACGCAGCGCGCCCGGAGATCCGCCCCGTTGACCCGCACCCCGTCGTTGGCCTTGTCGCCGACCGCGGCATGGGTCTCGGCGGCCGCCTTGACGTAGGTCCCGATACCACCGTTCCACAGCAGGTCGACCGGCGCCTTGAGGCAGGCACTGATGAGCTCGGCCGGGGTCAGCGCCTCGACGGTCTTGGCCAGGCCCAGCACCGCGCGGATCGGCTCGGTGACCGGAACCGACTTGGCCGTCCGTGGAAACACCCCGCCACCGGCCGAGATGAGCGTCTGGTCATAGTCGGCCCAGCTGGACCGGGGCAGCGCGAACAGCCGCTCCCGCTCGACCCAGCTGCGCTCCGGGTCGGGCTCCGGATCGACGAACACGTGCCGGTGGTCGAACGCCGCGACCAGCTTCGTGTGCTTGCTGAGCAGCATCCCGTTGCCGAACACGTCGCCACTCATGTCTCCGATGCCGACGCAGGTGAAGTCGGTGGTCTGCGGGTCGAGGCCCATCTCCCGGAAGTGCCGCTGCACCGACACCCAGGCGCCCCGGGCCGTGATGCCCATGGCCTTGTGGTCGTAGCCGGCGGAGCCGCCAGAGGCGAACGCGTCACCCAGCCAGAAGTCGCGGTCCAGGGAGATCTGGTTGGCGATGTCGGAGAAGGTGGCGGTGCCCTTGTCCGCCGCCACCACGAGGTAGGGGTCGTCACCGTCGTAACGGATCACGTCGGGCGGCGGCACCACGGCACCGTCGACCAGGTTGTCGGTGAGGTCCAGCAGGCTGGACACGAAGAGCTGGTAGCAGGCCACGCCCTCGGCCATCCAGGCTTCCCGGTTGCCGGGGTCGGGCAGTCGTTTGGCGTAGAAGCCGCCCTTGGCCCCCACCGGCACGATCACGGTGTTCTTCACCATCTGCGCCTTGACCAGGCCGAGGATCTCGGTGCGGAAGTCCTCGGCGCGGTCCGACCAGCGCAGTCCGCCGCGAGCCACCGGTCCGAACCGCAGGTGCACGCCCTCGAGTCGGGGCGAGTAGACGAAGATCTCGAACTGCGGCCGGGGCGCGGGCAGGTCAGGAATATCACGTGGGGTCAGCTTCAGCGCGATCGCCTGGCGGCCGGAGGCGTAGAAGTTGGTCCGCACGGCCGCCGACAGCACGGTCAGGTACCACCGGATGATCCGGTCGTGGTCCAGGCTGACGACGTCGTTCAGTCCGGTCTGGATGGCCCCGACCAGCTCGGCGGCCCTGGCCGCCCGCGCTCGCTGGTCGAGCGGCTGCTCGGGGTCGAAGCGGGTCGCGAACAGGCTGACCAGGCCCCGGGCCAGGTCGACGTTGGCCGCCAGCGCCGAGGCGATGTAGCTCTGGCTGTACCCCACGCCGGCCTGCCGCAGATAGCGCCCGACCGCCCGGAGCAGGGTGACGTCCCGCCAGCCGAGGTCGGCCCGCATCACCAGCGCGTGGAAGCCGTCGGCCTCGGTCAGCCCGCGGTAGGAGGCGGAGAAGGCGTCCATGAACTGGTCTCGGGCCCGCGGGTCCCAACGGGACTGGACGGCGTCCGCGCCACCGGGCACGGTCAGACCCAGGTCGTAGACGTAACCACGCTCGCCCGACCCGAGCCCGATCTCGTAGGGTCGCTCGTCGATCACGTCGACGCCGAGCAGAGTCAGGTGCGGCAGGATCGCCGACAGGGACAGCGACGCGTCGCGACGGAAGATCTTCAGCCGCAGATCGGCCTCGTCGTCCTCGCGGTCGGGAGCGTAGAGCGCCATCGACATGTCATGGTCTCCGGCCAGCGCGGTCAGGGCCGCGAGGTCCTGGACCGCCTGCCGAGGGGTGTAGTCCTCCTTGTAGCCCTCCGGCAGTCCGCCGACCAGCGTGGCCAGCCGTTCCGGGTCGTCGGCGTCGGCGATCAGGTCGGCGAACTCGTCGGTCCACGACCGGGTGGCCACGGTGAGCTCACGCTCGAGACCGCGTACGTCGACCTCGCCGATCGCCTCGCCCAACGGCATCCGGACGACGAAGTGCAGCCGGGCGAGCACCGACTCACTGACCCGTGCGGTGTAGTCCACCGAGGCGGCACCCAGCCGGCGGAGCAGGATCTCCTCCATCCGCTGCCGGACGGCGGTGGTGTAGCGGTCCCGGGGGAGATAGACCAGGCAGGACAGGAAGCGACCGTACGCGTCGCGGCGGACGAACAGCCGGACCTGACGGCGCTCCTTGAGGTGGGCCAGCTTCTCCACCGTGCCGGCCAGCTCGATCATCCGCGCCTGGAACAGCTCGTCCCGCGGGTAGGTCTCCAGCACGTCCATCACGGCCTTGCCGCCGTGGCTCTGCTCGCTGTAGCCGGTGTGCCGCAGGATCGCCGCTGCCTTCTGCCGCAGCACCGGCACCCGGGTCACGCTTTCGGAGTAGGCCGAGGAGGAGAAGAGGCCGAGGAAGCGCCGCTCGCCGGTCACCCGGCCCTCCCCGTCGAAGATGCGGATGCCGAGGTAGTCCAGGTAGGCCGGGCGGTGCACCCGGGACTTGTAGTTGTCCTTGGTGATCACCATCAGGTCGGCGCGTCCGCTCGCCGGCGGCAGCGCGCCGAACGCCCCGGGTACGTCGGCGTCGGCGCGCAGGATCCCCAGCCCGGTGGCCGGGACCGGGACGAACCGCGACCGCGGCTGCCCGTCGTCGGCGGCGTCGCTGACCAGCGCGTACTCGCGGTAGCCGAGGAAGGTGAAGTGGTTGGCGTTCAGCCAGCCCAGCAGCTCCCGGGCCAGCGCGGCCTCGTCGCGCCGGCGGGCGGTCCGGACGGGGTCGCCGAGCTGCGCGATGGTCTCCTCGGAGCGCGTGATCATCTTCTGCCAGTCCTCGACCGTCTCCTCGACCAGTCGGAGGACCTCGAGCAAGCCATGCTCCAGGTCGGCGGCAACCGGCGACGGTGCCTCCGGCCGGGACGGCGGCAGGATCTCCAGGTGCATCCAGGACTCGGGCTGCACGGCCGGGTCACCGTCGGCCTCTTCGGCGGAGACGACGCCTCGCAACGTGCCACCGAGGTCGCGGCGGACCAGGAACTGCGGGTGGAACACCTCGCGGATGCTCCAGCCCTGCCGAAGTACCTCCATGGTCACCGAGTCGACCAGGAAGGGCCGGTCGTCGGTGACGATCTGGACCACGGTGGCGCCTCCGGCGGTCCAGCCGTCGCTGCCCTGGCTCGGGGTGCGGATGGCGATGGCCGCCCGGGCGGCCGGGCGCTGAGTGGCCAGACGGAAGTGGCTGACCACCAGACCGAACAGGTCCTCCACGCTGCGCTCGTCGACATCCATCGCGTCGACGTGCCGGAAGTAGTGCCGCAGGAAGACCGAGACCTCGTCGGGGTCCTGGCCGAACTCGACCGCGGCCTTGGCCCCGCGGGCGGCGACCGATGCGATCTTCTCGGACTTCTCCTGCTCCAGCTCCGCCTCGAACGTGGTCACTCCACCTCACCGATCCGCCCGCCGCACTCCGCTGTACGACTCATTCCCGACCTTAGCCGCTCGGGACGCGCGGGGCGGTAGGCCATGATGGGGGACATGGACATCTCGACTGGGTTGGACTTCGCCGCGGCGCCGGAGGAGGTGTACGCGATGATGATCGACCAGGCCTACCTCGAGGAGGTATGCGTGGCCAGCCATTCGGTCAGCTACGACGTCTCCGTATCCGGCTCGAGCACCCGGACCTCGCGCACGCTCCCCTCGCCGGAGTCGGCGGCCCGCTTCACTGGGCCGACCCTGACCGTCGTCGAGGACGTACAGTGGGCCGCGGCCGATGGCGACGGCTCGCGTACCGGTGCGTTGACCATGACCATCACCGGTCAGCCGATCCGGCTGACCGGGCAGCTACGCATCGCCCCGGGCGGCCGCGGGACCACCGCCAACCTGACCGGCCAGCTGAAGGTGAACATCCCGCTGCTCGGGCGCAAGCTCGAGGAGAGCTCCGCCCCCGCCGTGCTGGCCGGCTTCCGCACCCAGCAGCAGGTCGGCGACCGCTGGCTCGACGGCAGGACCGCCTCCTGAGTCAGCTCTCACCTGGATTCGCTACGCGCGTTTCACTGACGTGCGGAGTGTCGGGGGTCAAGCCGCCACTGGCGTAGCGAAACCAGCTCAGCCCATGTGGGGATAGCCGGTCTGCGTCGGCGGGACCAGGGTCTCCTTGATCGAGCGGGGGCTGGTCCAGCGGATCAGGTTCCACATCGAGCCGGCCTTGTCGTTGGTGCCTGAGGCCCGCGAACCGCCGAACGGCTGCTGGCCGACCACCGCGCCGGTCGGCTTGTCGTTGAGGTAGAAGTTGCCGGCCGCGTGCCGCAACGCCTGGCTGGCCCGAGCCAGGGCGGCCCGGTCGTCGGCGATCACCGCGCCGGTCAGCCCGTACGCCGCGGCCCGGTCCACCTCGCCCAGCACGTCGGCGAACTCCGCATCGGGGTAGACGTAGATGCCGAGGATCGGGCCGAAGTACTCGGTGGTCAGCACCTCGTCCCGGGGGTCGTCGGCGGTGATCAGGGTCGGCCGGACATACCAGCCGTGCTCGTCGTCGGTCGTCCCGCCGGCGATGATCTCGGTGCCGGAGGTCCCGCGAGCCCGCTCGATCGCCGCCTGGTGCTTGGTGAAGGCGCGCTGGTCGATCACCGCCGAGGTGAAGTTGCCCAGGTCACGCACGTCCCCCACGGCTAGAGCCTCCGTCTCGGCGACCAGGTCATCGCGCACCCGGTTCCAGACACTGCGGGCCACGTACGCCCGGGAGGCCGCCGAGCACTTCTGACCGGAGTACTCGAACGCTCCGCGAACCAACGCTGTACGGAGCACGTCGGGGTCGGCGCTGGGGTGGGCGACGACGAAGTCCTTGCCTCCGGTCTCCCCTACCAGCCGCGGGTAGCTGCGGTAGCTCGCGATGTTGGACCCGACGGTCTGCCACAGGTGCTGGAAGGTGTTGGTCGAGCCGGTGAAGTGGATCCCGGCCAGGTCGGGATGCGCCAGCGCCGCCTCGGAGACCGCCACCCCGTCGCCGGGCAGCAGGTTGATCACGCCCGGCGGCAGCCCGGCCGCCTGCAGCAGCTGCATGGTGAAGTGCGCCGCGAACTGCTGGGTGGGGCTCGGCTTCCAGAGCACGGTGTTGCCCAGCAGCGCGGGTGCGCTGGGCAGATTCCCGGCGATCGCGGTGAAGTTGAACGGGGTGATGGCGTAGACGAACCCGTCGAGTGGCCGGTAGTCGGTGCGGTTCCACACTCCCGGTGCGGAGATCGGCTGGTTGGCCAGGATCTCCCGGGCGAAGGCGACGTTGAACCGCCAGAAGTCGATCAGCTCACAAGCAGCGTCGATCTCGGCCTGCTGCACGGTCTTGCCCTGACCCAGCATGGTCGCGGCGTTCAGGGTCGCCCGCCACGGTCCGGCCAACAGGTCCGCAGCGCGCAGGAAGATCGCCGCCCGGTCGTCGAAGCTCGTCGCCGCCCAGTCGGGGGCCGCGTCCTGAGCCGCCTCGATCGCCGCCGCTGCGTCGGCCTCGGTGGCCGCGTTGGCCCGGCCGAGGACATGCGCGTGGTCCGACGGCATGGTCACGTCGAAGCTCGGGCCACCGGCCATCCGGGTCTGGTCACCGATGGTCGCGGTCAGCTCGACCGGGTCGGCGGCAGCCAGCTCCTTCAGCCGCTCCTCCAGCGTCGCGCGCTCGGGGCTGCCGGGCGCATAGGTGAGGACCGGCTCGTTGACGGGCGGGGGAACCTGGGTGACGGCGTCCACCCTGGTCAGGCTACTCGGCGGCCGTCACATGGCCTTGGCCTGCTCGGACTCCTCCCGCCGCTTCTTGGCCGCCTCGACCGACGCGCGCAGGGCGGCCACCAGGTCGACCACCTCAGCCTCCGCCGGCGCCTCCGGCTCCTCCGCCAGCGGCACCCCGTCGGCCTTGCTCATCACCAGGGTCTCCAGCGCCTCCCGGTAGGAGTCGGTGAAGTCCTCGGGGTTGAAGTCACCGGCCAGGGCGCTGATGAACGACTGAGCCATGGTCACCTCGGCGTCCGACACCTTGACGTCCTCCGGCGGCACGGCGAACGACCCGTCGCGCAGCTCGTCGGGCCACAGCATGGTGTGCATCAGCAGCACACCGTCCTTGGGCCGGATCAGTGCCAGTGCCTCGCGCGACCGCAACGCGACCTTGACCACCGCACTTTGCCCGCTTTTGGTCAGCGCGTCCCGCAGCAGCACGTACGGCTTCACCCCGGGCCCATCCGCCTGCAGGAAGTACGTCTTGTTGAAGTACGTCGGGTCGACCTCGTCGTCGTCGACGAACTGCACGACCTCCACCGACTTGGTGGTGGCCAGCGGCAGCGCTTCGAAGTCTTCGGCCTGCAGGATCACCATCCGGCCGTCGGGCAGCTCATAGCCCTTGGCGATCTCCGGGTACGGGATCTCCTCGCCGTCCTTCTCGCAGACTCGCTTGTAGCGGATCCGGCCGCCGTCCTCCGCGTGTACCTGGCGGAAGCTGATGTCCTTCTCCTCGGTCGCCGAGTAGAGCTTCACCGGGATCGTGACCAGGCCGAAGGAGATCGCGCCTTTCCAGATTGATCGGGGCATATCCCCATTCTGCCTGACCACACTGACAATTCGCCCATGCCGGGGGTCGACCCCCGGCAACCCTCGGGAAGTACGCGGTTCGTGATCAGCAGCGGCCAAGCTCGTCCGGGGCGAACCACAGCAGGTCGTACGCGTCGAGCAGCTCGCCGACCTCGCTCCGGTTCAGGGTCACGGCCAGCGGCAGTCCGGCGGCGGCCGCCCGGGCCCCGGCCACCGCCGCGGCGGCTCCCGGCTCGTCTGCGAACAGGGACTGCACCTGCCGCCACCCCAGCCCGGTGACCGTCACCTGACCAAGCTCGTCGCCGGAGTCGTCGACCTGGCCGGGATCGACGTCCGCAGCCAGCACCAGGCGCAGCGGGTCGGTTCCGGCAGTGAGAGCCAGGACGCCGGCATGACTGAGGGCCGCGAACTCGACCTCCTCGGGTAGCGGGTCCGGGCCGACGCCGGCGGCCAGACCTGCGGTGGGCGCACAGCCGAGCCGCGCTCCGGGGTCGGTGCCGTCGCGCAGGGAGGACGCTGCCGTCCGGTCGAGCGGAACGAAGACCAGCGCGGTCATTCGCCCTCGGTCGCGGGCTTGGCCGGAGCCTTCGTGGTCGCCACCGTCCTCCTGGTCGCGGTCTTCTTCGCCGTGGGGGCCTTTTTCACCGTCGTGGCTTTCTTCGCCGCGGTGGCCTTCTTCGCCGCGGTGGCCTTCTTCGCCGTCGTCGCCTTCTTCGCCGGAGCATGCGTGGCCGGCGGCTCGGGGGCCGCAGCCTTGCGGGCGCCAGCCACCAGGTCCCGGACTGCTGCCCGCTTCTGCCCGGTCGCCTTCCGAGCCGCTGCTTCCTGTCGGGCCGCCGACTTCTTGGCGGCCGCCCGGCGGGCCGCCGGGGTCGCCTTCCGCGTCGGCTGCCGTGACCGGGCAGCGCGCACGGTGGTATCCAGCAGCTCCTCCAGGGCATCGGTCAGGCACTGGGCCAGCACGTCGAGATCCCGGATCGCGTCGCGGTCGGCGGTCAGACCGACATAGACGCTGCCGTTGTAGGACGTCACCCCAATGGTCAGCAGGTGCCCGGCGGACAGCGGCAGCACCGGGTAGCTCGCCGCCAGCCGGGCGCCGGCGGCGTACAACGGCACCTGGGGGCCGGGCACGTTGGTGACCAGCAGGTCGTGTTGCTTACGCATCACCTCCGCCGCGACGCGTACGCCGAGCGCGTGCAGGGTGGTCGGGGCGAACCCGGCGATGTCGGAGAGGGAACGGGCGTCCACCGCCCGGCCGCTGTCCTTGTGGGCCTGCGTCGCGTATGCCACCTGGTGCAGCCGCATCAACGGGTTGGGCTCGCCGATCGGCAGCCGCTGCAGATGCGGGGCGACCTGGCTACCCAGCGACGTCGGCTCGCCGTCGTCCTCGGTCACGCTCATCGGCACCAGCGCGGTCAGCGAGCTGCCGGATCCGATGGACTCCCCGCGTGTCAGCAGCCAGTTCCGCAGTCCCCCGGTGACCACCGCCAGGACCACGTCGTTGATCGTGTGCGAATGTTCGGCCCGGACCGCGCGAAGGTCGGCCAGCCGGAGGGACACCGTGGCGTACCGCCGCTGCTCCGACACCAGGCCGGCTAGCGGAGACCGGACCGGCCGCGGACCTCGCAGGGCATCGCCGGCGAGCTCACCGAGCGCTCCCCCGATCCCGCCGACCGCCTCGCCGACGGCGACGACCACGCCGAGGGCGCCGGTCAGCGCCGCCCGCAGATTGTCCACCGCGAGCGCGGGGTCCTGGGCGTTCTCCCAGACCGCCCCGAGCAGCAGGTCCACCGCCGACGGTTCCGGTACCGGTTGCCACGCGTCTCCGCCGCCGTCGATCGTGCTGGCGCCCTCGGGTGAGGTGTCCAGGAGCACCTGGCCGATGTCCACGGTGTCGATTCCGTCGACCAGCGCGAGGTGGGTCTTGCTGACCAGGGCGAACTGGTGGTCGGCCAGGCCCTCGACCAGGTAGACCTCCCAGAGCGGCCGCGACCGGTCCAGCCGCCGGGCCAGGATCCGCCCCACGAACTCCCGCAGCTGTTCCGCCGTACCCGGCCGGGGCAGGGCCGAACGGCGGACGTGGAAGGTGAGGTCGAAGTCCTCGTCGTCGACCCAGACCGGACCGGCCACCCGGGCCGGCACCCCACGAACCCGCTGCCGGTATCGGGGCACGTACGCGATGCGGTCCCGGATCAGCCCGATCAGCCGCTCGTAGTCGAAGCTCTCGCTGCCCGGGTCGAAGATGTCCACCGTGCCGACGTGGCTCGGCGTGTGCGCGGTGTCCAGAGCCAGCAGCGACACCTCCAGGGCGGTGAGGCGCTGCGGCATGCCGGTCCCTTCTGCGCACTGGAACTTGTCCGAACCCGTTACGTTACTTCTACACGGACACCGACCGCGACGGCGACGAGAGAGGCACGTGCAATGAGAGGTTCGCCGACGCGGCGACGTGTGTGCGGGTTCGTGGCCGGCGGACTGCTCGCCGGACTCGCCCTGACCGGCTGCACCAGCGCCCCGGAGGCCACAGCGGGCCCCTCGCCGGCGGTCACCAGCGCTAACCCAACCCCCGTGACCTCCGCATCCGCGAGCTCCAGTGCATCGGCGACGCCCACCCCTTCGCCGAGCGAGACCAGCGCGGCGGCAGGCTCGGTGACCATCGACATCACCATCGCCGACGGCCAGGTGACCCCCAACGGCAAGAAGATCAACATCGAGGTCGGCCAGTCCGTCGTGCTCAACGTCACCAGCGACGAGCACGACGAGATCCACGCCCACACCGAAGGCGACGGCTACGAGCTCGAGGTACCCGCGGGAACGAAGGTGACGGGGAAGCTCGAGATCAACAGCCCCGGCAGCTACGAGGTCGAGTCGCATCACCTGGAGAAGGTCATCGTCATCCTGAACGCGCGCTGACGGACAGTTCCCGCCACTGATGCTGGTACCCCTGCACGGGATCGCGTCCCGGCATGACCTGCCGCTGCCCTTCGGGTTCGTACTGGTCGGGGCCGCGCTGGCGCTCGCGCTGTCCTTCGTGGTGCTGCTGCTGGCCTGGCGGCAGCCGCGGTTCACCGAGCTACGCGGGCGGGCGCTACCCGGACTGACCCGCGTCGTCGACCATCCGGCCACCCGGCTGGTCGCGCGGCTGCTGGTGCTGGCCGCGTACGCCTGGGCGGGCCTGGCCATGATGGCCGGCCAGGACCTGCTGACCAACCCCGTCTTCGGCTTCGTCTTCGTCTGGGTCTGGGTCGGGCTGGTGCCGATCTCGCTCCTGCTCGGCGGCTTCTGGCGGGCGACCAACCCGCTGCGCACCATCCACGACGGGTTGAGCCGGCTGGCCGGCACGGACCCGGAGCAGGGCGTGCTGCGGCTGCCCGAGCGGATCGGGGTCTGGCCGGCGGCGTTGGCCCTGTTCGGCTTCGCCTGGCTGGAGCTGGTCCAGCCCGACCGCACCACGCTGGCCGTCTTGCGGGTCTGGGCGCTGGCCTGGCTGGTGCTCGGGGTGATCGGCGCGATCGTCTTCGGCCGCCGCTGGATCGGCGCCGCCGACCCGTTCGAGACCTACGCCAGCACCGTCGCACAGGTCTCGCCCTGGGCCCGGGCAGACGGCCAGCTGCAGCTCGTCAACCCGCTGGCCCACCTGTGTCACTGGCGGGCGCCGCCGGGCAGTGTCGCCGTGGTCGCGGCCCTGCTCGGCAGCACCGCCTTCGACAGCTTCGCCAACACCAGCTTCTGGATCACCACGGTGCAAAGCTCCGGGCTGACGACCGTGGCGTGGGGGACGCTCGGCCTGCTGGCCATGATCGCCATCGTGCTGGCCACCTTCAGCCTGGCGGCCGCCTGGATGGGCCGCTTCGGCGACCGGACGGCCGCTGCATACCCGCTGCTCATGGTGCCTTCGGTTGTGCCCATCGTGATCGGCTACGCGATCGCGCACTACACGACGCTGCTGATCGTGGAGGGCCAGCGGACGGCGATCAACTGGTCCGACCCTCTCGGGAACGGCTGGAACGTGTTCGGCTCGGCCGGGATGGGCGTCAACGCAGCGATCTTCGACCATCCGACGGTGATCGCGCTGATTCAGCTCATCGCCATCGTCACCGGCCACATCCTGGGCATTGTCTGCGCCCACGAGCTGGCCGTACGCCTGCTGCCACCGGACCGGGCCCTGGTCGGGCAGCTGCCGATGTTGCTGGTCATGGTCGGCTACACCTGTGCAGGTCTGGTGCTGCTCTTCTCCCCATGAGGTGACCTTCCGCCGCGGAGAGAAGTCCACCAAGGGCGACATCTCGACTTCGGGCCAGAGCCGGTGGGGTGAGAACTCGCCAGTGGTGGAGTTTTCTCCAAAGGGCCGAGCTCGGAGAGCTAGTCGCCGGGCCAGCTGCCGGTCAGCTGCTGGAAGCCTCTGGCGCCGCCCCGGTCGATCAGCGCCTTGACTAGGGCGAAGATGGCACCCTGCAGGGCCGCGGCCAGCAGGACCTGAGTCAGGGGGTATTCCGACTGCATGGCGTCGGGGGCGTCCTCCTTGTCGGCCACCCGCTTCCAGATCTGCTTGAACAAGGCACTGGCGATCGCGCCGGCCGCGACGCTGGCGACGATGCCGACCGGGCGGTAGGCGAGCTTTGCTGCTGAGACCACGAACGCTCCTCTGCTGGGTTGGTGACGAGGCGAGCCTACGACCGGCGCCGGACCCGTGTGATGATCACCACGACGAGAACGAGCACCGGTACGGCGACCAAGGCCAGCTGGACCGGCCGGGAAGCCGACTTGGCCTGGTCCAGCAGCTCGGTTCCCTTGGCCTTGGCCTGGTCAACCTTCTCCTGGGCCTGCTGCTTGGTCTCCTCGACCTTGTCACGCGTCTGCTGCTTGGTCTGGTCGACCTTATCCTGGGCGCGGGCCCTGACGTTCACCTTGTCGGCCAGGGCGTCCATCGACTCGGCCAGGCGGTCCCGGGTGGCCTCCATGTCGGCCTCGATCTCGTCGGCGGACGCATCCTTGGCGGGCGGGGTGGGTTCGGTCATCGCTTGATGCTCTCCTTGATCACAGCCCCGTCTTCCTTCACGCTGGCCACGGTCCGTTCAGACATAGCCGAATGCTGGTCCCTCACCTGTTCTCCTTGGCTCGTTGCGCTGTTGTGCCGTCCTTGACCTCCGCGGGGTCGGGAAGGGAGTCGGCCTTGACGGCGTCCCGCTCGCCCAGCGGAGCTTCGGGCCCCTTGGTGGTGTCGCGGACGGTCTGCTGCTCGGACTCGGCGTTGATCTCCGCGCCGAGCAGGATCGCGTACGAGGTGATCCACAGCCAGAGCAACATCACGACGATGCCGGCGATGGCGCCGTAGGTCTTGGCGTAGTTGCCGAAGTTGGCGACGTAGATCGAGAAGCCGAGCGAGGCCAGCAGCCAGAGCACCGTCGCGACGGCGGCGCCCACCGACACCCAGCGAATCTTCGGCGCGTCCCGGTCCGGGGCGACCCGGTAGAGCACGGCCAAGGCGCCGGTGACCAGGGCGGCGATCAGCACCCAGCGCGCCACCTGCAGCAGGAACCGGACCACACTGTTGTCGATCAGGTCGTCGATGACCGGGAACACCGCCACCAAGGCGAGCAGCACGATCAGGAAGACGATGGCGCCGATGGTCATAACGAGGGCGAGTGCCCGCTTCTTGACGAAGGGACGCTTCTCCTCCTCGTCGTACGCGGTGCTGATCGCGGTCATCAGGTTGCTCATCCCCCCTGAGGCAGCCCACAGCGCGAGCAGAATCGCCAGTATCGCCCCGAGGCCTGCACCAGTCTCCCGGGAAGACGCCAGAGTGACCTGATCGGTGATGATCCGGCTGGCCTCCTCGGGCAGGCTGGCGGTGAGCTCCCCGATCTGCTCAGCGATCTGCCTCGGCTCGACGACCAAGCCGTAGATCAGCACCACCGCAATCAGCGCCGGGAAGAGCGCCAGAAAGGCGTAGAAGGCGACACCAGCCGCCAGCAGCGGCACCTGGTCGACCTTGGCCTCGCCGAAGCCGCGCCTGACTACCTGGAACCAGCCCTTCGGCGGAATCTCGGTGGGTTTGTCGGCCTCACCGCCCGGCACCTGCTTCTTGACCTGTTCGACGTTCAGCTCATCGGTTCGACTCACGAGCACTCCGTACCCATATTCGTGGAAACCGCCCGACTCTGGACGCATGACTTACTTTGTAAGCCCAGCCTAGCGAAACACCCGCAGGTCTAGTTCCAGGGCCGTACAAAGCCATCGGCCGCCTCTGGCCTCCAAGCGCAGGGCCACGGCCGTGGTCGACATCCCCACCGCGACCCGGGCCGCCACCTCCGCGACCTCCGGATGCGGGTGCTGCACCCGGACCGATCCCAGCCCGACTCGGACCACGCTGCGCGTTCGCCCGGCCCAGTGTCTCCGCTGCTGCCGCGCTACCGCGCAGAGCACGTCGTCGGCCAGCCAGCGGTTGAGCTGGGCGATGGGCCGCTGAGCGAGCAGCGCCTGAACCACGGCCAGGACCAGCGAGGCGCTCCACTCCCCCGCATCGGGCAGGTCGGCGCGGGGTCGCGCCGTCCAGCGGGCGCGAACGAGGGTGGCGCGAACGCCCGAAGCGCGTGGCCGGGCCAGGTCGACCGCCTCCGGCTCGGACAGGTCGAGAGCGGGCTGGTCGGGGGAAACAGGCAAGATCGCGGCCGGTTGCCAGGACACAGCGGGCGGCCGGCTCTCGACAAGGGGGCGTATGCCGTGGGCAGGTGCCGGGGTAGCGGCAGACATGAGACCTCCGTGGACGATGGAGGCTCCACGTTGACCGGACGGCGTGCGCCGGCGTAAGGGCCCGTGGAAAATCTGTGGACAACTTCTCCGCCAAGCACCCAGATGCCGGTCAGCCTTGCAGGGTGACCCAGGTCTGGCCCGGTTTGAGGGCAATGTCCTTCCCGCTCGGGTCGGCGAACCGCAGCGGCGCGGAAGACTTGCTCCGCGACCAGGTGCCGTCGATCCTGACCCCGTCGCGATAGAGCGTCACCTTGCCCCGGCCGACCGTCTCGGACAGCACCGACGCGGACCCGAGTACGTCGCGGTTGCCGTCGGGGACGTTGCGGACACGCATGATCACCACGTTGTCCGCCTTGGTGACCGCCTCGTTGTCGCCGTCGACGTAGCGGGCACCCCGCCAGCTGACGGTGTAGCGGCCCTTGGCGTAGGCGAAGCCGAACGTGTCGTTGCCCACCTTCGAGGTCGCGGTGTCGTCCGGGCGACCGCCTTGGCTGGGCTTGTCCGCGAACGCCCAGCCGATCGGCTGGGCCTTGCCCAGCCTCTCGGTCCGTGCGACCTGCCGCAGGTCGACGAAGACGTTGTGCGGGACGGACCGCCGGCGGTCGCGGGTGAGCCGGAAGACGGGGACCAGGGAGGCGCGGTCGAGCGTGCGTTGCACCCGGGCGTTCGCGCCGGAATACACCAGACCCGGCTTGCCGAACAGCGGCAGCAGCTGGGCGTCGGTGGTCCGTGCGCTGCGCACCGGACCAAGCCGGGTCGGCAGCCGGGAGTGGTAGACAGCGACCAGCCGGGTCTGCGCCCCCTCGACCTCTTCGACGAAGACGATGTCCGCCTGGCTCAGCCCGACCTGGGGTCGGGCCGCGGAGGTGTTCTCCACCTTGACCGCGATCACCGGGTTGCGGCTCACCTTGCCACCGGTCAGTGGGTCGCCGGCAGCCGGCCTCGGCGTGGCCGTGTACTCGGACGGCGTGGGCGTCGGGGTGTCACTCGGCGCCGAAGAGGACGGCGGGGTGGTGGTCGGCGGGACATCCGAGCCGCTGCAGCCACCGACGCCGCCGACCAGGACCACTGTGGTCACCACCGCCGCCACGGCGCGCGCACGGCGCCCCACGCATGCACTCATGACTGATCAGGACCTCGGGGATGGAAGGGAGATACGACGGGCGGCGTCAGACTGCGCCGGGCCGCCCGTGGCACATCTTGAACTTCTTCCCCGAGCCGCACGGACACGGTGCGTTGCGGCCAACCCCGGCGTACGGGTCGTCGGTCGTGGTGCTCGACTGGCCGACCGTCTTGACCGACCCGTCCTCGTCCGGGGCGGAGTACGCCAGCGCCCGGCTGCGTTGCATGCTCAGGCCCTTGGCCCGGACCTCGGTCCGCGCCTTGGCCCGGACCTCGGTCCGCGCCGGCGCCGGCAGCTCGGAGACGATCTCCTCGAGCTCGTCCTCGCTGACGTCCTCGTCGAGGACGTTGAGCGCCACTCCCGGTCCGTCCGGGTCCGGCCCGGACTCGACCAGCGGCTTGTCGCCGTCCGCCCGGCCGTTGCCGTTGCGACCGGCGGCGATGTGCATCGGGGCGCCGTCCGCGCGGGTGACCACCCCGACCTGCGGCGCCTGGTTGACCTCGACCTCCAGGTGGAAGACGAAGCCGACGACCTCCTCCATGAAGGCTTCCATCATGGCGTTGAACATGTCGCCGCCCTCGCGCTGGTACTCGACCAGCGGGTCGCGCTGGGCCATCGCCCGCAGGCCGATGCCCTCGCGCAGGTAGTCCATCTCGTAGAGGTGTTCGCGCCATTTGCGGTCCAGCACGGTGAGCAGCACCCGCCGCTCCAGCTCGCGCATCACCTCTTCGCCGAGCTCGGCCTCCCGGCGGTCGTACGCGGCTTGCGCGTCCGCCTTGAAGTCGTCGACCAGCAGCTGGCGGTCGAGGTCGTCGCGCTCCTCGTAGTCTGTCCGGTCCAGCGACACCGGGTACAGCGTGGCCATGGTGGTCCACAGCTGCTCCAGGTCCCAGTCCTCGGCGAACCCCTCAGTCGCTCCCAGCACGTACTGCTCGACCACGGTGTCCACCGTGGAGCGCAGCCGCGACTCGACGTCGGCGCCCTCGAGCACCTTGCGCCGGTCCCCGTAGACGGCATGCCGCTGCCGGTTCATCACGTCGTCGTACTTGAGGATGTTCTTCCGGGTTTCGAAGTTCTGCGCCTCGACCTGGCTCTGGGCGCTGGCGATGGAGGCCGACACCCGCTTGTTCTCGATCGGCACGTCGTCCGGCATCTTGAGCGCCTGCAGCACCCACTCCACGATGTCGGACTTGAACAGGCGCATCAGGTCGTCGCCCAGGGACAGGTAGAACCGGCTTTCCCCCGGGTCGCCCTGACGGCCGGACCGGCCGCGGAGCTGGTTGTCGATCCGCCGCGACTCGTGCCGCTCCGAACCCACTACGTAGAGCCCGCCGAGCGCGACCACCTCCGCATGCTCCGTCGCGACCTGCTCCTCCAGCTCGGCCAGCAGCTCGGGGTACAGCTTCTCGTACTCCTCGGAGTGCTCGACCGGGTCGATGCCCTGCTCACGCAGATGGTGGTCGGCCATGAACTCCGGGTTGCCGCCCAGAATGATGTCGGTGCCGCGACCGGCCATGTTGGTGGCGACGGTCACCGCACCCTTTCGCCCGGCCAGGGCGATGATCGCGGCCTCACGTTCGTGCTGCTTGGCGTTCAGCACCTCGTGCTTGACGCCGGCCTTCTTCAGCATCGCGGACAAGATCTCCGACTTGGCCACGCTCGCCGTGCCGATCAGCACCGGCTGGCCCTTCTCGTGCCGTTCGGCCACGTCGGCCACAATGGCCTCGAACTTGGCCTCTTCGGTGCGGTAGATCAGGTCCCGCTGGTCGGCACGGATCATGTCCATGTTGGTCGGGATCGGGACGACGCCCAGGCCGTAGATCTTCTGGAACTCGGCGGCCTCGGTCAGCGCCGTGCCGGTCATCCCGGAGAGCTTGTCGTACATCCGGAAGTAGTTCTGCAGGGTGATCGTGGCGAGGGTCTGGTACTCCTCGCGAATCTGCACCCGTTCCTTGGCCTCGATCGCCTGGTGCAGCCCCTCGTTGTAGCGGCGGCCGACCAGCGTGCGGCCGGTGTGCTCGTCGACGATCAGGATCTCGCCGTCGAGGTTGACGTAGTCGCGGTCGAGCTTGAACAGCTCCTTGGCCTTGATCGCGTTGTTCAGGTAGGAGATCAGCGGGGTGTTGGCCGACTCGTAGAGGTTGCCGATGCCCAGCCGGTCCTCGACCACGTCGATGCCGGTCTCCAGGATCGCGACCGTGCGCTTCTTCTCGTCCACCTCGTAGTGCTCGTCCCGGCGCAGCCGGTCGACCAGCTTGGCGAACTCCGGATACCACTTGTGGGAGTCCTCAGCCGGGCCGGAGATGATCAGCGGCGTACGGGCCTCGTCGATCAGGATCGAGTCGACCTCGTCCACGATGGCGAAGTTGTATCCGCGCTGCACGCAGTCGTCCAGCGCGAGGGCCATGTTGTCGCGCAGGTAGTCAAAGCCGAACTCGTTGTTGGTGCCGTAGGTGATGTCAGCCGCGTACGCGATCCGCCGCTCGGCCGGGTCCATCTGGGTCAGGATCGCCCCGACGTCCAGCCCGAGAAAGTGGTGCACCCGGCCCATCCACTCCGACTGGAACTTGGCCAGGTAGTCGTTCACCGTGACCACGTGGACGCCCCGGCCGGTCAACGCGTTCAGGTAGGACGGCAGGGTGGCGACCAGCGTCTTGCCCTCACCGGTCTTCATCTCGGCGATGTTGCCCAGGTGCAGCGCGGCCCCACCCATCAGCTGGACGTCGAAGTGCCGTTTGTCCAGCACCCGCCGGCTGGCCTCGCGCACCGTGGCGAACGCCTCCGGGAGCAGGGACTCCAGGGTCTCGCCCTTGTCGACCCGGGCACGGAAGTCGGCGGTCTGGCCGCGCAGCTCCTCGTCGTCCATGGCGACGAAGTCGTCCTCGATCGCATTGACCTGGTTGGCGAGGCCCTTCAGCTGCTTGAGCAGCTTGCCCTCACCGACGCGCAGCAGCCGGTCCATCAAAGCCACGGAAACGCCGCTCCCTTACACCTCGTCGACACTCTCGCCCGTTACCGGGCCGCCCCCCATGGTAGGCCAGTCGTCGGACCGGAACCTCCGGCCGGAGATCTCGGACGGCGGACGCGGCCGAATACTGGTCACCGGTTGCAGAACTGGTGTCCGAATCCCTGTTGTTTGTGACCAGTTTCGCCTAGGGCACGGCGGCCGCAAGGAGCGGCGCCAGATCGCCACGGGGCCGGACCTCGATCGCGGACAGGCCCTGCCAGGCCGCCAGCCTGGCCAGCTCAGCGGCCAGCTCGGTGGCGACGTAGCCGGGGTGGTGGCCCGGCTCCAGCCAGGCCGAGTTGACCCGGAGTACGTCGCGGGCGCGGTCGGCCTTGAGATCGACCCGGGCGACGAAGTGCTCATCGAGCAGGAACGGGTAGACGTAGTAGCCGTACACCCGCTTGGGCGCGGGCACGTAGATCTCGATCCGGTACGAGAAGTCGAACAGCCGCTCCAGCCGGGCCCGTTCGAAGATCATCGAGTCGAATGGGCTGAGCAGCGCTCGGGCGGTGATCCGGCGGGGCAGCGCCGCCTCGTGCCACAGGTAGTGCGGCTTGCTCTCCCAACCCTGGATGGTGACCGGCAGCAGCTCACCGCTGTCGACCAGAGCGGCGACAGCCGTCCGGGTCATCTCCGGCCGGGTGCGGAAGTAGTCCCGGAGGCAGAACTCGCTGGCCACGCCGAGTGCCCGGGCCGCTCGGCGCACCAGGCCGACCACCGACTCCTCCGGGCTCGGCGTGGGCGCCGCCAGCACGGCGGCCGGCAGCACGCGCTCGGGCAGGTCGTAGACCCGCTCGAACTGGCTGTTGCGCCGGACCGACGTCACCTCGCCGCAGTAGAACAGCCACTCCAGCACCGTCTTCACCGACGACCAGTTCCAGCCCCAGCTGCTCCGGTCGCGGACCTCCTCGATCTCCAGCTGGCGGGCGCTGATCGGGCCGCGGGCCACCACCTCGTCGCGGACGAAGTCGACCAGCGCCGGGTTCTCCCGGGCCACCCGCTCCACCCCCCTCCAGACATCCCGGTACCCCGCCTGCATCCGGAACCGCAGCAGCGGCTGCACCGTGACATCGATCAGGCTGGCGGCGTGCCCCCAGTACTCGAACAACCGCCGGGGTGTGCGGTGGGC
The DNA here is from genome assembly GCA_963808435.1 of uncultured Actinomycetota bacterium. Lineage (GTDB taxonomy): Bacteria > Actinomycetota > Actinomycetes > Propionibacteriales > Propionibacteriaceae > Microlunatus. Next base: position 86,771 of record CAWEFW010000029.1, on the reverse strand, counting down.
CGCGCGCTCCATCAGCCCGTGGTCATACGGCCCCAGCCGGGAGAACAGCGGCAGGAAGTGGGCCCGAGCGACGATGTTGATCGAGTCGATCTGGAACTGCGCGACCCGGTCGACCACCGACTGCAGGTGGCGCGCAGTGACCGGGCCCGTGGGCTGCGGCCGACCGAAACCCTGCGCAGCCAGGGCAATTCGTCGCGCCTGGCTGCGCGTCAACCGTTCCCGCCTCATCGGGTAGCACGCTAGCGGGCGGCACTGACACTCTCGAAGGAGAACGGAGGCACCGCCCGCGAGCCGCGCCCGGGTTACGGTCCGATCAGCGCCCCGTGCGTGTCCAGCCGGATGACGCCGTAGTCGTACGCCTTCCGCCGGTAGACGACGCTCGGGAGCTGGTGCTCGACGTCCATGAAGAGGTAGAAGTCGTGGCCGACCAACTCCATCTCGAGCAGTGCCTGGTCGAGGCTCATCGGCACGCCGGGATGCACCTTCTCACGCACCACCAGCGGCCCGTCGCCGTCGACCTCCATCCCGGCCACGGTGTGCCGCCCGTTGCCGTTGGTCTCGGCCTGTCCGTTCTCGAAGTTCGGCAGCACGGCGGCCGCCTCGGAGAGCGAGCGCGGCGAGCGCTGGCCGTGGTGCACGCGCTTGCGGTCCGCGGCCTTGCGGAACTGGGCCATCAGCTTGTCCAGGGCGAGGTCGAAGGCCGCCGGCTTGTCCTCCGCCGCGGCCTCGGCGCGGACCACCGGGCCCCTGGTCCGTACGGTGATCTCGACCCGGCTGGCCTGGTCGTGCTGGCGCTTGTTGCGCTCCGCCGAGAGCTCGACCTCGACCCGGATGACCCGGTCGTCGAGCTTCTCCAACCGGGTGATCTTCTCCGCCACATAAGCGCGGAACTGCTCGGTCACGTTGCAGTGGCGGGCCTTGATGACAACATCCATGCGTACCTCACTCAGCCGACCGAGGTCGGAACTCAGGGGTGGCCACCCCGGGGGACAGAACAATGGCGCTGCTGCCCCCACTTACCCCATTCGACAGGGCTAAGTCTGGGCCAGAGCGCCATAGAGCGACGCTAGCCCCTGCACCCACCCCTGGCTACGGGATGTCCCGAATCCTCACTGTCTTCTCACCTACGCCGCCTTCCCGGCACGTCGAGCAGTGGCCGCGACCGTGGCCGCCCCGAGGACGGCCACGCCGGCTCGGCGGAGTACTCGGGCCGCCTCGGTCAGGCTGCTGCCGGTGGTCACCAGGTCGTCGACCAGCACCACCGGCCGGTCGGGCGGCCGGCCGCGCATGCGGAAGCCGCCGGCCAGGTTGGCCTGCCGGGCACGGGCGTCCAGGCCGGACTGGTCGCGTACGCCGGGGACCTGGACCAGGACCGGCACGACCGACGCCCGGTAGTCCGCCCGGAGCCGGCGGGCCGCCGTCCGCGCCAGGGCGGCGGTGGCGTCGAAGCCCCGCTTCCGCACCGCCCGGCGGGCCGAAGGCACCGGGACCAGCATGACGGCCGTACCCGGCTCGACGCCTCGGGCGGACAGCAGGACCCGCACGCTCTGTCCCAGCCGCCGCCCGAGCACGGGCGTCAGCCCCAGAGCCTGGCGTTCCTTGTGGGCGTTGATCAGCCCGCGCAGCAGCGGGTCGTATGCCGAGGACGTCACCGTGCGCGGGAAGCCGACCGGGCAGGGTTCGGGCCGGGTCCAACGCGGACGGCGCGCCGCCAGCACCAACCGACAGTCGGGGCAGACCCCCCACCAGGCCGCACCGCAGCCGTGGCAGCGTGCGCCCAGCAGCAGGTCACCGGCCGCGGCAACCCAGCCCTGGACGGCGGCGGTCGGCGTCCGGCTCACCTGACGAGTGTCGGTGACTGGAGTCACGAGGGGGAGACTGCGGCGGCGTATCTGTGGACAACGGCCCGAGCAGGAACGTCAGCCGGCGTACGCGACCGTGACGACATCGTCCAGAAATGGCAGCCATTGGTTGCCGTCGTCCCGCCACGCCCGACCGTCGGCGCCGACCACGACCGCCGTCTGCGGCCGGGCCAGCACGGTCAGCTGGCGCGTCGCCCCCCAATCGTCCTCTCCAGTCTCGGGGATGACTCGGGAGGCGTCCGCGGCGACCCGAACAGGGACCAGCGGCGCATCATCGGTGGCCGCGCCCAACAGCAGCAGCTCGTTGGCGTCCAGCCAGGCCACGTCGACGATCCGGTTGACTTGGGTGGAGGGCTCGGTCTGGGTCAGGTTCACCGGCCGCCAATCACCGACTGTGACCCTCTCTCCCCGGACGATCGGGGCCAGTCCGAGCTCAACTCCCTTCGGGGTCTTGCGCACCAGGGCGATGCGGGCGCCGTCCGGCGAGATCCGGAACGCCGTGATCTCTCCATCCTGCAGTAGCGGCGCCACCGCCTCGGTGTTCTGGTCCGGGCTGGAGAGCCAGAGCCGCTGCTTCCCGTCCCGCCGGCCGACCGTCCAGATCTCGCCGTAACGGGTGAACTGCGGGCGCAGCATTCTGGTCAGCCCGGTTGCCAGCTTCGTCACCTCACCGGTGTCGGTCGCGGCTCGGCGCAGTGTCGTCCGACCGTTGGTGACCACCGCCACATCGGTTCCGTTGACCGACACCGCCAACGAGTCGATCGGGAACCGACCTTCGTTCAGGGGTCCAGCCATCTCCTGCAGGCTCGCCGTCTCGTTGGGGGTGGTCACCAGAAAGACTCGTCTGCCCTGCACCGCATACAGCTGGTCCGTGACGAAGGGAACCGGGTCGAGCTCGCGGGAGAAGGCGTCGAGCGAGATCACCAAACTGGTCGGGTCAGCCTCCGGAACCTTGAACTTCTGCGAGTTCACCGTGATCAGCACGCCCTTGACGCCGGACACCTGACGCAGCGTGTAGACGATCTGGGCAGCCATCAGCGACCGCTCCAGGTCCGGAAGGGTGAGTACGGCCTCGGTGAGCGGTACCTCGGCGATGCCGTTGGTGATGGTCACCGAGGCAACGCTGAGCGAGGTGTCGGGCGGAATGGGTGACCCGGCCGCCCCCTCCAGAAAGCTCGACGGCCCGTCGAGCAGAGCGGTCATCAACGCCGAGGCGATGATGGCCGGATTACGCAGTGCTGGCAGATAGATCCGCTCGGGCACCAGCGCGGCATTCTTGCTGCCGACGAAGTAGATCGAGTAGCCCGAGTAGAAGCGGCCGAAGGCGAACGCCGACACCAGCAGGCCCGGGGGTGGGTTGCTGATCCGCCACTCCCCGTTCTCCTGGATCAGTTCGAAGTCAACGGAGTACGGCTTATCCGTGGCGGTGTAAGTGCGGTCCGTTCCCACCTTGCCCACCTGCCGCCCGCCGAGATGGACTCCCTTCGTATCAGCCTTGAGCGCGCCGGTGTAAATCGTCACACCCGCCTCCGGCTGCCAGGACTGGGCGGCCATCGAGGTCAGGAACTGCTTGGCCGTGGCGTAGCCCGGCTGGTAGTTCGAGGTCGCCGTGAGGAATCCCTGCACCACCGCGAGGGGCTCGTCGCCGGACGCGGGCGGCGCCACCTCGACGTTGATACAGTTCTGACAAGTCTCGGACTGGCCCTCGACGCGCTCGATGGGCCCCGCGGTCGGTATCTGGACGCAGCCAGTCAGCCCCGCCAGGGTGAGAACGAGGATCAGCAGCAGGCCCGGGACGCGGACCGTACGGCTCATCGGGGCACCGTCGCCTCGTCGGCGGTGGCTGGTGTGCCAGCGGACCCATCGGCATCTGCGTCCCGATCGAACCGGGCCGGCGGCGGCGGACATCTCGGTTATGTCGATGGTCGGCTCGCCGTCGAAGTCCGGCTCGGCGGGACCGGGTTCCGCTCCCGTGGTCACCAGGTCGCGGGGCACCAGCGGCAACGGTGACGTGCGCAGCACCATGCCCCGGCGTCGCGGCAACGTCAGCCGGAACTGCGCGCCGAGACCGGGACGGCCCCAGGCGGTCAACCAGCCGCCGTGCAGGTTCGCATCCTCCATGGCGATGGCGAGGCCGAGACCGCTGCCCCCGACGGTCCGGGCCCGGGCCGGGTCCGCCCGCCAGAAGCGGTGGAAGACCTGCTTGGCCTGGCTGGCCTCGAAACCGACGCCGTGGTCGCGTACGGCCACGGCGACCGCGAGCTGGTCGCTGGCCACCAGGATCTCGATCGGCCGGCCCTCGCTGTGCTCGATGGCGTTGACCACCAGGTTGCGCAGGATCCGCTCGATCCGCCGGGCGTCGACCTCGGCCTTGGCCTCGCCGCTGCTGTGCACGGTGAACGTCACCCCGTGGCTGCGGGCCAGTAGCGCGTGGGCGTCGAGCACCTGGCTGACGATGTCGTTCAGGTCGACGACGTCAGCACTCAGCAGGGCCACACCGGCGTCGAACCGCGAGATCTCCAGCAGATCGGTGAGCAGACCCTCGAACCGGTCCAGCTCCGTCTGCATCAGCTCGGCCGAGCGGGCCGACACCGGGTCGAAGTCCTCGCGGGCCTCGTACAGGACCTCGGCCGCCATCCGTACGGTGGTCAGCGGGGTCCGCAGCTCGTGCGAGACGTCGGTGACGAACCGCTGCTGGACCGCGGACAGCTCCTCCAACGTGGTGATCTGTTTCTCCAGCTCCGACGCCATGTAGTTCATCGAGGCGGCCAGCCGCGCCAGGTCGTCCTGGCCTCGGACAGGCATCCGGTCGCTCAGGTTGCCCGAGGCGATGCTCTCGGCCGTTCGCCGGGCGGCCCGGACCGGGGTTACGACCTGCCGACTGACCAGGGCGGCGATGAAAGTCAGCAGGATCACCAGGATGGCCCCGGTGGAGATGACCGCATACCGGAGCACGTCCAGGGTGGCGGCTTCCTGCGCGAGAGGAAAGACCAGGTAGATCTGGTAGCGGGCGGTGCCCGGCAGGGTCAGGGTCGAGCCGGCCGCCAGCCCTGGCGCCGAGGTTCCGTCGGTGTAGCGGACCTGGGTGGGAGTGATCAGCAGATCGTTGCTCCGCTCCACCTCCCGGGCCAGCTCGACCGGGATGCTGGAGGCCGCCACGGTGCCCGCAGTGATGGTCTGGCCGCGGGCCCGGATGATGACCTCGAACTGCTCGCTGCCGCCGCCCTGGACGGCGAACTGGGTGGCCAGCTCGATCAGCCGCCGGTCCACGTCGACCTGGCCGGTCTGGTCGACCGCGTTGAGCTGTTGCTGCGCGTCGTTGACGGCCTGCCGGGCCTCGCCCTTGGCGGCGCGGGTCTTCGCTTCGACCACGCCGACGGTGGCCTGCTGCATGAGCAGGAAGCCGCCGAGCACCAGCACCAGGAGCGACGCCACGAAGACGGTCAGCACCACCCGGAGTGGTAGCGAGCGCCACCACCACAGGAGCGGAACCTTCAGCCAGCGGGGTCGGACCATACGGTTCCTGCCGGCTAGACCGGCTGCGGTTCGCCGGCCTTGTAGCCGATGCCGCGTACGGTGACGACGATCTCCGGGTGCTCCGGGTCGCGCTCGATCTTGGAGCGGAGGCGCTGGACGTGGACGTTGACCAGCCGGGTGTCCGCGGCGTGCCGGTAGCCCCAGACCTGCTCCAGCAGCACCTCGCGGCTGAACACCTGCCACGGTCGGCGCGCCAGGGCGAGCAGCAGGTCGAACTCCAGCGGGGTGAGCTGGATCGGTTCGCCGTCGCGCTTGACGGAGTGGCCGTCCACGCTGATCGCCAGGTCACCGATCCGCAGGGTCTCCGCGTCGGTCTCGTCGGCAGCCGGGGTACGTCGCAGCCGGGTCTTGATCCGGGCCACCAGCTCCTTCGCCTTGAACGGCTTGGCGACGTAGTCGTCGGCCCCGGCCTCCAGGCCCTCGACCACGTCGATGGTGTCGGTCTTGGCCGTCAGCATCACGATCGGCACCCCCGACTCCGCCCGGATGTCACGGCACACGTCCACGCCGTCGCGGCCCGGCAGCATCAGATCGAGCAGCACCAGGTCGGGCTTGGCGTCCTTGAACGCCCCCAGGGCCTTGTCTCCATGGGCGCACCAGACCGGGTCGAAACCCTCGTTGCGCAGGACTATCGAGAGCATCTCGGCCAGGGCGGCGTCATCGTCGACCACCAGCACCCGGCTCCGTACGCCCCCCGCTTTGGCAGTCTCCGTCACCTGTTTCCCTTCGCCGCCTTCCGTGCTCGTCGCGCTGGCAATCCTATGCGTTCCTCCGGCCCGGCCGGACGCAAGAAGCCACCGGGGGCGTTCGCGGCGTTTCCTCGCGTTCGCACCCCAGATTGTGGCCGCGAGCGCGAGAGAAGGATGCGAACGCTCCGCAGAGAGCGGACCCGCATCGCGTGAAACACTGCTCCGGTGTCCGCGCTTCCCTCCGCGCTCGCCCGGTCCCGGCGGCCGCCGGTGCTGGACGCGGCGCGGACCGCGCTGATCCCGTTGCGACCACTGACCATCGGCGAAATCCTCGACGGCGCGTTCCTGATCGTCCGCCGCAACATCCGGCTGATGCTGGGGCTGCCGCTGGTGGTGGCCGCCGGGGCCGCGGCGTACGCGCTGGCCGGGGTGGGGCTCTGGGTGCTGCTCGGCAACACCACTGCGCGCTCCGCGCAGATCGTGCTCACCGTGCTGATGGGCCTGCTCGGCGTGCTGCTGCTGCAGCAGTTCCTGGTCTGGCTGACCGCCATCCTGTCCCGGGTGAGCCTGCAGACGGTGCTCGGCGAGGGCTTCGCGCCGGCGACGACCCGGGCAACCTGGAAGGCCTCGCTGCCGCTGTTCTGGCCGATGCTCGGCCTGTCGCTGCTGCAGTGGCTGGCGGTCAGCGTAGTGCAGACGCTGCTCGGCATCCTCTACTACGTCCTCACCATCGGCGTCGTGCTGGCCGGGGTCCAGGACGAGACGCTGGCCACGGCGGCCCTGATCGGGATCAGTGTGCTGACCTACGCACTGTTCGTGGTGATCTACGGCTATCTGTCGCTGACCGTCCCGGCGCTGGCCACCGAGAGCAAGAACGCCCCGGGCTGGATCGGCAAGCCGGCCAAGCCGACCAACCCGATCACCGCGTTCGAACGCTCGGTCCGGCTCATCGGCAAGCAGAACATCGTACGGATCGGCCTGGTCTACGGCGGCCTGCTGCTGATCTGCCTGGCCGTCATCGGCCTGGTCGCCGGCGGCGTCGTGCTGATGATCGCGCTGTACGCGCAGGCCCTGAACGCCGACGTCCTGACCGTGCTGGAGAACGGCTGGACCATCTTCGGCGTGGTCGCCTTCTCCGTTCTGGTGGCGATGTCGGTCCTGCTCGCGTACGCGGCCGCCGTGCAGACCCTGGTCTACCTCGACCTGCGGATGCGCCGCGAGGGCCTGGACCTGGCCATGCGGTTCGACTGCGTGCCCATCCCCCAGCCGTCCGCCCCGCCACCGGTCTACCAGCCGTGGGTCCCGCCGGCGCCCGGCCCGCCGCCTAGATGATCCCGATCCTGCTGCCCCTCGAGGTTCCGGTCCGGATCGGCCGGGACGAGGCCCAGCGCCGGGCCGCTGAGGAGCTGGCGAAGGCCAAGTACGGCGGCACACCGCAGTGGCTGCTCGACCTCGCCGAGCGCGCCGAGTCCGTGGTCTCTCGCCTGGTCGAGCTGTTCCTGCGGATCTTCGGAGACCGGGTCGGGGCGGGCGCGGGCATCAACTGGGGCTTCGTTCTCGTCGTGCTGCTCCTGCTGGCCGCTGTGGTCCTGGTCGTCTGGCGGGTCGGCCTGCCCCGCTGGCGGGGCGGCAAGCGCGACGCCGCGGTGGAGCTCGACCCGACCCGGACCGCCCAGGACTACCGGACGGCGGCCGAGCAGGCCGCGGCGGGCGGCGACTGGGCCGGGGCCGTACGGGACCGGTTCCGGGCGGTGGTCCGCGAGCTGGAGGTGCAGACGATCCTCGACGTCCGGCCCGCGCGAACGGCATCGGAGGCCGCCTACCGGGCATCGCGGGCGCTGCCGGCATGCACCGAGGCGCTGCGGACGGGGGCGGAGAGCTTCAACGCGGTGGTCTACGGTGACCGGCCGGCGACTCCGGCGACCTACCAGCAGATGGTGGCCCTGGACGAGCAGGTGACGGCGGCCGCGGCGCGGGCCGACCTGGCCGCCGACGAGGCGGTGGCGGCCCAATGAAGCACGGGGCCGCACGACGCCTCCGGTGGGTGGCGGGCATCGTCGTCGCCCTGACCCTGGTCGTGCTGGCCATGGTGGTGATCGTCGGCCGCGCCAACCGGCAGCAGGCCGACGACCCCCGCTCGACCACGTCGTCCGGCGCGGGCGCGCTCGGTGTCCTGCTGGCGGCCGAGGGCGTGACGATCACGCCCACCGCCCAGGTGGATGACGCGGTCGCGGCCTCGGGCGCCGACCGGGCCCTGGTCATCGCCAACGCCGACCGGCTGAGCGAGGCGGAGGCGCAACGACTGCTCACCGCCGGCTACGGCCGGGTCATCCTGCTCCGGCCCAGCTCCGCGGCGCTCGTGCGGTTCGGCGTACGCGCGGAGGGCCGCCCGGCGTCCGACCAGGTGCTGCAGCCGAGCTGCCCGGTCGTGGCAGCCGACCAGGCGGGGTCGATCGTGCTGGACGACGCCCGGGCCGGCTATGTCGCCACCGGCCCGGCCGAGTTCGCCTGCTACCCGCTCGGGGACCGCAGCCACGCCTACCTCCGGGTGGCTACCGCGGCGGGGACGACCGTGGAGCTCGTCGGCGGCGGGATCAGCAACAACGACCTGGACCAGCCGGGCAACGCGGCGTTCGGCATGAACGTGTTCGGCGCTCAGGCCGCCCTGACCTGGCTGATGGCCCGGAGCGGGTCGACGGCCGGGCCGACCACACCGTCCCTGCTCCCGCCGTGGTGGCCGATCGCCGTGGCCCAAGCCGCAGTGGCCTTCCTGGTCGTCGCGGTCTGGCGGGGCCGGCGGCTGGGACCGATCATGACCGAGCCACTGCCGGTCACCGTGCGGGCGACCGAGACGGTCGAGGGGCACGGCCGCCTGTACCACCGGCTCAACGCCTACGACCGGGCCGCCAACGCGCTGCGGAGCGGGATCGTCGGCCGACTCAGCCGGGCGTACGGCCATGCCGACGACCCGCTCGCGCTGAGTGCTGTCCTCGCCGACCGGACGGGTCTCGACCCGGTGCGGGTCCGCCGGATGCTGGTCGACGCCCACCCCACCACCGACGACGACCTGGTCAACCTGGCCAGGGACCTCGACCGACTCGAGCAGGAGGCTCGCCGGCTGTGACCAGCACCTACACCCCCACCCCGCGGTCCCCGGCGCGAACGGCGCTGAGTGCGCTGCGCGCCGAGGTCGGCAAGGCCGTGGTCGGCCAGGACGCCGCCGTGACCTCGCTGCTGATCGCGCTGATCTGCCGCGGCCACGTGCTGCTCGAGGGGGTGCCCGGCACGGCGAAGACGCTGCTGGTGCGCAGCTTCGCCAAGGCGCTGCGGATCGAGACCAAGCGGGTGCAGTTCACCCCGGACCTGATGCCGGGCGACATCACCGGCTCGCTGATCTACGACTCCCGGACCGCGCAGTTCACCTTCCGAGAGGGACCGGTCTTCACCAACCTGATGCTGGCCGACGAGATCAACCGCACGCCGCCCAAGACCCAGGCCGCACTGCTGGAGGCGATGGAGGAGCGGCAGGTCAGCGTCGACGGCACCCCGCGGCCGCTGCCGGAGCCGTTCATCGTGGCCGCCACCCAGAACCCGGTCGAGTACGAGGGCACCTACCCGCTGCCCGAAGCCCAGCTGGACCGGTTCCTGATGAAGATCCGGATCGACCTGCCGGAGCGGAACGCCGAGATCGAGGTGCTGAACCGGCATGCGGCCGGCTTCGACCCCCGCGACCTGGACGCCGCCGGGCTGGTCCCAGTGGCCGGCCCGGACGACCTGGACCGAGCCCGGCGAGAGGTCGGGGCGGTGATGGTGCACCCGCAGGTGATCGGGTACATCGTCGATGTGGTGCGGGCTACCCGGCTCTCCCCATCGCTGCAGATCGGGGTCTCCCCGCGCGGGGCGACGGCAATCCTGCGGACGGCCCGGGCCTGGGCCTGGCTGTCCGGCCGGGAGTACGTGTCCCCCGACGACGTCAAGGCGCTGGCCTTCCCCACCCTGCGGCACCGGGTGAGCCTGCGCCCGGAGGCCGAGCTCGAGGGCGTCACCACCGATTCGGTGATCGAGTCGATTCTGGCCACTGTCCCGGTCCCCCGTTGATGTTCCCCGCCACCTCTTCCCGGCCTCCCTGCTCCCGGAAACCGGTCACGAACTGCAGGTTCTCGGGGCCGAAGCCTGCAGTTTGTGACCGGTTTTCGGGGAAGGGTGCGGCTACGAGCGGGTTGTACCGGTGGTCCTGACCTGGCGGGCCGGGCTGCTCGCCGGTGTGGCTGTGGTCGCGGTCGCCATCGCGGGCTCCTGGGTGGCCGCCCTAGTCGCAACCGCGGTGTTGGTGCTGGTCATCGGCCTGGACCTGCTGCTCGGCGCCTCGCCGACCGCGGTCCGCGTCCGCCGGGGTGGCGACACCTCGGTCAGGCTGGGCGAGGAGGCGCACACCGAGCTGACCCTGACCAACCTGGGTCGCCGCGACCTCGCCTGCACGGTCCGGGATGCCTGGACGCCATCCGCCGGTGCCCGCGGTGGGGTGCAGCGGATCCGCGTTCCCGGTCGGCAGCGGCGCCGCCTCGAGCTGACCCTGCGGCCGACCCGCCGCGGCGACCGGCCCGCCGGGCCGGTCGTCATCCGGGCGCTCGGGCCGCTGCGGGTGGCGGGCCGGCAGGTCGAGCACGAGGCCCCCTGGACGGTCCGCGCGCTGCCGCCGTTCTCCGCCCGCAAGCACCTGCCCAGCCGGCTGGCCCGGCTGCGTGAGCTGGACGGCCGGGCTACGATCCTGCGGCGGGGACAGGGCACCGAGTTCGACAGCCTGCGGGAGTACGTCCCCGGCGACGACGTCCGCTCCATCGACTGGCGGGGTACCGCGCGGTCCACGACGGTGGTCGTACGGACCTGGCGGCCGGAGCGGGACCGGCACGTGCTGATCGTGCTGGACTCGGGCCGGACCTCGGCCGGCCGGGTCGGTGACCAGCCCAAGCTGGACCACGCGATGGACGCGGCGCTGCTGCTGGCCGCCCTGGCCTCCCGGGCCGGCGACCGGGTCGACCTGCTGGTCGCGGACCGGGAGGTACGGGCCAGTGTGCTGCGCTCCTCAGCGGCCGAGGTACTGCCGTCCTTCGTCCAGGCGATGGCGACCATCGAACCGGTGCTGGTGGAGACCGACCACCGCGAGCTGGTCACCGAGATCGCGCTGCGGGTCACCCAGCGGTCGCTGGTGGTGATCCTCACCGGGCTGGACGCCGCGGCGGTCACCGAGGGCCTGGTCCCGGTGCTGGGACCGCTGCTCCGCAAGCACAAGATCGTCGTCGCGGCGGTTTCCGACCCCCGGGTCGACGAGCTGGCGGGGAGCCGGGACGACATCAGCGAGGTGTACGCCGCGGCCGCGGCCGAATCGGACCGGATGCGCCGGGCCGGGACCGCACGTACGCTCCGAAACCTCGGGATCTCCGTGGTCCAGGCCCCGCCGGAGACCTTCGCCCCCGCCCTGGCCGACCACTATCTCGCGCTGAAGAAGACCGGCCAGCTCTGAGCCCGAGCTTGCGAGGGCGAACGATTGCGGAGCGAGGCGGGGCGCCGGCGGGCTTCGGCGGACCGTGGATGGGCCTGGCGGGAGCCCGAGCCTGCGAGGGCGGATGGTTGCGCCGCCGGAGCTTGTCGGCGCGCTGCCGAGCGAAGTCAGTTCAGGTCGGGGTCCTCGAGCCAGGTCGAGAACAGGGCGACCGGAGTCCTTTGCCGCCGGAGCACCCGCCGCCACAGGTCGAGCGGCTCGTCGCCGAACACGTCGGCGTAGTCGGCGTCGACGACGTGCCACATCCCCTCGGCGATCTCGGCCTGCAGCTGGCCGGACGCCCAGCCGGAGTAGCCGGCGAAGATGCGCAGGTCCCGGTAGGCCCCGGCGACGATCTCGATCGGGGTGTCCAGGTGCAGCAGCCCGACCCCGTCGAACAGCCGGCGCCATCCGGGCGGCTCCTCGTCCGCGGTCACCACACTGGCCAGGCAGATCGCGCCGTTGGGCGAGACCGGACCGCCGTGGAACAGCAGCTGCGGCCGGGACACCGCACTCACCCAGTCCGGCAGCACCGCGTCCAGCCGGGTCTGGGAGATCTCGTTCAGGATCACCCCGAGCGCCCCGTCCTCGTCGCTGTCCAGGACCAGCACCACGGTGCGGTTGAAGATGCCGTCGGCCAGCAGGACGCTCGCCACCAGCAGGTCGCCCGGTCGGGGATCCCGCTCAGCCATCGCCAGGCGCCTTTTCCGCCGCCAGCACCGCCCGGCGACGACCGGCCTGGTGCAGGCTCAGGCCGATCCCGGCCAGCAGCCCCCCGACGGCGATGCCGCTCCAGTCGGCCAGCACGTCCAGCGGGTCGCCGACGCGGTCCGTGTACGCGACGTGCTGCACGAGCTCGCTGACCACCGCGTGCGCCGCGGAGATCCAGACCATCGCGACGAGCACTCGGGCCCGCGGCGGCCGACCGGCGGCCCGGCGGCGCAGCGTGTCGGCCCAGGGGACGAGCAGCACCGGCAGCGCGAAGGCGACGGCATGCTGCACCTTGTCCGCACCGGGGAACCAGTTCGCCCCGGCCGGCGGGCGGACGGCGTACACCCCCCACAGCTGCAGCACGACCGCCAGCGCGGCCGCCACCGCCACTACCGGCCAGGCCGCCGCTCCCCGGTCGGTAGGCACCAGTCGAGCCATGAGGTCAGGCAGGCACTTCGGTGTCGGTGGGCAGCTCGGCCGGTCCCCCGGCAGCCCGGCGGACGGCGGTGGCCACGGCGTGGTGCACGTCGGCGTGGAACACGCTAGGCGTGATGTAGGCGGCGTTGAGCTGGTCGTCGGTGACCACCTCGGCCAGCGCACGGGCGGCGGCCAGCAGCATCGGCGTGGTGATCTCGGCCGAGTGCGCGTCCAGCAGGCCGCGGAATACACCGGGGAAGGCCAGCACGTTGTTGATCTGGTTGGGGAAGTCGGACCGGCCGGTGGCCACTACCGCAGCGTGCCGGGCCGCGTCGGCCGGGTCGACCTCCGGCTCCGGGTTGGCCAGGGCGAAGACCACCGAACGGTCGGCCATGGTCGCGATGTCGTCTCCGGTGAGCAGGTTCGGGGCCGACACCCCGATGAACACGTCGGCCCCGGCCAGCGCGTCGACCAGCGAGCCGGTGGCGTTGAGCTCGTTGGTGTGCTCCGCCAGCCAGGCCAGCTCGCCGGTCAGCCCGTCCCGGCCCCGATGCACCACGCCGCCGATATCGGCCACCACGACGTGCGCCGCCCCGGCCGCCAGCAGCAGCTTGATGATGGCGGTGCCCGCGGCGCCGGCGCCGGACATGACGATCCGCACGTCCGCGATCCGTTTGTCCACCACGCGCAGGGCGTTGAAGAGGGCGGCCAGCACCACGATGGCCGTGCCGTGCTGGTCGTCGTGGAACACCGGGATGTCCAGCTGCTCGCGCAGCCGCCGCTCCACCTCGAAGCAGCGCGGAGCGGAGATGTCCTCGAGGTTGATCCCGGCGAAGCCGGGCGCCACCGCCTTGACCACGGCGATGATCTCGTCCACATCCTGGGTGTCCAAACAGAGCGGCCAGGCGTCGATGTCGCCGAACCGCTTGAACAGCGCTGCCTTGCCCTCCATCACCGGCAGCGCCGCTCGCGGGCCGAGGTTGCCCAGCCCGAGCACCGCCGACCCGTCCGTGACCACCGCGACGCTGTTGCGCTTGATGGTGAGCCGGCGCGCGTCCTCCGGGTTCTCCGCGATGGCCAGGCAGACCCGGGCCACCCCCGGCGTGTAGATCATCGACAGGTCGTCCCGGTTGCGGATCGGATGCTTGCTGTTCATCTCGATCTTGCCGCCCAGGTGCATCAGGAACGTGCGGTCGGAGACCTTGCCGATCGCGACGCCCGGCACGCTGCGCATAGCGGCCACCAGCTCGTCGGCGTGGGTCGTGTCGCGAGCCGCGCAGGTGACGTCGATCCGCAGCCGTTCGTGACCGGAGGCCGTCACGTCCAGCGCGGTGATCGCCCCGCCGGCCTGCTCGACCGCAGTCGTCAGCTGGCTGACCGAGGCGCCGCCAGCCGGTACCTCCAGCCGGACCGTGATCGAGTACGACACGGACGGGACGGCGCTCACGGCCCTGATCCTCTCATGGGTGCCGCCGGCGATCAGGCCATCATCAGCGCAACGGCGACTGCTCGGCCGCTGCCGTCTGAGCGGCCCACAGGCCGATGTCGCCTCCGCTGATCGCCACCGACAGCAGCTCGGGGAACTGGTCCGGTGTGCAGGCGAAGGTGGGCACCCCGAGGGCAGCCAGCGCGGCGGCGTGCTCGTGGTCGTACGACGGGGCCCCGGAGTCGGCCAGGGCGAGCAGCGCGACCACGGTGACCCCGTCGCGGACCAGCTCGGCCACCCGCCGGACCAGCTGGCCCTCGATCCCGCCCTCGAACAGGTCCGAGATCAGCACCAGGATCGTCTCGGCCGGGCGGCTGACCAGCTGCTGGCAGTACGCGAGGGCCCGGTTGATGTCGGTGCCCCCGCCGAGCTGGCACCCGAACAGCACCTCCACCGGGTCGGCGAGCCGGTCGGTGAGGTCGACCACGTCGACGTCGAAGGCCACCAGTGACGTGCGCACCGAGGAGATCGAGGCCAGCGTCGCCCCGAACACCGCCGCGTAGACCACCGACTCGGCCATCGAGCCCGACTGGTCCACCGCCACGATCACGTCCCGCGACATCGCCGGGGCCCGATGACCAAAGCCGACCAGACGTTCGGGAACCACGGTCTTCCGGTCGGGCACGTAGCGGTCCAGGTTGCGCCGGATGGTGGCGTTCCAGTCGACATCGCGCAGCCGGGGTCGTCGGGTGCGGCTAGACCGGCTGACCGCTCCCCGCACCGCCGCGCGGGTGCTGTTGGCGATCCGGCGCTCGATCTCCGCGACGACCTTGCCCACGACGAGCCGGGCGGTGCGCTTGGCCGTCTCCGGCATCACGCGGTTGAGACTGACCAGGGTGGCCGCGAGATGGACGTCGGGCTGGACCGAGTCCAGCAGCTCCGGCTCGAGCAGCATGCTGGTCAGGCCCAGCCGGTCGATCGCGTCGCGCTGCATCACCTGGACGACGCTGGTCGGGAAGTAGTGCCGGATGTCACCGAGCCAGCGCGCGACCGAGGGCGCGGAGGTCCCGAGTGCCCCGTAGCGCCGCTCCGTCGTGCCCTCGGGCTCCCCCGCCTCGTCGTAGAGCGCGCCCAGCGCCTCGTCCATCCCCTGCTCACCGGCGCTCAGCCCAATGTCCAGGGGCTCGGCGGCCGGCTCGCCCAGCAGCAGTCGCCAGCGTCGCCGCCGGGCCTCGTCGGCCGTCGTCGTCTCGGCGGTCACCGGGACCATCAGGTCGGCCGAGCGATCACCGAGAACTCGGTCCCGAACGGGTCGGTGATCTCGGCCGACCGGCCGTAGATCATGTCGTCCACCGGCCCGACCGTCCCGCCCGCGGCGACGGCCCGGGCCAGCGCGGCGTCGGTGTCGTCGACCTCGAAGGTTGTGGACCAGCTTGTCCCGGCCCCGCTCGGCACGCCCATGATCCCACCGATCTCGTGCCCGTCGGGACGGCGCAGGAAGGTGAAGTCGAAGTCGGGAAGATCCGGGTTGCCGTCCAAGGTAAAGCCGAAGACCTCGGCGTAGAACCGGCGGGTCACCTCGGGCCGGTCGGTGACCAGGTCGTTGCGGACCAGGGTGTTGGGCTCGTTGACCCGCTCGCAGCCGATGTGGAGCCGGCCCTGCCAGAGGCCGAACTGCCCACCGGCCGGGTCACGGACGATCGCCATCCGGCCCTGGTCCATCACGTCCGCGGGCGGATCGACCACCGATCCACCGGCTCGCTCCACCGCTGCGGCGGTGGCGTCGCAGTCCGCCGTGGCCAGGTACACGTTCCACCAGAACTGGGTCGCCTCGGAGTCCTGGTTCGGCGCCAGGGCGGCGACCCGGCGGCCGTCGAGGTACGCGGTGGTGTACCGGCCGTACTCCGCCGGTCCGGCGTCGAACTGCCAGCCGAACAGCGTGCCGTAGAAGTCCAGCGCCCGGTCGAGATCGGGTACGCCGAGGTCGATCCAGGTCGGGGTTCCGGCGGGCTGGTTCTCGGTGACGATCAGCTGTCCTCCTGGTTGTGTGCGCCGAGGATGAGGTCGATGGTGGCCAGCGCCCGGGCTGACCGACCGGGATCGAGGTCCTCGACGGCCACCGCGCCGGGATCACCGGTGCTCAGGCGACCGGCGATGGTGCGCCGCTCGGCGGCGTTGAAGGTGCCGAAGGTGCGCCGGACCAGCGGCAGCAGGTCGGTGAACTCGGCCTCGGTCAGGCCTCCGACCCAGGCGTCGAGCAGGTCCCGCAGTCCGGAGTCGTGGATCAGCAGCAGCGCGCCATCGGCGAAGAAGCCCTCGACCCACGCGGCCTTAGCCGCCGCCTCCGCGCCCGCGGACAGCGCCCGCTGCAGCCGCCGGGCTGCGTCGTCGAGCACCTCGGCGTCGGTCAGCAGCCGGACGATCCGGCCCTGCAGCAGCCCGTGCAGGTCGGACCGGTCGGCCAGCTGCGCCAAGGTGGCCAGCCAGCGCTGCCGCAGGCCGATGCGGCCTGAGCCTGTCGAAGGCCCTTCGACAGGGCCTCCTCCCCTGAGCTTGTCGAAGGGCTCGGGTCGCATCTCGAGCAGCCCCAGGACGCTGTTTACCTCGTCCACCCGGCGGCGCATCGCCGCGGCGTTCTCCGCGTCCAGCCCGGACACCGCGCGGGGCAGGCCGGCGCAGGTCCGGACCACCAGAGTCTCGATCACCCGGGCCAGGGCGGCGGTGTCGGTATGCCGGACGTCGCCATAGCGCTGGGCCCGGGCGAGCGGCGGTAGCGCCTCCATCAGGTGCACCACATCGGTGTCCCGCGCCGCCCGCTCGGCCACCGTGACCAGCAGCGCGTCCAACGCGGCCGGCAACGCGGCCAGCAGGCAACGGCCGACCGTCCGGGTCAGCTCCGGCAGGGCCCCGTCGCGGCGGATCTGGTCGATCCGGGCGGTGGCGGCCGCCTCGACCGTGGTGCCCCAGACCGACGCCTCGACCAGCTGCACGGCGTACTCCGGCTGCCAGCGTGACGCCCACACCTCGCGGAACGTGCCCTGGCCCGCGATGTCGCTCTTCGCGGGACGCACCCAGTCCAGGTCCAGCACACGGAGCCGGTGGAACAGCTGGGAGCGGTTCCGGTCGATGGTCCGACGCAGGTCGAGGTCCCAGTGCCGCAGACCTGGTTCCCGGCGCACCCGCAGGCTGCGGCAGGTGCGGACCAGGTCGGCCTCCAGCGGAACGGTCGGCACCCGCTCGTTGACCGAACCCAGGGCCTGGCCGACCACCAGGTGCTCGGTGACGTAGCGGACCGCGCGTTCGTCGCCGTCGCAGAGCACGGCCCGGGTCGCCTCGGTGACCTCGGTCAGGCCAGCGAGCGGCCGCGACCGGAGGCTGGCCAGCGTCTCGGCCAGCCGGACCGCCTCGATGACGTGGGCGCTGGAGGCCGGCAGGTCTCGCTCGCGCAGCGCCCGGGCGACCTTGACCAGCCAGCGCGGGATGGTTCCCTCAGGTGCCGTCCAGAGATGGTGGTACCAGCCGGGCGAGGTGATACCGGCCCCGTACCCGCTCGCGCTGGCGAGCCGCTGGGCGGTCCACGGCACCCAGGTCAGGGTCACCTTTCGCTTGGCGCTGCCGCGCAGCACCGCCGCATCGGCGTTGGCCGGCGGCGGCGGCCAGGTGAGCACCGGTGCATGCCAGGCGCCGCACACCACTGCGATCCGCTCCCGGCCCCGCCGCCGGGCGGCGCGGATCGTCTGGCGCATGTACGCCTCCCGCCGCCGTTCGCTCGGACTCGGCGGGCTGGAGTGCCGCCGCAGCTCGCCCATGGCCTCGACCAGCAGCGGGAAGGGAGAGGACGAGTCCAACCGGGACTCGACGAGGTCCTCCCACCAGCGCTCGGGATCGTCGTATCCGGCCGCCGCAGCCAGGGCGCCCAACGGGTCCCGAGCCGGGTCATCCGGTCCGCCGCCCCGGTGCCCCACCTCGAAGAGGGTGCGACCGCCACTCTGCGGAGCCAGCACCTGGGCGGCCGGCAGGTCGCAGAACCGCACCTCGACGCCGTGCTCGACCGCCCAGACCATCGCCTGCCACTCGGGCGAGAACACCGCGAACGGCCAAAAGGCGGAGACCTTGGGCTCGTCGGCCGCGTACGCCAGCAGGGCCAGCGGCGGGCGCATCCCATCGGCGGTGACCCAGCCGATGAGCGGGTCGGCGTCGGCTGGACCCTCGATCAGCACCGCGTCCGGCTGGTACTCGTCCAAGGCCCGCAGCAGCGAGCGGGCCGACCCGGGCCCATGGTGCCGGACACCGAACACCCGCACCGGGTCGTCGTCGGGCTCCGCCGCGGCGGGCGGGGCTTCCAGGACGACGACGGCGGTCATGACACCTCGCGGCAGGCTTCGTAGAACTCGAGCCAGCCGTCCCGCTCCCGCACCACCAGCTCGAGGTACTCCGTCCAGGCGACCCGGTCCGCCACGGGGTCCTTGATGATCGCGCCGACCAGTCCCGCGGCGACGTCCGCGGGGCGCAGCCAGCCGTCCCCGAAGTGCGCGGACAGGGCGAGCCCGCTGGTGATCACCGAGATCGCCTCGGCCGCCGACAGCGTGCCCGACGGCGACTTGATGGTGGTCCGGCCGTCCTGGGTCACCCCGGATCGCAGCTCACGGAATACCCTGACCACCCGGCGGATCTCCTCGACGGCCGCCGGCACGGCAGGCAGCTCCAAGGCTGCGGCCAGGTCGGCGACGCGGGTTGAGACGATCCGCACCTCGTCCTCCTCCCGCTCGGGCAGCGGCAGCACGACGGTGTTGAACCGGCGGCGGAGGGCGGCAGACAGCTCGTTCACCCCCTTGTCCCGGTCGTTGGCCGTGGCGATCAGATTGAAGCCCTTGACCGCCTGCGCCTCGTCGCCCAGCTCGGGGATGGGCAGCGTCTTCTCCGACAACACCGTGATCAGCGCGTCCTGCACGTCGGCCGGGATCCGGGTCAGCTCCTCGACACGGACGATCGTGCCACGCCGCATCGCGGTGAGGACCGGCGACGGCACCAGGGCCTGTGGGCTTGGGCCCTCGGCCAGCAGCCGGGCGTAGTTCCAGCCGTAGCGGATGGCCTCCTCCGCGGTGCCGGCGGTGCCTTGGACCAGCAAGGTGGAGTCGCCGGACACGGCCGCGGCCAGGTGCTCCGACAGCCACGATTTGGCCGTTCCGGGCACGCCCAGCAGCAGCAGCGCCCGGTCAGTCGCCAGCGTCGCCACCGCGACCTCGACCAGCCGCCGCGATCCGACGTACTTCGGGATGACCACGGTGCCGTCGGCCAGCGTGCCGCCCATCACGTAGGTCACCACCGCCCACGGCGACAGCCGCCAGCGAGGCGGCCTCGGCCGGGAGTCGCCGGCCTCCAGCGCGGCCAGCTCCGCGGCATACGCCTGCTCCGCGTGCGGCCGTAGCGGCTCCGTCTGCTGCTCCGAGGCGAGCGCGTTCACGTCGCCGCTCGGGTTCGGAGGTTGCGCAGCGCCGCGGCCAGGCGGGTCCAGTCGGGATTCTGACTGACGAACCACACCCCGCGTATGCCGAGCGCCCGGGCGAGCAGCATCCGGTCCACCCGGGGGTTCGCGGCGGCCAGAGTCGCCAACGCGGTCCAGTGCTCAGGGGCGGCGAGGCCGTCACGGTCGACCAGTACGGCCAGCGCGTCGTTGACCGAGGCCGCCGTCCCACGCTGCAGCGCATCGGCCAGCTCCTGCTGGGCGGAGGGCGGACCCGGCTTTCGATCGTCCGGCGGCCCGACCGGACCCGGCGGACCGGTCGGCAGCGCCGACCCGGCCCGGACCGCGACCCGATGCCGGGCGGCCAGACCGAGCACGAGCCCGGTCGCTTCCGCGGCCGGACCGGGCGCGGGCCCGGCCCACTGGGTCGGCAGGGCGTCGGGCACCGGGCGTCGATCGGTCCCCAGCAGCGCCACGGTGACCAGGTCCTCCCACCTCGTGGTCATCGGCTCACGCCGCCTGCGCGGCGACCACCGCGCTGAACGACGAGTCGTCCGCGTCGGGCAGCAGGCTGAGCGGCCGGAAGCCGGCCGGTCCCCACTCACCGAAGATCGGCACCGGCTCCCCCAGCGAACGGGCGAACAGCGGCCAGGGCTCGCCGGCCAGCTCGACCACCTCCCGGTAGGCGCCACCGGCCTCACGCAGCCGCCATCGCGCTCCGGGTCGCTCCGGCGGCACGGCCGCGGCCCGCACCACGGCGGGCATCCGGGCGGCCCAGGGGTCGGCAGCAATCAGGTCGGCGAACCGCTCCTGCAGGTCGGCGTAGGTCTGAGGCGGCGGCGGACCGGCCGGCTGGACCACGTCTCGCTGCTCGCCGACCAGCGCCCGGTACTGCCCCGAGCCCGGGTAGAAGTGAAGGTCGGCGCGCAGCCGCTGCCCAGCCTTCACCGAGTCGTCCAGGAAGCCCCCAGGCGGCGCGAAGCTGAGCAGGAGGGCCCAGCGTCCGGTAGTCGCTCCGTAAAGCCAGACCCGACGGCTCACCAGCCGGTAGTCCAGGCTGTCCACCGCACCCACCGCGTACCAGGAGTCGGATACGGCCGGCTCGGCCAGCACATCGGCCTTGCGCACCGGATACCCGACCCGGGAACGCACGGTGGCCGCGAGGTCGGTCGGCAGCTCGTCGATCCGCCGGTGGGCGGAGATCAGTAGGTGCAGGGCGCCGAGCTGTTCGAGCAGACGGCCGGGCCAGTCCTCGCCGGCCAGCTCCCTGGGCAGGGCGCGGAGCATCCCGGCCAACCCCGGAGCCTGGGCATCGACCATCCGCGCGGCCATCCGGTCCAGCGGGCGGTAACCACCGCGACCGAGGTCGGCGATGCCGGTGCGGACCTGGTCCCGCAGCCACTGGTCCAGCTCGTCCAAGCCGGCGGCCACCCGCTCGGCCCGGGCGGTGTGGCGATCGGGTGCGACCATGGCGCTCACCCTAATCGGGGGCGACGACAGTCCTGGTATCGCTCTTCGAGCATCGCCAGGTGCGCCCCGCTGTCGTCCGGAGGAACGAGGAGCGAAGGGCGCTTTTCCGTTCGCGGGAGTGACGACGACAGCCCTCCGGGCGCGACGGGTGCGAGAAGAGCACGATCAAACGAGCGAGTCCGCCCAGGCCTGGTGCAGGGCGGCATAGCGACCGCCCGTCCGTCCGATCAGCTCCGCCGGTGGCCCCTGCTCGACCACCTGCCCGTGTTCCAGGACGAGCACCCGGTCGGCGATCTCGACGGTGCTGAGCCGGTGGGCGATGATCACCGCCGTCCGGTCGGCCAGGATCGTCTGCAGCCCCTGCTGCACGAGGCGCTCGCTGGGGATGTCGAGGCTGGAGGTCGCCTCGTCGAGGATCAGCACGGCCGGATCGGCCAGGAAGGCCCGCGCGAACGCGACCAGCTGCCGCTCGCCCGCCGACAGCCGCTCGCCGCGCTTGGCGACGTCGGTGTCGTAGCCCTCCGGTAACTGCGTGATGAAACCGTGGGCGCCCACCGCCCGCGCCGCGTCCTCGACCTCGGACCGCGTCGCCGACGGCCGACCGAAGGCGATGTTGTCGGCGACCGAGCCGGCGAACATGAAGTTCTCCTGCGTCACCATGACGACCGCCCGCCGCAGGTCCGTGTCGGCGAGATCGCGGAGGTCGATGCCGTCCAGCCGTACCGCACCGCTGGTCGGGTCGTAGAACCGAGCCATCAGCTTGGCGATCGTCGTCTTGCCGGCACCGGTGGTGCCGACGAGGGCCACGGTCTCGCCGCTCCGGACGGTCAGGTCCAGCGACGAGATCACGGGCCGCTCGGCGAGGTAGCCGAAGGTCAGGTCGTCGAAGCGCACCTCACCGCGCGCTCCCGACAGGGGCACGGGCTTCGCCGGCTCGGGTACGCCCGGCCGCTCGTCAAGCACTCCGGACAGCTTCTCCAGCGCTGACGAGGCGGACTGGAAGGTGTTGAAGAACTGGCTGATCTCCTGCATCGGCTCGAAGAACATCCGCAGGTACAACAGGAACGCGGTCAGCACCCCGATCGTGATGTCCCCCTCGAGCGCGCGCAGGCCGCCGTAGAGCAGCGCCACGCCGATCGTCACGTTGCCGATCAACCGGACGCTCGGCATGAAGATCGCGACCAGACGGAACGAGGTCGTGTTGACATCGCGGTAGCGGGTCGCCAGGTCACCGAAGATCTCGGCGTTGCGCGGCTCGCGTCGATAGGCCTGGACGGCCCGGATGCCGGTCATCGTCTCGACGAACTGCACGATGACCAGGGCGGATGCCTCGCGTACCTTGCGGTAGACCACCGCGGACGTACGCGCGAACCAGCGCACGAGCAGCACCAGCAGGGGGAAGCACAGCAGGCACACGGCACCGAGCTCGAGGTCGAGACTGAGCATCAGGATGCCGACGCCGACCATGGTCAGCACGGCGGTCACCAGGCCGTCGAACCCGCCGGCCAGCAGCTCGGTGATCGCGTCGATGTCGCTGGTCAGCCGGGAGGTGACGCGGCCGGAGGTGTAACGGTCGTGGAAGGCGACGTCGAGCCGCTGGAAGTGGGCGAACACGCGGCGCCGCAGGTCGAGCAGCACGTCCTGCCCGATCCGGCCCGAGATGCGCAGGAAGCTGATCCGGCCGAACGACTGCAGCACCACGGCGACGACCATGGCGGCGACGATGGCCAGCAGGGTCCGGGCACTGCCGCCCGCGATGATCGGCGGCAGCCCGCGGTCGATCCCGAGTCCGACGAGCAACGGCAGGCTGAGGCGTGCGGCATTCTCGACCAGCACCACCGCGACCACCAGAGCCAGGCGGGTCCGATGCGGACGGAGAAGCTCGGCGAGGAGCCGGCGGCTGCCGTGGCTGGAGGCCGTCGTGAGGCGCTCCGCCTCCTCACCGGGCTCCTCGAGGACACCGCGCCACAGCTCGCCGGACGGCGACTGAGCTGCGGTCGAGACTGTGGTCGGCGCGGTCATGACGCCACCTCGAGCCATACGTCGTCGTCGGCGTACTCGGCGGAGAGCTGCGCGCGGTACTCCGGCACGGTGGCCAGCAGCCCGGCGTGGGTGCCGACGTGGGTGATGGCGCCACCGGACAGCAGGGCGACGCGGTCGGCAAGGAGCACGGTTGAGGCGCGATGGGCCACGACGATGCCGGTGACGCCGCGCAGCACCCGCTGCAGGGCGGCCTCGACCAGCGCCTCCGTATGGATGTCGAGCGCGGACAAGGTGTCGTCGAGCACCAGCACCTTGGGCCGCGTGAGCACCGCCCGGGCGAGGGCGAGCCGCTGCCGCTGGCCGCCGGACAGGCTCAGACCCTGCTCCCCGATGCGGGTCTCCAGGCCGAACGGCAGGTCGTAGACGAACTGCGCCTGCGCCACCTCGATCGCCTGGGCGACGTCGGCATCATTCGCGTCCGGCCGCCCGAGGGTGAGGTTCTCCCGAGCCGACATCGAGAACAGTGTCGGGTCCTCGAAGGCCGTCGCCACCACCTGCCGCAGCTGTCGCAGGCGGAGATCGCGCACGTCGACCCCGTCCAGCATGATCCGGCCGCCCGTGACGTCCCACAGCCGCGGGACCAGGTTGGTGAGAATCGACTTGCCGGAGCCCGTCGCCCCGACCAGCGCGAGGGTCTCCCCCGGCCGAAGGTGCAGGTTGACGTTGTGCAGCACGTCGGCGTCGGCGTCCGGGAAGTGGAACGACACGTGCTCCAGGACGAGCTCGCCCCGGACGTCGGCCAGCTCGTGGGTGCCGTCGGGGATGGGGTTCTCGGCGTCGAGGACCTCGGCGATCCGGTCCGCGGCGGTCATGGCCTCCTGAGCCATGGACAGCAGGAACCCGAGCGCCGACACGGGCCAGACCAGCGACATCATCAGCGTGGTGAACGCGACCAGGGTGCCGAGCGTGACGCGGCCCTGCCCGGCCGCGAGCGCGCCGAAGCCGAGGACGATGATCAGGGTTGCGCTCGGGATGGCGCCGAGGAAGGTCCAGAACCGCGACTGCACCCGGACGCGCTCCAGCGCGGTGTCGTGCAGCCGTTCGGTCCGGCTGTCGAAGGTGCCCACGACATGGTCGAAGCGGCCGAAGGACTTGATGGCCCGTACGCCGTGCGCGGCCTCCTCGACCGCGGAGGCGACGTCGCCGGTCTGGTCCTGGACCGCGCGCGACAGGCGGGTGTACGCCTTCTCGGTATGCAGCGAGACCCAGACCACCGGCACGGTGGAGGCGAGCACCACCAGGCCGAGCGGCCAGTAGAGGTGGAGCAGGATCCCGACGACGACCGCGATCTGCGCGAGGTTGACGACGATGAAGAGCATCCCGAAGCCGAGGAAGCGGCGGATCGTCGAGAGGTCGCTCATCATCCGCGAGAGCAGCTGCCCGGACTCCCAGCGGCTGTGGAAGAGCATCGGCAGCCGCTGCAGCTGCGCGTAGATCTCGACCCGGACGTCGGTCTCCACCCCAAGGGTGGCCTTGGACACCACCCAGCGCCGGAAGAACATCAGTACTGCCTCGACGATCCCCACCGCGATCGCCGCCGCGCCCAGGACGTAGAGGCCGCGCCGGTCGGAGTCGGCGATCGGCCCGTCGACCACCGCCTTGGTGACCAGCGGTACGACGATCGTCGCCGCGATCCCCAGGCCGGCGAAGATGGCCATGGATCCGAAGCGCAGCGCGTACGGACGTAGGTAGGAGCGGAAGCGCCACAGCGACACCCAGGATCCGGTGCGGGGCTCACCGGTCCGCCGCACCGGTGCAGGGCGCAGCGTGACCCGGGCAGGATCAGAAGACAAGGAACGGACCTCGGACGAACAGAACGGGCACCTGGCGGACACCATCGTGCGCAGGGGGCAACCTCGATAGCCACTCGATTAATCCCTGTTGGCGAAAGGGATTTGCGGGTCAGTCGATGTTGTGCCGCAGCTCCACGGGCTCCCGCAGCCCGAGGAGCACCTCGGTCATCCGGGCCGCGCCGACCGCAGCGGCGACGTCGTGCATCCGCAGGATGCGGGCTCCGGCAAGAGCGCAGGCGGTGGCCGCGGCGAGCGACGGCGGCGTCCGGTCCGCCCTGGTCAGGCCGGTGGCCTCGCCGACGAAGTCCTTGTTGGACACCGCCGCGAGCAGCGGCAGCCCGAGGTCGGCGATCTCGCTCAGCCGCCGGGTCAGCTCCAGGCTGTGCCGGGTGTTCTTGTTCAGGTCGTGGCCGGGATCGAGGACGATCTGGTTCTCACCGACGCCCTGGCTCACGGCGTACGCGACCCGATCGGCCAGGAATGCCCGTACCTCGTCGACCACGTCGCCGTAGTCGGGCCGGCGAACGTGCTGGCGGGGGGCGGCCAGGCTGTGGGTGATCACGATCGTGGCCCCGCGCGCGGCGACGACCGCCACCAGCTCCGGGTCCCGCAGTCCCGTCGTGTCATTGACCACCGCGGCCCCCGCAGCCAGGCACTCGTCCGCCACCTCGGGGCGGAAGGTGTCGACCGAGATGACGACATCGGAGCCCATGGCGACAGCGGCGACCACGGGCAGGACGCGGTCGAGCTCCTCGGCCGCGCTGACCTCCGGGGTTTCGGGTGAGAACGGCACCCCGCCGATGTCCACCCAGCCGGCGCCCGCCTGGGCGGCGGCCAGCGCCGCATCGACGGCCCGGTCCAGTGCGTAGGTCCGGCCCTGGTCGAAGAAGGAGTCCGGGGTCCGGTTGACGATGCCCATGACGACGATCTCGCGGTCGAAGTCGAACCGCCGCCGACCGATCTGCCGCACCGGCTCGCGCAGCGGCGGGAGGTAGGGCACCGCCCCATCCTGCCCGAGGCGGATGCTGGGATCAGGCCAGGTCGAACCGGTCGAGGTTCATCACCTTGTCCCACGCGGCGACGAAGTCGGCCACGAACTTCTCCCCCGCGTCGTCCGCCGCGTAGACCTCCGCGATGGCCCGCAGCTGGGCGTGCGCCCCGAAGACGAGGTCAACGGCGGTGGCGGTCCATCGGATCTGACCCGTGGTCCGGTTCCGACCCTCGAAGCCGTGCTCGGTGGAGGCGGACGCCGTCCACTCCGTCTCCATGTCCAGCAGGTTCACGAAGAAGTCGGGAGCCAGGGTTCCGGGCCGGTCGGTGAGGACTCCGGCCTGGGACTGCCCGACATTGGCGTTCAACGCCCGCATACCGCCGACCAGGACGGTCATCTCCGGCGCGGACAGCGTCAGCATGTACGCCCGATCCAGCAGCAGGGTCTCCGGCGGCAGCTCCTGTCCGACGCCCAGGTAGTTACGGAACCCGTCGGCCCTCGGCTCGAGCACGGCGAACGTCTCCACGTCGGTCTGCTCCTGCGAGGCGTCGGTGCGCCCCGGCGCGAACGGAACCGAGATGTCGTGCCCGGCGTTCCGCGCCGCCTGCTCGACGGCAGCACACCCGCCAAGCACGATCAGGTCGGCCAGCGAGACCTTCTTTCCGCCGGACTGGGAGCCGTTGAAGTCCGACTGGACCTGCTCGAGGACCGACAGCACCGTGGCGAGCTCAGCCGGGCTGTTGACGTCCCAGTCCCGCTGCGGTGAGAGGCGGATCCGCGCCCCGTTGGCCCCGCCCCGCTTGTCGGTGCCGCGGAAGCTGGCCGCCGAGGTCCAGGCGGTCGACACCAGCTGAGGGATCGACAGGCCCGACTCCAGCAGCCGGCTCTTGAGGGCGGCGATGTCCTGGGCGTCGATCAACTCATGATCGACCGCCGGGACGGGGTCCTGCCACAGCTGCGGCTCGGGCACCCACGGGCCGAGATAGCGCGAGACGGGTCCCATGTCGCGGTGCAGCAGCTTGAACCATGCCTTGGCGAAGGCATCGTCGAGCTGGTCCGGGTTCTCAGAGAACCGCTTCGCGATGGCGGAGTAGATCGGATCGACCTTCAGGGCCAGGTCCGAGGTGAGCATGATCGGCGCGTGCCGCTTGGCCGGATCATGCGCATCCGGAACGGTGCCCTGAGCCTCGGGATCCTTGGGCGTCCACTGCTTCGCCCCGGCTGGGCTGGTGGTCAGCTCCCAGTCGTAGCGGAACAGGACGTCCAGATACCCGTTGTCCCACGTGGTCGGCTCGTAGGTCCAGGCACCCTCCAGACCGCTGGTGAGCGTGTCGGGGCCCTTGCCGCTGCCGTAGGAGTTCTTCCAGCCAAGGCCCTGCTGCTCGAGTGGCGCGGCCTCGGGCTCCGGACCGATGTACTTCGGGTCAACGGCGCCGTGGGTCTTGCCGACCGTGTGACCGCCGACGATGAGCGCGACCGTCTCCTCGTCGTTCATGGCCATCCGACCGAAGGTCTCGCGGATGTCCCGGGCGGACGCCAGCGGATCCGGGTTGCCGCTCGGCCCCTCCGGGTTCACGTAGATCAGGCCCATCTGGACCGCACCGAACGGTCCGGAGAGCACCCGGTCGCCGCTGTAGCGTTCGTCGCCGAGCCAGGTGTTCTCCGGCCCCCAGAAGATCTCCTCGGGCTCCCAGATGTCCTCTCGCCCGAAGCCGAAGCCGAACGTCTTGAACCCCATCGACTCGTACGCGCAGTTGCCGGCGAAGACCAGGAGGTCGGCCCAGGAGATCTTGCGGCCGTACTTCTGCTTGATCGGCCAGAGCAACCGGCGGGCCTTGTCCAGGCTGACGTTGTCCGGCCAGCTGTTGAGGGGGGCGAAGCGCTGGGCGCCATCGCCGCCGCCGCCGCGGCCGTCGGCGATGCGGTACGTGCCCGCGGAGTGCCAGCTCATCCGGATGAAGAGCGGCCCGTAGTGGCCGTAGTCGGCCGGCCACCAGTCCTGCGACGTGGTCATCACCGCGAAGATGTCCCGCTTCAACGCCTCGACGTCGAGGGTCTGGAACTCCTCGGCGTACGTGAAGTCCTCGCCCATCGGGTTGCTCCGGGGCGAGTGCTGGTGCAGGACCTGCAGGTTCAGCTGGTTCGGCCACCAGTCCTGGTTCGTCTGCGGCCGCCCGTTGAGCTTGGGCGTCGGGGACGGGATGGCCGGGTTCTCGCTCTCGCTGACGCTCTGCGTCTCGTCCTTGGTGTCGGTCATATCGGTCCCTCTCCTGATCAGCCGCTAGGGAAATGTGGTGGTCGTGGTGTCGGGTGTCGGGACACTGCGGCACAGTTGGCGCAGCGCCCCCAGTAGATGACCTCGGCCTCGTCGATCTCGTAGCCCGAGCCGTCGGGGACGGGAAGGCACGGGGCCTGCCCGACCGCGCAGTCGACATCGGCGATGGCGCCGCACGATCGACAGACGACGTGGTGGTGGTTGTCCCCCACCCGCGCCTCGTAACGCGCCACCGAGCCCGTCGGCTGGAAACGGCGCACCAGCCCCGCGATGGTCAGGGCGCGCAGTACGTCGTAGACGGCCTGATGGGACACCTCACCGAGATCCTGCCGAACGACTCCGATGATCGAGTCCGTGTCGGCGTGCGGATGGTTGTGCAGTGCGCCCAGCACCGCCACCCGAGGACGGGTCACCCGGAGACCGGCTTTCCGCAACGTGCGCGTGAAGTCCGAACTCGTGGGCACGTCTCGCAGTCTTGCCCGGTTCCTGGAATCAATCAAGTTCAGCGCCCGGCTGCAGTGCGGAGCTCGCCTCCGCCCGGCGCGGTCGGCTCGGGCTGGTTCAATGCCCGCGTGGGGACCCAGTCGGAGGACTTCCTCGAGCTGGTGGCCCAGCTCGACGGCGTCGAACGCAGCGACTCCCCCAGCTGGTCGACCTTCCGGGTCCGCGGGCAGACGTTCGGCTACCTCTGGGAGCGGACCCAGACCGTCGGGCTGAAGCAGCTGCTGAGCGAGCAGCTGGCCCTGGTGGCCGAGCGCCCGGACGTGTTCGAGGTGCAGTTCACCGCCGGCCAGTTCGGCTGGGTGGTGGTCTACCTGGAGCGCATCGACCGGGACGAGCTGGCCGAGCTGACCTACGAGGCCTGGACGCTGTCCGCGCCCGCCACCCTGGTCGAGGCCGCCGACGGTCGGCTGCCGACCTGACGCTCCAGGTCGGCTGTCTGCTAGTCGAGGTCCACCGCGAACGGCGGCTCGGTGACCGCCGCCACCTGCTCCTGGCTCACCCCGGGGGCCAGCGCCCGCAGCACCAGTCCGTCGGCCGTGACGTCGAGCACCGCCAGGTTGGTGATCACCCGGTTGACCACCCGGGTCCCGGTCAACGGCAGGCTGCACTCGTTGACGATCTTGGGCGTACCGTCCTTGGCCGCGTGCTCCATCAGGACCACCACCCGGGGCGTCCCCGCCACCAGGTCCATCGCCCCGCCCATGCCCTTGACCATCTTGCCGGGAATGGCCCAGTTGGCCAGGTCGCCGGTGGCCGAGACCTGCATGGCGCCGAG
This sequence comes from uncultured Actinomycetota bacterium, assembly GCA_963808435.1. Lineage (GTDB taxonomy): Bacteria > Actinomycetota > Actinomycetes > Propionibacteriales > Propionibacteriaceae > Microlunatus. The sequence continues at coordinate 57,275 of CAWEFW010000029.1, read as the reverse complement.
GATGGCCAGCTTGACGTGCCCACCGCGGATCATCGCGAACGAGGTGGCCGAGTCGAAGATGCTCGCTCCCGTCGCCAGGGTGACCGTCTCCTTGCCGGCGTTGATCAGGTCGGCGTCCTCCTCACCCGGGTACGGGTAGGGCCCGACGCCGAGGATGCCGTTCTCGCTCTGCAGCACCACGCGTACGCCGGGCGGCAGGTTGTTCGCCACCAGGGTGGGGATGCCGATCCCGAGGTTGACGTAGTCGCCGTCGGTCAGCTCGGCGGCGGCGATCGCCGCCATCTGGTCCCGGGTCCAGCCCGCCGGGAGTGCCGCCGTCTCGGTCATCCGCGGCCTCCGTCGCCGTCCGGACGGGCCCGGTGCACCGTCTTCTCGATCTCCTTGGCCTTGGGTCGGGCGGCGACCACGGTGTTCACGTACACCCCCGGCGTGTGCACCTGGTCCGGGTCGATCTCACCGCGGCCGACGATCTCCTCGGCCTCCACCACGGTGACCTTGGCCGCCGCCGCAACCAGGGGGTTGAAGTTGCGCGCGGACAGCCGGTACTGCAGGTTTCCGTCCGGGTCCGCCCGGTACGCGTGCACCAGGCCCACGTCGGCGACGATGCCGCGCTCCAGCAGGAAGGTCCGCCCGTCGAACTCGGCGTGCGGCTTACCTTCGGCGATCACCGTCCCGACGCCGGTCGCGGTGTAGAAGGCGGGGATGCCGGCGCCGCCGGCCCGCAGCCGCTCGGCGAGCGTGCCCTGCGGGTTGAACTCCACCTCGAGCTGCCCGGCCAGGTACTGCGCGGCGAAGAGCTTGTTCTCCCCCACGTACGAGGCCAGCACCTTGCGCACCTGCCCGGTCTCGAGCAGCACGCCGAGGCCCTTGCCGTCCACCCCCATGTTGTTGGACACGATGGTCAGGTCCCGCACTCCGGAGTCACGAACCGCCTCGATCAGGTCGACCGGGATGCCACAGAGCCCGAACCCGCCGACCGCGATCAGCTGGCCGTCGGCCAGCACGTCCCGCAACGCCTCGATCGCTCCGGTCCCGACCTTGGACCCCGGCCCGGCGACGGTGCTCACCCTGGCATGGTAGCGACCGGCGGCGCCCCGCGAACCCGCTGCGGCGCACCGAACCGGGTCCGGACGCCGGCGGAGTAGAGCACCGAGTCCGGTGCGCGCTCGGCGAGGCCCGCGAAGCCGGAGGCCGCCAGGAGCTCGTCGTCGAGGCTGATCAGCCGGGCCCGCCGCAGCGGCCAGCGGGCGTGGGTGTTCGGCAGGAAGAAGGTCCGGCCCAGGTGGCGGGTGTGCAGGCCCCAGCGGGCGGTGAGGAAGTCGGCGAGCGGGTCGTCGACCACCTCGGCGGTGACGTGCACCCGGATATCGCTTCGCGCTCCACGCGGGCCCGGCCAGCGGCGCCGGCTGGTGTAGCGGATCACCGATCCAGACCGCTCCACGCGCATCCGCGACCACGCATAGTTCAGACCGAGGGCCGCTCGCGCGCCCAGCACGAACGGCAGCCGGGCCGCGTCCAGCGACCCGAACACCACGCCGTGCCGCCCCTCGCCGTCCTTGGAGTAGCAGCGGACGTTGGTCTCGGGAAAGGTGCCGACGTACGGCAGCGCCGGTCCGGTTCCGAAGTGTGCTCCGACCAGCTGGAACGGGATCAGGCCCACCCAGCTGCTGCCGTCGAACACGTCCGGCGCGGTCCCGGCGGGCAGCAGCGGCGCCACGCGGGCCGGGTGGACCCGCCAGTGCAGGAAGGTCAGGTCGCGCCAGCCCTGGCCGAGCAGGGTCGGTCCGGAAAGCTCCGGCGGGTCGGCGGTTATCGGCACCACGGCGTGCGCTGCATCCGTGGGGTCGGTCACGCCCCCAGAGTTCCACGCGAGGAGGATCGAGGACGACATGACTCAGCTCTCCGCCCCGGTGGCCGCCGACCCGGACGCCATCTACGCGTCCTTCACCGGCTGGCTGGAGGACCAGGGTCTGACGCCGTACCCGGCGCAGGCCGAGGCGCTGCTCGAGCTGGTCACCGGCGCCAACGTCATCCTCGCCACGCCCACCGGCTCCGGCAAGAGCCTGGTGGCGACCGGCCTGCAGTACGCCACCCTGGCCGAGGGCGGGCGGGTCTTCTACACCGCGCCGATCAAGGCGCTGGTGTCGGAGAAGTTCTTCGCCGCCGTGGCCGTGTTCGGCCCCGAGCGGGTCGGGATGCTCACCGGCGACGCCAGCGTCAACCCCGGCGCACCGGTGATCTGCTGCACCGCCGAGGTGCTGGCCAATATCGCGCTCCGCCAGGGCCGAAAGGCGCGACATCGCCGCGGTGATCATGGACGAGTTCCACTACTACGCCGACCCGGAGCGCGGCTGGGCCTGGCAGGTGCCGCTGATCGAGCTGCCCCGCGCTCAGTTCCTGCTGATGTCGGCCACCCTGGGCGACGTCACCCGGCTGGCCGAGGACCTCACCCGGCGGACCAGCCGGCCGACCGCCGTGGTGGCCTCGGCCGAGCGTCCGGTGCCGCTGCACTACGCGTGGGTGACCACCCCGCTGCACGAGACGATCGAGGAGCTGCTCAGCACCCACCAGGCCCCCGTCTACGTCGTGCACGGTAGCCGGGCGGCCGCGGTCGAGCAGGCCCAGTCCCTGAGCAGCCTGAAGATCTGCAGCCGGGAGGAGAAGGACTCCATCGCCGAGCTGATCGGCGGGTTCCGGTTCAGCTCCGGCTTCGGCAAGGTGCTGTCCCGGCTGGTCCGCACCGGGATCGGGGTGCACCACGCCGGGATGCTGCCCAAGTACCGCCGCCTGGTCGAGCTGCTCGCCCAGGCCGGCCTGCTCAAGGTCATCTGCGGCACCGACACGCTCGGCGTCGGGATCAACGTGCCCATCCGTACGGTGCTGCTCACCTCGCTGAGCAAGTACGACGGCGTCCGGCCGCGGCTGCTCACGGCCCGGGAGTTCCACCAGATCGCCGGGCGGGCCGGGCGGGCCGGGTTCGACTCCTCGGGCACCGTGCTCGTCCAGGCCCCCGACCACGTGGTGGCCAACCTCAGAGCGCTGGCCAAGGCCGGGGACGACCCCAAGAAGCGCCGCAAGGTGGTCCGGAAGAAACCGCCCGAGGGCACGGTCGGGTACGGCGAACCGACGTACGAACGGCTGGTCGCCGCGGACCCGGAACCGCTGGAGTCGTCCTTCCGGGTCAGCCACGCGATGATCCTCAACGTGATCGCCCGGCCGGGCGACTGCTGGGCGTCGATGCGGCGGCTGGTCTTCGACAACGACGAGCCGCGGGCCCGCCAGCTGCGACACGCTCGCCGGGCCCTGACCATCTACCGCGGACTGCTCAGCACTGAGGTGGTCGAGCGACTGACCCAGCCCGACTCCGAGGGTCGGCTGGCCCGGCTGACGGTGGAGCTGCAGCCGGAGTTCGCGCTCAACCAGCCGCTGTCGCCGTTCGCGCTGGCTGCGGTGGACCTGCTGGACCCGCAGGCGGAGACGTACGCCCTGGACGTGGTGTCGGCGGTGGAGGCGACCCTGGAGGACCCGACACCGGTGCTGCGCGCGCAGCGCTCCCGGGCCCGGGCCGAGGCGGTCGAGGCGATGAAGCGCGAGGGCATCGAGTACGAGGAGCGGGTCGAGCTCGTCGAGGACGTCACCTACCCCCAGCCGCTGGCCGATCTGCTGGAGGTGGGCTTCGCTGCGTACGCGCGCAGCCACCCGTGGGTGCTGGACGAACGGCTGAGCCCGAAGTCGGTGGTCCGTGACCTGGCGGAACGGTCGATGACGTTTCCCGAGTACGTGGCGTTCTACGGGTTGGCCCGGGCCGAGGGGGTCGTGCTGCGCTACCTGGCTGACGCCTACAAGGCGCTCCGCCAGACCGTGCCGGAGGCCGCCCACACGGAGCCGCTGGCCGACCTGATCGCCTGGCTCGGCGAGCTCGTCCGCCAGGTCGACTCCAGCCTGCTCGAGGAGTGGGAACGGCTGCGCAACCCGGACCCGGAGACCGCGATCGCAGCCGTCTCCGGTCCGCCGACGTCGGTGACCAGCAACACCCGGGCCTTCCGGGTGCTGGTGCGCAACGCGATGTTCCGCCGGGTGGAGCTGGCCGCCCGCCGCCGCTGGGCCGAGCTGGGCGAGCTGGACGGCGACGTCGGGTGGACCGCAGAGCGGTGGTCCGCGGCGCTGGAGCCGTACTTCGCGGCACACGGCCTGATCCAGACCGGAGCGGACGCCCGCGGGCCGCAGCGGATGATCATCGACGAGCAACCGGGCCGGTGGCGGGTGCGACAGATCATCGACGACCCGGCCGGCGACCACGACTGGGGGATCAGCGCGGAGGTCGACCTGGCGGCGAGCGACGAGCTCGGGGCGGCGGCCGTACGCGTGACCCGGGTCGGGCTGGTCGAGGAGTGGTGAGGATGATGCACCGATGAGCCAGCCGCGACAGCCGTTCCTGCACGATCTGACCATCCTCGTGGCGGCACCGAGCCAGATGTTCGGCCGGGAGGACGGTGGCATCGGCCGGGCCGAGGGCCCGGTCGGGGTCGAGGGGCTGTGGCATGCAGACCTGCGCGTGCTCTCCGGCCTGGTCCTGACCGCTGACGGCCGGCCCCCGGAGCACATCGCGACGCGGTCCCTCGCCGCGGACGAGAACGGCGACGGGCTGCTCTTCACCTTCCTGCTCCGCGAGCTGGCCGACGGTGGGCCCGCCCACCGGAGCACGCCGGTACGCCTGGACGCCGAACGCCGGCTGGCGCCGGGCCGGCTGACCGAGACGCTGACCGTCACCTCCTGGCTCGACCAGTCGGTGACCCTGCGGCTGGCATTGACGGTGGTACGGGACCTGGCCCCGATGCCGCTGGTGCGGGGCGGCAGCGACGGCCCGCCGCTGCGCCCGGGACCCGACCCGCTCACCTGGGGCAATGACGAGGTGACGGCACAGCTGTCCGCGCCGGATGCGGCCGTCGGTTCCGCACCGGCCAGCCTGGAGCTGACCTGGGACCTGAGCGTGTCTCCCCGGGGCAGTACGACCGTCGGCTGGACGCTGGCCGTGACCGATCAGGGCAGCGTGGTGGGACCGGCCGGCCGACCCGCGCTGGCCGCCGCACGGATCGCCAAGGGGCTGGCCGAGCGGGCCACCGACCCGGGCCGCGGCACCGACCACCGGCTCCGGCCCTGGCTGGAGCGCTCCCTGGCGGACCTGAACGGCCTGCGGATGACCACCGTCGACAGCCCCGACGACGTCTTCTTCGCTGCCGGCTCACCCTGGTACCTCACCCTGTTCGGCCGCGACTCGCTGTGGACCGCGCGGATGCTGCTGCCGGTCGACCCGGCGTACGCGATGGGCACGCTGCGGGTGCTGGCACGGCGGGCCGGAACCACGGTCGATGTCGACAGAGCGGAGGCCCCGGGCAAGATCCTGCACGAGCTGCGACGGGCTGCCGTCGCACATGGGGACCTTGCTCTACCCCCGCTCTATTACGGCACGATCGACGCCACCCCGCTGTGGGTGTGCACGCTGTACGACGCGTGGCGCTCCGGGGTGCCGGACACGGAGATCGAGACGCTGCTACCCACCTTGGAAGGCGCGCTGCGCTGGGTGGTCGAGGACGGCGACGCCGACGGGGACGGCTTCTGCGAGTATCTCGACCTCAGCGGTCACGGGCTGGCCAACCAGGGCTGGAAGGACTCCGCCGACTCGGTGCGGTTCGCCGACGGCACCATCGCCACCGGTCCGGTGGCGCTCTGCGAGGTGCAGGCGTACGCGTTCGAGGCCGCGACGCGCGGGGCCGACCTGCTGGACGCGTTCGGCCGCCCCGGCGCGGAACGGTACCGGGAGTGGGCGGCGGCGCTGAAGGAGCGGTTCCGGGCGGTGTACTGGTGCGGCGAGGGCGAAAGTCGGTTCCCCGCCCTGGCTCTCGACGGATCCAAACGGCCCGTCGACACGCTGACCAGCAATATCGGCCACCTGCTGGGCACCGGCCTGCTTGACCCGGACGATGAGCTGGTCGTCGCCCGGCACCTCGCCGGATCCGACCTGGACTCGGGGTTGGGACTGCGCACCATGTCGGCGGCGGACGGCGGCTACTCCCCGCTCAGCTACCACTGCGGCTCGGTGTGGCCGCACGACACGGCGATCGCCATCCTGGGACTGCACCGGGCCGGCCTGACTGCGTACGCCGACGGGCTGGTCGAGGGCCTGTTACGGGCGTCGGTGGCCTTCGACCAGCGGCTCCCGGAACTGTGGTCGGGCGAGGGTGAGCCGGTGCCCTACCCCGCCGCCTGCCGCCCCCAGGCCTGGTCCGCCGCGGCCGCCGTAGTGGTCGCGTCCGTGCTGGACGCCTCCGGGCGCGCTCAGTCCTCGAGGTAATCGCGCAGCGCGGCGAACTGGGCGACGGTGAGAAACGAGGGGTTGGCGGCCTGCGGCTGGCGGAACACCTCGGCGTCCGCGAGGCGGGGGTCAGCCCGCAGCTCCGTACGCGGGACCCACTCCGTTGGGTCGGCGATGCCCAGGTCGAGCGGAACGCGCCACCGGCCGTCCTCCAAGTGCAGCTCCGCGGGACCGGTGACGAACCCGCAGCCCCAGACTCCGTACGGCAGTCGGCTGCGGCTGCCACTGGCCCAGAAGACGACGCGCTGACCGGGACCCATCATCCGGGCCCGGTAGCCGGGCTGCACACACCAGGTCGAGATTCGGGGGTCACGGCGGAAGCGCTCGACCAGGTCCACCCGGTCGGCATTGCCCTTGAGCAACCACGCCCCGAGGTCGGCGGCGGTCACCCGGCCCTCGCCAGCCGAGCGAGGTGAAGTCGTCACAACGAAAAACACTACGTCGGGGACTCCGGCGTAGTGCTTCTCAGGGGTGGAGGTGGCGGGAATCGAACCCGCGTCCTCGGACGACGAACCAGGACTTCTCCGGGCGCAGCTGGCTAGGCGTTCTCTCGGCTCCTGCACTCGCACCAGCACGTTGCAGACAAGCCCAGCCTTCGTAAGTTTCCCCGTTAGGCCCGAAGGCCCGTCCTAGCGGGTAAGTCTCCTAGATGAGGCCAGGGTCCGGGACGGAGACTAGCCCGGTCTGACCGTTCGGTCACTGCTCAGGCAGCGAGAGCGAACTGAGTGCGCTTGTTATCGGCACTTATTGGTTTCCAAGGGACATTAACGAGTTGACCTTGGCTTCTCGGCCCGCTTCTCCTGGGACTATCGACCCAAGTCGAAACCGATCACCCCCTGTTGAGTTGTAACCGCAGCCTCGGCTGCGAAGCCTGAGTCTACGCCTGCTGCAACGCGGCGGCGAGGCGATTGCTTCCCGCCGCCGCGTCGGAGCACCTACTTCTCGGAGAGCACCTCGAGCTTGGCCACGGCCTTGACCGGGTTGCGCCAGTTCTCACCCTGCAGGGCCTTGGCCCCGCCCACGATGGTCAGGATGAACCAGCTCAGCCCCATGAACGGCAGCAGGAACTCGAAGACGTCGAACCCGGTGACCCCGGCCAGGATGCCGACGACCACGAAGGCGATGAAGGAAATCAGCTGGAAGTTGAACGCCTTCGCCGCCTCGCGCCGGGCGTACGTGCCCGGTGAGGACAGCGCGAACACCATGCCCGGGCCGAGCAGCCAGAGGAAGAACACCGAGAAGTGGGCGAAGCCGGCGACCCCGCGGCCGGCCTGCTGCCGGGTCTCCGGACGGATCATGGGCTGGTACGCCGGGTGCACGCCGAGTGCGCGGGAGGGGGTGGGCACCTGCACCAGGCCGTAGAACGCCTCGTTCAGGTCCTTGCGGGTCTCGGCGGTGATCACCTGGCCGATCCGGGTGTCGAAGTCGAGCTCGGTGATCCGGCCGTCCGCGTACGCCTCCTTCAACCAGGACTCCGCGCGGTCGCGCTGCTCGGGTGTGACGTACATCTTCAGGCTGGGGTGCTCGTAGGTCGGGCTCATGCACTAAGCATCGGCGGGTCGGGCCGCGTGCGCCATCGGGCACTCCCCCGGGTCGACCCCGAGTCCGGCCCTCTAGGGTGTTCCCTCGTGACTGTGAAGCCAGAGATTGAGTTCCCCTACGGCGATCCGCCCACCGAGCTGGACATCCTCGACCTAACCGAGGGCACCGGGTCCGAGGCCCAGCCGGGCCAGACGGTCCGGGTGCACTACGTCGGCGTGGCCTTCAGCACCGGCGAGGAGTTCGACGCCTCCTGGAACCGTGGCGAGCCGCTGGAGTTCCGGCTCGGAGCCGGCCGGGTCATCTCCGGCTGGGACCAGGGACTGGTGGGCATGAAGGTCGGCGGCCGCCGGCAGCTGACCATTCCGCCGGATCTGGCGTACGGGGACCGCGGCGCCGGTGGCGTGATCAAGCCGGGCGAGACGCTGATCTTCGTCTGCGACCTGGTCGACACCCGTTAGACCGCCATGCGGGCTGAGCCTGTCGAAGTCCGAACCTCGGCGCTTTCGACAGGCTCAGCGCGCATCAAGCGGGACCTACCAGCTGCCGCTGCCGCCTCCGCCACCACCGCCGCCGGAGAACCCGCCACCGCCGAAGGAGCTCCCGCCGCCGAAGCCGCTGCCGCTGCTCCCCGACGAGGGTGCCGGAGTAGCCGCGCTGGTCAGACTGCTGGTGAGAAAGCCGGTGTTGAAGGCGCCGATGTGGTAGCTGCCGACGTACCAGTACGGGGTGGCGTCGGGTATCCGGCCCATGGCCACGAGGTCGCTGCAGATCTTGGCCCAACGGTCGGCCAGCTCGAAGATGATCGCCCAGGGGAGGTACTTGGAGAAGATGTCCTCCCCCTCCTCGAACCGGAGCTGGTCCGCCTCGGCCGTGGCCAGATAGGTCTTGAAGCCCTCGATCTGGTCGGTGACCGCGCGGCCCTCCGCCGTCCGCTGGCCGCGGCGCAGCTTGATCCGGATCACCGCCACAGTGACGAGGATCGGCAGCAGTGGTACCAGGATCCACAGCACCCACGCGCCGACGGAGAACGCCAGGAAGATCCCGAACGCGATCGCCCCGAACCCGAACGTGCCGGTGGTGGCTGCTGACGGGACCTTGCGGAACCAGCCCCGGGAGGCGACCTGGTTGCGCACCGAGTCGCGCATCTTGGTGTGGGCCGAGACCATGCTGCCCCGGGCCGAGAGGTCCTTCGTCGCTCCCGGCGGCTCGCCGTCGAACAGGCTGGTCAGCAGCACCATCTCGTGCGGCGCCGCGGCCCGGTCGGGATCGACCAGCGTGATCCGGAAGTCGTCCTCGCCGGTGCTCTGCACGGTGAGCGCGCCGCGGACGGCGAGGTCGATGATCGTCGCCGCCGTCTCCCGGGTGTCCACCTGGCCGTCGACCAGCAGGCCGGCTTCGGCTACCGGGATCCGCGGCGGCGTGAAGGCCACCGGGATAGCTATGTCCGGGTCGTGGGCCACGATTGCGGCGGACTGCCCATCCAGGGGCACGGTGCCCGGCGCGAGGCCGGCGTAGCGCTGGTCCCGCCCGTTCTTGCGCCACCACAGCACCCCGACCAGCGGCGAACCGATCAGGACCGCGCCGAAGGCGGCGGCCAGGCCGATCACCCCGGCCCGCTCACCCGAGGTCAGCTTCGACCCGTCCGGCTCCAGATGCGGCGCGTTGTCGGCCACCAGGCCTGAGGTGATCTTGACACCGATCGAGATCCCGCTGCCCGGGGCGAGGTTGGACTGGCTGAAGGTGGCAGATCCACCTGGCGAGAAGTCGACGTGGTCACATGTCGTCGTGCTCTGCGGCGGACCGGAGAAACACGACGCGTCCTGGGCCCCGCCGGGCACCTCGGCGGTCACCGAGGCCTGCCGGATCTGCGGGTTCTCGAAGCCGGTGGCGTCCCAGAAGAACTCGTCGTAGTCGCTGAAAGTGCGCATCGCGCCTTTGACCTCGTAGGAGATCACGTAGGTCGCGGTCGGGGCGGAGATCGTCTCGTCCGGGTCGCCGATCCGGATCCGCTTCTGCACCTCACGGCCGTCCTTGGCCTCGTCGTCCCGCTCACTGAACTGGGTCGCCACGCCGGGGTCTGGGCTGTCGACCTGGATGTTGTCGATCTCATAGACCGCGTCCTGCTGGTCGTCGTACGGCTCGCGGATGATGAAGTAGCGCTCGATGCCGTGCCGGCCCGAGTCGTCCCCGAACCGCCAGACGAGAGTCTCGGTCACGCTCAGCACTCCGCTGGGGTTGACGACATAGCGGATGTCGAAACTCTCGATCAGGTCGTCTGCGGCGTACGCCGGGGTGGGCCGCAGCACCGAGAGGGCCAGCACCGACAGCGTCGCCAGCGCCAAGGCCAGCAGCAGACGGACGCCCTTCGACAGGGCGTGTCCTGAGCCTGTCGAAGGGCTCAGGGGCCATGGCCTCGACAGACGCAGAGCCTGTGCTTTCGACCGGCTCATTCGGCGCCGCCCCGGTTCCGCGCGGCCAGCGCCCGCTCCGCCTCCCGGCGGGACTCGCGGGCCGCGATCGTCTGCCGCTTGTCGTACTCCCGCTTGCCGCTGGCCAGGGCGATCTCGACCTTGGCGTACCCGTCGGAGAAGTAGAGGGCCAGCGGCACCAGCGTCATGCCCGGGTTACCCAGCTCGCGCTCGATCTTGTTGATCTCGGACCGGTTCAGCAACAGCTTGCGGTTGCGTCGTGCGGTGTGGTTGGTCCAGGTCCCGTGGCTGTACTCCGGGATGTGGGCCGCGCGCAGCCACACCTCCCCCTCGTCCACCGTGGCGAAGGCGTCCGTCAGGTTGGCCCTCCCCTCCCGCAGCGACTTCACCTCGGTACCACTGAGCACGATCCCAGCCTCGTAGCTGTCGTGGATGTGGTAGTCGTGCCGCGCCTTGCGGTTCTGTGCGACCAGCTTGCGGCCCTTCTCCTTCACCATGGCCCCTATCCTCCCCGCTGACGGGCCAACTCGCGCCCACCGCCCGGGCTTGCGCCTGAATCTGCGACGCGCGTTCACCGCTTCGCGGCTTGTCGGGCCCCTGCCGGCCGACTGGCGTCGCAGTTTCAGGGAAGAACGGTCAGAACCAGTGCATCGGGTTGGTGACCCGGCCGTTCAGCCAGACCATCAGGTGCAGGTGGCAGCCGGTCGAGTAGCCGGTGCTGCCCACGTAGCCGATCACCTGGCCCTGGCGGACCCGCTGCCCGACCCCGACCGTGTACCTGATGGCGTGGTTGTAGCCGGTGGTGACGTACTTCCCGCGCACGTAGCCGTGGTCGATCATCAGGCGGTTGCCGTAGCCGCCGTTGTAGTACTTCTCCTCGACCCGCCCCGCGTACGGAGCGCGGATCCTGGTTCCGCAGCTGGCCCGGAAGTCGGTGCCGTCGTGCAGCTTCCAGTAGTGCAGCACCGGGTGGAACCGCATGCCGTAGGCAGAGGTGATTGGGCCCGGCACCGGATGCATGAAGTTCTGGCTCGCCCGCTGCGCGCTGCTGGACCGGGACGACCCGCTCGCCCGCCGCTCGGCGGCCCGAGCCCGAGCCTTCGCCTTCCGCGCCACTTGGGCCGCTTTGGCCCGTGCCTTCGCACCGCGGGCCGCCTTGGCGCGCTGCTCGGCGCGCTTGGCTTCCGCCGCTGCTCGTGCGGCCGCGCGCTTCCGGGCCGCGGCGGCCTTGGCCCGCGCCCGTGCCTCGGCTTGAGCCTTGGCGCGCGCCTCGGCCTTGGCCTTGGCGATGCGGATCGCGATCCGCCGCTCCACCGACGAGCGCTCCTGTTGCAGCTGCTCGTAGCGGGCCTTGTCGGCGGCCACGTCGTCGGCGGCCGCGACCCGCTGGGCCTCCCGCTGCCGGAGCAGCCCGGCCACGCTGGCCTGCTCGGTCGCGGCCCGCGCCTCCAGGGTCTTGCGCAGCGCGAGGTTCTCCGCCGCGGCCTTGCGCTCCGCGGCCACCTGCCTCTCCAGCGCCGCCTGCCGCGCCTTGGCGGCCTCGAGCTTGCGTTGGATCCGGGTCAGCTCGACGATCTCGGCCTGGGCCGTGTCGAACATGGTGGTCGACCACTGCAACCGGGTCTGCAGGTCCTCCGGCGAGCTGGCCCCGACGAGTAGGGCCACCGGCATCAGGTTGGACTGCTGCTGGTACTGGTCGCGGACCAGCCGGCCGGCCATCGCCTCCTGGGCGTTCAGCTCACGCTGCCCGGCCCGGACCGCGGCCTTGGCCTTGCGCAGGTCGTCCTGGGCCTTGCGTAGCCTGGTCGAGGCGGCGGCGTCCTTCGCCTTGGCCACCGCGAGCTCGCTCTGGGTCTTGCGCAGCTTGGCTTCGGCCACGTCCAGCCGGCCCTGGGTCCGCGCCACCTCGACGCCGGCCTTTCTCAGAGTGGCGGAGGACTCGCTCAGCTCGTGCTTGGTCTGCGTGATCTGCTTGGCGATCTGCTTACGCCGGTCGGTCAGGTCATCGGCGGTCGCGGGGGTCAGCAGCGTCAGCCACACGGCGGAGGCCAGCGTCACGGTGAGCGCCACCAGAAGCCCGCGGCGTACGCGACGACCGCCGGTCCGCGCCTGGCGGACGACGTATTCGGTTGTGCCCAAGGACGCGGACTCGGTCGTAACCCGACGTCTGACCAGTCCGGCGAAGCGACCACTCGCCTTCGGTGCTTCGCTGTCGTCCGGAACGTCCTTGCGGACGTAGGGAAGATCCGGAACCACAGCTTTCCCCATCCCATGTTCGGTTGTCGATGCCGGTGGACGGGGGAGTAGGGACGTGGTCGGCGGCGCCAGGTCCGAGGGTCGGACAGGAGCCGTGACCAGGTCGTCCGTCGCCCACGGTCGTACCAGCCTCGGCATGATATGCAGACCGGCGAGCGGTCTGGCAAGGCGAAACGGCGTGATTGCTGTGACTAATGTGCCAATTGTGGCTTAAGTCTCAAGTAAGAGTTGAGTAATTCAGGTAAAGAGTAGTTATCTGCTGAGACGAATGTGACTCAGACGCGCAGATAGCGTCTCGTGGTCACCACGGTCGGGATCACGGCGAGCACGAGGCCGACGACCAGGATCGCGAGCATCGCCAGACCCGTCTGCCGCCACCCGATCCAGGCCACGAACCGGATGGTCTCCCGCACCCCCCGAATGATCCAGATGTAGACCCCGGCGCTGAGGGTGATGCAGGCCAGGGCGACGCCGATCAGGGCAGAGATCACCGCCTCCAGCAGGAACGGCACGGTGATGTAGAAGTTGCTCGCCCCGACCAGGCGCATGATGCCGATCTCTCGGCGGCGGGCGAAGGTGGCCAACCTGATCGTGTTGCCGATCTGCAGCGCCGAAGCGAGCAGGAGTAGGGCGGAGGCGCCGGCCGTCGACCACTGCAGGACGTTCAACGCCCGGAAGAAGGGATCCAGCAGCTGGTGCAGGTCCTGGACCTTCTGCACCCCCTTGAGCCCGACCACCGAGCTGACCACACCCTGGTACTCCTCCGGGTTGCGCAGCTTGACCCGGAACGACTCCTGCATCTGGTCGATCTCGAGCGAGTCCTGGATCGGGCTGCCCTCGTACGCCCGCTGGAACTCCTCCCACGCCTCCTGCTTGGTCTCGAAGTAGACGCCGTCGGGCGCGACCTCCGGGTTGGTCTCCAAGGTGGTCCGGATGATGTCCTTCTGCGCCTGGGTGACGTCCTGGTTGGGCTCACACTGGTCGCCGCGGGTGTCCTTGGTGCACAGGAAGATCGAGATCTCGATCTTGTCGTACCAGCGGCCCTTCATCAGGTCCACCTGCTGGCTGGCCAGCAGGCCGGCGCCGAACAGCGACAGCGACACCCACATGGTCATGATCACGGCCAGGGTCATCGTCAGGTTCTGACGCAGACCCGCGCGGGTCTCGGACAGGATGTGGCGGAAACGCATTCAGACTTCCTCGTCGGTCACGGAAGAGAGGGAGAGTAGCCACGGCGCGCGCCCGGATGATCTCGGCGCGCCGCGGCGGTCCAAGGGGGTGGTCCCCCTTGCGGCATCACTGGTACCCGTACACACCCCGGCTCTGGTCGCGGACCAGCCCACCGTCGTCCAGCTCGATCACCCGCTTGCGCATCTGGTCGACGATGGTCGAGTCGTGGGTGGCCATCAGGACGGTGGTGTCGGCCCGGTTGATCCGGTCCAGCAGCTTCATGATCCCAACGCTGGTGGTCGGGTCCAGGTTTCCCGTGGGCTCGTCGGCGATCAGGATCATCGGTCGGTTGACGAAGGCGCGGGCGATCGCGACGCGCTGCTGCTCGCCACCGGAAAGCTCCTCGGGCAGCCGCCCGCCTTTGCCCTCCAGCCCGACCAGCTCCAGCACCTCGGGCACCACCCGGCGGATCGTCGACGCCGGCTTGCCGATCACCTGCAGCGCGAACGCCACGTTCTCGGTGACCGTCTTGTTGGGCAGCAGCCGGAAGTCCTGGAAGACCGTCCCGATCTGTCGGCGCATGGCCGGGATCTTCCAGCTGTGCAGCTTGTTGAGCTCGCGTCCGGCGACGAAGACCCGGCCCTTGGTGGGTCGCTGCTCACGCAGGATGAGCCGCAGGAACGTCGACTTCCCCGAGCCTGACGCGCCGACCAGGAAGACGAACTCGCCCTTGTCGATGTCGACGTTGATGTCCTCGAGCGCGGCGCGCCGCTGCCCGTCGTAGGTCTTGGAGACGTTCTCGAATCGGATCACGATGCAGTGGTGGCCGGGTAGACGGCTCCGACGTCACACCCCGCGTACGCCGGACGGCCGAGGACGAGTCTAAGTGAGTCCGCGGCGCATCCCAGGATTCGACAGTTCACGGCCCGGCAACCCATTACGCCTGGCCCAGCTCTGAGGTCCGGCGCCAGCGGATCCCGGACTCGATGAAACCGTCGATGTCACCGTCGAAGACCGCGTCCGGGGAGGACGTCTCGTACTCGGTGCGCAGGTCCTTGACCATCTGGTACGGGTGCAGCACGTAGGACCGCATCTGCGAGCCCCAGCTGTTGCCCCCGTCGCCCTTCAGCGCGTTCATCTCGGTCTCCCGGTCCTGCCGGGCCTTCTCCAGCAGCCGTGACTGCAACACCCGGAGTGCGGCCGCCTTGTTCTGCAGCTGGGACTTCTCGTTCTGGCAGGACACCACGATCCCGGTGGGCAGGTGGGTGATCCGCACCGCCGAGTCGGTGGTGTTCACACTCTGCCCGCCGGGTCCCGACGAACGGAACACGTCGATCCGCAGGTCGGCCTCCGGGATGTCGATGTGGTCTTCTCGCTCCGTCACCGGCAGCACCTCGACCCCGGCGAAGGAGGTCTGCCGCCGTCCCTGGTTGTCGAACGGGGAGATCCGGACCAGCCGGTGGGTGCCCTGCTCGACCGACAGGGTGCCGTACGCGAACGGCGCCTTGACCTGGAACGTCGCGGACTTGATACCCGCCTCCTCCGCGTAGGAGGTGTCGTAGACCTCGGTCGAGTAGTGGTGCCGCTCGGCCCACCGCAGGTACATCCGCAGCAGCATCGCCGCGAAGTCGGCCGCGTCGATACCGCCCGCCTCGGAACGGATGGTGATCAGGGCCTCCCGTTCGTCGTACTCCCCCGACAGCAGGGTGCGCACCTCCAGCGCCTCGATGGCCTGCTGCAGCGCCCCGAGCTCCGCCTCGGCATCGGCCAGCGCGGCGTCATCCGTCTCTTCCTGGGCCAGCTCGACCATGATGGCCAGGTCGTCCAGCCGGGAGCGCAGGTTGACGACCCGGTCGACATCGGTCTGCAGGACCGACAGCCGGGAGGTCACCTTCTGGGCGTGGTCCGGGTTGTCCCAGAGGTCGGGCGCGGCGACCGCCTGCTCCAGCTCGGCGATCTCGGCCCGCTTGCGGTCAGGGTCGATGACAGCCTCGATGGAGCCGAGCGCCTGGTTCAGGTCGCTCAGCGCGCTAGCAAAGTCCGGTCCAGCCACAACCGGCCACTCTACTGACCTCAGTGGCATCCGACTCCGCGGCACTTGACCGGACTCCGCGGCCGCAGCAACGTCCGCGGTGTCGGGGTTGGTGCCGCGGAGTGGGACTGGGAAAGTCAGTCGCGCTCGTCGGCGGTGAGCTCCTCGATCCGAACGAACCGGTCCTCCCCGCGGGCCGGCGCTCCGGCCAGTCGCGCACCCAGATCACGGCGAACGCGCCCAGCGAGCAGGCCAGGGCGACGACTGGGCCGATCACGAACAGCCAGACCGCCACCAGACCGACGAGATCCAGCCCGGCCACCACCAGGGCACTGCGCAGGGTCAGCCGGCCGTGCCGGGCGCGTGCCGCCGCGTACGCCACCCAGGGCACCATGGCCAGCAGCGTGATCACCCAGGCGAAGACCGACAGGCCACCGTCGAAGGCGCCGGAGACCAGCCGGACCATGGCCACCAGACTGACCAGTCCGGTCAGCGCGCCGAGGGCCAGCGCGAGGTTCTTGTTCAGCATCGCGAGCCACGGTAGTCCAAAAACCCCGGTGTACGGGGGCGCCGCCACCCGAAGCCATTACACCTTGACTGAGCGAACCTCGGATCCCCGTTCCGTCCGGCGCACCTCGGCGTGACTGAACGGCGACTCCTCGACATGTCGCCGGGCCGCCGCCAAGGCCGTCGTGGGATCACCCGGTGCCGGACCGTAAAGAATGTGCAACCGGCCATTCGGACGCAGCGCCCGATGGAGCAACTCCAGCTCGAGTCGCGCCGGGCCGGTCCAGAACAGGTTGACGTTGAGACTGAACGCCAGGTCGAACGAGTCCTCCGGAACCTCGAGGTCGGACAGGGTGCACTGCCGCAGCTCCAGCCGTCCGGCGTCCAGGTGGGCCCGGTTGCGCCTCGTCGATCCGTCGATCGCCACCGCCGAGCGGTCGATGCCCAGCAGGAAGCCGCGCTCCAGCCGGCCACAGACCAGCTCGGCCGCCGCACCGGGACCGCCACCGATCTCCAGCACCCGTGCGTCCGGGCGGAGATCGAGCTGGTCGACCGCCCAGGCCACCCGGTCGGGCACCGTCGGCGACGGCATCCGCACCTCCCCGCTCGTATAAAGTAGGCGGCTGCCGACGCTCCGCCGTCGGCCCGGGAGCATAGCTCAGTTGGTAGAGCACTTGCCTTACAAGCAAGGAGTCGCAGGTTCGAGTCCTGCTGTTCCCACGGTGCCGATAGGAGGGACGCGTGACCGAAACCACAACCCCGGCCCAGACGGGGTACGCCCCCGTCAACGGCCTGCAGATGTACTACGAGATCCATGGCTCCGGCGGGACGCCGTTGCTGCTCCTGCACGGTGGGCTGTTCGACATCGACCTGCAGTTCGGGGCGCTGCTGCCGAGCCTGGCCGCCACCCGGCGGGTCATCGCCACCGACTTCCAGGGCCACGGTCGCACCAACGATCTGGACCGGCCGCTGACCAGCGCCGACCTGGCGTCGGACGTGATCGGTCTGCTGCAGCACCTCGAGGTGACGCAGGTCGATGTGTTCGGCTTCAGCGTCGGCGGCGCGGTCGCGTTGCACCTGGCCATCCGCAACCCTGAGCTGGTCCGCAAGCTGATCGTCTCGTCGGCGTCCTACCACCCCGACGGGGATCGTCCGGAGAACAGCGAGGCGGTGGGCGAGATGACCGTCGACATGATCGCCGGCACCCCGATGGAGGCGGAGTACCAGGCCAAGTCGCCGCACCCGGACCGACTGCAGGGGCTGTTGGACAAGCTGGGCGCGTACGACCGCGGCTTCGGCGGGTGGTCCGACGACGAGATCCGCGGCATCGCCGCACCGACCCTGCTGACCGTGGGCGACTGCGACGCCGTCAAGCTGGAGCATGCCGTGCGCTTCCTGCAGCTGCGCGGGGGCGACGTCAACGGCGACTTCCTCGGGGTGCCGGCCTCCCAGCTGGCCGTTTTCCCGGGCACCACCCACTTCTTCGGGTTGGCTCGCACCGACCTGGTACGCGATGTCGTGCTGACCTTCCTGGATGCCCCGGTGCCGGACGCGCCCGCGGAGAGCCCCGCTCCGTAGCCGGCATGACCAGCTTCTGGAGCCGGCTCCCGCTGCCCGAGCAGCACGTGGTCGGTCTGCTGGTCGGGCTGGCGCTGGACCGACTGAGCTCCGCCCGGCTGCCGGGCTGGACCAGGCCGATCGGACCCTTCCTGGCTGCCGTCGGCGTGCTGGTCAACATCGCGGCTGTCCGGGCCCGCGGCCCCGACCCGCTCGAGAGTCCGTCCACGCTCGTCCGGAGCGGTCCGTACGCGTGGACCCGGAACCCGATGTATGTCGGCTGGTCGATGATCCATCTCGGAACCGCCTTGGTCTCTCGGTCGCCCGGGATGACGATCACCTGGCCGGTGTCGGTAGTCCTCGTGCACTGCGGGATCCAGCGGGAAGAGCGACAGCTGGTCGAGGGGTTCGGCGAGACCTTCAGCGCGTATTCCGAGTCGGTCCCGCGCTACCTGGGCCGGACGTCGGTGCGGCCCCTGATCCGGTCAGTCCGTGCTCGTGCGCGTACGCGGCCGCCGCGGTCCGGGACGACACGTCGAGCTTGACGAAGATGTTGCTCAGGTGGCGCGCCACGGTCTTGTGGCTGAGCACCAGCGTGCGGGCGATGTCGGGGTTGCTCCGCCCTTCCGCGACCAGCCGCAGCACCTGCAGCTCACGCTCGCTGAGACCAGCGGGGTGATGAGGGGTGGTCAGCTGATCAATGTTGCGGACGTCCGGGGCTGCGCCGAGCTCGACCAAGGTGCGCCGAGCGGTCGCCAGCTCCGCCCGGGCCGAGTCCTCGTCACCGACCGCGCGCAACGCCCGCGCGAGCACGATGCGGGCGCGAGCGGCCTCGTAGGGCGCCTCGATCCCGCTCCACAGCCGGGAGGCCGCGCGGGCGGCGTCGAGCGCTCGGGGCAGCTCACCCGCCGAGAGAGCGACCATCGCGGTCGCATACGCGGCTGCCGCCTGGGGCGCCGGAATGCCGAACGCCGAGCCGATGTCGGTCAGCTCCTCGGCGCACCGACGGGCCTCGTCGAGATTTCCGGCCGCCAGCAGGATCTCGGCGGCTGCGGGGAGCAGCCGCGACCGCTGGACCTGTCCGTGGGCCTCCGCGAGCAGTCGCTGCATGGCGGTGACGGCTGCGGCGGACCGGCCGTGCGCGAGCCAGCACATCGCCAGGCCTGGCTGGGGGTCATATCCGAGCTCGGCGGCCTGCCGGTAGGCCGTCTCGGCGTCAGTCAGCTGGCCGCGGAGGCGCAGCACGTCACCGCGCTCGATCAGCGCCGCGGCCTCAGGCCCGCCCGTCTCGGCTCGGCGTTGGGCAAGGCTGAACTCGACCAGGGCGTCGTCGAAGGCACCGTGCAGGCGGAGGATCTGGCCGCGGTGCAGTGAACATTGGCCGGTGAAGGGCGCCAGGCCGGGTTGGGTATCGCACCACCGGGTGAGAGCCCGCGTCCATGCGGACATGCGGGAGATGTCGGCGAGCTCTTGACAGGCCTCGATCACGCTGCAGTAGATCATCCCAGCGAAGATCGGCGAGACCTCAGCGGCCGAGACCCCCACCATGGCCTCGTCCAGCAGGGCCAGCCCGTCCGGAACCCGGCCGGTGTGGATCGCAGACCTCCCCAGGATCATCAGCCCCTGCGCCACCAGGTCGGCATCGTCGAACCGGCGTCCGATCTGCACCACCCGGCCTGCCTTCTCCTCCGCGCGAACCAGATCTCCACGACCGAGGTGGGCAAAGCACTCGCTGACGAGCAGATAGCCGCGTTGGACGACGTCCTCGGGCGCGGTCTCCAGAATCCGCTGCCCCCGGGCCGACCAACCGGCCGCGACCGCCCATTCGCCGCGCACCCCGAGCACCGTGCCGATCCGGAAGGCGAAGTCGACGGCACCGAGCGGGTCGCCAGCGCCGACCCGCTCCTGGTAGCCGCGCTGCCAGGCCCGCACCGCGGCGTCGGCTTCGCCGGCCAGGAAGGCGGACGTCCCGAGGGCCATCGTGTCCTTCGGACCCAGCGGATCGACGCCACGCAGGAGCTGGAACGCGACCGGCCAGTCGCGGCGAGCGAAGGCCTCGCGGCCATGCGCGAGGTCTGGGCTCGGTGTCGAGCCACCCGCTTCACTCGCGCTCACCTGCGCACCCTCCCTTGGCTCAGGGTACGCCGGAGAACTCACCCCGTCAGGGCCGGCGACCGCGTCACGCGCTCGCTGATCCGCCGCGAGATGTAGTCCGCATCCCGGCCCACCCCGGCCAGCGCCATCGAGCTGAACGCGTACTGGAAGGAAAGTCCGCAGAAGAACAGGCCCGGCGCCTCCGCCACCACACCGAGAGTCTCCCGCGGCCAGCCGTCCGGGCCGATGACCGGCAGGTCGATCCAGTCGAAAACCTGGCGGAAGCCGGTGCACCATACCACCGTGGCCACGTCCAGCTCCCGGTCCTCCAGGACCGGCCGTCCATTGCGAACGCCGGTGACCCGGCTCCGCACCCGCTCCACTCCTCGAGCCTGCAGGTCCGATCGCTTCACCCGGATCATCGGGCCGCCGTGGAACCGGACCTTGCTCATCATCCGACGACCCATCGGGGTCAGGCGTGTGAACAGGTGCTTGGCCAAGAGCACGTGGATCGGGAAGAACACGCGGACGCTCCAGCCGTCCAGCCGGATCGCCACCTGACCGGGATCGCGTCCGGCCAGCACCGTCGGGTGCGTGGGCGCCAGTTCGTAGGCGATATCGGTGCCGGAGTGGGATGCGCCGACGACTAGGACCGGCCCGGGCCGCAGCTGAGCGGGCCGACGGTACTCGCTGGAGTGCAGCTGGCGGATAGCCGGGTCCAGCTCCAGCGCGAAGTCGGGGATCTTCGGGGTGCGTCCCAGCGTACCGGTCGCCACGACCACGTTCTCGGCCAGCACCGTGTCGGCACCGATCCGCAGCGCATACCCGCTGGGCGTGGCCTCCAGCCGGTCGACCCGCACGCCCGTCC
The DNA here is from genome assembly GCA_963808435.1 of uncultured Actinomycetota bacterium. GTDB lineage: Bacteria > Actinomycetota > Actinomycetes > Propionibacteriales > Propionibacteriaceae > Microlunatus. The sequence continues at coordinate 36,447 of CAWEFW010000029.1, read as the reverse complement.
GGACCGGCAACTCGAACTCATCGGCGTAGCGGGCGAGGTAGTCGGCGACCTCGTCCTTCGTGGGGTAGGACCAGCGCGGTCCCGGGAACGGCAGGCCAGGCAAGCCGTCGTAGCCCGCCGGGGAGTACAGGCGCAGGCTGTCCCACTGGGCTCGCCAGTTGTCACCGACCCGCTGGTTCGAGTCGAGGACGAGGCAGGAACGGCCGAGCCGCTGGAGGTGGTACGCGGTCGCCAGTCCAGCCTGGCCGGCACCGATAATCGCGGTTTCGATCTGCTCGATGGTCATGGGGTTCTCCGAGAGGTAGCGGGATGGCCGTTCGACCGCGGCGAGGGGCGGGCATAGAGCAGGTGCCAGGCGAGCATCAGCGCGGAGGTCACGACGTAGAAGGAGTGCAGGGCCCAGATCGGGCCCGCCGGAAGCTGGGCGATGTACAGGGTGTGCACGAGGTTGCCCACGTTGGCCAGCACCAGATTGCCGCGGCTGTAGGAGGTGAGGTCCCGGGTCCGCGCGGCCTTGATGAGCATCGGCAGGGTGCTCGCCGCGAAGAGGACGGAGGACACCGTTCCCGCGAGGATCGCCATGTTGCCGAGGGCCATGTCAGGACGCTAGGTCGGGCAGGGCCTCCGTCACATCGGGCCGATGACCCAACTCCGCATCGAAGCGGGATGGGTCAGATGTCGTACTGCGGTCAGCGGCGGCGTTCGGCCAGGAACACCGGGATCTGCCGCTCGGTCCGGCGCTGGTACTCCGCGTACGGCGGGTAGGCCGCGACGGCCCGGTCCCACCACTCCTGGCGCTCCTCACCCTGCAGCTCGCGGGCGACCGCGTCGAACGGCTCCGGTCCGTCCTGCACCACCAGCTCGTCCGGGTGCGCCTTGACGTTGTGGTACCAGCCGGGATGGTCCTTCGCCCCGCCGTCGGAGGCGACCATGGCGTACGCGCCGCCGTGCTCGACCCGCATCAGCGCGATCTTGCGGACCTTGCCGCTCTTGGCGCCGCGCATGGTGAAGAGGGCGATCGGCAGCCCGGTGTCCCGGAGCGTGTTGGCCTCACGGCCGCCGGTCGCCTCGTAGCGCTCCACCTGGTCGCGGACCCACTTCTTGCGGCTGGGCTCGTACTCTCCGGTCAGGGGCATGAGCCCAGGCTAGGGCGTACCTCCCGAACCCTGGTCGATCGAAGCCGACCACAGTCCGGGAGGTACGTCTTAAGCAGCGAGCTGGTCGAGGACGGCGGCGAGGTCCCGCGGCTCCCCGATCCCGTTGACCGTCCGCCAGGTGATCACGCCCTCGGCGTCCAGCACGAACGTGCCGCGCAGCGCACACCCGGCGTCGGCATCGAAGACCCGGTAGGCATGAGCGATCACGCCGTGCGGCCAGTGGTCGGAGAGCAGGTCGAAGTCGATCCCCTCGGCGTCGGCGTACGCGCGGAGGGTGAACATCGAGTCGCAGGACACCGCCAGCAACCGGGCTCCGGCGGCCGTGAACCGGTCGTGGCTGTCCCGCAGCGCCGCGAGCTCGCCGCGGCAGATGCCGGAGAACGCCCACGGGTAGAACACGATCACCACCGGCGCCCCCCGCAGGGCAGCCAGGGACACCTGCTCCCCGTGCTGGTTGCGAGCAGTGAACTGCGGAGCCGGCTGTCCAGCTCCTGTCATCGGCGCGTCCCTCGCGGCCGGACGAGCCTGGTCGCCGACCAGTTGGCCGAGACCCCGGCGCTCGTGGTCAGGGACAGTCCGGCCGTCACCGCCGCCTCGGCCAGATCCGCGGCGTCGACATAGCCGCCACGCCCGACCTTGGGCGTCATCAGCCAGATGTAGCCGGTGTCGGCCAGGTCGGTCAGCGCCTCCATCAGCCCGTCGGCCAGGTCGCCGTCCTCGTCGCGCCACCACAGCAGCACCACGTCGACGGCCTCGACCGCGTCCTCGACCATCTCACCGTCGATCGCGTCCTCGACCATCAGCCGCACGTCGTCGTCCGCGTCGTTGTCCCAGCCGAGCTCCTGCACCACCAGGCCGGGCGACAGTCCCAGCTTCTGCGCGAGGCTCCGCGGCTCCCCCGCACCTACTGTCGAACTCAACTACAACTCCGCACTCTTCGCGGCCAATGCTGGCCGTATTCGTCTCAGACCAACCCGCTTGGGGGCAAGCCTGCCAGAGGTCATCGGTCCGCGTAACCCCATCGCTCGTTCGCGGGACAATCTCCTCCCTGCCGCGCCGTTTCGACAAGTGACAGGATGGAGTGGCACGAACGCGCGACGTCGCACTGCCGGCACATCCCCGCTGGCCGACATACGAGGAGGTGTTGCATGGCTACGCCGGGACCCCGTCCAGCCATCACAGCCGAAGGCCTGCCCAGCCAGATTCCCGACATCGACCCCGATGAGACCGGCGACTGGCTGGAGTCCCTGGACGGCCTGCTGGACGACAAGGGCAAGAACCGGGTGCGGTTCATCATGCTGCAGCTGCTCGCCAGGGCCCGCGAGCGCCAGGTCGGCCTGCCCGCCCTGCGCAGCAGCGACTACATCAACACCATCCCGCCGGAGTCCGAGCCGTGGTTCCCCGGCGACGAGCACATCGAGCGCCGGATCCGGGCCTACATCCGCTGGAACGCCGCGATCATGGTCAGCAAGGCGAACCGCAAGGGCCTGGAGGTCGGCGGGCACATCGCCACCTACCAGAGCGCGGCCAGCCTGTACGAGGTCGGCTTCAACCACTTCTTCCGGGGCAAGGACCATCCGGGCGGCGGCGACCACGTCTTCATCCAGGGCCACGCGTCGCCCGGCGTCTACGCACGGGCCTACCTCGAGGGCCGGCTGACCGCCGAGCACCTGGACGGCTTCCGCCAGGAGGTGTCCCGCGGCGCGGGCAACGGGCTCTCCTCCTACCCGCACCCGCGGCTGATGCCGAACTTCTGGGAGTTCCCCACCGTCTCGATGGGGTTGACCGGGATCAACTCCATCTACCAGGCCCGGTTCAACCGCTATCTGCAGAACAGGGGCATCAAGGACACCTCGCAACAGCGGGTCTGGGCCTTCCTCGGTGACGGTGAGATGGGTGAGCCGGAGTCGCTCGGCGCCATCGGACTGGCCTCCCGCGAGGAGCTCGACAACCTGACCTGGGTGATCAACTGCAACCTGCAGCAGCTGGACGGGCCGGTGCGCGGCAACGGCAAGATCGTCCAGGAGCTTGAATCGATCTTCCTCGGAGCCGGCTGGCGGGTGATCAAGGTTCTGTGGGGTCGCGACTGGGACCCGCTGCTGGCCGCCGACAAGTCCGGCGCGCTCGTCAACAAGATGAACACCACCCCGGACGGGCAGTTCCAGACCTACCTGGTCGAGGACGGCGCCTACATCCGCAACAACTTCTTCGCCGACCCGCGGCTGCAGCGGATGGTCGCCAACATGAGTGACGAGGAGATCAAGGTCCTCTCCCGCGGCGGCCACGACTATCGCAAGGTGTACGCAGCGTTCAAGGCGGCCTCGGAACACGTCGGGCAGCCGACGGTGATCCTGGCCCAGACGGTCAAGGGCTGGACGATCGACGCGCTGGAGGGCAAGAACGCCACCCACCAGATGAAGAAGCTGACCACCAAGGACCTCAAGGCGTTCCGCGACCGGCTCTACCTGGAGATCCCGGACGCCCAGCTCGAGGACGCGTACAACCCGCCCTACTACCACCCGGGTCAGGACAACGAGGAGATCCAGTACCTGCAGGAGCGGCGTCAGGCGCTCGGCGGCTACCTGCCGGAGCGCCGGGTCAAGCCGACGATCATCAAGCTGCCGGGCGACGAGGTATACGCGCCGGTGATGGAGCCAGCCGGCGAGAAGACCAAGGTGGCGACCACCCAGGCGTTCGTCCGACTGCTCCGGGACCTGATGCGGGACAAGGAGATCGGACACCGCCTGGTGCCGATCGCGCCCGACGAGTTCCGCACCTTCGGCATGGACTCGATGTTCCCGACGGCCAAGATCTACAACCCGCACGGCCAGACCTACGAGTCGGTCGACCGCAAGCTGCTGCTCTCCTACAAGGAGTCGGAGAAGGGCCAGCTGCTGCACGAGGGCATCTCCGAGGCCGGCGCGATGGGCTCGACGATCGCGGCCGGCGCGGCGTACGCCATGCACGGCGAGCCGATGATCCCGGTCTACATCTTCTACTCGATGTTCGGCTTCCAGCGGACCGGCGACTCGATCTGGGCGATGGCCGACCAGCTGGCCCGCGGCTTCCTGATCGGGGCCACGGCCGGCCGGACCACGTTGACCGGTGAGGGGCTGCAGCACGCCGACGGGCACTCCCCGCTGCTGGCCAGCACCAACCCGGCGGTGGTGCACTACGACCCGGCGTTCGCGTACGAGATCGGGCACATCGTCAAGGACGGTCTGCGGCGGATGTACGGGCACGAGGACCCCGACCACCCGGACGGCGAGGACCTCATCTACTACCTCACCGTCTACAACGAGCCGGTCCTCCAACCGGGCGCACCGGACCACCTGGACGTCGAAGGCCTGCTGAAGGGGATGTACCGCTACGCGTACTCCAGCCTGGACAACGACAAGCCCCGGGCCCAGGTGCTGGCCTCCGGGGTGGCGATGACCGCCGCGCTCAAGGCCCAGCGGATCCTGGCCGACGAGTGGGGTGTCGCGGCCGACGTCTGGTCGGTGACCTCGTGGAACGAGCTGCGCCGGGAGGCGGTGGAGTCCGAGCGTTGGAACCTCACCCACCCGGGCGAGGAGCGTCGTTGGGCGTACATCACCCAGGCGCTGCACGGCGCCCGCGGCCCAGTGGTCGCGGTCAGCGACTACATGCGCGCGGTGCAGGACCAGATCGCGCCATGGGTGCAGCAACCGTGGTACTCGCTGGGGGCGGACGGGTTCGGGCTCGCCGACACTCGGGCGGCGGCCCGGCGCTACTTCCTGGTCGACGCCGAGTCGATCGTGGTGGCCACGCTGCTGAGCCTGGCCCGGGACGACGCTTACGACGGCAACGCAGCCAGTGAGGCCTTCGACCGCTACCGGCTCGGCGACCCGACGGCGGTGGCCGGCGTGGCCCAAGAGGGCGCGGGCGCGTAACGGCGCCCGATCCGACGAAACTGGTCACAGACTGCAGCTCGGGGACGGGAAACCCGGCAACCTGTGACCGGTTTCCGCCTGGGTCAGTGGCGGAGAGCGGCTGCGGCGTCGGCGACCGACTGACGGTTGCCGGCGATCAGCCAGCGGACGTCGTCAAGCGGGAACTCCTCGGCCACCCCGCCGGCCCCGATGACCAACGCCGCCCCAGGCACCCAGTCCCACAGGTTGAGGTTGGCCTGGAGGAAGATGCCGAGCCGGCCGCTGGCCACCCCGGCCAGATCAACCGAGGCCGAGCCGAGCATGCGGACCGTGGCCGCGGCCGCGGTGACCGCCTGCCAGGAGGTCAGCCGGTCCCGCTCGGCCAGATGGCGCGGGTGGAAGTAGGTGGCAACCGAGACGTCGGCCAGCGGACGGTCGACGAGCTCGGCCAGCGGTACTCCGTTGAGCATCGTCGGCACGTCCCGGCCGCCGACCCAGAGCTCGTCCCGCGGCGGAAAGTAGACCGCGCCGACCAACGGGCCGTCCTCGTCGGCCAGCCCCACCGCCGAGCACCAGTAGGGCAGGCCGGAGAGAAAGTTGTACGTCCCATCGACCGGGTCCACGTACCAGGTCCGGCCGTCGCCGCGGCGCCGAGCACCCTCCTCGCCGACCAGACCGTCGTCGCCCCGGTGCTCGGCCAACCGGGCGGTGATCAGCTCTTCGGCCGCGTGGTCGGCGGCGGACACCACGTCGGACACCGAGCTCTTGTACTCGGTCCTCAAACCGTCGGCGAGCATGGACGTCGCAAGCTGCCCGGCTTCCCGAACCAGCTCGGCCGCCAGGCTCATGTCGTCCACGGGCTCGACCCTACTGTCCGCCCCGTCCGCGCCGGGCTTGGTCGAAGCGAAATCAGGAGGCGCGGGCCAGGGCCAACCAGGTCTCCACCACGGTGTCGGGGTTGAGCGACATCGACTCGATGCCCTCGTCCAGCAGCCACTGAGCCAGGTCGGGGTGGTCGCTGGGACCCTGCCCGCAGATGCCGACGTACTTGCCGCGGGCCTTGCAGGCCCGGATCGCGGCGCTGATCATGAACTTCACCGCCGGGTCCCGCTCGTCGAAGCCGGCCGCGACCAGGGCGGAGTCGCGGTCCAGGCCGAGGGTGAGCTGGGTCATGTCGTTGGAGCCGATGGAGAACCCGTCGAAGTGGTCGAGGAACTGGTCGGCGATCACCGCGTTGGAGGGCAGTTCGCACATCATCACCACCTGCAGGCCGTTCTCGCCGCGCCGCAGCCCGTGCTCGGCCAGCAGCGCGATGACGCCTTCGGCTTCGGCCAGGGTGCGGACGAACGGGATCATGATCCGGACGTTGGTCAGGCCCATGTCCTCCCGCACGTAGCGCAGTGCCTCGCACTCCATCGCGAAGCAGTCCGCGAAGTCCGGCGACAGGTAGCGCGACGCCCCGCGGTAGCCGATCATCGGGTTCTCCTCGTGCGGCTCGTAGCGCTCGCCGCCGACCAGGTTGGCGTACTCGTTGGACTTGAAGTCGCTCATCCGCACGATCACCGGGTTCGGCGCGAACGCAGCCGCCAGCATCGCCACCCCCTCAGCGACCCGAGAAACGAAGAACTCCCGCGGACCGGCGTACGCGGCGATCGCCTCGGCGACCTGCTCCCGCAGCGGCCCGTCGAGCGTGTCGAACTCCAGCAGCGCCTTGGGGTGGATGCCGATCTGCCGGTTGATGATGAACTCCAACCGGGCCAGCCCCACCCCGGCGTTGGGCAACCGGGAGAAGGCGAACGCCTGGTCGGGCGTGCCGACGTTCATCATGATCTTGACGTCGAGATCGGGCATGGAGGCCAGCTCGGTCTCGGTCACCGTGAAGTCCAGCTGCCCGGCGTACACGTAGCCGGTGTCGCCCTCGGCGCAGGACACGGTGACCGGCTGGCCGTCGGCCAGCGTCCGGGTGGCCTGCCCGGTGCCGACCACCGCGGGGATGCCCAGCTCGCGGGCGATGATCGCCGCGTGACAGGTCCGGCCGCCGCGGTTGGTCACGATGGCGGCGGCCCGCTTCATGATCGGCTCCCAGTCCGGGTCGGTCATGTCAGCGACCAGCACCTCGCCGGGCCTAAACGCCGCCATCTCCTCCGGCGAGCGAAGGATCCGGACCTCGCCGGCCCCGATCTTCTGGCCGATGGCCCGGCCTTCGACGACCACCTCACCCCGCTCGGCCAGCCGGAAGCGGGAGGTGGTGCCGGCGGACTGGCGCGACTTCACCGTCTCGGGCCGGGCCTGCAGGATGTAGAGCTCGCCGTCCCGGCCGTCCAGCCCCCACTCGATGTCCATCGGCCGCCCGTAGTGCTCCTCGATGGTCAGCGCGTGCCGGGCCAGCGCCTCCACCTGGGCGTCGGTCAGGCTGAGCCGCCGCTGCTCCTCCGGCGCCACCGGGACGAACTCCGTCGTCCGGCCCACCTCGGATCGCTGCGTGTAGATCATCTTGGTCGCCTTGGCCCCGACCCCCCGCTTGAGGATCGCCGGGCGACCCGCCCGCAGGCCCGGCTTGTAGACGTAGAACTCGTCCGGGTTGACCGCACCCTGCACCACGCCCTCCCCCAGCCCGTACGCCGAGGTGATGAACACCGCCTCGTCGAAACCGGACTCAGTGTCCATGGTGAACATCACCCCGGACGCACCCACATCGGAGCGAACCATCCGCTGCACCCCGGCCGACAGGGCCACCGTCTCGTGGGCGAACGCGTGGTGCACCCGGTAGGCGATCGCCCGGTCGTTGTAGAGCGAGGCGAACACCTCGCGGACGGCCCGCAGCACGGCGTCGATGCCGCGGACGTTGAGGAACGTCTCCTGCTGCCCGGCGAACGACGCGTCCGGCAGGTCCTCGGCCGTCGCCGAGGAGCGGACGGCGAAGGACAGCTCCGCGTCGTCCCCGACCAGGGCGGCGTACGCGGCCCGGACGTCGGCCTCCAGATCAGCCGGGAACGGCTGCTCCATGATCGCGGCCCGGATGCGCTGACCCACCTCGGCCAGCCGGCGGACGTCATCGGTGTCCAGCCCGTCGAGCTCGGCCTGGATCCGCTCGGCCAAACCGGTCTCGCCCAGAAAGCGGCGGTACGCGTCCGCGGTCGTCGCGAACCCGTCCGGCACCCGTACCCCCGCCGAGGAGAGGTTCGCGATCATCTCCCCCAGCGAGGCGTTCTTCCCGCCCACCTGCTCCAGGTCGGCCAGACCGAGGTCGGCGAACCAGACGACGTTGCTCATGTGGGTCTCCTGGGGGTCAGTTGCTGCAGGATCACGGTCGACATCTCCTCCACCGATCGGGCGGCGGAGTTGACCACGGGAATGCGGTGGGCACGGTAGAGCGCCTCGGCCGCGCGGAGCTCGAAGCTGCACTGCTCCGGCGAGGCGTAGCGGGAGTTCGGTCGGCGCTGCTGCCGGACCTCACTGAGCCGGCTCGGGGTGGTGGTCAGCCCGAACAGCCGATCCCGCAGCCCGGCCACCGGCCGGGGCAGGCCGCGACTCTCGAAGTCCTCCTCGACCAACGGGTAGTTGGCCACGAAGACGCCGTGCTGCAGGGCCAGGTACATGGTGGTCGGGGTCTTGCCGCAGCGCGACGGGCCCAGCAGGATCACGTCGGCCTTGTCCAGGGCGCGCATGCTCTGGCCGTCGTCGTGCTCGATTGCGTACTCGACCGCCTGCATCCGCTGGTTGTAGCGCTGCACGTCGCCCATCCCGTGCAGCCGGGCGGCGACCCGCATGCCCGGGACGCCCAGAGTTGCCTCCACCCGGGACATGTGCAGGTCGAAGAAGTCGATCAGCGGGCAGACCGACTTGTGCAGCTCGGTGCGGATCTCGGTCAGCGCGGTGGTGGAGAAGGCCAACGGGGTGACCGGACCAGCGGCCGCCGCATCCAAGATCTCCACCACCTTCCGCGCCTCCTCCACCGAGGAGATGAACGGGATCAGCCGCCGCTCGAAGTGCAGGTCGGGAAACTGGATCAGCAGCGCGTTGCCCATGGTCTCTGCGCTGATCCCAGTGCTGTCGGAGAGGAAGAAGACGGGGACGACCCGCGCTTCGCGGCCGGCCGGCGGGCGGTCCTCGGAAGTGGCCGTCATCGTCCCCTCCTGGTCCTGCGGCGGCGTTGCCCCAGGCTAAACCAGTTGGGCAGGTGGAATCAGTGCTGGCGATGTCCGTCCGCGAGGAAACGTCTACTTCTTCGCCCCCGTCCACCCCAGCAGCCGGTCCACCGGCCAGGTGTTGATCACCCGCTCCGGATCCAGGCCCATGTCCTCGGCCCGCTCGCAGCCGTAGATCTGGAACTCCAGCTGCCCGGGCGCGTGCGCATCGGTGTCGATCGAAAACAGGCAGCCCATCTCGATCGCCAGCTGCAGCAGCTCGTCGGGTGGGTCGCGGCGTTCGGGCCGGGAGTTGATCTCCACCGCGACGTCGAACGTCCGACAGGCCTCGAAGACCACCTCGGCGTCGAAGGTCGACGGTGGTCGGGTGCCGCGCTCACCCTCGATCAGCCGGCCGGTGCAGTGACCGAGGATGTTGGTCTGCTTGTGGGCGATCCCGCGGACCATCCGGTGGGTCATGGTTTCGGAGTCCGAGCGCAGCTTGGAGTGCACGCTTGACACCACCACGTCCATCCGACCGAGTAGCTCGTCGGTCTGGTCGAGCCCGCCGTCCTCGAGGATGTCGACCTCGATCCCCTGCAGGCAGCGGAACGGGGCCATTGCCGAGTTGAGGTCCTCGACCACCTCGATCTGCTCCCGCAGCCGCTCGACACTCAGCCCGCGGGCGACCGTGAGCCGGGGTGAGTGGTCGGTGATGGCGCAGTACTCGTGGCCCAGGTCGCGGGCGGTCGCCATCATCTCCTCCAGCGGACTGCCGCCATCGGACCAGGTGGAGTGGGTGTGCAGGTCGCCCTTGACCACCGCCCGCATACTCAGGCCGCCGGACACCAGCGGCTGCTTCTCGTCCCGGAGCCGCTGCAGATACTCCGGCACCTCCCCCGCGACCGCCTGGCTGATGACAGTCGCTGTCTTGGGTCCGACGCCGGACACCTTGCCCCAGGTCCGTTCGCGGGTGTGCTCGGCGCGTTCCTCCTCGCTCATCCGCTCGACCACGTCGGCGGCACCGCGGTAGGCGCGGACCCGGTAGGTGTCGGCCCGCGACCGCTCCAGCAGGAAGCCGATCTCGCGCAGCGCGGTGACCGGGTTCACGGCCGCTCGACCCGGTGCGACCGGGGCTTGAGTGTCACCGACGGCAGCGGCGGCGCCTCCATCACCTTCTCGTCGCGGTCCACCACCGGCGGGAAGCGCGGCTCCCGGGTCGCCCAGGCCTCCCGGTAGCCGACCACCTCGTCGTGGCTGCGTCCGATGAAGTTCCACCACATCACGATCTCCTCGGCGAACGGCTCGCCGCCGAGCAGCAGCACCTGCGCGCCCGCCTCGGTGCGCAGGGCCAGGCCGGTCCGTCCGGGCCCGAGGTAGAGCAGCTGGTCCAGGCCCACCGTCGTGTCGTCGACGCTCACCTCCCCCTCGACCACGAAGATCCCGTGCTCCCAGGCCGGGTCCAGGTCCAGGGCCGCGGTCCTACCGACGCCGAGCTCCAGATCCGCGCCTCCGATCGGGGTGTGCACGTCGGCCGGGGACCGGACTCCGTTCAGCTCACCCAGCAGCACCGTGCCGCGTACGCCCTCGTCGAGAGCAGCGATCCCGGTGCTTGTCGAGGGTTCGGCGGGGTCGCCCCCCTTGCTGCGACTGAAGACGTCCGGCAGCTCCGCGTACGCCGCGAAGTCCGGCGGCATGTCGCGTGCACCGTCGGGCAGGGCCACCCACAGCTGGACACCGTGCAGCCGCGGCGGTCGGTCGGGCAGCGACAGCTCGCTGTGCACGATGCCGCGGCCCGCGGTCATCAGGTTGAGCTCGCCGGGACGCACCAGCGCCCGCGACCCCAAGCTGTCCCGGTGCTCGACGGCGCCCTCCAGCAGCCAGCTCACCGTCTGCAGACCGGTGTGCGGATGGGCCCACACCTGCATCCCGGGCCGGTCGCCCAGGTCCTCGGGACCGTAGTGGTCCAGAAAGCACCAGGCCCCGATCATCCGCACCTGCCGGTCCGGCAACGCCCGCATCACCTCGGTCGTCTTGCCCAGCGGCACCCGCCGTCCGGTGATCAACAGCTGCTCGGCCCCGCCGGTTTCGGGCGCCCCGACCCGCTGCTCCCGGGGCCGGGTATCAAGATCACTCACGTCTGCTGCCCTTAGTTCTGGTTGACCTACAGTCAGCCTATGGCCGCGTCTACGCGAGGGATCAACAAGTCCCTGCTGCCCTCGGCCAAGACCCGGGCGGCCATTGCCAAGCGCCTAGCGGGCACCACGGCGGCCATGACCACGGCCGCGACGGCGGAGATGGAGTCCCGGCACCACTGGTTCCGGGGACTCGACGCCGAACCCCGGTCCTGGATCACTCTGGTCGCCCAGGCGGGCATCGACGGCTTCGTCAAGTGGTTCGCCGAACCTGACCCGCGACCACCGAGCACCGCCGACATCTTCGGCTCCGCCCCGCGGGAGCTGGCCCGGCGGATCTCGCTCTACCAGACCGTCGAGCTGGTGCGGACCACGATCGACGTGGTGGAGAGTCAGATCGACGAGGTGATGCCTCGGGCCGACCGTCCGATCCTGCACGCGGCGATCGTGTCCTACAGCCGGGACGTCGCCTTCTCGGCCGCCGAGGTGTACGCCCGGGCGGCCGAGCTGCGCGGCGCCTGGGACGAGCGGCTGGAAGCACTGGTCGTCGATGCGGTGCTGCGCGGCGAGACCGACGACACCGTGCTCTCCCGCGCGTCAACGCTTGGCTGGCACGCGACCGCGAGCGTCGTCGTGGTGGTCGGGCCGGCGCCCGACCTGGAACCCGCCCTGGCTCTGGAGTCGATCCGGCACACCGCCGCCATCGCCGGGACAGACATGCTCGGTGCGGTCCAGGGTGACCGGATGGTGGTCGTGCTGGGCGGGACGACTCTCGGCACCGAGGGTCAGGCCAAGGCCGTGGTGAGCAAGTTCGCGCACGTGTTCGGGCCGGGGGCGGTGGTGGTCGGGCCCCCGGTCGAACATCTGATGGACGCGGCGTCCAGCACCCGCGCCGCCCTGGCCGGGTACCGCGCCGCGGCCGGCTGGCCCGAGGCACCGCGACCGGTCGCCGCCAACGACCTGCTGCCCGAGCGGGCCCTGTCCGGCGACGGGCACGCCCGGCGGACGCTCGCCCGGGAGCTCTACGAACCGCTGGTGAGCGCCGGCGGCGGGCTACTGGAAACCCTGGTCACCTTCCTGGACCATGGCCTGTCGGTCGAGGCAGCCTCGCGGGCCTTGTTCGTACACGCCAACACCGTGCGCTACCGGCTGCGCCGCATCCACGAGGTCAGCGGCTACAGCCCCACCGACCCGCGCGACGCGTACGCCCTCCGGCTCGCGGTCACCCTCGGTCGCCTCTTCGCACGGGCCAAACCAGGAGAGGTCTCCTGACTCGCGTGATCTCGGCCACACGGTTGTAGGAACCGGACAATAGGACGTCCGAATATTCGTCGTGGTGACATACGCCCTTTACCGCCAGGTCACGGAACCATAAAGGTGTGCTCGCCATCGTGGCGCCCGGTCAGGGGGCGCAGACCCCGGGGTTCCTCCAGCCCTGGCTGAGTGAGTCCCGCTTCGCCGCCCGCACCGCCTGGCTGTCGGCGGTCTGCGGCCTGGACCTCGCGCACTACGGCAGCGAGTCCGACGCCGAGACCATCCGCGACACGGCGATCGCCCAGCCGCTGCTGGTCGCCTCCGGCCTGCTGGCCGCGCTCGAGCTGTTCCCGCATCCGGCCGACGCCTTCCCCTTCATCGGGGTGGCCGCCGGCCACTCGGTGGGCGAGATCACCGCGGCGGCCGGCGTGGGCGTGCTGTCGGCCGAGCAGGCGATGGTGTTCGTCCGCGAGCGCGGCCGAGCGATGGCCGAGGCCAGCGCCGCCGCCCCGACCTCGATGACCGCGGTGATCGGCGGCCACCCGGACGAGGTGCTCGCCGCCCTGGCCGAACACGGCCTGACCGCGGCGAACAACAACGGCACCGGCCAGATCGTGGCCGCCGGCACCACCGAGCAGCTGGCCGCCCTCGCCGCCGCGCCGCCCACCCGCGCCCGCCTGATCCCGCTGAGCGTGGCCGGAGCCTTCCACACCGTCCACATGGAGCCGGCCGTGGCCCACCTGGCCGGACTGGCCCGGGCCATCACGACCCACGACCCGCGCACCCGGCTGCTTTCCAACGCCGACGGCCAGGTCGTCCACGACGGCCGCGAGGTGCTGCGCCGGCTGGTCGGCCAGGTGGCCTCGCCGGTGCGCTGGGATCTGTGTCTGGCCTCCATGGCTGACCTCGGGGTGACCGGGCTGCTCGAGATGCCGCCGGCCGGCACCCTGACCGGGATCGCCAAGCGCAACCTCAAGGGCGTCGAGCTGTTCGCGCTGAACACCCCCGACCAGCTGGAGGACGCGCTGGCCTTCGTGCACGCGCACGGGCGGGTCTCCTCGGCGACGCCGATCGCCAACAACCCCACCTGGCGCCTGGTCGTCTCTCCTGGCAAAGGCCAGTTCACCCGCACCGAGGACGTGGAGGCCGACACGGTGCTGCCCAGCCACAGCACGGTCGGCACGCTGCGCAACCGGCGCGACGAGATCCCGGTCAGCGCACCGCACGGCGGCATCGTGGTGGAGTGGCTGGTGGAGAACGGTGATCCGGTCGCCCCGGGCCAGCCGCTGCTGCGCCTGCACCCGACCGTAGAGTCCGCCGACGCGACAGAGGTCAGCCGATGACTGTGGCTCTCAACCTGTCCACCGGGGCGAAGGCCTCGGCCATCCTCGGGATCGGCGGCTACCGGCCGCGCCGGGTGGTGGACAACGCCGAGATCTGCACCTACATCGACTCCAGCGACGAGTGGATCCGGACCCGGTCCGGCATCGTCGAGCGCCGCTGGGCCAGCCCGGACGAGACGATCCAGATGATGTCGGTGTCCGCCGCCCGTGGCGCGCTGGAACGGTCCGGAGTCGAGCCCGGGCAGATCGACACCGTCATCGTGTCCACCGTCACCCACCTGCACCAGACGCCCGCGGTGGCCACCACCATCGCCACCGAACTGGGCGCACAGGGCGCAGCCGCGTTCGACATCTCGGCCGCCTGCGCCGGGTTCTGCTACGCCACCGCGATGGCCGACTCGTTCATCCGCAGCGGCGCGTCGAAGTACGTCCTGATCATCGGGGTCGAGCGGCTGTCGGACATGACCGACGTGCACGACCGCTCGACGGCGTTCATCTTCGCCGACGGGGCCGGCGCGGCGGTCATCGGACCGAGCGAGACGGCCGGGATCGGCCCCGTGGTCTGGGGCTCGGACGGCGAGCAGGTCTCGCTGATCGGCCAGACCGAACCGTGGGACAAGGCCGTACGTGACCGCGAGGGTGAGCCGGCGCACTGGCCGAAGCTGCGGATGGAGGGCAACCCGGTCTTCAAGTGGGCGTCCTACACGATGGCCAAGACGGCCGCCGAGGCCCTTGACGCCGCCGGAGTACGCCCCGAGGACCTCAAGGTGTTCGCCCCCCACCAGGCCAACATGCGGATCACCGACGCCATGTTCCGGGCCCTCAAGCTGCCGGCGGAGGTCGTGGTCGCCCGCGACATCGCCCGCCAGGGCAACACCTCGGCGGCGTCCATCCCGCTGGCCATCGAGGCACTGCTGGAGTCCGGCGAGGCCAAGTCCGGCGACACCTGCCTGATCATCGGCTTCGGCGCCGGCCTGGTCTACGCGGGTCAGGTGATCGTCCTGCCATGACTGAGATTTCTCACCCCAACCCCTAAGGAACGGAGTCCCCTGCATGCCCACCACCGAAGAGGTCCGCACCGACCTGGCCGAGATCGTGAACGAGGTCGCCGGCGTCCCCGCTGAGGACGTCCAGCTCGACAAGTCGTTCACCGACGACCTGGACGTGGACTCGCTGTCGATGGTCGAGATCATCTACGCCGCCGAGGAGAAGTTCGGCGTCAGCATTCCCGACGAGGAGGCCAAGAACCTCAAGACCGTAGGCGACGCGGTGGCCTACATCGAACGCGCCGCCTCCTGACCCTGCGCTAGCAAGGAGCTGATTGTCATGTCTCGGACCAGGGTTGTCGTCACGGGCATCGGTGCGACCACACCGCTGGGCGGCGACGCGCCCAGCACCTGGGATGCGCTGCTGGCAGGCCGCTCCGGCGTCCGCGTGCTGGAGAACGACTGGGTCGCCGACCTGGCGGTCAAGATCGCGGCACCGGTCGCGGTCGACCCCAGCGAGGTGCTGGAGCGGGTGGAGGCCCGGCGGATGGACCGCTCGGCCCAGCTGGCGGTGATCGCCGCCCTGGAGGCCTGGCGGAGCGCCGGCTTCGGCCTACAGGAGGACAACCCTGTCGACCGGGACCGGCTCGGGGTGGCGATCGCCACCGGGATCGGCGGTCTGCAGACACTGCTCAGCCAGTGGGACGTCCAGAAGGAGAAGGGGGCCCGGCGGGTGAGCCCGCTGGCCATCCCGATGCTGATGGCCAACTCTTCGGCCGGCAACGTGAGCATCCGGCTGGGGGCCCGGGCCGGTGCGCACAGCCCGGTGTCGGCCTGCGCGTCCAGCAACGAGTCGATCTCGCTCGGGTTGGACATGATCCGGCTCGGCCGGGCGGACGTGGTGGTGGTCGGCGGCACCGAGGCCTGTGTGCACCCGCTGCCGATAGCCTGCTTCGCCCAGATGCAGGCGATGAGCCGGCGCAACGACGAGCCCGAACAAGCGTCCCGGCCCTGGGACGTGGACCGGGACGGGTTCGTGCTGGCCGAGGGGGCCGCGATGTTCGTGATCGAGCGACTCGAGCACGCCCAGGCTCGGGGCGCCCACATCTGGGGCGAGCTGGCCGGGGCCGGCATCACCGCCGACAGCCACGACATGGTGCAGCCCAACCCGACCGGCGCGACGCAGGCCCACGCGATGACCAAGGCGCTGCGGGAGGCCGAGCTGGCCCCGGGGGACATCGTGCACGTCAACGCCCACGCCACGTCCACGCCGCAGGGCGACGTGACCGAGGCCAGCTCGATCCGACAGTCGCTGGGGCAGGACACCGAGGCGATCGTCACCGGCACCAAGTCGATGACCGGTCACCTGCTCGGCGGGGCCGGAGCCCTGGAGTCGCTGGCCACGCTGCTGGCGCTCTACCACCGCAGGATCCCGCCGACGATCAACCTCGACAACCCCGAGCCCGACCTGGGCATCGACATCGCCACCAAGGTCCGCGACCTCCCCGATGGGGACCTGGCCGCGATCAACAACTCGTTCGGCTTCGGTGGCCACAACGTGGCGGTCGCCTTCACCAACTCCTACGCAACAGGAGGCATGCGATGACGACCACCGCTCCCCCACCCACCGCCGCGGCCGCCACCCCGGCCCCGCCCGCCAAGATCAAGATCCCGCGCGAGCAGGACCCCCGCAACCCCAACTTCCGGCTGCAAGCCCTGCTCGACCCCGGGTCGGTCGAGCTGATCACCCCCGACGACGACTCGGGCATGCTGGCCGCCGTCGGCAGCATCAACGGCTGCCGGGTGGTTGCCTTCTGCTCCGACGCCACCGTGATGGGCGGCGCGATGGGCACGGACGGCTGCGACGTCGTGGTCCGAGCCTACGAGCGAGCGATGCACGACCGGGTGCCGATCCTCGGCATCTGGCACTCAGGCGGCGCCCGGCTGGCCGAGGGCGTGTTGTCGCTGCACGCGGTGGGCCGGATCTTCCATGCCATGACCCAGGCGTCCGGCCAGATCCCCCAGATCTCCATCGTGCTGGGCTTCGCGGCGGGCGGGGCGGCGTACGGGCCGGCGCTGACCGACCTGGTCATCCTGGCTCCGGAGGGCCGGATCTTCGTGACCGGCCCGGACGTGGTCCGCTCGGTCACCGGCGAGGACGTGGACATGCTGCGGCTCGGCGGACCCGACACCCACGGCCGCCGGTCCGGGGTGGTGCATGTGGTCGCCGACGACGAGCCGCATGCCATCGCCCAGGGCCGGGCGCTGGCCACCCTGCTGGCCGACCAGGGCCTCACGGCCGACCAGATCAACGACGTGAACCTGGCCGCGTTGCTGCCCGAGTCGCCCAAGCGGGCGTACGACGTGCACCCGCTGATCGACGGGGTGCTGGACGAGGGCTCCACGGTCGAGCTGCACGCCCGCTGGGCCCCGAACGTGACCATCGCGCTGGGCCGGCTGGGCGGCCGCACCGTCGGGGTGGTGGCCAACAACCCGCTGCGGCTCGGCGGCTGTCTGGACTCCCTCAGCGCGGAGAAGGCGGCCCGGTTCGTCCGGATGTGCGACACCTTCGGGGTGCCGCTGGTGGTCATCGTCGACGTCCCCGGATACTTGCCGGGGGTGGGCCAGGAGTGGGACGGCGTCGTCCGGCGCGGGGCCAAGCTGCTGCACGCCTTCAGCGAGGCCGTCGTGCCGTGCGTGACCCTGGTGACCCGCAAGGCGTACGGCGGCGCGTACATCGCCATGAACGCCCGGTCCCTGGGCGCCACCAAGGTGTTCGCCTGGCCGGGCGCCGAGGTGGCGGTGATGGGCCCGATCGCCGCGGTCCGGATCCTGCACCGGCGGAAGCTGGCCGAGGTCGCCGACGACGTCCGCCCGCAGTTGGAGACCGAGCTGGCCGCCGAGCACGAGCGGATCGCCGGTGGCGTGGAGAAGGCGGTCGAGATCGGCGTGGTGGACGAGATCGTCACCCCGGACCACACCCGGTCGGCCCTGGCCGCCGCCATCCGCGCGACCGACTCGGGTAACCGAGGGTCGCACACCAACATCCCCCTGTGACGCTGGCCGGGTCCGACCCGGCAGCCTTACAGTGAACGGGTGCAGGTCGATGCCGACTCCCGTGAGGAGTACTTCACCGCGTTAGGCGATCGGGAGGCCGAGCTTCGCGAGCTCGACGCGTTCATCCGCAAGCACGCCCCGGACCTGCCGCCGGTCCTCTCCCGCGGCTCGGGCGCCATGCTGGGCTACGGCGAGCAGCCCTACCAGAGCAAGTCCATGAAAGAGCCGATCGACTGGCCGGTGGTGGCGCTGGCAGCCCAGAAACGGCACATCAGCCTGTACCTCTGCGTTCTCGAGGACGGCGAGTACGTCGCCGAGAAGCGCGCTGCCGAGCTCGGCCAGGTGAGCTGCGGCAAGAGCTGCGTCCGCTTCTCCAGGACGGACCAGATCAACCGGGACGGACTGGCGCGGATCCTGGCCGACATCAACCGGCGCTTCGTCGCGGGCGAGCGACTGTACGCGGTCTGAGCCGCTGAGCATCCCCGCCGACACGCTCGACCCGCCGTACGCGGTTCGGGCCATCGCCGCCCGCGAGCGCCTCGGGCCCGCCCAAGCCGTCTGGCTGAACCAGCTGGGCGGGATGACCTTCGCGTACGCGGCGGCGCGACAGTTCGTGAAGTGGGCGCCGCACCATCCCGAGCTGGACCTGGCCGCCGAGGCCGAGCGGATGCGGTGGGCCGCGCCGTTCGTGCCGGTGCCGGAGGTGCTCGAGGTCGGCCGAGACGACGACGGCTCCTGGCTGCGCACGGTCGCGCTTGCGGGACGGTCGGCGGTCGACCCTTACTGGCAACCCCGGCCCCGGCTGGCGGCCCGGGCCATCGGAGCCGGGCTGCGCCTCCTGCATGACCGGTTGCCCGTGGCCGAGTGCCCCTTCTCCTGGACGGTGGAGACCCGGGTGGACTGGGCGGCCGAGTCCGAACGGGCCGCGCTGCTGCGTGATGCGCCGCCGGTGGACCGGCTGGTGGTCTGTCACGGTGATGCTTGCGCACCCAACACCCTGGTCGACGACCAGGGCGAGCCGACTGGTCACGTCGACCTGGTCCACCTCGGTGTCGGTGACCGGTGGGCCGATCTGGCGATCGCCACCTACAGCCTGGCCTGGAACTTCACCGGCGGGTGGGAGCACGAGCTGCTGGATGCGTACGGGATCGACCGGGACGAGGAGCGGATCGCCTACTACCGCCGGCTCTGGGACGCCACGTAACTTCTCGCTCGCGCCGACGCTCGCGACGCTCGCTCAGACGACCTCGTGCAACCAGCGCACCGGGGCGCCGTCGCCGGCGTAGCGGAAGGGTTCGAGCTCGGAGTCCCACTCCGTGCCGAGCAGCCCGTCCAGGGCTCGGGTCAGGTCCCCACCGCCGACGGCAGCCAGGGCCATGGCGTGGCGGAGCCGGTCCTCCGGCACCATGATGTCGCCGTGCAGGCCGGTCACCGCGTGGAAGATGCCGAGCGTCGGGGTGTAGGAGTACCGGGCGCCCTCGGTCCTGGCCGTCGGCTCCTCGGTCACCTCGAACCGGACCTTCTGCCACCCCTTGAGCGCGCTGGCCAGCCGCGCCCCGGTCCCCGCGGGTCCGCTCCAGCTGTACTCGGTGCGGTACGCCGACCGCTCGACCGGCTGGGGGATCCAGTCCAGGCGTACGGGAACGCCAAAGATCCCGCCGACCGCCCAGTCGATATGTGGGCAGAGGGCGGACGGCGCGGAGTGGACGAACAGAACTCCACGAGTCGTGCTCATGAACGATCCTCCATCGGCGGTGCCACCAGCAGTCGTGAGAACTGCCTTCCCCAGCCCTCCTCACGACGAGGCCCGCACCCGGCGGATCAATTCAGTTGTGCCCCCATTGTGCACCATCAACCGGGCGGATGATCAACTCCCTTACAGTGTCGCCATGCCGACCGCCGACTACGGGACCTGGGCCTCCCCGATCGACGCGGCTGCGCTGGTCTCGACCGTCGTCGGCCTCTCCGCGGTGCGGATCGACGGCGACCAGCTCTACTGGCTCGAGTCGCATCCGGAGCAGGGCGGCCGCATCGGGTTGTGGCGGCAGCCGCTGAGCGGTGGTCAGCCGGTCGAGGTCACCCCGGATCCGGCGTACGTCCGCAACCGGGTGTGCGAGTACGGCGGCGGGGAGTACGCCGTCCGCGACGGTCTGGTCGTCTACACCGAGCTCGCTGACGGCCGGGTCTACCGGGTCACGGAGGGCCAACCCGAGCCGATCACCCCGGCGGGACCCTTCCGCTTCGGTGACCTGCGCCTGCACCCGGACCGCGGCCTCGTACTGGCAGTCCGGGAGGACTCCTCCGGCGACGGCGAGCCGGCGCACGCCCTGGTCAGCCTGGATCTGACCGGCCCGAACGTCGACGGCGGCATCGTGCTGTGCACCGGGACGGACTTCTACGCCACCCCCGAGCTCTCCGCCACCGGCCGGTTCGCGTGGACCGAGTGGAACCACCCCGACATGCCCTGGGACGCGAGCACGGTCATGGTGGGCACGTTGGGAGTCGACGGGGTGACCGGGGTGAAGGCGGTTGCCGGAGGTCCGGGTGAGTCGGCGATGCAGCCGCGCTGGCTGGGCGACCAGCTGGTCCTGCTCTCGGACCGGACCGGTTGGTGGAACCTCTACCGCGCCGACGGTGACCAGCTCACGTCCCTCCACCAGGAGGACGCCGAGTTCGGCGGGCCGCAGTGGACGCTCGGCCAGTCCCCGTACGCGGTCCTGGACGACGACCACCTCTTCGGCATGGTCAACCGGGACGGCCGGCAGTCGCTGGCGATCCTCACGGTGTCGACCGGCGAGCTGGCCGAGGTCGCCGATCGCGGCATCGCCGACCAGGCGGTGGCCACCGGGTCCGGCTGCGCCGCGGCGGTCCTGACCTACCCCGACCGGGCGCCGGCCGTCTGCCTGCTCGATGTCCATGCGCAGACCTGGACGACCGTCCGCCGCGCGGCCGCGACAGCACTGCCGCCCGAGGCCGTATCGGTCGCTCAACCAGTGACCTGGACCAGTCCGGAAGGCCCGGTCCACGGCTGGCTGTACCCACCGTCCAACCCCGACTACCGCGCTCCGGCGGACCGCCGACCGCCGCTGCTGGTGACCTGTCACGGCGGGCCGACCGGATTCGCCCCGGGTGTGTTCATGCTCGCCCACCAGTTCTGGACCAGTCGGGGCTACGCGATCCTCGACGTCAACTACGGCGGAAGTGCCGGCTTCGGGCGCGCGTACCGGGAACGGCTCCGCGGGCGGTGGGGCATCGTCGACGCCCGCGACTGCATCGACGGGGCTCGGGCCATGGTCGAGCAGAGCCGGGCGGATCCCGAGCGGCTGGTGATCCGGGGCGGCAGTGCCGGTGGCTACACCGCCCTGCGCGCGCTGACCAGCAGCGAGATCTTTGCCGCCGGGATCAGCCTGTACGGGGTCAGTGACCTGGAGGCGCTGGCCAAGGACACCCACAAGTTCGAGTCGCGCTACCTGGACGGGCTGGTCGGACCCTATCCGGAGGACCGGCAGACCTATCTCGACCGCTCCCCGATCAGACACACCGACCGCCTGGGGGCGCCGATCCTGCTGCTGCAGGGCGCTGAGGACCGCGTCGTCCCGCCCGTCCAGACCGAGGTGATGGCCGAGGCCGCGCGGGCCAAAGGGCTCCCGGTGGCGATGATCATGTACCCCGGAGAGGGCCACGGCTTCCGCCGGGCCGAGACGATCGTCTCGGCGACCCAGGCACAGGTCTACTTCCTGGGCCGGGTGCTCGGATTCACCCCTGCCGACGACGTACCGCCGATTCCCATCGACAACCCGCCGAGCTGAGCGCCGGCGCCGTCAACGGCGGGGACCGAAGATCGCCTCACCCACCCGAACGGTTGTCGCACCGTAGGCGATGGCCAGCTCGAAGTCGCCGGACATGCCCATCGACAGCTCGTCGTAGCGACCGGGCACGCCGGCCGCCTTGAGCTCGTCCTGCAGGGTGCGCATCCGCTCGAAGCAGGCGGCCACGGCGTCCGGGTCCGGCGAGAACACCGCCAGGGTCATCAACCCCCGCACCCGCAGCGCCCCGAACTGGCCCAGGGCCCTGGCGAACGGCTCGACCTGGTCGGGCGGCAAACCGAACTTCTGCGACTCGCCCGAGGAGTTGACCTGGATGTAGACGTCGAGCTCGCGGCTGCTGTCGTGCAGCCGCCGGTTCAGCGCCTCGGCGATCTTGATCGAGTCCAGGGCGTGGAACTCCCGGGCGAACCCGGCAACGTCCCTGGCCTTGTTGGTCTGCAGGTGTCCGATCACCGCCCACTCGAGGTCCGGGTAGCGCCGACAAGGCGTCGGCCTTCTCCACCGCCTCCTGCACCCGGTTCTCGCCGAACAGGCGGAGACCGGCGTCGTACGCCTCGCGCACCGCCTCGGCGCTCTGGGTCTTGCTGACCGCCATCAGCCGTACCTGGCCGACACTCCGACCGGCCCGCTCACAGGCCGTGTCGACCCGCTCCCGGACGCGCGCGACGTTCTCGGCCACCTGCCCCATAGCTGTGGAGGCTAGCGGCCCGACCCACCCGCGAGGTGCTCCGCGAGTGAGGTCGCCTTCCGGCCGGTCAGCCGCTCCACGTGGTTGGTGACCACGTCCAGCTGCCCGGCCGCGATGGCGGTGTACGTGGTCACCCAGGCCTCGACCTGCCAGTCCGGTGCCTGATAGCTGGCCCGGGAGGCGTACGCCTCCTCCAGCGTCTCGTTGTAGAACCGGAAGGGCCGGCCACGGGCGGCGGTCAGCCGCTCGGCCGCCTCCGTCAGGGTCAGCGCCTCCGGCCCGGTCAGCGTGTAGGTGACGTCGGCGTGCGGCTCGGGGTCGAGCAGCACGGCCGTCGCCGCCCGGGCGACGTCAGCCCGGGCCACCATGCCGACCCGCCCGTCGCCCGCCGGGCCGGCGAGCACGCCCTGCTCCCCCGCGAACGGCTCCATGAAGTCGAGGTAGAAGTTGTCCCGCAGGAAGGTGTACGCCATCCCGCTGTTCACGATCCGCTGCTCGGTGGCGTAGTGGTCCCGGACGAGGGTGAAGATCGCGTCCGGCGCCGCGTTCACGAAGGAGGTGTAGACGACCTGCCGGACACCGGCCGCGGCCGCCGCGTCCACGAATGTCAGGTGCTGGGCCCGCCGGTCCGCGCTCTCCGACGCCGACACCATGAACAGGGTGTCCACCCCCGCCAGCGCCTCCTTCGCCGCCGCACCGTCGCCATAGCTGCAGCCACGAACGACCGCCCCGTCCAGCTTCGGCGCCCGCTCCGGCGACCGCACCAGCAACCGCTGCCCCATCCCCCGCTCCGCCAGCGCCCGAGCCACCGCCCCACCCACATGCCCCGTCGCCCCGGTCACCGCCACCTTGTGAAGTTCCGTCACCCTCCCATCCAACACGCGCCCGTATGGACGGCCTCAAGAGGCCGACGTCGACTGGGGACCCGGCTGGTGGACGCGGCATCCTGACCGCGGTCCGAAGAGGCTAAGACGCTTGAGATTCAGACCGGCACTAAAGCGCACCGGTCCGACGGAATGACCACAGGGCCTCGTCGGACGGGGGTCAGCACCCGAAGACCAGAGCGTCCGTCCGCGCTACGGCCACCTAGCGCCGAGTGAGATCAGCCCGAGCGCGGCGAGGATGGCGAACGCGAGTCCGAACCCGGCGTAGCGCGAGGTGACCTCGCGATCGACCTTCTCCTTGCCGACCGAGCTGCCGATGTCCGCGTACACATCCTTGAGCTCCCCGGCCGAGGTCGCGGTGTACGCCTCGCCGCCGGAGATCCGGGCGATCCGCTCCAGCTCGTCCCGGTCGACGGGCACGGGCTCCCGGCGACCGCCGATCTCGATGTAGCCGTTGGCGGTGCCGTAGGCGATGGTGTAGATCGGCACGTTCTGCGAGCGGGCGGCCTGAGCCGCCTCGTCGGAGGGGCGGCCCACCTGGGTCTTGCCGTCGCTGAGCAGCACGATCCGGGCCGGTACCACGGCGCGCGGGTTGTCCGGGTCCGGCGGCACCTGGGCCAGAGCGGCCAGCGAGGCGTAGATTCCGTCACCGATCGCGGTGGACGGGGCCGGCTGGAGGGCCTCGATCGCCGCCGTCACCGAACCCTTGTCCAGGGTGGGAGGGACCACGACAGTCGGGCTCCCGGCGAAGGTGACCAGGGAGACGTTGAACTTCGGAGGCAGTGAGTTCACGAACTGCACCGCCGCACCCTTGGCCGCCAGCAGGCGGTTCGGCTCGACGTCCTCGGCCTCCATGGACAGCGAGATGTCGATCGTCACCACGACCGTCGCCCGCTCCCGCGGCACCGAGACCTGGTCCTTGGGCTTGGCGAACGCCACGGTCAGCGTCAGCAGGCTCAGGATGGACAAGCCGACGGCCAGGTGCCGCAGCCAGGTCCGGTCCCGGGGGATGACCAGGTCGAACATCGTCCGGCCGAGCTGCTTGTTGCGGTTCTTCTTCCGCTGCACCAGCCCAAGGTAGAGCCCGACGAGCGCCGGGATCAGCAGCAGCAGCCACAGCCGGCTGGGCGCCAGGAACGACAGCATCGGGATCATTGACATCACGGCCATTTTGCTCCCAATGAGATGGCGCCGAGGGCGGCCAGTACAGCCAGCGCCAGACCGTAGCCGGCGAACCGGGAAGTGACCTCGCGGTCGGCCTTCTCGTAGCCGACCGAGGAGCCGATGTTCTCGTAGACCGTCTTGAGCTCGTCGGCGGTCGCCGCCGCGAAGTAGCGACCCCCGGTGAGCTCGGCGATCTCCTGCATGGCCTCATGGTCCACCGGAACGGGTTCGCGCTTTCCCTCCAGCTCGACATAGCCGTTCTCGGTCCCGTACGCGATGGTGTAGATCGGCACCTCGGCGGCTCGGGCCTCGCCGGCCGCCTGCAACGGCGCCCGGCCGACAGTGTTCTTGCCGTCGGTGAGCAGCACGATGGCCCCTGGGGCGACCGCGTCCGGATCTTTCGGGTCCTTGGGGGCCTGACGGAGTGCAGACAGGGCGGTGGCGATGCCCTCCCCGATCGCCGTCGAGTCCTGCAGCTGGATGCTGCGGATCGCGTTCTCCACCGTGTTGTGGGCCGTGGTCGGCGGCACCAGGACCGCCGCCGTACCGGCCATCGAAACCACGGAGACGTTGTACTTCTCGGGCAGCTGGGTCACGAAGTCGACCGCCGCCTCCTTGGCCGCATCCAGCCGGGTCGGGTTGACGTCGGTGGCCTGCATCGACAGCGAGGCGTCGATCACCAGGACGACCGTGGCCCGCTCGCGAGGGACGTCGACCTGGGTCTTCGGCCGCGCGAAGGCCGCCGTCAGCGTGATCAGGCTGAGCAGCGAGAGCGCCACGGCCAGATGCCGCCGCCACTGTGACTGCTTGGGCACCACGACATCGAGCATCGAGGTGTTGGTGAACCGCATGCCGCGCCGGTTCTTCCGCCGGGACGCGAAGATGTAGGCCAGGATCAGCAGCGGGATGACGAGCAGGATGAACAGCCGCTGCGGCGCAATGAAGGCCAGCTCACTCATTTGGCAACTCCCTGCGGTGGGGCGTGCAGCATGCTCGCCACCCGGCGGTAGGCCAGCACGAACCGAGCGATGTCTTGCACCCAGTCCCGGTCCGTGCGCAGTTGAATGTGTCCAACACCAGCACGACGAAGCGCGATGCGGATACGTTCCCGCTGGGCCGCGCTCGCCGCGTCCATCCGGGCCCGCGCGTCAGGGTCGCCCGTGTTGACGTAGCGCTCGAAGTCGGTTTCCGGGTCGCGGATCAGCATGTCGCCGACGTCGGGGAACTCGACCTCCCGCCGGTCCACCACCTCGATGGCCAGCACCTGGTTGCGGACCGCCAGTCGGCGCATCGAACGCTCCCAGTCCGGCTCCACGTTGGGGTCCAGCTCGTGGTCACCCGGCGTAAGGAAGTCCGAGACCACCACCCGCAGGCCCCGTCGGCGCTGGCTCCGGGACAGCTGCTCGATCCCATTGGCCAGCCGCATCGGCCCGGCCGCGTGGTCAGGCACGAACGGCTCGGTCAGCATCTTGCGCAGCAGCCCGTAGAGTGCGCTGCGGCCGGAGCGGGCCGGCAGCCGGCGCAGGCTGTCCGGACGCATGATGAAGCCGCCGAAGCGGTCCCCCATCTTCTGGCTGAGGAAGCCGATCGTGGCGATGGCGGCGATGCCCAGGTCACGCTTGGTGACGCCCGCGGTGCCCCAGTTCATCGACGGGGTCACGTCCAGCAGGGCCCAGACCTCGAGCTCGCGGTCGGAGATGGTGTCGCGGACGTGCGGCGAGGTCGTACGCGCGGTGACGGCCCAGTCGATCCGGCGTACGTCGTCCTCCCCCGGCACGTAGATCCGGGCGTCCGCGGTCTCGGAGCCGGGACCGGGCAGCAGGCCCATGTGGTCGCCGTGCAGGAAGCCCTCCAGCCGCCGCACGATGGTTAGCTCGAGCCGCCGCAGGGCGGCCTCGGGAGCCAGCTTGTTCAGCGGGATGGTGGCGTGAGTCGGCATGCCGACCACCGAGGCGACCGCCCCGTACGACTCGGGCGGCGCGAACTGCACCGCCGGGCTGGGCGGCGGGTACGACACCGCCGGACCCACCGGAGGGGGGAAGGCCGGGCCGGACGCATACGCCATGGCGGCCTAGTGGAAGTCGGGCTGGTGCGGCGGGCCCGACGGTGGGGGGTAGGCGACCGGCGAGGCCGACGGCTGGTGCTGCGGCTGGCGGTTCTGGTTGGGCGCCGACTGGTTCTGACCGTTCCAGACCGGAGTCGGCGGCGGGACCATGGCCAGGATCCGCTCGACCACCTGGGCCGGGGCGATGTTGTCGGCCACCGCGTCGAAGCCGAGCACGATGCGGTGCGCCATCACGTCCCGGGCGACCGCCTGGACGTCGGTCGGCAGCACGTAGTCGCGGCCGTGGATCAGGGCCAGGGCCCGGGAGGCGGCGACCAGGCCGAGGGTGGCACGGGGGCTGCAGCCGATCTGGATCACCGACGTCAGGTCGGGCAGGTTGAACTCCGCCGGCGTACGCGTGGCCAGGACCAGCCGGACGATGTACTCGGCCACCAGGTTGTGCACGAAGACGTCCTGTGCCTGCTGCTGCAGCCGCTTGATCATCTGCGGGTTGAGCACCGGGCTCGCCTGGGGCGGGTCCACGCTCATCCGGCGAAGGATCTCGAACTCCTCGTTGCCTGCCGGGTAGGGCACGTCGACCTTGAGCAGGAAGCGGTCCCGCTGCGCCTCGGGCAGCGGGTAGACACCCTCGGACTCCACCGGGTTCTGGGTGGCGATCACGATGAACGGCTGCGGCACGGGGTAGGTGGTGCCGCCGATGGAGACCTGCTTCTCCGCCATCAGCTCGAGCATCGCGGCCTGGACCTTGGCCGGGGCGCGGTTGATCTCGTCGGCCAGCACGAAGTTGACGAAGATCGGGCCCAGCTCGACGTCGAAGCTCTCCTGGCTGGCCTTGTAGATCCGGGTGCCCACGATGTCGGACGGAACCAGGTCCGGGGTGAACTGGAGCCGGGCGAAGTCCCCGCCGACCACGGTGGCGAAGCTGCGCACGGCCAACGTCTTGGCCACGCCGGGCACGCCCTCGAGCAGGATGTGCCCCTTGGCCAGCAGACCCACCATCAGCTGCTCGACCATGTGCTCCTGGCCCACGATCACCCGCTGGACCTGAGCAATCGCCTCCCCGAGCACCTGGGCGGCCTGCTGGTTGCCTGGCTGGCCCGCCGGGGCGGGGGCCGCCTGGCTCGTCGAGGCGCCGTATGCCGGACTGCTCACAACTCTCCTGATCGCTCGTGCCCCGCTGGGAATCTGCCCGTCACCCGGGCGCGGTGAAAACGCCTGGCCTGGCAACGCCGCACATTCTCGCAGACTCAGGGACCCAGCGTATTTGGCTGTCACAAGGGCATCCACAGGTTGCGTCGCGGCACCGGGAAGCGCCACCCCGGGCCACTAGACTCTCGGTGCCCCGCACCGTGCGGCTGGACAGCCCCTTTGCTTCGGGCCGGAAGATGGAGGCTGATGTCGACGCCTGAGCCGCCCGGCGGCCCCGCCGGCCAGCCCTGGGCACCCGGTGGCGGTCCTGGCGGGACCGACCTGCCGCCGTACGTTCCGGTCAGCCCGCTGCTGCCCGACGACCCGCCGCGGGTCGGTGGATACTGGCTCGACGCCCGGCTGAGCGCCACGCCCGCGGGGGTCGCCTTCACCGCCCACGACGAGCAGAACACGCCGGTGATGCTGCTCCTCCTCTCGGAGGGCGCCGCGGCCGATGCCGCGGCCCGCGCTCGGTTCGCCGGTGAGGTCAACGCGCTGCACATCGACACCGTGGTGGCCCGCGGTGGCCAGGGCCAGGACACCGGGCGGCTCGGCCGCAAGTTCCGCAGCGACGAGAACGACCCCGATGCCCCGGACCAGCGGCCCGCCGCGCCCTGGGCCGCGCTCGCGTACGACGGCTCTCCGGCCGCCGCGAACGAGGCTGCGCGCATCCTCGACTCGGTCCAGCTGGCCACGCTGCCGCCCCAGGGAACGCCGTCCGGTCCGGAGTACCAGCAGTACTGGGTCCAGCGCGTACGTCCGGGGCTGGCTCGGCTGTGGCCGCTGCCCTGGCCGGGTCGCTTCGACCGGGCCGGATGGCGGACCATCCTGGTGTCCTGGCTGCTGATGCTGCTGCTGGCGGCGCTGGCGGTGCTGATCGCGATCCTGATCTTCCGCAACCAGCCGCCGCAGGCGCCGCCGCCGCCCACCGGCGGCTCGGGCAGCCCGCCGCCGCAGTCCAGCTCACCTCAGTCCGGATCACCGCCGCCGCAGTCGGGTTCACCGCAGTCCGGATCCCCCTCCCCGCAGTCGGGCTCGCCGTCACCCTCCGGCAGCCAATCCGGCTCGGGCTCACCGTCGCCGTCCGGCACGGAGTCCGGTTCCGGCTCGCCGTCGCCGTCGGGCACCGAGAGCGGCGGCGGTCAGCCGACCGAGTCGGGCACCGCGTCGGCCGCTCCACCGTCCACCCCCGGCTCGCGGCTCTAAAGCATGTCAGTGGCCATGCGGCCTGAGCCTGTCGAGAGTCCTTCGACCAGCTCGGGGCACAGACCAGTACCGAGGTTGGTCGCCACCGACCTGGATGGCACTTTCCTGTCCCCTGACGGCTCGGTGAGCGAGCAGAACGCGGCGGCGGTGGCCGCGGCCCAGGCGGCCGGCATCCCGGTGCTGTTCGCGACCGGGCGGCCGGTGCGCTGGCTGGACGTGATCCGCGACCTGCCGGGAGCTCACCCAACGGTGATCGCCAGCAACGGGGCGGCGCTGTACGACCTGGGCGCTGGCGAGCTGCTGGACCGGATCTGCATCCACCCGGAGACGGCCCTGGCCGCCGTTCGGCGGATCCGCACCGTGGTGCCGGACGCCACCTTCGCCTTCGAGTCGGGGACCCGGTTCGGCTACGAGCCCGCGTACCGAACCTGGCCGGCCGACGACGGCACCAACCCAGCGCTGTACCGCGGTCCGGCGGAAGAGGTCGCTGTCGCAGAGGAGTTTGTCAAGATGCTGGTACAAAGCCAGAGCATGGCCCCCGACGACTTGCTGGACACCGTGCGTACGGAGGTGGGCGACACGCTGACTGCGACGCATTCTCAGACGCGCGACTTCGGGCTGGTCGAGATCAGCGCCGCCGGGGTGACCAAGGCGAGCATGCTACGGCGCTTCTGCGCCCGGCTGGGCATAGACGCCCGCGAAGTTGCTGCCTTCGGGGACATGCCGAATGATGTCGACATGCTCGGCTGGGTGGGTATGCCACACGTCGTGGCCAACGCCCATCCCGCGGTGCTCGCTCTGGAGTTTCCGGTGGTGCCGGGCAACGACGAGTCCGGCGTCGGGCGCACGATCATGGGCTGGCTCAGCCCGGCTGCCGCCTGATGCCGGCCGCGCTCGCCCGGTTCCTGTCGTTCGCGGCGGCGTCCGTGGCTCCGGTCCTGGTGGCCGTCTACGTCGGCGCGACGACGTTCCTCGGGGGCACCTCGGTGCCCTGGAGGCCGCTCATGGTCGACCTCGACGTGTACCGGCTGGCCGGACGAGTGCTGCTGGAGGGCGGCGACCTCTACAACCTGCCTGGCCGGCTGCCCTTCCTCTACCCACCGTTCGCGGCCCTGCTGGCCGTCCCGCTGGCGGTGCTGCCAGAGATGCCGGTGCAGGTGCTGTGGACCGGCGCTGGGGCGGTCGCGCTGGTCGCCGTGCTGCACCGCTTCGGGCTGACCGGCTGGGTGCTCAGCCTGGTGGGGACGGCCACCATGTTCGTCGTCCAGCCCGTGGTGCAGACCCTCGGCTACGGCCAGCTCGGCATCTTCCTGGTCGCCCTGGTGGCGCTGGACCTCACGCCCGGCCCGCGGGTGCTGCCCCGCCGACTGCTGCCGGAGGGGGTGCTGACCGGGCTGGCCGCCGCAATCAAGCTGACGCCGGCGATCTTCCTGCTCTACCTGCTGCTCGCCGGCAAGCGACGAGCCTTCCTGGTGGCCACGCTGAGCGCGGCGGCGGCGACCCTGGTCAGCGCGGCGATCGTGCCGCGCGCCTCCCTCGACTTCTGGGGCCGGCTGGCTCACGGCGACACCGGACTCGGCGGAAGCATCATCTACTACACGAACCAGTCGGTGATGGCCGACATCGTCCGGCTGCTCGGGCTGGGCACCGGCGCCACCCTGCTCGGGCTGGCCGCCTCGGCGGTGGTCGCTCTGGTCGGGGTATGGGCCGCGGTGCGCTGGCACCGACTGGGTCAGGTCGGGTTGGCGGTCAACCTCTGTGGAGTGGCCGGGTTGCTGGCCTCTCCCGTGTCCTGGCAGCACCACTTCGTCTGGGTGGTGCCGCTGGGGGTGAGCCTGGCCCTGGCGGGGCGGCGCGGCACGTTGCCTCTCCCCCGCTCGATGCTGGTGCTCGGCTGGCTGTTCGTCGGCTGGGTCGCCGCGGCGCCGCGCGGGTTGACCGACGACACGCGGCGACTGCCCAACGGGGCCGATCTCGAGTTCAGGTGGCTGTGGTTCGAGCACGCGGTGGCCTCGGTGACCGCGGTAGTGGGCATCGCCTTCCTGGTCGCGGCACTCGTGGCTGCGAGGTCGGCGGCGGCGGTGAGCCCTGAGCCGGTCGGAGGGCGGGATGGTGCTGCGGAGCCGATGGCTCCAGGCAGCACGCGGATCTCGAACGGCGCCGAGAACTCCCGCCTGCTGCCGCAGTCGGAGAAGGTCAGCGGGGGTAGTCGGCTGCGCGGAAGTTGACCCGCAGCGTGTAGAGCGACGTCGTCGCCGTCAGGTAGAGGTGGTTGCCCTGGGGCCCGCCGAAGGCCAGGTTGGCGGTGATCTCCGGCACCAGCAGCTTGCCGACCAGGGTGCCGTCCGGCTCGTAGCAGTGCAGACCGTCGTGGGACCCGCCCCACAGCCGACCGCGATGGTCGAACCGGATGCCGTCGTAGCCCTTGTCGTCGGCGGCGAACACCTCGCCGCCGGAGACGGTCGCACCCTCAACATCGAACACCCGGATGTGGTGCAGCTCGCTGTCCACGACGAACAGTCGGCGCTCGTCCGGTGAGAAGGCCAGCCCGTTCGGCTGTTCGAAGTCCGTGATGACGGCGGTGAGGTCGCCGGACGCGGGGTCGACCCGGTAGACGTTGCTGGAGCCGACCTCCGGGTCGGCCTGGTGTCCCTCGTAGTCGGTCTTGATGCCGTAGGTGGGGTCGGTAAACCAGACCGAGCCGTCGGAGTGGGCGACCACGTCGTTCGGGCTGTTCAGCCGGTGGCCCTCGTACTCGTCCGCCAGCACGCGGGTGCTGCCGTCGTGCTCGACCCGGGTCACCCGCCGCGCGCCGTGCTCGCAGGTGACGAACCGGCCCTGCCGGTCGACGGTGCGCCCGTTGGTGAAACCGGCCGGCTGGACGAACGTGTCGACCCGCTCGCTGACCTGGTCGTAGCGCAGGATCCGGTCGTTGGGGATGTCGCTGAACAGCGTGAAGCGACCGGCCGGGTGGTACGCCGGGCCCTCCAGCCACCGCCCCTGGCTGAACACCCGCTCCATCCACCGGTCGCCACCCGTGCCAGCAAACCGGTCATCCAGCACCTCGAACTTTGCGGGCACCCGCTCGACCATGACCCCTCCTCTCACCGGCCACGACCCTATCGGCCGACTTGTCTGACGCTCAGCGTGCTATAGCGTGCACAGAGTCTGACAAGACTGAAGGGGCGGTAGCTCAGCCGGTCAGAGCAGGGGACTCATAATCCCTCGGTCGCGGGTTCAAGCCCCGCCCGCCCCACCATCATAAGTCCTAGTCAGAGCCAGTTCAGATCCAACTGCGTTGCCGTCCTCGAGTCGCTTCGTGACATCACCCGTGACGCGAACTGCTACGGTCAGCCCATGGCTGGGTCGACCAAGCGCCGCGGCACGGTCGCGGGGCGGCATCGACGAGTTGCCCTCGGGCGCCCTTCGGGTGCGGGTGTACGCCGGCATGGATCCGATCTCGAAGAAGCGCCTGTACCTCACCGAGATCGTGCCAGCCGGGCCCAAGGCGGGCCAGGAGGCGGAGCGCGTCCGTACGCGAATGCTGAGTCAGGTCGACGAGCGGCGCAGCCCGCGGACGCGGGCCACCCTCGGCCAGCTGCTCGACAAGTGGCTCGAGGTCCTCGACGTCGACCCATCGACCAGGCGGGGCTACGCGAACAACATCCGCAAGCACATCCGACCGCTGCTCGGGTCGCTGCCCCTGACCCGGCTGGACGTGCAGACCCTGGACTCCTTCTACGCCGAGCTGCGCCGCTGTCGAGAGCACTGCAACGGGCGGCCACAGCTTCAGCACCGCACGAGCCAGGAGCACGCGCTGCGACGAGCACGACGGAACGCCATGCTCGCCGGCCGACCCGGCCAACTGCAGAGCCTGCCGCCGCGCCTGCAAGCGGCACGTCTGCCGCGGACTGGCCAACTCCACGGTCAGGCAGATCCACTGGATCATCAGCGGCGCCCTCGACCGCGGTGTCGTCTGGCAATGGATCGCCGTCAACCCAGCCCAGCACGCCAACAAGCCGCCACTCCCCCACCCCGACCCGACGCCGCCCACCGCGCAGGAGGCCGCACGACTGGTCGAGCGCGCCTGGTCCTCAGACCCCGACTGGGGCACCCTGGTCTGGACCCACATGACCACCGGCGCTCGACGCGGCGAGATATGTGGCCTCCGCTGGTCGCACCGTCGACCTCGACCTCGAGACCTGATCATCATCCGCCGGACGGTCTACCTGGACGACGAACGACAGCTGCAGGAGAAGGACACCAAGACCCACCAGCAGCGGCGCATCGTGCTCGATCCCGAGACCGCCGAAGTGCTGCGAGAGCACCGAGCGACGGCAGAAGCACGGGCGGCCACCATGGGTAGCGCCCTCCGCACGAGCAGCTACGTCTTCTCCGGCGACCCCGAGAGCCTGACACCGCTGAACCCCGACAGCGTCAGCCAGAGGTACAAGCGGATGGCCGACAGCCTTGACATCGACACGACGCTCAAGAGCCTGCGGCATTACAGCGCGACCGAGCTGATCAGCGCCGGCGTCGACGTACGCACCGTCGCCGGCCGGCTTGGCCACGGCGGCGGCGGAGCAACAACACTCCGCGTCTACACCGCCTGGACATCAGAGGCCGACCAACGCGCAGCACAGACCGTGAGCGGTCGCATGCCGGCTCGGCCGAAACCCAACTCGAAGGTCGTTTCGATCAACGCGTCGAAGCCGGTCAGGAAACCAAGATCCGGTCAAGCTCGCTAGTGGACCGAATCTGAAGTTGTTTGACGGTGGGTCTTGGCCAGGATCTGATCAGCGGTCTTGGTCCAGACGAAGGGTTGGCAGCGGTCGTTCCAGCCGGTGATGAACGCCCGGATTTTGATCATGAGGTCGCGGACGGAGGGGAAGGTGCCGCGGTGGATGGCTTGGCGTTCGATGATGCCGAACCAGACCTCGACCAGGTTCAGCCACGACCCGGAGGTGGGGGTGAAGTGCACCTGGATCCGCGGGTTGGCCGCCAGCCAGGCCTTGACCTTCGGATGTTTGTGGGCGGCGTAGTTGTCCATGATCAGATGCAGTGGCTGGTCGGGGTAGGTGCGGGCGACGTGGCGAAGAAAGATCAGGAACTCCTGGTGCCGGTGCCGCGGCTTGCAGACGGCGGTGATCTGCCCGGTGGCGATCTCTAATGCGGCGAACAAGGTGGTGGTGCCGTGCCGGATGTAGTCGTGGGTGCGTTTCTCGGCGTGGCCGGGTTGCATCGGCAGCGTCTTCTGGGTCCGGTCCAGGGCTTGGATCTGGGATTTCTCGTCGATGCTGAGCACGATCGCGTTGTCCGGCGGGTGCAGATACAACCCGACCACGTCGGTGACCTTGGCGACCAGCTCCGGGTCGGTGGAGAACTTGAACGTCTCCGCCCGCCACGGCTGGACGCGGTGGTGCCGCCAGGTGCGCAGCACCGTCGAGGCGTCGACCCTCAGATGATCGGCCAGCAGCCGCGACGACCAATGGGTGATCCCCAGCCTGGTCGGCGGCGGGGTGAGCGTCGCGGCCAAGATCTCGGCCCGGTCCACCGTCCGCGGACGCCCCGACCGCTGCTCATCCACCAGACCCCGGCTGCCTGAGGTGGCGTAGCGATCACGCCAGCCGATCACCGTCGGCCGGCTCACCCCAACCCGCTCCGCGATCTCGGTGTTCGACACCCCGTCGGCGGCCAGCAGCACGATCCGCGCCCGTTGCGCCAGACCAGCCCTAATTGAGGAGGACCGAGTCCAAGACTCCAACAGTTCCCGGTCACCATCTCGCAGACCCAGCGGCAGTGCGCGCACCCCTCATTCTCGCCCCAACCACTGTCAAACTACTTTAGACGCGCCGCACTAGATACTCTTCCCCGCCGCGGTGGCGAGCGGCTCCCGGAGGCTTCATCACTCCACCGGCTCTGGCGCCACGACGTGACTCAGGGTTCCAGGAATGCAACGTTCTCCCTTGTCACAGGCAACTTCCAGCGTCAGGAGTCAGCCTGCGAACCCCTTAAGCTTCCTCCTTCACGCCTAGTTCACGCTAGTTCGCGTCATGATTGATGTCACGCGCTCCCCATCCGTGCCTTGAGGATCCTTGCCGTACTGCCCGGCCACGGCAGCGCGCGCTTCACACCGAGCCGCGGCGACGACGGCTCACCGGAAACGACCGTTTGCGGTGAACTCAGCTTGACTACGGTGAAACGGTGGAGAGGTGGCAGGCGCTGGGGGGCGGCCCGCTGATGATCGTGATCGGTGAGGTCCTACTCGCGTCGTCTGCAGCCTCCGGCTGACCTCCTCTGGTGGACGATCACGTTCAGACCGTCGGTGCGGACTCCACCGAGCGGCGGGCTCTTCCTCGCGGGAGCAGTGCTCGGCGGCCTCGGCGGCCTGATTCTGCTGGCCGTCGGCATCGCGGCCCTTCTCCCGAAGGCGTCATCGCCGGCGCTGGGGGCGACGATCCTCGGCGGAGTGTTGGTCGGTGCGCTGCTGCTCTACGTCACCTCGAGCGTCGCCCACCGGCCCGTCACCACCGAGGCCTCCCGCTGATCGTCGTCTGGGCCACCATGCAACTCGCTGCCGGCATCACGTTGCGGACAGCCAGGGTGCTGACGGCGCCGGCGGCGTCCACCTGGATCGTCGCGACAGCGATCGCGACGCTGGTCGGGCTGGCCTGCTACCTCATCTTCTATCGCCTCAAGAACCCGATTCCCGCCTACTGGATCGGCATGGTGCCCCTCGCCGTCGACGGCGTGGTGGCGGCGATCTTGGCCGCGATCGTGACGCTGACGCGAGTCCCGTGAGTGACCCGCCTGCTGCGAGTCCTCTCTTGCGGGACGCCGGTGACTTGGTCCACCGGGGTCTGGCCCGACAGCAGAATCGAACACGTAGAAGGGTTACCGAGTATGACCGAGATGGTGACGCTCAACAGATTCTCCGAGAGCTCGTGGTGGCGGCGCGGCCTGCAGCGAGCGAGGAAAGCGCCGCCGGCTTAGTCCGGCGAGCGGCTTTACCGAGGAAGACCTCACTCACTATGGCCCGGGGGCCGAAGGCCCCGAGCCACACATTACGAGAACCCCTTCCCGTGTTGACTCTCGCTCTGACCAGGAACTTTGGTTGCATGGTCGGCATCCCTAGACGGCCGCAGGCACGCCAGTTGACTGCAGTTCGCCCACGAATGGCGCCACGCCCATGTCATGCTATGCGCGATCTTTCATCTCGTTGTGCCAGATTAATCAAACCAGGAGCCTTCGTGTGGCCGGGCACCCCCGCTCGGAAGGGATCTCGCCCTCGCAGCCGAATACACAGGTCAATAGATCGGACCCGCTAGGGCAGTACGCCACTTTCAGTCGACGGGCCGCTCAGGTGGACGCGCGAGTATTGTGCCCGACGCTCGTCGCTCCCCTCGACAACCAAGTTACGACGGGCTCTCAGAGTTCACGTTGGAAACGATGCCCAAGCCGACCTTTGCGAACTGA
>CAWEFW010000028.1:0-378132 GCA_963808435.1 uncultured Actinomycetota bacterium | reverse complement strand
GATGAGCAGCTGAAGAACGATCCCGCCTCGTTCGTCAGGGTCGCCGGACGTGTCCTGGCCAGAGGCCGGGATCCGTACTTTCCCGCCTGGCCCGATGTCGTCCAGCTCAACGCGTTCGCGCCCGAGCTGCGATCGCTGATGGTTGAGACGTTGCTCGGGATCGCCGACCAGTGCGACGGCGTGCGGTGCGACATGGCCATGCTGGTCATGAACGACGTGTTCGCTCGCACCTGGGGTGAGGCGGTCGGCCCCGAACCGGCCGCGGAGTACTGGCCGACCCTGATTGCTGAGGTACGGCAGACGCGGCCGGGCTTTGTCTTCGTGGCCGAGGCCTACTGGGACCTGGAGTGGGAGCTGCAACAGCAGGGCTTCGACTACTGCTACGACAAGCGTCTCTACGACCGGCTGGTGCAGGGAGCGGCGGCGGAGGTTCGCCGGCACCTTCAGGCGGACCTCGGCTATCAGCGCGGCCTGGTGCGGTTTGTCGAGAACCACGACGAGCCTCGGGCCGCGCTCGCCTTCGGCTCGTCGCGCTGGCAGGCCGCCGCGGTCACCGCTCTCACCCAAACCGGGATGCGGCTGATCCACCACGGTCAGGTCGAAGGATGGACGGTTCACGTTCCGGTGTTCCTCGGCCGCTATCCGGAGGAACCGACGAACCCGGCGGTCGAGCGGTTCTACCGGACGCTCCTGCCGGTGCTGGCCGAGCCGAGCTTGCGGCGGGGACGGTGGCAGCTGGGTGAGCTCTCCGGTTGGCCCGAAGACGACCGATACGACAACCTGGTCGCGTGGTGCTGGCAGGGCGGCGTGCGGTGGCTGGTCGTGGTCAACCTGAGCGACAGCGTGGCGGCCGGGCTGGTACGAGTCCCGTGGTCCGACCTTCGCGGTCGTCGCTGGACCCTCGTCGACCCGACGCAGCAGGTGAGGTTCGTCCGGGACGGAGACGATCTGGTCAACGGCATGTACGTCGAACTGGACGCTTGGTGCTGGCATCTCTTCCGCATCGAGCCGCACACCAACGCCCCGTCGTAGTCGGCGCGATAGCAGAATCCTCTACAGATCGAACCTACCTCGATGGAGGCTAGACCGTGACCCAGAGCTCCCAGACGTCGCAGCAGTCGAAAGCGCTTCGACAGGTGCTCGCGCCGTTGGCGCTGGCGCAGTTCATCTGCAGCTTCGCCGGCTCCAACATGAATGTCATGATCAACGACATCAGCGAGGACCTGGACACGACGGTGCAGGGTGTGCAGATCGCGATCACCATCTTCCTGCTCGTCATGGCCGCTCTGATGATCCCCGGTGGCAAGCTGACCGACCGCTATGGCCGCAAGCGCTGCTTCATCGTCGGGCTGGTGATCTACGGGGTAGGTGCTCTCTTGAGCGCAGCGGCGCCCAGCTTGGGCGTGCTCATCCTGGGCAACTCGATCTTGGAGGGAGTCGGCACCGCGCTGCTGATTCCTCCGGTCTACATCCTGACCACGCTGCTGTTCACCGATCTCACGTCCCGGGCCCGTGCGTTCGGCGTGATCAGCGCGGCGGGAGGGATCGGCGCAGCCGCCGGCCCACTCATCGGGGGACTGATCAGCTCGGCGATCAGCTGGCGAGCGGCGTTCGTCTTCCAGGCCCTCATCATTGCCGTGATCGTCCTGCTGAGCCGGAAGATCCATGATCCGCTGCCGCCGGAGCCCTCCCGCTCCTTCGATACGAGCGGCGCGATCCTGTCCGCCGTCGGCCTCGTGCTGCTGGTCACGGGAATCCTGGCTGCGGACAACAACCTCTGGCTGATGCTCGCCTTGATGCTGGCCGGCGCGGCCGTCCTGGCGCTCTTCTTCGTGCTGGTGCGCAGGAAGGAGCGAGCGGGCCAGGAACCACTCCTGTCGACGAGCCTGTTCCGCAGCCGCACCTCGAACCTGGGCCTGGTCACCCAGAATGCGCAGTGGCTCGTCCTGATGGGCGTGTCCTTCGTGGTCCCGGCGTACCTGCAGGTCGTCCGCGGCAACAACTCCTTCGAGACCGGCATCATCTTCACTGCCGCCACAGTGGGTCTGCTGGTCTCGTCCCTCGCTGCCGAACGGCTCGCGAAACGCCGGCCCCAGCGGACGCTGATCCTGGTCGGCTTCATCACCACGACTGCCGGCATCGCCCTCCTGTTGATCATGGTCAGTCGGTCGACGACGCCGTGGGCGTTCGCACCGGGGCTGCTGCTGATCGGACTCGGGCTGGGCGCGATGCTGACCCCATCGGTGAACATCGTCCAGTCCAGCTTCCCGGACGCACAGCAAGGTGAGATCTCCGGACTGTCGCGGAGCGTCTCCAACCTCGGATCGAGCCTGGGTGCGGCGGTGGCCGGCACGATCCTGGTCGCCGGCATCACGACCACGCCAGAGCGCTCCTATGCGTTGGCCATGGCGGTGCTGGGCGTCGTCGGGTTGGTCGGGTTCCTCATGGCGCTGCTGTTGCCCCGCAGCAGCAGTCCGTCGGCTCCGGTCTAGCCCAGGTCCGAACGGCGACGCGCTCAGCCACCGAGAAACTGATCAAGATCGGCCGACGGGACCGGATCGGGTAGTCGCGTCATGCGGAACGAGTTGATCAGCCCGATCAGGCCGGCGAGCACCGGGACCAGCAGCGCCACCTGAAGGGCCAGCGGCCTCGCCTCGGTGTTGATGCGGATGATCTCCTCGCTGATGTCCTCCGGCTGGGCGGCGAGCAGCTCCTCCAGCTGGGTGTTGCTCATGACCTGCGCGTCTTCCTCCAACACCTGCGCCACCTGCTGTTTGGTGTCCGGAGGCAGCACGGTGCTGCTGTCGGCGAGCTGGGTGAACGACACCGACAGGGTCGCGAGCATGATGGCGCCGGCGAACGCCAACCCGAACGACAGTCCGAAGGACCCTGCCGCCGAGTTGACGCCGGCCGCCTCGCTGACCCGCTCCTCGGAGATGGGGGCGAGCGTGTAGTTGTTGAGCTGGGACACCAGGAGTCCCAGACCGGCTCCGGCCACCATGAGCGCGGGCAGGAGGTACCAGCCGGACTCGGCCCTGGGCACGATCGGGATCAGCGCGCCGGCGCCGATGACGAGCAGCAGGAACCCGGTCCGGATGATGACACTGGGACGCCGCCGTCCGGCCCGCTTCCCGGCCAGCATCGCGATCGCGAACATGGTCAGCGAGAGCGGCGCCAGAGACAGCCCGGCGCCCAGCGCGTCGTACTCCAGCACCATCTGCAGGTAGATCGGCAGCGCGATCATCATGCCGCCGAGAGAGATCTGTTGCAGCATCTGTTGGGAGATCCCCAGCCGGAACGCCTTGGAGCTGAACAGGCCGGGATCGATGAGCGTCGGCTGCCCGGCACGCTTGCGCCGGCGCAACCAGAGCGCAAAGCCGATCAGGCCCGCCAACCCGATCACCATCAGCGCCCCAACCGACTCGCCACCCTCCTGCCACACGAGGATGCTCAGGACGACGCCGCCCATGCCGACGACGGAGAGGATGGCTCCCAGGGCGTCGATCTCGCGGGGACCGGTGTAGGGCACGTCCCGTACCAGCCTGATACCGGAAAGCACGACCGCGATGATCACCGCTTCGAGGGCGAAGCCGACCCGCCAGGACAGGAATGTGGTGATGAAGCCGCCGAGCAGGGGGCCCACAGCCGCTGCGATGGCCGCTGCCGCCCCGACCAGGGCGTAGACCCTCCTCTGGGCGCTGCCTTCGAAGTTTCCGTGGATCAGTGACTGCATGGCGGGCAGCAGGAGGGAGGCGCCGATGCCGCCGATGATCGCCCAGAAGATGATGATCGCGGTGAGTCCTTGGGCCAGGGTCATCGCTACTGCCCCAACGGCATAACCGAGCAGACCGAGCACGTACGCACGCTTCCGCCCGAACAGATCTCCGACCTTGCTGCCGATCAGAATGAAGGCGGCCGACACAAGGGCCTCGAGCGCGATCGCGGACTGGACGCCGCTGACTGTCGTGCCAAGGTCGCGCACCACCGCGGAGATGGAAACGTTCATCATGGACGTGTCGACGACGAGGACGAACATGGCCATGGCCAGCAAGATGGCCAGCCGCCGGTTGAAAGGTGCTTCCTGTGCAGCGGCGCCGGACACGGCCTCATCAGTCATCTGGTCCATCACCTTCTCCGGTATGCGAGTCGCGAAGCGCACGTCCATGTCCTCGGCAAGGGATCCCGCATCAGTCGCGCGGACTTTCCCTGCCGGTAGTGCCACGGTCGAGCAGCTTCTTGGGCGAGGCTATCTGCTCGGCCGTCCTGATCGGCGGACGCCTGAGCGTCGGGCCTGTTCCATCTGCCGCATGGCACACGGCCCATCTGCTCACGGCGATCCAATCACGGAAGGTCCTGCTTTCCCGACCGTTGGCTGACGAACCGCCGAACGGCCGGCTCCGGATGCTGCGACTCGTCTTGGTCTGCACCGCGGTTGGCGGCGTACCGACCGGCGAGAGGTCGCGCGCTGAGTCCGTGGGCAAGCACGCTGAGGAGCACGGTGAGACCGATTGCACCGATGACCTCGTCGACCGGACCCTCTACGCCGTGCAGGTCCTCGAGAGCTATGAGCGCGAAGACGATCGATGCCAGTCCACGAGGCCCGAACCAGCCGACGAAGAGCACGGTGGCCCTGTCCATCCCAGAGCCGAGGAGTGATATCGCTACTGGCAGCATGCGGACCACAGTCAGGCTGAGCACCGCGTAGACCACGATGTGCCACGTCCAGCCGGCAGCCAAGGCCGGGATGATGACGGCACCGAAGACGAACCAAGCGATCATCGACGCAAGGCCGCAGGTCTGCTCGACGTAATAGACCTCCTTCTCCCCGCCGCGGCCGGCGAAGGCACCAAAGGCGGCGCCTCCGACGAAGGCGGCGACAAACCCGTTTGCGTCGATCGCGACCGCACCGAGATACGCGATGAGGGCGAGGGCCAACACGGCTGGGCCGGCGAACTCGTCCGAGCTCCAGCCTCGACGCCCCGCAACCCGGAGCAAGGCGCCGCCGCCAGCACCGACCACGCCACCAACGACCACCCCGAGGAGGAGACCAACAAGCACGTGTCCCGGACCTTCGTGGTCCAGACCGGCCGCCGCCGCGATGCCGGCGAGAGCAAGAATGACGACGGGAGTGGCAATCCCATCGTTGAGTCCACTTTCGACGTTGAGGGTCTGCCGGACTCGACGAGGCACCCGTCGGTCCGACATGACCGCAGAGCCCAGGGCCGCGTCAGTCGGGGCGAGGGCGGCACCCACGAGAAGGGCGTACCACGGACTCACTCCCAGCACGACAACGGCGGCAACAGCGCCTAACGCAATGGTCAGAGGAAGTCCCAGAGCCAGTAGCCGCAGGTAGACCCCGCGGTCCGCTCGGAGATCGGCGATCCGCACCCGGCTGGCGTCAGCGAACAACACCCAGACCAGGGTGACTTCGGCCACCACCTTGATCAGGTGCGGATCCGATTCGAGCCCAGTCAGGTTCAGGACCTGCGTCATGATCACACCAGTAGCCACGAAGAAGATCGGTGTGGAGATTGCTACCGCCCGTGCAGAGAACGTTCCCCACACGAAGATCGCGGCCAAGATCAGACACAACGCACCGAGATCCACGGCGCCACCCCTCTCAGCTCCCCAGCGGTTCGCT
This sequence comes from uncultured Actinomycetota bacterium, assembly GCA_963808435.1. Classification (GTDB taxonomy): domain Bacteria; phylum Actinomycetota; class Actinomycetes; order Propionibacteriales; family Propionibacteriaceae; genus Microlunatus. The sequence continues at coordinate 372,491 of CAWEFW010000028.1, read as the reverse complement.
TCCTCATCTTCGCGTCAAGGACACCGACAGAATCTGTCTTGTGACCCATGACCTACCACTCGCGACGTCCAGGCAGCGAGAGATGCCACCGTTCTTGAGCTTGCCCCGAGGAGGATGAGCGCATGAGCGCAACGGACGGTCCAAGACATGCCCAGCGTCGCAGGGTCATCTTCGGGCTGTCGCGGGCGGTGGGCATCGCTGCGGTCCTGATTGCGCTCTACTACGTCGTGCCGCTGGATCAGCTGACGCGAGGGTCGCTGGTGGCGGCCATGATCCTTGGGCTCCTTCTCTTGGGCGCCATGACCGCGTACCAGGTGAGGGCGATTCTCCGGGCGGCTCACCCCGCGGTCCGGGCCATCGAGGCTCTTGCCACCACCGTCCCTCTCTTCCTGCTCTTGTTCGCTGCGAGCTACTTCCTGATGTCGCACAGCAGCCCCAGCAACTTCAATGTGCCCGCACTGACCCGGACCGACGCGCTGTACTTCACTGTGACCGTCTTTGCCACGGTCGGCTTCGGGGACATTGCCCCGGCCAGTCAAGCGGCTCGCCTGGCCGTCACGACCCAAATGATCCTCAACCTGATTGTGATCGGACTCGGTGTGCGGCTTATCGTCGACGCGGCCCAGCGCGCACGATCGAGCAACTCAGACGGCGAAAGCCGAAACTAGCCGAGATCGTCTCGTCGGACTGGTGGTCCGGCCGCTGGCCATCTTTGATGCTGCATGAACGCCGGAGTCTCCAACGCGCCCCCAGCACTAGGCCGTACGCGATCGAGTTCACCAGCGGCCAGTCTAATCAGCCCGCCTCGCCGTCCCGCCACGCCGCTCCAGAGCACATCCGTCAACGGTTTGCGCTCAGCGTCCGACCCATCGCAGATGTCCCCCTCCCGGGAGGCACTCGAGCACGTGAGGTTACAGGTCCATCCGATTGGTAAGCAGAGCTACCGGAGTGGTCGCAAGCCGGGAGCTCAGTAACTCCGAGTAGGTCCCATCTGATCACTCGATCTGGGTGATGCGTAACTGAGGCCCTTGGGCCAGAGTGAGGCTGGTCAGGTCACCCGTCACGTGCGACGAGAACTCCTCGATCGCGCGGGCGCCCAGAAGAAAGCTGGTTCGCGATGTCGGAGAACACTCCAGTAATCGACACCCTCCTCGGGATCACCGCAGTGTCGGTGGAGCAAGGCATCTTGGATGCCCATGAGCACATGCTGGCCCGCTTGGCTGCGCTGGTCGCGGTCGATGCACCGACCGCGTCGTACCTGCTGAACCTCGGCACGGCTGCTGATGCGGGGGTGACCTTGGAGGACGTCCAGGGGGTGCTGGTCGCGGTCGCCCCGATCGTCGGCACGCCCCGGGTCGTATCGGCGGCAGCGAACATCACCGAGGCGTTCGGCTTCGCGGTTGCCATCGCCGAAGCCGAGATCCTCGCCGAGGCCGAAGCCATCGCCGACGCGGAGGCTGCTGAAGCAGAGGCATAGGACGAAGACACCGGCAGCCTCTCTTAGGTCGTCGGCCTCAACCACGACCGCTGGACGATCGTGGGCTACGTGTTCGAGCTGGTTCCGGTCAGGCTGCTGGCCACCTCAGTAAGTGACCGCGAACTCGTGGCGCGGAGCATACGAACCTTGACGGTGCCTCGGCGGATTCGCGTAGGTGCCATTGGGAGGCCCCGGTGCATCGCTGCTTGCCATCCTTCTGGCAGGTCTCATGCAATTCGGGTGATGTGGGCCAGGCGTCCTTGGTGCATGCTCAGTTCAGGTTCTCTCGATGACTGGTGACGGTCCGGGAGATCATTGACAGTCCGTATCTAACAGGAGGAGACGGTCAGTGGACGAAGACAGTGTCGAGGAGCTGGGCCCAGTCGACTGGATCGTGGTCGAGTTCCCGGGCAGCAGGTTCAACGGAGAGATGGCCCCCGCGCTGCGTGACCTGGTCGAGCGCGATCTGGTCCGGGTGCTCGACTTGCTCGTGCTGAAGAAGGACGCCGATGGGACGCTCGAGGCGTTCGAGCTGTCCGATCTGGATCCCGCAGAGATCGGCGAGCTGCGGACGTATGAGGCGGAGCTCGCGACGCTGCTCAGCGAGGAGGACGTGACCGCCATTGCCGAAGCGATCGAACCCGGCAACTCGGCCGCAGTGCTGGTATGGGAGAACTCATGGGCGGCACCGTTTGCCTCCGCTGTTCGCCGTTCCGGCGGTCAGCTGGTGGCCAGTGGCCGCATCCCGATCCAGGCCCTACTCGCAGCGATCGAGGCTGACGACGACGAAGAACACGACGAGAACGAAGCAGTCGCCGAGTCGGCGAGCAACCAGTCATAGCAGAAGGGATCTGACATGCCTCTAGCCAGACGACGCATGCGGCGCGGCGGAGTGGTCGGACCCGCACCGGTGGCCCGGACCGCCGCGACCGTCGCGACGGTCGCGGTGGTAGCCCACGGTGTTAACCGCCGTAGCGACCGGCGCGAGGACCGGCGCGACGACCGCAGGGACCGTCGCGACTGACTTCCACGGCACCTGTACCAGCTGACCGCTGAGGAGGGCGCCTCCGTATCGAGTGTCACCCCTGGGAGAGCCCCATGCTGACCGCCCGTTTTTGGCGAAGCCGACGTGCTGCGGCCATCGCCGGAATCGTGTTCGCCGTTCTGCTCATCACCGCGATGACGATGATGCGGATTGCGCTGAGCGAGGGCAGCCTGGAATCGCTCCAAAGCGATGCTTCGCGGCGGACGCTGATCCGATACAGCCTTCACCTGGTCCCGTTTGCCGGCATCGCCTTCTTGTGGTTCATCGGGGTCGTCCGCGAGCAAGTCGGCGTGGTGATTGAGGACCGCCTGTTCTCAACCGTGTTCCTGGGCAGCGGACTGCTCTTTCTGGCCATGTTGTTCCAGGGTGCAGTTACCTCGACCAGCATGATGGAGATGCTGGCCGGGCCGAACGTGAACGCCGATATCTGGACGTTCAACCGCAGCTCGACGCAGGCACTCATCTCCGTCTACGCCATGCGGATGGCGGCGGTGTTCACGCTCTCGGTGAGCACCCTCGGGCTGCGCACCTCGGCCATCCCGCGCTGGGTGTCCTTCCTCGGATACGCCGTCGCCCTGGTGCTCTTGTTTGCCGCTGGCGAGCACAAGTGGAGCCAGCTCTTGTTCCCCGCCTGGGTGCTCTTGGTCAGTCTCGTGATCCTGTTCACCCGGCCGCCGGCTCGTCCCAGCGTGCCCGAGAAGGCCGTCGGCCCGGCCACCGCCGGGACCACGCAACCGGCACGTCCGGGAGATGAAGTTGACTAGTGTCACCTTCACCGAATCCATGGAGTTGGTGGCCCTGTTTTTCGAGGCTCTCGGGGCGGCCATACTGATCGGCGGAGTCGTGCTGTCAGCTTGGCTGGCGATTCGTTGCCTACGTCGATCACGGGACGCACGCGCTGCATATCTGGTCCTCCGAGAGTCATTCGGTGGTGCAATCCTGCTGGCCCTGGAAGTCTTGGTTGCCGCAGACCTTGTCAGGACGGTAGCCATTGCGCCGACCCTGGAGAATGTGGCCATTCTCGGGCTCATCGTGCTCATTCGCACGGTTCTGAGTTTTGCGCTCGAGATCGAGATCGAGGGCGTGGCGCCCTGGCGGCGGGCGGCGACCAGCGGAGCCAGGCACGTCGTCCGTGCCGCCGCCCGCAGCGGGGACACGTGACGAGTGCCACGATCCAATGGCGCCATCAAACCGGTACATCAGCCCCGCAGCGGGGTCGTAACGACGCTGCTCGTCGCTCCAGCCCTCGGTCGCAGTGGTGATGTCGAGCCGGGCAAGCCCTGAGGCTGGCGAAGCCCAGGAGGTGGGCATGAACCCTGGTGCCGCACGCGGTGCAGGACGGCGGCCGTCTCACCCGATTCAGATGATGCGTGACCGCTCCACGGATGCGAGGGTTAGCCCAGATCACCTGGACCAACGGGACCGGCCCACCAGCAGATCAGCAACTCGCCCCCGGACGGCCGCCCGGCCGGATCCAGCCGAGACGGCGGCGCAAGAGCACGCACAGTTCAGAGTGGACATCATTCACAAGACGCCATTCAGAAGGAGAAGCAACTATGGGTCTTCGAGATCGAGTTCGCCGCGACGCAGGTTCGGGCGTGCAGAGATATCAGATGCGTGAGCAGTTGTTGACCATCGGGGACGACTACTGGATCGAGAACGAGTCCGGGGAACGCGCGTTCAAGGTCAACGGCAAGGCAGTGCGCCTGCGGGACACGTTCGTGCTGGAGGATGCGGCGGGTGAAGAAGTCGCCAAGATCCAGGAACGCAAACTTCGGGTGCGCGACACGATGGAGATCGAGCGTGCCGCCGGGAACGCGACCGTTCACAAGGCCCTGATTGGCCTCCGGGACCGTTTCAAGATCGATGTCGCGGGCGGTCCCGACATGACTGCGCACGGCAATCTGGTCGATCACGAGTACGAGATCGAGGCCGATGGTCAAGAGGTCGCGTCGGTGTCCAAGAAGTGGTTCCGGGTCCGAGAGTCATACGGGGTCGAGATCGAACCTGGCCAGGACGACGCCTTGATCCTGGCGATCACGGTATGCGTTGACGCATTGACCCGTGACTGAGTTGGCGTGCCCCTACGCGCGGGCAGAGAGTTAGGGGGACGGCGCCGAGCGTCGGCGTCCACGCAATCGGATGACCGACGACCGATCTCCGCTTCGTGGATCTGGGTCTAAGGGCCCGATCCGGACAAGAAGGTCGGCGCTGGTCTCGAGTGTTCGGAGTTGGGCGGCGGAGGTAAGGCCGCGGCGACCAGACCTCAAGCGCGACTTGCTTGCTGGGATGCCGAGCGCGATCGCTGCTGTTCCGGACGGCATGGCCAACGGCGTACTGGCCGGTGTTAGCCCGGTCCAAGGCCTCTACGCGAGCCTGGTCGGACGGGTGGCTGGAGGATTGACCGCCAGCACCAAGATGATGGTGATCACCACCACGAGCGCCGCGGCCCTGGCTGCGGGCTCGGCCATCGAGGCGATACCGGACGCCCAGCGTTCGGATGCCCTGGTCTGGCTGACCTTGATCGCCGGCGCATCGATGCTCGTCGGTGGGATGGTGGGTCTCAGTCGTTATGTTCGATTCGTGTCCCAATCGGTGATGCTGGGATTCCTCACCGGACTGAGTGCCAACATCCTCTTCGGACAGCTGCCCGCGTTGACCGGCTCGCCTAGCCAAGGAAGCTTTGCCCTCACGAAGGCGCTCAACGTTCTCATCCATCCGACCCAGATGCACCTACCTTCGGTTGCCGCCGGCCTCGGCGCAGTCCTGCTCCTCGCTGTTCTGTCCAGGACGCGCGTGGCGTCGGTCGCGTCGTTGGTCGCGCTTCTGGTTCCGACCGTCGTCGTGATCCTTACCGGCGTGCCGGGGGTGGCGAGCGTCTCCGACCTCGGCGCGATCCCGCAAGGACTGCCGATCCCTTCCCTGCCAGCACTCGCTGCGTTGACCCCGTCGGTGATCTCAGGTGGGCTGGCCGTCGCGGCGATCATCGTCGTACAGGGAGCCGGGGTCGCGGAGACAGCCCCGAACCCGGATGGCACGCGGTCGAATCCCGGCCGCGACTTCAGAGCCCAAGGGGTGGCCAACCTTGCCGCAGGGCTTTTCGGAGGCCAGCCCGTGGGCGGGTCGGTCGGTGCGACCGCACTGAACAGGAGCGTCGGAGCACGCAGCCGATGGGCGACTGTCTGGTCTGGCGTCGGCGTGGCCCTGGTCCTGGTGGTGTTCTCTACCGGCGTTGGTTACGTCCTGCTCCCGACTTTGGCTGCCTTCCTGGTCTATGCCGCCATCAAGTCTTTCAAGCCCGGCGAGATCTGGAGCGTCGCGCACGCCGGTACCAACTCGCTGGTGGCTTTCAGCGTCACCCTGGTCGCCACTCTGCTGCTGCCCGTGGCTGCGGCGGTCGGTATCGGTGTGGGCATCTCGTTGATGTTGCAGCTCAACCAGGAAGCCGTCGATCTGCGGGTGGTCGAGCTTTACCCCTTGCCAGGCGATCTCTTCGGCGAGCGTCCGCCACCACGTCATCTCGAGGACGACTCCGTCGTCGTCCTCGATGTCTACGGCTCCATGTTCTTCGCTGGGGCAAAGACGCTGCAGGACCTGCTTCCGCAGGTGGGCCTCGCTCACAACGTCTCCGTGATTCTCCGGCTCAGGGGACGGACGACGCTGGGTTCGACGTTTCTCAGCGTGGTTTCCGACTACGCCGGTCGGCTGCAGCGGAACGGTGGGCGGTTGTACCTGACTGGCCTCGATCCCGCCGTGCTCAAGGTCTGGGAGTCCGAGGCGCTGAGCAAACGGCTCACAGGCGTGCTGCTGTATCCGGCGACTGAAGTCGTCGGCGCCGGTACCCACAATGCGTTGCTGGATGCGAACGCCCGACACGTTCGCCACGACTCATGACTCGGTCCGGCGGGGCCGGACCGAGTCATCTAGCGCGAGTTCTGGTACGCACCCCAACCCAGGACGGCAGCTTCGGCCAGGTGGGACCCGGCTATATCCCGTCGACTGCGGCGTCAAGCGGACTGGGTGCGTCGTCCAGGACCGTCGCGCATCCAGCGGCTGGCAGAGTGATGACGTTCCCGGCGAAGCCTGGCCGATCGATCCTGGGTGCGCTGCTGAGGCGCGACACGGCGAGTATGTCGACAGTCAACTCCGGAGGTCTTGTTCATGTCATGCTGATGACTTCCAGCCGCCGTGGCTGTACTTGAACCCACCAGGCCGATCTTGCTGACCGCGTCCATCGACTCGTCTGACTCCGCCGCCGCGGGCTCGGACGGTCGGCTCGGTGTGGTAGCCAGGGCTCTTGCTGAGGCGTTTACTGTGCGGCAGACCGGACGATCGGTTGAGGTCATGACTCATCTGGACTCAGCTGATTGGCGGCTTCTTCGTCATGGTGTTGATGTGGTGTCGGTGTCGGGCTCTGGCGAGTTGGTGGCGTTCGGTCGAGATGGTCTCCGGGTTGTGCAGTCGGTCGGGTCGCCGGCCTGGCCGGCGTTGGTCACCAAGATCGCTGATGGCCCGGTCCGGGACATCATCGCCGGTCCGGTGGGGGTGCGTGCCCTGATCCCGTTTGCGACGAGTCGTGCGGATGTCGTTTCGTTCGCGGTCTTGAACGAGGACGCGAAGACGGTGGCGCGTGTTCATTGGCGCGACGTCCGCCTCGACTCTCCGGTCGAGCGCCGCCTTCCTGCCAGCGTTGCGGTGGACGGGTTGCGTGGCTATGCGGCGGAAGCGAGGGAGGTTGAGCGGCTGCTGGTGGAGCGTGCGTCGATGTCGACGTCCACGGGGACGTGGCTCGAGATGTTTCGAGACGTTCCGGGGATCGGGCCTGAGGGGACGCAGCGGTTCGGGATGGACCGGCATCAGGCGGCTGATCTGGCGGTCGCGGATGCGCTGCTCGGCTATGTGTCGGTGATGGAGTCGACAGTTGAGGGGATCGTTGCCGATGTTGACACCGAGTTCCTACACGACTTCCGGGTGGCGGTGCGGCGGACACGGTCGGTACTGAAGCTCCTCGGCGGGGTGCTACCGGAGGGAATGGCGGAACGGGTGGGTGCGGAGTTCCGCTGGCTCGGTGATGTCACGACGCCGACTCGAGACCTGGATGTCTACCTGCTCGGCATCGACGACATGGCGTCCACGCTGACCCGACCAGACGACCTGAACGCCTTTGGTCGGCACCTGATGATGAGGCGGACTGCGGAGCACAAGCTTCTGACACGGGCTCTGAGATCTCGCCGGTTCATCGATTTGTTGTCGAGCTGGCGGTCCGAGCTCGGCGACCTGATCTCTGCCCCGTCGCACCAGAATCGGACCGCAGCACAGCTCGCGGCGGAGCAGCTGCACAAGACCTACCGCAAGGTGACCAAACGAGCCAAAGCGATTTCGGTGGACTCGCCATCGGAACAGGTCCATGCGCTTCGCAAGACCTGCAAGGAGATGCGGTACGTGCTGGAAGTGTTCCAACCGTTGTGTGACCCGAAGGCCTACAAGAAGGTCGCATCCGATTTCAAGGGCCTGCAGGATGTCTTGGGTGAGTTCCAAGACGGCGAGGTGCAGGCGAACGCGCTTCACGTGTTCGCCCGCGAGATGCTAGATGCCGGCAAGGTCGACGTGAACGCCTTGTTGGCGATGGGTGAGTTGGCCGCACGATTCGAGACCAAGCAGCGAGCTGCCCGCGAGACGCTGGTGACCCACCACGATGGTTACCTCGGAGCGCGGTCATCAGCGCATCTCGATCGGTTGGTGAGGGTATGAAGATCATTGCGAGCTACAACCTCAAGGGTGGTGTCGGGAAGACCACGGCGGCGGTGAACTTGGCCTACTTGTCATCAGCTGCTGGGCATCGCACGCTGCTCTGGGACCTCGACCCCCAAGGTGCGGCGACATACCTGCTGCGCGTCCGTCCCCGGGTGAAGGGCGGCAGCCCGAAACTGGTGCGCGGGTCGCGGCCGATGATGGAGGCAGTGAAGGGCACCGACTTCGAAGGCCTGGACCTCCTGCCGGCCGACTTCACCTACCGCCACATGGATATCGACCTGAATGGGCGCCCGAAGCCCCAAAGGACGTTGCGCAGACTCCTCGCACCGCTCAGCTCCGAGTACGACCGCATCATCCTGGACACCCCGCCGAGCCTGTCGCTCGTCTCGGAGAACGTGATTCGCGCCGCTGATGTGGTGCTGGTGCCGCTCATCCCGACCGTGCTGTCAGTCCGCACATTTGATCAGCTCGCAACCTTCATCGACCAGTTGAAGGGCCGCAAACCAGCCCTCCGAGGGTTCTTCTCGATGGTTGATCGCCGGCGCAAGCTGCACAAGGAGATCCTCGCCACTCTGCCCGCAGAACGTGACCAGGTGAGCACCGTGGCCATCCCGTCAGCAAGCGCGGTCGAGCAGATGGCAGTACGGCGCGCCCCACTGATGGTGTTCGCACCACGAAGCCCAGCCGGCCTCGCCTTCCAACAGCTCTGGCATGAGATCGACCAGATCAGGTAGTGGTCGGACGACACCGAACCAGAAGGGCTCCCTTCCTCAATCAGCCACGCCGAACCTGTCACTAACCTTCCTGGGCAGAACCACTGCCGGCGACCCAGGCTTTGGCCTGCTCGAGATTGGCCACACGGAAGAGACGCGCCTCTCCGGGGAAGAGCCACAGCAACAACTTCGATGCGCGAGCCATCCAGTCGAGGTCGGTCACGATCGCAGACCGCTTCCAATCGCCATGGTGATCGATCAAGAGGTCGAAGCCGAGCTTGGTGTTCTCCCAGAGCCCGCTGCCCTCGACATCGTCCAGGTCTTCGATCAGGTAGAGGGCCCGCAGCCCTTGGCTGCTGTCAACTGCCGCCTTGAGCGCGGGGACGAGGATCTCCTCGTAGTCCTCATCCTCCACGTCGCCGTCGATCCGGAAGCCGACTGTTCCGTCGGGCATGTTGTGGAGTCGCTGAAGCATGCTCGGGAGTGTATGCGGATTGCCCACGACCCAGTCGTCGGGACCGCGCAAGGTATTGAGTTGTTGCGCGCGCTTCACGGTGGTGCGAAGGTAGCGCGCAGTCGCCGTACCGTCTTTGGGTCCTGGGCGCTCATCCTGTTCGGACTAGCCCAGCCCGGCTCGGTGGGGCGCCGTGCAGACACAGTTGCGGTTGGTGCAGGTCATGAGCCGGCTCGAACCGATGCCACGGTGGCCATGCTGCTGCTGCGCCAGCTGGGCCCGTCGCGGTCCCGGCTCCGTGCCGTGGCGAACGGTGGGCGTCGAGGTGATCTCTCCGCATCGACGTCGATAATCGAGCCCCCTCCACATGCCAAGGCGACCCCGTCGGTCATGTCTCGATGTCGTCAGTGATGATGCCCGTTGGAGTGTGATGCCGTTCGGTGCGCTCGTTCGGGGCTGACGGCTTGTTGGACGTCCACCCGGGCGGGCTTGGGCGCACGACGTCGTCGAATCGCCTTGCTGATCTCGACGACGACTGGCAGAAGTGCGGCCAGGCCGGCGCAGATCAGCCATTGGCTCGGGCTGAGGGTGGTGGTCAAGAGGGCCTGTTGCAGCGTTGGCAACTGAGTTCCCAAGAACAGCATCGCGAGCGGAATCAACGCGATCACAAGTGCCTTCAAGATCGGCGGGCCGAAGCCACTCGCCGGGTCCCGCCGGTTCGCGATCGCGTTGAACACCGTCCCGAGCCCCATCACCACGAACGTCATGGTCAGCGAGACGGTGGCGCGATCGGTGCTTGGCGTGTCGGGACCGGCAACCAGGGGAAGCAATGCCGCGACGAACAGCGCGACGGCGTAGCCGATCCACAGCGTGACCGCAGCACGGTTGGTGAGGGCGAGCTTGGGATCCCGCGGTGGCCGGTGCATCACGTCCGGGTCGCCCGGATCGACGGCGATGATAGCGACTCCCACCGCAGTCGCGAAGAACAGCAGATACAGCACCATCTGCGGGGTCAGCGCCACCCCGCCGTTGATGTCGAAAACGGTGGCCGCGAGGAACAATAAGATCAGGGACATCAGCTGGGTCATCTGATAGCGCACGTAGGCGACGATCTTGTCGTAGACGCGACGGCCGATCTCGACCGCGTGCACCAGCGTGCCGAAGTTGTCGTCGGTCAGGATCATCCGAGCGGCCTGCTTGGTGACCTCGCTCCCGCTTCCCATCGCCACACCGATATCGGCCTGCTTGAGCGCAGCCGCATCGTTCACCGCGTCGCCGGTCATGGCGACGATCAGACCGTCCTCCTGCATCGTCCTCGCCAGCCGGAGCTTGTCCTCCGGGGTCACCCGGCCGAACACGTGGAGCTCTGGTAGCCGCCGGCGGAGCTCGTCGTCGGACAGCTCCCGCAGATCAGCGCCACTGATCGCACCCGGACCCAGGCCGAGGGACTGCCCGATCGCCTGGGCGGTGACAGCGTGGTCACCGGTGATCATCCGAACGTCGATGCCGGCCGCCAGGGCGACCGTGACCGCACCCTTGGCCTCCGCACGTAGCGGATCGATGATCCCGGCCATTCCTGCGAAGGCGAGATCGTGGGTCAGCGACATCGGGTCGCTTGCCATCGCCGCCCGGTCCGCATCGCCCTCGATGAGTCGGATGGCGAAAGCGAGCACGCGCAACCCGTTCTGGCCCATCCTTTCGTTGGCCGCCGCGATGCCCGGCCCGGCCTCGGTGATCGGGACTTGTGAGCCGCTCAGCGGGCCGCCCGACATGGTGCAGCGGGCCAGGACGACGTCCGGCGCACCCTTGACCAGCTCGACGATGTGCTCGGCGCCGTCCAGGGCGATCCGGTGGAACGTCGCCATGAACTTGTACTCGGAGTCGAAAGGCACCTCAGCGAGCCGCGGGTATGCATGGCGGGTCTCTTCCACGTCAACCCCGATCTTCGACGCGAGAACCACCAGGGCGGCCTCGGTCGGATCGCCGATCACTGAACCGTCCTCGCCGACGACGGCGTCGGTGTCGAGCGCCAGTCCCAGCGCCAGTCTGGTGAAATCGGGCACCGGTGTGCCGGCGACCGAGGTGATCGGGCCGGTCTTGGCGTAGCCCTCGCCGCCCACCGTGAACCAGGATCCGTTCGCGTAGAGCGTCGACACCATCATCTGGTTGAGGGTCAGCGTTCCGGTTTTGTCTGTGTTGATCGCGCTGGTGGCACCAAGGGTCTCGACGTCAGTAAGGTTCTTCACGACCGCCTTGGCTTCGGCCAGCTGCTTTGCGCCCATCGACAGAAGCCCCGAAACAAAGGCCGGCAGCCCGGTGGGGATGGCCGAGATCGCCATCGCCGTGCCCAACAGGAGCAGTTCTTGGGCAGGGGTGCCACGGATCAGTCCGACGATCACGATTACCGCCACCGCACCCCACGCGATGAGGCCGAGCACCTTGGTGAGTGAGTCGAGCTCCTTCTGCAAGGGCGATCGGGTCCGTGAGACCGTGGTCAGCATGGTGGCGATCTGACCCATCTGGGTCTGCATGCCGGTCGCGGTCACGACCATCGAGCCCGTGCCCCTCGTGACCGAGGTGTTCTGGAACAGCATGTTGGTCTGATCTCCCAGACCAACGTCGGTCGAGTCGAGGACATTCGCGCCCTTGGGGATTGGCGCGCTCTCACCGGTCAACGCGGCTTCCTGCGCCTCCAGGGTCGCCGAACGCAAGATGCGACCGTCCGCCGGGATGATGTCACCCGCCTCGACGTCGATCACGTCGCCGGGAACGATGTCGGTCGCGGGAATGACCTTGACCTGACCATCCCGCACGACCCGGGCTTGGGGAACCTGCAGCTTGGCCAGCGCATCCACGCTGGCTCGCGCCTTCAGCTCCTGCCGCGAACCGAGGACAACGTTGAGCACGATCAACAGCGCGACGATGAGACCGGTCGCAACCTCACCGATGAGGATGCTGACCAGGGTCACGGCGACCAGCATGATGTTCATCGGATCGCGCAGCTGTCCCAGCGCCACCGCCACCACCGACGGCGGCTTCTCCGCGGCGATTTCGTTCAGGCCGTACGTCGACTGCCGCTGAGCCACCTCGGCGTCCGACAGCCCCCGCTCGATGTCGGAGCCGAGGTCGGAAACCACCGCCTCAGGCGAGCGCGCGTACGCAGGTTTCGCGTTCGCGGCCGTCGGACTGACAGGTGCGCTGGCGGTCATGCCAACCAACCCCTTTCAAATATGGACATGCGGCGGTCCGCCAGGAGCGGTGACCCTCACCAGATCCGACGCAGTGCTTGATCAGACTCTCTTTGCCTGCTCGCGGGCCGAGACCAGCGCACAGTCACCAAGACGTCGATCGTCACGAGTATCGCCCAGAACGGCCGCGGACGGCAGCCGGGTGGGTTGATCAGGGCCGCCAGCGCAGGCCACGACGATGCCGGCGACCAGCCCCAGCCCTGGCCCATCAGAAGGCAGATGCCGATCTCCACGAGAGCCAGGCCGATCAGCAGATGGATCCATAGGCAGTCAGGTCGAACGCGTACACGTGGTTCGGCAGTACGACGAGGTGCCCGTCATGCACGATGGCGCGCGCGCTTCGAAACGCTCGGAAACCACCGCGTGGGAGCCATGTATTCAGTCAAGGCCCGCTGTCGGTTGCCTCCCGCGATCCGCACTCACCCCACGAGGTGTACATCAGCATGGGCCCTCACCGCCGATGTGTCAGTGATCGTTGTCTAGGCGCACTGGTGGCATCTCGATCGGTGGGATCAGCGATGCGGGCAGTCCGGATTCAATACCGCCCGGCGGGGGGTGGTGCAAGACCATCCGGTGCGCACTAGCCTACTAGCCTCGCGAGGAGGTATCTGTGACGACCCAGACCAATGCCCGAAGAACAAGGCGCAAATCGACTGGTACCGACCGCTCTGCCCAGAGCATGCCGGCGCTCTCGGCCGAGCAGCTGGGGGATCTGCTCCAGCTCCTGAAGAGTTCCGACAGTGTCGAGCTCAAGCTCAGTGTCCCAGAGGCGAACAGGCGTTCGGCAGCGCGGGCACTGGGCATCGATCCGTTGGATGCGCAGATCCGGCAAGTGATCTTCTTCGACACGCCGGACTTGCAGCTCAGTCAGCACGGTGTGGTCGTACGCGGGCGCCGAATTCAAGGAAAGCCAGGGGACTCAGTGGTGAAGCTGCGGCCGGTCCTGCCAGAACATCTCAGCCCTGCCTTGCGCAAAGAGCCAGGCTTCGGAGTCGAGGTCGATGCAGGGCCGGGCGGATTCGTCTGTTCTGGAAGGATGAAGGTGGAGGTGCCAGACGCCAAGCTCGTTGATGTGCTCAGCGGTCGCCGACCGGTCAGCCGGCTCTTCAACAAGAAGCAACGGTCCCTGTTCCATTCGCACGCGCCGGGCGATCTACAGCTCGACGACCTCGCCATCCTGGGCCCCGTCAACGTCTTGAAGCTGAAATTCACTCCTCGCGACTTCGACCGTCGAGTGGTTGTCGAGTTATGGGCCTATCCGGATGGGTCTCGCATTCTCGAGCTCTCCACCAAGTGTCCGCCAGCCGATGCGTTCACAGCTGCCGCAGAGACCAAGGCCTATCTGACCGCGCACGGGATCGACTTGGCGGCGCCGCAGGAGACCAAGACGCGGTCGGCCTTGGAGTTCTTTGCCAAGGAGCTACGCGACGCCGAAGGCAGCTAGACGGGATCCGCGAGGAGGAGCGACCGACCTGAGTCGCACGGTCGCTCGTGACGTCCGCCGTCAGACGCCCGTGCTGTCGGGCCCCGACCCGAAGCGCTCGATGAGAACGCCGTGGCGCAGTCCGCGATCGCTGACTGTGATCGCCTCGCCCTCGAGCCGGCCGAGGATCGCCCGGACGATGCACGCGCCGGCGAGGATGACCTCGGCGCGCGCCGGTTGCAAGCCGACGATCGACCGGCGCCCTGCCGCGTCCAGGCTCCGGTAACGCTCGATCTGTCGATCGATCTCTGGCCGGTCCAGGACCGTTCCCTGGATGACCTCCGGATCGTAGCGGGCCAGGCCGTGCTTCACAGCAGCGAGGTTCGTCACGGCGCCGCCCATTGCCACAATTGCGGCCGGTCGTGCCCACCCGTCGAGGCGAGACAGGTCAGCCGTTATGGCCGCCATCGCCTCCGTGACGACGTCGGCTGAGACAGCTTTCGCCAGCCCGAACCGCTCGGTGAACCGGACTGCGCCGACGTTGACGCTGAACCGCTCATCGACGGTCAGCCCGTGGCTGAAAGTAAACTGCGAGCTACCGCCACCCGTGTCGAAGACGGCGACCCTGCCATCACCAAGTCCGATGCCAGTCGCCACTGCGAGATGGGCGAGCCGGCCCTCGTCCTCACCCGAGATGACGTCGAGCGCGATCCAGCAGCGGGCCCGGATCGTTTCGACGACCTCGGCCCGATTGCGAGCAAGCCGCAAGCCCGCCGTGCCGACCGCCGCGATGGCCCTGACATCGACGCTACGAGCCTCTTCAGCCATGTCGGTGATCGCCCGCACGGTCCGCTCGAGCGGCTCGGCCCCGATTTCTCCGGTTGCCTCGAGACCCTCGCCGAGGCGCGTCACGGCCGCCCGATCAACGACAGTCCGCCATCGTCCGTGCCCGCCCGTGTCGAGCTCCGCTACGTGAAGCTTGACCGAGTTCGTGCCGGTGTCGATGACCGCGTAGCGCTCCGGCACTCGATCAAGGAGCAAGCGCAGTCCCGTCGGGACGTCCATGTTGCAGTAGTCCCGTAGGCCGATCGAATCGACCACGGCCACGACCGCCGCGGGGTCAGTCGACTCGACCGCGATCGACGTTGCGCGGTGGCCCCCGGCCTCGATCACGGACCGCTCGGCCTGGCAGCCGCCGACGGCATAGCGGATACGCCGCTTGTGGACCGGGACCGCGCGCAGACCACCCGCCGCGCCAGAATCCGCTGCCGCCACGACGGCGTCGAGGGTCAGCCCATCGGGAGGAATGGAGGGAAGCGGCGTGCGGAGCCCCTCGAAGGCTGTGCGGGCGGCAGCCGCGTCGAGCGGGAATTGAGCCTTGAGGATCGGTTCCCACCGTTGGAGAGCGTGCGCATTGGTCTCCCGCAGCACCTTGATATCCATCAGCCCGTCCCGGACCTTGACCGTGTCCCCGCCGGGGACCAGCAGGTACAGCTCGTCGCTCTCCTCGACGGAGGTCGGCGTCATCGCATCGAAGACGGCGACGGCGCTGGGGACGGCTTGTGCGAAGGTCCGCCACTCCCAACGCAGGAGGATCTCGGCCATGCCGCACACTCCTCACGCTCCAGGTGACGCGGCCCTGAGCGAAGCGTAGCGCCGCAGGCCGACGATGCGGCGTCTGGCCTCGAAGATGCTGACGGCCAACCGGGCATCCGAGATCACTCTGCGTCAGCAGGCCGCGCCGACCTGAGCCGCACTGACCCGTTGCCTTTCGGGGTCCTGCAGGACCCACCAGTGC
Organism: uncultured Actinomycetota bacterium; assembly: GCA_963808435.1. Lineage (GTDB taxonomy): Bacteria > Actinomycetota > Actinomycetes > Propionibacteriales > Propionibacteriaceae > Microlunatus. The sequence continues at coordinate 356,579 of CAWEFW010000028.1, read as the reverse complement.
CACGCTCAAGGTCGGGCGAAGGAGAACACCACGACGACCGCGCTATGGCTGCGTATCAGGCCCGGGCCGCGGCGTGCCACCGTCGAGGCCGCGCGGCCAAGAAAGGCGCCCACGATCGCGCCAACGAGAACGTCGATCGGGTAGTGCACGCCCGTGTACACGCGGGAAAACGCCACGACCGACGCTGCGCCACGCAACGGAAGCCTGAGCGCCGGCAGCAAGTCTCCGACCGCAACCGCAAACGCGGCGGCGGACGCGGAGTGGCCCGACGGAAACGACGTCGACGACGGCATTCTGACCCATCGCTGCTGCGGCACGCCGAGGCCGTTCCGATCGGGGCGGTGGCGTTCGCCGATCAGTTTCATAGGCTGGTTAACCACCAGGGACGCCGCTCCGATAGCCGCAAGCCCGGTGAGCGCGACACGTCGGCCATCAGGTCCGCCGAACACGGCCAGGAGGCAGGCGGTGATGAACCACGGTTTGGAGAAGTTAGCGAAGCCAGACACCCACCTCAGCGGCTCGTCCAGCAGCGGGGTGGACAGCCGCGCCACCGAACGGTAGACGGCCCGGTCACAGCTGCCGAGGCGGCGCAGCACCGCAACGGAAGCGGTGCGCGCGGCCGACGCCTCGGCCCGTTCGGTTCTGAGCTCGTCCGCTAGCCCTTCCTCCACCGGCTTCGCCCGAGGTAGGCCGGCATCGACCGGCACCGGATCGTCCGGCGGCCGGGGTTCAGAGGTGGGCGGCATCGGTCCCGGTCACCACGTCAGCTCGATCTCGAGCTCCCGGTCCTCCTCGCCGATCTCGATCTCGAGCTTGAAGTCGACCTCGTCGGGCACATGCACCGTGAAGCGCAGACCGCCGCGCACAAACTCGACCTCATTGTGCCGAGCGAGCGCGTCCGCGAGGGCGTGCAGGCGGGCGGCGGCGTCCTCACGGCTCAGCCGTTCCTTCTCTTTGATCTCCATCAGGTCCATGCTGACCTCCTCAGTGTTGATCTCTTCTACGGTTTCTGGCACCGGCCGAAGGCGATTCGCACCAGTCCGACCACGGCTTCGCCGACTCCCTCGGGGGCCATGGCCGAGGGCGAGGCGCCCGGATGCCGGCGGGCGACGTGCACTCGCAAGACCTTCGGTCGGATGCGGAACTCCAGCGGCGCATCGAGGACCAGGGCCTCGCCGTCGATGCCGGCGGCGATCGGCTTGTCCGAACTGACCTCGAAGGTAGGTGAAGACCACGCACGCCACGGACGCTGTAACGCGCGTCCTTCCTCATCCTGCCACGTGATCGCACCGAAAACGGTGATCCCGAGCAGGCCGTCGTCAATCCGGGGGCGCGTGCCCGAGCCGAGCGCGTGGCCAAACCGGTAGGCGTTGTTGGACACGAGCACGGCAGCTCCCCCGCGGTGTTCATGCCCGCCCGGTCCACGCCATCCCAGATCGAGCTTGTCGCCGGTCGGGCCGAGGACGTCGGGCACCGTGTCCAGCACGGTGCGGATCTTCGCGTCGCGGTAGCCCTCATGCTGTACTGCCTCGGCGTAGACCCCGAGCGAGACGTTGTTGACGAACACCCGTCCGTTGACCTCGCCGAGGTCGACCCACCGCTCACCGCCATCGACAAACGCATCGAGGGCGCCGACGACATCGTCGCGGTCGACGCCGAGATCGAGCGCGAAGTGGTTGCGCGTCCCGGCCGGGATACAGGCGTACGGCAGCCCTAGCTCCGCGGCGACGGCGGCGACGACGGCCTGCGAGCCGTCCCCACCGGCCATGGCCAACCCGTCGGCGCCCCGCGCGACTGCGGCGCGGACCAGCGCCTCGAGGTCGTCACCGCGTCGGAGCTCGACCGCCTCGATCCCACGCCGGCCAGCCTCCTGGACCAGCGCGAAGCGCTCCGCTTTGCCGCCACCGGACTTCGGGTTGTAGACGAGCACCGGTTGCCGCGGCGCCGACGCGCTCGGCAGATCCACATGCACGGTGAACGCGGCACGCGCCGCAGCCAGCGACACCAGCAAGCCCCCCACGACCAACAGATCGACCAGCGGCGCCCCCCGGGTAACCAGCAGAACCAGCGCGCCCGCGAGCCCGAGGCCGGCAACGATCAGCCCGACGACCCGCGCCAGCCCGCGCCGCAGCGCGCCGTACCAGCCGGCCGTGCCGGCAATCAGCACACAGGCCAGCAAGAGGAGCCCTCGCGGGAACTCACCGACCGCGACCGCAACCGCAAGCGCGATCGTGGCCGCTGCCGCCAGCAACGCGACGATTGCCAACAGCCGCCGCCTCATCTCACCACCGCGTATCCGCAGACCAGCGATGCCACCCAGAAGGCTCCAGCTCGCCACGGGCTCGCCCTGATCCGGTGTCGCTGCGTCATCTGCCGGGTCATTGCGGATCCTCCCTGAGCGCGCCGACGCAGCCTCCGCCGGAAACCTACCGGGAACAGCGGCCGCCGGCATCACCCAGAACAAGTGAATCCCAGGCTTCATCTCGTTGGTCGATCGCCAGAAATCACCGAACCTGGCTTGATGATCCGCCGGCACCGACGGCCGCTCACGGCGTCCCGGTCCTGGTTGTTCGACCGGTCCGCCGCACCCCGATCACGCCGGTCAACCTCACCGCCGACTGGGAGGGTAGGAGCCGACCCTGGGCCCAGCGGACCCCGGCGTCGCGGCGGTCTTACGTCGCTGTTGCCCAGGGTAGGAGGCGAGAGCGATCCGGTCACCTGAGCGGGCGTGGGCGCGGGCGACGCCCAGCTCGCGGCAGATGTCCGCAACGTCCTTGCCCTCAGCCAGCAGCCGATCGGCCTGGGTGAGCTTACGGACCACCTGCTCCGGGTGTCCCTCCCCTCGTCGTTATCGTGAGCAACCCTTCCTGCCCAACGCATGGGCGGCGAGACTCTCACTCAACCCGGATCAACCAGCAGGGGCCACGTCATGCTGACACGACCAACGTCCCGGTCCTGCCCCTGAGAGGCGCTAGCATCAGCCGTGCGGTCGGCGGAGAGGCAGATGTGATTACTGGTCCTTGTTGTCCGTCCGTGGTGCTGGTCCGGATCATCGGCGACCTGTTCAGAGATCGTGAGCTCGGAGGCGGGATGAAGGCGGTCTGGTTCATCGGATTGCTCGTTGTGCCGTTCCTGGGCGTGGTGATCTACCTGTTCACCAGAGGCGACGGCATGGCCAACCGACAGATGCGGGCGGCTCGGCAGGTGGAGGGAGGCACCGATAGGTACATCAAAAGGGCGGCCGGTCGGGCGAACTCGGCGGACGAGATTGGCTCGGCGAAGCGTCTGCTCGACGCCGGCACGATCAGTCAGGTCGAGTTCGAGCGTCTCAAGGCCAAGGCGCTGGCATGATCGTCGGCGCAGCCTGACCCCGCCTTGACGCGTCCCGAGTCCGAGTCCATGCTCGGAACCACTCAGACCCACGTTTCCTAGAAGGAAGACTGGATGGCTACGACTGACGGCTCACCGGTACGCAACCAGAGCAACGACTTCGATACCACTCCCAACGGTACGGCCCGACACACTGGCCTCAGGATCGCGATCGGCATCCTCTCGATCGTCGTAGGCATCCTGGTCGTCGCGCGTCCCGTCGACACCCTTTTCTTCGTCGCGGTCCTGTTCGGGATACAACTCGTCATCCTCGGCGTCGTGCGCATTGTCTTGGCCGCGTCAGTTTCCGATCTGTCTCGCGGGCTCAAGATCCTCAGCGTTGTTCTCGGCATCCTGACCATCATCGCCGGAGTCATCTGCTTCACCCGACCGCAGGCGTCTCTCGTCATCCTCGCCATCCTGCTGGCCGCCGGATGGATAGCCGACGGCATTGCGGATCTGGCCCGGGGATTCACCGGGCAGCGGTCAGGGGGTGAGAGGACCTACCTCATCGTCCTTGGCGTCGTGTCCATCGTCGCCGGACTCGTCGTCGCGATCTTCCCCGGCCCTTCCCTCGCACTCCTCACCCAGATCGCGGGAGTCGCGCTCATCATCATCGGCGCCCTCACCTGCCTATCGGCGATCATGGGTCGACGCCGCACCGCCTGACTCCCCGAGCGGTCAGCGAGTTCCCTGGTCAAGGCCTCACCCGATCCCATCAGATTGGAGCGACGTTGACCTCAGCTGAGCCGGTCGGTGGACCAGGTATGCCGGAGCCGGATCTCTCCCCGCGTCGGGTCCCGCCGGCTTCCGGAATCTATGGCCTGATCGTGGCCGCCTCAGTGATTGCCGCAGTAGGAGCAGACCTGCCGACCGGGCCGCTCGCCCTCGCTGTCTTCGGGACGTTGGTGGTGTATTGGCTCGCGGAGGAGTATGCGGGGCTGGTCGAACACGCCAGCGCCGGTCATCTGCCGAGCTGGGCTCATACTCGTGCGGCGCTGAAAGCAAAGTGGCCAATCGTGAGTGCCTCCTACATTCCGGTGGTCACACTTCTTATCGCCCGGCTGGTTGGCGCGGGGCCGTCGACGGCCGCTCTCATCGCGCTGGTCGTCATCGTGGCGCTGCTCATCGTGTACGGCTGGAGGGCTGGCCGGGCCTCTGGCCTGCATGGCCTTCCGCTAGGCGTCGTGACGTCGCTCGCCGGCGGACTGGGACTGCTCATGATCGTTCTCAAGTTTGCGCTCGCCAACCTGCACTGAGGGATGCGCTTCCAGCAAGGACCAAGCTGCCCCGTGTGCAGAAGTAAGAACTCACCAACGCGGGTGGGCCCCGTCAGCACGGAAAGCATGACGATCTCTGGTCGGCGGCCGCTCGCGGACTCTAGGATCAGGCATGACCACGGACCAGGCGCTGCTGGGAACCGACGAGGCAACATCACCCAACGGCCGGCACGTCCGGATCAAGGTGGCCCACGCCCACGCCTACCCGCCAGGACTCTTCGTTTCACTACGCGACTCCGACGGGGAGGTCCGGCTCGGCCAGATCGACCAGGTTGAGATTGACCATCAGGGCGAGCTGATTGCGACGGGGCGGGTATTGGCAACCGTCGATCAGGAAGGACGCCTGAGCAATCAGTCCACACCATTCGCCTCCGCCGCCGTCGCCGTTGCGGACTCCGAACTGGTTGGAATCATGAACAGCAGTCTCGGCGCGGTGCTCGAGGTCGGTCAGTTGACCGCGGTCCCGGGCGCCGCGGCCGGTTTGATGCCGCACCGTTTCAACCGGCACACCTTCTGGTGCGGCCAGAGCGGCTCCGGAAAGACGTACGCTCTCGGAGTCCTCCTCGAGGAGCTTCTGCTGCACACAGAGCTGCCCATGATCATCTTCGATCCGAACGCAGACTTCGTGCGGCTCAACGAGGTCCGTGACGATGCCCAACCGGCGGCCGCAGAAGCGCTGGCTCGCCGCGATCTACGGATCTTGCGCCCAGGTGATCAGGCCGACGAAAACCCGCGGGTCCGGTTTACCGCCTTGGGCCTGACGGCGAAGGCGGCTGTGCTCCGCTTGGACCCGCTGATCGACCGGGTGGAGTACAACACCCTTCTTCATCTCGAGGAGGTCCTCAGCACGAGGGAGATAGGCAGCATCCTCCCAGAGCTACGCGCTTCCAACGATCCAGCCCTCATCGACTTCGCCCTGAGACTTGAGAATCTGGGGCTGCTGAGCTGGGACATCTGGGCGGGAGACAAGCGCTCCGCAACCGAGATCATCGACGATAGGCCGGCCGCCACGGTGCTGGACCTGGGCGGGTTCACGTCCAAGGAGGAGCCGCTGGTGGTCGCCTTGTCGGTGCTAGATGACCTCTGGTCGCGGCGCAGCGAGCGTCGCCCATTCCTTGTCGTCATCGACGAGGCCCATAATCTGTGTTCTCCCGACGTCGAGACCGCCTTGGAGAGGGCGGTTTTGGATCGCATTATTCAGATCGCCGCTGAAGGGCGGAAATATGGCCTTTGGCTGCTCCTCTCGACACAGCGACCGTCCCGGGTGCATCAGGGGATCATCTCTCAATGCGACAATCTCGCGCTGATGCGGATGAGTTCGCAGCGGGACCTCGACGAGCTGGCAACCATCTTCGGCTTCGCACCACCGGCGCTTCTCGACCAGTCACCGCTGTTTCGGCAGGGCGAGGCGCTGTTCGCCGGAGGGTTCGTGCCAGCACCGAGCACGGTTCAGGGGCGGCAACGGTTCACCCATGAAGGCGGGCGTGATGTCAGCGTGCCACTCCCAACCCCGACCTGAGCAAAATCTGCCGGCATCGCCATCGTTGGTTCGAACCCAACACCTGCCACACGAGCCCTACTGCTCATCAGCGGTACCTCTGCCGCTGCGGCAGCGTAGGAGGACTTCAGGCGCTCAGCTCGCCGACCAGGTTCTCCTGGATCAGCCGGCGCACCTCGTCGGGATCGTGACGGTCCGTGAGGACCATGAGCTTGGTCAGGGCGGCTTCGAAGGTCATGTCGCCCGCTGAGACGGCACCAGTGGCAAGGAGTGCAGAACTGGTGGCATAGAGACCACCGACCACGCTACCCGCGCGACATTGACTGGTGACGACGACGGTGACGCCGCGATCGACGGCGGAGCGCAGTGGATCGAGGAACCAACTCTCCGTCGGGCCGTTCCCCGCTCCGTACGCCTCGAGCACGCAACCGCGCAGACCGGGCCGATCGAGCACCGCACCGAGGACGTAGGCGTCGATCCCGGGATGGAGCCGCAACCCCGTCACGGCGGCGCTCATGCCTCCGCTGCGCCGAATCGGGCCGGCACTCGGGGCCCGAATCAAGGTCGTGTCGAAGTCGATCGAGACCCCTGCGGTCGCCAGCGGCGGGTGGTTCGGTGACGCGAAACCGTGGTAGCTGTCGGCGTGCACTTTCACCGCTCGGTTGCCGCGGATGAGGAGGTCGCTGAAGAAGATCGTCACCTCGGGTACGAGTGCAGCGCCGCGCAGGTGTCCGGCAGCGATCGCCAGGGCGGTCACCAGGTTCTCTCGGCCATCCGATCGCAGCTCGGTGACTGGCCGCTGCGCACCGGTCAACACGATCGGGATGTCGATGCCCTCGAGCAGGAAGCTGAGAGCGGACGCCGTGTAAGCCATCGTGTCGGTGCCGTGGAGCACCACCACTCCGGCATGCCCCGGCGCATGGGCGACGATTGCGTCGGCAATGTCGAGCCAGTCTGATATGCGCATGGCTGACGAGTCGATAGGCTCGACGAACGTCGCCACGGTCAGCGCCAGAGGCAGCCGACGAATGAACGGCAGATGGACTCCGATCTGACGCAGGTCGAGCGGCACGAGCGAGCCGTCGGCGTCTGGACCCATGCCGAAGGTTCCGCCCGTATACAGCACGAGCAGGGCGGGACCATCTGGTCCGATCCGACCGAGAACCTCGACCTCGCTCACGCCGCGGCCGCCGATTCGAGGCAAGCACACCACGACCCGGCTGGCCGACTGTCTTCGACGTCGCACCACTCGTTCAGCATCTTCATCGCGTTGCTGCTCTTCGTCCGTGTCGTGGTGGTCATCGCGAGCCACGTAGTGACGTGCTGGTCCGCCGGCCAGGCTTGGAGCGGACCTCCTCGGCCGCGCCCGGCATTGCTCTCCGATCCCACCCCTGCGGATAGTCGTCGGGCGTGCGGCGCGCGGCAATGGTGCCGTGCGACGAGCAGCGCCTCCTCAACTCCAAAGGGATACCGTGTGTCGGGCTCCCTACACGGTCTGCAGCAGCCGGTCCCGGTCCACGCTGTCTGGTGGGTCCCACATCAACCTCCGTGCAGTTGTGTCGGCCGAGTAACGGTCGAGCATCCATCCCAGGCGAACCCCAATGCGACATCCGCCTCCCCGGCCCAGCCTCGCCTCCAGCGGATGCATCGGCCTGGAGCGGCTCTAACCTCGGCGCCACCCGAGACTATCGCCGGCTGCCTCTGCCAGACCCGCGACCGAGGAGCTGAGTACGATCCGACGCCCATGTTGGCGCACATGGCGGCATCGGCTCGGGTTCGTCCTGCCCGGCGGAGCAGGGTGTGGTCCTCCATGGACACGGACCGGGTCCAGCCTCCCAAGATCGGCGGCGGGCTGGAGCTTTGCGACCTGCCAGCCGTACATCGACGACGCTGGTGTCGTCGAACTCCCGCTCGGCATCATCATGCAGTCGCGCAGCCGCAGTGACCTTCACTTCATCTGGGTGATGACCCCGTGGCGCCAGCCCCCAAATGTTGTGTCCAGGGAAGCGTTGAGCGGGGACAGGAGCAGCATGGCGGACCCACGGACGGATCGGGGCTCACTCCAGAACAGATGCAAGCGGTGATCGCCGATATACGGCACACGCACCGAGCAGAGGGCCTGGACCGAGACCGCCTTCTTCAGACGTTTCTGGATCTGGTGGCGATCGACAGTCCCACCGGTGGCGAGGAGGAGATCGGCAAGGACCTCGAGGTGCGCTTCGGCGAGCTCCTGGCCGAGCGCGAGTGATTGCCGGATCTCCTGGTCCAGACCCAGAGCGCCTGCAGCGTCCTGTGCGAGCATCGTGACCAAGGCAGCAACGACAGCCGACAATACGGCCCCCAGCGAAGGTGAGCAGCTTGATGAGCAGCCCGATGAGCAGCACTGAAGCGAGTACCGGCGCACGTGGTGTCCTGCTCGTCACCTGTCTGTCCACTCTGGTGGTCAATGCCAACACGTCCGCGGTCAGCATTCTGCTCCCGGCCATCAGCGCCGATACCGGTATGTCCGTCACGACGTTGCAGTGGGCCGTCACCGGCTACTCGGTGGTGGGTGCCGCCACAATCGTCACCTCCGGCTCGCTGGGCGACGTGTTCGGCAGGAAACGCATCTTCCAGCTCGGTCTGTTGCTGTTCATCGCTTCCTGCGTACTGATCGCACTATCCGACTCGGGTGGCATGGTCATTGCCGGGCGCTGCATCCAGGGCGCGTCGGGGGCGACGATCCTGGCCTGTGGGCTCAGCCTGCTGTCGGTGGCCAACCCCGGTAAGAGCCAGTTGCGAGCTGTCTCGCTCTGGGGCGCGGCGGCGGGAGTGGGTGCCGCCGCCGGGCCACTGCTCGGCGGCGTTCTGGTCGAGTTCACAGGCTGGCAGGGGCTGTTCTGGGTGGACGCAGCCGTCGCCCTGGCGTGCATGGCCATGACGGCGGCCAAGGTGACCGAGTCACGAGACACCGACCGGCCCCGCTCGATCGACCTCGCCGGGAGCGTGCTGGTCGCGCTCACCCTCACGCCCGTCATACTCGCTCTGAGTGAGGGTAGCGACTGGGGATGGACGTCTCTCGCCACTCTTGGTTGCCTGGCCGTGGCCGTCGTCTCGGGGCTCGCCTTCGTCGCTGTGGAGAAGCGCGTCGCTGTCCCCATGCTCGATCTGGCTCTGCTGCGCAACCGGATCCTGGTTGCTTCCACCATCGCCATCCTCATCGGCGCGGGCACCATCAACGCGCTGATGTACCTGGTCAGCCTCTACTTCCAGGACCCGGCCACGCTCGGACTCAGCGCGTTGCAGGCCGGCCTGGCGACCTTGCCGGCCACGGCCGGGCTGGTGGCGGTCGCACCTCTCGTGCCACGCTTCGCCGCCCGGTTCGGTGGCCGTCAGGTCGTCGCTGCCGGTTTCGCGATCACCGCCGTTGGGTTCGCGGCGGTGGGCCTGGTCGAAAGTTCGTGGCGGTATGGGGCCTTCGTCCTGCCCCTCGTCGCCGTCGCCGTCGGGATGGGACTCTCCAACGGGCCGGCCACATCTGCTTCGACGGCATCCGTCTCGGCGGCCCAGGTCGGGGCCGCCTCCGGCGTCTCCAACATGGCTCGGTACGTCGGGGCTGCCGTGGCGACGGCGCTCGCCGCGACGATTTACGGCAACGTCATCGCAGACAGGACTGCTACGGGCGAGTCCACTGCCGACGCCTTGTCCGCAGGCCTCGCGGCTGCATCATGGACGATGGCAGTGTTCAGCCTCGTCGGCGTCGTCATGGCTGTGCTCATGGGTCGTCACCGTGTTGCCCGGGGCACCCTGGCCGACGCGGGCGCAGCCGCTGCCGCCCATACCCACACACTGCCGACCTCGGCCACGCCTATCCCTGACGGGCCGGCGCCCATGGTCGGCGTGGATACACCGTAGTCGGTGGTACTCGGTCGCCATCATCCCCGGTGGAGAAGGCGCCGAGACCCCTGGTTGGAGACGTGACGAGGTGTCGAAGAGGGAGGCGCCGCCGTGACGGACCGGACGTACCTGAAGGTCTTCCACGAAGCCCGCAGGACCAACGTGGGTCATCCTACTGCGATTACTGCCCCGCCGAATTGTCAGAATTCGACTGACGTCTTTGCAGGCTCATCTTTGAGACGCCGAAGAAGAGTCGAACGACGATTGCAATAAAGACCAAACCGCCCAGCATCTGTGACGTGACAACGATGCGATTGAGGTTGCTTATTGGTGCGATGTCCCCGAAGCCCACAGAGCTGAAGACAACGACCGAGAAGTAGAGCGCGCTCGTCCGGGTCAGCTGTTCCGTGAAACCGCCTTGCGATTGCGACAGGATTACGTAGAGTGCAGCGTACCCAGTGAGAAAGAGCGGTGCCGCCACAACGACCGCCTGCACGGCGCGAAGGCCGGGCATCTCGGCGCGGAAGATCTCTCGTACCTGCCACGCCAGCACCGCCAGGAAGGCGAGTCCCGCCAGTATGAGCAGCACAATGGACCGAGCCCCGAACTGCCTCGCGCCCATTGGAATGATGTAGTACATGCCGATGATCGCGAAGAACGTGACAATCATTGTTATCAGCGCTCGGATCAGGGCTCGTCGTCGCTCGGACGGACTGATATCGAGGAGGCTGCGCGGGCTGACCGGGCGTTTCGCTGGCGGTGATTGAGTCACTTTCTCGGTCCCGTCATTGTCAATCTCCTTGCCGAACGATGGCGTCAGCCTAGTGGAGCAGCAGGCCCATGGAGAGGAGGTAGCCTGCGTTGGCCTTGCGGGGCTCTAGCGCATGCCACACTTGGCTGGTGATCATGAGGCAACGCCACGACCCCGCCGTAGGTTGGGTTGCCGGTCCAGGATCAGCTGAGCCAGAGATCAGAGCATCTGAGCAGGTACGGTACTTGCCTTCGTGATGTTGCTGTCACCGGCGCCGAGGGGGGAAGGGCTCAGAGCATGCTGTCAGCACTCGGACCTCTACTGCCCATAGCCGTTGCTGTCGCGGTGAGCACGGTCCCCATTATGGCGACCATCCTCATCCTGCTCTCCCCGAGGCGGAACCGGTCGGCCATCCCGTTCCTGATCGGCTGGGTGGTCGGAATGGCGGCCGTCGTGATGGTTGCGGCGTTCGGGGCCAATGCCCTCCCGATTGGATCCTTTCGCGGGCAGCAGAGGGCGATCGCTATCGGTCAGATCGTCGTCGGGACTGCTCTGCTCGTCGCCGCGGTGATGACCTGGCGACGGGCGACCCGAGCACCAGCGGAGCGAGGGAACGGGTGGCTCGACCGCGTCGAGCGGATGGGACCTGTGGCCGCCCTGGGGTTCGCCCTCGCTCTGAACCTTCGACCGAAGGCTCTGCTGCTTGGAGCCGCTGCCGGGTTGTCGGTTGCCGGTTCCTCGCTCAGGACGACGGAGGCGGTCATCGTCCTGGCCATCTACGTTGGTCTCTCGTCCTCCACGGTCATCGTTCCGATCGTTGCCACGCTCGTCGCGCCGGCTCGGATGCAGCCTCGCCTCGTTCTGGCCCGCGACTGGCTCAGCCAGAACAGCGCACACATCACCGTTGTGGTGCTGGTGATGGTTGGCTTCGTGATCTTGGGCGCAGGTATCAGCCAGCTGTAGGCGTCGTGGCGGCGCCAGGGTCGGAGCGATACAACGGTCCGACTTGGCCGATCGGGCCGAGGTCTGACACTCTGGCAGGACCTGCAGCTGACCGTCTTGCCCGGTTGCGTTGACGGCTACGAGGAAGGAATACATCGACGATGGCCAGGGGTTCTCGCGACATTGAGCGGATCTATTCCACTCCAGAGGTCGTGGCCAAGCTTCGACGGCTCGCCGACGCTCTGGAGGCGGACAAGTCATTCCGGATCCAGATCGGCGGGGTGCGCATCCGGGTGCCTGAGCGGGCCCAGTTCTCCATCGAGCACGAGCGCGACGACGACGAGGAGGAGATCGAGTTCCAGCTCAAATGGTCGCTAGACCCGGAGGCCGCGGCTGAGTCCGAAGACGACTCACCCGGTGGCCTTGTCTGACGGGACGACGTCGCCCCGAGCGTGGCCTCGCCACCTCGATGGGGACGGGCATGCCGACCGATACGCTGTCTCGTGGCGTGGCTGAACTCACCACGTGGCTGACCGGCAAGGACTCCTGCACCTTGTGTGTCCGGCTGTCGGCAACGCGGCGACTGATGGTTCTGGTGCGTTTCTCTGAACAAAAGGTGCGGTGATGGTGGATCTCGGTCGCAAGGCGCAGCGCAATCCGATGGCGGTGGGAGTCAGCGTCTTCGCGGCGGCGATGTTGATGATGTCTGGACTGGCCCAAGCCCTCACCGGCATCGCCGCGCTGATCGACGACGCGTTTCTCGTCAGGGTGGGCAACTACATCTATGAGTTCGACACAACGACCTGGGGATGGATTCACCTACTGTTGGGTGCGGCCTTCGTCGCCGTCGCCGTCTTCATCCTCATCGGCAAGCCCTGGGCCTACCTGGTGGGCATCGTCATTGCCGTACTCAACGGTCTCCTCAACTTCTTGTGGCTGCCGGTCTCTCCCATCTGGGCCGTCGTCCTCATTGCGTTCGATGTGTTGGTCATCTGGGCGCTGGCCAGCACCCGAAGTGATCTTCGAGCCTGACGGACCGGAGCTTATCCGTCGGCTTTCCGGGTTGGCACATGTGCGCCGCGATGGATCTCGTACGCGGTGGCCTGGCCGGGTGAGTTCGGGTCGTCCACGATCGGTTGGTCCGCCATGAACAGGCGGATCACGTTTGCTAGCTCCCCCGGGTGGCTGAAGTTGATCGCATGAGCGGCTCCCTCGATGACCGCGAGCACGACAGCGTTGGTGGTGCGACTGGCGACCTCCTGCACTCGGCTGGGGCTGGGCATCAGCGGGTCCCGGTCTCCCAGGACGGCGAGGGTTGGAACTCTCAGGGCGAGCAACCGATCCAACGACGGATACTGGGTAAGCGCACGGAACATCCTCACGGTGCTGGGTACGCCGAACCTCAGATAATCCGGTAGGGCCACCGTTATCATCCGACTCGGCTCGCGGAGGCCATCGTGGGCAATCTGCCGGAACGCCCGTCGAAATGGCTGGTTGGTCACACCACCAGCCGGCGAGACGAGGATCGCCCGCTCGAGACGATCTGGATAGAGGTACGCGAACTCGCAGATGACGGGGCAACCCATCGAGTTGCCGACCAGCGTTACCGACTGAACCTGGCGGTCGTCGAGGAACGCGGCAGCCGCGTGCGCCATCTCCGGCACGTCGAGCGGTTCCGAGGGCCTGCCACTACGTCCGAACCCGGGCAGATCGGGGACAAGCGTGTGAAAGTCATCGCGCAGTCGCTCGGCCGTCGGCAGAAGATACCGACCAGAGAGTCCGAACCCGTGTAGATGCATCATCACCCGGGCATCCGCTGGCGGCTCGGGCGACTCACGATAGAAGACCTCGACACCACCGACCGTCGTCCATCGCTCCGCGAGCGCCGACGCTGGCCGTGTCAAACGTCGAGGCGTACCTCGGTGGCGTCGGATTGAGATCACCAGCTCATTATCCGCGACTACGGGGATGTGAGCCAGCACCCCGATCCCGCAAGACCTCGGCTCTGGCGCGGGCTACGCCTTGACTTTCATGACGACCTTGATGTCGTCGCGGTCTCTGGCGAGTGCCTGGACGACGGCGTGTGAGCGGCCGATCCAGCAGGATCGGTCAGGCCCGAGCGCAACGAGTCATTCGACCCTAGTATCCGTCGATCACTCGCCACTAGGCTGAACTATGGCCGAGATCAAAATCATCGTCGTCGGGGTGGACGGGTCGGACAGCAGCCGAGAGGCGCTGCGCTGGGCATATGACGAGGCGGCCCACCATGGCGCCTCCATTACCGCGGTCTCCACCTGGCATCCTCCGGCAATGCCCATGACCCCGCCGTACGGGTCGTTGCCGCCGGAGGGGTACGTCAGCCAGCCTAAGCAGGACGCTCTCGATCTGCTCGAGAGGTTCGTCACTGCCCTCGACGTCCGCGAACCGGCGGTCGACGTGCGGACGGCGGTCGAGGAAGGCAATCCCGCCGAGGTGCTGATCGAGCGGTCCAAGGACGCTGACCTGGTGGTGGTCGGCTCCCGCGGTCATGGGGGGTTTAAGGGGATGCTGCTGGGCTCGGTCAGCCAGCACCTCGTCGCCCATGCGGAGTGCCCGGTCGTCGTCGTGCGCTGAACGCATTCGCTGTCAGGTAGGCGTCAGGTCGGTACGCGGCCACGTCGGCGAGGGTGTCGCCGACGTGGCTCTCGTCGCAACTGGACTTCGTGCCTCGAGTCCGGTCCTCTAGATCAGAAGGGCACGGTATTGGACATTGGTGACTGCTGGGTGCCCTGCACGATCAGAACGTCGCAGACAGCGTTGCGAACCACCTCGGCCGGTACTGAACCGAGGTTGTCATCGTCCCGGGCCCCGAGGCCACGGTTGCCGACGACGATGAGACTGGCGGGGTCGTCGCCGGCCACGTCGAGCAAGGCACGGGCAGGGTCATCGGCGACCACCCGTTGCTCGATGCGGCGGACCCGGTCGGAGGTGAGGTGCTCGACCGTAGTTCGCAAGGCCTGATGGGCGGACCGCGCGTCGGCGAGCAGCTTGCGGTCCCCCTCAATGGCCGCTCCGTGAGGGCTGTAGGCCGAGACGACGACGACCGGTGCCTCCGCCTCGGCGGCCACCGCATGCGCCCGGTCCACCGCGTACAGCGAGGACGGAGTGCCGTCGGAGCCGACGATGACCCGGCTGTAGACCGTGATGTGCCGGGGACCGAGCGGCATGATGCTCGAGTCCTCATCCCCAGCCGGCGGGTTGACCCACAGCATGGCGAGGGCCGCGCAGCCGAGCAGCACACCGGCGAGCAACATCGCGTTGGTTCCCTTGTTGCCGAGCAGGTTCTCGAAGATCCAGCCGAACGTCAGCGTCTCGATCAGCATCGGGACCACGATCATCATGTTCAGGATCCCCATGTACACCCCGGTGCGCTCCCGGGGAACCATGCTCGCCACCATCAGGTACGGCACGCCGACCATGCTGGCCCAGCAGATGCCGAGGCCGATCATCGGCACGAGAGTCAGGTACTGGTTGCTGATCGTCGACAGCCAAGCCAATGAGAGACCGGCCAGCACCAGGGTGCCGGCGTGCACCCGCTTGCCCCCGTAACGGACGCACAACGGCAGCAGGAACAGGGCGGAGATCATCGTGACGAAGTTGTACGTACCGTTCATCAGGCCGGCCCAGCCGGCCGCCTCCTCGTACTCTGGCGCGTCCGGGGTCGCGTTCCAGACCGACTCAACGACGCTGACGCTCACGTACTGCCAGTAGATGAACATTGCGTACCACTGGAACAAGAAGGCGATGCCGATCTTGTGCATGCCGATCGGCATCACCTTCACGGCCTCGGCGATCTCGGCAATCGTGGCGCGGGGACTCTTGGACGACGACCGGATGTGCGCCAGCTCCTCATCGGTCGGCTCGATCTCCTTGGTCCGCAGCATGGCGAGGCCGACCGTGATGATGGCGCAGACCGCACCGAACCAGAAAACCACGAACACCCAGGTGGGAATGCCAGCCTCGGAGGAGCCGGTGAGGAGCTTCTGGAAGACGAACAGCGACACGTTTGCCAGCACCGCGCCGGCGCCGGTGAACATGCTCTGGATCAGGAAGCCCTTGGGTATCTGTGTCTTGCGCAGCCGGTCGGAGATCAACGCCCGGTACGGCTCCATGGAGGTGTTGTTCCCGGCATCCACCAGCCAGAGGCAGATCACGGCCATCCACAGCGCGGTCACCAGCGGGAAGAGGAACAAGATGATGATCATGACCACGGCGCCGCCGAGTATGTACGGCTTGCGCTTTCCCAACCGGGTCCACGTCTTGTCGCTCATCGCGCCGATGAAAGGTTGGATCAGCAAGCCGGTGATCGGGCCGGCGATGTTGAGGATCGGCAGGCTGTGCGCGTCCGCCCCCAAGAACAAGAAGATGGGGTTCACCGCGCTCTGGGTGAGCCCGAAGCTGAACTGCACGCCGAAGAACCCGAGGTTCATCCAGGCCATGTTGCCGGTCGTCATCAGCGGCCGGCGCTCGTCCTCCGCGTCGACTCCGGCGACTTCCACTACGTTCGTTGCCATTGGAACCGCTCCTTTGCGATCGGGCCAGAGAGGATGCACAGCGTCGTGCGTTGGAGCGGGTTTCCCGGAGTCTGACGCCGTTGCGTGACTTCGAATGACACGACTACCGACGGTTGAAGTACCCCAGTCGTCCACTGCCGTAGTGCGAAAAGCCTGTCGCCCGGCTCCCGCCGTGTCAACATCTGCCAACCCGCCGTATGGGATGTTGTGACCGGATTTTGGGTGGGTCGCGTGTCGGTCTGGCTATGCTGCGACGAGGTGGGCGCCCGTCCCGCCGGGGGGGTGGCGGCGTGAAGTACAACGAGGGCGCCCAGCTCGATCCGTCACAGATGGGCGGTGGCGGCGGTGGTCGGCGCGGCGGCGGCATCGCGATCGGCGGCGGTGCCGGCGTCGTGGTCCTGCTGCTCGCGTTGCTGTTCGGGGTGAACCCCGGTGACATCCTCGGGGGTGGGACGACCGCGCCGGAGCAGACGACCGGCGGGAGCCCGTTCGCCCAGTGCACGCGCGGCTCGGACATCAGCCGGGATCGGGACTGCCGCTTCGTGGCCTTCACCAACTCGATCCAGGACTACTGGGGCGAGACCCTGCAGGGCTACGACGAGATCCAGGTCAATACCTTTTCGGGTGGGGTGGACACGGCCTGCGGCAGCGCAACCTCGGCGGTCGGACCGTTCTACTGCCCGGCCGATTCCACGGTGTACCTCGACCTGACGTTCTTCGACCAGTTGACCGGGCAGCTCGGGGCCCAGGGCGGGGATGCCGCCGAGGCGTACGTGCTGGCCCACGAGTTCGGGCATCACGTGCAGAACCTGACCGGGGTGATGCGGCAGGTGCAGGGCAGCGGCCAGGGGACCGGGCCGAAGTCGGCGGGCGTGCGCCTCGAACTGCAGGCCGACTGCTACGCCGGCGCCTGGTTCAAGCACGCAACCGAGGACCCCGACAGCCCGATCAGCGAGGTCAGCAAAGACGACCTCAACCGGGCCGCCGATGCGGCGTCGGCGGTCGGTGACGACCGGATCCAGGAGAAGACCCAGGGTCAGGTGAACCCGGAGAGCTGGACCCACGGCTCGGCCGAGCAACGGCAGAAGTGGCTGTCGCGCGGGTTCACCACCGGCGACCCGAACGCCTGCGACACCTTCGCCGCCGGCGCCCTCTGAGGGTGCCGGGCTGGCCTACGATCCGGCGGGCGGTGCAGGCGGATGCGCCGGCGGTCGCCGAGTGCCACACCGCCTGCTGCCGGGAGGCGTACGCGGGATCCGCATGGTGCGGACCTGATGGGGTCGGCCTCGGTCAGGCCACGTTGCAGGTGACGCCGGTCGCGTGGATCGGGCAGTAGCCGCGGGGGTTCTTGTCCAGGTACTGCTGGTGGTAGTCCTCGGCGTAGTAGAAGTCCGGCGCCGGCTTGATCTCGGTGGTGATCCGGCCATAGCCCGCCCGCGCGAACTCGGTCTGGAACTCCTCGCGAACCCGCTCCGCCGCGGCCAGCTGCTCGTCATTGGTCGCGTAGATCGCTGAGCGGTACTGGGTGCCCACGTCGTTGCCCTGGCGCATCCCCTGGGTCGGGTCGTGGTTCTCGAAGAAGATCTTGAGCAGCTGCTCGTAGCTCACCTTGGCCGGGTCGTAGGCGACCTTGACGATCTCGGTATGCCCGGTGCGCGCGCTGCAGACCTCCTCGTAGGTCGGGTTGGGGGTGTACCCGCCGGCGTAGCCGACGGCGGTGTTGGTCACGCCCGGCGTCTGCCAGAACAGCTTCTCCGCGCCCCAGAAGCAGCCGAGGGCGAAGTAGGCGACCTCCGAGCCGTCCGGGACCTTCTGCACCGGGATGCCGAAGATGTCGTGGAACGTGGGGTTGACCAGGACCGAGGAGCTACGGCCGCGCAGGGCCTGGTCCGGCTCGACCAGGGTGGACTTGCTGCGGGAGAAGAACATGGGAGACAGTCTGCCTTTCCGGTCGACGTCAGCGGAGCGTCGACCGGTTACGCAACGCTGACCGTGGGCCGGCTGTTCCGCGGACCGCCCCGACGCCTGCGCGTCGGCCCGCCTACGCTGGCCGGTGTGACTGAGACCCACGGCTTCTCCACTCGGGCGATCCATGCCGGCCAGGAGCCGGACCCGGCGACCGGCGCGGTCGTACCGCCGATCTACGCCACGTCGACCTTCGTGCAGGACGGGGTGGGCGGCGTCCGCGGCGGCTATGAGTACTCCCGCTCGGCCAACCCGACGCGGACCGCGCTCGAGGAGTGCATGGCGGCGCTCGAGGGCGGCAAGCACGGCTTCGCCTTCGCCAGCGGGCTGGCCGCCGAGGACACGCTGCTGCGCACCATCGCCAGCCCAGGCAGCCACTTCGTGGTGCCGCAGGACGCGTACGGCGGCACGTTCCGGCTGTTCGCCAAGGTGCACGAACGCTGGGGAGTGATGGCCGATCCGGCGCCGCTGGCCGACCTGGCCGCGGTGGAGGCCGTAATCACCCCAGGTGAGACCACCGGTGTGTGGATCGAGACCCCGACCAACCCGTTGCTGGCCATCGCCGACATCGCGGCCATCGCCGACCTGGCTCATGCAGCCGGCGCACTGGTCATCGTGGACAACACATTCGCCAGCCCCTACCTGCAGCAACCGCTCGAGCTCGGCGCGGATGTGGTCGTGCACTCGACCACGAAGTACTGCGGCGGTCATTCGGACATCATCGGCGGGGCCCTGGTGGTCGACGACGACGACCTGAACACCCGGCTCCGCTTCTTCCAGAACGCCATCGGCGGCGTGGCCAGCCCGTTCGACTCCTGGCTGGTGCTGCGAGGGCTACGCACCCTCTCGGTGCGGATGGACCGGCACTGCGACAACGCGGAGCAGGTGGCGACCTTCCTGGCGGAGCATCCGAAGGTGAACGAGGTCTACTTCCCGGGTCTGCCCAGCCATCCTGGCCACGACCTGGCCAAGCGGCAGATGAGCCGCTTCGGTGGCATGGTCAGCTTCACCGTGGCCGGTGGCGAGGCGGCGGCTTTGGAGGTGTGCGGCCGGACCAAGGTGATCACACTGGGCGAGTCGCTGGGCGGTGTGGAGTCGCTGATCGAGCACCCGGGCCGGATGACCCACGCCTCGGTCGCGGGGACCCAGCTCGAGGTGCCCGGCGACCTGATCCGGCTCAGCGTGGGCATCGAGGACGTCCGCGACCTGATCGCCGATCTCGACTACGCGCTTTCTTGAGACCTGTCGGCTCGCCGCGGGACGTCAGCGCTCGAGTGGGCGGGAGCCGGACAGGTCCCAGTCGATCGGCTCGCCGCCCTGGCGGACCAGGAGCTCGTTGGCACGGCTGAATGGGCGGGACCCGAAGAAGCCCGAGCGTGCCGACAGGGGAGACGGATGGGCGCTGGCGATGTAGGGCACCGAGTCGAGCATCGGCACCAGCGACTGGGCGTCGCGTCCCCACAGGATCGCCACCAGCGGTCCGCCCCGGGCGACGAGCACGTCGATAGCCCGGGCCGTGACCTCCTCCCAGCCACGGCCCCGGTGCGAGCCCGATCGGCCCGGCTGCACTGTCAGCACGCGGTTCAGCAGCAGCACGCCCTGCTCGAACCACGGTGTCAGGTCACCGTGGCCGGCCCGCGGGATGCCGAGGTCGGCGTTCAGCTCGGCATAGATGTTCTCCAGCGAGCGGGGGATGGGCCGGACATCGCGAGCTACCGAGAACGACAGCCCGACCGGATGACCGGGCGTGGGGTAGGGGTCCTGCCCGACGATCAGCACCCGTACCTCGCTCAGGGGACGGGTGAACGCCCGCAGGACGCGGTCGCCCGCCGGGAGATAGCTACGCCCAGCCGCCAGCTCGGCGCGGAGGAAGGCCCCGAGCGCGGTGATGGTGCCCGCCACCGGCGCCAGGGCCGCGGCCCAGTCGGGGCTGACCAGCTCACTCAGCGGGCGCTGGCTCATTCGGGCTCCTCTCAGCAGGGGGTGTCTCCCGCGGCATTCTGACCGACCAGCCGGCGGCGAGCACCGTGAGGGCGGCGCCGACGGCGAAGGCGGCCGGGTAGGAGACCGCGTCGGCCAGCAGGCCCGCCACCAGGGGGCCGACGATGGCCCCGAGATCGGCACACATCGAGAAGGCCGCGACCGCGGTACCCGAGCGGACCCCGCCGGTCGCGTCGCCGACGGCGGCCGCCGGGGCGGTACCGAGAAAGGCCGAGGCCACCCCGTATCCGCACAGCACGACGATCAGCACCCAGATGTTGGGGGCGAACGGCACGGCCATCATGGTCGCACCCGCAGCCAGCCCACCGCCGATCATGGCGGGCCGGCGGCCGACGGTGTCCACGAACCGGCCCGCCGGTCCGAGGGCGATGGTCTGAGCCACCGCCGCTACCGCGAAGGCCACGCCGGTCCAGGAGGCCGGACGCTGCAGCACCTCCACCACCAGAACCGGCACCAGCGAGGAGCGCACCCCGAAGGCGGTCCAACCCTGGGCGAGGTTCGTTAGCAGGGCCGCCTGGTAGCGCGAGTCTCGGAGCGCGTCGGCGAACCGCACCGTGACCCCTGCCGCCTGGTCCGGCCGCGTTTCCCGAGTGCGCAACAGCACCAGGCCGACCGTGCCGGCGACGGCGAGGGTGCCGGCGTAGAAGAAGAAGGGTGCGGTCAGCGAGATTGCGGACAGCAGGGCGCCTACCGCCGGACCGGCCATGCCGCCGATCAGGAACCCGCTCTGGAAGAAGCCGGCTGCCCGGCCGCGCAGCCCGGCCGCTACGGAGGTGAGCAGCAGGGTGAAGGCCGACACGGTGAACATCGCCGAGCCGATCCCGCCGATCCCGCGCAGCACGAGCAGCTGGACGTAGGACTGGGCGATGCCAGCCAGCCCGCTGGAGACGGCCACGATGAAGATGCCGATGGCCATGATGACCCGCTCGCTCCAGCGGTCGATCAGCCGGCCACACAGGGGACTGGACACCAGACGCATCAGGGCGAAGGCCGAGATGACCGCACCCACCTCGAAGTTGCCGACACCGAAGCTCCGGGCGAACACCGGCAGCACCGGCACCAGCACCCCGAAGCCGACGGCGACGCAGAACGCGATCAGGCCCAGGACCAGCACCTCGCGGGGGAGTGAGGTTCGGGCGCGGATCCCCTTGCGAACCGCGCTCAGCCTGCTACTCACCGTGCCATTCTGCCGAGTCCCTGTGAGCCCTCCGAGCGTCGGTATCGCGCGACGACGACATCGGCGGATTAGAGCGCGATAGCGCGAGAAGGCAGACCGGATAAGTTGGTGAGGTGGGACTTTCCGAGGGGATCCGGTCGCGAGTCGCCCGGCGCCGAGGGCGTTGGACGTACGCCGTGACGCCTCCCGAGGCGCCAGCGGCGGGGCCGGAGTTCGTCGCCCCGGGGCCGACGGCGTCGACCGCGCCGGGGTCAGTGGAGAGCCGCCCGGAGGTGCCGACGATACCGGCCGTCGTACCGCCTGCTTCGCCGCCACCGCCGACCGAGGTCACGGTAGTCACCCCAGGATCAGGGTTCGACCGAGCGGTACCGCCAGGTCTACAGATCGCCGCGGCGTGGGCTTGGCGCGTGCTGCTCGTGGTGGCCATGATCTTCGGGCTCGGCTGGCTTGCCCGCTACCTGTCCGAGGTGATGGTCCCGGTCGCCGTGGCCGTCCTGCTCGCCGCCCTCCTCTCGCCGGTGGCCAACCAGCTGCGCTCCTGGGGGTTGCCTCGCGGCGCAGCGACGGCGGGCACGGTGCTCGGCGGCCTGGCCCTGATCGCCGGCTCGCTCGTTCTGATCGGCACCCAGATCGTGGTCCAAGCCTCGAGGCTGTCCGGCAACGTGGTGCAGGGCTTCTACCAGCTGCTCGACTATCTGCGGAACGGCCCGATCCCGATCAGCGACACCTGGCTGGACTCGGACGAGTGGGTGAGCCGCATCTCCAACTTCCTGCGCGACAGCCAGAGCCTGCTCGCGGAGTACGCCGCCGCCATCGGAGCGGGCGCCGGCCACTTCCTGGCCGGCTTCGCGATCGCTCTGTTCACGCTCTTCTACTTCCTCTACGACGGTCGCGGGATCTTCACCTTTCTGCTGAACTTCGTCCCCCGGGCCAGCCGGTCGCGGGTCGACGAGGCCGCGCGGAAAGGCTGGTGGTCGGTGTCGGCCTACATGCGTGCCACCATCCTGGTCGCGGCCGTCGACGGCGTGGGGGTCCTGATCGTCGCCCTGATCCTCGGCGTACCGATGGCGCCAGCCCTGGCCGCTCTGGTCTTCATCGGCGCCTTCATCCCGCTGGTGGGGGCGTTCGTGTCCGGCTTTGTTGCGGTCGTCGTGGCGCTCGTCGCCCTGGGCTGGGTCCAAGCGCTGATCATGCTGGCCGGGATCATCGTGGTGATGCAGATCGAGGGACACGTGCTCCAGCCGTTCCTGCTCGGTCGGGCGGTCAAGCTGCACCCGCTGGCCGTGCTGCTGGCGATCGCGGTCGGCATCATCGTCGGCGGCATCGTCGGTGCCCTGATGGCCGTCCCGCTGCTGGCCTTCACCAAGTCGTTCATCCAGTACGTCACCGGCGGGGCCGAACCCATCCCGGTCCGGCCGCACTGGCCACCGATCCGCCGTCCCGCCTGACGATGGCAGTGGCGTGCTCGGCACGCAGCGCGTACGCCGTCGCGGCCGGGCTGCGGAGCTGGACGAGGCCGTTGCGGCCGTGACCGGCGTGCCCGCCGTGGTCACGGCGGCGACCTAGAGCGCCGAGCCCTTCTTGTACTGCGCGTAGGAGATGTTCCAGTCGGAGTACCCGTTGCCCTGCTCCAGGCCCCGCGAGCTGCCGGTGGTGATCACCGGGTCGCCGATGAGGGTGTTCGCGTACAGCCAGGCGGCGTTGGCGTTGCTCATCCCGACGCAGCCGTGGCTGGCATTGCGGCGGCCGAAATGAGCGGAGTTCCACGGCGCGGAGTGCAGGAACTCACCGGAGTTGGTGATCCGCAGCGCGTGCCGCGCGGTGAGGGAGTAGTCCTCCTTCGCCCCGATCATCTCGTTGGTCATCTTCTTGTTGTTCTCCTTGGCCATGATCAGCTTCACGCCGCTGCGGGTCTCCCAGCCCGGCTTGCCGCCGCTGACGTAGATGGTCTTGACCAGCTTGCCGCCGCGGTAGACCCTGGCCACGTCGCTGGCCAGGTTGACCTTGGTGATCAGGGAGCGGCCGACCGTGAAGGAGGTCGCGACCGACTTCTGGCCGTAGACGCCGTTGCCGGCGTTGACACCGTTCAGGTCGGCCTTGACCTTGACCTTGGTGCCCGGCTTCCAGTACCTCGCCGGCCGGAACCGGACCTGGGTGTCGGAGAACCAGTTCCAGGTGCCCGGCTGGGCGGGTGAGGACGTCACCTGGAGGTTCTTCTGGAACTCCATCTTGTCCTTCACCGGCACGTCGAAGGTCAGCACCACCGGCATCCCGATGCCGACCCTGCTGTCCGGCTGCGGGTAGATGCTCGGGTAGGTCTGCTCGTCCAGGGACAGGTTGTGGGTGGTGAAGCTGCTGGTGGCCGTCTGCGACTGCCCGGCCGTGTTCCTGCCAGTCATGGAGATCGCGTACGTCGTCGCCGGCTCGAGCCGCTCGGCAGCGGTCCAGGTCGCCTTGTCCTTGCTCAGCGCGCCATCAAGGGCACCCTTTACAGTCCTGCCGGCCCGGTCGGTGTAGCGGTAGGCCACCTTCACCTGGGTCAACGTGCCGGCCTTGGCCGTCACTTTGACCAGGGTGTCAACGGTCACCTGGGTCGCCTTGTCGGCCACATTGGCCGCCAGCGCCACCGGAGCCGGCTGGGGTGGGGCCGTCGAGCTGGGTGACTCGCTCGGTGCGCCGGCGGTCGAGCCGGTCCCGGACGGCTGCGGATCGCTGCCACCGGTCAAGGGGTCGCGGTCGCTGCCGCACGCGGTCACGCCCAGCAGCGTGAGGGCGGCCGCCAATGCGCCGAGTGCGCGCACCCCATTCGTCGGCATGTGTGTCCTTCGTACCGTCCCGCCCTGCGCCCTCCAGGGTGCCATTGCGCACTGACGTTTTCGAAATCGCAGCGCCGGTGATGCGGAATAGTTGTCGGTCGCGCCGAAGTGGTTACGGGCCGGCAACTGGGGTGCGCGGTGTCGCAGAAGCCTGCTGGGCGACCGGCGCGGCGGGTTGCTCGCGGTCGGCCAGGGGACGCTCGGTCATGAAAGTCGCGACGACCAGCGCTACCACCATGAACGGCACGCCGACCAGAAACACGTCGTCCATGGCCTGGGTGAAAGCCGTGAGCACCCAGGTCCGGACTGGCTCGGGGAGCGTCTGAAGCGCCGTGATGTCGTTGGCTCCCGCGGCAGCCGCGCCGAGCTGGGACTGAGCCGCGGCGGGGACGGTCTCGGTCAGGTGGTGCGCCAGCCGGGTGTTCAGGATGGCTCCGAACAAGGCGGTCCCCACCGCGCCGCCCATTGACCGGAAGAACGTCACCGAGGCGGTGGCGGCGCCCATGTCCCTGCGGTCGACGCTGTTCTGCACGGCAGTCACCACAACCTGCATGGTCAAGCCCAGCCCGGCGCCGAACGCGAACATGATCACCGCCAGGACCGAGTACGTGGTGTCGACCTGGATTCGGGACAGGGCGAACATAGCGCCGCCCACGACCGCCGAGCCGGTGATCGGCATCCACTTGTAGCGGCCGGTCCGGGACATGATCTGCCCACTGCTGATCGAAGTGGCGAAGATGCCGATGACCAGGGGCAGCATGGCCAGTCCGGACTCGGTGGCCGAGAACCCCTTGACCGCCTGCAGGTAGATCGGCAGGTAGATCAGGCCGCCGAACATCCCGACTCCCATGATCATGGCGAAGACCACGTTCGAGGTGAAGGTCCACTGCCCGAAGAGAGCGATCGGGATGATGGGCTCGGCGACCCGGCGCTCGACCAGCACGAACACCACGGCGAGGACGATGGTGGCGGCCAGCAGGCCGAGCCCGGTGGTCGACGTCCACCCGACGTCGGGCCCGGCCCAGCTCAGGTAGAGCACCAGGCTGCTCACCGCGCCGACGACGAGCGCGGCGCCGAGGTAGTCGATCCGGGACTCCCGGCGTACGTGGTGCAGCTTGAGGGCGATCGAGGTCACCACCAGGGCGGCCGCCCCGATCGGGATGTTGATGAAGAAGATCCACTCCCAGCCGAGGTGGTCGGTGAACAGGCCGCCGAGCAGGGGGCCAGCCACCGAGGAGACACCGAAGACCGCGCCGAAGAGACCCTGGTAGCGCCCGCGCTCCCGCGGCGGAATGATGTCGCCGATCACGGCCAGGGCGAGGGACATCAGACCTCCACCGCCCACGCCCTGGACCGCGCGTCCGGCGATCATGATGTCGATGCCGGAGACGTTCAGGGCGCCGGCGATCGGGCTGGCGAAGCCACAGATCAGCGAGCCGACAAGGAAGATCACGATGGCGGACTGGTACATCGGCCGCCGGCCGTAGAGGTCGGAGATCTTGCCCCACAGCGGGGTGGCGGCGGTGGAGGTGAGCAGGTACGCGGTGACGACCCAGGACAGCTTGTCCAGACCGCCCAGCTCAGAGGTGATCTTGGGCAGCGCGACGCCGACGATGCTCTGGTCCAGGGCGGCCAGGAACATCCCGGCCATCAGGCCACCCAGCACCACGCGGATCTGCGAGCGGCTCAGGTAGCCCGGGGTGGTGTCATCCGCGCCCGTGGTCTGCTCGCTCGTGGTGGGTTCAGCGGTCATCGTCGTGCGGTCCTTCCCCAGCGCTCTCCAGGTCGGCGAGCATGCGTGTGATCAGGCGGTGCAGTTGCTCGACGTCGTCGTCGCTCCATTCGGCCAGGCTGCGATCGAGCAGAGCCTGACGGGCGGACAGCGCTTTGTGGACCTCGGCGCGACCGGCCGGGCTGAGCTGCACCCGTTGGGCGCGGCGGTCGTCCGGGTCGGGGGACCGTTCTACCAGCCCGGCCCGGTGCAGCTGGGCCAGGTGGCGCGACACGGTCGAGATGTCCAGGGCCATGCTGGCGGCGAGGTCTGTCGGCCGGACCGGCTCCTGACCGAGCAGGGACCTGAGCAGCCAGAAGGAGCCCGGGTCGACGGTGATTCCGGCGCTGGGCCGGCGGAATCGGCGACCGACGCCCATCATGGCGTCCAGCACCTCCGCGATGACCTCCGTCCGTCCCCGTGGAGCGGTAACTTGCATACCGCAACCATATATCAACCCTGAAGCAGCCCTGGACGAGAAAGCGGGCCTTCCATTGTGGAAACATCGGCTTTACATTCGTTCTATGACCACTCCGGACATGACGAACATCCTGGAAGAGCTTGCCGCGGGGCGCATCGACGCCGCGGAAGCCGCGCGCCGGATCGACGCGCTCAAGGCCGCAGAGCCGACCGCCGCGGCTGAACCCGCGGACCAGTTCCCGCCCACCAGCCCGCCGGAGCCGACCCCGGTCGCCGATGCGGACGAGCCGGCGCCGACCGAGCCGACCAACGAGGAGCTGGCCGCGGCCGGCAGCGACCCGTGGGCGGCCGAGACGGACCGGCCCCAGCACGCGACCTACACCAGCGAGAGCTTCCTGCCTCCGCCGCGCGGGTCAGACCCGTCGCCGGAACCGCCGGCTGAGCCGGTGCGGACCAAGCCGGTCAACACCAGTGGTGTGGAGCGGATCTCGGTCCGCGCCGTCGGCCGCCGGGTCCGCATCCTCGGTGAGACCTCGGTCGCGACTCTGTCTGCCGACGGCCCGCACGTGCTACGCCGCAACGGCGCCGTGCTGGAAGTGTCGAGCGACGGGGAGCTGGGCGCGTCCCTCGACGGGTTCAGCATCCTGCGCGGGGCACCGCGGTCGCTGGACGACATCCGCTCCCTCGGGCTGGGCAAGGAGCTGCTGCTCAAGGTGAACCCCGGCATCGTGGTCGATGTCGAGGTCACGGCCGGCAGCCTGAACACGGAGCGGGTGCCGCACCTGGGCAAGGTCCGGGTCACCGCCGGCGGCGCCAAGCTGCTCGACGTGGGTGAGATCAACGACGCCCTGATCCAGGCCGGTCAGGCCACCATCAGCGGCGCCATCACCACCGGCCGCAACCGGATCCGGGCGGAGTCGGGTTCCTTGTCGATCACCCTCGCCGACCACTCGAACGTGACGGTCAAGGGCGACGCCCAGCTCGGCAAGGTCAGCTGGACGGGCGGCCATAACGGGGCCGGTGACGAGGTCGTGATGGGCAACGGCAGCGCCAAGCTGGACATCGAGGTCGTGATGGGTCACGCCCAGGTCCGCGTGGGCTCCGACCGGTCCAGTGAGGCGGGGGTGCCGTGAGCGAGCTTGCGAGCTCACCATCCAGCACAGCACCGTCGGGAACGTGGTCGACGAGCGTTAGCGAGGAGGATACGTGAGCGAGCTTGCGAGCTCACCGTCCAGCACAGCACCGTCGGGAACGTGGTCGACGAGCGTTAGCGAGGAGGATACGTGAGCGAGCTTGCGAGCTCACCGTCCAGCACAGCACCGTCGGGAACGTGGTCGACGAGCGTTAGCGAGGAGGATACGTGAGCGAGCTTGCGAGCTCACCGTCCAGCACAGCACCGTCGGGAACGTGGTCGACGAGCGTTAGCGAGGAGGATACGTGAGCGAGCTTGCGAGCTCACCATCCAGCACAGCACCGTCGGGAACGTGGTCGACGAGCGTTAGCGAGGAGGATACGTGAGCGAGCTTGCGAGCTCACCGTCCAGCACAGCACCGTCGGGAACGTGGTCGACGAGCGTTAGCGAGGAGGACACGTGACCGAACGGTCCCGCCGCCCGGCCGAGCGCCATGAGCACCGGGCCCCGAGCGACTGTCCGGTCTGCGGTGAGCGGCTGGCGACCACCCGGCTCGGCTGCGCCGCCTGCGGCAGCGAGTTGGCCGGCGTCTTCGCCCCCTGCCCGTTCTGTGCGCTGAATCCGGCCGAAACCGACATGCTCCGGGTCTTCCTCGCCTCCCGCGGCAACCTGCGGGAGGTGGAGAAGCACCTGGGTGTCTCCTACCCGACGGCCCGGCTACGGTTCGCCGACCTGCTGCGCAAGCTCGACCTGACCGACGAGCCGGAGCCGCAGCCGCGGCTCACCCGCGACCAGATCCTGGCCGAGGTGGCCTCCGGCGCGCTGAAGCCGGCCGAAGCCACCGAGCTGCTTCGCACGCTCTGATCGCCAGCACGGACCGGCAGTACCACTCGGCGGCCCGCCGGGTCGCCTACCGGTCGGTTT
The DNA here is from genome assembly GCA_963808435.1 of uncultured Actinomycetota bacterium. GTDB lineage: Bacteria > Actinomycetota > Actinomycetes > Propionibacteriales > Propionibacteriaceae > Microlunatus. Next base: position 328,104 of record CAWEFW010000028.1, on the reverse strand, counting down.
CCCACGCAGCGTGGGAAACTCGCGCTGCGCATAGGTTGCAACCTGTGCTTAGCGTCGGTTCCCCACGCTGCGTGGGAATCGTGTGACGGCTGGGGCGCTTCAGGGGCGGCTGGGCTAAGCCGACAACGCCTCGGTAGCGGCCAGCCGGCGCTGCCACAGTTCCACGCCGGTGCTGCTTCCACTCGGCCAGCGGCGGGTGAACCCCAGAAGCCACCGGCACTTCTCGAGCATCGACTCCTGGCGTACGCGCCAGGGCGGCTCCGCGCCGTAGCCGTCGAACAGGGCGGGCAGTGTCGGCACCAGGTGCGGGTGGTGGGTCCGGACGATCCACTCAGCCCAGGCCACGTCCTCGACCGGGTCACCGATGTGGGCGAACTCCCAGTCCAGCAAGGCGGTGGGTTCGACGGTGCTCGGGTCGAGCAGCAGGTTCTGAGGCCCGAAGTCGCCGTGCACCAGGACGGTTCCGGTCGGGGTCGCGTCCAGGGCGGCGACCATCGACACCTCGACCGTCGCGAGCCGGCGGGCCAGCTGACCCGCCGCATACAGGACCTTCTCCGGCTGCTCCTCGAGCAGCTCCTGCCCCGGTCGACCGGCCGCGAGGCCCAAGGTGAGTTCGCCGTCGGCTTCGGCGACGATGGGCGGCACCGGGAGCACGCCGGCCAGAGTGGTCAGCGCCGTGACCTCGTTGTGCTGGCGGATGTCGGCGTCCGGCCCGAGATAGCCCTTGACAACCGTCTCGCCGTTGGTCGTGGTGGCGTTGGTGTACCCGTGTCGCAGGGTGTTCGCGACCTCAGCCACCGAAGGGCTCGACCTTCACCACGGTGACGTTGATGGACCGGCCGTTCGGCGCGACGTAGGACGCGTCGTCGCCGGGACGGAGCCCCAGGATCGCGGCGCCCAGCGGGGACTGCGGGCTGTAGACGTTGGTGGCGTCGCTGTCCAGCCCGAGCAGCTCCCGCGAGCCGAGGACGAAGGTGTCGGTCTCGGACTCGTCGCCGGCGAAGGCGATGGTGACCTTGGTGCCGGGGGCCACCTCGTCGCCGGCGGCCGGCGCCTCGCCCACCTGCGCGCGGCTCAGCATGTCGGTCAGCTGACGGATCCGGGCCTCCCGCTGACCCTGCTCCTCGCGGGCCGCGTGGTACCCGCCGTTCTCCCGAAGGTCGCCCTCTTCGCGGGCGGCGGCGATCTTGGCGGTGACCTCGGCCCGCCCCGGACCGGTGAGCTGGTCCAGCTCACGCTGCAGCTTGTCGTAGGCCTCCTGGGTCAGCCAGACGGTCTGGGTAGCGTTCTCCGACATCCGTCCACGGTATCAAGACCCCGCGCCGGGCCGCGTCAGGAAATCTCGCAGCCCTTGACCGACGCCGTGAGTGCTCGACGGAGCGTGACCAACCTCACCTCGGTATTCACCACCCGGGCCGAGGCGCCCGGCACCTGGACCTCGTGCTCGCCCACCGGGGCGAAGTCCGCTCCCTGCGCCAGCACCCGACAAGTCACCGGCTGGGCCGGATCCCGCCGGTCCACGGTCAGCGTGACGACGATCTCGGTGTCGGACGCCACCCGGAACCCCGACACCTGGCCGGCCACCGCCGGGGTGGCGTGGAACAGGGCGGCCCAGACCAGCCAGCCCAGGCCGACGACGACCCCGGCCGCGACCAGGGTGATGAGCAGCGGTCGCGGGACCCGGGGTGGGGGATAGCGCAACCGCAGGCGCTCGGCGGCGTCGGACATGGGCCTATTGTCCCCGGGCCCCGTGGCACCATGGCGCCCATGACCCAGCCTCCGCTGCGGGTGGACCGCCAGGGCGAGCGCCTACGGCTGCTGCACGTGCACGCCCATCCTGACGACGAGTCGAGCAAAGGGGCGGCGACCACCGCCAAGTACGTCGCCGAAGGAGCCGAGGTCGTAGTCGCGACCTGTACCGGGGGCGAGCGCGGCTCCATCCTCAACCCGGCCATGGACCGTCCGGATGTGCTGGCCGACATCGGGGCGATCCGGCGGGCCGAGATGGACCGGGCACGGGAGATCCTCGGCGTCGAGCAGGTCTGGCTCGGTTTCGTCGACTCGGGCCTGCCTGAAGGGGACCCGCTGCCGCCGCTGCCCGACGGCTGCTTCGCCCGGGTCGACTTCGAGAAGGCGGTCGCACCGCTGGTCAAGGTCATCCGTAAGTTCCAGCCGCACGTGCTGACCACGTACGACGAGAACGGCGGCTACCCGCATCCCGACCACATCATGTGCCACCAGATCAGCGTTGCGGCGTTCGACGCCGCCGCTGACCCGGACGCCTACCCGGAGCTGGGCGCGCCGTGGCAGACGCTCAAGCTGTACTACTCCTTCACATTCCACCGCGCCCGGATGGCTGCCCTGGACAAGGCGATGACCGAGCGCGGGCTGGATTCGCCGTACGCCGACCGCCTGAAGGACTGGCCGGAGGACCCGGAGCAGGAGGCCCGGATCACCACCCGGGTGCCGTGCGCGGACTACTTCGACGTCCGGGACCGGGCGCTGCTCGCACATGCGACCCAGGTCGATCCCGACGGACCCTGGTTCTCGGTGCCGCTCGACCTGCACAAGAGCGTCTGGCCGACCGAGGACTGGCAGCGGGTGCGAAGCCTGGTCGACGCGCCCTTGCCCGAGGACGACCTGTTCGCCGGCATCGCGGTGCCGGCCGAGCGCGGCCGTCTCGCGTCGGTGGAGGTGGGTAGGGTTTCGGCATGATCCTGCTCGAGCTCGACCCGGACGTGGTCAAGCCGGGATGGACTCCGCTGATCGTCACCGTGCTGCTCGGGATCGCGGTGGTGCTGCTGTTCTTCAGCATGCGCCGGCAGTTCCGCAAGATCAGCATCCCGCGCGAGGACGAGGTCGACGAGTCGGCGTCGCCTCCGGCGAAGGACGCCCCCACCCGCGAGGACCCGCCGGTTGGGTGACGGCAACCGCGCAGCCCTCTGGCAGTTGGCGGGCTGCGGGGCAGGTCGCGCCCCAAACGCCCCATAACGCGGCAACTGCGGCGGATGGCAGGGTGAAGGGCGTGACGAACCGGCTGAAGGACTCGCTGAGTCCCTACCTGCGGCAGCATGCCGACAACCCGGTCGACTGGTTCGAGTGGGGTGAGGAGGCCTTCGCCGAGGCGGCCCGCCGCCAAGTGCCGGTCTTCCTCTCGGTCGGCTATGCGGCGTGTCACTGGTGCCACGTGATGGCCCACGAGTCGTTCGAGGACCCCGCGACCGCGGATGCGCTCAACCAGCACTTCGTCGCGGTCAAGGTCGACCGTGAGGAGCGTCCCGACGTGGACGCCGTCTACATGCAGGCCACCCAGGGACTGACGGGGCAGGGCGGCTGGCCGATGAGTGTGTTCCTGACGCCGGAGCGGCTGCCCTTCTTCGCCGGTACCTACTTCCCGCCGGCCCCCCGGCACGGCATGCCCTCGTTCCGGCAGGTGCTGGGGGCCGTCAACGAGGCTTGGATCGAGCGCCGGGACGAGGTGCACCGAAGCGCCTCGACCATCGTCGGCGAGCTGGCCAAGCGGCAGATCGGCGCGGTGCCGGGAACGATGACCGAGGCCGACTGTGCCGCAGCCGTGACGCGGCTGCAGGGCGAGTCTGACGGGGCGACGGGTGGCTTCGGCGGCGCGCCCAAGTTCCCGCCGTCCATGGTGCTGGAGGCGCTGCTCCGCGACGGGAGCGAGCCGGCGATGACGATGGTGGAACGGACCGCGACCGCGATGGCCCGGGGCGGCATCTACGACCAGTTGGCCGGCGGTTTCGCGCGCTACAGCGTCGACGCCGCCTGGGTGGTGCCGCACTTCGAGAAGATGCTCTACGACAACGCGCTGCTGCTGGGCGTGTACACGCACTGGTGGCGGCGCACCGGCAATCCACTGGCTGAGCGGGTCGTGGCCGAGACCGTCGACTGGCTGCTGACCGAGATGCGTACGCCGGACGGCGCCTTCGCCGCCAGTCTGGACGCGGACTCACTGGACGCGCACGGCCACCTGCACGAAGGCGCGTACTACGTCTGGACCCCGGACCAGCTGACGTCGGTGCTCGGCGCCGAGGACGGCGCTTGGGCGGCGGAGGTGTTCCGGGTGACGCCGGACGGCACCTTCGAGGGCGGCGCCTCGACGCTGCAGCTTCTCGCCGACCCCGACGGCCTGGACCGGCTTGCCAACATCCGCGACCGGCTGCGGCTGGCCCGCGCGGAGCGGGCCCGACCGGCGCGCGACGACAAGGTGGTGGCCGCCTGGAACGGCTGGCTGGTCGACTCCCTGGTCACGGCGGCCATGGTCTTCGACCGCCCGGACTGGCTCGCGGCTGCGGCCGAGGCCGCTGGGGCGGTCTGGCGGCAGCACTGGCAGGACGGTCGGCTGCGCCGGGCGTCCCGCGACGGGCGGCCGGGGAGCGCGCCGGGCATCGCCGAGGACTACGCCGCCCTGGCCCAGGCTGCCGTCCGGCTGGCCACCGCGACCGGGGACGCGGCCTGGCTGGACCGCGCCCGTGCGCTGGTGACGGTGCTGCTGGAGCAGTTCGACGACGAAGGCGCGGGATTCTTCGACACCGCGGCCGATGCCGAGACGCTCTACACCCGGCCGCAGGACCCGACCGACAACGCGACGCCGTCCGGACTCAGCGCTGCGATCCACGCCCTGCGGCTGGTGGCCGAGCTGACCGGGGAGGCGGCGTACGCGGACCGAGCGGACCGGGCCGCAGCCAGTGTCGGCGGGCTGGCCCGGCAGGCGCCGCGGTTCGCCGGCTGGCTACTGGCCGACGCGATCACTGCTCTTCCGGCGCACGCGCCGGTGCAGGTCGCCATCGTGGGGCCCGACGGGACCGAACGGTCCGAGCTGGTCCGGGCCGCGTGGCGGCGGGCCCCGGCCGGTTCGGTGGTGCTGGCCGGGGAGCCGGACCAGCCGGGGTTCGCGCTGCTGGCCGACCGGCGGCTGCGCGACGGCCGGGCCACGGCGTACGTGTGCCGGGGGTTCGTCTGCAAGCTGCCGGTGACCTCGGTGGAGGGGCTCATCGACCAGCTCGCGTAGCGGTGAGCGTCGGCGGGGTAGAGCGCGAGGCGCGAGCAGCTAGGCCGATTGATACGTCGCGAGTGAGATGGCGATGTAGTGGCACACGAAGCCCCCGAGCGTGCCGGTGTGGAAGATCTCGTGGAAGCCGAACCAGCCCGGGAAGGGGTTGGGCCGGCGCCGGCCGTAGACCACCGCGCCGACGGTGTAGCAGAGCCCGCCGGCCAGGATCAGGGTGAACACCGCGGCTCCGCCGTTGGCGTAGAACGCACCGAGCCAGCCCAGCGCGGCCCAGCCCATCACGATGTAGAGCGCGGTGTAGAGCCAGCGCGGCGCGGACAGCCAGACCAGCCGGAAGATCAGCCCGCCGAGCGCCGCCGCCCAGACCAGGCTGAGCAGGAGCACCCGGGAACGGCCGGAGAGCAGCAGCAGGGCCAGGGGGGTGTAGGTCGCGGCGATGAAGACGTAGATGTTGGCGTGATCCAGCCGGCGCAGGATGCCGTCGGCCCGCGGTCCCCAGGTGCCCCGGTGGTAGAGCCCACTGGTGCCGAACAGCAGCACCGACGCCGCTAGGAAGACCGCGCCACCGAGTCGGCCGAGGCCGGTCGGCGCCAGCGCGACCAGCACGATCCCGGCGGCCAGCGCCAGTGGGGCGGCGCCGGCGTGCAGCCAGCCGCGCAGCCGCGGCTTGACCGCCTGCACCACCTCCGTGACGGGCGGTGACTCGAGTGAGCGCGTCGGCATGGTTCTCCTCTACCCAGCAACGCTTGGTTGACAGACCGTAAGTTACGGAACCGTAGGTTTCAGGGTAAGGTCTCAACGACCTCTCAGACAACTCCGGATGCCGGGGTTACGCTGCCGTCCGTGGCCCGCCTTGACCGGTTACGCGAGTTCGTGGACCGGCTGCACCCCTCCGGCCTGCTCTACGCGACGTACGAGCATCGGCTGATCGCGGAGCTGGACCACGCCCGGCTGCCGCGGCACGTGGCCGTGCTGGCCGACGGCAACCGGCGCTGGGCGCGGACCAACGCGCCGGGCCAGCCGCTGGTGGCGGGGTACCAGGCGGGGGCGGACAAGCTCAAGGAGTTCGTCGAATGGTGCGACGAGATCGGCATCCCGGTGGTCACCCTGTGGGTGCTGTCCACCGACAACTTTGCCCGGAGCGGCGAGGGGGAGCTCGAGCCGCTGCTCGGGGTGATCGAGCAGATGGTGACCGACCTGGCCGCCACCCAGCGCTGGCGGGTGCACCCGGTCGGCGCGCTGGACCTGCTGCCCAAGGAGTGCGCCGTACGCCTTAAGGCGGCTGACGAGGACACCGCCGACCTGGACGGGATGGTGGTCAACATCGCCGTCTCCTACGGCGGCCGGCACGAGCTGCGGGACGCGGTGCGGTCGCTGCTCGCCGAGGAGGCCCTGCTGGGTACCCCGATCTCCGAGCTGGCCGAGAAGCTGGACATCGAGCACATCGCCGAGCACCTCTACACCAAGGGCCAGCCCGACCCCGACCTGATCATCCGCACCTCGGGCGAGCAGCGGCTCTCGGGCTTCTTGATGTGGCAGTCGGCGCACAGCGAGTTCTACTTCTGCGAGGCGCTGTGGCCGGACTTCCGCAAGGTGGACTTCATCCGCGCACTGCGCTCGTACGGCCAGCGGGAGCGTCGGTTCGGCCGCTGAGGACGCCTTCTCCGAGGTTTCGGGGAGTTTGCGATCGGGTGAAGAAGCGGCGTGCCTCTTCACCGCGACCCCACCCCGGACGTACCGTCGAGGGGCGGGCCGCAGGGTGTGCGGCCCGCCTGGGAGGCGATGCATGCACCGTCGCTCGACGGCCCGACTGCCGGTGAGAGCCGGTTGGCGGTATCCGACCCGGTCCACCACGTAACCGTGGGGCCGGGCGCGAACCGCGTACGGCTCCCAAGAAGGGGCATCTCGTGTCTTCTGCATCCCCGACCCGCACCTACGTCATCGACACCTCCGTCCTGCTGAGTGACCCGCAGGCCCTGCGCCGGTTCGCCGAGCACGACGTCGTCCTTCCGGTGGTGGTGATCACCGAGCTGGAGGCCAAACGGCACCACAGCGAGCTCGGCTACTTCGCCCGTACCGCGCTGCGGCTCCTCGACGAGCTGCGCATCGCGCACGGCCGGCTGGACGCGCCGGTCCCGGTCAATGACCAGGGCGGCACCGTCCACGTCGAGCTCAACCACACCGATCCGGAGATCCTGCCGGCCGGCTTCCGGCTGGGCGACAACGACTCGCGGATCCTGGCGGTGGCGCTGAACTACGCCGCCGAGGGTCGCGACGTCACGCTGGTGTCGAAGGACCTGCCGATGCGGGTCAAGGCGTCCGCGGTCGGGCTGAGCGCGGAGGAGTACCGCGCCGAGCTGGCGGTGGAGAGCGAGTGGACCGGGATGGCCGAGCTCGAGGTCGCGCCGGCGGACCTGGACCGGCTGTACGAGGCGGGCACCCTGGACCTGGACCAGGCCCGCGACCTGCCCTGTCATACCGGTGTGGTGCTGCTGAGCGGCAAGTCCTCCGCGCTGGGCCGCGTGACCCCGAGCAAGGAGCTCAAGCTCGTCAAGGCGGACCGGGACGCGTTCGGCATCCACGGCCGCTCGGCCGAGCAGCGTGTCGCGCTCGACCTGCTGCTCGACCCGTCCATCGGCATCGTGTCGCTCGGGGGACGAGCGGGCACCGGCAAGTCGGCTCTCGCGCTGTGCGCCGGGCTCGAGGCGGTGCTGGAGCGCCGGCAGCACGCCAAGGTCGTGGTGTTCCGACCGCTGTACGCCGTGGGCGGGCAGGAGCTCGGCTACCTGCCGGGGACCGAGGGGGAGAAGATGGCGCCCTGGGCGCAGGCGGTCTTCGACACCCTGGGGGCGGTGACCTCCAAGGCGGTCATCGACGAGGTGGTTGAGCGGGGCCTGCTCGAGGTGCAGCCGCTGACGCACATCCGTGGGCGCTCGCTGCACGACGCGTTCGTCATCGTCGACGAGGCCCAGTCGCTGGAGCGCAACGTGCTGCTAACCGTGCTCAGCCGGATCGGCCAGGACTCGCGGGTGGTGCTGACCCACGACGTGGCCCAGCGCGACAACCTGCGGGTGGGCCGGCACGATGGCGTGGTCGCGGTGGTCGAGAAGCTGAAGGGCCACCCGCTGTTCGCCCACATCACGCTGCACCGCTCTGAGCGCTCACCCATCGCCGCGCTGGTGACCGAGATGCTGGAGGACATCACGGTCTGACCGGGGGCAGAAGCGGCTCGTTCTCGCACCGAATGTCATCAAAACGCTGAGCGACGCAGCCGTTTCCGCGCTGAGATCTATCTCACGTTACGGCGTGAACATTTCGTTTCGATAACGGTGTGTGCCAGGGTAGCGCCCGTGCGTCGCCTGGCCCAGCACGCCCTCGCGGGGGCGGGATTCGCTGCCGTGGTTACCGCGATCAGCGTGGCGGGGCTGACCAGCCCGGCGGCCGACGACGTCGCGACCGCGGTGCCGGCCGTCTCCTCGGTGCAGTCTCCGGACGCGTCCGTCACGACCGCCCGCGGAGACGCGGAGCTCCGGCTAGCGGTGCAACGGGCCCGACGGCATGACGTAGCCGCCGTCAAGGCCGAGCGGGCCCGGACCAAGGCGGCCAAGCAGGCCGCGAGGCGGTCCTCGTGGCTGAAGAACCGGACCAAGTCGATCACCGCCGAGCACGTCAAGCTGGTGGCGGCGGCGAAGGAGGCGGCCGCCGAGGCGGCGGAGCGTAAGCGGGCGCTGGCCAACCGCGGCTACCTGCCCGGCACCACCGACCCGCGCGAGATCGCCCGCCAGATTCTGAAGAACAAGTACGGCTACGGCGACTCCGAGTTCGACTGCTTCAACAACATCATCATCCGCGAGAGCATGTGGGACATCGACGCGACAAACCCCAGCTCGGGCGCGTACGGGATCCCCCAGGCGCTGCCCGGGTCGAAGATGGCTACCGTCGGCAGCGACTGGCGGACCAACCCGGCCACCCAGATCATCTGGGCCATCGGGTACATGGAGGACCGCTACGGCAGCCCCTGTGCCGCCTGGAGCTTCAAGCGCGCCAACGGTTGGTATTAGCAGTCAGTCGCTAGCCGCGAGCGTCGAAATCGCGTGCTGCCGAGCGGAGAAGAAGCACGTGAACACGCTCTTCCGTTCACGAGCGACGACGACGTCGGCGGGGTAGAGCGCGATGCGCGAGCGGCAGGACCATCAAGACGGTGGTCTCGTCATCGCCAAGACGTCGAGGGCGGCGTCCAGCTGGTCCTCGGTGATGCTTCCGTCGGTCACGTAGCCGGAGCGCAGCACCACCTCGCGGATGGTCAGGTTCTCCGCCAGCGCCTTCTTGGCCACGGCGGCCGCGTTCTCGTAGCCGATGTAGCGGTTGAGCGGGGTGACGATCGAGGGTGAGGACTCAGCCAGGGTGCGGCAGTGCTCGACGTTGGCCACGATCCCAGACACACACCGGTCGGCCAGCAGCCGGCTGACGTTGGCGAGCAGGCGGATCGACTCGAGCAGGTTGCGAGCCATCACCGGGAGCATCACGTTCAGCTCGAAGTTGCCGGAGGCACCGGCGAACGCCACTGCGGCGTCGTTGCCGATCACCTGGGCGCAGACCATGGTGGTCGCCTCGCAGATCACCGGGTTGACCTTGCCCGGCATGATCGACGACCCCGGCTGCAGGTCCGGCAGCGCGATCTCACCCAGCCCGGCCCGCGGCCCCGAGCCCATCCAGCGCAGGTCGTTGGCGATCTTGGTCAGGCTGACCGCGATGGTGCGCAGCGCGCCGGACGCCTCGACCAGGCCGTCCCGGGCGCCCTGGGCCTCGAAGTGGTCTCGGGCCTCGGTCAGCGGCAGCCCGGTCTCCCGGACAATGATCGCGATCACCGAGGCGGCGAACCCGGGTGGGGTGTTGATCCCGGTGCCCACCGCGGTGCCGCCCAGCGGCAGCTCGGCGACCCGGGGGATGGTGGCCTCGATCCGCTCGATGCCGTACCGGACCTGGGCCGCGTACCCGCCGAACTCCTGACCCAGGGTGACCGGGGTGGCGTCCATCAGGTGGGTCCGGCCGCTCTTGACCACCTCGGCGAACTCCTCCGCCTTGGCCGCCAACGCCTGCTCCAGGTGGCGGAGCGCCGGGACCAGCCCGGTCAGCAGGGCCTGCGTGGCCGCGATGTGGATCGCGCTCGGAAAAACGTCGTTGCTGGACTGGGACGCGTTCACGTCGTCGTTCGGGTGGATCGGCTCGCCCAGCAGCTGACTGGCCAGCGACGCGATCACCTCGTTGGCGTTCATGTTGCTGGACGTGCCCGAACCGGTCTGGAACACGTCAATGGGGAAGTGCCGCTGGTGCTCGCCCGCCGCAACCGCCCCCGCCGCCTTCTCGATCGCGGCGGCCCGCTCGGCGCTCACCACCCCGAGCTGGGCGTTGGTCTGCGCCGCGGCGCCCTTGATCATCCCGAGCGCCGCGATCAGGGCCGGGTCGATAGGCAGTCCGGAGATCGGGAAGTTCTCCACCGCGCGTTGGGTCTGGGCCCGGTAGAGCGCGGCGGAAGGGACCCGGACCTCGCCCATTGTGTCGCGTTCGATGCGGAACTCGCCGTCGCCGGCCGGTGCGGTCATGGCCCACATTCTTGCTCAGCCGCCATGGTGCTGGTGCGCCCTGGTCACCGTGTAGATCACGTACGTCAGGTTGCGGCCCGCCCGGACGCGGGTGAAGGGATGCGGCTGCGCGGAGGGGGAGAGCCGATGCAGGCCGGCGAGCAGTTCCGGGGCCGGACCCTGACACCAGATGGCGAGGGTGCCGCCCTCGGCGAGGCGGGCGTACGCGGCCGCGAGGGTGGACGGAGTATAGAGGTCTGCGTTGCTCCAGTGGATGAGGAAGTCCGGGCCGTTGTCGACGTCGAGCAGGATCGCGTCCCACGGCCCGGTCAGGTCCGGTTCGCGTCCGGTCAGCACCGCGGCCACGTCGCCAGTGTGCAGGGTGACGCGGGCGTCGGCGGCCACCGCGGCGAGGGTTGGAGTGAGCCCGGCGTGCGCCCACTCGACCAGGCAGTCCTCGATCTCCACCACGTCGAGGTGCTCAACGTCGGCGCCCAGCAGCTCGGCGGCCGTGTAGCCCAGCCCGAGCCCGCCGACCAGCACCCGACGCGCGCGGGACCCGGCGAGGACGACCTCGGCCAGCTTGCGCTCGGTCCAGGTGTCGGTGGAGTCCATGGCGAAGACGCCGTTGACGATCAGCTCCTCCACGTCCGCGCCGGCCGCGGCGCGCCGGCGCAGCACCACCTCGCCGCGCGGGCCGAGGTGCCGCGCCAGTGTGTCCAGCGTCTCCATCACGTTCCCAGTCTTGAATACCCGTCGCCGAGGCCCGCGTAAGGTACCGTCTTGATCATCGGGGAAGAGCCGACATACCGGCTCGGGGCGCACAGAAGCCACCTTTGACCCCGAGCCCCCATGGTTCTGCGGGAACAGTCGCGGCAGCGGGGGCTGGCACGACAGCAGGTGTCCCTGCAGATCGCGGCGCGCCAGTCTGACTCGTCAGGGAGGCCACAAATGCGGGGTGGAGTCGCTGCCCGTCGGCCTCTCGTCCTTGCAAGGGGACGAGAGGCCCGGTGGCGGCGACCCGCAGTGCATCAGTCTGCGTCCAAGGTCGGCGAGCGGGTAGAAGCAGCCGTCGACACCGAGGAAAAGGACAGCCGATGAATGACGCCGACGACACGTACGCCGAGTTCTCCGATGCGGTGAACATGACTGCCAAGCAGATCGAGGGCTGGCTGCAGACCGAGGAGTCCAAGGAGGTTGGCCAGAAGAATGACGGCGGGGAGTCGACCGGGCACGAGATGGGCGGTCGGATCGTCACCTTGCTCGACAAGAAGAAGGCCGACCTGACCGAGGACGACTATGCAGCCATGCGCAAGGTGGTCGGCTACGTCAAGCGGCACTCCGCCCAGCGGCCGGACGGCGACGTCACCGACACGCCGTGGCGGTACTCGCTGATGAACTGGGGCCACGACCCGGAGAGGTGAAGCGAGCAGGGTGAGTTTGCGCCGTCTGTGAGGATGGTTCTGTGGCACGGGCGAACCGAAGGGCGACGCCGGGCGACATGATCCGCTCGCTGGCGGTGATCCTGATCCCGCTGGTGATCATCACCGTGCTCTTCACCGACCTGCCGGAGGACAAGCCGGTGACCCAGGTCGACTGGCAGCCGGTGCTCGCCGTGGCTCGCCGCGACGCGCCGTTCCCCGTTCTCGCCCCCAGCAACCTTCCCGAGGGCTGGCGCGCTACCCAGGCGGAGTGGGTCGAGACCGGTGATCCCTTCCGCGACGGTCAGCCGTCGGTTCGCAACCAATGGGCGCTGGGCTTCCTGAACCCGGACAACGTCTTCGTCGGTCTGGACCAGGGCGACCTGCAGCCGGAGGACCTGGTCGAGGAGCAGACCCGGCAGGGGACCGCGGATGGGCAGAGCACGGTCAACGGCCAGGCCTGGGAGCGGTTGCTCAGTCCGGACGGGCGGACCAGGTCACTGGTCCGCCGGGAACCAGCGGTGACCACCATCGTCTCGGGCGACCTGGGGTACGAGGCACTGGAGGCGTACGCGGGCACTCTGGCAACAGGCTGACGTAGACAAGATTTCTGCCACTATGCTGGGGACATGACGCTGTCCCGGGTGAGTGTCGTGCTGGTCGAGCCGATCGCAGTGTTCGAGTTCGGGGTCGCGGTCGAGGTCTTCGGGCTGGACCGGGCCGACGACGGCGTGCCCCCCTTCGACTTCCGGGTCTGCGCGGAACGGCCAGGCGTCCCGTTGGCGACCAAGAACGTCTCGCCGTTCACGATCACCGCGACGCACGGGCTGGATGCGGTGGCCGGCAGCGACCTGGTCATCGCCTCGGCGACCTCCATCCGGGAGCCGGGGGACTATCCGCCGGACGTGCTGGAGGCGCTGCGCGAGGCGTACGCGTCCGGTGCGACCCTGCTCAGCCTCTGCTCCGGCGCGTTCATGCTGGGCGCGGCCGGGCTGTTGGACGGGCGGCGCTGCACCACGCACTGGAAGTACGTCGAGGAGATGGCGGTCATGTACCCGGAGGCGATCCTCGACCCCCGGGCGCTCTACATCGACGATGGGAACCTGATCACCAGCGCGGGCACGGCGGCCGGCATCGACGCTTGCCTGCACCTGGTCCGGCGGGAGCTGGGTACCGCGATCGCCACCAAGATCGCCCGGCGGATGGTGGTGCCCCCGCAGCGGGACGGGGGCCAGCAGCAGTTCGTCGAGATGCCGATCCCGGCGTACGAGAGCGACAGTCTGGCTCCGGTGCTCACCTGGGTCCTGGCCCACCTGGCCGAGCCGCACACCGCCTCGTCACTGGCCCGGCGGGCGATGATGAGTGACCGGACCTTCGCCCGGCGGTTCAGCGCGGAGACCGGCACTACGCCGCACCGGTGGCTGACCCAGCAGCGCATCCTCGCCGCCCGCAGCCTGCTGGAGGAGAGCGACCTCGGCGTCGAGCAGATCGCCACCCGGGTGGGCTTCAACTCCGCCGTGGTGATGCGCGAGCACTTCCGCCGCGAGATCGGCCTGGCCCCGGTCGACTACCGCCGCCGCTTCGTCCCGCCCCGCAGCCCCGCCTCCGCCGACGACCTCGAGCTCTCGGCCTAACCGGTCGCCCCCGGCCGCGTACGCCTGACCCTGCCTCTCTGGTCACACGATTCCCACGCTGCGGGGGAATCTCACGCTGAACGCAGGTTGCAACCTAGGTTCAGCGTCAGTTCCCCACGCAGCGTGGGAATCCGACCGGCGCGTCAGTTGGAGGGGTAGTTGGGGTCGTGGTCGGTGGCGGCAGCGCGGGCGGCCTCGATCCGGGCCTTGGCGCCGTCCAGCCAGGACTGGCAGATCGCGGCCAGCTCCTCGCCCCGTTCCCACAGGGCCAGTGACTCGTCCAGGGGTGCGCCGCCGCTCTCCAGCCGCTGCACCAGGGCGACCAGCTCGTCGCGGGCCTGCTCGTAGCTGATCGGCGGGTTCGCCGGCGCCTCGGTCATCGCTCTCCTCGGGGTCGGGTCTGTCGTACCTGCGCCACGAGCTGACCGTCGGCCAGGTGGGCCACCACATCCTCCTCCACCACGACGGCGGTCACCGAACGGACCGGTTGGCCCGCCGACCCGACCAGGAACGCATACCCCCGCTCGAGAGTGGCCTGCGGGGAGACGGCTCGGATGCGTTCCAGGGAGTGGCGGACGGCCGTTCCTTCCGCGTCCAGCCGGGCGGTGATCGCCCGTCGGGCCCGGTCCCGGAGGCGCTCGACCTCGTCCCTCCGTAGCCCGAAGGTGGCGGTCGGGTCGGCCAGCACGGGCCGGGACCGCAGCGCAGTCAAGGCTTCCTGATGGCGGGCGACCAGGGTGGCCACGCAGTGCCGCATCCGCTGCCGGACCTGCCGGATCCGGGCCAGCTCATCCGCGGCATCGGGCACCACCCGCTTGGCGGCGTCCGTCGGGGTGGAGGCGCGGTAGTCGGCGACCAGGTCGAGGATCGGGTTGTCCGACTCGTGCCCGATCGCGCTGACCACCGGGGTCCGGCAGGCGGCGACCGCGCGGACCAGCCCTTCGTCGGAGAACGGCAGCAGGTCCTCCAGCGAGCCACCACCTCGGGCGATGACGATCACGTCGACCTCGGCCTGGCCGTCCAGCCGGCGCACCGCGGCGATCAGCTGCTCGGCGGCCTGCGGCCCCTGGACCAGGGCGTGCCGGACCAGCAGTCTGACCCCGGGCCAGCGGCGGCGGGCGTTTTCGACCACGTCGCGCTCGGCCGCGCTGTCGGCCCCGGTGACCAGGCCGACCGCCCGGGGCAGGAACGGCAGCGGGCGCTTCCGGGCCGGGTCGAACAGGCCCTCGGCCTGCAGCAGCCGCTTGGTCTGCTCCAACTGCGCCAGGAGACGGCCCTCACCGACCGGGGTGATCGCGTCGCAGTAGTAGCTGAACCGGCCGGACTGCTCGAAGTACGACGGCTTGAGCCGGGCGACCACCGTCGCCCCCTCGGCCAGCGGACCGGCGGAGTCGAAGGTGGTCGCCGAGATCGTCACCGAGGCGGACACCGGGGCCAGCCGGTCCCGCAGCGTCAGGAAGATCGTCCGGCCGGCTCGCCGGCTCACCTCGATCAGCTGGGCCTCGACCCAGACCGGACCCAGCCGGTCGATCCAGCCGCGGACCTTGTTGGAGATCAGCCGTAACGGCTGAGGGTTCTCCGGCGAAGACTCCAGGGGCACGCCACGAGCGTAGGGCGCTCCTCATGATCTTGTCGCTCGCGCCCGGCCGCGCCGTGAGCTGCCGTCTTCCTCCCTCCCTCGCACGACGACTGCGCCGCACAGCTCACGTTGTTGCGCGGGCCGTGACCGGGCGGAGCCTTACCGACGCTCGCGACCTACGACAGACGTCCTTCACAGGCTCCGGCACAACCCGCCGCCTACACTCGGCACCGTGACTTCGACCCGGCAGGTGGTGCTCGCGGCGCCGCGCGGCTACTGCGCGGGGGTCGACCGCGCGGTGATCACCGTGGAGAAGGCCCTCGTCACCTACGGTGCTCCGATCTACGTCCGGAAGCAGATCGTGCACAACCGGCACGTGGTGGAGGACCTGGAGGCGCGCGGGGCGATCTTCGTCGACGAGCTGGACCAGGTCCCGTCGGGTGCCCGGGTGGTGTTCTCCGCGCACGGGGTGTCGCCGGCCGTCCAGGCCGAGGCCCGAGAACGGGGCTTGAAGACCATCGACGCCACCTGCCCGCTGGTCACCAAGGTGCACCAGGAGGCCAAGCGGTTCGCCCGCGACGACAGGGAGATCCTGCTGATCGGCCATGCCGGCCACGAGGAGGTCGAGGGGACCACCGGTGAGGCGCCGGAGCACATCACGCTGGTCCAGTCGCCGGAGGACGCGGATCGGCTGCAGGTCCAGGACCCGAGCCGGCTGGCCTGGCTCAGCCAGACGACGCTGAGCGTGGACGAGACGCTGGAGACGGTCAACCGCCTGCGCCAGCGGTTCCCGCTGCTGATGGACCCGCCGAGCGACGACATCTGTTACGCCACCTCGAACCGGCAGCTGGCGGTCAAGCAGATCGCTGCGCAGAGCGATCTGGTGATCGTGGTCGGGTCGGCCAACTCCTCCAACTCGGTGCGGCTGGTCGAGGTTGCCCTGGAGGCCGGGGCCAAGGCCGCGCACCGGGTCGACAACGCCGGCGAGATCGATCCCAGCTGGCTGGACGGGGTCAGCTCGGTTGGCGTCACCAGCGGAGCCTCGGTGCCGGAGCACCTGGTCCAGGGGGTGCTGGACTACCTGGTCGAGCGGGGCTTCCCGGCTGCCCGCGAGGAGCGGCTGACCGAGGAGTCCCTGGTCTTCGCCCTGCCGCCGGAGCTGCGGCGGGATCTGCGGGCCGGCGCCATCAACGACTGACGCAGAGTCCCTTCTTCCCGAAACCGGTCACAAACCACAGTTGACAGCGCCCAAAACCGGCAGTTCGTGACCGGTTTTCGTGCTCAGGAGGAGCGACGCTCCGTGGCGTCCTCATCGACACTGCTGATCGCGTCGGCCTCGACCAGCGCGAGCAGGTCGGGCTCGCCCCGGACCAGCTCGGCCGCCTCCGGCGGGGCCGCGGTCCGCTTCGTCCGGCCCCGGCCGACCATCGGTTCCACCCGTACCGCGTCGTCGACCAGCTCCGGCGCCTGGATCTGGCGCACCGCGTCGTCCAGCTGGGGGAGCGCGCTCAGCTGGTCGTCGCTGACCTTGAGATCGCGGAAGCGCCGGGCCCGGACCAGGACGGTGCCCTCGACCGTGGCGATGGTCTCGTTGTACGCGTTGACCGACGAGCGCAGTGCCCGGCCCAGCTTGTCCAGCCGGTTGCCCATCAGACCGAGCTTGGCGTGCAGGTCCCGGCCGAGGCGAAACACCTCGGCCGCGCTCTCCGCCAGGGCCGCCTGCTTCCAGCCGTACGCCACCGCGCGCAGCAGTCCGATCAGCGTGGTCGGCGTGGCGAGCACGACGTCCTTGGCCGCCGCGTAGTCGTAGAGGTCGGGAATCTGGTCCAGCGCCGCGGTGAAGAACATCTCGTTGGGCAGGAACAGCACAACGAACCCCGGCGACTCGACGGTCTTCCAGTACTGCTTGGCCGCCAGCTGGTCGATGTGGGTCTTGACGTGCCGGGCGTACCGGGTCAAGGCCTCGGCCTGCACCGTGTCGTCCTCGGTCTCCGCCGCCTCGAGGAAGGCGGTCAGCGGAGCCTTGGCGTCGACGAAGAGGTGCTTGCCCCCGGCCAGGTTCACCCGCATGTCCGGGCGCAGCAGCCGGTCCTCGTCGCGGCTGGTGTACTGCAGGTCGAAGTCGCAGCGGTTCAGCATGCCGGCGATCTCGGCGACCCGCTTGAGCTGGGTCTCACCCCAGGAGCCGCGGACCTGCGGCTTGCGCAGCGCGCTGACCAGGGCGGTCGTCTCCCGGCGCAGCGTCTCGCCGGTCTGCCGCACGGTGGCCACCTGAGTGCGCAGCTCGGCGGAGATGGCCGACCGCTCCTTCTCCACCTCGGTGAGCCGGGCGCCGAACCGGTCCAGGCTCTCCCGCACCGGCACCATCAGCTGCTCGGTTGCCTTCAGCCGGTGCTCGGCCTGCGCGTCCGCGGCCTTGCTGTGCCGGTCCAGCGTGTCGGCCGAGAGCACCTTGAACTGGTTGAGCATCGCCTCCCGGTCAGCCGCGATCTCCCGGGCCCGGTTGGATGCGGCGTCCCGCTCCGCGTGCGCCCCGGCCAGGGCCGCCGACACGGTGGCCGCCTCGGCCTGGGCGGTGGCGGTGGCGGCCCGGGCCTCCGCCAGCTCGGCGGCTGCCCCGGCCCGGATTTCGGCGATGTCGGCCCGCACTCGCGCGGACTCCTCCCGGGCCTGCGCCAGCTCGGCCTCGCGGCGCGCCCGGGTCAGCAGCAGGCCCGCGAGCGCGCCGAGGGCGAGCCCGAGAACCAGCCCACAGACCAGGGCGACGACCGATCCGGCATCCATGTGCTCCATCCTGAGGGCGGTAGCTGACAATCGGGGGTCCGCGACACGCCGCGGGCGGAGTGACATAGCTCCAGTGGTCCGGTCAGTCGGTACGTCGGTGGAGCGTGGATGGTCCTGGCGGGAGTGGGAGCCTGCGAGCGCGGGTGGCTGCGACGTCGGCGTACCGACTGATCGGGTCGTAAGTTGGAGACCATGTCAGCGGCTTCCGACCACGTAGCGGACCTCGCGGCCTTCGTGATCGCCTCGCCGTCGTCGTTCCACGCCGCTGCCGAGGGTGCGCGTCGGCTCGCCGAGGCCGGCTTCGTGGCACAGGACGAGGCGGCCGACTGGGACAGCAGTCCCGGCGGTCACTACCTGGTTCGCGACGGCGCCCTGGTCGCCTGGCGGTTGCCTGACGACGCGGACCCGCGTACGCCGTTCCGGATCGTCGGTGCCCATACCGACTCGCCCGGTTTCGCGATCAAGCCGAACCCCGACCTGGAGGGCTTCGGCTACGCCCAGCTCGGCCTGGAGGTCTACGGCGGTCCGCTGCTCAACTCCTGGCTGGACCGCGAGCTCGGCCTGGCCGGGCGCGTGGTGATCACCGATGGGCGTACCGAGCTGGTGCGCACCGACGCGATCATGCGGATTCCGCAGCTCGCCATCCACCTGGACCGCGGGGTGAACGACAACGGCCTCAAGCTGGACAAGCAGCACCACACCATGCCGGTGTGGGGGGTCGGCCGACCGGACCGGCGGCTGACTGACCACCTCGGCGACCTGGTCGGCTGCCGTGGCGACCAGATCGACGGGCTGGACCTGGTGGCGTACGACGCCGCCGCGCCCGCCGTCTTCGGGCCCGACTCGGAGTTCCTGGCCGCCGGCCGGCTGGACAACCTCACCGGCGTCCACGCCGGCCTGACCGCCCTGCTGCGCTCGTCCGGCGGCGAGCGGATCGAGCTGCTGGTGGCGTTCGACCACGAGGAGCTGGGGAGCGCGTCGCGAAGCGGGGCGTCCGGTCCGTTGCTGGCCGACGTGCTCGCCCGCATCGCCGGCACGCGTGGGGTCAGCCCCGACCGGTACCACCAGGTCCTGGCCCGATCGGTCTGCCTGTCGGTGGACGGGGGCCACGCGATCCACCCCAACTATCCCCAGCGGCATGATCCGGCCAACCAGCCGCTGCTCAACGGCGGTCCGCTGTTGAAGATCAACACCAACCAGCGCTACGCCACCGACGCGGTCGGCATGGCCCTGTGGCGACGGGCGTGCCGGACGGCCGGGGTACCGAGCCAGGAGTTCGTGTCCAACAACGCGCTGCCCTGTGGGTCGACCATCGGCCCGCTGACCGCGACCCGGCTGGGCATCCGGACCATTGATGTCGGGCAGCCGCTGCTGTCCATGCACTCGGCCCGGGAGCTGGCGGGAACCGCGGACGCGCTGGCCCTGAGCCAGGCGGTGGAGGCCTTCTGGGCGGTCGAGGACTGAGAACCGGTGGTGCTGCGTGGGCCCTTCGACAGGCTCAGGGCGCAACCGGCCCGGTGGGTGCTGCACGTCGACCTGGACCAGTTCCTGGCCGCGGTGGAAATCCTGCGCCGCCCCGAGCTCGCCGGACGTCCGCTGATCGTCGGCGGCCGGGGCGACCCGACCGAGCGGGCGGTGGTCTCGACCGCCTCCTACGAGGCGCGCGCTTTCGGTGTCCGGTCGGGGATGCCGCTGAAGACTGCCGTCCGGCGCTGTCCGGAGGCCGTCCTGCTGCCGGTCGACTTCCCGGTGTACGAGGCGGCCTCGGCCGCAGTGATGGAGACGCTACGCGGCCTGCCCGGGGCCGTGGTCCAGGTGCTCGGCTGGGATGAGGCCTTTGTCGGCGTGTCGACAAGTGACCCCGAGGCGTACGCGCGGGGGGCCCAGGCGGCCGTGCGCGCCGCCACTCGGCTCTCCTGTTCGGTGGGGATCGGGGACACCACGGTGCGAGCCAAGATCGCCACCGAGTTCGGAAAGCCGGGCGGCGTCTTCCGGCTGACCCGGGGCAACTGGACCGCGGTGATGGGGGAACGGCCGACGGTCGCGCTCTGGGGCGTGGGCAAGCGGATCTCGACTCGGCTGGCCGACCTGGGGATTCACACGGTCGCGGACTTGGCGCACGCCGACGAGGCCCGGCTGGCGGAAGCGTTCGGGCCGAGCACCGGTCCCTACCTACGCGCCCTGGGCCGGGGGATCGGCAGCGCAGTGGTGGACGACACACCCTGGGTGGCGCGGGCGCACGGACATGAGGTCACCTACCAGCGCAACCTGGTCGAGCCGGCGGAGATCGAATCCGCGGTGGCGGACCTGACCGAGCAGGTGGTGGCCGACCTGCACCGCGAGCAGCGGCCGTGTGCGCGGGTCCACCTCAAGGTGCGCTTCGCGCCGTTCTTCACCTTCACCCGCATCCGCAAGCTGCCCGAGCCGACGTTCGACGCCGCGGTGATCACGCGTACCGCGCTGGACCTGCTCGCCGGGCTGAACGACACCCGGCCGATCCGCCTGCTCGGCGTACGCGGAGAGATGGTGCCGCCCGAGGGCGGCTACTGAGCCGACGACTGCAGGGCCGGCGGGTCGTACCGCGGCTGGTAGAGGGTCATCTCACCTGCACCCGGTACCACCAGCCGCGTCGCCAGACCCCAGCCCTGGTCCACGACCCCACCGGTGAAGGTCGCCCCCTTCGCGCTGAGGTCGGCCATGGTTTGCTCGAGGTCGTCGCACATCAACGACACGTCGAACTGCTGCTCGGTGGACCCGCTCCGGCCCTCGTGCGCCCAAGAACTCGGGTGCACAGCGAGCTCGCTGGGTCCGGAGGCGAAGATCAGCCAGCCGCCGCCGGTGTCGGTTCCCGGCAGTCCGAGCACATCGCGGAAGAACGCCCGGGCCGCCTCCGGGTCTTCGGCGTAGACCAACGTGTGCACAGCAGTGATCATGCGTCGAATGCTAGGGCGCTCCCCCTACGCTGGACCCTCGTGGCTCTCACCATCGGCATCGTCGGCCTGCCCAACGCGGGCAAGTCGACCCTGTTCAACGCTCTGACCCGCAACGACGTGCTTGCGGCGAACTACCCGTTTGCCACCATCGAGCCCAACGTCGGCGTGGTCGGCGTGCCCGATCCTCGGCTGGCGGTGCTGGGCGAGCTGTTCGGCTCGGCTCGGCTGGTGCCGGCCACGGTCAGCTTCGTCGACATCGCCGGGATCGTTCGCGGGGCCAGCCAGGGCGAGGGGATGGGCAACGCATTCCTGGCCCATATTCGGGAGGCCGACGCGATCTGCCAGGTCACCCGGGTGTTCCGCGACCCCGACGTCAGCCACGTCGACGGGGCGGTCGACCCGCCGAGCGACATCGAGACGATCTCCACCGAGCTGATTCTGGCCGACCTGCAGACTCTCGAGCGGGTCCAGCCGCGGCTGGAGAAGGAAGCCCGGATCAACAAGGACAAGCTGCCCATGCTCGCAGCCGTACGCGAGGCGCAGGCCGTGCTGGACAGCGGCCAGACGGTGTTCGCCTCCGGTCTGGATCGCGGGCCGCTGCGCGAGCTGTTCCTGCTGACGGCGAAGCCGTTCATCTACGTCTTCAACTGCGACACCGACGAGCTGGCCGATGAGGCGCTCAAGGAGCGGCTGCGGGCGGTGGTGGCCCCGGCCGAGGCGATCTTCCTGGACGCCAAGATCGAGTCCGAGCTGGTCGAGATGGAGCCGGACGAGGCTCGGGAGTTCCTGGGCGAGATGGGCATCGACGAGCCGGGCCTGGACGTGCTGGCCCGGGTCGGCTTCGACACGCTCGGGCTGCAGACCTACCTGACCGCCGGACCAAAGGAGTCGCGGGCCTGGACCATCCGCAAGGGCGCCACCGCGCCCGAGGCCGCCGGGGTGATCCACACCGACTTCCAGAAGGGCTTCATCAAGGCCGAGATCGTCTCCTACGACGACCTGGTCGCCGCGGGTTCGCTGCTCAACGCCCGGGCCAAGGGCAGAGTGCGGCTGGAGGGTAAGGACTACGTGATGGCCGACGGTGACGTCGTCGAGTTCCGGTTCGGAGCAACATCCACGTCAGGGAAGGGCTGAGATTCGAACGATGGATGATGCAGAACTCGACGAGATCGAGCGCCGGTTCCGAGCCGCGTCCCCTGGTCCGTGGACATCCTTTGTCGAGGGTCGCGACCACATCGCGGGCGACGACTTCATCCGAGTGAGCGACGAGGACGCTGAACCCGACATGTACGTCTCGCGGGCGGTCGACGGCGGTCTGGTGCCTGCGTCGTCCGCGGATCTCGACTTCATTGCCGCCGCCCGGCAGGACATCCCCCGGCTGGTCGCAGCACTTCGACAGATGCGAGCGGAACCAGGTGAACCATGACGTCGTTGAGGTCCGCCTCGATGTGAGCCAGGGCGCGCGTGGACATGGCCCGGGGGAGGGAGCCGACGAGATCGGCGCCTCGGCGACGTCAGTACCATCGGGTGTCGTGGCAGCCAACCCCGGCGTCGTCAACGCAGTGGGTCCCGGGAACGACAAAAGCATTCCGACAGGTGCTGCAGCGGTGCTCGCCGGAGGTCGGTGCCCTTGCCCTCGGCATCCGAGACCTCGTCTACGAGGTGTTGCCCGCCACTGTCGAGGTGGTCTGGCCCGCCCAGGGTTCCGTCGGTTGGGTATCGGGCCAAGGAAGGTCAGTGAACAGTTCGCGTACCTCATGCCGTTCAGCCGCCACGTGACGCTGGGGTTCTATCACGGCGGGGTACTCCCCGATCCCGATGGCCTCCTCCCAGCGTCGGGTGGGAAGCAGGTGTCGGGCAAACTCTCGATGCGCAGTCTGAAGATCACCAGCCCTGCTGACATCGCCCGGCCGGCCCTTCGCGCGCTCATCGAGGTGGCCGTTCAGGACCGGGCTGCCCGGTCAAGGTCATAGATCTGCTTGGCGGGTCGAGTTCATCGCAGCGGTGAGGCTGGGGCATCCCGTCGAAGGCCAATCCCGGCCTGGCCGCTGCGTCCCACCGGTCGGCCAGGCGAGCAGCCTCATCCGCCACGTCCCTACTCCACCTTGAGCTGACTTCTGGCAGCCTTCGATAGCGTCACAGACCTACACGGGACAGGATCAGTGACAGGAAGAAACGGCCGTGTTCTGCCGCCGGGTCACTGCAGAAGCCGAGCCAAGGGTTAGGAGGCAAGGGTACGGACCGCGTGGTGGCGACGGTGACGTGGACGAGGTCCGCTTCAACGTCTGAGGCTCCAGAAGAGAGGTTTCGTTGCACATCCTGATCCTGGGTGCGGCCGGCATGATCGGCCGCAAGCTGACGGCCCGGCTGGTGGCGGACGGGCACATCGGTGGCCGCGCCATCGAACGGATGACCTTGGCCGATGTGGTTGCGCCGCAACCGCCAGCCGGCGCCGCTGGACAGATCGAGTATGTGGTCACCGACCTGGCCGCGCCGGGGGAGGCGGAGCGTCTGGTGTCGGACCAGCCCGATCTGGTCTTCCACCTCGCAGCCGTGGTATCCGGTGAGGCCGAGGCCGATTTCGAGAAGGGGTACGCCGTCAACCTCGACGGCACTCGGGCGTTGCTCGAAGCTATCCGGATGGCGCATCGCGCCGGCGGGTACCACCCCCGTCTGGTGTTCACGTCGTCCATCGCGGTGTACGGCGCTCCGCTTCCCAGTCCCATCCCCGAGGACTTCCAGCACAGCCCGCTCACCAGCTACGGGACCCAGAAGGCGATCGGGGAGCTGCTGCTGGCCGACTACACCCGGCGTGGCTTCCTCGACGGAATCGGGATCCGGCTGCCCACCATCTGCATCCGTCCGGGGAGACCAAACCAGGCCGCCTCCGGGTTCTTCTCGAGCATCCTCCGCGAGCCGCTGGTCGGGCAGGAGGCGGTGCTGCCGGTTCCCGAGACAGTCCGGCACTGGCACGCCTCACCCCGGTCGGCCGTCGGGTTCCTGGTTCGGGCAGCCACGCTCGACGGCCAGACCGTCGGTCCCCGGCGGACGTTGTCCATGCCCGGCCTCAGCGCCACCGTCGGCGAGCAGATCGAGGCCCTCCGCCGGGTCGCCGGTGAGTCGGCCGTTCGTCTGATCCGCCGCGAGCCGGACGAGCTGATCCGGCGGATGGTCGAGAACTGGGCGCCGGCCCTGGACGCGACGCGGGCGGTCCGGCTGGGATTTGCCGCGGAGAGCTCCTTCGACGAGATCATCCGGGTACACATCGAGGACGAGCTGGACGGGTCCGTCGGATGACGATGGCCGTCGTCGGCGGAGGCGTGATCGGCGTCTCTACCGCTCAGCAGCTGGCTCGAGCCGGGGCGGAGGTCGTCCTGGTCACCGAGGCCGAGCTGACGAGCCAGGCGTCCGGACGCTCTCTGTCGTGGCTGAACTCCGCCGGACTCCGCAGCGAGTACTACCACCGGCTCCGGATGGCCGGGATCGACCGCTACCGCACCCTGGCGGCCGCGCACCCGGGTCTCGACTGGCTGAGATTCTCCGGCGGACTGGCCTGGTTGGCCGAGGACCGGGCCGACGAGCTGCGCCGCCAGCACGAGCACGAGCAGGCGCTCGGCTACGACAGTCACCTGCTCGCCGCCGCCGACGTCGCGGAGCGGGTCCCCGGCGTGGACCCCGCCGCCGTCCCGCCCGCCGGCGCGCTCTGGCGTCCCGGCGAGGGCTGGGTGGAACTGCCGAGCCTGGTTCGCTTCCTGGCTGAGGACTTCATCTCGCACGGCGGGCGGCTGGTCACCGAGGCCGGACCCGCCCGAGTCGTGACGGAGGGGCGAGTGGTCGCAGGCGTCCGGAGCGAGCGGGGTGAGCACGTCGCCGCTGAGGTCGTGGTGCTCGCCACCGGCGCCGCCCTCCCGGGCATGGTCGCCGAGCTCGGGGTGACCATCCCCGACGCCAGTCCAGATGCCCTGCTCGTCGCCACCGAGTCGGTGCGGCATCAGCTGACGGCGGTGCTCAACACTCCGCGTGCATCCCTGCGGCCGCGGCCGGACGGTGGGCTCTCGGTCGATGCGGACTGGGCTTCGGCCTCACTCACCCGAGCGCACGACGGCCGCTACGAGATAGCGGACGGTGTCGTCGAGGAGCTGTTGGCCGAAGCTTCCCGGGTGCTGGCCGGCCATCCCCCGTTGACGCCCGCCTGGTGCGGCGTCGGGCCGAAGCCCATCCCCGGCGACGGCGAGCCGGTGCTCGGCCGCATCGACGAGGTCGATGGGCTGTACGTCGCCTTCACCCACAGTGGCGCGACGCTCGGGCTGATTGCCGGCGAGCTGTTGGCGTACGAAGTCGTGCGGGGCATCGCCCATCCGATGCTGGCCGACTTCAACGCCCGCCGGTTCGGGTAGCGGTATACAGGCGGGATGGAGTCCGATCCGGATGTCGTCGCCCGGCTACGCCGCTGGGAGGATGCCGGCGGACTATGGCGGGTGCTCGCCCGGGGCGCCGGTGGAGTGACCGTCGGCCTCTACCGCTGCGACGGCGGCGAGGAGACCGACCGGTTGGTTGCGGACGACCCGCGGCTCGAGCAGTTCCTGGCGGGGCGTACGAGCAGCGAGGACGAGCCGCCTCCGCGACCCGGCGACCGTGACCGCGACCCGGAAGGACGGGCCCGGCAGTCCCGGCCCCGGGACAAGCTCGGCCGCCCCCTGCCGTACGGGAGTCCGGGGGTCGAACCCGTGTCGGAGGAGCCGCTGCCGCCGCTGGCCACCGTCGAGGCGGCGCGCCGACTGCTGGCCGAGGGTCGACCGTTCTCGGCGCACGAGGTGTACGAGGCCCGCTGGAAGGCCGGTCCGGCCGACGAGCGGGAGCTGTGGCAGGGGCTGGCCCAGCTGTGCGTGGCTATCACCCACGCCGAGCGCGGCAACCAGACCGGCGCCCTGCGCCTGCTCGGCCGGGCGCACCGACGACTGGAGACCTATGCCGCGACCGCTGGTTCCGTCTACGGCTTGGACCTGAGCCGCATCGTCGAGTGGATCTCCGAGCGGGAACGGAACCCCGATCGCAGCTCGTGGTTGACGGACCACCCGTTGTGAAGACACCCACGTTCGTTCGGCGGACAGATGCCGGCGTGGATCTCCCTCGGGTGGCCTGGCGGCCGCTGGCCCTGCTGAGTGGAGGTCTCGCCACCCTCCTGCTGATCTTCAGCCCGCGCTACGGTCCGCACCGAGACGAGCTGTACTTCCGAACCGCCGGCCAGCACCTGGCCTGGGGCTACGTGGACCAGCCGGCCTTCACCCCGTTGCTGGCCCGGGTGGTCAGCGAGGTCTTCGGCAACGCGCTGTTCGGCTGGCGGTTGCCTTCGGCCCTGGCCGCCGGAGCCGTGGTGCTGCTCACCGGCCTGCTGGCCCGCCGGATGGGAGGGGATCGTCCGGCCCAGCTACTGGCGGGGGCGGCGATGGCGGTCTCGGCGATCCTGCTGATCCTCGGGCACCTGCTGAGCACGGCTACGTTCGACCTGCTGTTCTGGACCCTGATCGGCTTCCTCGTGGTGCGACAGCTGCAGGGCGCCGATCCGCGCGGCTGGCTACTGGTCGGACTGGTGACCGGGATCGCCCTGCACAACAAGACCCTGGTGGCGGCCCTGGTCGCCGCCGTGCTGATCGGACTGCTGGCGGTGGGGCCACGTACGGTCCTCCGGTCGGCCTGGCTGTGGGCCGGCGCCGGCCTGGCGCTGCTGGTGTGGCTGCCGAACCTGCTCTGGCAGGCCGACCACGGCTGGCCGCAGCTCACGCTGGCCCGCGCGATCGCCGGCGGAAGCTCGGGCTCGTCCCAGCCATGGTGGTTGTTCCTGCCGATGCAGCTGGTGCTGGTCAGCCCGGTGCTGGTGGCGATGTGGCTGCCGGGTCTGGTCCGGCTCTGGCGGGCGGCCGAGCTGCGGCCGGTCCGCTCCTTCGCCGTCGCCTACGTGCTGCTGGCCCTGGTGTTCCTGCTCTCCGGCGGCAAGCCGTACTACCTGGCCGGGCTGTACCCGGTGCTGCTGGCCGCCGGGGCGCCGGCGGTCGTCGGATGGCTGCGGAACCGGGCCGGGGCCCGCGGCTGGGTAGTCGCCGGCCTGGGTCTGTCGCTGCTCGTCAATGCCGTGTTGATGCTGCCGGTACTGCCGGTACGCGCCCTGGCGGTCACGCCGATCGTCGACATCAACTACGACGCCGGGGAGACCGTGGGCTGGCCCGCATTCGCGGCCACGGTGGCCGAGGTATATGCCACCATGCCGCCCGCTGAACGCGCCCGGGCCGTGGTGGTCACCCAGAACTACGGCCAGGCCGGGGCCATCGACCGCTACGGTCCCGGCCTGGGGCTACCGGGGGCCCACAGCGGCCACAACGCCTACTTCGACTGGGGTCCACCACCCGACACCGGTGGGCCGGTCGTCGTGATCGGGTTCGCAGAACCCTTCCTGCGCACGATGTTCGGGCAGGTCAGCCGAGGCGCCACCATCGACAACGGCGTCGGGGTGGAGAACGAGGAGCAAGGTACGCCGGTCTGGGTGGTCCGGGACCCGCGAAGCCCGTGGGCCGAGATCTGGCCGGTCTTCCGTCGCCTTGGCTGAGCCCTCCCTCGCCAGGGTCAGTAGAAGTCGCGGATGTGGGCCTGGCGGCCGCCAAAGGCGGCGTCCCAGTCCAGGTCGTGCGCGACTTCGCCGCCGTGCAGGTGTCCGGCCGCCCGCAGGTTGGCGCTCGACTGCGCTCCCGCGTACAGCATGGCCAGGCCGTGCGGCGTGAGGACCCGTTCGGAGTCGTTGCCGTCGACGACCACGCCCTCGGCCCGGCCGCTCGCGACCGTGATCCGGTACGTGGCGTCGTTCTCGGCCAGGAAGTCGCCAGCCAGCCGAAAGGTGAGCTCGGCGGTGAGACCTGGCGGGTAGCGGCGCAGCCGGATCGCTCCCGGCACGTCGAGGACCTTGACCATGTACGGCAGGGTCACGGTCCGCCGCCAGTGCGCGGTCGGCAGGAACAGCCGCACCAGGTCGGGCCCCGAGGTCCGGAGGGTGGTCCGTGCGGTGACGCTGGAGAAGCTGC
Organism: uncultured Actinomycetota bacterium; assembly: GCA_963808435.1. GTDB lineage: Bacteria > Actinomycetota > Actinomycetes > Propionibacteriales > Propionibacteriaceae > Microlunatus. The sequence continues at coordinate 300,072 of CAWEFW010000028.1, read as the reverse complement.
CGACGGTGGCGAGCAGGGCCCGATAGCCGTCCGCGCCGGTGGCCAACAGGTCGCTGACCGCGATCACCGCGTCTTCGCCGAACTCCTGACCGCGCTCCCACGAGGCGTACCCGCAGACCTCGCCGGCCTCGTCGAGCGCGACGGTCACGCCGGTGAAGCTGTCCACGAACTCCCCGGCCGTGGCCGGGAACGACACGCCGCGTCGGCTCAGCGGCCCGTTCTGCTCCGCCGCCCAGGCGTCGTACACCGCGCGGACGGCGTCGAAGTCCGCGACGACCGCCCGGCGGGTGCGGACGGTGGCCGGACGGGGGATCGAGCCGAGGTCCCGGGTCGGCACCTCGATCGTCTCCAGATCGGTGACCACCTCGTACCCGAACCGCCGGTAGATCCGCGGTGCGGTCGGGAACAGCCCGGAGACCACGGCGCCGCGGTCGCGGGCCGACTGCAGCAGGACGTGGAACAGCGGCGCCAAGGCTCCATGGCCCCGCGACTCGGCCGCCACGGTGACCCCGGCGATTCCGCTCGTCGGCACGGCGGCCCCGCCGAAGTAGGAGTCGTAGGCCCGGTCGGTCGCCTTGGCCACCAGCTCGTCACCCAGGAAGACGCCGAAGGTGGTCCGGCCGGGCTGGTCGATCCGGGCCGGCTCCGTCGGCGGCGTGCTGGGCACCCCGAAGGCCTCGAAGCCCAGCCGCCGGGCCGCTTCCGCATCCTCGGCCGACAGGCGGCGTACGTCAAAGGTCACCGAGCCATCCTGGACCACCCGATAGCGTGGCGGTGTGAGTTCTGCCGTGATCATCGAGGGGGAGCAGCGGCCCCGGTTCGACGAGATCCTGACCGCTGACGCGCTGGACTTCCTGGGCGAGCTGGCCACGAGGTTCGGTCCCCGCCGGGCGGAGCTGCTGCAGGCCCGGGCCGACCGGTACGCGGCGGGCCGGCCCGGTGACCGGCTGCAGTTCCTGGACGAGACCGCGGGGGTCCGAGCGGACCCGGACTGGCGGGTGGCGCCCCCGGCCCCCGGTTTGGCCGACCGGCGCTGCGAGATCACCGGGCCCACCTCGCGCAAGATGACCATCAACGCGCTCAACTCCGGCGCCCGGGTCTGGATGGCCGACTTCGAGGACGCCACCTCCCCCACGTGGTTCAACGTGGTGGACGGGCAGCTCAACCTGTTCGACGCGCTCCGTCGGGAGATCGACTTCACCGACGAGAACGGCCGTCGGTACGAGGTGGGCGCTGAGACCCCTACCGTGCTGGTTCGGCCCCGAGGCTGGCACCTGGAGGAGCGGCACCTGACTCTCGACGGTCAGCCGGTACCCGGAGCCTTCGTCGACTTCGGCCTCTACTTCTTCCACAACGCCCAGACCCTGATCGCGTCCGGCGCGGGACCGTACTTCTACCTGCCCAAGATGGAGTCGCACCGCGAGGCCCGGCTGTGGAACGAGGTCTTCACCTTCGCCCAGGAGCGGCTGGCCATCCCGTACGGCACCATCCGGGCCACCTGCCTGATCGAGACGGCCCCGGCCGCCTTCGAGATGACCGAGATCCTCTACGAGCTGCGAGACCACTCATCCGGCCTCAACGCCGGCCGCTGGGACTACATCTTCTCCATCATCAAGAACTTCGCCGACTCGGCTGACCACCTGCTGCCGGACCGGAGTGCGGTGACCATGACCTCGCCGTTCATGGCCGCGTACGCCGAGCTGCTGGTCAAGACCTGCCACGCCCGCGGTGCCCACGCGATCGGCGGCATGGCGGCGTTCGTGCCCAGCAAGGCCAACCCGGAGGCCACGGCCGCGGCACTGGAGAAGACCACGGCCGACAAGGCCCGGGAGGCCGCGGCCGGCTTCGACGGCTCCTGGGTCGCTCATCCGGGGCTGGTGCCAACCTGCATCGAGGCCTTCGACGCGGTACTGGGGGAGCGGCCGCACCAGCTGGACCGGCAGCGGGACGACGTGTCGGTGACTGCCGCGGCCCTGACCGACGTGAGCACGACGGAGGGCGAGATCACGGGAGACGGTGTCCGCACCAACGTTGCGGTCAGCCTGGCTTACCTCACCGCCTGGATCGGAGGCGCCGGTGCGGTGGCGATCCGCAACCTGATGGAGGACGCGGCCACGGTCGAGATCTCCCGGATGCAGGTCTGGCAGTGGGTGCATCACCGCGCGACCACCGCCGACGGCACGCCGGTGACCCCCGAGCTGGTCCGCGAGCTGGTCGCCGAGGAGGCCGACCGGCTGACCCAGAATGCCGACGAGGATCTGCGGACGCGTGTGGTCGCCGCCCGGGATGTCTTCGAGACGGTGGCGCTGGCCGACGACTGGCCCCAGTTCTTCACCAGCTACGCCTACGACACCTACCTGGTGGAAACGTCCTAACCCCTTCGCCAGGCATCGGTCGCAGTCCTTCGACAGGCTCAGGAGGGCCCCTGCGCCGGACCGAGGCTGAGGAGCGGGCGCGGCAGCTGCGTGTTGCCGACGTCCGGATCGAGCTCGACCTCACCGACCCCGAGGCGGCGACTTTCGGCTCGGTGACCACCATCCGGTTCTCCAGCACCGGGCCGGAGACGTTCGTTGACTTCCGCGGTCGCGAGCTGGTCCACGCCGAGCTCAACGGGGTGTCCCTCGACCCGGACACCTGGCGGAGCGGGCGGATGACGTTGACCGAGCTGGCCGCGGAGAACACTCTGACGGTGGCCGGGCGGATGGCGTACCGCAGCGACGGGGAGGGCCTGCACCGGCATGTCGATCCCCACGACCAGCAGCCCTATCTCTACGCCATGTCCTTCCTCGATGCCGGGCCACTGTGGTTCGCCGGCTTCGACCAGCCCGACATCAAGGCCGCGTACCTGCTCGACGTCCGCGTGCCGGAGGAGTGGACTGTGCTGGGCAACGGTCCCAGCCACGCGACGGGGCCGGGTCGCTGGACGATCAGTCCGGCTGGTCCGCTGCCGACCTACCTGATCACCCTGGTCGCCGGACCGTACGCATCGGTGACCCGGGAGCACGGGGCCATCCAGCTGGGGCTGCACGCCCGGGCCAGCCTGCGAGCGGAACTGGAGGAGGCGGCCGACGACCTGCTGACGGTGACCGGTCAGGCCCTCGACTACTTCGCCGACCTGTTCGACACGCCGTACCCGTTCGGGGAGTACCACCAGGCCTTCGTGCCGGATTTCAACGCCGGGGCCATGGAGAACCCCGGCTGCGTGACTCTGCGGGACACCTTCCTGCCTCGCGGCCGCTCCACGTGGGTCGATCGGGGCCAGCGGGCGGGGGTGGTCGCCCACGAGCTGGCCCACATGTGGTTCGGGGACCTGGTCACCATGCGTTGGTGGGACGACCTCTGGCTGAACGAGTCATTTGCCGAGTACCTGGCGCACCGGTGCCGAGCGGCGGCGACGGAGTACCCGCTGCGGACGGAGTTCGGCGCGGTCCGCAAGGACTGGGGGGCCATGGCCGACCAGGCGCCGACCACGCACCCGGTCGCCGGCAACGACGCCGCCGACGCCGAGACGGCACTGCAGCAGTTCGACGGCATCTCCTACGCCAAGGGCGCGGCCGTGCTGAAGCAGCTGGCGGCCTATCTGGGTGAGGACGTCTTCCTCGCCGGGCTTCGCCACTACATGCGGCGCTACGCCTGGGACAACGCCACGTTCCCCGACCTACTGTCCTGTTGGGTCGATTCCGGTGCGGTCGATCTCGGGCCGTGGGCGTCAGCCTGGCTGCGGACCGCGGGGATGGACACGCTCGACGTGGTTGCTGACCCCTCGACACCCGCCGAGCGGACGGTCGCGGTCGTCCGCCGCCCGGGACCCGGCGGGTCACGTCGCCCGCATGCGCTCTCGGTGGTGTCGGTCGCGGCGGACGGGGCGATCACCCCAGTGGCCGACGTCATCGTGGCCGCGGATCCGGTGCCGCTGTCGGCGCCCTCAGACTCCGTGTTGCTCGTCGCCGACGGCACCGACGCAGCCTGGGCCAAGATCCGGTTCGGTCCGAACGGCTGGGCGCGGTTGGGGCAGGTGCTGCCCGTGATCGCCGACCTGTCGGTCCAGGTGGTGGCCGTCAACGCGATCCGGGATGGCGTCCGCGACGCCGAGCTCGACCCGGCCGAGGCGCTGGACCTGCTCCTCGCCGCCGCCCCGCGGTGGGACGAGATCCTGGTCGAGGCCGCGCTCGGGTTCGCCATGGGCACGCTGGCCGGTGCGTACGCCCCGGTCGCCGAGCGCTCGAAGCGGCTCGACCGGGTGGCGCGCATGGCAGACCAGCTGCTGAGCGCGGCAGCGGAGGGCAGCGACGCCCAGCTCGTCGCCTTCCGAACGGTGGTGCGCAGCACCGGAGACGTCCCTCGGCTGCAGACCTGGCTGGCCGGGAAGCGCCTGCCGGCCGGAATCACGTCCGATCCGGAGCTGGTCTGGCTGATCGTGGAGCGGCTGGCTGTGCTCGATCCTGATCCCAGCCCGATCGAGGCGGCCCTGGCCCGGGACCGGAGTGCGGCCGCCCGGATCCACGCCACCCGGGCCCGCGCGGCGTTGGGTCGGCCCGAGGCCAAGGCGACGGCCTGGGCCCGGCTGGTCGAGCCGTCGAACCTCACGGCCTACGAGGTGTACGCGACGGCGGAGGGGTTCTTCGTGCCTGGGCAGGAGGAGCTGACCGACCCCTACGTCGACCGCTACTTCGCCGAGATCGGCGCCACCGGGGAGTTCCGGAGCGGCTGGGCGTTGCGCGACGTCGCGGCCAAGGCCTACCCGGGACTCGCTGCGACCCCGGCGACTCTGCAGCGAGCCGAGCAGGCTCTGGCCGGTGACCTGCCCGGCCCGGTCCGCCGCGCGCTGCTGGACGGCACCGACAAGCTGTCCCGAGCGGTCCGGTCGCTGGCCCGGTTCGGCCATCCGGCCTAGCTCAGCTCAGCTCACCGACCTCTTCACGAGGTCGGCGATCTGGGCCTCCTGGTCGGCCGTGAGCTCGGTCAGGGCGTAGAGGTCGGCCACATGGTGCCGTCGTCGAGGTTCGCCGTGTCGTTGAAGCCGAGCGTCGCGTACCGGCTCTTGAACTTCTGCGCGCTCTGGAAGAAGCAGACGACCTTTCCGTCCTTGGCGTACGCCGGCATCCCGTACCAGAGCTTCGGCGCGAGGACCGGCGCGTTGGCCTTGATGATCTCGTGCAGCCGGGTGGCCATGCCGCGATCCGGTTCCGCCAGCTCGGCGATCTTCTCGAGCACGGCGCTTTCGTCATCCGACGCCTTCTTCCCGCGGCGCGCGGCCGACTTCAGCTCCTTGGCGCGCTCCTTCATCGCCTCGCGTTCCTCGTCGGTGAAACCCTCGTACTTCGTGTCGGGCATGGCCTTCCTCTCTGCGCGGTGTTGTGAACGACTTTCATGCTAGGTAGAACCGCGTCGCGGCGGCTTCTTGGAAACTGATCGGTTTCGACCGCGGCCCCGCCATCGTGGGCACCGTACTCTGCGACGGGCCCAGAAGTCGGGCGAACGAGCGCCGTCGGGGTGAGAATGCGCGCAGGTGAGGATGGTATTCGCCGCAATTCCGGCGTTCGGGCATCTGTACCCGATGATGCCGCTCGCGCTGGCCTGTCAGGCGGCGGGCCACGACGTCGTGGTGGCGACCGGCCCGCCCTTCCTGGACCGCCTGTCGCTGCCCACGGTTGCCGGCCACCCCGAGACCAGCACGATCGGTGGGGCGATCAGCGAGACTCGCCGCCGACATCCCGAGGCGCGCGGGTTCGACCTCAGTCTGGCGATGTTCGCCGACGTCTCGGCTGAGCAGGTCACCCCCACGATGATCTCCGTGAGCGAGCGCTTCCGGCCGGACCTGGTCGTCTTCGAAGGGATGAACTCCGGCGCCGGCGTCGCGGCGAGTGTGCTCGGAGTGCCGGCCGCCGCGTTCGCGATCGGGTTGACGCCCCTGTCTACAACGTGCTGCACCGGGAGACCATCGGCTACCAGCAGGCGACGTGGCACAAACGGGGACAGTCGCCGCCCACCACGGCGCTGCTGGCGTCGGCCTTGCTCGACCCGGCCCCGCCCAGCCTGACGCGGGACGGGGCCGGGCTGGATGTGCCGTCGCTCCCGATCCGCAGCATCGCCTACAGCGAGCCCGGCGCGGTCGTCCCGAGCTGGCTGACCGCACCGCCCGAGCGTCCGCGGGTCTACGTCACCTTGGGCACCGTCTCCTTCGGCGCCGTCGAGGTGCTGCGACGCACACTGGACGACCTGGCCCGGCTCGACGTGGACGTATTGGTGAGCGTCGGGCCGGAGGGTGACCCAAGCGCACTGGGCGAGCTCGACGAGCGCGTTCGCGCGGAGCGCTTCGTGGCGCAGTCGGAGGTACTGCCCTTGGTGGACGTGGTGGTGCACCACGGCGGAACGGGCACCGTGCTGGGTGCGCTTGGCGCGGGCCGGCCCCAGCTGCTGCTGCCGCAGGGTGCCGACCAGTTCGTGAACGCCGAGCTGATCCCCGCGGTCGGGGCGGGCCGGGCGTTGCTCAACGAGGCTCAGGCGCCCGGAGCGATCGCCGAACTGGTGGCGGCGATGCTCGGTGACTCACCGGAGGCGGCGACGGCTCGACGCATCGCGGCCGAGATCGCGACCATGCCGGCCCCGGACGAGGTGGTGGCCGACTTTGTGGGGCTGGTGGACCACTAGATCTTCGTCCAGGCCTCGCCCAGCACGTGCCGGAGCACCTGCTCCATCTCGTCGAACTCGGCCTGCCCGCATATCAGCGGCGGCGCCACCTGGACGACCGGGTCGCCGCGGTCGTCGGCGCGGCAGTACAGCCCGTTCTCGAACAGCGCGCCGGACACGTAGCCGCGCAGGATCCGCTCCGACTCCTCCCGGTCGAAGGTCTCCTTGGTCGTCTTGTCCTTGACCAGCTCGATGCCGTAGAAGTAGCCGTCGCCGCGGATGTTGCCCACGATGGGCAGGTCGTAGAGCCGCTCCAGGGTCTGCCGGAACGCGTTCTCGTTGCGCAGCACGTTGCCCAACAGGTCCTCACGCTCGAAGATGTCGAGGTTGGCCACGCCGACCGCGCAGGAGACAGGGTGCCCACCGAAGGTGTAGCCATGCGGGAACGTCGTCGCCCCGTGGTTGAACGGCTCGAAGATCCGGTCGGAGATGATCGCCGCGCCGAGCGGGGAGTAGCCCGAGGTGAGCCCTTTGGCGCTGGTGATGATGTCAGGCACGTAGTCGTACTTCTCGGCTCCGAACATCGTGCCCAGCCGCCCGTACGCGCAGATCACCTCGTCGGAGACCAGCAGCACGTCGTACGCGTCGCAGATCTCTCGCAGCCGCTCGAAGTACCCCGGCGGCGGCGGGATGCAGCCGCCGGCGTTCTGCACCGGCTCGACGAAGACCGCGGCCACCGAGTCCGGGCCCTCGTCGAGGATCGCCTCCTCGACTCGGTTCGCCGCCCACAGCCCGAACTGCTTCTCGTCCTCGGCGTACGGCTCCGGGGCCCGGTAGAAGTTCGTGTTCGGTACCCGGAAGGTCCCCGGGACCAGAGGCTCGAAGGGGTGCTTGAAGCCGGGCACGCTGGTGATCGAGAGGGCGCCCTGGGTGGTGCCGTGGTAGGCGATGGCCCGCGAGATGACCTTGGTCTTGTACGGCTTGCCGATCAGCTTGAAGTACTGCTTGGCCACCTTCCAGGCGGTCTCCACCGACTCCCCTCCGCCGGTGGAGAAGAACACCTTGTTCAGGTCGCCGGGCGCCGCGGCGGCCAGCCGGTCGGCCAGCTCGATCGCCGCCGGATGGGCGTAGGACCAGACGGGGAAGAAGGCCAGCTTGCGGGCCTGCTCGGCCATCACCTCGGCCAGCTCGGTCCGGCCGTGGCCGACCTGGACCACGAACAGCCCCGACAGTGCGTCCAGGTACCGCTTGCCCTTGTCGTCCCAGATGTAGGCGCCCTCACCGCGCTCGATGATCGGGGCCGGCTTCTCGGCGTACGCCGACATCCGGGTGAAGTGCATCCACAGGTGCTCGGTGACCGGGGGTGTTCCGGTTTCGAGGGTCGGTGGTCATGACGCGGGCTCCCGAGTGTTGTTGTCCACGCGGCGGGGATCCAGGGGGTCGTCCCCCGTGTCCTGTTCACCGCGTCCCCCATTGGTAGGTCTGCTTGGCCAGCTTGAGGTAGACGAACGACTCCAGGCTGCGGACGCCGGGAATCGTGCGGATGTGCCGGTTCAGCAGGTCGAGCAGGTGGTCGTCGTCGGCGCAGACCACCTCGACCAGGATGTCGAAGGAGCCCGCCGTGAGCACGACGTAGTCGACCTCGTCCATCGCGCGCAGCGCATCGACCACCGGCTCGAGGTTGCCCTCGGCCTTGATGCCGATCATCGCCTGGCGGGTGAAGCCCAGCTGGAGCGGGTTGGTCACCGCGACGATCTGCATCACCCCGGCATCGACCAGACGGGCGACCCGCTGGCGCACCGCCGCCTCGGACAGCCCCACGACCGAGGCGATCCGCGCGTACGCCCGGCGTCCGTCACTCTGCAGCTGCTCGATGATCGCCTTGGAGATCGAGTCCAGGCCCGGGGCACCGCGGTCGGGCTCGCGCCGACCACCCGCATCGTCGTCCAGGTCAGGATCGAGGCCGTTCGGCACACGGGCGACGGCCGGGGCTGAGGTGAGCGACACGGCTACGATCATGGCAACTCGGTGCCGATCCGGCAAGGGAATCGGTGGTTCTGCCTGGTCGGTACCCAAGGAATACTTTGTCTGGACAGCCGGAAACTTCGGGAAGCGTGGCGGCGGCGAAAGAGGTCTTATGACCACTACCTGGTCCATCTCCACCACGGTCAGCGGTGTTCCCCAGCGGCGGCTCCGGGAGGAAGTCCACTGGCCCCGCGGCGGCTTCGGGCACTCCGGCTTTCGGCAGAGGACATCTCGACCTACTCGCTGCACGAGTACAACCAGGTCAAGCAGGGGCCCTGGACCGCACCGGGCGGGCCCCGCAAGGACTGGCACCCGACCGTTTTCGCCTCCGACGGCCGCTGATTCCGGTCAGGTGATGAGCTTGGGAAGCGGCCGAATCTGAGAGCCGACCATCGAATCGTCGTTGCTACTCACAGGTCACAATCATGTTGCGTGTCGGCGGCCGGTTGCCGACAAGACTTGCGGTTGGGGTATGAGTGGCCTAGAACTGTTCCATCCATGCCTGGCGGCGTCAGCGCCCGGCCCTTACGCGCCTCGGGCGCATTTTCCTTGGAGGAGGACATCCATGCGCGTTAAAACTCGCGCAATGGCTGCTGCAGCGGTCACATCCCTGGCACTGCTCGCGGCGTGTGGTGGAGGCGGCGGCGAGGCCCCCGAACCGGGGACCAGCGAGAGGCGGGCCAGACCGGCGGCGAGATCACCGTCGCCGGCTGTACCCCGGAGAACCCGCTGATCCCGGGCGCCACCAGCGAGGTCTGCGGCGGCGACATCATCGACGCCATGAGCGCCAAGCTGGTCAGGTACAACACCCAGAACGCCGCACCCGAGAACGACATCGCCGAGTCCATCGAGACCGACGACAACAAGACCTTCACGGTGAAGCTCAAGCCCTACAAGTTCCACGACGGTACCGACGTCAAGGCCAAGAACTTCGTCGACGCCTGGAACTACACCGCCTACGGGCCGAACGGCCAGGCCGGCAGCTACTTCTACGCGCCGATCGCCGGCTACGCCGACACCCAGTGCCCGGACGCCGAGTGCAAGCAGGACCCGAAGGCCAAGACGCATGTCGGGCCTGAAGGTTGTCGACGACACCACCTTCACCATCCAGACCTCCGAGGCCGTCTCCAACCTGCCCGTGCGGCTGGGCTACTCCGCCTTCGCGCCGCTGCCGGACTCGTTCTTCGCCGACCCGAAGGCCTTCGAGAAGAAGCCGATCGGCGCCGGTCCGTTCAAGATGGACACCATCAGCAACACCGAGTTCGTGCTCTCCAAGTTCGCCGAGTACAGCGGCGCCAACCCGGCCAACGTGGACAAGATGACGGTCCGGGTCTACCAGGATCCCGGCGGCGGCCTACGCCGACGCCGTGGCCGGCAGCCTCGACTACATCGACGAGAGCAACATCCCGCGACGACCAGTTCGTCGGCGACGCGTACAAGGACGACTTCCCGGACCGGAACTCCCAGCGGGAGTCGTTGAACATGGGCTGGATCGTGCTTCTCCCCCGACGACCCGCAGCTCAAGGACAACGTTGACCTGCGCAAGGCCATCTCCCGGGCCATCGACCGGGACCTGATCGTCAAGCAGATCTTCAACAACACCCGTACTCCGGCCACGGGCTGGGTCTCCCCGGGGGTCGACGGCTACAAGGCCGACACCTGCGGTGAGGCCTGCATCTTCGACGCCGCGGCGGCCAAGGCGGCCTACGACGCCGCTGGTGGCTACGACGGCACGCTGACCATGACCTACAACGCCGACGCGCCGAACAAGGCGTGGTCGGAGGCGGTCTGCAACTCGATCAAGAACACCTTGGGCGTCGACTGCGTCGCTACGCCCACGGTCGGACTTCGCCACCTACAACAAGAAGATCGACGCGAGGCGAGCTCAAGGGTATCTTCCGCGCCGGCTGGCAGGCGGACTACCCGTCGATCGAGAACTACCTGACGCCGCTCTACGCCAAGGGTGCGTTCCCCCCGGGTCCAACTGGCCCCGGTACGACAACCCGGAGTTCGACGCACTGCTGACCAAGGCGGCCGCGGCGCCGACGGCCGAGGAGGCCAACAGCCTGTACCAGCAGGCCGAGGCGTTGCTCGCCAGAGGACTTCCCGACGGCTCCGCTCTGGTACAACAAGACCACGGCCGTCTGGTCGGACCGGGTCACCGACGTGAACGTCAACGCCTTCGGCGTCCTGGACTTCTCGGCCATCAAGGTGAAGTAGATCGAGCACGAGAGATCTTGCATGAACAGCGTTGGCCCGCCGGGAAGTTTCCGGCGGGCCAACGCTATGTTTCGCACTAGATCGCTCTTCCGCGTTCCACGAGAGGAGTCCGGGTGGGCAAGTACGTCATCCGGCGCCTGCTGCAGATGATCCCGGTGATCATCGGCGTCACCTTCATCATCTACGTCGCGGTCTTCTCCCTCGGGGATCCGACGGTCGGTCGCTGCGGGGAGCGGACCTGCCCCCCGGGCTACATCGCCGCGTTCCGGGCCGAGTACAACCTGGACGAGCCGCTGGTCGTCCAGTACCTGCTCTACATGGGCAACCTGCTTCAAGGCGACCTGGGCACCAACTTCTACGGCAACGAGGTGGTCGACGAGCTGGCGGCTCGCTGGCCGACGACCCTGAAGCTCGGCCTTCATGGCCCTGGTCATCGAGTCCGTCATCGGCATCACCGCTGGGGTGTTGGCCGGCATCCGGCGCGGGAAGTTCATCGACAACCTGGTCACGGTCAGCACCCTGTTCCTGATCTCCATCCCGATCTTCGTGATCGGCGTCGTGGCCCAGCTGATCTTCGGAGTACGCCTGGGTTGGTTCCCCGTGACCGCAACCCAAGGCACCTGGTACCAGCTGATCATGCCGGCCTTCGTGCTGGCGTCGGCCTCGGTGGCCTACATCGCCCGGCTGATGCGGGCCAACCTGGCCGAGAACCTGCGGGCCGACTACGTCCGCACCGCCAAGGCCAAGGGACTGACCAACGCCGCGCACGGTGGGTGTGCACACCCTGCGGAACTCGCTGATCCCGGTCATCACCTTCATCGGCATCGACGTCGGAGCCCTGATGGGCGGTGCCGTCGTCACCGAGCGCATCTTCAACATCAACGGAATCGGCAACTTCCTGTACCGCAGCATCACCCAGAAGGACGGCACCTCGGTGGTCGGCACCGTGGTCTGTCTGGTGCTCATCTACCTGTTCGTCAACCTGCTGGTCGACATCTTGTACGGCTTCCTGGATCCGAGGATCTCCCATGACTGACACCTCGAGCGGCTCCGCCATCGCGGTCACGACGGACCCGACAGGCGGCCCGGCGGCCCTGCTGGCCGCCCCGGAGAAGGGCGAAAAAGCCCGCTCGCTCGGCAGCGATGCGTGGGGAGAACTGCGGCGCCGGCCGATGTTCTGGATCTCCTCGGCTCTGATCGTGGTCTTCGTGCTGATGGCGGCCTTTCCGCAGCTGTTCACCAGCGCCGATCCCTGCCTCGCCGATCTGTCCAAGGCGCGCGAGGCACCATCCGGTGATGCCTGGTTCGGTCGGGATGGCCAGGGCTACGACGTCTACGCCCGCACCGTCTACGGTGCCCGGGCCTCCATCCTGGTCGGCATCTTCGCCACGTTGTTCACTCTGGTCGTTCGGCTCCGTGGTCGGCATCATCGCCGGCTATCGGGGAGGTTGGGTCGACTCGGTCTCCAGCCGTATCGGCGAGATCTTCCTGGGCATCCCGTTGCTGCTGGGCGGCATCTTGTTCCTCTACACCTTTCCCAGTGACCTCGGGACCCCCTTCATGGCCGTGGTGGGAAAGGTCGCCCTCGTGCTGGGCGTCCTCGGCTGGCCATCGATCATCGCCCGGCTGATGCGCTCCAGCGTGCTGCAGGTCAAGCCGAACGACTACGTCCAAGCGGCTCGGGCCCTCGGCGCGTCCCCGGGCCGGATCATCAACTCGCACATCCTGCCCAACTCGCTGGCCTCGGTGATCGTGGTCTCCACCATCAACCTCGGGGCCTACATCTCGGTCGAAGCCACCCTGTCCTTCCTCGGCATCGGGCTGCAGCCGCCGGCCATCTCCTGGGGTATCCAGATCTCCGAGGCCTCCGGCATCGGCCTCATCCGCGCCGCGCCGCACATGTTGCTGTTCCCCTGCGTCTTCCTGTCGGCCACGGTGCTGGCGTTCATCATGCTGGGTGACTGCGTTCGCGATGCCCTCGATCCCAAGATGCGCTAGGGAGGACCAACCGTGACTTCGTCTGCGTCCCAGGTGGAGACGATGACCTCCACCAGCACGTGGCAACCCCAGGACGGACTGCTGTTGGAGGTCGACGAACTCTTCGTCGAGTTCCGCACCCGCTATGGGGTGGCCAAGGCCATCAACGGTGTCAACCTCAGCCTCGCAGCAGGGCGAGACCCTCGCCGTGCTGGGCGAATCCGGATCCGGCAAGTCCGTCACCGCGCAAGCGATCATGGGCATCCTCGACACCCCACCCGGCTTCATCACCGGCGGAGAGATCCGCTACTGCGGCACCGACATCCTGAAGATCCCCGAGGAGAGACGGCGCGAGATCCGGGGCCCGGAGATCTCGATGATCTTCCAGGATGCGCTCAGCTCGCTGAACCCGGTGTTTCCGGTCGGCTGGCAGATCGCCGAGATGTTCCGCAAGCACCGCGGAATGAACAGGTCCGACTCACTGGAGCGGGCGGTTCGGTTGATGGAGCGGGTGCAGATCCCGGCGGCCAAGCAGCGGGTCAAGGCTTTTCCGCATCAGTTCTCCGGGGGCATGCGGCAGCGGATCATGATCGCCATGGCCATCGCGTTGGACCCGGCTGTGCTGATCGCCGACGAGCCGACCACCGCGTTGGACGTCACCGTCCAGGCGCAGGTGATGAAGCTGCTCAGGGAGCTCCAAGAGGAGCGGCAGATGGGCCTGATCCTGATCACCCATGACCTCGGCGTGGTGGCCGACGTGGCCGACCGGATCGCGGTGATGTACGCCGGCCGGATCGTCGAGCAGGCGCGACATCTTCCCGCTGTACGCCGAACCCGGCCCATCCCTACACCAAGGGCCTGCTGGAGTCGATCCCGCGGCTGGACCAGAAGGGCCAGCAGCTGGCGGCGATCGGTGGGTTGCCGCCCAACCTGACGCAGATCCCGCCGGGCTGCCCGTTCAACCCGCGCTGCAAGTACGCCCAGGACGTGTGCCGGGTCGATCCGCCGCCGCCGCTGCGGGAGGTGGCGCACCACCGACTGGCGGCCTGCCACTTCGCCGAGGACGTGATGGCCGGCGAGGCGAAGGTGACCCACGAGATCGATCCGCTGGCGGTGCAGGACGACTTCGTACGGGCCGGCGCAGACCGGCCCCATCGCCGACGACTTCGGGGGGATGCCGCAGCAGGAGCCGTCTGACAGGAGGAGGGGGCGATGGGGGTGGTGGCGTATGAACGGTGAAGTCATCCTGCAGGCCGAGAACCTGGTCAAGTACTACCCGATCAAGGCGGGGGTGCTGCGGCGCACGGTCGGCCACGTCAAGGCGCTGGACGGTGTCTCCTTCGACCTCTACAAGGGCGAGACGCTGGGCATCGTCGGTGAGTCGGGCTGCGGCAAGTCGACCCTGGGCCGGATGCTCATGCGGCTGGAGGAACCGACGTCGGGCAAGCTGACCTTCGACGGGGTCGACGTCTACTGCCAGAAGGGCGCCGCGCTGCGCAAGCTCCGACGCGACATCCAGATCGTCTTCCAAGATCCGTACACCTCGCTCAACCCGCGGAAGACGGTCGGCGACATCATCGGCGAGCCGTACGAGATCCACACCGACGTGCTTCCCAAGGGTGGTCGGCGCCGGCGGGTGCAGGAACTGCTCGACCTGGTCGGACTCAACCCCGAGCACATCAACCGCTACCCGCACCAGTTCTCCGGTGGCCAGCGGCAGCGGATCGGGATCGCCCGTGGACTGGCCCTCAACCCGAAGGTGATCGTCTGCGACGAGCCGGTCTCGGCATTGGACGTCTCGGTCCAGGCTCAGGTGATCAACCTGCTGGGAGATCTGCAGCAAGAGTTCGGGCTGGCCTACGTCTTCATCGCGCACGACCTCTCAGTGGTCCGGCACATTTCCGACCGGGTGGGCGTGATGTACCTGGGCAAGATGGTGGAGATCGGCGACGAGGACCAGATCTACTCCCGACCCACCCACCCGTACACCCAGGCCCTGCTGTCGGCCGTGCCGGTGCCCGACCCGACCCTGCGCAACAGCCGGGAGCAGATCGTGCTGACCGGTGACGTGCCCAGCCCGGCCAACCCGCCGAAGGCCTGCCGCTTCCACACCCGCTGCTGGAAGGCCCAGGAGATCTGCACCGTCGACGAGCCGCTCCTCATCGTGCGCCCCGACGGCGAGACCGGTCACCCCTCGGCCTGCCACTTCGCCGAGCCCATGGTCCTCATCTGACCGACCCATCAGCCGATCGGCCAGGCCCCGGTCGGGCGTTCTTCCCCGCGTAACATGGCGCCGTGAGTTCGGAGATGGCCGCTCGGCGGCTGATGCTGGTCCACGCCCACCCTGACGACGAGACGATCGGCAACGGCGCCACCATGGCCAGGTACGCCGCCGAGGGCGCCGCCGTCACCGTGGTCACCTGCACCCTGGGCGAGGAGGGGGAGGTGCTGGTCCCCGACCTGGCGCATTTGAGTGCCGAGGCGGGCGACGAGCTGGGGCAGCACCGGCTCGTCGAGCTCAAAGCGGCAATGGACATCCTCGGCGTGACCGACTACGTACGGCTCGGCGGCGACGGCCGGTTCCGCGACTCGGGCATGGCGTACGACGACAAGGGGCACGCCACCGCCCGCGACGTACTCCGCGACGGGATCTTCTGGACCACCGATCTGCTGGAGGCGGCGACCGAGCTGGTGCCGCTGATCCGGAGCCGGCGGCCGCAGGTCCTCATCACCTACAACCAGTTCGGCGGGTACGGGCATCCGGACCACATTCAGGCGCACCGGGTAGCGATGTACGGCAGCCAGCTGGCTGGCGCGCGCGCGTACCGGCCCGACCTGGGCGAGGCCTGGACGGTGTCCCGGGTGCTCTGGAACACGATGAGCAAGCAGCGCATGATCGCCGGGATCAAGGCCCTGCGCGAGGCGGGGGACTTCGAGACCTTCAAGGGATTCGATCCCGAGGGCGGTCTGACCCCGATGATCGCCGACGACGACAAGATCGACGTGGCGATCGACGGTACGCCGTGGGTCCGGCAGAAGCTGGACGCGATGCGCGCCCACGCCACCCAGATCACCGCGGACGGGCCGTTCTTCGCCGGCGCCAAGGTGCTCGGCGACGCCCAGTGGTCCCAGGAGTTCTACCAGCTGGCCTCCGGCGTCCCCTATCCGGCGCGGAACGGCTGGGCCGACGACCTGTTCGTCGGACTGGACTGACCTCGAGCGTGGCGATCGAGCCGATCTTCGAGGGCGTTGCCGGCTCTGCCGACGCACTGCGCCAGGTGATGTCACAGTTCGCCTCCGGCGTGACGGTGGTGACGGCGCTGCGGCACGGGATCAAGCACGCGATGACCGCGACGGCGATCTCGTCCGTGTCGTTGGTCCCGCCGCTGATCCTGGTCTGCGTCAGCCGCAGCAGCCGGTTCCACACAGCGATCATGGAGGCCGACGCCTGGTGCGTCTCGCTGCTCAACGCGGACCAGGAGCCGGTGGCCCGGCACTTCGCCAACCGCGGCCGCGATCTGCTGACGCAGTTCGACCACGTCCCGTTCACCCCGTCACCGGGCAGCGGGACGCCGCTGATCGACGGCGCGCTGGCCTGGATGGAGTGCGTGACCTACGGTCGGCATGACGGCGGTGACCACACCATCGTGGTCGGCGAGCTGGTGCACGCGAGCAGTCCCGGCCCGCACGAAGCGGCCGAGCGAAAGGCGCCGTTGACGTACTATCAGGGGACTTATTCGCCGAACGTGCTGGATCCGAGGTAGGCCGAGCGTGACCACCCAGACCCCCCACAACGACGTCGGCGCCGACGACACCCTGGTCCGGATCCCCGCCCAGCCGGCCGAACCGCGCCCACCGGGCCGTCGTCGGCGCAGGGCGCCGATCGTTCTCGCGGTGGCCGCCACGGCGCTCGTGATGGTGGGCGCGCTCTACGCGGTCGCCTTCCTGATGGCGGGGGACAAGCTACCGCGCAACGCGGAGATCTCCGGCGTGGCCGTCGGCGGGTTGAGCCGGTCTGCGGCGATCGACCTCCTCACCCGCGACCTGGGTGCCCGAGCCGCAGAGCCGATCGACGTCACGGTCAACGGGAAGGCCAGCCAGGTTGCGCCCGGCGACGCCGGACTGACTGTCGATTACGCAGCCAGCGTGGATGCGGCCGGCGGTGGCCGGAGCTTCGACCCTCGCCAGATCATCCGGGTGCTGACCGGCGGTTCCGCCACCATGGCGACCATCGTCGCCGATGAGGCCAAGCTGGAGTCCGCCGTGTCAGATCTGGCCGATCAGTCCGACCAGAAGCGGAAGAACGCGTCTCTGGCGTACGACGGCACGAAGGTCGACCAGACCGAGGCACAGCCCGGAGTCACGGTGGAGCAGCAGTCAGCCGCCTCGGCCATCGAGGACGGCTTTCTGGTGGCCACCGCGCCGATCGAGGTGCCGGCCGAGGTTGTCGAGCCTGAGATCACCGACGACGAGGCCGACCAGGTCCGGGAGAACGTCGCCGAGCCTGCGGTGTCGGCGCCGATCAAGGTCAAGGCGGGCCGGGCCGGGACCTTCACGATCAGCCCGATCATGATCGCCAAGTCGCTGACCTTCGCCGCCGAGAACTCGACCCTGGTCCCCGTCCTGGACGCCGGCAAGCTGCGCGGCAACGCCGAGGCAGCCGTGAAGAAGGTCGAGCTGGTCAAGCCCAAGGACGCGACCGTCCGTCTGGTCAACGGCCGGCCCCAGGTGGTCGCGGCGGTCAACGGCACCGGTATCGCCGCCGACGACCTCAAAAAGTCGGTCGAGCCGGCGCTCACGGCGAAGGGCGACGAGCGCACCGTGTCGGTGGAGCTGACCGGCGCGAAGGCCAAGTTCTCCACCGAGGACGCGCGCAAGCTGGGCATCAAAGAGGTGACCGGCCAGTTCACCACCTACTTTCCGTACGCCCCCTACCGCAACACCAACATCGGTCGCGCAGCCGAGCTGATCAACGGCACGTTGCTGAAGCCGGGGGAGACGTTCTCGTTGAACCGCATCGTCGGTGAGCGGACGGCGGCCAACGGGTTCGTCGAGGGCTTCGTCATCGAGGGCGGCAAGTTCAAGCGCGAGCTGGGCGGCGGGGTGTCCCAGAGCGCGACGACGACCTTCAACGCCATGTTCTTCGCCGGGCTCAAGGACGTCGAGCACCGGCCGCACACGCTCTACATCGACCGCTACCCGGCCGGACGCGAGGCGACGGTCTCCTGGCCGGGCCTCGACATGAGCTTCCAGAACGACACCAAGTACGGGGTGCTGGTCCAGGCGTTCCGGGTGAACGGCGCACCGGGCCGCAAGGGCTCGATCACGGTCCGGATGTGGTCGACCACGTCATACGACAAGGTCGTGGCCACCAAACCCAGCCGGTCCAACTTCACCACCGGCCGCGACATCGAGGACGACTCGCCGGACTGCGAGCCGCAGTCGCCGGTGCGGGGGTTCGACGTCCGCTACGCCCGCCTCTTCTACCGGGACGGCACGGTGGTCAAGCGGGAGAACTTCTACTGGCGCTACGCCCCCACAGACCAGGTCAAGTGCGTATCGGGCGACTAGGGCGTGTCTCCCGACCCCTCTCGGCGGGCGGCCGTAAGTAAAGGTAGCCGTGGTGGACCCGGAAGCCGAGCCGCTCGTACGCAGCGGCCGCCGCCTGGTTCTCCCGGTCCACCTGGATGTAGGTGTAGCGGCAGCCCTGGCGGGCCGCCCAATGCCCCAGCGCGGTCATGATCGCGGTCGCCCGGCCGGCCCGGCGCTGGTCGGGGTCGACCCACACCGCCGCCACGCCGAGCCACGGGCCACTGATGTGACCGCGACCGATGGCCATCGCGGTGGTCTTGTCCACCATCGCCGCGAACGCCCGGGGCGGATGGCTGGTCAGGATCCGCTCCACCACGGTCCGGTCGGCCGGTAGCGGCCGGCTCCGGGCGTACGTGGCCAGCCAGGCGTCGGTCAGCTCCTCCTGCACGCGCACACCCGCCGGGACCGGACGGTCGCCCAGCACGTCGGCCAGCCGGGCGACCAGCACGTGGGTGGGCACGTAGGTGTCCACCCAGCCGAGGCCGCGCAGGACCTGCTCCTCATCGGAGCCGCTGACCACCATGGCCATCGGCGGGATGCCGTGCCGAGCGGCGTACGCGACGATCCGTGCGGCCGCCGCCTCGACGGGCATTCCCGGATCGCCGACCGCGTGACCGGAGTTGGCCCGCGCCGTGAACCCGCCGCCGGCCCGCAGGGTCCACTCGCCCAGCGGCTCGGAGTCAGCCAGCCAGCCGGGCAGCGCGTGCCGCTCGACCTCGGCGACGCTCACCCGGCGGGGGTCCGGACCGCCCCGGGCCGCCGGGACCCGGCGCGCCACCACCACGGTCGACCGGTCAACGGTCTCCCGTCGCCCGTCCGGCCCGGTCAGCACCACGGCGTCCGCGGCGACGGCCTCGAGCCAGCCGATCCGGTCGGTGGCCGACCCGTCGGGCAGCCGGACCCGGAGCACCCATCGCTCGCCGACCCGGGCGGACGTCAGCGGATCGGCCATGCCCTCCAGCCTCTCGCAGGCCGACCTCGGTGAGCAGCGCACGCGGAGAAGCGAGATACTGGGGGCAGCAAGCACAGACCAAGGAAGGACCCCCGTGACCTACGTCATTGCGCAGCCCTGTGTGGACCTGAAGGACCGCGGCTGCGTCGAGGAATGCCCTGTGGACTGCATCTACGAGGGCAAGCGGATGCTCTACATCCACCCGGACGAGTGCGTGGACTGCGGGGCCTGCGAGCCGGTGTGCCCGGTCGAGGCGATCTTCTACGAGGACGACACGCCGGATGAGTGGAAGGAGTACTACAACGCCAACGTGGACTTCTTCTCCGACCTGGGCTCTCCGGGTGGCGCAGCGAAGATGGGCGTGATCGACAAGGACCACCCGCTGATCGCGGCACTGCCCCCGCAAGAACACGACGAGTGACGGCCTCGGCGGTCCGCCGTCGCCGCTCGTTCGACCTACCGGACTTTCCCTGGGACACGCTCGCCGGGGCCAAGGCCCGGGCGCAGGCCCACGCCGACGGTATCGTCGACCTGTCCGTCGGCACACCGGTCGACCCGACCCCGGAGATCGGGCAGCGGGCGCTCGCCGAGGCGGCGGACAGTCCGGGCTACCCGTTCACGGCGGGCACCGCCGAGCTGCGGGCGGCCATCGTCGGGTACCTGAGCCGCCGTTGGGGGGCAACCGGACTGGCCCCGGCAGCCACGCTTCCGGTGATCGGGACCAAGGAGCTGGTGGCCTGGTTGCCCACCCTGCTCGGCCTCGGGCCCGGTGACCTGGTCGTCTTTCCCACCGTGGCTTACCCGACGTACGCGGTGGGCGCGGCGCTGGCCGGGTGCACGGCGGTCGCCGCCGACGACCTGGCCGAGCTGGGGGACGTCCGGCCGGCACTGGTGTGGCTGAACTCCCCGGCCAACCCGACCGGGGCGATCCTGGACAGCGAGACGCTGGCCCGCCGGGTGGCCGACGCCCGGGATCGGGGGGCTCTGGTGGCAGCGGACGAGTGCTACGGGGAGTTCGGCTGGGACGCCGAGCCGGTCTCGGTACTGCACCCGGACATCTCAGGCGGCCGGCTGGACGGCGTACTCGCCGTGCACTCACTGTCCAAGCGGTCGAACCTGGCCGGCTACCGGGCCGGGTTCGTCTCCGGTGACGCCGAGGTGGTGGCCGAGCTGCTGGAGGTGCGCAAGCACGCGGGAATGCTGGTGCCCAAACCGGTCCAGGCGGCGATGATCGCGTTGCTGGGTGACCAGGAGCACGTAGTGGTGCAGCGGGAGCGCTACCTGCGACGCCGGGCGCTGCTGCGACCGGCCCTGGAGGCCGCCGGGTTCCGGATCGAGCACTCGGAGGGGTCGATCTATCTCTGGGCGACCCGGGACGAGGACAGCCGGGCCGCGGTCGAGGCGCTGGCCGACCTGGGCATCCTGGTCGCGCCGGGCGAGTTCTACGGTCCCGCCGCGGCGAGGCACATTCGGGTCGCCCTGACCGCGCCCGACGAACGGGTCGAGTCCGCCGCCCAGCGGCTCGTCGAGCATCGGAGGAGCGCCAGCTGACTGACGGAGGACGATGAGCGAGGCAACGCTCCTCGGCAGGGGGACGACCCCCTTGGACCCCCGGAAAGCACGGTTCGCTTCTTGAAGAGTGACGACGACGGCACCCCAAAGGGCGCGAGGGTGCGAGACGAGCACGAGATCAGCGCAAGGTGATCTCGACCCGCTTCGCCTTGGCGGCGGGCGTCGCCTCGGTCCACTCCGGCAGGTTGAACTCACCCGTCTGCCACGTCTGGTCGCCGATCTTGACCGTGGTCACGCCGTAGTACTTGGCGTTGGCCACCGCGTGGTGCGCGTACGCCCAGGCCAGCCGGGTGTTGCGTGCGTTGATCACCACCGTCGAGTCGACGGTCTGCGGGCTGACCTTGCCGAACGTCTTGCGCAGCGAGCTGGCCAGCCCTTCGGGGTCGCCAGGGGTGTTGGACCGGTCGAGGCAGCGGAAGCCGCCGGGGGAGTGACCGGTCAGCGTGCTGGCCAGGACGCGAGCGTCGCTCTCGTGGTCGCGGTACGCCTCGGGGTAGCCGCTGCGCTGCACCCGCTGCGCGACGTCGTTGATGTCGCCGCTCTCCCAGCCGTCGATCTTGACCAGCGCGTCGTAGAACTTCCCCGTCGCGTAGTACGGGTCGCTGAGCTGCCGCACCGATCCCCAACCCTGAGACGGCCGCTGCTGGAACAACCCGACCGAGTCGCGGTCGCCGTAGCTCAGGTTGCGGATCCCGGTCTCCTGGTAGACCGTGGCCATCGCGATCGAGGCGGCGCGCGGCGGCAGGCCGCGGCGCACCGAGAGGCCGACGATGATCGAGGCGTAGTGGGCTTGGTCCAGGTCCACCGCCACCGACTGGTCGTTCGCCGTCGCCACGCAGCGCTCCTGGCCCGGGATCGGCTCGGTCCCGCCGCGGTTTCGCAGGTAGAGGAAGGCTCCGACACCGAGCGCCGCCAACAGGGCCAGCGTGACGACGAGAACGCCGACCGCTCGGGCCGCTCCAGAGGTGACCAAGGGGGTCAGTTCTGGTGCAGGTCGGCGTTGAGCGCGACCCCGCGGCCCTCGCGCCGGCGGACCTCGATCGCCCCCGTCACCGAGTTGCGGAGGAAGAGCAGCGCGTTGGAGCCGGACAGGGTTCGGGCCTTCACCACGTTGCCGCCGGGCAGCGTGACCTTGGTGGCGGCGGTGACATACAGGCCCGCCTCGACCACGCAGTCGTCACCCAGGGCGATGCCGATCCCGGCGTTCGCTCCGAGGAGGCAGCGCTCGCCGACCGAGATCACCTCGGTCCCGCCGCCGGACAGCGTGCCCATGATCGAGGCGCCGCCCCCCACGTCGGAGTCGCGGCCGACGACCACGCCGGCCGAGATCCGGCCCTCGACCATCGACGTGCCCAGGGTGCCCGCGTTGTAGTTGACGAAGCCCTCGTGCATCACGGTGGTGCCAGGGGCGAGATGGGCGCCCAGCCGCACCCGGTCGGCATCGGCGATCCGCACTCCCGACGGGAGCACGTAGTCGACCATCCGCGGGAACTTGTCCACCCCGTACACGGTCACCGTGCCGTGCCGGGCGCGCAGCCGGGACCGGACGGACTCGAAGTCCTCCACCGCGCACGGACCCGCCGAGGTCCACACCACATTGGGCAGGCAGCCGAAGATCCCGTCCAGGTTGATGGTCCGGGGCGCGACCAGCCGATGGCTGAGCAGATGCAGCCGCAGGTACGCGTCCGGGGTGTCGGCCGGGGGAGCGTCGAGGTCGATCTCCACCCGGCGGACCTCGGTCGCCACCTTCCGCAGCTCGTCTCGGCTCTGAGCGCTGGCCAGGTCCGCAGGCACGTCCTCGTCGGTCGCCAGGCCCAGGGCCGGGGCCGGGAAGTAGGTGTCGAGGACCCCGGCCGAGCCGTGCACGGTGGCCAGGCCCCATCCCCAGGCCGAGCGGGTCGCGGTCTGTGTGGCGGGTTCGGTCAGCACGGCCGGATCAGTCACGACGGCGAGCCTACCGGCCGTCGTGGGTCCCGCCCGGAGGTTCTCCGGGCGGGACCCACTGCCTGTAGGGTGCCGGGCGTGACGGACGGGTTGGATCTCGAAGGTGACCTGGTCACGTTGCTGCGCACGCTGGTGGACATCCAGTCGGTCAGCGGCAATGAGGCGGGAATCGCCGACCAGGTCGAGCGGGCCCTGACCAGGTACGCGCATCTTGCGGTGTCTCGCGACGGCAATGTGGTGGTGGCGCGGACCGAGCTGGGCCGGGCCGAGCGGGTGGTCGTGGCCGGGCACCTGGACACTGTGCCGATCGCGGCGAACGTGCCGTCCTGGGTGACCAACGGCGCCGACGGGCTGCGGGTCTGGGGTCGGGGGGCCTGCGACATGAAGGGCGGGGTGGCGGTGCAGCTGGCCGCCGCGGCCGTCCTGGAGATCCCGAACCGGGACGTGACCTGGATCTTCTACGACAACGAGGAGATCGAGGAGCAGCACAACGGGCTGGCCAAGCTTGCCGCGTCCCGGCCCGAGCAGCTGGCCGCCGACTTCGCGATCCTGTGCGAACCGTCGAACGCCCAGATCGAAGGCGGCTGTCAGGGCACGTTGCGGGCGGAGGTGACCCTGACGGGCGTGGCGGCGCACTCGGCCCGGGCCTGGATGGGGCACAACGCGATCCACGATGCCGGCGCGGTGCTGCAGCGGCTGGCCGATTACGAGCCCGCAGCGGTCGAGGTCGACGGACTGACCTACCGGGAGGGGTTGAACGCGGTGCGGATCGGCGGCGGCATCGCTGGCAACGTGATCCCCGACCGGTGCCAGGTCGAGGTCAACTACCGGTTCGCCCCGGACAAGACGCCCGCCCAGGCCGAAGCCCACGTACGCGCGGTGCTCGACGGGTTCGCCGTCGAGGTGACCGACGTCGCGGCCGGGGCCCGGCCCGGACTCGACCGGCCGGCGGCGGCAGACTTCTTGGCCGCCATGGGTGGACGGGCCAGCGCCAAGTTCGGCTGGACCGATGTGGCCCGGTTCGCCGCCCTGGGCATCCCGGCCGTCAACTTCGGCCCCGGCGACCCGAGCAAGGCCCACGCCGACGACGAGTTCTGTCCGGCCGAGGACCTGCACACCTGCCGGGACGGGCTGGTCCGCTGGCTGAGCTAGACCCTGGGAGGGTGGCACGCATGACCGAAGCCGAGCCGGACCGCCGGCAGGTCCAGGGCGCCGTGGTGCGCGGCGACCGCACCGCGCAGCACTCCACGACGGACCAGCGGCTGCTGGAGAGCCGTGGAGCGACCGAATGGGTGCACGCCGACCCATGGCGGGTGCTGCGGATCCAGTCCGAGTTCGTCGACGGGTTCGGCACCCTGGCCGAGCTGGGTCCGGCGGTCAGCGTCTTCGGCTCGGCGCGTACGCCGCGCGACCACCCGCTCTACGCCACTACCGAGACCCTGGCCGCGGATCTGGTCCGGGCCGGCCTGACCGTGATCACCGGCGGGGGGCCGGGCGCGATGGAGGCGGCGAACAAGGGCGCCGCCGAAGCCGGCGGCGTTTCGGTCGGGTTGGGCATCGAGCTGCCCTTCGAGTCGAGCCTGAACCCCTACGTCAACCTGGGCATCAACTTTCGCTACTTCTTCGTCCGCAAGACCATGTTCGTGAAGTACGCGCAGGGCTTCGTGGTGATGCCCGGCGGGTTCGGCACCCTGGACGAGCTGTTCGAGGCGCTCACCCTGGTGCAGACCCGGAAGGTGACCAGGTTCCCGGTGGTGCTGTTCGACCGCAGCTACTGGAGCGGACTGATCGACTGGCTCTCCACCACTGTGCTGGACCGCGCGGCGATCAAGCCGACGGACCTGAACCTGTTCACCGTCACCGATGACGTCGCGGAGGCGGTCGAGGTGATGAAGCAGGGCATCGCCGAACTGACGCCACCGCACCGTCCGGAGTGACCGGCCCGCGTGGCCCGCGTGACAGCATGGAGCCCGTGGAGTGGTTCATTGCCGCGATTGCCGTGGCGGCCCTGGGCGTGGCGGCGATGGCAGCGGCGGGAGGCATGGGACAGATGGGCTCGGATCCGGTGTACGACACCTACCGGCAGGATCTGCCCGACTCGCTGCTGACGGCCGAGGACATCCGGTCGCTGCGGTTCGGGGTGACCCTGCGGGGTTACGCGATGGCCCAGGTCGACGATGTGCTGGAGCGGCTGGGCCAAGAGATCGCCGAGCGCGACGCCGAGATCGCCGCGTTACGGGCGGCGACGGACGGGCAGCCGCGCCGGGCGGTCCCCGGCCTGCCGGCCAACCCCGACCAGCCCGACGCATGAGATCAGCGAGGGTGACGACCCCCTTGGGCCCTCGCCGCGACCGCCATGACACCCGGGAGGTCGCGCGATGAGACCAGCAACGGGGACGACCCCTTGAACCCCCGCCGCGACCGCAGTGACACCTGGGAGGTCGCGTCATGAGTGTCCGACTGGAGGTCGCGACGGAGGTCCGGGCGCCGATCACCCGGGTGTGGAACGAGCTGGTGGACTGGACCGGCCAGTCGCGCTGGGTCCCGTTCACCACGCTGCGAATCACCACCCCGCACGAGACGGGCCGCGGGGTCCAGGCGAGCGCGCTCTCCGGTCGCTGGCTTGGTCGGGTGCCGTTCGGGCTGCTCGACCGGTTCGTGGTGACCGGCTGGACTCCGCCGACCGCGGCCGGGGAGAACGACGACCGCGCCGAGCTCGAGGTGTTGCATCTCGGGCCGTACTTCACCGGGGTCGGGGTATTCGGACTGCAGCAGTACGCGTCGAAGAGCGGGGGGGACGACTCCCCCAAACCCCCCCGAACAGAACCGGGGACCGGCACCCGGGTGAGCTGCGTGGAGCTGTTCGAGCTGCCCGGTGGCGGGTTGCTCGACCTCCCGGGCCGGCTGCTGCTGCCGGTGCTGCGCGGCGGGTTCCGACACAGCCTGCGGCGGTTCGCGGCCGTATGCGAGTCGTGACCGCCCGCCCCGGCCCCGACGGCCGACTCCGCTGCTCCTGGGCCCTCGGCGCGCCGGAGTACCTGGACTACCACGACCAGGAGTGGGGCGTGCCGGTGACCAGCGTGGCCGGACTGTTCGAGCGGCTCAGCCTCGAGGCGTTCCAATCGGGCCTGGCCTGGATCACCATTCTGCGCAAGCGGGAGGCCTTCCGCGCCGCCTTCGCCGACTTCGACCCGGAGCGGGTGGCGGCGTTCGACGAGGCCGACGTGGCCCGGCTGATGACCGACTCCGGGATCGTGCGCAACCGGGCCAAGGTCACTGCCACGGTGGCGAACGCCCAGGTCGTCGCCCGGCTTGGCCAGGAGTTCGCCCGGATCATCCTGCGCTACGCCGAGCCCGACCATCCACGCCCGACCGGCGACGGCGACGTCCGGGCGACCTCACCCGGCTCGGTGGCGATGGCCAAGGAGCTGAAGGCCGCAGGTGTACGGTTCGTCGGCCCGACCACCGCGTACGCGCTGATGCAGGCGGTCGGGCTCGTCGACGACCATCTGGCGGACTGCTTCGTGCCGCCGCGATCTCAGGCGAGCAGCGCGTCCAGCTTGGCGTAGCCCTCGTAGACGCCGACCTCCATGCCGCTGGACAAGATGGCGTCGCGGCCTTCCAGCGAGTCGACCACCGAGACCGACGTGACCCGGGTCCGCCCGTCGCCGAGCTCGGTGAAGGTCATCGTCTCCAGGCTGACGCCGTCCGGCATACCCTCCCATGTGAAGGTCCAGACCAGCCGCTCACTCGGGCGCACCTCGTGGAACGAGCCGTAGAAGGCGGCGACCTCCTGCCCGCCCTGCGCCACGGTGTAGCGGTAGGCGCCACCGGTCACGGCATCCCATCGGTCGATCCTCATCTCGGTGCTGTTCGGACCCATCCACCCCACCACCAGGTTCGGTTCGGTCCAGGCCCGGAAGACCCGCTCGGCCGGGGCGGCGAAGTCCCGCGCGATGGTGATGACGGGCAGGTTGGGGTCGGCCTCGATGGTGGTGCCGTTCGGATCGGTCGGCAGGGTAGCGGTGGTCATGATGCAGTTCCTCTCTGCTGCTGCGGTTCGGGTGCGGACTCCTCGTCCATGTCGGCCAGCACGGCGTCCAGGCGTCGGAAGCGCTCCTCGGCCTGGCGCCGGTAACGCTCGATCCACTTGGTCATCAGGTTGAACACCTCGGCTTCCAGGTGACGGGGCCGACGCTGCGCGTCGCGCTGCTGGGTGACCAGGCCGGCGTCCTCCAGCACCTTGAGGTGCTTGGAGACGGCCTGGATGGACATGTCGTACGGTGCGGCGAGCTGGCCGACCGTGGCGTCACCCACCGCCAGCCGAGCGACCAGGTCGCGGCGGGTGGGATCGGCCAGGGCGGCGAAGACCCGGGACAGCTGGTCATCGGTCACGGTGGCCTCCGGTCCTCGTCTTCAACTAGGCGGTTGAAGATAGAGTAGGGGAAGTTGCCCCATTAAGTCAACTGATCGGTTGAATACGAAGCCCTGTCCGCCGACGGCGGGCGGCTCGGGCTTCGCCCCAACGGGGCCTGACGGCAGGGAATGCGGAATAATCGTGCCGTCAGGTCTCGGCCACTAGAAGATGAGGATGCGCAATGGCTGCTATGAAACCGCGTACGGGTGACGGCCCTATGGAGGTCACCAAGGAGGGACGTGGGATCGTCATGCGGGTTCCGTTGGAGGGGGGCGGTCGCCTCGTGGTCGAGCTCAACGCCGAAGAGGCCGCTGAGCTCGCGGGGGCACTCCAGGAGGTCGTGGGCTAGTTCTGGTCGTGTACCTGGCCCGGTCGCCCGAGCGGCCGGGTCTTTCTCTGCCCACCTGATCGCCGTCGAAGGAGTCCTGACGTGCTGCATCCGTCCAGCCAGGCCGTCAACGACATCCTGGCCGCCGCCGGACTGCCCGGTCGGGTCCGCATCCTCGACCGGCCGGCCCCGACGGCGGCGGCCGCGGCCGAGCAGCTCGGCTGCCCGATCGGTGCGATCGCCAACTCGCTGGTGTTCGCCTCGGCAGACGGCGAGCCGGTGTTGATCATGACCAGCGGTGCGCACCGGGTCGACCTGGACCGGGTACGCAGCGACTACGGTCTCGACCTGCGGCGGGCATCCGCCGACTTCGTCCGCACGCACACCAGCCAGCCGATCGGGGGCGTCGCCCCCGTCGGGCATCCCGCGCCGATCCACACTCTGGTCGACCGGGACCTGGCCGCGTACGACCCGCTCTGGGCCGCCGGCGGCATCCCGCACGCGGTGTTCCCGCTCAGCTACACCGATCTGGTCCGGCTGACCAACGGCACTGAAGCCCTTGTCAGCTGACCTCGCGCCAGGCGCTTACCCGCCGACGTCGTCGCTCTTCGCGAACGGGGCAGTGTGTTCGCTCATCGTTCCTCCGCTCGGCGGGCGCGCCCTTACCGATGCTCGGTCAGCGCGCCGCGTACGTCGTCGTCGGTGAGCTGGGCGAAGTCGGCGTAGGCGACGCCGACGGCCACGAAGTGGGCCGGCACCAGGGGGCAGACCACCGCGTCGGCCACCCGGCGCAGCGCCTGGAGGGCCGAGGCGGGCGCGACCGGCACGGCGACCACGACCCGGGCCGGCTTCATCCCGCGCACTGCCGCCACCGCCGCCAGCATGGTGGAGCCCGTCGCCAGGCCGTCGTCGACCAGGACCACGTCCGCATCGACCAGGGGCGGCGCATCTGTCGTGGCGAACGCCTCGCCCCGTCGGTCCAGCTCGCGCCGGGCCTGCGCGGCAGCCTCGGCGAAGCGGTGGTCGTCGACCCCGACCGCCGCGGCCGTGGTCGCGTTGCGGTACGTCGAGACCTGGGCGCCGACCCGGGCCAGCGCGCCGATGGCGAGCTCGGGACGACCGGGCGCACCGATCTTGCGCACCACGACGACGGCCAGCGGTGCGGACAGGGCGGCGGCCACCTCGACCGCCACCGGGACCCCGCCCCGCGGCAGGGCCAGCACTACGGGCCGCTGGTAGGGGCCGCGCTCGCGTACCGCCTCGGCCAGCACCCGGCCGGCGGCGGTCCGGTCGCGATAACGGCCCACTTAGTGAACTCTTCCCGCGCCCGTTGCGCCCTGAGGGCTGCCGCCGTCGTCGCTCGTCGCGAAACGGAGAAGCGTGGCTCGATCGTCACTCCTCCGGCCGGCACCGGGGCGCTCCTCCGATGCTCGAACAGCGCCGGGCAGTTCCCCGGTGAGTCCCACTACTTACCTCCGTGTACATGTATCGCTCGGCGGTAGACCTCGACGGTCTCGGCCGCGATCTTGGACCAGCTGAACTCGTCGATGCAGCGCTGCCGGCCCGCCTGGCCGAAGCGCCGGGCCAGCTCCCGGTCGGCGGTCAGCTCGTTGATCTTGCTAGCCAGGCCCGCCTCGAACTCGGCGACGGCCGCCGGGTCGTCGGCCTGGGCCGGGTCGTAGGGCACCAGGTAGCCGGTCTCGCCGTCGACTACGACCTCGGGGATGCCGCCGACGGCCGAGGCGACGACAGCGGTCTCGCAGGCCATCGCCTCCAGGTTCACGATGCCGAGCGGCTCGTACACCGACGGGCAGGCGAACACGGTGGCATGCGACAGCACCTGGCGGACCGAGGCCCGCGGCAGCATCTCCTCGACCCACAGCACGCCGCCGCGGCTGGCCTGCAGGTGGGCGAAGGCGTCGCCGAACTGGCGAGAGATCTCGGGCGTGTCGGCGGCGCCGGCCAGCAGCACCACCTGGGTGTCCGGGTCGAGCTGTTCGGCCGCGCGGACCAGGTGGATCAGACCCTTCTGCCGGGTGATCCGGCCGACGAAGACCACCGACGGCCGGTCGAGGTCGATACCGAGACCGGTGACGACGTCCGTGCCGGAGTCGGGTGCGAACTCGTCGGTATCGATGCCGTTCTTGACCACGTGCACCTTGTCGGGATCCAGGTCGGTGTAGGACTCCAAGGTGCCCGTTCGCATCCCGGCACTGACCGCGATCACGGCATCGGCGCCCTCGAAGGCGGTGCGCTCCGCCCACGACGAGAGCTGGTAGCCGCCACCCAGCTGCTCGGCCTTCCAGGGCCGGTGCGGCTCGAGGGAGTGGGCACTGACCACGTGCGGGATGCCGTGCAGCAGCCCCGCCAGGTGTCCGGCCAGGTTGGCGTACCAGGTGTGCGAGTGCACCAGGTCGACCTCGGGAATGGCGGCGACCATCGACAGGTCGGCGCCGAAGACGCGCAGCGCCGCGTTCGCTCCGGGCGGGTAGTTCTCCGGGTGCGCCGTGGCTCCGTCCCGTGGCTCGCCCATGCACTGCACGTCGACGTCGATCAGCTTGCGCAGCTGGGGGACCAGCTGAGCCACGTGGACCCCGGCGCCACCGTAGATCGACGGCGGATACTCCCGGGTGAGCAGGGAGATCGACAGTCGGTCATTGACGGGCGCCATGTCGGCATCGTTGCATAGCGACCCCGCGGTGAGAAGGCATGACCCTCGCGGTGGGCCCCCTCTTGTCGGCGCGCCCGCGTTACGCCTACGTTACTGATCATGGCTGGTCATCCGAAGGTTCTGTCAATTGTGCTGGCGGGTGGCGAGGGGAAGCGGCTGATGCCGCTGACCGCGGACCGGGCCAAGCCCGCGGTGCCGTTCGGCGGGACCTACCGCCTGATCGACTTCGTGTTGTCCAACCTGGTCAACGCGGACATGCGGCAGATCGCCGTGTTGACCCAGTACAAGTCGCACTCGCTGGACCGGCACATCTCGCTGACCTGGCGGATGTCGACGCTGCTCGGCAACTACGTCACGCCGGTGCCTGCGCAGCAGCGGCTCGGCCCTCGCTGGTACCAGGGCAGCGCCGACGCGATCTTCCAGTCGCTCAACCTGATCAACGACGAGCGTCCGGACTACGTCGTGGTGTTCGGGGCGGACAACATCTACCGGATGGACGTCTCCCTGATGCTGGACGCGCATATCGCCGGTGGGCTCGGCTGTACCGTGGCCGGCATCCGCGTACCGCGCGCTCAGGCCAGCTCCTTCGGGGTGATCGACGCCGGCGACGACGCCAAGATCGACGCGTTCCTGGAGAAGCCGGCCGATCCGCCCGGGCTGTCCGACGACCCGGAGTCGTCGTTCGCCTCGATGGGCAACTACATCTTCACCACCGGGGCCCTGATCGACGCCCTCGCCGCCGACGCGGAGATCGAGAGCTCCCGGCACGACATGGGCGGCGACATGGTCCCGAGCTTCGTGGAGCGCGGCGAGGCCCAGGTCTACGACTTCACCGCCAACGTGGTGCCGGGGAGTACCGACCGGGACAAGGCGTACTGGCGGGACGTGGGGACGATCGACGCCTACCACGAGGCGCACATGGACCTGGTCTCGATCGACCCGGTGTTCAACCTCTACAACCGGGACTGGCCGATCTGGACCCTCCCGGTCCAGATGCCCGGCGCGAAGTTCACCCTGGACGGTAGCGCGACCGACTCGATCGTCAGCCCAGGCAGCATCGTCTCCGGCGGCGTGATCGATGACTCGGTGCTGTCGCCGAACGTCCGGGTGATGGAGACGGCCCACGTCGACCAGTCGGTGCTGCTGAGCAACGCGTGGGTCGGCCGCAACGCGACCGTCCGCCGGGCGATCCTGGACAAGAACGTGGTCGTCGAGGAAGGCGCGGAGATCGGGGTGGACCACGAGGCCGACCGGGCCCGCGGCTTCACGGTCTCCGACGGCGGGATCACCGTTGTCGGCAAGGGCGTCGTCGTCAAGAAGGTCTGAGCCGCCCGAACTAACGGATGGGCCCCTTCGACAAGCTCATGGCGCATCAGTTCTAGCGCTTGACCGCGACCAGCAGGCCGTCGCCCACCGGGAGCAGGGCAGAGACCAGCTCCTCGTTGTCGCTCACCGTCGCGAGCGCCGACCGCACCGCCTCGGTCTGGTCGTCGGTGTTGGTCTCGTCGGCCGTCCGGTCGTGCCACAGCGCGTTGTCCACGGCCAGCACCCCGCCGTGCCGGAGCAGCCGCAGCCCCTGCTCGACGTACTCCGCGTACTCCAGCTTGTCGGCGTCCACGAAGACCAGGTCGTACGCGCCGTCGCTCAGCCGGGGCAGCACGTCCAACGCCGAGCCGGCGATCAGCCGGAACCGCTGCGGCGGGATGCCTACCGAGCGGAACGCCTCGCGCGCCGCCTGCTGGTGCTCGGTCTCGATGTCCACGCTGGTCAGGACCCCGTCCGGCTGCATGCCCGCGAACAGCGCGAGCCCGGACACCCCGGAGCCGGTGCCGATCTCCACCACGGTGCGGGCCTGCACGACCCGGGCCAGAAACGTGAGGGCGGTCGCGGTGCCTCGGCTGATGGGGGAGATGCCGAACTCCACCGCTGCCTCGCGAGCGGCGAACGCCGAGTCCGGCTCAGCGGCGAAGTCCTCCGCGTACGCCCAGGACGCCGGACGGGGTGCGGACTTTGGGGAGGTCTGGCCGGCCACGCGGTTCACACGCGTCAGCGTAGCGAAAGCACTCCGCCGGCACCCCTACGATGGCGCCATGACCCACACCGTCGTCGCTGAGCTGGTCGCGGCCGTGCTCACGGTCGAGGTGGAGGTGGGGCAGCAGGTGGCGCCCACCGACTCCGTCGTGATCCTGGAGTCGATGAAGATGGAGATCCCGGTGCTGGCCGAGGTGGCCGGCTCGGTGGTGGAGGTGGTCGTGGCCGACGGTGACGTGGTCAGCGACGGCGACCCGCTCGTGGTCATCGAGCCGCGTGCGTGACTGTTCGGTTTACAACCTAAACCGCTCTGGCCAGGAAGTTCGCCCCAATTCTGGGGGGTCTTGTTTACGTCGTAAATGAGTGGGCATAACGTCAGTGACAACCGTTGTCCTAGTGTTCCCTGGAGGAAGTTACGATGCCCATCACCGAGAGCGACCTGTCCGGCCTGCGTGACGGCAACGTCGTCACCACGTCTGGTGACAAGATCGGAAGCATTGGTCAGGTCTACCTCGACAACCAGTCCGGCGAGCCCAGCTTCGTCACAGCCAACACCGGCCTGTTCGGCACCTCGCAGTCCTTCGTTCCGCTACAAGCGGCGAGCGTGCGCGACGGCGACATCGTCGTGGACTACGACAAGGACACGGTCAAGAACGCCCCGCGGATCGACGACGACGGCTCTCTGTCGCCCGAGGAGGAGGACCGGCTCTACGAGTACTACGGCCTCGGGGGCGGAACCACCGGCGGCTACGACGATCTCCGTACGGAGACGACCGGCGCCGCCTACGACCGCGGTGCCGACGACGACCGCGGTGCCGACTACGACGCCGGCGCAGACCGTACGGTCGGCCATGACACCTCCGGTCCGACCACCGATGACGCGATGACCCGCTCGGAGGAGCGGCTGAACGTCGACACGCAGACCTCTGAGGCCGGCCGCGCCCGGCTGCGTAAGTACGTGGTCACCGAGAACGTCACGGAGACCGTTCCGGTGCAGCGCGAGGAGGTTCGGGTCGAGCGCGAGCCGATCACCGATGCCAACGTCGGCGACGCGACGTCGGGCCCGGACATCAGCGAGGAGGAGCACGAGGTCGTTCTGCGCGAGGAGCGGCCGGTCGTGGAGAAGGAAGCCGTGCCCGTGGAGCGGGTCCGGCTCGACACCGAGACCGTCACCGACGAGGTGAAGGTCTCGGATGACGTTCGGAAGGAGCGGATCGACACCGATGTTGACGGCGACCAAGTCCGGTCCGACCGCTGACGACATCGATCTGCTCAAGACCCACCAGCACCACAGAGAGAGGGAATCCTTATGAGTAACCCCACCCAGAGCTCGGGGGACTACACCGACCCGCAGCCGGGGTACACCGCGGGCCAGGCCGGCGGAACCGACCCGTACGCCACCAACGACCCGTACGCCACGAACGTGCCGTACGAGCCGACCGACCCGAACGCCCCGGCCACCGGCGGCTATGCGACCACCGGCACGTACACCGAGACCTACGGCGCCGACACCGGCACCGGCGGCAGCCCGTCGACCAAGGACGTGGCCAGGGACGAGGCCGGCAACGTCAAGGACACGGCCGTCGGAGCGGGCAAGGACGTGGCCGCCACCGCCAAGGATGAGGCCGCCAACGTGGCCGGAGAGGCCAAGTATCAGGCCAAGAGCCTGGTCGGCTCGGCCACGGCGGAACTCAGGAACCAGGCGTCCAGCCAGCAAGGCCGGCTGGCGACAACGCTGCGTGGCTACACCGACGAGCTGCAAGGGCTGACGCAGGGCAACGTCGGCGACGGGCCGCTGACCGATCTAGTGAGGCAGGCCGCGAGCCGTGGTTCCGACATCGCCTCCTGGCTGGAGAACCGGGAGCCGGCGGACGTGCTCGACGAGGTCCGGCGCTACGCCCGACGGCGTCCGGTGATGTTCCTGGCCCTGTGCGGGCTGGCCGGCGTCGTAGCCGGCCGGATCACCCGGGGAGCCGTCGCGGCCAACACCAGCGTCGACTCGCCGAGTGCGACTCCGGCGCGGGCGGCGTACACGACCACCGGCGGCGACTACGCGGCGCCGACCAGCACCTACGGTGCGTACACCGACGCTCCGGCTGGCGCCTACACGGCCGAGGCCACCTATCCGACCGAGACCACGTACCCGGCCGAGACCACCTCGGTGGAGTACGCCGATCGAGGTGACCCCATCCGATGAGTTACGGAGTCGATCTGCCGGGCGAGCCGCCGCCGCAGGGTGCTCTGCAGGCCGCGGACGGGCGCAGTCTGGGTGAGGTCATGGGTGACCTCACCAAGGACGTGTCCACGCTGATGCAGCAGGAAGTGGCTCTGGCCAAGGCTGAGCTTCGTGAGTCCGGCCAGAAGGCCGGCAAGGGAATCGGGCTGTTCGTCGGGGCGGCTGTCGCCGGGATACTGTTCCTGGTCTTCCTCTCGGTCAGCGCCTGGTGGGGTCTGGGCCAGTTCATCGAGAACCAGTGGTCCGCGCTTGTCGTGGCCGCGGTCTGGGTCCTCGTGGCCGTGGCTCTGGCGATGGCGGGTCGGGCCGAGATGAGGCGAATCCGTGGGATTCCGCAGACCACCGACACCCTGGGCAAGGTCCCCAACGCATTGAAAGGTCAGGAGGAACGGAACCGATGACGACAAGTAACGACCCGGACGAGATCCGGGCTGATATCGAACGCACCCGCGCCGCGCTCAGCGACGACGTGGACGCGCTCACGGATGCTGCCAACCCGAAGAACATCGCGAAGCGGCAGGCCAACAAGGCCAAGGATGCGATCGTCGGAGTCAAGGAGAAGGTGATGGGTACCAGTGACGACGCAGTCGGTACTGCCCGTGACAAGGTGTCGTCGGTGGGCGACGCCGTGAGTGACAGGGCCTCGGCCGTCGGTGACGCGGTCACCAGCGCGCCGGCCGCGGCCAAGGATAAGGCCCGGGGCAACCCGCTGGCCGCCGGACTGATCGCCTTCGGCGCGGGGCTCCTCGTGTCCGGGTTGATCCCGTCCACGCAGAAGGAGCGGGAGGCGGTGTCCGGGCTGCAGAGCAACCTCGAGCCGCTCAAGGAGAAGGCGGCGGAGGCGGCCCGGGAGGTCGGCGAGAACCTCCGTGGTCCGGCGCAGGAGGCGGTGGAGTCGGTCAAGACAACCGCCACCGAGGGCGTGGAGAACGTCAAGGCGGAGGGCCAGTCCGCCAAGGAGGACGTGCAGAGCCAGGCCCAGGAGTCCAAGGACCGGGTCCAGGAGCGCGCCAGCTAGTCGCCCTCGGGCATACGACCTCGAGCGCGCGAGCCCCTTCGATGGAGCTCGTGCGCTCGATCGCGCGGCGTCGGCGCACCCCTGTTTACAATGTAAACAAGGTGGGTCTACGGTGGACTAAAGCAAGCGAGTCCACCAACGAGGGAGGTCCGAAAATGCCGATTACCGAGAACGACCTGTCAGGCGTCCACGACGGCGACGTGCTCAGCGCGTCCGGCGAGAAGATCGGGAGCGTCGGCCAGATCTACCTGGACGACCAGACCGGCGAGCCGACGTTCGTCACCGCGAACACCGGCCTGTTCGGGATGTCGCAGTCCTTCGTGCCGCTCCGCGGCGCACGGGTCGAGAACGGCAACGTGGTCGTGGACTTCGACAAGACCACGGTGAAGGATGCGCCGCGGATCGATGACGACGGATCGCTCTCACCGACGGAGGAGGACCAGCTCTACGCCTACTACGGCATGAGCACCTCGAATGTCGACGCCGCCGACTACGGCACCGCAGACCAGACGCCGGAACCGGGGTACGCACAGACGGGTGCCGACGACCGACCCGACCTGGTGCCCGGCGACTCCCGGTTGGGTGACCGCACCGACGAGGTGCGGTCCGGTGGCGATGAGCGGTCTGACCTGGAGTCCCGTGACTCCCGGTTGGGTGACCGCACCGACGACGACCGGACCGACCAGGTCTCGGGCGACCAGCCGACCCGCTCCGCCGACTGGGACGACCGCCCCGGCGACAAGGATGCGGGCATCGACACCCGGCAGGGCACCGACTTCGGTGGCCAGGCCGGGGACAACATGACCACGCCGGATGCCCCGCCCGCCGACCTGGACCGTGACCGGGACGGGCTGGGCCGGGACGGCGACGGCGATGCGGCTGGGCCGCCGAAGGATGAGCCGCCGGCGTCCCGCGGCCGGCTGCGCAAGTGGGTCATGACCGAGTACGAGCCGGTCAAGAGTGAAGAGGTGTACGTCGAGGGTCAGGGGCAGCCGGGGGAGCGCTCGACCCGCTAACCAAACCGCGGCAGCCTGCGGCAGATCTCCACCCTGACTTCTGCCGCAGGCTGCCGCAGTTTGCGCCGGCACCGCCGGAGCGCCGAAGAATAGGATGTCGAGCATGGTGACCCCCCCGTTCGGCCGGCTGCTGACCGCGATGGTGACGCCATTCGCGTCCGACGGGTCGGTCGACCTGACCGCCGCCGCCGACCTGGCCCACCACCTCGTGAACGACCTGGGCCACGACGGGCTCGTGGTCAACGGAACGACCGGCGAGGCGCCGACCACCTCCGACGGCGAGAAGGCCGACCTGGTGCACGCGGTGGTCGAGGCGGTCGGCGACCGGGCTGCGGTGGTCGCCGGGGTCGGAACCTTCAACACCGAGCACACCCTCGAGCTCGCCGCCGACGCGGCCAAGCTCGGCGTGGACGGGCTGCTCGTCGTCACGCCCTACTACTCCAAGCCGCCGCAGGCCGGCCTGCTGGAGCACTTCCGCCGGGTGGCCGACGCCACCGAGGTGCCGGTGATCCTCTACGACATCCCGGGCCGCGCCGGCACAGCGATCCGTAGCGAGACCATGCTGCGGCTGGCCGAGCACCCACGCATTGTGGCGGTCAAGGACGCCAAGGGAGACCTGACCGCCTCGGCCCAGGTGATGGCGGAGTGCGACCTCGCCTACTACTCCGGCGACGACGCGATGACCCTGCCCCTGCTGTCGGTGGGAGCCGTCGGTGTGGTCGGCACCTCGACCCACTTCAGCGGTCGGGGCATGAAGACGATGATCGAGGCGTTCCTGGCCGGAGACGTCGTCGAGGCGATCCGGCTGCACCGTGAGCTGCTGCCCATCTTCACCGGGATCTTCGCGACCCAGGGCTGCATTCTGGTCAAGGCCGGCCTGGCTCTGCAGGGCCGGCCGGTGGGCGGCGTACGGTCGCCCCTGGTCGTGGCCACGCCTGCGGAGGTCGAGGCCCTCCGCACGGCCCTGGCCGCGGCCCAGCTGGGGTGAGTGCTCCCGACCGACCCGACGAGACGATGGAGTGGCGGGCCTGGGGCGAGTCCTGGCTGGCCGTGCTGATCCCCAGCGTGGCGATGTTCGCTGGTCTGGTGTTCGTCTACCAGGCGGCGACCTACGGCTGGCGGTGGCTCAGTGTGGTGCTCGGCCTGTTCGGCCTGGTCCTGCTCCTGGCCGGAGCGCTTCTCCTGGCCGTCCTGGTCCGGACCCGGACGCGGCTGACCGAGCAGGGGATCGAGATCCGGCAGATCGGAGCCGAGGTGATCCCGTGGGAGACGGTCGCCAGCGTCCAGCTCGACCGGAGAAGGGCCAACCGCACCATCACGGTGTTGCTGCACGACGGCCGGGTCCGGACACTGCCGACGCCCACCCAGGCCAAGCGCCCGCTGTCCGATCCCACGCTCCCCGATGCCGTGACGGCCATGCGGCGCCGGCTCTACGGCTAGTCTCCTAGGTCGCGTAGATCCGGAACACCCGCCTGACCTGCGGCGTTGGACGTGTATGAGGCGGCGGGAGGGCGGGCACAGCCAATTGACAGCGTTCGTTCAGGGGTTTGCCAGGATTGCCAGCGAGAATGGCGTTCACGCGGCACGGCTTCTCGACCGTGCCACCGGCGGCCAGGAGGGGGTCCGGATGCTGCACCGGCCCGTGGCCGATCCTGCCCCCAGGCCAGATCGCGCGGTCACCGCGGCCGCCGAACCGGAGTGGACGCCGCCCAGCTGGGAAGAGCTCGTCCGGGACCACAGCGCCCGGGTCTACCGCCTGGCCTACCGGCTGACCGGTAATCGGCCGGACGCCGAGGACCTGACCCAGGACGTGTTCGTACGGGTATTCCGCTCCCTGCACCGGTTCCAGCCGGGCACCTTCGAGGGCTGGCTGCACCGCATCACCACCAACCTGTTCCTGGACGGCGCCCGCCGCCGGCAGAAGATCCGTTTCGACGGTCTGGCCGATGGCTCCGCGGAGCGCCTGCCGAGTGCCTGGCCGACCCCCTCGGAGGCGCTCGCCGACGCCGACCTCGACCACGACGTCGCCGCCGCGCTCGCCGCCCTGCCGCCGGAGTTCCGCGCCGCCGTGGTCCTGTGCGACATCGAGGGCCTCAGCTACGAGGAGATCAGCGAGGTGCTCGACGTGAAGATCGGCACCGTCCGCAGCCGGATCCACCGCGGTCGCGCGCAGCTGCGCGCCGCACTCGACCACCGTCGACCGACCGGCCTACGGCACCGGTACCTGGGCGTCGAGGTGGAGGGTGCGAACGCCGATGCCCAGGGCCAACCGAGATCGCCGAGTCTGGAGTCGGCGGGGCGGCAGTGAGGCGACGGCCCTGCGCCGAGCTCGCGGAGTCGCGCTCGGCCTACGTGGACGGCGCGCTCGACGATGCGGGCCGCGAGAAGCTGTTGGCCCACCTGGTCGAGTGCGCGGAGTGCCGACGCGACGTGGACGACCTGCGGGAGGTCCGCGACCTGCTGGGCCGGGCTCGCAGCCAGCCCGCCCCGGCCACCGATGACCTGTCGGCGCGGCTGGTCTCGATCGCCGGGATGGCCGCGACCGAACCCCTGTACACCCGTCCGTTCCGCCGGCCCGCGGCTCCCAGCATGCTCGGACTGCCCAGCCAGCGGCGTGCCCGCCGAACGCGGACGACCGCGGCCGCTGCGGCCGCCGTCGGCACCTTCACCGTCGTCGGCATGATCGGCTATGTCGCCGCTCCCTCGGGCCAGCTCGCGGTGGTTCGGGACCCGGTCGGCCGGGCGCAGGTGGCGTTCAGCTCCAGCCTGGGCCAGTTCCCTCTGGCCAGCGACGCGTTGGGTGCGGTGATGCTGGCCGACGCCGGCCAGCTGTCGGCCTACCCGGCCACCCTCGGGCCGCTGCCGTCCCCCGCCCGCCGGTCGCTCTCGCCGGCGGCGGCGGGGGCGGCCATGAAACGCGCGGTGGACAGCCAGCACGCCGTCAGCTACAGCGGCCGCCAGTCGTTCTTCACTACGCGCAACGGCCAGACGATGTGGGCGGAGATCGCTGTCGAGGCCCGAGCCGGCCAGGGCATCGACGTCGAGGTGCTCAGCCGGAGCGGCAAGCAGCTGGTGCACGGCTTCAGCCCGACGACAGTGTCGTCCCGGGTCGTCGACGACGACCTGCTCGACCTGCTCGCCGCCAACTACATCCTCAACGGAGTCGGCGGGGCGACGGTGGCCGGCCGCTCGGCCACCGAGATCTCGGCCTGGAGCCTCGGTCAGCGTGCCGCCCGCTGGTGGCTGGACGACGAGACGGGCATCGTGTTGTGGCAGGAGCTCTACGACCGGACCGGCGCCGTCGCCCTCTCCACCGGGTTCACCTCCGTGACGGTCAGCCCAGCCGCGGAGATGATGGAGCACCTCCCGCCGCGGCTGGTGCCGACCACCGCCACGACCTCGCTCTCGGTCGCCGACGTGGCCTGGTTGAGCAGCTCGGGCTGGTCCTGCGGGCGGGACCTGTCCGGACTGTCCCTGGTGCGCCTGCACACCGACCGGGCCACCGGCCCGACATCGGTACAGGCGGTCTACAGCGACGGGGTGACCACAGTCGGCGTGGTCGAGCAGCGCGGCCGGCTGGACGGGCCGCCGGCGGGCACCCGATGGGATCCCCAACTGCAGGCCTACGTGCGGCACGGGGCCTCGCAGACCGCCACCTGGCAGGCCGGCGACACCGTGCTGACCGTGGTGACCGACGGACCCACGGACGTGCTGACCCGCGCGATCGCGTCGTTGCCGCCGGAGCGCTCGTACACCCCAACTACGATGGACCGAGTTCAGGAGGGCTGGGCCTCGATTCTGGCCAAAGTGAAGGGCTAGGACGTTGGGAGACGCAGACGCGGTGGACCGGCCGCCGGTCTACGAACCGTCGCAGGCCAGATACTTCGGACCTTTCGGTGAGCCGTCCGCCCCCGGGAGCGCGGCCTCGGCCGAGTACCACCTGCCCGACCAAGACTCTCTGACGGGTGCGGGCTGGCCGCCGCCGACTCCCACCCCGACCGGCGTTGCGCGTACTGGTTCGCATGCGGTCGGTGGGCGAGCGCGGAACCGCGGGGTCCGGGCCGGCGCGGTGATCCTGGTGGCGGCCGCAACCGCGCTGTTGGTCGGCGGCGTCGCGGGCTACGGCGGCGCGCTGCTCGCCGGTCAGGGCGACATCACCACCACCGCACCGAGCGCAGCGGCCAGTGGACCCGAGCCATCGACGGCGACGACGGCCGCGAGCACCCCCGGTGCGGCATCCGGTGGCGGTCCCATGGACACCGTCGCAGTGGCGGCCCAGGCGCTGCCCGGCACGGTGACGATCCAGGTCGGGCGATCGACCGGTTCGGGCTTCGTGATGGACGCCGAGGGCCGGATCCTGACCAACAACCACGTGATCTCCGGCGCGGCCGACGGCGCGACCATCCGGGTGGGTTTCTCCGACGGCCGGCGACAGACGGCCACGCTGGTCGGCCGGAGTCCGTCGTACGACCTCGCCGTGATCAAGGTCAAGCCCGCGGGCTACCTCCGCCCACTGACCGTCGGGGACTCCGACACCATTCGGGTCGGTGAACCGGTACTCGCTCTCGGCGCTCCGCTCGGCCTGCCCGACTCGGTCAGCCAGGGCATCGTGTCGGCGGTCGACCGACCGGTGGTGGTG
This sequence comes from uncultured Actinomycetota bacterium, assembly GCA_963808435.1. Classification (GTDB taxonomy): domain Bacteria; phylum Actinomycetota; class Actinomycetes; order Propionibacteriales; family Propionibacteriaceae; genus Microlunatus. The sequence goes on along the minus strand of CAWEFW010000028.1, from coordinate 258,804 downwards.
CAGGCCGACGGCAACGCCGACTCCCCGCTCGCCTTCATCAACGGCGTACAGACCGATGCGGCGATCAACCCGGGCAGCTCCGGCGGGCCGCTGGTGGACGGCCAGGCCCGGGTCATCGGCATCAACTCGGCCATCCTGACGCGTGGCAACAGCGACCAGCAGACCGGCAACATCGGGGTCGGCTTCGCCATCCCGGTCAACCAGGCCATGATCATCGCGGACCTGCTGGTCGCCAACGGCAAGGCCACCTATCCGGTGATCGGCGCGGCCCTCCGCGAGGTGGGTGGCGGTCTGGAGCTCACCTCGGTGGACGGCAACGGCCCCGCTTTCCGGGCCGGACTGCGGCAGGGGGACCTGATCACCAAGATCGACGACCTGCGGGTCGACCAGACCGAGGAGCTCATCGTGCAGATCCGCACCCGGCGACCGGGTGAGAAGGTGGTCCTGGAGTACGAGCGGGGAAGCGCCAAGGCACGGGCCACGGTGACGCTCGGCAGCCGGGAGGGCTGATGCCGATGACGCCGTTGCTGCTGGACATCAACGCGCCCGAGTTCGTGCTGCTCATCGTGCTGGCGGTGATCCTGTTCGGACCGGAGAAGCTGCCCGACCTCGCCCGCAAGGCGGCCCGGGTGATCCGTTACGTCCGCACCATGGCGTCCTCGGCCCAGGAGCAGCTGAGCAAAGAGCTCGGCCCGGAGTTCGAGAACATGGACTTACGGGACCTCAACCCGCGGACCTTCGTCCAGAAGCACCTGCTGGACGACGTCGAGCCGATCATCGCCGACGTCAAGTCCGAGATCACCGACGTCCGGCGTACGGTCGCCTCCTCGACCAAGGACGTCACCACCTCGATCAACGGCGCGAAGGACGTCAGCCCCGGCGGTCCGACCGCCGCGGCGGCGGACAACGCGTCGCCCCGGATCCTCACCCCGTACGACGCCGAAGCCACCTGACCGGTCCTCGCCATCTCCGAAACCGGTCAAAGACTGCAGCTCCTGGGTCTCAGAAGCTGCAGTCTTTGACCGGTTTCTGGAGGGAGGAGGGGCGGGATGGGGTCAGCGGCCGGTCGGGGTGAGTCCGAGCTGGCGGCCGAGTAGGCTGCGGCCGCGACGGGCCAGGGTGGCGGCCAGGTCGGTCAGCACCCGGGCGGCCGGCTGCTCGGGATCGGCGTCGACCAGGGGAGTACCGGCGTCGCCGGAGGCGCGCAGCCGGGCGTCCAGCGGGATCTGGGCCAGCAGGGGTACCGGATAGCCGAGCCGGGCGCTGAGCGTACGCGCCACGTCGGCCCCGCCGCCGGAGCCGAAGATCTCCTCCCGATGCGGCTCTCCGCAGTGCGGGCAGGTCAGCTCCAGGTAGGACATGTTCTCCACCACGCCGATCACCCGCTGGTTGAGCATCGAGGCCATGGTCCCGGCCCGCTCGGCGACCTCGGCCGCGGCGCTCTGTGGCGTGGTGACCACGAGGACCTCGGCGTTCGGCAGCTTCTGGCCGAGCGAGATCGCCACGTCACCGGTACCCGGCGGCAGGTCCAACAGCAGGTAGTCCAGGTCGCCCCAGTAGACGTCGGACAGCATCTGGGTCAGCGCGCGGTCCAGGATCGGGCCCCGCCAGGCCACCACCTGGTCGCGCCGCGGCTTGAGCATGCCGATGGAGATGACCTTCAGACCGTGCGCCGGCACGGGCATGATCATGTCCTCGACCGCCGTCGGGCGGGCGTCGGCCACCCCCAGCATGGCGGGCACCGAGTGGCCGTAGATGTCGGCATCCAGAACGCCCACCGAACGCCCGTGCGCAGCCAGCGCGAGCGCCAGGTTGACCGTCACCGAGGACTTGCCGACGCCGCCCTTGCCCGAGGCGACCGCGATCACCGTGGTCAGCGAGCCGGGCTGGGCGAACGGGATCTCCCGCTCGGTCTGCCCGCCCTTGAGCAGGTCGCGGAGCGCGCTCCGCTGCTCGTCGCTCATCACGCCGAGCGCCACCTCGACCGCCGCGACACCGGGCACCGCCGAGACGGCCGCGGTCACGTCCCGACGCAGGGTGTCCTTCATCGGGCAGCCGGAGACGGTCAGCAGCACCTCGACCCGGACCCGGTTGTCGGCGTCGACGTCGATCGCCTCGACCATGCCCAGGTCGGTGATCGGCCGCCGGATCTCCGGATCGTTCACGCCGTGCAGCGCCGCCCGGATCCGGGGCGCCAGCGGGTGTTCGGTGACAGTATCGGGCACGGCGTCCAGCGTAGGCGCTGTACCGCAGACTGAGCGGGTCGCTTGCGTCACACGATTCCCACGCAGCGTGGGAATCTGACGCTGAGCACAGGTTGCAACCTGGGTACAGCGTGGGTTTCCCACGCAGCGTGGGAAACCGACAGGGCGGAGTGGGCAGGACGGGGGCGAGGGGTTCAGGGCCCGTCGTCGTCCAGCTCGGCCAGGATGGCTCGGAGCTCGCTGCGCAGCTCGGAGCGGACGTAGTCCCGGGTGGCCAGCTCGCCCACCGACATCCGCAGGCTGGCGATCTCTCGGGCCAGGAAATCCATGTCCGCCCGGCTCTGGGCGGCACGGTCCCGGTCCTGCTCGATGCCGATCCGGTCCCGGGACTCCTGCCGATTCTGGGCGAGCAGGATCAGTGGCGCCGCGTACGAGGCCTGCAGCGACAGCACCAGGGTCAGGAAGATGAACGGGTACTCGTCGAACCGCGGCCGCGGCGGCCCGAACGGCACGTTCCAGATCACCCAGATAATGATGATCACCGTCATGCCGGCCAGGAAGCGCGCGGTGCCCATGAAGCGGGCGAAGCCCTCGGCGAACTTGCCGAACGCGTCCCGGTCGACCTTGAGCGTCGGCAGGGTGGAGCGGCGTCGGCGCCCGGGCGTGTTGAGCCGCTCGGGGTTCCGCTCCGGCCTAGCCACGATGGCCCGCTGACGCATCGCCGCTGGACAGCAGGTCCAGCTGGCGACCGCGCCAGTCCTCCGGCAGCACATGGTCCAGCACGTCGTCCACGGTGACCGCGCCGATCAGTCGCTGCTTGGAGTCCACCACGGGTGCGTTGACCAGGTTGTACGTCGCGAAGTAGCGGCTGACGGCGTGCAGGTTGGCGTCGTCGGTGAGGATCTCCAGCTCGTTGTCGACCAGTGCCGACACCAGGGTGGACGGCGGTTCCCGGAGTAGTCGCTGGAAGTGCACGGCGCCCATGAAGCGGCCGGTCGGAGTCTCCAGGGGCGTTCGGCAGACGTAGACCATGCAGGCCAGGGCGGGGGTCAGGTCGGCGTCCCGGATGCGGGCCAGGGCGTCGGCCACCGTCGCATCGGGGGGCAGGATCACCGGCTCCGGGGTCATCATGCCGCCGGCGGTGAACTCGGCGTAGTTGAGCAGCCGCCGTACGTCCTTGGCCTCGTCGGGCTCCATCCGGGCCAGCAGCTGCTCCGCCAGCTCGGGCGCCAGCTCGGCGATCAGGTCGGCGGCGTCGTCGGGGTCCATCTCCTCGAGGATGTCGGCGGCCCGCTCGGTGTCGAGTACGGAGATCAGCGCCACCTGCTCGTCCTCCGGCAGCTCCTCCAGCGCGTCGGCCAGCTTGTGGTCGTCCAGCGCCGAGGCAACCTCGGCCCGCCGTTCCGGGGTCATGTCGTGCAGCTCGCGGGCGACGTCGGCCGCCCGCATGTCCTCCATCTGGGCCAGCAGGCGCTCGGTCCCGCGGCCCCGGTCGCCGCTGAAGATGGCGATCGCCGACCAGTCGACGATGGTGACGTGGCCGCGCCGGCCCAGGGTCCGGCGGGAGCCGGTCTCGCGCAACGCGACTTCCGACAGCTCCCAGTCGTGCGAGCGGACGGGTCGCATGGCCACATCGAAGATGACCGAGGTGCCGGTCTGGTCCATCCGCTGCACGGTCAGGTCGAACAGGTCGTCGATCACCAGCGTCTCGGAGTTGCGGCGCTCGAAGCGGCGGGTGTTGACGACACCGGTGATCACCACCTGCAACGCGTCGATGCTGCGGACCCGGGGCATCGGGATGAAGATCCGGTGCCGGGCGAACAGCTCGACGACCAGGCCTTTCGCGCGCGGGGCGTGGCCCCCGGCCCTGCGCTGCACGACGACGTCACGCAGCTTGCCCACCTGGTCCCCGGCATCGTCGAGGACCGGCAGGTTCCGGATTCGGGAGATGAAGACCGAGGTCGCCGATGCCGCCACGGGGGAATTATCCCGCCAATGGCAGGCTGAGGTGCGTGATCGAGTTCCAGGATCTGTGCCTTGACGTCGGAGATGTGGCGACGGCGGCTGCTTTCTGGGGTCCGGCTCTGGGCCTGCACCCGGACCCGGACCGCCCGGAGTGCCTGACCGACGGGGTTCCGGAGCACGCGTTGTGGCTGAACGTGGTGCACGAACCGAAGACGGTCAAGCACCGGGTGCATCTCGACGTGCACGTGGCGGCCGTTGCGGACCTGATCGACCTCGGGGCCACCGTGCTCGACGACAGCCAGCCGTGGACCATGATGGCCGACCCGGAGGGCGGTGAGGTGTGCGCCTTCGTCCGCGACCCCACCAGGCTGACGAACTACCGGCTGTACGAGGTGGTGGTGGATTCCGCTGACCCGGCGGCGATCGCCACCTGGTGGGCGGACCGGTTCGGGGTGCCGGTGCAGCACGGGACGGACACGGGGGACGGAGCCTTCTCCTGGCTGGAGGGCGCGCCTGGCCCGCCCTTCGAGATGGTGTTCGCCCAGGTGCCCGAGCCCAAGACGGTCAAGAACCGGTTGCACTGGGACGTCCGCGGGGAGGTCGACGAGCTTCTCGCGGCCGGAGCGGGGCTGCTCCGGGTGCCTGACGACGAGATCAGCTGGCACATCCTGGCTGACCCGGAGGGCAACGAGTTCTGCGTCTTCCCCCGGCAATGATCCGATACGTGACGACCGTGGGTTAGCCTGACCCCGGCTCGGGGACTGCCGGACATCAGGAGCATCCCCATGCCGTACGTCCACGCCCCGCTGCGCCGCGGAGTCGGACTTCTCACCGCCATCGTCGTCACTGCCACCGTCGCCGTGATGGCCGCCCCGCCCGCGCAGGCGGCGCCGGACCCGCGGCTGGTCCGGAAGGTCAACTCAGTGATGGCGGACTCGCGGGTGCAGCGAGCCAAGTCCTCCGCGGTGGTTCTGAACGCCGTCACCGGCGAGCGGCTGCACAGCCGCAACGGCGTCGTGGCGCGGATCCCCGCGTCCAACACCAAGATCCTGACCGCCGCGGCGGCGCTGGAGACGTTGGGCCCGGACTTCACCTTCCACACCGACGTATACCGCCGCAACCCGGTGGTCCGCGGCGTGCTGGACGGGCGGCTCTACCTCAAGGGCTTCGGTGACCCGTCCACTCGGGAAGGCGACTATGCCCTGCTGGCCCGGCGGGTGAAGGCGGCCGGGATCAACCGCGTCACCGGGCGGTTGGTGGTCGACCCCACCTACTTCGACAGCGTGCGCTACAACCCCGGCTGGTCCAAGGCGTACGCACAGGACTACTACGCCGGAGAGCCGGATGAACGGCACCCTTCGTCACCGGATGAACGGCACCCGGGCGGCCAACAACGCCCGCGGCAAGACCGGCACGCTGACCGGCGTCACCGCCCTCAGCGGCTACGTCACCGGGGCCAACGGCCGGAGATACGTCTTCGTCATGCTGAGCAACTACACCGGTTCCTCGCCCCGGCCGGTGGAGAACACCTTCGTCGTCACCCTGGCCGGCTGGCGCTGACCGGCCGGCTGGGCCTCCGCAGCTGCGGGTCCCTGCCGGAGTAGATTGGCTGGTGACACAGGAGGTCGAGAGATGGCCACCCCGCAGCAGCGGCCCGGCTCGTTGTTCGAACTGCAGTTCCCCCAATCGGTGGGGATCTTCAACACCTATGGGGATGCCCAGAAAGCCGTCGACTACCTCGCCGACGAGAAGTTCGAGGTGCAGAACCTCGCCATCGTCGGCACCGACCTGAAGTCGGTGGAGCGGGTGCTCGGACGACGCAACTGGGGCACGGTGATCAACCAGGGCGTCATGTCCGGGATCTCCACCGGGCTCCTGGTGGCCCTGGTGATGCTGATCTTCCTCCGGCCGGCAAGCTTCCTCGCCCTGCTGCTGGTCTCGCTGGCCATCGGCATCGTGCTCGGCATCGGGTTCAACGCGGCCGCCTACGCCCTGAGCCGAGGCCAGCGGGATTTCACCTCCATCACCCAGACGGTGGCCACCAAGTACGAGGTGCTCTGTGAGCACAAGGTCGCTGCGCAAGCACGCGAGATGCTGCAAGGCAGACCAGGCGCCCGCGCAGCCGCCTTTGAGTAGTCCAACGTGGGGCCGAGGTCGACCTCGCCAGCCCGGTCAGCGAGGCGAGACGTCGGGGCATGGGTGGAGTTCTCCGGAGAGGCGCGCCTGGTCGCGGGACACGAAGTTTGGCCCCTGAGAGGAGGTCGTTTACACGGCAAACCCGCCGGGTTTACAATGTAAACAGACCGGTCGCCGAGCGTCGGCCCGACGGTCGGCCAACGCCCGCCGCATAGGGCGGCGGGCCAGGCAAAGGAGAAATGCGCATGGGTGGCTTGGAGATCATTGGTGTGATCATCGCGGGCATCATCATCGGCCTGCTCGGAAAGTTCGTCGCCCCGGGCGACAAGGACAACATCCCGTTGTGGCTCACGATCCTCTGCGGGATCGGGGGCGTCATCCTCGGCTGGTTCCTCTACACCGCGTTCGGTGGCGATGGCAGCCCCGGCATCGACTGGGTCCGCTGGCTGATCGCGATCGCAGTGGCCGCGGTGCTGGTCATGATCGCCTCTGTGGCGACCGGTCGGAGCCGGACGCGACGGGTGGTCTAACCGCCACAAGACCGGTGGGTCCGCCCGTTCTGGGGCGGGCGGGCGGACCCATCACCGTCACTCGGGCGTGCCCCCTGGACCCGGTCCAGGGAGGCGCGCCTTTGGCATGTCCAGGGGCTAGAGCCACTTGTTGCGCTTGAACCCGATGTAAAGGCCGATCATCACCGCGGCGATCAGACCGAGGACGACGAAGTAGCCGTACCTGGTCGCCAGCTCGGGCATGCCTGCGGACGCCGTCGACGTACCAGGCCCAGGCGATCACCGAGCTGGGTGGTGGGCTGGGCAGCGGCGTGAGCGGGGTCCGGCGCCGGCGTACGGGTGGGATGGCGGGCAGGTAGCGACGCTGGGGGCTGGTCGTCACGGCGGACCATCCGCCCCGGAGCCGGCCCAGACCTCGGCCATCCAGCGCTCGACCTCGGCGCTGGTCCGCGGCAGACCCTCGGACAGGTTGGCGCAGCCGGTCTCGGTGATCACGATGTCGTCCTCGATCCGGACCCCGATGCCACGCAGCCGCTCGGGCACGAGCTCGTCGTCGGCCTTGAAGTACAGGCCCGGCTCCACCGTCAGGATCATCCCGGGCTGCAGGGTGCCCTCTCGGTAGTTCTCGCGTCGGGCCTGGGCGCAGTCGTGCACGTCCAGCCCGAGGTGATGGGAGGTACCGTGCACCATCCAGCGCCGGTGCTGCCCGCCGTCCTCGCCCAGCGCCTCCTCGACGGTGACCGGGAGCAACCCCCAGTCCTCGAGGTGGGCGGCGATGACCCGGACCGCGGCGTCGTGCACGTCGGAGAACGTCGCCCCGGGCCGAGCCGCCTCGATCCCGGCCTGCTGCGCCGCGTACACCGCGTCGTAGACCATTCGTTGGTCATCGCTGAACCGTCCGTTGACCGGCAGGGTTCGGGTGACGTCGGCGGTGTAGAGCGAGTCCAGCTCGATCCCGGCGTCAAGCAGCAGCAGGTCGCCGTCGCGCACGTCGCCGTCGTTGCGGATCCAGTGCAGGGTGCACGCGTGCTCGCCCGAGGCCGCGATGGTGTCGTAGCCGACGGCGTTTCCCACGTGCCGGGCGTGCAGGCCGAAAATCCCCTCGACCCAGCGCTCGCCGCGGCCGCGGCGAACCGCCTCCGGCAGCTCCGCCACCACGGCCACGAACGCCTCGACCGTCTGCCGGCAGGCCTCCCGCAGTTCCTCGACCTCGAACTGGTCCTTGGTCAGCCGCAGCTCGCTGAGCGCCTGGGCCAGCTCGGCGTCGGCGGAGAGCTGACCCTCCTCCCGCGGCGCCTCGGTCGGCCGGACCTCGGCCACGACCTCGGTCACCTCCGGCTCGAGGTCGACCGGGAGCACCCGCAGCGGGGTGGTGTCGGCGTCCTTGCGTAGGTGGTCGGGCAGGTCGCCGATGTCGGCGCACGTGATGCCGCACAGCGCGGCCATCTCCTCCAGCGACGGTCGGACGCCGACCCACAGCTCGCCGAAGCGGGCGTCGGCGTAGAACTCCTCGGAGTCACGGGGCGCCCGGGGCCGGAAGTACAGGGTGGCGTCGTGGCCGGTGTCGGTGGGTTCGAGGACCAGGACGGCGTCCGGCTCCCGGTCGGTGCCCAGTCCGGTGAGGTGTGCGAACGCCGCGTGCGGGCGGAAGCGGTAGTCGGTGTCGTTGCTGCGGGTCTTCAACCCCCCGGCGCCGATCACCAGCCGCTCGCCGGGGAACTGGGCACTGATCGCTGCCCGGCGGGCGACGGCCGGCTCCGCCGCGGGCAGCGGCTTCGGCAGCGCGGTGGGGTAGGAGGCCCAACCTTGGGCGATGAACGCCTTGAAGGCTTCGGAGAACGGCACCTGCCGGTTCGGCAGCGCGGGGCGTCGGTCACTCACGGCCCCCAATCTAATGGCCCTACCCGCTCGCGCTCGCGGGTTCACGGCGGGCTGTGCCTTAGTCTGCGCAGGTGACCCAGGTGTACCTCGTCCGGCACGGTGAGACCGAGTGGAGCCTCAGCGGCCAGCACACCTCGGTGACCGACCTGCCGCTCACCGGGAGCGGCGAGGAGAAGGCCAAGCTGCTGCGCGGCTACCTCGATCCGGCGGCGTTCCAGCTGATCCTGACCAGCCCGCGCCAGCGGGCCCGGCGGACCGCGGAGCTGGCCGGGTTCACCGGGGCGTCCGCGCCGACGGTGGAGCCCGACCTGGCCGAGTGGGCGTACGGGGACTACGAGGGCATCACCACCCACGAGATCCGGGAGCGCTTCGATCCGGACTGGCTGATCTGGACCGGCCCGACCCCCGGCGGCGAGTCGCCGGAGGAGATGCGAGCGCGGATGGACCGGCTGATCGCCAAGATCCATGCCGCCGACGTGGAGCAGGCCATCCTGTTCGGGCACGGCCACGCGCTGCGGGCGCTGACCGTGGTCTGGCTGGGACTGGACCTGCGGGCGGGAGCGCAGTTCGAGCTGCACACCGGCACCATCTGTGTGCTGTCGGAGGAGCGGGACGGGCAGACCCTGGAGCTGTGGAACGCGCCGGTGCACGAGCTGGCCGGTTGACCAACGCCTGGGGCTTTCGCAGATGGGAGCGTCCATATCGGCCCACGACCCGCGTGTGCCATCTGGCGATGAGAACTCGGTGGGTCAGGGCGTGATCTGTAGCCAGGTCGCCACCGACGGTACGCCGTCCGTGTCGATGAGGAAGATCATGTACCAGCCGGGTGGGGCCAGGTTTGGGTTGGCGGGCACCGCTACCTGGATGGCTTCTGCTGCTCTGCCCGTGATCGGGAGGTCGACCAGTCGCTGTTCGCTGTCGAATGAGTGGGTGGTGACGCCGTTGCGGACCAGCGAGACAGATTGGATCGTGGGCGCCTGAGGGGTGCTGATGGTGATGGTCTGGCTGTAGCCGGCTTGGTCAGGTGCTGCGGTGATCTGTGGGCGGGGGCCCTTGAACAGGTAGGGCGGGCTGAACACTTCCAGCCTCATCTCCTCTTCTTCGTCGGGTGGTATCCAGGCGACCTGGGAACCGCCCTCCGGGTTTCCGCCGGCGGCGACGACGCGGGCGTCGGGGAGCAGCACGGCGGTGGAGTGGTATAGCCGGGGCACGCTCGCGGCGGCGGTCGGGGTCCAGTCGTCGGTGGCGGGGTCGTAGATCTCGCCTTCGAGCCTTGCGAGGGGTTGGTCCTCCTGCTTCAGGGAGCCACCGCTCACGAAGACCGTACGGTCAGGTAATAGCACGGCGTTGAGGTGCAGTCGGGGCAGGCCCATCGGAGTGGCGGCGACGTAGTGGGGGTTGGCCTCGGTCAGGTCGGCGATGCTGACCGCTCCGGTGGCGTCGGTCTGGTCCTGTTTGCCGACCGGGCCGCCGCCGATCACCATGACGCGTTGGTCTTGAGCGGGTGGCAACAACACGCTGGCCGACTGGTTGCGGAAGTCCGGTGCAAGCAGGTCAGGGACGGCGATGGTGGGGACTGGTGTCTGGGCCGGGTCGAAGATGCAGGGCTGGACGTCGAGGGGGTCGTCCATCCGACCGCCGGAGAAGAAGATCCGTCCGTCCGTCAACAGGAACAGGTGGGCATACAGCGGCAGCCCAGGGAAGCCGCCGACGAACCCCTTCGTCGTCCAAGCGTCAGTGTCGGGTGAGTAGAACTCCAGCTGCTGGTTGTGGCCGTTGCCGTCCTCGTTCAACCCGGTGGTGGCCAGGACACGGCCGTCGGCGAGAGCGGTCAGGGTGGGGTACCACCGGCCGTGGGCCATCGGCGCGGCGAAGGACCAGGACTCGGTGGTGAAGTCGAAGATGGCGACGTCTGGACGGCCCTTGAACGGGTTGTAGTCCAGGGTTCCGCCAGCCGACAACATTCGTCCGTCGGGCAGGAAAGCATCACCGCCGCAGAAGAAGTCGAACGGTGTCCCGTTCGGTGTGCGCAGGGTGGCTGGATGGGTGAACTGGCTTCCGGGCGGGTCCCAGACAACGCTGGTGAAGATGCCTTCGGCCTCGTTGCCGAACAGCGGACTGTCGAAGCGGACCGCGCTGCTGCCGGAGCCGGCGAAGAACAGCACTTTGCCGCTGGGCAGTAACGCAGTGTGGACAGCCAGGACTCCCGAAAGGAAGGGCAGCAGCTCCCAGGCACCGTCTCGGACCGGGTCGGGGTCGAGCGGCAGCACCTCGTACAGTCCGGCATTGACCCCCGGCGGGTCGTCGATCATGAAGGCGAGCAGCTGCCGGGCACCGCCCAGAGAAGCGACGGCGATGCCGCCGCCGGAGTTCTCCCACGAGAACCAGCCCGGCACTCCCATCCACCGCTGCCAGTCAGCTTGGGCAGACCCGTCGGCGTCGAGGCTCTTCCCGATGCGGTAGAACGCCTGGTTCTGACCGACTGCGTTATCGATCTGAAAGATCACCAGGTCACGACCGCCGCCAGCCCCCTCGGCGACCGCGACGCCACACCCAGCGTTCTCCCACGAGAACCAGTCGGGTACGTCAACCCAGCCGGTCCACGCGTCAACCGTCCCATCGGCCGCCAGGCCGCGTCCGATCTGATAGATCCCTCGGTTGAGGTCTGGACCGTTGTCGACCGTAAAAATGATCAGGTCTCGGGTGCCCTGACCATCCGTCGGCGTGACGGTGACGGCAATCCCCTGGTTCTCCCACGAGAACCAGTTCGGGATATCGATCCAGGGCGTCCATCCGCCCCCGACGACCCCGTTGCCGTCGAGGCCGTGGCCAATCCGAAACAGTCCCCGGTTCGCCCCCGGCGGACTGTCCACCATCGCCACAATGAGATCCTGCCCGTCGTCAGGGCCCAGATCCGCGACGGCCACCGCCAGACCCTGGTTCTGGTGTGAGAACCAGTCCGGAATATCGACCCACGGGGTCCAACCACCGGTAACCGCGCCCGCTCCATCGAGGGCACGCCCGACCCGATACAGACCTCGATTCACCCCGGCCGGGCTGTCAACCACGGCAACGACCAGATCTTGGCTGCCACCACGGGCAAGATCGGCCACTGCGATCCCACCGCCTTGATTCTCGTGCGAGAACCAGTCCGGAACGTCGTTGAAGGTAATGGGCATCGCAGTCTCCCCGTCGCAAGAAATGATTGGACGGCAGTGCCGTCCGCCACACCGCTGCACTGGGGACACTGACAACCCGACGGAACCGCCGAGGCTCACGCTATCGCTCGCCCCGAATCCGGTCTAGGTCGAAGTAATCGCAGCGACGGTCGCGGTTGGCAACCCGCTCACGGAATCATCTCCTTCCGGAGCGTCAGCTGTCTGTCGCGCGACTACTGCTCTCGCCGGACGGTCCCGGACCCTAGGCGTGAGCGAAGCTCTGGTCCTGGTCAGCTGGCCCTGACTCGGCCAGCAGCCGGCGGCGTGCGGTCCAGAACAGGGTGGCGGCCACGGTGGTGGTGGTGACAATGATCGCCGCCATCGCGATGCCGTCGCCGTCGTCGAGGGCGCCGACCAAGGGCGAGATTCCCCCGCCGATCATGAACTGACCAGCGCCGAGCACAGCGGCGGCCGCGCCGGCCATCTCGCCGTGCCGGCTCAGGGCGATGGCCGGGGCGTTCGGCATGGACAGCCCGGCGGCGGAGACGATTAATGCGAGCGGGAGCAGGAAGCCGGCCAGCCCGCCGATGCCGGTGGTGGTCGTGACCAGGAGGGCGCCGGCCCCGGTGACGGCGACCAGCACCGACACCGACATCACCCGAACCGGGCCAAACCGGCCGACCAGTACCGGGTTGAGCTGGGTCATCAGGATCAGCCCGACCGCGTTGGCGCTGAAGGCGACGCCGAATGCCTGAGGGGAGAGGCCGTAGCGGCCCTGCAGGATGAACGGGGCGCCGGCGATGTAGGCGAAGAGAGTGGCGAACATCAACCCAGCCACGCCGACCATCACCAGGTAGGTGCGGTCGTGGAACAGCTGCCGGTAGGAGTCGAGGGTGCCGCGTAGAGTCCCCGGGCGGCGGCGGACCGCAGGCAGGGTCTCCGGCAACGCCCGCCAGGCCAGCAGCCACAGGCCGACGGCCGCCACGGCGAGCACGACAAAGATGCCGCGCCACGATGTGAAGGTGAGCAGCGCGCTGCCCAGCGACGGGGCGAGGATGGGCGCCACGCCGAGCACCAGGATCAGTCGGGACAGCAGCTGGGCGGCCCGGATCCCGGTGAACAGGTCGCGGACGATCGCCATGGCGACGACCGCCACGGCAGCGCCGCCCAGGCCCTGCAGGGTCCGCGTCACGGTGAGAAGCTCGATGGAGGGGGCAGCGGCGCAGAGCACCGACATCACGCTGTGCGCCGCGAGACCGATCAGCAGCGGGCGCCGGCGGCCGAAGGCGTCGGACAGCGGGCCGATGATCAGCTGGCCGAGCCCGAGCCCGAGCAGCAGGCCGGTGATGGTCAGCTGGACCTGGGCGTCGGTGGCACCCATCTCCTCGCTGAGCTGGGGCAGCGCGGGCAGGTAGGTGTCGATGGTCAATGGCCCGATCGCCATCAGGGCGCCCAGCACGATGACGAGTTGGACGTACCGGCGGCCGACGAAGGTGTCGCCGAGCGAACGGGTCGGGGTGGGGCGAGCGGTCTCGAGGACCGGTTCGGCCACGGACGTCATGAATCAGTCCTTCTCAGGTGGTGCGTGAGGGTCACGACTGTGTGGCCAAGATCAAGATCACGGGCCCGGCCGACGGGCCGCGGTACAGGTGTCTGTTGGCGAGAACCTCGGTCAGCCGGGTTTCATTCCCGCCCGGCGCTCAGATTTCTCGGTTAGTAGGGTGAGGCAGGCGTCGCGGCTCGGACCGGCGCGCACGATCGGAGGAGTTGGTAACGATCAAGGCCGATCCTGGCTCACAGCTGCGGCTGCTGGACCTGCAGGCGACCGACAGCGCGCTCGCCCAGCTCGACCACCGGCGCCGGAACCTGCCGGAGCACGCCGAGCTGGCCCGGCTGAAGTCGGAGCAGGCGGCCATCCGCTCCGATCTGGTGGCCGCGGACACCGCGGTCAGTGACCTGGAGCTGGAGCAGGCCAAGGCCGAGTCGGACCTGGAGCCGGTCCAGGAACGGCTGGCTCGCAACCAGCGGCGGATCGCGGACGGCTCGGTGCCGGATGCCAAGGCGCTGTCCTCGATGGTCGCGGAGGTGGACCACCTGAAGAAGCGGATCGGCGACCTCGAGGACGCCGAGCTCGAGGTGATGGAGCAACTGGAGCAGGCCGTCGCCGAGCGGGACCGGCTGCGCGGGCGGACTGAGGATCTGACGGCGGCGGTGGCCGAGGTCACTGGCCGGCGGGACGAGCAGCTCGCGGCGCTGGACGCTCAGATCAGCCAGCGGCGTACGGAACGGGCCGCGATCGTGCCGACCATCGAGCCACCGTTGCTCACGCTGTATGACCGGGTGGCGGCCAGCCACGGCGGGGTCGGGGCCGCCGAGCTGCGCGCCCGGCGGTGCACCGGCTGTCAGCTCGAGGTGAATGCCGCCGACCTGCGGGGGTTCGCCGCAGCCCCCGCCGATGAGGTGCTGCGCTGCGAGGAGTGCAGCCGGATCCTGGTCCGGACCGCGAACTCGGGGCTCTGAGCAGTGTCGCGGATCCGAAGTTCCTTGGCAGTCGGCGTCGGTCGGCGAGAGACGTCGGATCGGGGACGCTAGGGTGCACAAACTCCGAGTCGGCTTACCCGCAGAGCTCCCGGCCGAGCTGGCCACGGGCCTCGCGTCGATCCGGACGGCATTGGAGGTGCCGGGGGAGTTCCCGCCCGAGGTGGTGGTGGCGGCTGAGCGGGCCGCGTCCTCACCCCGACTGCCGGACCTCGACCGGACGGACATCGAGTTCGTCACCATCGATCCGCCAGGGTCGAGGGACCTGGACCAGGCGCTGCACATCACCCGCGACGGGTCTGGCTTCCTCATCTCGTACGCCATTGCCGACGTGGCCGCCTTCGTCAGCGCCGGCGACCCGGTGGACCTGGAGGCGCATCGGCGGGTGATGACTCTCTACGCCCCGCACCGGCGCACGCCGCTGCATCCGCCGGCGCTCAGCGAGGGGGCGGCCAGCCTGCTGCCGAACCAGGTGCGGCCCGCCCTGCTGTGGACCATCCGGACCGACCCCCGCGGCCGGATGACCGACGCCGAGGTGAACCGGGCACTGGTTCGCAGTCGGGCTCAGCTCAGCTACGCCGATGCCCAGGCGGAGATCGACAGCGGTTCGCCGCGGGAGACCCTGGAGCTGTTGTCGCTGGTCGGGCGCTGGCGGGAACGCCGCGAGATCGATCGGGGCGGTGTCAGCCTGCAGACCCCCGAACAGGAGGTGGTGGCCGACGAGTCCGGGTGGCGGCTCGTGTTTCGGGCGCCGCTGCCGGTGGAGGGTTGGAACGCGCAGATCTCGCTGCTCACCGGGATGGCCGCCGCCCACCTGATGCTCTACGGCCAGATCGGCGTGCTGCGGACCTTGCCGCCCGCGGACCCTGGAGCGCTACGCAGGTTGCGGCGGACCGCACGGGCCCTCGGCATCCGCTGGGCGGACGAGCTGGACTACCCGGACTTCGTCCGAAGCCTCGACCCGCAGCAGCCGCGGGAGGCGGCCATGCTGAACTCCTGCACCTCGCTGTTCCGAGGCGCCGGTTACAAGGCTTTCAGCGGGGGAGTGCCGGAAGAGGTCGAACACGCCGCGCTGGCCAACGACTACGCCCACGTCACCGCACCGCTGCGCCGCCTGGTGGACCGCTACGCCGGGGAGATCTGCGTGGCGCTCTGCGCCGACCGGCCGGTGCCGAACTGGGTACGTCAGCGGCTGGACGCGCTGCCGGAGGAGATGGGGGACGCCGAGCGCCGGTCGAAGAAGTACGAGCGGGCGGTGATCGACCTGGTCGAGGCGTTCCTGCTCAGAGACCGGGTGGGAGAGGTGTTCCCCGGCACGGTGGTCGAGGTCGACCGCGAGCGCGACCGTGGGACCGTGGTGATTCCCGAGCCGGCCGTCTCGGCCAAGGTCCAGGGCTCGCACCTGCCGCTGGGTGAGCAGGTGGAGGTGCGGCTGGCCAGCGCCGACCTGACCGAAGGTGTGGTGGCCTTCGCCCTCGCCTGAATCTGCTGCAGGTCACCGCAGCTTCGGGCCGAGAAAGTCCGACAGCCTGCAGTGGAACGCTGGAGCTACGTGATCTGGTCGAGGACGGCCTGCACCGACGCGCGGCTGATCGTGTGGCCAGGGTCGGCCAGGATCACCAGGACGACGCGGTTGCCGATCTGCCGGCCGATCTCGGTCCACTGGCCGTCGTCATAGGTGCGGTGGTCGGCGAGCCCGTCCACGCCGGGGATGAGGCGCGTCTGCACGGGTCCGTCGGACGACGAGCAGGCCATCACCTGGGCGCGGTAGAGCGTGAAGTAGCGCGTGGCCGCGTCCGCGTCGGGGAACTGCATCGCCAGGCCGACGCCAGGCCGCCGGCCCTGGCCTTCGTAGTTGCCTTCCAGGGCTGCGACCGGGTCGGTGTAGTCGTCGCGGGTGACCGGGGCACAGCCGACGCCGATCACGTCCGAGGCCGCGTAGCGCGGGTCGCGGTCATGCACCCAGGTGCCGTTGCCTTCGAAGCCCTCCTCCTCGCCGCCATCCAGGGCCACGGTCCGCCAGCCCTTCGGCACCGGCAGCGACTTCGCGGTGAGCTCTCCGGCGGTCGAGGCGGCCGGGCCGGTCGGTGCGGGAGGCGGCGGCAGCGTGTTGGTGGTGGTCGGCTCGGCGGCCAGCGTCGCGGTCTCGGACGGTTCAGCACCGGGCGCGACCGTGCCGCCGCCCGAGACCGAGGGAGCGGCAGTCGCCGTGGCACTGGTCGGCGGCGCGGTCGGCGCTGGCACCGTCTCCGGGCCGCCGCAGGCGGTCACACCGACCAGCCCGGCCAGCACTGCACAGGCCGCCCCAGCGCGGCGTACGGAAAGGAGCATCAGTACTGGAAGTGCTGGTAGTCCTTGCCCGGGGACCACAGGCCGCCCCAGAAGAAGCCGTCGCGTCGCAGCACCCTGACCATCGTCGAGTCGAGGTTGAGCATGCCTCCCCGGCGCGGCGTCCGGTCGATGTACGCGGTGCCGTTCTCCGGCCACCACTTCCCGTTGATGTCCCGATAGGGGTTCTGCCGCGGGTTGACGTCGATGGCGATGCCATACGAGTGCGGCGACCTCCGGTAGGGGTTGCCGACGACGGCGCGACAGTTGAAGCCGCTGGAGTTGTCGGCCCGCATCTGCTCCGGGTCGTTGCCGCCGTACACATTGGGGTTGACCATCTTGGTGATCGGGAAGCGGACGCCGAGCGAGCGGCTGAACGCGTACTTGATCTCCCCCGCGAGGTCGGACCGGACGATCAGCACGCCGCGGTGCATCCTCTTGTCGAGGCCGTAGTAGTTCATGGTGATGGTGCTGAGCTTCGAACGGCCGACCGGGCAGCCTTCGCGGTACGTGCTCGCCACCTCAGCCGCGGTGGTCGGGGTGACGACGGCGTTCAGCACGGCGATCCGGGAGATGTAGTGGCTCTTCGCGGTCTCCCAGAACACCCGGTTCGGCACTTTGTAGGTCGTCCGGATGCGGTACCCACGCAGGTTGCCCCGCCCGTAGGAGAAGTTCGTCGCATAGCGACCGTTGGCGTCCGTGCGGGTCTCGGCGATCTTGACGAACTGGCCGTCCCGCAGCAGGTCGATGTTGATGACCACGCCGGACCGGGCCGGGACGATCGAACCGGACAGTCGTGGGGACTTGAGCGAGTCGACCGTCTCCACCGGCTTGTCGAAGATGATCCGGGAGTCGCCCACAGTGACGGTGACGGTGTTGCTGGCCACCGCGTCGCCCGTGCCCGGCGCCCCACCGGTGGTGGCGATGAAGGTGTAGGTGCCGTTGCTCCCGACCAGCTTGTTGATCGCGAACTCGCCGCCCGCGGTCCGGCCGCTGGTCAGTCCGCGCCAGCTACCGGTGCCGACGCGGTAGTACACCTCGACCAGGCTGCCGTCGGCGAGCCCGGAGGCCGAGCCGCGGAAGGCGTACGAGCCGATGTCGGACCAGAAAACGTTGCCGCCACCGAAGGTCGATCGCACCGTCAGAGTCAGGCTGCCCTGAGCCTGCTCGGCCTGGAGTCGTTGCTGGCCCGCAGTCGGGACTTCGGTCGGCGTGGCGTTGGCGTCGTCGGTGAGGGCGTTGCCGCCAGGGTCGTTGTCTCCGCCGGCGACGGCGAGACGGACGCGGCGGACGGGGTGGAGGTGGCCGGCGGCGTGGGGCTGGGCGTGTCAGCGTGGCCGACGCCGGCGAGAGCCGTCACTCCCAGCGTCGCGGTAATCCCGATGCACGCGAGTCGAGCACCTGCCCGTAGTGGTCCGGTCACCGGAGGATGCTAACCCGCGACCGCAGGCCGCGGAGTCATCTCTGTTCTTTAGGGCACCACCATGTTGTCCGCCCACCGACGGTCGCTCGTTGCATCTCGGTACCACAACGCGGGCAGTGTGCGCCGGTCTTGCGCGCGCCGATGACCTCACCGGTGTGTACGCCGCCGTTCTCGATCGCCGACTCCGCGGTCCGGTGCAGTGCGCGCAGCAACCGGTTCAGCTCGGCCGGGGCCAGCTCGTCGGCCGGTCGTTGCGGCGAGATCTTGGCCTGCCACAGCGTCTCGTCGGCCAGCAGGTTGCCCACTCCGGCGACCACCGACTGGTCGAGCAACCGGGCCTTGACCGGGGCCCGGCTGCGGCTGATCCGCTGGACGAACTCCTTGCGCCCGATCTGCTGGGCGTCCGGGCCCAGCGCCTCCACCGCCGGATCCAGCCGGACCCGGCCCAGCCGTCGCTGGTCGAACATCCGCAGGCTGCCGCCGTCGGCGAAGGTCAGGGTGAAGCGCACCCAGACCGGCTTGACCTCGGCTCGCTCCGCGGCGCGGCCGGCCCGGCGACCCAGCCAGTCGCCACCCTCGTCCAGCCCGCCCCGCGCGTCGGTGACCAGCAGGTGACCGCTCATCCCGAGGTGGAGGCCGAGCACCGGCCCCGGCGTACGGGACCGGCCGACCCCGGAGGTCTCGCACCACATCGACTTGCCGCGACGGAACGCGCCGGTGAGCGTGCGACCCACCAGGGCCGCCCGGATCTCACCCGGCGGATGTGGACGGCAGACCCAGCTGTCGGTGTCGTCGACCTCGGCGATCCGGCGGCCGAGCGCACCGCGCTCGACGGCCGCCCGGGCGCTCTCGACCTCGGGGAGCTCAGGCATAGCGAGGACCATTGTGCCGTTCGGTATCGGCAGGGTCGGGCGCGCCCCTCCTCTCGTGAGCCTGAGGTTCACTCGCCTGATACCGGGCGCGCCACTGCCCGTTGGGACGTTTCGCGATGCTCGCCATTAGCCGATCCGCCCTTGCCGCCCGGGCGCGAGATGTCCGCCCTTTCGAGCGAGATAGATCCATCGCCGCGCAGTGTCCGGCGCGACCTTGGCCTGACTGGCAAGCGTCACCGCAGGGCGCCGGTCACCCGCGGTGGCCGGACAGCGACCGACCGAACTCGCGAGGCTATCGATGCGGTCCTCGGGACTCCGAGGGACTCTGCAGGGACTGCAAAGGGAGGCGAGGCCTAGAACCGCAGGCCAAGCGGCATTTGGGGGACGAGCCGGCCGGTAAGCCGGATTCTGTAGCCCGCCGAAGCGGGATGGCGATCATCCATCTGCGACTGCTGTTGCCAGCAGCCTGGTGCGACCTACCCGGAGGCTCGGGCGAGCAGCCCTCGAACGCCTCCGCAGACGCGCGGACGCGTCCTTGTGGTCTTGCTCCCGGTGGGGTTTACCGAGCCACCCCAGTCACCTGGGGTGCTGGTGGTCTCTTACACCGCCGTTTCACCCTTACCCCTCCTGCGAGGGGCGGTCTGTTTTCTGTGGCACTGTCCCGCGGGTCACCCCGGGTGGGCGTTACCCACCACCGTGCTCTTCGGAGTCCGGACTTTCCTCGGCCCCACCAGGTGGGACCGCGATCGCCTGGCCGACTCGTCCGGCACCGATTCTAGGCCAGATGCTCCAGGAGTAGCGTCGGAACTCCAGGAAGGGAGCGGCCAGATGGCGGACGACCAATGGTGGTACGACCTCAAGACCAAGACCGCGGTGCGCGACACCAAGGCCGGCCGGGCGGCGGACCGGCTGGGCCCGTACGCCACCCGTGAGGAGGCGGAGCACGCGATGCAGCGGGTCGAGGAGCGCAACGAGGCCTACGACAACGACCCGCGCTGGAACGACGACGCCGAGTAGGAGACGCTCTCAGGCAGTGCGGGTGGACAGACTGAGCGCACAGAGGCGGCGCAGCGCCACCTGAGCCAGAGGCGCGTAGCCGAGTACGACCAGAGCGGGTCCGGCCATCGACAGCGTGGTCCGCGTGCCGGACCCGGCCGCGTACACGGCGTGATCGAGGTCGACTGTCACCGGTCCCAGCCGGACCTGCCAGCTCCAGGTGCGGTCCTCCGGTCGGCAGGAGGTCACGGTGAACGGGACCGGCAGCACACCGCCCACGTACACGGTGCCGCGTACGCCGAGCGCCAGCCGGTCGCCACTCGCCTCGACCCTGCTGATCTGCGGCGACCACTCCGGCCACCGGGCGAGGGTCGCGTAACGCTCCCAGACCTCCTCGACCGGCGCCGGCCCGCGCGCCTCGATCCGTCGCACCGCCATTGCCCTGCTCTCCTCCTGGGTCCCACATCGGATCTCGTCGACGACCTGCAAGGACACTTACCCGGGATTTCCGCGGTCCGTCGGCAGTTTCTTCTCCGATCTTGATCGGTACCGCACCGCGTACCGTCGCGCCTCGTGCGTGGACCTGCCCTCGCCGTCGGATCGCTTACGTCGTAAACTCGTTCCGACGTGCCCCGTTGCCTCTCTAGGAGCTCCCATGAAGTTGAAAACTGTCCTCGTTGCCGCCGCGGCGGCCGGCATCGGCTACGTGCTCGGCACCAAGGCCGGGCGGACCCGGTTCGAGCAGATCCGCGGGCAGGCCCAGGAGTTCATCCACTCGCCCACCGTGCAGGACACGGTGGCGAACCTGAGCGACACCGTCAAGCAGAGCGCCCAGAAGCTGCCCGACCCGGTCGCCGGCGTGGTGAACGCGGTGGCCGAGTCGGTGAAGGGATCGACCGCCTCGCAGAAGGAGGAGACGCCGTCGACGTCTCCCACGCCTCCGACCGCTCCGGTGCCCCCGACCTCTCCGACGCCCCCGACCTCTCCGACGCCTCCGCCGCAGTGAGCCGTCGGCTCGCTGTCGGCTGCGACTTCGTCCATCGCTCCTCGTTCGACGTCTCCGCAGTCTTCCAGGTCGAGCCGGTCACCGACCAGGTGGCGGAGGTGGTCGAGGCGGAGTGGTCCATGCAGCCGGAGACGCCCACCCACATCTACACCGACCTCTACGGCAACCCGTGCCGCCGGCTGACCATCCCGTCCGGGCGCTCGGTGATCACCTACCGAGCGACGGTGGAGGTGCCGGACGCGGTGGACGACGTGGATGAGGACGCTCCCGAGCTGCCCTCGGACCAGCTGCCGGACGAGACACTGATCTTCACGCTACCCAGCCGCTACTGCCTGCCTGACGTCCTGGGGCGCGAGGCCTGGAGCCGTTTTGGCGCCCTGCCGCCGGGCTACCGGCGGGTGCAGGCCATCTGCGACTACGTGCACGGGCACCTGACGTTTTCCTACGGCAGCTCCAGTCCGCAGAGCACGGCGGCGGACGTGCACGCCTCGGGCTACGGGGTGTGCCGGGACTTCACCCACCTCGCTGTCTCGCTGTGCCGGGCTCTGAATATCCCGGCCCGCTACGCGTTCGGCTACCTGCCCGAGATCGAGGTGCCGGTGCGCGACGAGCCGATGGACTTCGCGGCGTGGATGGAGGTCTATCTGGGCGGCCGGTGGTGGACCTTCGACCCGCGTAACAACGAGCGGCGCAAGGGCCGGGTGCTGATCGGCCGCGGCCGCGACGCCGGGGACGTGGCCATGGCCACCACCTTCGGCGCGCCGTTCCTGGAGTCGATGACGGTGATCGCGGAGGAGATCGAGCCGAGCGGCGTCGCGGTTGCCTAGCCCTAGGACGGCTCAGGTGGCCTGAAGGCTGGCCACGGTGCGGTCGAGGATCTGGTTGAGCCCGACATCGCCGATCGGGACGGCCCCGAAGAAGAAGCCCCAGTTGGTTCCGTCGGGCACAACGACGACCACCACCCGGTCGCCCGCGAACGGCAGCCCGGGCTCGGCCACCGTGACGTCGGAGTCGATCAGCCACCCCTGCTTTCCGCTGACCGCCGTGATCTCGCTGCGCCGGTCCGCCCGGGTTGGCTCGTAGGGGTCGTACATCGGGCCGGTCATCAGACACTGCATCAGGCTCTCGGCGGTGTTCTGAGAGTCGTTCACGAAACCGCTCTCCGCCCGCAGCTGACCGACCGCCAGCTGAGCGATCCACGAGGGGGACGCGTTGACCGGGAGCGGCTGCTGGATGACGTCGAACGCGAAGCTCATCCGAGGCTCTTCGGTGGCCGGGCGGAAGGTCGGCTCGGCGGGGAACGACAGGTTGCCGCCGTACACCCGGCCGTCGGTCGGGTGCGGCGCCCGCATCCCGGGCAGACCGAGCGGGCAGGGCACCAGCGCGGCCGTCGGCTGCGGTGACGCGGAGGGCGAGGGACTGGGGGAGCTCGGTGAGGGCGTCGGGCCCGGGGTGGGGGTCGTGGCCGAGGAGCCGTCACCGACCACGGTCGGCGGCGGCGTCGAGTCGACGGTGATCGGCCAGACGCCGACCAGGAAGTTGCGGATGACGAGGCCGAGCAACACCAGGACCACCAGCCCGATGACGACGGCCGCCAGGACGCCGCGGGAGCGTCGGGGCGGGTCGGGCGAACGGCCGCCGGGAGGCGGTTGACCGGGATCGCTCGTGGTCATCACCGACCACTGCGTGCCGTCCCAGTAGCGAAATCGACCGCGGGCGCCGCCCGGGTCCGGGTGCCAGCCGGTCAGGTCGGCCATGGACGGGCTAGCGCCCCTCGGGCCAGGAAGGGGCCGACATCTTGGCTACGGTCGCGTCGGTCGGGGTCGGAGCGCGTCGCAGGCGAGGCACGGTTCGAGCCTAGTCGGAGGGTCGTTCCCCTTCCGGTTGCTGACCTTCGCCGCGCGCCCGCACGGTGCCGACCACGGCGATCCCGATGAGGACGGCGGCGGCCAGGCCGAGCAACGACGTGCTGGTGAGCATGGGCAAGCTGGCCAGGAGCGGGAGCAACGGCAGCGCGGCCAGCGGCCACGGCCACACCGACCGCCACCTCCGGGCCGTCCCGCCGACGACCATCACGATCCCGAGCAGGAAGAGCACGGCTCCGCCGGCGAGCAGCCAGCCGTACGCCGAGGGCACCGGGGTGTCGGGGTGCAGCACCAGCTCTTCGAGCCCCACGCCGGCGAGCACGATGCCGAAGCTCATGGGGAGGTGGCCGTAGACGAAGAGATCGTGTCGCTCGTCGACGGCGTCGGGGCTGGGTTCGGCATCGGCCGCCTCGGTCTCGGCGAGGTCGTCGGCACTCTTGTCCGCGCCGACGTCGAAGTAGATCCACCACAGGGCGGCGATGACCACGAACCCGATCAGGCCGGCCGACACCGCGGGCCCCGACCACGACGCATCGTGGACTCCGCGGACAACACCGCCGAGAGCCTCGCCAAGGACCAGGATGACGAACAGGCCGAAGCGCTCCGGCAGGTGCTCGATGTGCAGGGGCAGCTTGTCGCTGCGCAGGGTGGCCAGCGCTGGGCCGAGCGCGTCGACCAGAACGGCCGTGGCCCACAGGATGTACCGCGTGGGGCCCGGGAAGGCCAGCGACACCGCCCACAAGGCTGCGCTGACCCCGATGCAGGTCAGGTAGACGTTGATCGTCGGACGGGCGTCGGCGACATGCCGCCAGGCGCGCAGGTACAGCCCGAGCAGGATCAGCCGACCGGCCAGGTAGCAGGCCGCGAAGGGCACCGCGTACACCCCGACCGCATCGGAGGCGCTCGCCGCACAACCGGCGATGGCCAGGGTCGCGCTGAGCTTGGCGATCCGGAACACCACGTCGTCGGTGTCGAACCGGTTGGCGTAGAGGGTGAACCCCATCCAGGACAGCCAGATCACGACGAACAGGCCGAGCAGGACCAGCAGGCCCGACCAGGTGAGGTCCTCGGTGAAGGCCGCGACCAGCTGCATGACGACCAGCACGTACGCGAGGTCGAAGAACAGCTCGAGCCGGCTGGCGCTGCGGTCCTCACCGACGGCCAGCGTGGGTGGCCGAACCATCGGCAGCGGTTCGGCGGTCCTCGTGGCGCTCACTCGATAGTGCTTACCAGAGACCAGTCGAACCAGACGTTTTCGCGCACGAGGGTCAGTCGTCCTGGGTCAGGGAAGGCACACGTGGGGAGTCGCGGTCGACAGATGCGTCTGCTCTACCGAGCGAACCGGCGACCAGCCCGTGCGACGTACTGGCTTCTCGACACACCCGGCCCGAAACACTGGCGTTACGTCCCGACCGGCAGACTGTGCCCGTGGACAAGCAGACCGAGTTCGTGCTACGAGCCATCGAGGAGCGGGACGTTCGTTTCGTCAGGATGTGGTTCACCGACGTCCTCGGCTTCCTGAAGTCGGTCGCCGTCGCGCCGGCCGAGCTCGAGGGCGCGTTCGCCGAGGGCATGGGCTTCGACGGGTCGGCGATCGAGGGTTTCGCCCGGGTCTACGAGTCCGACATGGTCGCCCATCCCGACCCGGCCACCTTCCAGGTGTTGCCCTGGCGCGACCAGAGCCCGGCCACGGCGCGGATGTTCTGCGACATCTCCATGCCCGACGGCTCGCCCAGCTACGCCGACCCGCGCTACGTCCTCAAGCGCGCCTTGAAGAAGGCCGCCGACCTCGGCTTCACCTTCTACACCCACCCCGAGATCGAGTTCTTCCTGTTCAAGGACCCGATCGTGCCCGGCGAGTCGCCCACGCCGGTCGACCGATCCGGCTACTTCGACCACACCCCGCAGAGCCTGGGCACCGACTTCCGCCGTAAGGCGATCACCATGCTGGAGCAGATGGGCATCTCAGTGGAGTTCTCCCACCACGAGGGCGGGCCCGGCCAGCAGGAGATCGACCTCCGCTACGCCGACGCGTTGTCCACCGCCGACAACATCATGACCTTCCGGGTCGTGGTCAAGGAGGTCGCGCTGTCCCAGGGCATCTACGCCTCCTTCATGCCCAAGCCGTTCACCGAGTGGCCGGGCTCGGCGATGCACACGCACATGTCGCTGTTCGAGGGCGACAACAACGCCTTCTACGACGCCAGCGCTGAGCACCACCTGTCCAAGGTCGGCCGCTACTTCATCGCCGGGCTGCTGCGGCACGCCGCCGAGATCACCGCGGTGACCAACCAGTGGGTCAACTCCTACAAGCGGCTGGCCGGCGGCGGCGAAGCCCCGGCGTACATCTGCTGGGGCCGCAACAACCGCTCCGCGCTGGTCCGGGTGCCGATGTACAAGCCCAACAAGGGGTCCTCGGCGCGGGTCGAGCTGCGGTCCATCGACTCGGCGGCCAACCCGTACCTGGCCTTCGCCCTGATGCTGGCTGCCGGGCTGGCCGGGATCGAGGGGGAGTACGAGCTGCCCGAGGGAGCCGAGGACGACGTCTGGTCGCTGACCGAGCGGGAGCGGCAGGCGCTGGGCATCTCGCCGCTGCCACGGAACCTCGACGAAGCGATCCGCACCATGGAGACGTCCGACCTGGTCGCGGAGACCCTGGGTGAGCACGTCTTCGACTTCTTCCTGCGCAACAAGCGGTCCGAGTTCGAGGAGTACCGCAAGCAGGTCACGCCGATGGAGCTGGCCCGGCTGCTCCCGCTGCTCTGACGACCCTTCCGCTTGGCCCCGAACGGGGAAGATTCACCCCCGTCTGGGGCGCGAATATTCCCCACTGAGTAGGAGCGGCTCAGGAGAGCACGGGCAGGACTGTGGAGAGGTCCGCCCTCAGACCCGAGGCGTGTACGCGGCCGGCGGTCAGGGCGTCCGACCACGGCACCCGGCCAGTGGCCAGCCGCAGGAAGGTCACCGGGTCGGTCTCGACGACGTTGGGCGGCGTGCCCCGGGTGTGGGTCGGTCCCGGGTCGCCGACGCCGCACTGCACCGCGGCGTAGGGCGGCACCCGGACCTCGACCGAGCGGCCTGGATGCTGCCCGGCCAGGATGGCCGTCAAGGTCCGCACCGCCGCCCCGAGGGCCGAGCGCTGCAGCAGGACCGGCTCGCGGCCCGGTAACGAGCGGTTCAGGTCGTCGCTGTGCACGACGACCTCGACGATGCGGGTCCGGACCAGGTCCTCGCCCGCGATCGGGCCGCGCGGACCGAGGGCGACCGACGGCGGGCCTGGGGCCAGCGCCTCGGCGCAACGCGCGATCTCGGCGTCCAGCGCGGACACCACGTCGTCAGCCTCCGCCGCGGACCGGCTGGCGTCGGCGATCTGGTCGGCGTTGGGCCGGTAGCCCTGCACGTAGAGGTGAACCGGCAACGGTCTCTCGGCCGTCGTGCGGCTCAGCGACTCCCGCAGTGTGCGATGGGCGAAGACGAGATGGCCGGCCAGCTGCCGGACGTCCCAGCCCGCCAGCACGCTGGGCGCGGCGAAGGCCTCCTCGTCGAGGGAGCGCAGCCAGGCGGCCACCGTGCGGGACTGCTCCAGCAGCACCTCGGCCAGCGGGCGGGTACGGGTTGCCATGTGTCAAACCTCCGGGGCGACGGTACCTGCGCCGCCCCGGAGGCTCCTGACGGACCCGGTTACAGGTCGACCGCCGGAGCACTCGGTCGATGCCGTGGGCGATCTGGCGGTTGCCCTTGTTCAGGGTGGGCTGCACCACGTACGGGTTGCGGTCGTTCTTGTCGGCGTCGACCAGCTGCACGAAGGTGCGGTGGACGACCTTGACGCGGATGCGCGAGCCGTCCAGAGCCGTGGTCAGCCGGGCGCCGTTGGCCTTGACGGCCTGGCGGTAGGTCACGGTCGCGCCCGGGACAACGTGTTGGATGCAGATCCGGCGGCGTACCTGGGGCCGAGGGCGAAGTCGCACCGGATCGAGAGCCGTCGGCCCGGGATCGAACAAGATCAACTGCCCGCGGCCGGGCCCGGTAACGCGTGCGTAACATCGGGGTGTGATCCGGATCGCGACGACCCAAGGCAGCCTGGCCCGCCGCGGGTTCGCCGACGCCGCGGCGGCGGAGTCGATCCTGCAGCGCTGGGAGGTCGGTGATGCCAAGCCGGAGCAGCTGGTCGACCTGATCGCCCAGGCCGCCGACCCCGACCTCGCCCTGAGCGGCCTCGACCGGCTGACCGAGCCGATGCCCGACCTTCCGGCCCGCCTGGCCGAGTCACCCGTCCTGGCGCGCCAGCTCATCATGGTGCTGGGCGGCAGCAGCCGGCTCAGCCAGCACCTGCTGGCCCATCCCGAGCACCTCGAGCTGCTGGACGGTGAGCCGCAGCGCGCTTCGGCGACCGAGCTGCGAAAGACCCTGCTGACCGCCGTCCAGGCTGACCCCGACTCCGCCGTACCCGTCGCTACCGAGCTCTCCGGGGACCCATTGCGGATCGCCTACCGGGGCGCCCTGCTGCGGATCGCCGCGCGGGACCTGGGTTCGCCGGAACCGATCGAGGCGGTGGACGCCATCGCCGATGAGCTGTCCGACCTCGCCGATGCCGCGCTGGAGGCGGCGCTGGCCATCGCCCGGGCCAAGATCGGTTCAGATGCCCTCAAGACCCGGTTGGCGGTGGTCGGGCTGGGCAAGTGTGGCGCCCAGGAGCTGAACTACGTCAGTGACGTGGACGTGCTCTACGTCGCCGAGCCGGTGGTCGGCGACGACGGGCAGCCGTTGGTCGGCAACGACCGGGCCATCACCATCGCCACCCGGCTGGCCGCGGAGATGACCCGGATCTGCTCCGCCCACACCGCGGCCGGGACGATCTGGGAGGTCGACGCCGCGCTGCGGCCGGAGGGCAAGTCCGGCCAGCTGGTCCGCACGCTGGACAGCCACCGCGTCTACTACTCCAAGTGGGCCAAGACCTGGGAGTTCCAGGCGATGCTCAAGGCCCGGCCGTCGGCCGGCGACCTCGAGCTGGGCGCCGAGTTCGTCGCGCTGCTCGCCCCGTTGGTGTGGACCGCGGCGGAGCGGGAGAACTTCGTCGCCGACACGCAGTCCATGCGCAAGCGCGTGGTGGAGCACATCCCCGCCCGCAACGCCGGGCGGGAGCTGAAGCTGGGGGAGGGCGGACTGCGCGACGTCGAGTTCTCGGTGCAGCTGCTCCAGCTGGTGCACGGCCGGGTGGACGAACGGCTGCGCGTACGCGCGACCCTGCCCGCGCTCAAGGCGCTGGTCGACTACGGCTACGTCGGCCGCGACGACGGTAAGAGCCTGGCCGTCTCCTACCGCTTCCTGCGCACCCTGGAGCACCGGATCCAGCTGTTCAACCTGCGTCGCACCCATGTCCTGCCCGACGACGAGAACGACCTGCGCCGGCTTGGTCGCTCGCTGGGCTACGCCGACCCGGCGCCCGAGCTGATGTCCACCTGGCGGCACACGGCCCAGGCCGTCCGCCGGCTGCACCAGCGGCTGTTCTACTCACCGCTGCTCGACACCGTGGCCCGGATCCCGACCCGCGAGCTGCGGCTGACCACCGAGGCGGCCACCGACCGGCTCAAAGCCCTGGGCTACGCAGACCCGACCGCGGCCCTGCGGCACATCGCCGCGCTCAGCCAGGGCGTCACCCGGCAGGCTGAGATCCAGCGGCAGCTGCTGCCCGCGATGCTCGGCTGGTTCGCCGACGCGCCGAACCCCGACCACGGCCTGCTGGCCTTCCGGCAGGTGTCCGATGCCCTGGGTACAACCCCCTGGTACCTGCGCGCGCTGCGGGACGAGGGGGCGATGGCCGCGCGGCTGGCCCGGATTCTCGCCTCCAGCCGGTACGCGGTGCAGCTACTGACCCGGGCGCCGCAGACCGTGCAGATGCTGGCAGACGACGCCGAACTCCAACCTCGTAACCGCGACGACCTGCTGGCGGAGATGTGCGCAGCGGGCACCCGGCAGGCGAACCCGAAGGCCGGCGTGGAGGCGATCCGGGCGATCCGGCGCCGCGAGCTGTTCCGGATTGCCGCCGCCGACATCCTCGGCGAGCTGGACGTGCTGGAGGTCGGAGCAGCCCTGAGCGACCTCGCCTCGGCGACCATCGACGCCACCCTGACCGTGGTGCGGGACAGCGTCGACACGCAGCCGGTGCCGCGGATCGCCGTGATCGCCATGGGCCGTTGGGGTGGTCGGGAGCTCTCTTACGCCTCCGACGCCGACGCGATGTTCGTGATGGACGACAACAATGGTGGGGAACCCGTGCCTGTACGGGGGGGCTCGGGGGGGTCGTCCCACCCGGAGATCCAAGCGGATCCGACCAAGGTGGCCACAGCAGTGATCACCGAGGTGCGCCGGCTGCTGGCCCAGCCGGGCGCCGACCCGAGCCTGAGTATCGACGCTGACCTGCGCCCGGAGGGCAAGGGCGGCGCTCTGGTCCGCTCGCTGAGCGCGTACAAGAACTACTACAGCCGCTGGTCCTCCACCTGGGAGCTGCAGGCCCTGGTCCGTGCCGACGCGCTGGCCGGGCCGGAGGATCTCGGCGCGGCCTTGATGGCGGAGATCGACGCCCGCCGCTGGCCGGAGGGTGGCCTGACGGATGCCCAGCTCAGTGAGATTCGCAAGCTGAAAGCCCGGGTCGAGGCCGAACGGCTGCCGCGAGGCGCGGACCCGGCCAAGCACACCAAGCTGGGCCCGGGAGGGATCGCCGACGTGGAGTGGACCGTCCAGCTGCTGCAGCTGCAGCACGCGCACCGGGTCCCCGCGCTGCGCTCGTCCCAGACCATCCTGGCCCTGCGGGCGGCCCGCGACGCCGGGGTGATCGAGCCGATGGACGCCGGTCACCTCGAGGCGGCGTGGACCCTGGCCAGCCGGATCCGCAACCAGATCATGCTGATGCGCGGCCGCGGCTCGGACTCCCTGCCGAGCGACAACCGTGAGCTGGCGGGTGTCGCGGAGCTGCTCGGGTACCAGGCCGGGGAGTCGTCCCACCTGCTGGCCGACTACCGGCGGGTCACCCGCCGGGCGCGGATCGTGGTCGACCGGGTGTTCTGGGGGAGCGGCTAGCGGATCCCGGCCTGGTCGATGGTGATGGCCAGCTGGTTGCCGCCCGGTCCACACTGCGGCCCGTTGGGATAGGTGGTCTCGGCGCTCCGGGTGACCTCGGCGAGCGTGACCGCCCGCCCGGCGATCGCGACGGTGCCGCGAACCGTGACCTCGCCCGCCGGAAGCTCGGTCACCGGGAGGAACCCCACCAGCGTTTCGTTGGGCACCGCGGTCGCCGAGCAGGTGTCGTCCGGGTCGGAGCCGCTGCAGCCCTGGTCGACGGTGTCACTACCGGGCGTGAGCTCGACCGCGTCCTCGGTACACGGGCCCGACCAGCAGACCTCCAGGCGTACGCCGTCCACCTGCTCCGCGTACGGCGCCAGTACCGTCACCGCGACGCCGGAGGGCGAACCGATCTCGGTGCAGGCTACCTCCGGCGGGCTGCAGGCCGCCAGGACCAGGAGGGAGGCGGCCGTGGCCCAGACCCGCACAGTGTGATCGTAGGCCGGTATCGGCCACCCCTGCCATCACCCCTTGTCGGGGCCACCGCGTAAGGTGCTCCGCGGCGGAGAGTAGCAACCCGAGGAGGGGCATGGCGGGCGGCGAGCTGGGCACGATCACCACGAACCTGGAGTCGATCGCCCGTCCGCGGACCGCCCACGAGACCGACGACAGCCCAGCGACGGCGTAGGCATTGGGGAGACGAAATGGGCCCCGGCTGCTGAGCATCCCGGCGCGGCACCCCTACGTGGACGCGGTGCGACCGGACGGCGTACGTCCGGTGTGGCCGGACCGGCCGCCCTGGGACGCGGATCCGGTGTTCTCGCCGCCCGTGGTGACCGAGCTGGCGGGGCTCGCCGACGTGGTCCACCTCCACTTCGGTTTCGACCATCTCGACGCCGACGCCGCCCAGCGCTGGGTGGATGCCCTGGCGGCCGCCGGGCTGCCGCTGGTGCTGAGCGTGCACGACCTGCGCAACCCGCACCATCCCACCCGGGACCGGCACGACGCGGTGCTCGGCGTGCTGGTGCCCGCGGCCGCCGCGGTGATCACGCTGACGCCCGGGGCGGCGGCCGAGATCGAGCACCGGTTCGGCCGACCGGCCGAGGTGCTGCCGCACCCGACCCTGCTGCCGGACGACGACCTCGGCACCGATGTGTCTCGCGACCCACGCTTGGTTACCGTGCACCTGAAGTCGCTGCGGGGCAACCTGCAGGACCCGGGCGCCGTGGTTCGGGCTGTCGCGCGGGGAGCGCAGTTCGCCGGTGGCCGGGTCCGGGTCGACCTGCATCCGGAGGTGGCCGAGGACGCTCGTCTCGCCGACCTGCTCGGACCGGAGCGCACGCCCGGGGCCGAGTTCTGGGTCCATCCGCGCTTCTCCGATGCCGAGCTCGAGCGCTACCTGCGGCAGGCCGCGGTGACGGTGCTGCCGCACCGTTGGGGAACCCACTCGGGCTGGCTGGAGCTTGCCCGCGACCTCGGCACCCGGGTCGTGGCGCCCGACTGCGGCTACTACGCCGAACAGTGGGACGAGGTCTTCGGCTACGGCAACAACGAGCAGACGGGGCTGGACGCCGGAAGCCTGGCCTGGGCGGTCGAGATGGCCCTGATGCAGCCGATGCTCGACCCCGCCGACCGGGCGGCCCGACGGGCCGAGCGGGACCAGGTTCGTCGCGCACACGCCGATCTCTACCGGCGGGTGGGCGAGGGCCACGACGGTGGCTGACGCCGGCGACGTGCTGCACGTGGTCATCGGACCGGAGGAGCACGGGGTGGTCCGCCATGCCGTCAGCGTGGCCCGAGCCTGCGGTCAGCCGCTGCTGCGGGCCGAGCGGCCGGAAGAGGTGGACCCGCACCGGCTGACCCGGGCGGCGGTCATCCATCTGCCCTTCACCGAGCGGTTGTTCGCGCCGACGGCCGAGGCCGCGGCCGCCGCGTACGAGACGGTGGTCGCGCCGGCCGTGGCGGCCGGGGTCGCGGTGTCGGTCACCCTGCACGACCTGCCGAGCGGGTCGTCGCCGCTGCAGGAGCGGCGCCGCGCCGCCTACGATCGAGTCGTCGCGTCGGCCCGAGGCATCGTGGTGAACAGCCGGCTGGAGCTCGAGCTGGTCGGCGGTCTGCGCCACTGCGCCCGCAGCTTGCGGATGATCCCGCTGCCGATCGAGGCTGCTGAGCCCGGTCAGGTCGCCCTTCGCCAGGCTCAGCGTCCATCTCCTTCGAACGGGGTCGGCTGGGTGGCGGTGCTCGGGTTCCTGTTCCCGGACCGCGGCTACGAGCAGGTGATCGCCGCACTGCCCGAGGGGGCCGAGCTGCTTGCCCTGGGCCGGCCGGCCGTCGGCCACGAGGACCTCGCCGAGGCGCTGGTTGCCCAGGCGGCGGCAGCCGGGCATTCGATGCGGGTCACCGGCTTCCTGCCCGACGCAGACCTGGCTGGGTGGCTGCGCTCGGTGGCCGTGCCGGTCGCGCCGAACGCCCGGGTCGGCGCCTCAGCCTCCATCGCCACCTGGATCGGGCACGGCCGCCGGCCGCTCGTGCCGGAATCCGCGTACGGTCGCGAGCTGGCTGAGCGGGCGCCCGGCACGGTCACCCTGTACCCGACCGACAGCCCCGACCGTCTGCGGACCGCGATCGAGGCAGCGCTGACCGATCCGGCGTCGACCCGGATCGGCGACGAGGTCTGGCTCGGTCCCGGTACGGCCGAGGTGGCGGCGGGGTACGCGCGGCACTTCGCCGGCTGCCGACCCCCGGCCCCGCTCCGCGTCCGACCCGGCCGGTGGACGGTGCCGGACAACCGGTGGGACCTGCTGGCCGGTCTCGAGCCGCCGGAGCCGCCGGCGGTCAGCGTGGTCGTGCCCTACTTCCAGGCGCAGCCCCGGCTCGACCTGGTGCTGGCCGCGTTGTCCGTCCAGGCCTACCCGGCGACCCGGCTGGAGGTGGTGGTCGCCGACGACGGCTCGGCCACCGCGCCGGACCTGAGTGCGGCGGCGGGCCTGGCCACCCGGCTCGTCCGACAACCCGACCAGGGCTTCCGGGCGGCGGCGGCGCGCAACCTCGGCGCCGCGGCGGCCGGTGGCGAGGTGCTGCTGTTCCTGGACGGGGACACGGTGCCCGAGCCGGACTACGTGCGGCGCCTGGCCCGCCTGCCCGCCCTCGCGCCCGACGCCCTGGTGGTCGGGCGGCGCCGGCACGCCGACCTGACCGGCTGGGACCCGGAGCGGCTGGTCCGCTGGCTGGCTGAGGACGGACCTGGCCCGGTGGAGCTGACGGAGCCGGAGTGGTTGCGCGCTGGGTACGCGGCCAGCCGTGACCTGCTGGATGCCGACGAGCGCTCCTACCGCTTCGTCATCTCCGCAGTCTGCGGCCTCACCCGGGACCTGTTCACCGAGCTCGGCGGGTTCGATCCCGGCTTCACCGGCTACGGAGGCGAGGACTGGGATCTGGCTCACCGGGCCTGGGTGGCGGGGGCCCTGCTGGCCCACCTACCCGATGCAGTGGCTTGGCACCACGGACCTGATTGGGCGGACCGGAACGAGGGCGAACCAGCGGCCAAGAACGTGGAGACCCGCCGGCTGGCCACGGTGCTGCCGGACCCGGTGGCCCGGGGCGGCGGTCAGTGGCTGCCATACCCCGCCATCGTCGTGACCGTCCCCGACGAGGGCCCGGACGCCACTTTGGCCACCGCCCGCTGGGCCTTCCGCGGCGACACCGACTGCGGGATCTGGGTGACCGGCCCGACGGCGGCCGACACGGTGGCCCAGCTGGCCGACCCCCGGATTCGCAGTGGGGCGGTGCCGGATGCGGTGCGGACCCGGGCGCAGGCCGTGGTCGACCTGACCCAGCCCGCCCGGCTGGAGGACCTGTCCGGTCTGGTCGAGCAGGCGCTACGCCTCGGCCCCCTCGCAGGCCCGGCCGGGACGGTGACCGCAGAGCGGGCTCGACGCCGGGCGGCCCGCTGGGCGCCCGCCCTCGACCTGGACCCGGTCACGGTCCAGGCCTGGCTGTTCGGCGGCCGGGACGGGCTCGTACCGCGGCGGTTCGGTGCGGTCGACCTGGCTCATGAGTTGAAGTACGTCGGTCAGCCGGTGCGGCGCTCGTAGACGCCGACCTCGGTGCCGAGCCACCACTCGTCGATCCCAGGAAACGCCTCGAGCACGGTGTCGTGCTTCCAGTCGTCGACCACGTGGTGCTCGTGCGGGTTGCCCTCGATCTCGCCCTGCGGGTAGTGCACGATCGGAATGGAGAGGTAGACCGCCCGGCGCGCGGCATCGCCGCACCGCCGCCACAGGTCCTGGGCCTCCTCGACGGCCATGTGCTCGGCCACGTCGCCGAGGATCACCACATCGGCCATAGGGAGCTCGACCTCCCGGGCGTCACCGATGATGATCTCGTCGTAGTAGTCGCGCAGCCGGTACGTGTGCACATATGGCTCGAAGATCTCCACCCCGGTCAGCCGGGCGACCTCCGGTCCGGCCAGCAGCTTGGCGTAGGTGCCCACGCCAGGACCGATGTCCAGAACTGAGACGGGTCCGGCGCTGGCCAGCGCATAGATCCGCTCCTTGGTCCAGCTCTTGCCTTCGGGAGAGCTCAGGGGCATGTCGGGTGATCCTTTCAGGAGGCGACTGCATCGATCACCGAGTCGCCCGGGGGTCGGACTGGGGTGTTGACCAGGCTCTGCAGCAGCTCCTCGTACGCGCTGACCATCCGTCGGTGGTCGAAGCGGAGGACGCTGGCCCGGACGGCGGCGCGGTCCAGGGTGCTGGCCTGCCGGATCGCGTCCGCCAGGGCGACCACGCTGGACTCCGCGGCCAGCACGCCGCCTTTGGCCGCCACGACCTCGGCCGCGGCGCCGGCCGGTAGGGCGGCGACCGGGGTACCGCAGGCCATGGCCTCGACCAGGGCCAACCCGAAGGGCTCCGGCCAGCGTGGTGAGGAGACGAACACCCGACCGCGGCGGATCAGCCGGGGCAGCTCGCGGTGGTTGAGATGGCCCAGGTAGCAGACGTCGTCGCCCAGCAGCGGCGCCACCTCGGCGACGAAGTGGTCGGAGTGGCTGATCGGACCGGCGATGGCCAGCCGCAGCCCGGCCGCCCGGCAGGCCTGGATGGCGAACGGGAGGCCCTTCTCCGGGGTGATCCGAGCCGCCCAGACGGCCAGGTCGGGCTCGGGCTGCGACCGCCCGGGTGGTCGCCAATGGCGCAGGTCGATCCCGTTGGGCACGACGGTCACGGCCGGTAGCCGGCTCCGCCAGTCCCGCGCCGTGTGCTCCGACACTGCCGCGTACGCATGCCGGTGTCCGGGTCGCCAGTCCACCGCGTCGAGCACCGCGTTGATCCGGGGCAGGTCTGCCGGGGTGTGCAGCAGGGTCAGCATGGCCGCCTCGCTCAGGGCCTGGAAGGGCACCGGGCTGAGCGTGTTGTTCAGCACCACGTCGAACCGGCCCCGGTTGATCATCTCGGCCGCCGCGAGGTTCGCCCGGACGCAGAGCCGCTCCGACCGGTCGCGTCCGGCCGCGTCCGGCATCAGCCCGTAACGGAAGGTCCGCTCCAGGATCGGCCGCACCAGGGCACGACTGCGGCTGCCCTCCTTGGCAAACAGCACGACCTGGTGCCCGCGGCGAACCAGCTCGTCGGCGACCCCCGCGGTGTGCATCTCCAGGCCGCCACAGAACGGCTCGGCGATCGGGTGGTGGCAGTGGGCGAGCAGCGCGATCCTCACCGGGCTCGGCCCGCGGGTTCGGCCCAGGCCCGCGCCGGACCGGTCGCCCTCCAGCCGCCGTTCGGCGTGCGCCGGGCCAGCCCCAGGGTGGCCAACTCGTCCAGCCAACCGCCCATCGGCCACCATCCCCAGCGCTCCGCGAACAGCGCGCCGTTGCGCAGGATGTCGGCCTGGTGCGCCGCGGGTGAGCCGTCGGGATGCCACTGGTGGTAGGCAGCGGCGCCCCCGACCCAGGTCAGGCCCAGCCCGGCGCGCTGGGCGAGCAGGGCGAAGTCGGTGTCCTCGCCACCGTATCCGGCGTAGTCGGGGCAGAACCCGCCGACCCGGATCCAGCCGGCCGCCGGAATCGCGAAGGACAGCGACCAGAACAGCCGGTGGTCGCCGCCGGTGACCAGGGCGCCCGGCGGCGGGGCGGGCCGGGCGGCATGGAAGGGATGGTCCGACAGCCGGTCCGGGTCGTAGCCGCCCGGCGGTGGCGGCGGCAGGTAGGCCACCGGCCCGCAGAGCAGCGCCGGTGGACCTGACCGGGCGGCGTGCGCGTAGTGGTCGAGCAGCTCACGCGCGGGCAGGCAGTCCACGTCGAGGAAAACCAGCAGCTCGGCGCCCGCGGCCAGCGCCGCGGCGGCGCCGGCGTTGCGGGCTGCGGCCAGGGGGAGTCCCCGCGGGTCGCTCCGCACGGTCACCACCGCCGCCGACCCACGGACGAGCTCGGGAACGTCCGGGTCGTCCATCGCCACCACGACGCGCACGTCCGGAGTCGGGTCGAGCCGGGCGACCGCCTCCTGCTGGGCTTGCAGATGCCTGTGCCGGCCATGGACCGGGGTGATCAGGGCGGTTTTCACGCCAGAGCCTGGCGGACCGCCGCCTGCTGCATCCACTGCACCGCCCGGACCGGGCCACCCCCGTCGTTCCACACCGACCAGTTCCTACCGTCCAGGGCTTCGGCCTGCTCCAGCAGGGCGGGCCACTCGGCCGGGTGCGGCCATGCGTCGAGCACCAGGGCCGGCACACCGACGCGGCGCAACGCGGCGGCCATGGTCACCTGCTCGCGAAACGGTCGCTGCTGCGGAACCAGGATGGCCGGGCGGCGGGCGGCCGCAATGTCGGCGACCGCGCTCTGTCCACAGTGGCTGACGATCACCGCGGCGCTGGTCAGCACCGGCCAGGGGTTGTCCGTCCAGGGGCCACCGGGACCGCCGAGGTACGCCCAATCCCAAGCCGGGGCGGCGGCCCGGGCCTCGTCCGCCGCGCGAGCCAGCGACTCACCACCGGTGCCGTTGAGCAGCAGGACCGCGCCGGGGGTCGGCTCGGCGGGCTCAGCGAGGACGGGGAAGCGGCTGATCGCTCCCAAGTGTTCGACCTTGCCGACCACCGCCGCAGGGTCGGCCTGCCAGATCCGCGTAGCGGCCGCCGGCCAGGGTGCCAGGATCTGCTCGCTGACGGCGTAGCCCAGGGTGTGCGCCGGGTCGCTTCGCCGGCCGGGCTGGGCCATGGTGAGCACCGGCACCCCGTGCAGGCGGGCCAGCAGAGCCACCTCGACCGACACGTCGACCAGGATGGCGTCGGGACGGATGTCGCCGATCCAGGCCGACAGCGTGGCCATCCGGTCCCGCAGGCCGTCGTGCTCGTACGGCACGTAGTGCAACCGGCCGCCGGCCGTGTGCTGCCCGGGTGCCGCTCCGGCGTCGTCGGCCAGCTCGACCCAGTCGCCGGGCCACCCGGCCGGCGGCGGATGGCTGGACAGTCCGGTGATCGCGGGTCCGGCGTGGGCGGCGATGGCCAGTGCTCGGTGCAGGTGTCCGCGCCCCTGATGATGCACGTAGTAGCCGATCACGTTGACAATGTAAACATGCCTGGTGACAGCCGTGTTTCAGTGCGGAGCCCGGGGTGGGGCCCGGGGTGGTGGAGAAGTCGGTTCAGTCGCCCTGGTCCAGTGCGACTCCGTACGCGGCCAGGGTCGCGGCGGCCGTGTTGTCCCAGCTGAAGCTCGACGCGTGTGCGGCCGCGCGGGCCCCCATCCGATGCCGTTCCGATTCGTCGTCCAGCAGCGTGCCCAGGGCGCCCGCCCACGCCTCGACGTCCTGGCCGGGCACCAGCAGGCCGGTGACCTGGTCGCGTACGGTGTGCCGCAGTCCGCCCACGTCGGTGGCCACGACCGGTCGGCCGCAGGCCTGCGCCTCCAGGGCCACCAGACCGAAGGACTCGTTGTAGGACGGCACCCCGACCACGTCGGCGACGCAGTACCAGCGGAACAGGTCGGGGCGGGGGGAGTGGGGCCGGAAGATCACCAGGTCGCCGACCCCGAGGTCGCGGGCCAGCGGAGTCAGGGTGGCCGACCACTCCGAGTCGGGACCGCTCGGGCTGCCGATGATGATCAGTCGTAGCTGGTCGCGGCGGCCGGGATCGCGCTCGGTGAGCTCGGCCACCGCCCGGATCAGCACATCCGGTGCCTTGAGCGGCTGGATCCGGCCCACGAAGAGGATGATCTGCTTCTCCTGGTCCACGCCGAGCTGGTCCCGGTTCTGGGGCTGGTCGCACGGGTGGAAGGTGTGCAGGTCGACCCCCGGCGGCACGATGCGGATCTGGTCGGTGGTGGCGCCGTAGTGCTGCTGCAGCTCGGCCGCCTCGTCGGGGGTGTTGGCCGTGAGGACGTCCGCGGCGGCGACGATCGCGGCCTCGCCGTGCTCGCGGTCGTTGGGCTCGCTGGTCTGGTGCTCGCTCAGGGTGTTGTTCTTGACCCGGGCCATCGTGTGCATGGTGTGCACCATGGGGATCGCGTGCCGCGCCTTGAGCCGACGACCGACCATGCCGGACAGCCAGTAGTGGCTGTGGATCAGGTCGTAGTGCGCCATCTCGCCGTCCAGCCGCTCACCGAAGTCGTGGACCAGCTCCAGCAGCTCCTCCTTGGCCACGGGCGCGGCCGGGCCGGCCGAGATGTGGATGACCCGGGTGTGCTCATTGAGCTCCACGATCGTCGGGTGGTCATTCCCGGTGGCCCGGGTGAACACGTCGACCTTGAGGCCGCGCTCACCGAGCCGGCGCGCAACCTCACCGACGTAGACGTTCAGCCCACCGGCGTCGCCGACGCCGGGCGTGGCCAACGGCGAGGTGTGCATGCTGATCATGGCTACCCGCCGGGGATAGACCACGGAAGCACTCATCGGGTTCCTCCGTCACCGGGCGACCAGCAGCAGCGCAGCGACGGCCAACGCCAGGCCGATCACCTGCACGGAGCGTACGCGCTCGTGGTCGACGAACATGGCCAGCAGCACCGTGGTCACCGGGTAGAGCGAGGCCAGCGGGGCGACCAGGCTCAGGTCACCGGTCCGGCTGGCCAGCAGGTAGAGGGTGTTGGCCGTCATGTCCATCGGACCGGCGAGCAGCGCCCAGTACAGCGGTCGGCGCCGTGGCCAGCCGCCGGGCCGGAGGACGAGGAGCAGAACGCCGCCGAGGAGCAGCCCGCTGAGCTGGGAGGCGGCGACCGGCCACAGTCCTGCCTGACCGCCGGCGGCGTCACCGGCCCGGGCGGTGAAGACGAAGAACAGTGCGAACCCCGCGCCGGACAGCACTGACCAGCCCACCAGGGCCGGGGTCACCACCACCCGTTGGCCCGGCCGGGGCGGGGCCAGGCTGACCAGGGCGATGGCCACCAGCGCGCAGCCGACGCCGAGCAGCCGGATCGCGGACGGCCGCTCGCCGCTGACCAGACCCACGACGACCGGGATGGCGGCCGAGGTGACGGCGGTGACCGGCGCGACGACGGTCATGGCTCCGGCCGACAGTGCCCGGTAGAACAGCATCAGGCCGACCATGCCGAAGGCGCCGGCCAGGGCCCCCCAGCCGAAGCTGCCGGGCACCGGCGTCACG
Source organism: uncultured Actinomycetota bacterium (assembly GCA_963808435.1). Taxonomy (GTDB): domain Bacteria; phylum Actinomycetota; class Actinomycetes; order Propionibacteriales; family Propionibacteriaceae; genus Microlunatus. The sequence goes on along the minus strand of CAWEFW010000028.1, from coordinate 219,285 downwards.
TACGTCGCCGCGAGATAGACCGCGAGCAGCGGCAGGCTGACCAGCTTGGAGACCCAGGCCACCGGCAATGCCGCCGCCTGCTGGGCCGCCTTGCCGCCCGCGAAGTCGCCGACCCCCCAGACCAGTCCGGACAGCCCGGCCAGGGCGACGGAGAGCATCCGGAAACCCTACGGCCCGGGGCCCTTCGAAAACGGTCGCCCTACCACCCTGACTCGACTGATTCGACCGATCTCGGGACGAAACCTGGACCGTTCCTACTTTTTGGTACTCGCTGCGATTGGGCGGAGTCGAGTGATGGTATATCTGTGACGCAGCACAGACGGGGTGCGAGACGTGGTTCGGTGTCCGAGGAGAACTGGATACCGGCGGTGGCGATGCGGGTTGAACGACATCGCGAACGAACACGCGGTGCCCGCAACCTGACTCGGGGGAGTACATGATCAAGGTCCGCAACGCATTCATCCTGGCCGCGGCCGGGGCACTGTTGTGCTTACCGACCAGTGCCGCGGCCGATACGACGGTGAAGGCCAAGCTCGTGGAGGTCAACGGCAGCGGAGTCAGCGGCACCGCCACCTTGACCGCGACCAAAGACGGTGGTCTCAAGGTGGTCGTCCGTGCTGAAGGCCACGTGCCCGGCGTGTTCCACGCTCAGCACGTCCACGGGACCGGGCACGGCGGGCACTTCGCCTGCCCGTCGCTGAAGGAGAACGACAAGAACGGCGACGGGGTGCTCACCAACGAGGAGGGGATGGGCGAGTACGGCGCCATCTTCTTCCCGCTGACCACCACCGGCAGCGCGACCCCCCAGGACGCCCTCGCCGCTGACCGGATGCCGGTCGCCGACGCCCAGGGCCGGGTCAACTACGAGCGGACCTTCCCTGCGGAGATGGTCCCCGATGGCCTGATCGAGCACCTCTCCGAGCTGCACGTCGTGCAGCACGGCATCGACTACAACGACAACGGCAAGTACGACCTGGAGGCCCTGGGCCCCTCGACCTTCGCCGAGAGCGCCGGAAAGTCCGGCATCCCGGAAGAGGTGACCAACCCCGCCACCTGCGGTGTCGTCCAGGGGGCCGGCGCAGCCGATCCAGCGCGCGGCGGGGTCGAGACCGGCGGTACCCCGGAGTCCGGCCTGAACGCGCCGCTCGCGGGCGGCGGGGCGGCTCTCGTGCTGCTGGCTGCGGCGCTGGCGTTCTGGCGGCGACCGGTGGGCGGGACCTCCACGATGACCGATGACGGACCACCGTCGGTCTAGCTGGGTGCTCACTTCCGCCGACCGGCATCCGAGTCGGTTGGTCAAGACGTTCATCGCGGTCGGGCTGGCGCTCCTGGGGGTCTGCCTGATCTGGGCCGCGTTGGCCGGGCCGTCCCCGCCCGATGCGGCCATCGCGGATGTGCCCAGCGTGCGCTCGCCGTCGGCCTCGTCCGCTGTGCCGACGCGCAGCGGCGGACGGCCCACCGAGCGAGCGGACGAGCCCGACGTCCGCGACCGGGTCAGGGGCTTGGTGCTGCCGGAGTCTGACCCGGTGGCGGTGTCCATCCCCAGGATCGGTGCGCGGTCCAGGTTGGTCGACCTCGGGCTCGAGCCGGATGGGGATATGGAGATTCCGAAGGACCCGGCCGACGCCGGCTGGTTCTCCGGTGGGGCGACACCAGGAGCGCTCGGCCCGGCCGTCATTGCCGGGCACGTGACCTGGAACGGCGTCCCCGGGGTCTTCCACCGTCTCGACACTCTACGACGCAGCGACCAGGTGCTGGTGACCCGGGACGATGGGCGAATCGCCGTCTTCACCGTCACCCGGGTCGCTCGATTCTCCAAGTCACGGTTTCCGAGCCAAACAGTCTATGGCGCGATCGACCATGCTGGCCTGCGTCTGATCACGTGTGGCGGCGTCTACGCCGGCAACCGCTATCTGGACAACGTCATCGTCTTCGCGCGGCTGACGGACGTCCGTGGCGGATGATGGTCGGCGTGGTCAGCCTTTGATCCTGACCACAAACTCTTTGGACGCTACGCCGGTCTCCGGATCCATCATCCGAAGCCAGCAAGGACCCGGCCGCCCCATCTCGACGTGGGCAATGAACCGGCCCGCCTGGTCGGTCTTCGTCCGGATCGGGAAGGCCACCCAGGTGGTGCCCTCCAGCCACTCGACCTGCAAATAGGTCTCGGGCCCGCCGTGGTAGGTGCCGCGGATGCGCACGGTTTCGAATGGCTTGGCGTAGGTGACGTTGCCCACGTACATCCGGATGGTCCGCACCACCGGCGAAGAGGAGCTGCTGGCGCTCACCATTGGAGTTGCGGCTGGCGTCGACGGCGAGGGTGAGGAGACTGGCGCCGGACCGCCAGTCGATGTCGTGCTCGGACCGGCGCCCACCGTCCGGGGGTCCTTGGCGGCGAGCGGATAGACGAGGGCGCAGCCGAGAAGGAGCAGCACGAGAGCCGCACCTAGCCCTCGGCGAACTGGTACGAGACCAGGCCGCGAAGGCGTCATATTCCCCCCAAGGTTGGACCCCCGTCAGCACCACACAACCGCGATGGAGAGCTCTCCGAACGGCCGATGCGGTTCGACAACCACTACTCGATGGTACGTGGAGAGGCCCCCGCCCAAGGCCCAATCGGTCAGACACCGGACAGCACCCGGGCCGTCATCGACTCGCGATAACGGCCCTGGCGGGTCTAGGGACGGCTGTGGAGCGAGCGGACCGCGTGCCGGACAAGTCCTGATCCGCCGACCGGAGCCTGCCAGCGTTCGCGACCGCGCTGGCCGAGCCGACACGGGAGCCCCGAGCCGCAGGACTCTGTGCCGGGGCTTTGTGCCCTTCTGGAGGCGACTGCCGAGTGCCAGACTGGTCAGTTGACATATCTAGGGACAACTTCACCGACCTGGTGGCCGCCGTGTTTCGCGTCCTGGCCGAAGCCCGCGTCACCTTGAGCCGAATGCGGGCGTGATTGCCGCACACGATAGGCCGTAGTGTCGTTCGCGCGGTCCCGCCGGCTCGGGGCTGGCGGGGGTCCGTTTGGAGCCTTGAGCCAGCGGGACCCGCTGTACCACCGTTGGAAGCGGATCCCGCTGGCTCGGGGGAAACCTCGTCCAGCGGGACCCGCGGCACATCTGACGGGCTCCGGTTGCGGACCTTACCGCTTCCGTAACAGGTTTGTGACTGATCTGGCCAAGCCCCAGCGGCAGAGCTAGCGTGGCAGTTGTCGACTTTCCGCAGTGTCGGCCGCGCTCCCGGACTCATGCCCCCAGTCGCGGGAGTCCCCCAGGCCCAACCGGCGCTCAGCCAGTTGCGTCGGTTGGGTCGTATCCCTGCAGGTTGCCCTTGCCGTGCTCGTTATGGCCCGGGGCCTTCGTGTGCCACCATCTCGGCCGGTCCGGTGCGCCAACACGGCGACGAATCCGAGACATTCCGGAATTGCGCTTCGGCAACGATCCCAGCCCAGGTCTTCTAGGCAGCCCGCGACTTGTGGTGATTGTGGGCGACGTTCGCCCCTCGGAGGAATTCGCATGTCCCAACCGCCCGATCCGCCAGCTCAGCCGCCCTACCCCCAGCCGGCCCCTCTGCCACCGCCACCCCCGGAAGTGGTCCGGCAGGCGAAACAGAAACGGTTCGGATTCCTCGCCCTCGGGATCACCGCGCTGGTCGCCGGCCTCATCACACTGCTAGTCAGTCTTGGCATCAGTGCCCCAAGGGATGGCGGCACCACCACCGCCGGACCGGCACCCACGGTAACGAAGACGGTGACCGAGCCAGCCGTGGTGGAGGGAGGCAGTGAACCCGATGAGGAGCCCGCGCCGGAGCCTGAGCCGACGACCGAGGAGCCCGCGGCGTTTGACCCGAAGCCGAAAGACTTCAAGGTCGGCATCAAGGTGCTTGAGAAGCAGTGTTTCGGGTCGGCCGGGTGCAGCATCACGTACCGGATCATCCCAAGCTACGTCGGCTCCCAGCCCTTACCCGACGAGGGCAGGACCGAGGTGACCTATGTGGTAACCGGCGGTGAGGACGACATCACCAACACCTTCGAGATCGACAGTGAGGGGACGGCGCACTTCGATGAGGAGGAGTTCGTGGACACGTCGTCCTCATCGAGGAAGTTGGTGGCGAAGGTCACCGAGGTCGACTACAACGAGTTCGGCTGACTGATCCAGCGCAGGTGCGCACCCCGACCGTTCAGCCGGTTGCGTCGGTGGGGTCGAATCCCTGCAGCTTGTCCTTGCCAAGCTCGTGCCCAACCCGTATGGCTTCCGCGACCACGCCTCGGTCGGTGATCCCGGCCAAGATCAACAAGCCGGCGGCGATCAGCTCGTTACCCTGCCGCCCCTCCAGATGTGCCATCCGCCACTGCTGCCCGCCTGACCCGGCCCCACCGGCTCCGCGTGGCCCGGGTGCTGACCCGCGAGCAGAGCATGGAGGACTGGGCGTGCAGCCCGGGCCGGATCCCCCGAGGACCAGCCGCTCAGTTCGACCGTTACCTGAAGGGCCTAGCCACCGGAGACTGGGACGGCGCCGAGCATGAGCGCCCCCTGTCTGAGGGCACCGCGACGGCAGGCCATGCGTCGGGCAAGGTCACGATCGACCTCTACGGCCACCCGTGGCCGGACTCCGACGGCAGCACACGGGCCGCCGTGGACAAGGTCTGGCGGCCCGCATCGCTGAGATTCCCAGCATCCTGGGGACTTTCTAGGGGCTAGTGGAGGAGCTGAGCCTCGTAACGCCTAATCAACGGTCACTTTCGGGCTACACGTCGTAGTAGAGCTCGAAGTGCTGCCGCTTAGTTGGCGGTTGTTGGCTGTTGATGAGTAACCCGCTCTGACCAGGCAAAATGCCGCCCCAGTCCGTTGACACCTGTTGGTGACTGTTGACGATCCTGCCCCGGACTAATCAAGATCAACACGTTTAGCGGCCCGACCAGTGTTCGAGCACCGGCCGGGCCTGAGGAACCCACTCTCTGGAAGCGAGCACCTCATGCCCAAACCTACGACCCTGGCCAGCGGCCAGCTCAACAAGTCGGACCAGCTCGACGTCGAGCTACACCGGCCGGCAACCGAGCCGACCTTCGTCCTGGTCCGCTGGCCCACCGCGCCGTCCGTGGCCAGCCCGGACAACTTCGCCGACCTGGTGGCCGCGACGTTCCGCGTCCTGGCCGAGGCCCGCGTCACCGTCAAGACTCACCGCTGTCTGGGGTTCGGCGAGGCGCAGAACGTGCTCTACACCGCGCAGGACCGAAACCGGGCCTTGCTGAAGTGGGAGGACGACCAGCTCCCGGTGCTGCAGGCGTCGCCGCTGTCTCGGCTGTTCACGGTGCGCCGCCAGCGTGGCCAGGAGACGATCCGCTGGGCGAACGGGTCCCGATGGGGAATCACCGCCCCCAACGAGACCGCCGGCCACTCCCAGACGCTCGACTTAGCGTTCGCCGACGAGGCATGGGCCAGGACGGACAACCTCCTGGAGACCGGCATCTCCCCAACCATGATCACCAGGCCGCAGCCGCAGCTCTGGGTCGTGTCGACCGCCGGCACCGTCGCGTCGACCTGGCTGCGCGGCAAGGTGGATGCCGGCCGCGGACAACCGGACGGCCGGCGTACGGCCTACTTCGAGTGGTCGGCCGCGCGCGGACGCCGACCCGGCTGATCCGGCGACTTGGTGGGAGTGCATCCCCTCGCTGGGCTTCACCGTCACCGAGGACGCGATCCGCGCCGAACTGGACCGGCTCGACCCCGATGCGTTCGCCCGCTCGTATTGCAACCTGTGGCCCGACGAGCAGCCGACCGCCGAATGGCTGGTGATCGCCGAGGCCGACTGGCAGGCGTGTCTCGACCCGCGCTCGGTGATCGCCGGCCGGCCCGCGCTCGCCGTCGATGTCACCCCGGACCGGGCCTGGTCCTCCATCGCCGCCGCCGGACGGCGCCCGGACGGCCTGGTCCACGTCGAGGTGATCGAGCACCGGGCGGGCACCACCTGGGTCGCCGAGCGGCTGGCCGCGCTGGTCGAGCGGCACTCACCGACCGCCGTGGTGATCGACCCCGGATCGGCAGCCGGCGCGCTGCTCCCGGCGATCGAGGCGGCCGGCATCGACGTCACGAGGACCACCGCCCGGGACGCGGCCGCCGCCGCGGGCATGTTCTACGACGCGACCCGTCCGGACGTGGCGACGGTTCGCCACCTGGGACAGGTCCAGCTCACCGCCGCCGTGGCCGGTGCGGTGCAGCGGCCCTTGGCCGACGCCTGGTCATGGTCCCGGCGCGGCTCGACCGTCTGCATCACTCCGCTGGTCGCGTGCTCGCTGGCACTGTGGGGACACTCCCGCGCCCCCGGCCTGCAGTTGTTTGTGAGGGCGGGCTAGTCACTCGAATCCGTCAGATTGGCCCGCGTAGCCAGAGTGAGCAGAGCGGTCAAGATCGTGCCAACGAAGAGCACGCCAGAAAAGATCCAAGCGACGGTACCCCGACCGGATCCCAGCCCGTCCGTCTCAATGCCGATCACGACCAGCAACTCGTCCGCCGTGAAGATGACCGCCATGAAACCGAAGAAGAGGGTCGCCGCAAGGCGACGATTCGGCGTAGCCAGCAGAGGCACCAGCGCGCGCCACTCAACCACGAGGGTCAAGAGCAGTACAGGCACTATCTGCGCCACGGCGGCGCACGTATCTCCACTCATCGGCATTGTCGGAACGCTACAGAAGGGTTGGACCCCCCGGCGAGGCGGCCAGCCGGCGCCGGGGGGTCCGTACGCCCTCCCGGTCAGGAAGGCGGGTCCTCGGTGTCCCGGCGCCGCATCGCCCAGGCCAGATCGTCGGCCTCGTTCTCCGGGGTATCCATTCCGAGCCGAGAGGCGTGCACGAAGACGATTGGGCACATGCCGTCCGAGACGCGCACCGCGACGCAGTAGGTGAGACCGTCCGGCCGCCACAGCGCCGAGATGATGATGAGCTGGTCACCGCAGGCCCGAATGAACCCTTCGAAGGTGTCGCCGACCTCCTCGGCCAGGGCCTCGCGCAGGTTCGCGGATTTCTGCTGCGCGACCGCGTCCAGGTAGTACGCGTGGACCAGCCGCCAGGCAGGGTTGTCGAACGGCATGGTGGCCGCCGTGACGCCGTCGATGGTCATAGGACGGACTCGACCGGCCGGGCTCGCTGTTGCGCAGCTGGTAGCCGACCAGTCCGGCGAGCCGCTCGACTGCGTCGACGAAGGACAGGTTGCCGGCCTTCTGCAGGAAGTCGATCACGTCGCCGCCTTCACTGCAGTTGCCGAAGCAGTACCAGTAACCGCGCGAGGGTGTGACGTGGAAGTTCGGGGTCTGCTCGTCGTGGAAGGGGCAGAGGCCTTTGAGCGTGCCGCCGGGTGTGCTGTGGAGCGTGACGTATGCCCCGATCACTTGCTCGATCCTGACTCGGTCCCGTACGGCAACGACGTCTTCCTCGCTGATCCGCCTGGTTGGGTTCGGTGTGGATCCGCACAAAGGGCAGGTTGTGGTCATGATGCAGTCCTCTCGGGTAGGTGAGTGTCCCGGCAACGGCCGGTAAATCCGGGCTGGTCGTACGGCTCGCCGCATTCGGCGCAGATGTTTTACCCGGGGAAGAGCAATCGGGGTTCGGTGAGTTCGCCCTGCGATTTCTCCGTCACAGGCGTCACAGCGTCACTTGATCCGGGAGGTTGTGACGTTGTGTCGGATGTGTCGTCAGAATCGCGGGGCGGGGGAAGGTAGCGAGACCACAGGTCGGCGAGGTCCTCGCGCCGGTATCCCTTCGCGGTGTGGTCGGCGTCGAGACGTACGGTCTTTGAGCTCAACTCGTACTTGCGGAGCCTGCTGGCCAGGCCTCTCGCATCGAGCGGCTTCCCTCGCAGATCAGCCCAGGGAGCGTCCTCCAGGGCGTGCAGCTTGCTCAGAACGGTCTCGGTGGCCATCACCTCGATGTCGCCGAAGATGACCCGCAGGTCGGCCAGCAGTTGGATGCCGAGACTCTGTTTCTGATCGGCCGCTGCCGTCACGAGCGTCACAGCGGCGTCACGTGCCCGCTTCGGCCAGTCACCTCCGGCGAGGTCGGCCACCGCGAGCAGCGGCTCCCACACATCAGCGTTGCGGTCCTCGATTCCGTCCGGCATGTCAGGCCACCGGATCAGCCCGGCCGACGAGGTCGACCAGGCCGCCAGGCTCGCCGCGAGCGGCCGCGCCTGCGGCCCGTTGACCCGGTGCCGCCACGGCTGGACCTGTTCACCCGGTCCTCGCCGCCGCATACGGATGATCACCGAGCGGGTCCGGATGGTGTCGGGCAGGTCGTCCAGGCCCGCGAGGGCCACCGCGCAGTACGCCGGCAGTTCCTCGGTCTCCACCGTCTTGCCCCTGACCACGCAGCGCCCCGCGACCGCGCCGCGCCGGTGGCCCGCGTTGAGCATCCCGCGCACGTCCTCGTTGTCCTTGGCCCGGGAGGCTGAGGAAAGAGCCGAGGCGATGCGCGAGTGGAAGAGACGGGCGATCGTTGACAAGCGCAAAGCTGAGCAGGTCCTCAGGGATGCGGGCGCGGAGCCGAGCACGGACGGCGCCGTGACGAGGTGGTTCTGGCGCCCACCCGGCGGCCGGGTTCAGATGATCATCATCGACGACGGGCGCGGCGGGATCGAAGGCCAGGAAGGGGGCGACAATGGCCAGCATCGGACCGAAGAGGGCTGACGGCACCTACCGGGCGCGCTACCGCGATCCGGCGGGCAAGGAGCACGCGAGGCACTTCCACCGCAAGGCCGACGCCCAGAAGTGGCTGGACACCGAGACGGCCAAGCTGGTCACCGGCACGTGGGTCGACCCGCGGTCGGCCAAGCTCACCGTTGGCGAGTGGTGCGATACCTGGCTGGCCGGCTATGGCACCCGCAAGCCGCGGACCGTCCGGCAGGCCGAGGTGCACATCGCCAAGATCACCGACGAGTTCGGGGCCCGCCGCCTGGACTCGATCCGGCCGAGTGAGGTCAAGAGCTGGACGGTAAAGCTCCGGGCCGAGGGTCTGGCCGACAGCTACGTCTACGCCATCCATGCCCGGCTGGCCCAGGTGCTCTCCGACGCCGTCCACGACGGCGTGCTGACCCGCTCGCCGGTCTCCCGACGCACCTCACCTAGGGCGGCAAGCAACGGCCGTACGTCGCGGCCACCGAGCACGTCTGGGAGCTGCATGACGCGATGGGGGAGCGGTACCGGGCGGGTCTCCTCGTGGCCGCGTTCGCCGGGCTGCGGCTGGCCGAGGCGTGCGGGCTCCGCGTGCCGGACGTCGACCTCATGCGCGGCATCGTCAACCCCGCCGTGCAGTACCCGGCCGACCCGCTCAAGACAGAGATCTCGCGTACGGCCATCCCGATCCCGGAGAGCCTGGCGCTCACCCTCTCGGCCCACGTCGCCGCCTACTCGGCCGGCGGCTGGCTGCTGACGGATGAGTCGGGCCACCAGCTCGGACCCTGGCAACTCCAGCGTGCCTTCCGGGCCGCCCGAGCCAAGGTGGACAGCCTGCCCGCGGGCTTTCGGTTCCACGACCTGCGGCACTACCTCGCTGCTGATCAGCTCGGGCGCCGACGTCAAGGTGGTGCAGGCCCGGCTGCGGCACGCCTCGGCCAAGACGACCTTGGACACGTACGCGCACTTGTGGCCGGACTCCGACGACAGCACACGGGCCGCCGTGGACAAGGTCCTGGCGGCCCGCGTTGGGAGTCCTGCGGACTTTCTGCGGACTAGGGGAGGAGGTGAGGCACGTTCTACCTAGTCAGCGTACACTTTCGGGCTATACGTCGTAGTACAGCTCGAACTCGTGCGGGTGCGGACGAAGCCGCACGCTGTCGATGTCGGCCCGCTTCAGCTCGACCCAGGTCTCGATCAGGTCGGGGGTGAAGACGTCGCCGGCCAGCAGGAAGTCGTGGTCGGACTCCAGGCTGTCCAGCACCCCGCCCAGGCTGTCCGGCACGGTCGGCACGGAGGCGTGCTCCTCCGGCGGCAGCTCGTAGAGGTCCTTGTCGATCGGGGGAGCGGGTTCGGTCTTGTTCTGAATCCCGTCGATGCCGGCCAGCAACAGGGCGGCGAAGGCCAGGTAGGGGTTGCCCGAGGAGTCCGGGCACCGGAACTCGACCCGCTTGGCCTTGGGGTTGGATCCGGTGATCGGGATCCGCATGGCGGCCGAGCGGTTGCGCGAGCTGTAGACCAGGTTCACCGGTGCCTCGAAGCCCGGCACCAGCCGGTGATAGGAGTTCACCGTCGGGTTGGTGAAGGCGAGCAAGGCGGGTGCGTGCTCGAGTATGCCCCCGATGTACCAGCGCGCGATGTCGGACAGGCCGCCGTAGCCGGCCTCGTCGTAGAAGAGCGGGGTGCCGTCCTTCCACACCGACGAGTGCACGTGCATACCGGAGCCGTTGTCGCCGAAGATCGGCTTGGGCATGAAGGTCGCGGTCTTGCCCGCGGCCCAGGCGGTGTTCTTGATGATGTACTTGAACTTCTGCAGATCGTCGCCCGCGCTCAGCATGGTGTTGAACCGGTAGTTGATCTCCGCTTGGCCCGCGGTGCCCACCTCGTGGTGCGCCCGCTCGACCGTCAGCCCGGAGCCCTCGAGGTTCTTGGTCATCTCGTCGCGCAGGTCGGAGAAGTGGTCGACCGGCGGCACGGGGAAGTAGCCGCCCTTGTAGCGCACCTTGTAGCCGCGGTTGCCGCCGTCCTCGACCCGGCCGGTGTTCCAGGCGCCGGCGACCGAGTCGATCGCGTAGTAGCCGGTGTTCTGCTTGGTCTCGAAGCGCACGTCGTCGAAGACGTAGAACTCGGCCTCGGGTGCGAAGAAGGCGGTGTCACCGATCCCCGTCGAGGCCAGGTAGCTTTCCGCCTTCCGGGCGATGTTGCGCGGGTCCCGACTGTACGGCTCCTTGGTCAGCGGGTCGTGCACGAAGAAGTTGACGCACAGGGTCTTGGCGATCCGGAACGGGTCCAGGTACGCGGTGGTCGGGTCCGGCAGCAGGGCCATGTCCGACTCGTGGATCTTCTGGAAGCCGCGGATCGACGAACCGTCGAAGGCCAGGCCGTCCTCGAAGACCTCGGGACCGAAGGAGCTGGCCGGGACGGTGAAGTGCTGCATGATGCCGGGCAGGTCGCAGAACCGGACGTCGATGACCTCGACACCCTCGTCCTTGACGTAGGCCAACAGCTCGTCGGCACTGGTGAACATAGATCCTCCGGTGATCGTGTGGCGCCCGGGGCGCCATCTGGGCTCGACGAGGGGACGCCAAAGCATCTCCCCGCACCGAAATGTATCGAAGGAGGAGTTTCGGCGCCGTTGCGTCCGTGTTTCGCGGGTGTGACGGCGTGGACCCCCGTACGTGCCGACCGCGCGGGGCACACCACCTTGCTGCAACCTTTACGATGTAAACGCCGCTTGGATGCCGTCTAGAGTCGACACAACGCGTCTGCTCACCGGAGTTGAAGCACGGCTCCGCGACCCATGTTGCCTCGGAGGACTTGATGACCGACGACCAGGTGCTGCTGGCCGACCGGTACAAGCTCGGCGACCGGCTCGGCCGCGGCGGCATGGCCGAGGTGCGCCGAGGGTTCGACCTACGGCTGGAGCGCACGGTGGCGGTCAAGTGCCTCAAGGTCGAGCTTGCGGCCGACCCCTCGTTCCAGGAACGGTTCCGGCGGGAGGCGCACGCCGCCGCCAGCCTGAACCATCCGGGCATCGCCGCGGTGTACGACACCGGGCAGCAGGTCGACGAGACGACCGGTGTATCCGTTCCCTTCCTGGTGATGGAGCTGGTGGACGGTCCGACGTTGCGCGACGTGCTGCGGGAGGAGGGCCCGCTGCCGGCCACCCGGGCTCTCGAGCTGACCCGGGTGGTGCTCGGCGGCCTCGGCCACAGCCATGCCGCCGGGATCGTGCACCGCGACATCAAGCCGTCGAACATCATGCTCACCCCCAGGGGCGAGGCGAAGGTGATGGACTTCGGCATCGCCCGGGCCGCGACCGAGACCACCTCCGACCTGACCGGAACCGCGACAGTGATCGGCACGGCCCACTACCTGTCTCCCGAGCAGGCCCGCGGCGAGCGGGTCGACCAGCGCAGCGATCTGTACTCGACCGGGTGCCTGCTCTACGAGCTGCTGCTCGGTCGACCACCGTTCCTGGGCGACTCGTCGGTCAGCGTGGCCTACCAGCACGTACGCGAGTTGGCGGTGCCGCCGAGCGAGGTCGATCCCACGCTGAGCCCAGACATCGACACGGTGGTCGCCCGGGCGCTGGCCAAGGACCCAGCCGATCGGTACCAGTCCGCCGAGGAGATGGCGGCCGACATCAGCCGCGTCCTCGCCGGACTTCCGGTGCAGGCCGGCCAACCGTCCGAGCGCACCGAGGACACTCATGTTGTTGGGGCTGTTCCGGCTCCGGTGCCTTCTCCGGTGACCGAGGTGGAGGAGGAGGCCACCCACGGCCTGCGTGGACCGGTCGTCCCGCCAACCGATGGCGCGGCCGCCGGCGCGACAGCCGCCGCCGGCGCCTCCACGGCCAGCACGGCTGCAGTCGCTGGCGCCGACGGGCCCACCGAGGTCCGCCGAGTGCCCGCGAGCCGCACCGCACTGGTCGCGGTGCTGACCCTGCTGATCCTGGCCGGCCTGGCCTTCGGCGCGTACCGGCTGCTGACCGATGGCGCCTCGAACAGCGTCACCGTGCCTTCGGTGGTGGGCAGCACCCGGCAGGCGGCCGAGGAGGAGCTCCGCAGCGCCGACCTGCAGCCGGCCTTCCGCAATGTGGCGGGGCCCGATGAAGACGTCGGTACGGTGATCCGTCAGCTCCCCGGCAGTGGCACCGAGGTGACGGCGGGCACCACCGTGACCGCCGAGATCAACGTCGGGCCGGCGACCGAGCGGATCCCGAAGGACCTGATCGGCCGAGACGTCGACGACGTGGTCGAGGAGCTCACCGAGGCGGGCTTCAGCAACGTCACCGCCAAACCGGTGGCCGACCCGCCCGCCGGCGCCAAGACCGACGAGGTGGTCGACGTCGACCCGAGGGAGGGCCAGAAGGCGGCTCCCGAGCAAGACATCACGGTGAGCTACGTCGGGCGCGCGGTCCGGAAACCGACCGCGGGGACACAGCCCAGGTCCGGCGCGAGCGAGAGTCGGCGGCCGTCGGAGACCGAGCCGTCCGCCGAGAAGTCGGAGGAGAAAGAGTCCGGCGAGTCCAGCCAGCCGGGCGAGGAGACCTCCAGCGAAGCGCCGTCCTCGGATCCGCCCGAGAGCTCCGAGCCGGAGACCTCGGCCACCGAGCCGTCCGAGTCCGAGCCGTCCGGAAGCGCCCCGTCCGGCGGCGGGGCGCCGTCCGCGGAGGCCCCGTCCGACCCGCCGGTCGGGGAGGAGCCCGAGGAACCGCCGGTGGGGGTCGACCCAGCAGCCGGGGCCAGCCTGCCGGCCGCCGGCTTGGCCGCCGAGCGTTAGTGTCCTGAGTCCAAAGTCTCTTGGCGACGCCCATGGGCGCCGCTGGGTGCAAAGGAACTTCGGACTCAGGACACTGGCTCCATCCCGGGTAGCCTCGGGCCGTGGTCGCCGTTGCGGAGGAGCCGTACCCGGGACAGCGGCTCGGCCTGCCGGCGGAGGGACACGGGTCCCTCGCGACCTGGCGGGCTCGGGTCGCCGCACTCATCCTCGACTGGGCCGCCTGCATGGCGGTGGCCGTGCTGCTGTTCGGTTCCGGGGTACTCACCGGAAGCGGCTGGCGGGCCTGGATGATTCTCACCGTCTTCTTCGTCCAGTCGACTCTGCTGTCCTGGCTCGCCGGCGGTAGCTTCGGCCAGCTGGTCTGCCGTCTGGCTGTGGTCCGCCTCGACCGGAGGCCGCTCGGCATCGTGCGCGCCGTGCTCCGCGCCGCGCTGGTCAGCCTGGCCCTGCCGGCGCTGGTGATCGGCCCGGACCGGCGCGGACTGCAGGACCTGGCGGCCGGCACCGTGGTCATCAACCGCCGCTAGCGCCGAAGAGCGACTCTCCTCCGAAAACCGGCCACAGACTGCAGGTTCCGGGCTTCGATTCCGGCAACCGTCGACCGGTTTTGGTCGGAGGACGGGCGATCAGAGGATGGCGCCGGGGTTGAGGATGCCGTGCGGGTCGAGTGCGGACTTGATCGTCCGGGTCAGGGCCATCGCCTCGGGTCCGAGCTGGTCCGGGAGCGCACGTTTCTTGGTCCGGCCGACGCCGTGTTCCCCGGTGATGGTGCCGCCCAGGGCGATGGCCGCGGCCATGATGGCGTCGAAGGCCTCGGCGGCCCGCTGCTTGGCCGCGGCGTCGTTGGGGTCGAAGACGACCACGGGGTGTGTGTTGCCGTCGCCGGCGTGCGCGACGGTCGGGATCTCCACCGCGTACGCCTCCGCGATCCCGGCGATCGCGGCCAGCAGGGCGGGCAGCTGGGGGACCGGCGCCCCCACGTCCTCGAGCAGGATGGCGCCGCGGGCCTCGATGGCCGGGAAAGTCGCCCGCCGGGCGGCGATGAACATCTCGCCTTCCTCGGCGTCGTCGGTGACGAAGACCTCCTTCGCCCCGGCCGCGACGCACGACGCCGACATGACGTCGATCTCGGCCGCGCAGGCCGCGCCCGGCGCGTCGGACTGGGCGATCAGCATCGCCCCGGCGCTCCGGTCCAGGCCCATCGGCCGGTAGTCCTCGACGGCGTTGATCGACGCCGCGTCCATCAGCTCCATCATCGAGGCGCGCAGCGTCCGGCCGATGTCGACCACCGCCTCGGCGGCCGCGGCCACAGTCGGGAACGTGGCGACGAGCGTCGATCGGGTGCCCTGGGCCGGGATCAGCCGCAGGATCGCCCGGGTGACGATGCCAAGAGTGCCCTCGCTGCCCACGAACAGCTTGACCAGGGACAGACCGGCCACGTCCTTGATCCGCTTGCCGCCGAGGGTGACCAGGGTGCCGTCGGCCAGCACCACATCGAGGCCGAGCACGTAGTCCGTGGTCACCCCGTACTTCACGCAGCACAGTCCGCCGGCGTTGGTCGCGATGTTGCCGCCGATCGAGCAGATCTCGTACGAGGACGGGTCGGGCGGGTACCACAGCCCGTGCTCGGCGGCCGCGGCCTTGACCTCGGCGTTGAACGCCCCTGGTTCCACCACCGCGACCCGGGTGGCGACGTCGATCTCGATGGTCCGCATCCGCTCCAGGCTGAGTACGATGCCGCCGTCGACGGCGCTGGACCCGCCGGAAAGTCCGCTGCCCGCGCCGCGCGGGACGACGGGTACGCCGTGGGCGGCGGCCCAGCGCACGGCCTCCTGTACCTCGGCCGCATCCCGGGCGCGGACGACGGCTACGGGGGTCCCGGCGGCCGGGTCCCGGGCCCAGTCGAAGCGGTAGTTCTCACAGCTGACCGGGTCGGTGCGAACCGAGTCCCCGAGGCGTTCGACCAGCTCCGCCAGCGCCGCATCCATGGCCCCAAACTTAGTGCCCCGATTCCGGGCCACTTTCCAGTCGCCGGCCTCAGCCCAACGTCTCGGCGGCCACCAGCCAAGCCTCCTCGAGCTCGTTCTGCCGACTGGTGGCGGCATCCAGCTCGGCTTGCAGAGCGGTCAGCCGGGAGTAGTCGGCGGCGGTCGCGGCCATCTCGTCGTGCAGGCGCTCGATCCGCATCCCGACTCCGGCCAGCTGCGACTCGATCCGGGCCAGGTCCTTCCGGACCTGTCGGGCCGCGGCGGCGTCGGTCGGGGTCCGGTCGGCCGGGCCGGTGGGCGTCTCGGCGGTCTCGCCGGCCCACCGGCGGGCGAGGTACTGGTCGACCCCGCCGGGCAGCAACACGCAGGAGCCGTCGCCCATCAGCGCGTAGGTGACGTCGCAGGTGCGCTCCAGGAAGTACCGGTCGTGGGTGACCACCAGGAGCGTCCCGGGCCAGGAGTCCAGGTAGTCCTCCAGCACGGTCAGGGTGTCGATGTCGAGGTCGTTGGTCGGCTCGTCCAGCAGCAGCACGTTGGGCTCAGCGAGCAGCAGCCGCAGGAACTGCAGCCGCCGCCGTTCGCCGCCCGACAGGTCGTCGACCGCGGTGGTCAGCCGCTCGCCGGTGAAACCGAAGTCTTCCAGCAGGCCCGACGCGCCGGCTTCCCGTCCGGTGGCCAGCCGGGTCTGCCGGCGGATCTGCTCCACCGACTCCAGCACCCGCTCAGGGCCGCGCAGCTCGGCCACGGTCTGGCTGAGGTAGCCGATCTGCAACGTACGGCCGCGCTTCACCGTGCCGGTGTCCGGCGCCTGCTCGCCCAGCAGCAGCCGTAGCACGGTCGTCTTGCCGGAGCCGTTGACTCCGACGAGGCCGATTCGCTGGCCGGGCCCGATGGACCAGCTCAGGTCACGCAGCAACACACGGGGCGGTGCGTCGGACAACGTCAGGTTCACCCGGTTGAGGTCGAAGACATCCTTGCCCAGCCGGCGGGTCGCCAGCTGCTGCAACTCCAGCCGGTCCCGCGGCGGCGGCTCGTCGGCGATCAACGTGTTGGCCGCGTCGATCCGGAACCTCGGCTTGCTGGTCCGCGCGGGCGGTCCGCGGCGCAGCCAGGCCAGCTCCTTGCGCAGCAGGTTCCTCCGCCGCGCCGCTACGCCGGCCGCCTGCCGCGCCCGTTCGGCCCGGGCCAGCACGTACGCCGCGTAGCCGCCGTCGTAGCCGTCGACGACGCCGTCGTGCACCTCCCAGATCCGGGTGCAGATCGCGTCCAGGAACCAGCGGTCGTGGCTGACCACGAGCAAGGCCCGGTCGCGGGTCGGCCAGTGGCGGAGCTCGGTGGCCAGCCAGTCCACCGCTTCCACGTCCAGGTGGTTCGTCGGCTCGTCGAGCACCAGCAGGTCGTGGTCGGCGAGCAGCAGCTCGGCCAGGCCGACCCGCCGCCGCTCGCCCCCGCTCAGCCGGCGCAGCGGGGCATCAAGATCGATGCCGGCCAGCAGGTGCTCGACCACCGCCCGGGTGTGGGTCTGCGCCGCCCACACGTGGTCGGGCTCGCCGCCGACGATCGCGTCCCGCACGGTTGCCGTGGTGTCGGTGTCCTCGGCCTGGCGCAGGTACCCGATCGACGTCGCCCCGGTCCGCACCACCCGTCCCGAGTCGGGCTCGCGTACGCCGGTCAGCACCTGGAGCAGGGTGGTCTTGCCGTCTCCGTTGCGGCCGACGACCCCGACGACGTCGCCCCGGCCGAGGCCGAGGCTGACCTCGTCGAGGAGCGTCCGAGTTCCGAAGGCGACCGAGATCCGCTCGGCGTTGACCAGGTTGGGCATAGCCGGCCCAGCCTAGAGGCTGGCCCGGAACGACCAGTCCGGCCGGTCGAGCTCGGCGACCAGCCCACCGAACGCCACCGCGTCGCTCACGGTTCCGTGGTGGGCACTGAAGAACCAGTCGGCGTACTGGGCGATCTCATCGAGCCGCCACTCGAGGTCGAACATCTCGAGCATCGCCGGGTCCGGGTCGACCAGGTCGGCGTAGCCGGATCCGACCAGCGGACGCAGGTCTCGTTCGCGCGGGGCCAGGGCCAGGCTCTCCCAGTCGACCAGCAGCACACCGTCCTCCGCCCAGAGCTGGTTGCGGGCGTGCGGCTCCCCGTGCGTGGCCACCCACGGCCGGTCGGAGGCCTGATCGGCGAGCGCGAGGTAGCGGGCGGTCCAGCGATGTAGCTCTCGCCGACGGGCCGCGAGGGCGGTCCGAGCCGGCTCGCCGTAGGGGCCGGTCGGCCACGGCTCCTTCAGCCGGTCCGCGAGTTGCTCCGGGAAGTCCGGCTCGACCAGGGGATGCCAGACCGGGATCCCCGGCGGCGCGGCGGTGGCGTGCAGCCGGGCGAGCATCGCGGCGTTCGGCCGGGCCAGCTCGGGCGCGATCTCCGCATCCTCGCCCACCACGCCGCCCTCCCGCCACAGCGTGCAGCTCAGGGCTCCGCCGGCGAACGGCACGGCGAACCGGCCCGCCACGGCGGGCAGCGCCGCCAGGACGAACTCCAGCCCGGAGGCGGCCAGGGCGGCGGCGCCGGTGTACGCGGACTCCAGCGAGGCCGCGGAGTGGCGCGGACCGAGCTGGTCCAGGGTCACGAACAGGACGGCCTGGCCGTCCCGGGAAGCGACCCAGTGGTGGGCGCCGAAGCCGACCGGCAGGTGCTCGGCCGCGTCGACATCGGCGGACCAGGCCTGGCGTACGGCCGTGAGCACGTCGGGGTCGGCCACCCCGGGCGGCGGTTCCCGCACGTACCCGGTGGCGGGCTCAGCGCCCGCGCATTGCCTGCCGGGCGCCCTTGACCTGGCGCGGGTTGGTCGGCATCGGGCCCTTGGGCACCGGGACGCTGGGTCGAACCGCGTCCAGCGCCCGGAGCCGCTGTTTGATGTCGGTGATCTGGTTCGGCTGCAGCGTCTTGGGCAGCTTGCGGATGTGGTCGGCCAGCTTGTCCAGCGGCACCTGACCGGACTTGTTACCCATCACCACCGTGGTCACCGGCACCCCGTACGCCACCCGCTCGTGCTTGCGCACCTCGCTGGCCAGCAGCGCCTTGACCCGCCCGGGCTCGCCCTCGCCGATCAAGACCAGGCCGCCGGGACCGAGCGTGCGGTGCACCACGTCCTGGCTCTTGTTGGCCGCGATGACGGGGGAGGAGATCCACTTCTTGGGCAGCATGGACAGGGCCACCTCGGCCGAGCCGGCCTGGCCGGCGTACCGCTTGTACGTCGCGGCCTTGGCCCGGCGGACCAGCACGATCATCGGCAGCAGGACTGCGACGCCCAGCCCGACGAAGAGCAGGTTGAGCACCTGGTCGGTGAGCAGACCGATGGTGACCGCGGCGGCCAGCGGCAGCAGGAACGCGGCCAGCAGCAGGTAGGGCAGGGCCCGGTCGTGCTCGTGGGTGACCTGGTACGCCCGCTTGATCTGCCGCAGCCGCCCCATGTCGGCGGGGTCGTTGCTCGCCCTCTTGCGGGCCTTCTCCTCCTTCTTCGCCGCACGGGTCGCCTTGGCCCGCGTACGTGAGTCCTTGCGGGCCACCGTCGACCCCGACCTGCTCTCAGCCATTCCGCTCACTTCTCCCGACGAGCTCGAGATCGATCTGGTCGCGGGTCGCCAGCGCCTCCCGGTAGAGCCGACCCGCGCGGTAGGAGGACCGGACCAGCGGCCCGCTGAGTACGCCGGCGAAACCGAGTGCCTGGGCCTCGTCGGCCAGCTCGACGAACTCCTCGGGGCGGACCCAGCGGTCGACCGGGTGATGGCGCGGTGAGGGCCGCAGGTACTGGGTGATGGTGAGGATCTCGGTGCCCGCGTCGTGCAGGTCCCGCATCGCCGACGAGATCTCCTCCCGGGTCTCACCCATGCCGAGGATCAGGTTCGACTTGGTCACCAGGCCGGCGCTCCGGGAGGCCCGCAGCACGTCCAGCGAGCGCTCGTAGCGGAACCCCGGCCGGATCCGCCGGAAGATCCGCGGCACGGTCTCCACGTTGTGGGCGAACACCTCCGGCGCCGCCGCGAACAGCTGGCCCAACAGGTCGAGGTGGCCGGAGAAGTCCGGTGCCAGCATCTCCACCCCGGTGTCCGGGTTGAGCCGGTGGATCTCCCGGATGGTCTGCGCGTACAGCCAGGCACCCTCGTCGGCCAGGTCATCCCGGCACACCCCGGTCACGGTCGCGTACCGGAGCTGCATCTTCTGCACCGACTCGGCCACCCGCAGCGGCTCGCCGGCATCGAAGGCGGCCGGCTTGCCGGTGTCGATCTGGCAGAAGTCGCAGCGCCGGGTGCACTGGTCGCCGCCGATCAAGAAGGTGGCCTCGCGATCCTCCCAGCACTCGAAGATGTTGGGGCAGCCCGCCTCCTGGCATACCGTGTGCAGGTCCTCGGACTTCACCAGCGACTGCAACGCCCGGTACTCCGGCCCCATCCGGGCGGTGGTCTTGATCCAGGACGGTTTCTTCTCGATGGGAACGCTCGCGTTGCGGACTTCGAGGCGCAACAGCTTGCGTCCTTCCGGCGCGATGGTCACCCCGTGAGTCTATGTGCCTGCTGCTCGCACATCGCGCTCTGATCCGCCGACGTCGTCGTCGCTCACCGCGGAAGGAACGCCTCGTCTCGCTTCTCCTCCGCTCGCCGGCGCGCGATTTCCGATGCTCGCAGCGATACCGCTGCTCACGTCACATCGCGCCGGCGGAAGACCACCGCGGTACCCACGATGACCACGGCGAGCAGCACCGCCCAGTAGACGAGGCCATGGGTCAGGCTGACGGTCCGCTCGAGGTAGTCGACGCTCACCCCGTCCGGACCGATGCTACGGACCGGCACGAAGTACTGGTGGCCTCCCTTCACCACAGCGGCCAGGTTGGCCTCGGGCGTCCACGGGGTGAGCCGCTGCGCCCAGGCGGCCTCACTCAGCATGGCGTTCCGGACGAACCAGACGAACAGGTAGCCGAGCAGTGCACCGATGGCGGCGGCCGTGTGCCGCCCGATCGTGCCGATGCAGAACCCGAGCACGGCGAGGGCCACGGCGACGAGAACGCCGCGTCCGAGCATGCCCAGCTCGGCGCTGAGCCTGCCCACCGGAAGGTCGTACGCCTGGGCCATCACCAGTGCCGCGGTGAGGGCGAGGCCCGTCGCCGCCGCACTGACCAGCGCGCTGAAGAGGACGATGGTGACCAGCTTGCTGGCGAACACCCGGCCGCGGCGGGGCAGGAAGCTGAGCCAGTTGGCGATCGAGCCGCTGCTGTACTCCGCGCCGATGAAGCTGCCGGCGATCATCAGCGCGGCCAGAGCGACCAGGTAGATCGACAGCTGCAGCGACTCCGAGGTCACCTCCCCGAACGGCCGGGTGAAGGAGAACTCGCTGAGCTGGGGTTCGGGGTAGCGGCAGTCAGGCGGGTTGCCGGCGTTGTCGCAGGTTCGCTCGTTCGCCTCCCAGAACCGCAGGGCCTCCTCGTACTGGGCCTGGCTCGACGCCTGATCGGCAGCAGTGGGGGGCTGGAGCGTGTCGTTGACCGCGATCTGGAACGCTCCCACCGCCAGCAGGACGGCCACCAGGGCGAGCAGGGTGAACCGGCGGCTGAGCAGTCGGTTGGTCTCGGCCCGGACCAGCTGCAGCATGCTGCGCCCGCGGCGCGGTGCCGGAGCCACGGGTCGGTCGGTCTCCGCCATCACCGAGGCCGTCACGCCGCGCCCCGGTCCGGCGGTGGGGGACCCGGGCGGCGCGACGAGCGCGCGGCCTCGGCCCCGAGATGCTGATCGGCGGTGAGCTCCAGGAAAACCGACTCCAGGTCGCGCCGGACCGTGGTCAGCTCCCGGACGTAGAGACCCTGCTCGGCGAGGACCCGGGTGATGTGGGCGGGGTCGAGGGGGCCACGGCTCACGCCGACGTGCAGCTCCCGGCCGGATTGATCGACCTTGAAGCCCGCCGCCTGCAGCAGCCCCGCCGCCTGGCCCGGTTCGTCGAGGACGACCCGGGCGTACTGCTCGCCGGCCGCATCGAGGATGTCGGCCACCCGGCCCTCGGCCAGCATCCGGCCGCGGCCGATGATGGACACGGTGTCGGCGACCTGCTGCACCTCGCTCAGGATGTGGCTGGAGACCAGCACGGTCTTGCCCCGGTCGGCCAGGCTGCGCATAGTCGCCCGGATCTCGTGGATACCGGCCGGGTCGAGCCCGTTGGTCGGCTCGTCGAAGATCAGCAGGCTGGGGTCCTTGAGCAGGGTCGCGGCGATGGCCAGCCGCTGCTTCATGCCGAGGGAGTAGGTGCGGAACTTGTCGCCGGCCCGGTCGGCCAGCCCGACGTCCTCCAGCACCGAGTCCACCTGGCGCCGCGGCGACCCGATGGCCGTGGCCAGCAGGATGAGGTTCTTGCGGCCGGAGAAGTTCGGGAAGAACTTGGGCTGCTCCACGATCGCGCCGACCCGGTCGATCACCCGGTCCAGGTGCAGCGGGACCTCGTGGTCGAACACCCGGATGTAGCCGGAGTCGGCCGCGATCAGGCCCAGCAGCATCCGGATCGTCGTGGTCTTGCCCGAGCCGTTGGGGCCGAGGAACCCGTGCACCCCACCGATCGGGACGCGCAGGTCGAGCCCGTCGACCGCCGCGTGCCGGCCCTTCCGGGTCCGGTAGACCTTGCACAGGTTGTAGGCCTCGACCGCGTAGTCGGCGTACGTCTCGACCACGACGGACCGCCGCGCCGCGGTGAGCGTCATCAGCCGGCCGTGCTCAGCTCAGGGGTGAGCCCGAGGTCGGCGGACTGCGCGTACGGCGCGAAGGCGAGTAGGTCGGCGAGGTGGGGGACCAGCGCCTCGGCCACCTCCGCGACCGTGACCGGCCGGTTGAGCTCGGCGGCCATCGAGGTGACCCCCACCCCGACCAGGCCGCAGGGAATGATGGTCGCGTAGGCCGCCAGGTCAGGATCGACGTTGACCGCGAAGCCGTGCATGGTCGTGCCGGCGGCGACGCGTACGCCGATCGCGGCGATCTTGCGCTCCGGCCGGTCCCCGTCGGCAGCCAGCCAGACCCCGGACCGCCCACGAACCCGACCGGTGGCCAGCCCGTACCCGGCGAACAGGCCGATCATGGCCTCCTCGAGCCGGCGTACGTAGTCGACGACGCCCACCGCCTCGGGTAGTCGCACGATCGGGTAGCCGACCAGCTGACCCGGGCCGTGCCAGGTGATCTTGCCGCCCCGGTCGACGTCGATCACCGGAGTGCCGTCGCTCGGCCGCTCGTGCGGCTCGGTCCTCTTGCCCGCAGTGTAGACGGACCGGTGCTCGAGCAGCAGCACGGTGTCCTGGCGCAGCCCAGCGGCCACCTCGGCGTGCAGGTCACGCTGCCGCTGCCAGGTCTCGGCGTAGTCCACCGGACCGTCCAGGAGCAGGTCGAGCACGTCCACGGTCATGCCGCGGATTCTAGTCGTGGCTCGTCAGGTGCTCCCTTCGCGCAGGACCCGGCCGGAGTAGGTGGCCAGGGTGCGCAGCGTCGACGAGGCGCCGGGCGGGGAAGTGACCGGCGGGTACCGCGGACACGGCGTGGGGTTGAACGCGGAGCCGCGAGCCCGGTCCGGAGCGGGCCCAAGGCCAGGATGAGCAGGAGGGCGGCGCGTCCTCAGTCCTTGCTGAGGGCGGCGGCCACCGTGCTCGTCACGTCCGGCGCACCGAAGACGAACCCGTGCTCGGTCAGCCGCCGCGGCACCACATACATGTCTCCGACCATCTGCCCCACCCGCTCGCCGAGCGCGGTGCGCAGCACCACCTCAGGTGCGGCGAGGAGCCGCGGCCGATGCAAGGCTCGGGCCAGCTCGTCGGTGAACTCAGCGTTGGTGGTCGGCTCGGGGATGGTCACGTTGTATGCGCCGGTGGCGTGCGGGGTACCCACGGCCCATTGCACCGCGCCCAGCCAGTCGGACAGAGCGACGATCGGCATCCATTGCTTGCCGTCGCCCAGGGTGGCGCCGAGCCCACACGACCACGCCAGGTGCATCAGCCGGAACGAGCTGCCGCTGCGTTCCAACACTGGGGCGGCCCGCAGAATCACCACCCGTACGCCAGCCTCCGCCGCGGCCCGGGTCTGGGCCTCCCACCGCACGCAGAGCTGGGCGGCGAAGTCAGATCCGGCGGGGGAGTCCTCGGTGTGGGGCTGCTTGCCGGAAACGGTGCCGTAGTAGCCGCTGGCGCTCTGGGACACGAAGACCGGCCGCTCGCCGTACTGGACTGCGCGCTCGGCCAGGGTGGTGGCCAGGGTGGCGGTCGGGGCGACGCGGGAGGACAAGGTCTTCTCGCGTCGGGAGGTGGTCCAGCGCCGAGTGAGGAGATTCACCCCAGCCACGTTGACCACCGCGTCGACGCCCGCGAAGGCAGCCGGGTCGACCTCGCCGGCGTACGGGTCCCAGCGGAACTCGGTGCTGGTCGCGGGCTCCCGGCGGACCAGGCGTACGACCTCGTGCCCCTCGCTGGCCAACCGGACCCGCAGGGCGTTGCCCAGGAACCCCGACGCCCCCGCCAGCAGCCATTTCATCTCGGGCTCGCCCCTTCCGCTCGGCTCACGAAACTGCCGACAGATTGCCGTTTGCGGGCCGTCCCGGATGCAGTCTGGCGGCAGTTTCTTCGCCGGATGGGCGGCGACCCGGTCAGAGGCCGAACTCGGATCCGAAGTCGCCCTCCTCCAGCCGGGCCTTGAGCGTGCTGAGGAACCGGGCGGCCTCGGCACCGTCGACCAGACGGTGGTCGTAGGACATCGACAGGTACATCATGTCCCGCACCGCAATGACCTCGCCGAGGTTCGGGTCGTTGATCACCACCGGCCGCTTCACCAGGGCGCCGGTGCCGAGGATGGCCACCTGGGGCTGGTTGATGATCGGGGAGTCCATCAGCGTCCCGGCCGAGCCGTAGTTGGTGATGGTGAAGGTGCCGCCGCTGAGCTCGTCGGGGGTGACCTTGTTCTGCCGGGTCCGCCGGGCGAGATCGGCGATCTTCTTGGCCAGTCCGGCGATGCTCAGGTCGCCGGCGTCCTTGATCACCGGGACCAGCAGGCCCTTCTCGGTGTCCACGGCGATGCCGATGTGCTCGGCACTCGGGTAGGTGACCTCGCCCGCCTCGGTGTCGATCGTCGCGTTGACCTTCGGGTAGACCTTGAGCGCCTCGACCGCCGCCTTGGTGATGAAGGGGAGGTAGGACAGGCTGGCCCCCTCCCGCTTCTTGAAGTCGTCCTTGGCCTGGGCCCGGATCCGGGAGATGGCCGTGAGGTCGACCTCGACGGTCGCGGTCAGCTGGGCGGAGACCTGCAGGGACTCGACCATCCGCTTGGCGATGGTCTTGCGCAGCCGGGACATCTTCTCGGTGGTGCCGCGCAGCGCGCTGCTCTCCGCCGGCGCGGCAGTCGCGGCCGGAGCGGCGGCCGGCTGGGGCTCGGGCTGGGGAGCGGGGGCCTCGGCGGCCTTGCGCGCCTCCTCGGCCGCGGCGAGCACGTCCTGCTTGCGGATCCGGCCACCGACGCCGGTGCCGGTGATCGACCCCAGGTCGACGTCGTGCTCCTTGGCCAGCTTGCGCACCAGCGGCGTCACGTAGCTCGCCTCACCATCGCTGGCCACCGGAGTGGCTTGCGTCGGGGTGCTGCGCGGGCCGTGCTGCTCGGGCTGCGGGTCCACCTTTGTAGTCGGGGCCGCCTGGGCGGCGGCGGGCGCGGGGATCGGTGCCTGGCCGCCTTCGTCACCGGCGGCTGGCTGCTCGGAGACCTCGGTCCCGCCGCTGACGGTGGCCGTCTCCGGCTCTGGGGCCTGGACATCCGGGGCGGCGCCCTCGGTGCTGGGCTCCAGCCGGGCCTCGTCCTCGCGTGGACCGCTCGCGTCGGCGCCACCGCCGGACGACGCCTGGTCGGCCTCGCCCACGATAGCCAGTACGGCGCCGACCTCGACGGTCTCGTCCTCCTGCACCCGGATCTCCAGCACCGTGCCGGAGGTGGGGGAGGGGATCTCGGTGTCGACCTTGTCGGTGGAGACCTCGAGCAGCGGCTCGTCGGCCTCGACCTGGTCACCGACCTGCTTGAGCCACCGGCTCACTGTTCCTTCGGTGACGCTCTCACCCAGAGCGGGCAGGGTGACCTCGGTGCCCCCACCGCCGCTTGATCCCCCGGTGCTCTCCGCGGTCGGCGCCGGCGTCTCCTCGACGGGCTGCTCCTCGTCCGGCGACTCCGGCTCGGCCCGCGGGGCCGACTCCTGCTCCGTCGGGGCCTCCGGCTCGGGCTCGGTACGCTCCGCGGCTGGTTCGGGCTCGGCGCCCGCGTCGCCACCTCCGTCACCGCCCCCACCCTCGGCCTCGCTGGCGTCGCCGATCACGGCGAGCACCGCACCGACCTCGACGGTCTCGTCCTCGGCCGCCTTGATCTCCAGCAGCACCCCGGACGTGGGGGAGGGGATCTCGGTGTCGACCTTGTCGGTGGAGACCTCCAGCAAGGGCTCGTCCGCCTCGACCTGGTCACCGACCTGCTTGAGCCACCGGCTCACCGTTCCTTCGGTGACGCTTTCGCCCAGGGCCGGGAGAGTTACCGATGTCGACATGTCTCGTGGACTCCTCCATCTGTGCGGCCTCGGACTCGATCCTTGAGCCCGGCCGGTGCGCGGTTGGGCTCAGCCTAGCCTTGACGGCTCCGGCCGGGGGTCGCCCCCTTGGCGTGCCGCCGTTTGCGCGCTCCCGTGTGTTGTTGTCCGCACGGTGGGGATCCAAGGGGTCGTCGCCCTGGTCCGGTCAGTGCGTGTGGAGCGGCTTGCCGGCGAGGGCCAGATGGGCCTCGCCGAGGGCCTCGTCCTGCGTCGGATGGGCGTGCACGAGGGGTGCCACCTCCTCGGCGTACGCCCCCCAGCCCGTGATGAGCTGAGCCTCGCCGATCAGCTCACCCACCCGCGCGCCGACCAGATGGACCCCGACCACCGGCCCGCCGGCCGCGCGGACCAGCTTGACGAAGCCGGCGGTCTTGAGGATCTGGGACTTGCCGTTGCCGGTCAGGTCGTAGGTCACCGTCTCGACGTCGCCGAGCTCGGCCCGGGCGGCCTCCTCGGTAAGCCCGACCGAGGCCACCTCGGGATCGCAGTAGGTCACCCGGGGGATGTCCCGGTCGAGCACGGGAACGGGTACCGCTTCCTCGCGGCCCAGCTGGTGGGCGATGTCCTCGGCCACGAAGATGCCGTGGGCGAAGCCGCGATGGGCCAGCTGCAGCCCGGCGACCAGGTCGCCGACCGCGTACACCCCCGGGACCGCCGTCCGCAGCCGCTCGTCGACGCTCACGAACCCGCGGTCGAGCTCGACCCCGGCCTCGGCGTACCCGAGGTCGTCGGAGACCGGGCCGCGTCCGACGGCGACGAGCAGCAGCTCAGCGGTCAGGGTCCGGTCGCCGGCCAGGCTCAGCCGGACGCCCCCGGACTCGACGGCGGCCGACTCCAGCGGCGCGCTGGTCACCACGGTGATCCCGCGCTTGCGGAAGGCGCGCTCGAGGGCGGTGGAGACGGCGGGCTCCTCGGCGGCCAACAGCCGCGGCAGTGCCTCGACGATCGTCACCTCCACGCCGAAGGAGCGCCAGGCCGAGGCGAACTCGCAGCCGATCACGCCCCCGCCGAGGACCACTGCCGAGGCCGGCAGCCGGTCCAGCCGCCAGGCGTGCTCGCTGGTCAGTATGTGTTCGCCGTCCACCGTCAGTCCCGGCAGGGTGCGCGGGGCCGATCCGGTGGCCAGCACGACGTACGGGGCGCTGTAGATGGTCTCGTCGACCAACACGGCGGGCGGCCCGTCGTCGGTGCGGACCAGCCGGCCCGACCCGGCGATGACCTCGATGCCGCGGGCCTTGACCAGTCCGGACAGTCCCTTGTAGAGCCGGCCGACCACGCTCTCCGCGTACGCCGTGACCGCGGCCAGGTCGATCTTGTCGATCGTCGCGTGGACCCCGAACTGCGCCCCGCCGCGGGCGGCGTCGGCCACCTCGGCGGCATGCAGGATCGCCTTGGTCGGGATGCAGCCGCGATGCAGGCAGGTCCCGCCGACCACGTCCCGCTCGACCATCCCCACGCGCAGGCCCAGCTGCGCCGCCCGCAGGGCACAGGCGTAACCCCCGCTTCCCGCCCCGAGTACCAGCAGATCGAACTCACCAGCCATACCGTCATCCTGTCAGGCCGGCGTACCCGACAGATTGGTGTCGACCGGCCATACTTGAATCCATGGGCTGGCTACGTCGTGCGGCGACCAAGGTGCGCAAAGGTAGCCGCTACGCCGTCCAGACCCGCTCGGTGGACGACGCGGTGACGACCCATCTGAGCCAGTTCGCCGCGACCCGACGTGGCGTGGAGGCCTTCGTCGAGCCGAAGACCTCGGTTACCGAGACCACCTTGTTGCTGGTGGCCTTCGACGGTGAGTGGACCCGGCGGGTCGTGCCGTCACCGGAGTGGGCGCACGCGTTCGCCGAGCACCTGCAGGTCCCGGGTTACGACGCCGCCGTGGTCGGCTACCCGCAGCGGATGCGCGACTACAACAGCCGGAACAAAAAGCACCCCGACCTTCGCTGACTGTCGCGAACATTTGTGTCGACCCGCACCCATCCAATTGTGCGCAAGGTCCGAACCCCCTGTGTGTGATACGTCGATGGACGGGACTACCTGACGGTTCCGCAACCCCTTGGGGGGTGGCGTCTTACACCTAGCCGTGCTGGCAGAGGTGTCGGGTCGGTGGGATGGATGGCCCGGCACCGGGGCACTGCCAGCACGGCCCTTTTCTCTGTTGCTCATCTCGCACCCCTGCGGCTGCCGCCGTCATCGCGAACGAAGAGCCCCAAAGGCCGCACCTGGATCCGCTACACGCGTTTCACCCGTAGCCGGCGTGTCGCCTCTTGCGGGGCTAACTGGGGTAGCGGTTCCAGGCTCTGCTCCGGTGAGGCAGTGCCAGGCCTCCACGAGCGCTCATCGCGGTCCAACCTGGATTCGCTACCCCAGTGGGCACCCGGGCTCGCGACACGCCGGGCCGTGGTGAAACGCGCGTAGCAGATTCAGGCGTCAGGCGGCCAGGGAGCGCGCCAGGGCGATCAGCGTGCGGACGCCGGTGCCGGTGCCGCCGGCGGAGACGTAGCCGTAGGGCTTCTTGTCGTGGAAGGCCGGGCCGGCGATGTCGAGGTGGGCCCAGGGGGTGCCCTCGGGCACGAACTCGCGGAGGAACGCCGCGGCCACCATGGCCCCCGCCCACCGGTCGGTGCCGGTGGACTTCAGATCGGCGACCTTGGACTCGAGCTTGGGCCGGATCTCGGCGGGGATGGGCAGCGGCCACACGGTCTCGCCGGCCGCCTCGGCTGCGTCGAGCACCCGGTCGGTGGTCTCCTCGTCGTTGCTCATCAGCCCGGCGGTCCGTTCACCGAGGGCCACGACGCAGGCGCCGGTGAGAGTGGCCATGTCGACGACCAGGTCCGGCCGGTCCTCGGCGGCGCGGGCCAGCGCGTCGGCCATCACCAGCCGTCCCTCGGCGTCGGAGTTGCCGTTCTCCACCGTGGTCCCGCCGTAGATGGTCAACACGTCCGAGGGCCGGTATGCGGTCGAGGACGGCATGTTCTCGGCCAGCGCCCCGTACGCGGTGACGTCGATCCGCAACCCCAGCTGGGCGATCGCCCAGGTCGCGGCGAGCACCGCGGCAGCTCCGGCCATGTCGCACTTCATGGTGTACATGCCCTCGGCCGGCTTCAGGTTCAGTCCACCGGTGTCGAAGGTGATCCCCTTGCCCACCAGAGCCAGGTGGGCCTTGGCGCCACGCGGCCGGTAGCTCAGCCGGACGAGCCGCGGCGGCCGGGACGAGCCGCTACCGACGGCCAGCAGGCCGCCGTAGCCGTCCCGGGCCAGGGCGTTCTCGTCGAGGACGTCGATGCCGATCCGCGTCCGGCTGACCAGGTCCCGGACCTGGTCGGCGAAGGAGCCCGGGTAGAGCAGGTTGGCCGGGACGTTGACCCACTCCCGGGCCATGGCCACCGCGCGGGCCACGGTCTCGGCGGCACCGGCGACCCCGTCGAGCTTCTCTCGCGCTCCGTGGACCACGGTGATGGACTCGATGCCGCCCGCCTGGTCGTTCACCTTGCCGCTGATCGGTGTGTACCGGTAGCTGCCCAGCAGCGCACCCTCGGCCACCGCCTGCGCCTGTGCCGCGTCGGTACTGCCCAGGACGACGGCGACCGAGAGCTGGGACGAGCCGGCCGTCGAGGCGGCGTGGCGTACGCCCGCCCCGGCCGAGCGCCGCAGATCCTCCGCAGTCGGCTCCGCCGACTCCAGGCCCACCACGACGATCCGCGGTCCGTCGCCGGCAGCGGGCAGGGTGACGAAGTGGTCGTCGCCCGGCTTGGCGCCCAGGGCCACGGCCATCTCGGCCGGCGAGGTGCCGAAGCGCTTGCTGAACGCCGAGGTGACCGCCGAGGGCACCTCCCGCAGCCCTTCGCCGGTGTAGCCGACAACCAGCACATCCAGGTTCCGCGGCAGGGCGCGGGTGACGGTCAGCGAGGGCAGTGGCGGGATCGGCACGATGGGCATCCTGACGGCGAGTAACGGTCGTAAGACCCCATCAGGGTAGCGATCCCGCCAGTAGACCTCCCTGGGGTAGGTTCGCGTCCCGTAGGGCGACGAAGGGAAAACCGGTGGCCGACGAGGAGCTGATCCGCTCACCGCTGCACGACCGCCACGTGGCGGCGGGCGCAAAGTTCGCGCCCTTCAGCGGCTGGTCGATGCCGCTGGAGTACGCCGGTGCCGGCGTACTGGCCGAGCACGCCGGAGTCCGGCAGGCCGTCGGAATCTTCGACGTCAGCCACCTGGGCAAGGCGGAGGTGACCGGCCCCGGTGCGGCTGACTTCGTCAACCGCTGCCTGACCAACGACCTGGGTCGGATCGGCCCTGGCCAGGCCCAGTACACGCTGCTCTGCAACGACGACGGCGGGGTGGTGGACGACCTGATCGCCTACCTGCGCTCCCCGGACGAGGTACTGCTCATCCCCAACGCCGCCAACTGCGCGGAGGTCGTGGCCCGCCTGGCCGAGGCAGCCCCGCCGCAGGTGCGGGTGAGCAACCAGCACCGCGACTTCGCGATCCTGGCTGTCCAGGGCACCCACTCCGACGAGGTGCTGAGCGGCGCCGGGCTCCCGACGGGACACGACTACATGTCGTTCGCGACCGCGGAGCTGGCCGGTACCCCGCTCACCGTCTGCCGCACCGGCTACACCGGGGAGCGCGGCTACGAGCTGGTCATCCCGGCCGAGGCCGCCACCGCCGTCTGGGATGCGGTGACCGCAGCGGGAGAACCGTACGGCCTGCAGCCGGCCGGCCTCGGGGCGCGGGACACGTTGCGCACCGAGATGGGGTACGCGCTGCACGGACACGAGCTGTCACCGACCATATCTCCGGTCCAGGCTCGGCTGGGCTGGGCGATCGGCTGGACCAAGGAGACCTTCTTCGGTCACGAGGCCCTGCGGACGGAGAAGCAGGTCGGGCCGACCCGGCTGCTGCGCGGCCTCAAGGCGGCCGGGCGGGGGATTCCTCGGCCCGGCATGGTGGTTCGGGACCCCGAAGGCAACGAGCTGGGCGCGGTCACCTCCGGCACCTTCTCGCCGACCCTCAAGACCGGGATCGCGCTGGCCTTGGTCGATGCCCATGTGGCGCTGGACGACGCGGTCACCGTCGACGTGCGCAGCCGGGCCGAGCCGTTCGTGGTGGTCAAGCCGCCGTTCGTCACTCCCGGCGTTCGCGAGCCGTGACGCCCTAGACCTCGAACACGCAGGCGTCCTGGGCGGACAGCGCCGTGGCGATCCGGCGTCGGTCCCGGTCCCGAAGGTCGGCGGGCAGCTCATCGACGGCGAACCACTCGACCGCGGTGGACTCGTCGTCGCCCACTGCGGCCGTCCCGCCCCGGTAGCGGCAGCGGAAGGTCATCGAGATGAACTGGCACCGGTCGCCGTTGCCGAACGTCATCTCCGGCTCGGTCACCAGCAGCGCCAGCCGCTCGACGTCGACCTCGATGCAGGTCTCCTCGGCCACCTCCCGGGCCAGGGCGGCGGCCGGCTGCTCGTCCGGTTCGACGATGCCGGACGGGAGGCTCCACTTCCCGCTGTCGCTGCGCCGGTTCAGCAGGACGTGCGGGCCTGGCCCGTCGAGGTCGTCGCGCAGGACGACCGCGGACACGCCCGGCAGCAGCAGCCGACCCTGCCCGTACGCGCGGCGCAGGTCGAGCACATAGTCCGGGGTCGGCACGGCGCTGAGG
Organism: uncultured Actinomycetota bacterium; assembly: GCA_963808435.1. Classification (GTDB taxonomy): domain Bacteria; phylum Actinomycetota; class Actinomycetes; order Propionibacteriales; family Propionibacteriaceae; genus Microlunatus. The sequence goes on along the minus strand of CAWEFW010000028.1, from coordinate 187,578 downwards.
ATAGGCGACGGCGACGAGCCGCCGGTGCCGACGTCCCGACGCATCCACAGGGAGATTCTGAGCAGGGTCGATCGACCGCCCGTCAGGCCGGGGCGAGCCGACGGGCCAGGGCGTCGAACCAGGTGTCGAAGTCGGTGACTCCGTTGGCGAGGTGGCCGAACAGCTCGAGGGTGATGGCCCCGATCAGGCCGGACCAGGCCTGCAGCCCCCGCATCGCCCTTTCGTTGTCGAGGTCGACCCCGGCGAACTCCCGGATGCCCCGCAGGGCGTCGTGCAGCCGGTCGCCGTCGGCTCCGGCGGTCGGGAGTGCCGGTACCGCGTCGTTCTCGCTGACCAGCGCGATCACCAGCCGGGGGATGCGGGCCGCCGGCTCGACGGTTCGCCGGGGAGCCGCGTATCCGGGCACCGGCGAGCCGTAGAGCAGGGCGTAGTCGTACGGATGGGCCACGGCCCAGCGGCGTACGGTGCGGGCGATCGCCAGCCATCGGCCGAGGCGGTCCGACCGGTCGGTGACCTCGGTCTCCGCCGCCTCGACCTCCTCGGCCAGCTCGGTGTAGCAGATGACCAGCAGCTCGGTGATCAGGTCGTCCCGGCTGGGGAAGTACCGGTAGACCGCCGACGACACCATGCCGACGTCCCGGGCGACCGCGCGTACCGACAGGGACGAAGGGCCAACGGTGCCGAGCTGATCCCGGGCGCTGGCCAGAATCGTCCGGGTCAGCTGCTCGCGGGCGATCGCCCGGGGGAGGCAACCCAATGAACGCGAAGTCCGTGATCGTCGGTGGCGGGCCGGTCGGCACCGAGACCGCGAGGCTGCTGGTCGCGGCCGGGCACGACGTCACCGTGGTGACCAGATCCGGCCGCCGGCCGGATATGCCCGAGGTGCAGCGCGTCGGCGTCGATGCCTCCGATGCCGACGCCCTCACGCAGTGGACCGAGGGAGCGGGGACCCTGTTCAACTGTGCGAACCCACCGGACTACACCCACTGGGCCCGGGTCTGGCCACCGCTGTCCGCCAGCCTGCTCACCGCCGCGGAGCGGACGGGGGCGACGCTGGTCACCGCCTCCTCGCTGTACGGCTACGGTCCGGTCGACACCCCGATGCGCGAGGGTGACCCGGACCGGGCCACCGACCCGCTGGGCCGGATGCGGGCCGGCATGTGGGCCGAGGCCCGGGCCCGGCACAGGAGCGGCCGGATCCGGGCGGTGGAGGTCCGCGCGGCGGACTATCTGGGCGCCGGCGTAGGTAGTAACGGCCACATCACCCGGCACCTGCCGACGGCGGTACGGGGCCGCGCCGCTTGGGTCGTCGGCAGCCCTGACCTGGTGCATACCTGGACCGACGTGCTGGACGTCGCGCGGACCCTGACGGCGGTCGCGGCCCGGTCGGACACCTGGGGCCGGGTATGGCACGCGCCGAGCCACGAACCTCGGACCCAGCGTGAGGCGCTTACCGAAGTGCTCGCCGCTGCCGGTCGACCTCCGGTCCGAATGTTCTCGATGCCGAAGCCTGCGTTGGGCCTCGTGGGCCGGTTCGTCCCGCTGGTCGCCCAGCTGAACCAGATGGGTTACATGTTCCGTCGCCCGTACGTCATGGACTCGACCCTGACCCAGGAGACGCTCGCGCTCGCTCCGACACCTTGGCCGGAGGTGTGCCGCCGTACAGCGGAAGGGAACCGTTGAGCCGGACCCCGTTGATCACTCCGGTTCGAGGCTCATCGGCCCGTAGACCAGCCGGTTCGCCTCGTACAGGCTGACCGTGCGCACGCCGGCGCTGAGCAGCTCCGGGTAGAACTCGCCCAGCCAGGTCTCGGCCTCGCCCTGGGTGGGGAAGCTGCGACTGAGCCGGATCGTGTCGTCCGGTTCCCGGTCGGGAACCCAGTGCCAGCTCACGCCACGACCACGACCTGCGGCGCGACGGCTCCGATCCGAGACGTCGAGTCGGCCAGCACCTCGATGCCGGCCATCGTCCCGCCGGACAACCGATGGTCGACAGCCCGCGCGTTGCCCGCAACCTGGTCCGGGCGGGGCGCGCCGGTGATCGCGGAAGCCACGTTGTCATTCTGCCGTAAGCACGCGATGGCGAGCTTGGCCATGGTTAGTACGCCTCGCCGCGCTTGATCCGCGGCGGCGGAAGTCGGAACCGACGGATCTGGGTGCTCCGGGTCATTCCGTACATCAGCAGACCCCTGGTGGGGGCGTTCGGGAACCGCTCGGCCAGCACACGCTTGAAGCCGCGCCACATCAAGAACCCGTCCACGATCACCGCCAGGATGAACAGGTACATCGCCAGCGTCGTGAGGATCGCGACGTTGGGAAAGTACGAGCCGAGCAGAGTGATCGCCAGGATCACCACCACCGAGGGCAGCAGGAACTCGCCGAGGTTGAGCCGGGCGTCGACGTAGTCGCGCATCAGCGCCTTCTCCGGCGACTGGTCGCGCACCGCCATGGTCTTCATCCGCTCGGCCCGGGCCTGTCGGGCGGCGGCCTGTCGGGCCTGGCGACCCGTCATCGGCCGGTTCACCCGCTGTCGGCGGGCGGCCTCGGCCTCTTTGCGGGTGGGCGTGGGCCGGGCCTTCTTGACCCCCGGACTGGCGGGAGCCGGCGTCACGGGTTCCGGCTCGGCCACGGACTCGGCCTTCCGGCGGAACAGGGCCACGGACTCCTCATTTCGTACGGGTTGGCCCTGGATTGTGTCAGGGCTGACCCTTGAATGTCGAAACTACCCGCTGCTCGGGGTGGACCGGTTTCCCCACAGCGATACGGTGGATGCCTGCGAGCGGCCTCGGCCGCAACCCGGATTGTGGGAAGGACCCCCTGAGGCGACATGGCTGGCATCTTTCAACGTATCTCCCTGATCTTCCGCGCCAAGACCGACAAGGCCCTGGACAAGATGGAGGACCCGCGGCAGACCCTGGACTACTCCTACCAACGCCAGCTGGAGCTGCTGCAGAAGGTGCGCCGGGGGGTAGCGGACGTAGCCACCAGCCGTAAGCGGGTCGAGCTGCAGGCCACCCAGCTCAACACCCAGTCGGACAAGCTCACCGCCCAGGCCCAGAAGGCCCTCGAGGTGGGCCGGGAGGACCTGGCCCGCGAGGCACTCACGCGTCGCTCCGGTCTACAGCAGCAGATCGCCGATCTGCAGGCCCAGCACGCCCAGCTGCAGGGTGAGGAGGAGAAGCTCACCCGGGCGAGCCAGCGGCTGCAGGCCAAGGTCGACGCGTTCCGCACCCGCAAGGAGACGATCAAGGCGACGTACTCCGCCGCCGAGGCGCAGACCCGGATCAACGAGGCCTTCTCCGGCATCAGCGAGGAGATGGGCGACGTCGGCATGGCCATCCAGCGCGCCGAGGACAAGACCGCGCAGATGCAGGCCCGGGCGGGCGCGATCGACGAGCTGCTGGCCAGTGGTGCGCTGGACGACCCGACCGGGACCGCCAAGGACGACATCACCCTCGAGCTGGAGCAGCTGGCGTCCACGTCGGAGGTGGAGAGCGAGCTCGCCCGGATGAAGGCCTCCATCGGCGCCGGCCCGTCCGCCGCCGCCCCGGCCATCGAGGGTCAGCCCACCGGCGGCCAGCAGGCCACCCCGACCGGTGAGTACCAGGCGCCGCCCACCGAGGGCCAGTACCAGGCCCCGCCGGCAACGGGCTACTCGGCGCCGCAGACCTCGCCGACCCAGGGCGACCTGCGATGATCGTCCGGATCCTCACCGAGGGTCAGTGGGAGCTCGCCGACGACGCGGTTCGCACGCTGAGCCCGCTCGACGACGAGGTCGAGGACGCCGTCCGGACCGGCGACCAGGCCGAGCTGGCCCACGCGCTGCATGCCCTGCTCGAGCAGGTGCGGACCTCCGGTACGCCCGTCCCGGACGATCAGCTCCTTGACTCCGACCTGATCCTGCCCGGAGCTGACGCCACGCTGGACGAGGTGCGGGAGCTGCTGAGCGGCTCTGAGGAAGGGCTGGTCCCGAACTAGGGCATGTCTCCCTAGGCCGATGCCTGGTCGGCCGAGGCGGCGCGAGCGGCGACCAGCTGGGCTTGGCGTTCGACGAACCGGATCCGGTTCCGGACCCGCTCGTAGCCCTGCAGGAACGCCAGGAACTGGCGGTCGTCCAGCTGTTGCAGACCGCCGTCCTCGACCAGTTGCAGCAGGCGGTCAAAGTTCTCGAGGACGGCGTGCATGGCGGCGTCCACGGCGTTCGCATCTGCGGTCATGCGGACGAGTTTAAACGAATGAGCGTTCGATTTCTAATGCTTCCCGTTCAGCCCGGCCAGCCGGCGCCCGGGACCTCGACTCACCCATGCTGCGCCACCTCCTCCGGGTCAGATCAGTCCTTGGCCGTCTCGCCCGGCAGGTCGAGCATCCGCTGCAGCGCCTCCTTGGCGTAGCGCTCGGTCTCTGGGTCAACGGTGATCTGGTTGACCACGTGCCCGGCGGCCAGGTTCTCCAGCGCCCAGACGAGGTGCGGCAAGTCGATCCGGTTCATGGTGGCGCAGTAGCAGACGTGCTGCTCCAGGAAGACGATCTGCTGGTCGGGATGCTGCGTTGCCAGCCGCCGGACCAGGTTGAGCTCGGTGCCGATGGCCCAGGCCGATCCGGGCGGCGCCTTCGCCACCGCCGAGATGATGAACTCCGTCGAGCCGATCAGGTCCGCCTTGAGCACCACCTCGTGCTGGCACTCGGGGTGCACCAGGACCTGGACGCCGGGGATCCGCGCCCGAACCTCGTCCACGGCCGCCTCGGAGAACCGCCCGTGCACCGAGCAGTGTCCCTTCCACAGGATCATCCGGGCATCCTGGAGCTGCGAGGCGCTGAGCCCGCCGTCGATTTGGTGCGGGTCGTAGAGCACGCAGTCGTCGAGGCTCATCCCGAGCTGCAGCACGGCGGTGTTCCGGCCCAGGTGCTGGTCCGGCAGGAACAGCACCTTCTGCCCGCGTTGATAGGCCCAGTCGAGCACCGACTTCGCGTTGGAGGAGGTGCAGACCACTCCGCCGTGACGGCCGCAGAAAGCCTTGATGTCGGCCGAGGAGTTCATGTAGGTCACCGGGATGGTCACGTCGGCGACCCCGGCGTCGGCCAGCACGTCCCAGGCGTCCTCGACCTGGGACAGCCGGGCCATGTCGGCCATCGAGCAGCCTGCCGCCAAGTCAGGCAGGATCACCTTCTGCTCGGGCGAGGTCAGGATGTCGGCCGACTCGGCCATGAAGTGCACGCCGCAGAAGACGATGAACTCCGCCTCCGGCCGGGCCGCCGCCTCGCGGGCCAGCTTGAAGGAGTCGCCGGTGACGTCGGCGAACTGGATCACCTCGTCCCTCTGGTAGTGGTGGCCGAGGATGAACAGCCGGTCACCGAGGGCCGCTTTGGCCCGTCGGGCCCGCTCCACCAGCGCCGGGTCGGAAGCCGGCGGCAGCTCGCCGGGGCACTCCACGCCCCGCTCGGAACGCGGGTCCGACTCGCGGCCGAGCACGTACAGCGAGAGCGGTGTCCCGGAGGCGATCGGGGTGGTGGTCACGCCACCAATCTACTCAGGGTGACCGTCTCCGCGTCCCACACCAAGGCCGACGTGGATGCGTATGTACCTAGACGGTTATGTAACCGACCGGGTACCATCGTCCCATGGATGCGGTTCTACACGCCCTGTCCGACGGAAGCCGACGGACAATGCTCGACACACTGCGTCGGCGAGCGGCTTCGGTCGGCGAGCTGGCGGAGCGGCTGCCGATCGCCCGGCCGGGGGTCTCGCGACACCTGCGCGTGCTTCGAGAGGCCGGCCTGGTCGAGTCGCGCTCCGAGGCGCAGCGGCGGGTCTACTCCCTCCGGCCCGAGCCGCTGGCGGAGCTCGATGCCTGGCTCAGCGACTACCGGGACCTGTGGGAGCAGCGGATGGACGCTCTGCACACCGAGATCGCCCGAGGAAAACGCGGTCGTCGGAGCACGACGTGACTGCCCCCGATCGGAGCCGGCGCCTGCTCGGAAGCGTCCGCGCGGAGAACGGAACGGCGACGGTCCGGATGGAGGACGTGTTCGACACCACCGTCGAGGACCTGTGGTCGGCGTTGACCGAGCCCGACCGGCTGGCCCGCTGGCTGGCCGAGGTTTCGGGAGATCTCCGAGTGGGCGGACACTTCCATGCCCGCTTCACCAGCGGCTGGGAGGGGCCCGGGCGGGTGGATGTGTGCGAGCGGCCGCACCGTCTGCTGGCCGTTCTGAGCCCGGGAAGCGCTGACGAGACGGTGATCGAAGCGAGACTCGCTGCCGAGCCCGGCCGCACCCGGCTGGTGGTAGAGGAGCGTGGTCTTCCCCTGGACGAGGCGGCGGCTCACGGGGCCGGTTGGCAGGCCCACGTCGAGGACCTGGCGGCTCACCTGGCCGGGCGGGCGGCGGACCGCTGGTTCGACCGGTGGAACGACCTCACTCCGCAGTACCGGGAGCTCGGCTGGGAATGATGACGGCCCGTAGCGAGCCAGCGAGGTTGTCGGGCTTCCCTAGGCCCAGCACAGGTCCGTTCCCGCGATCCTCGACGTCTCCGACGAGGACGTCGAACGAACCGGACTCCGCGCCTGGCAGCCCTCGGCCACAATGTGCGTCGTGCATGTACTCGTGGCGTCGGACACGATCGGCCCCCTGACCTCTCGGCAGGCGGGGGAGGCGATCGGTTCCGGCTGGGCCGGTGCCGACGTACGCGTGCTGCCGGTCGGAGAATCGGGCAACGGCTTCGTGGCCGCGTACGCGGATCTGCAGGATGCGGCGGTCGAGGCGGCTCTGGACGGGGAGTACCTGGTCACCACGGCGCGAACCGCGCCCGAGGTCGCCCTCGAGGTGACAGGTCCGGTCTTGCCGGAGGCACTGCCTCTCCAGGCCACCTCGCGACCGCTGGGCGAAGCCTTGGCTCGCCTGCTGGACGAGGACCGGCCGGAGAGCCTGGTCGTCGACCTCAGCGGCCTGGCCGTCCACGACGCCGGGGCCGGCCTGCTGGCCGGGTTGGGGGCGGAGGGGGACCAGCCACTGGACCTTGGTGTCGAGCCCCTGGCCGGCCTGACCCGACTGGACCTGAGCCGCGTCTGGTCGCGGCTCGGCGGCACCGAGCTGGTCGGGGTGGTTCCGGCGACGCAGCTCGCCCAGCCACTGCTCGGGCTGCGCGGCATCACGTCCCTTACCGGCCGCGCGGCCGGGATGGACGCCGGCCAGCTGCTGGCCACTGACGCGGCGCTCGAGGCGTTCGCCCGGCAGGCCGGCCCGGACCAGGCCGGGACGCCGGGCGCCGGTGCGTGCGGCGGACTGGGCTTCGCGGTGCTGGCGCTGGGCGGCCGCCTGACCAGTGGTCCGGCCCTGACATTCGCCTCGACCCGAGGCGTACGCGCCCGGGCCGGGGCCAACCTGATGCTGACCGGCTGCTCGGTCTTCGACTTCGCCCGCCGCGGCGGGGGCGTGGTGGCCGCGGTGGCCGAGCTCGCCGCCGGCAGCCTCAGCCCGTGCGTCCTGATCGCGGGCGAGGTCGTGGTCGGGGCCCGGGAGATGCGGGCCATGGGTATCGAGGCGGCGTACGCGGTGCGCGAGTCCTCCCTCGACGTCCCGGCCGGCGAGGTCACCGAGCGCGAGCTGCGGCAGACCGCGGCGCGGGTGGCCCGGTCCTGGCGCTGGTGAGCGTCGGTCGCGGTGGCTGACCCGGTCACCGCCCTCGTCCTCCGTGCGTGTCGGCTAGGTCTGCGCCGTCATCAGCCAAGCCAGCAGGTACGACCGGCTGTTTCCGTCGTCGATCCACCGGCTGTCCAGCGTCCGCGCCGCGGCCAGTGCGGTCTCCCGCTGATCCGGCCCGGCCAGCCCGGCGTACATCAGCAGGTAGTCGCCGAACTTCTGGTCGAAGCGGCCACCGGTCGCCTCGGCCACGTTGGCCTCGATCCGGGCGGGGTCGCCGCCGAGATAGGTGGCGGCCGGGGTCATCGGGATCACCAGGATGCCGAGCATGGCGGCGGGCTCGGCGGAGAACCAGGTGCCGTAGTCGCGCTTGCCGCCCCAGTTCAGGGACACGACCTGATGGTCGAAGTCGGCGAACACCGGATCGGTCTTGTCGATGTTGGTCCAGTAGGTCGCCCCGGACTGGGCCTCGAGCGACAGCATCCAGGTGGCCTGGGTGCGCAGCGCCTCGTTCTCGCTCGCCGCCGCCCAGGTGGCCAGGCCGGTCCAGGCCATCGCCGCCTCCGAGCTGGACTCCTGGTTGTTGCCGTCGGCGAAGGGCGAGGTGCCCGACGCCCACGAGTGGCCGGCGTAGACGTCGAACACCCGCAGGTCGGGGAATGAGCCGTTCCCGCCCGCCGAGCCGAGGTCGGCCGCCACCAGGTCCAACACCGGCGCCCAGCGCGTTGCCAGGTCAGGGTCGGCGGAGCCGAGCACGCCGGCGGCGAAGAGCAGGTAGCCGTAGTGGAAGTGGTGGTCGTTGAACTCCTCCGACCCGAACGACGGGGTCAGCCCGACCATGCCGTGCGCCTGCTCGTCGTAGACGAAGCAGAACGCCGGCCGCTCGGCGCAGCCCTGGGGCTCGGTCCACTGGTCGATCGTGGTCACCAGCCGGGTCTTGATCGCCGCCGCGGCATCATCGGCCCCCACCTGGGTGGCGAGCTGGTACAGCATCGCCGCGCGGTAGAGCGCCTTGCCGCCGAAGTAGGTGTCGGCGGGGAAGGCCGGCGTGGCCGCGACGTCGGTGCTGACCTGCCGGGCCAGCTCGGTGCGCTGCTCCGCGGTCAGCCGCGACACGTCGAGGGCGCTGGTCGGTGCGATCACAGGCGCCCGCCACGCCAGCTCGCTGCCCGCGCACAGCGACATCGAGCCGTAGATGCTCGGATAGGTGCCGAGGTCGCAGGCCGGATCGCCGACGGCGTCGGCCGCCTGGTGCGGCAGCCGGGCGTACGCGGTGCCTCCCTCGGCGTGGTAGGTCAGGGTGGTCGTCGCCGTGTCGCCGTCGAGGGCGTAGGAGAACGAGCCACTGGTCAGCGGGTGCCGGGCCGGCTCGGCCAGGCCGGCCGAGGAGCCGTCGGCAGGAACCGGGAACCAGGTCGCGACGCCGGACTCCTCCAGGCGGATCGTGCGGTCCGAGACGGTTCCATCGGTCACGACCAGGCCGTAGGTCACCCCATCGACCTCGGTGGTCCAGTGGTCGTCCCGCTCGGTCCAGGGCACCGTCGTCGTCACCGACCCGGCGGGACCGGCGTGGTAGGCCACGAAGGGCGATCCCTCGGCGACGACGGTGTGACCGATCACCGCGCCGCCCGCGTCGCGGCTGTCCACGGTGACCGAGACGGTGTCGTACGCGCTCACCTCCGCCGAGGCCGCTCCGACGTCGACCCCGATGGCCGGCCGGTGAGCACCGGCGATGTTCTTCGCCGTGGTGACCACCGTGGGCTGGCCGAAGGCCATTCCGGTGCCCGTGAGCGCGAAGGAGAGCGGCAGCGGGAAGACCGGCTGGGCCTCGCCGAACACCAGTCCCGAGAACCAGCGGTTCGTCGGCGGGAGGAGCCCCGCCGCGAGCCGGGTGATCGGCAGCGGCTTCACGGTGCGGTGGGCCACGCCGGCGAGCAGCGGGTCGACCTGAGAGGCCGGGAAGGCCGATTCCGTGCTCCGGCTGGCTGTGGTCTGGTCACCGGGGTCCGGCGAGGAGGCACCACCGGTGCAGCCGGTCAGGACGAGCGCACCGAGGATCAGTGCGCCGGCGATGGCGGCGAGGACCGACCGGCGCGGACGGGGAGGAGCAGCGGAGTGGGTCGTCGGCACCGTCACGCCAGGCCGATCTGGCGCAGGAAGCCCACGCTGGCGTCGGTGACTCCGGCCAGCGGTCCGTCGTCCCGCAGCCGGACCGTGGCGACGACCGGCGTGCCGGTCCTGGTCAGCGTGCTCAGCTCGGCGTCGGCGAGCTCCGGGCTGTCGATCCGGATCTTGGCCGCGGCGTTCCCGCCGGCCGTGTCGACCTTGATCGTGCTCACCGTGCCGGCCACCGTGTGGTTGTCGGGCAGCACGATCGACACGGCGGCGCCGGTCTGCACCCGCTCGTAGTCGCGCGGAGTGAGCAGGTACTCGGCCTGGACGTACTGCGAGCCGGTGACCGTGATCCGGGCGAAGGACTGCCCGCCGGTCAGGGTGGTGCCCAGCTTGGCCACGATCTGGTCGACCTGGCCGGCCACGGTCGCCTTATAGGTGACGGTGCCCTTCTTGGTGTCCACGTCGTAAGCCTCGGTGCTCTTCACCTTCACCTTGTTCGCCACGTCCTGCTGCATGTCCACGCTCTGCATGGTGAACAGCTTGTCGCCGACGGAAACCGAGTCGTTCTCCTCGACATACTGCTTCAGCACGGTGCCGCCGTACCCGGCGCCCACGTCGTACGCGTCGGTGTGGATCGTGGCGGTCAGGCTCTGGGCCTGGGTCTGGCGGTGGTTGAACACGATGGTGAGCACGGCCACGAGGGCGAGCACGGCGAGCAGGCCGCCGAACAGGCGGAAGCGGTTGGTCCAGGTCATACGAGAACTTCTTTCCGGGGAGTGGGGGCGGCCGGGACCGGCTCAGCGGCCGGCGCGGCAACGTCGAGGGGGGCGGCACGCTGCGGGCGGCGCTTGCTCCGCCGCAGCTCGCGGGCGGCGCGTTTGTTGCGCCGCGACTCGCGGGTCGCCACCACCATGAAGACGGCCAGGATCAAGGTGTTGGTCACGTTCCAGGCCGTGGCCAGGGTGAGCTGGCTGTTGTCCACGTCCCGCCAGATCGCGACCACCGAGGTGAGCGCCAGGAAGACGAAGACCAGCACCTGCGGGATGATGAAGTTGAACGGTGACTCCGGGCGACCCTTGGCGCCGGTGACGTGCCACTTCTGCTCCTTGCCGACGAACGCGTTGACCAGGGCCTGCAGGTAGATCGGGAACGACACCGCCGCGAGCATCAGCACCTCCCAGCGGAACGAGCCGAGGGTGTAGAAGGCGAGCAGGATCTGCATCAGGTAGAAGCCGGCGTAGTAGATCATCCAGGTGCTGATCGAGATGTCGAGGTTGACCGGTCGCAGGTCGAAGAAGATCTCCAGCGGCGGCACCAGCAGCAGCAGGCCGGGCGCGATGCCGGTCAGGTAGTGGGTCGCGGTGACCAGGTACATCAGCCGCTGGTCCATGGTCAGCCGGCGGCGCGGGCTGAGCGGGTTGTGGGTGAACATGATCTCGAAACCGCCGGTCGCCCAGCGCAGCTGCTGCTTGGTGTAGGCCTCGATGGTCTCCGGCGCATTCCCCACCGCGAGCGTCTGCGGGATGTAGATGCTGCGCCAGCCCCGCTCGTGCAGGGTCAGCGAGGTCCACACGTCCTCGGACTTCGAGTCGGTGTAGATGCCGCCGACGTCGTCGATCGCGGCCCGTCGGTAGATGACGTTGGTCCCGACACAGAAGGCGGCGTTGAAGTGGTTCCGGCCCGCCTGGACGAACTTGTAGAACACGGTCTGCATATAGCCCGCGCCGCGGGAGATCAGGTTCCGGAGGTTTCCGTACGCCTGGGGGGTCTGCACGAAGGCGACGGTGGTGTCGACGAAGAACGGCACCGTCTCGAGCAGGAAGTTGGGCCGGGGCACGAAGTCGGCGTCGAACACGGCGAAGTACTCGCCCTTGGCCATGGCCAGGGCGTGGTTGATGTTGCCGGCCTTCGCGCCGCCCCCGCTGAGCCGGCGGATGTAGCCGCAGTTCAGCTCCGCGGCGAGGGCCTTCACCGCGTCGGAGCGGCCGTCGTCGAGGATCCAGGTGCGGTGCCGGCCGTGGATGGCCAGCGCGGCGACCGCGGTCTTCCGGATCACCGCGACGTCCTCGCCGTAGACCGGGATGAAGACGTCGACGGTCACCTCGCGCCCGGCGACCACGATCGGCCACTCCTGGGGGGAGCGGGGGACACCGGAGGCTCCGGCGCTCCGGTCGAACAGATCGCTCTTGGCCTCGTAGTAGGGGAAGTCCCGCGGTCCCTTGGTGCCGGTCAGGATCGTCCAACCCGAGAGCAGCGCGTGCACCACCAAGATCAGCTCCGCCACCACGACGAGCAGGTAGGGCAGCAGGTCTCCGCGGTTGCCCGGGGCGAGGAGGAAGGCGGCGTAGCGGATGATCCCCAAGGTCGCGATCAGCGTGATCAGGATCAGGACCGGCGGGTACGGGTTGGCCGTCTCGGCCCGCCGGGTGAGTGGCACGTGCTGGTCCACGCGGGCATAGTCATGGGTCGGTTGGGTCATGCAGGGTCAGCTCCACAGATCTGGGGCGTTCGGGAAAGGTGGCACGTCAGCGCAACCACCCGGGGAGACGCCCCGACGTCCGTCGAGCTCCTGGGAGACCGACGCGACCGGAGGGGGCTGGGGCGATACGCGACGTGCGCGGCAGCACTGCCACCGGGAACGTCGCAGCACACCAGATGTGGGCCAGAGCTCCCGTGAAGGTCCCGCGGGGGTTCTACCCAGCGAGCTTCACACCGCCGAAGTCTGCGGGCGGCGACGGAGCCGATTCTTGACGCCGATGCATCCACGGTAGGGCGTGTCCGCAGGTTCTCCTAGTCATCCGGAGGCAACGCGGCCCGTGTCGAAGCCAGGAGACGACGGCGGCTCGGAGCAGATCTCCGTGGCGGCTCGTACTGGTCTTACGGCCTCATACGGGGCGCGGCTAGCCCCTCGACCATCCCCAGCGCAACTGGTCTGGCCCCCGGGGTGCGGCTGAGCACGGTCAGCGCCGGCCCGCTCGGGGTGAGCAAGGACACAGCTTCAGAGCGCCCTCGACGGATCGGTGAGCAGAGCCACAGTGCGGCTGGCTGGTACCTGTCGGGGCCACCTCCTACACTGAGAGCCGGTATCTCGTTAATCCAAGGAGCGCGACTATGACGGCAACCGACCAGACTGTGGCCGACGCCCCCGCGGTGTCCGACGGAGTTCTGCTGACCGACGGGGCCGCCCAGAAAGTCAGGGCGCTGCTGGACAGCGAGGGCCGCGACGACCTGGCGCTGCGGATCGCCGTACAGCCCGGCGGCTGCTCCGGTCTGCGCTACCAGCTGTTCTTCGACGAGCGGCACCTCGAGGGTGACGTCGTCCGGGACTTCAGCGGTGTTCAGGTGGTCACCGACCGGATGAGCGTCCCCTACCTGATGGGCGCGACGATCGACTTCGTCGACACCATCGAGAAGCAGGGCTTCACGATCGACAACCCGAACGCCACCGGGTCCTGCGCCTGCGGCGATAGCTTCCACTGATTTCTCGGGCTGACGGCTCGCGCCCGGCCGGCGCCTGAGCTCCGGTCTTCCTTCCACGCTCGCACGACGATGAAGCGTTGTCGTGCTCGCTTGGTCGTCCAGACCGGACCGGGCGCCGACCTTACCGACGCTCACCGTCTGGCGGCGGCTCGCAGCTTGTGGGCTGAGCCTGTCGAAGCCCGGGCAGAGCTGTTAGCCCAACCTCCGGACGACGAAGCGCGGGGCGTCGTCGACGACCAGCTCCTGACCGCGCATTCGGCACCAGGCCCCGAGGTCCGGGCCGGCGGCTGGGTCGTCGGCCAACACCTCGACCAGTCCGCCGGGCTCCACCTCGACGATCCGGCGGGCCAGCTCGATGACCGGCCGGGGGCACCTCATCCCGCGGCAGTCCAGCGACAGCTCGACCGGGCTCACGACACGTCGATCTCGTCCCGCAGCCGGGCCACGATGGGCGGCAGCGCCTCGAGGAACGCCTCGACCTCGTCGTCGGTCGTGGTCCGGGTCAGCCCGATCCGGACGTTGCCGTGGGTCAGAGATCCCATCGCCGCCAGCACGTGCGACGGGTGCTCCGACGACGCGCTGCAGGCCGAGCCGCTGGCCACGGCGAAGCCCGCCTTGTCCAGCTCCAGGGTGAGCGTCTCGCCGTCCACGTAGAGCACCGAGAAGGTCAGCAGCTGGGGCAGCCGACGTACGGGGTCGCCTGCGATGTCCACGTCGGTCACCGTCTCAGCGATGCCGGCGCGCAACCGGTCGACCAGTCGACGCTGCCGTTCGCCGACACCGCGGCCGGACCGCAGCCACCAGTTCAGCGCCACCGTTGCCGCGTGGATCGCCGGCACGTCCGGCACCCCGGGCCAACGGCCGCCCTGGTAGTCCTCGACCGGGTAGGGCGCGCGCCACCGGGCTCGGTTGCGCACGACCAGCAGACCCACCGAGGCGGGCCCGCCGAAGGCGCCCGCCCAGCCCGTCAGCACCGACCAGCCCGACACGCCGGCCAGATCCACCCGGCCCAGGGCCGCGGTGGCATCCAGCACCACCGGCACGCCCGCCGCATGGGCGGCGGCGATCGCGGCGGCGTAGGGCTGCAGGGTGCCCACCTCGTGGTTGCCCACCTGCAACGCGGCGAGCGCGGTACCGGAACGGCGGACGGCGGCCTGCCAGGCGCCCAGGTCCAGTCGTCCCTCACCATCGACGCCGACGGCTACGTGGTCGCCGGCATCGGCGGCGGCCTTCAGCACCGAGGTGTGGTCGATGGCGGTCGTCACGATCCGGGTGCCGGTCCGCCGCCGGCCGCGGGCGAGGCCGGCCACCGCGGCGTAGGACGGGGGACCGCCGGAGGTGGTGAACGTCACCTCGTCCGGGCGGGCTCCGACGGCGGCGGCGACCACCTCCCGGGCCCGGTCCAGGGCCTGCGCGGCGAGCCGTCCGGGCCGGTGCAGCCGGGTGGGGTCACCCCAGCCGGACTCCTGCGCGGACAGCCATGCCTGTCGTGCATCCGGCAGCATCGGCTCACCTGAAGATGAGTCGAGGAAGGCCCCCGATTCCGGCGTGGTCACACCCGAAAACTTAGCCTGACGGAGGCCGTGATCGTATTGTCTTCCTACGTTAGGGTGAGCCTAAGAATTGGCTGATCTGCGTGGAGGAGCTAGCTCGCCAGGCCGGTCGACCCCAGTTCTGGCAACCCGATCCGACGAAAGGCGTGACGTGGGTGGCAGTAGCGAACGGCCCGCTCTGAACGGCCTGAGCCCGGAGCCTGTCCGCCCCTGGGTGGGTCTGGCCCGCCGCCTCGGCCTGGTCGCGGTCGTGATCGCCCTGTTCGCGCTGGCCGGGTGCTCCGTCGAGATCGCCGGGGAGGTCCGACGGCTGGGCCTGCCGGAGCCGGCCTCCAACGAGGCCCCCACGATCCTCAACCTCTGGATGGGCACCTGGATCGCCGCCGGGGCCATCGGCGTCGGTACCTGGGGGTTGATCCTCTACGCGGCGGTCCGCTTCAAGACCAAGCACAATGACATGCCGAAGCAGAACCGCTACAACCTGCCGATGGAGGTCTTCTACACCATCGCACCGTTCATCGTTGTCGGGGTGCTGTTCTACTACACCATCCTGGCGCAGAACAGGGTGACGGAGAACGACTCGGGCGGCGATGTCACGGTCAACGTGGTGGGGCAGAAGTGGTCGTGGACCTTCAACTACAAGGAGGCCGACAACCCGGCTGTCGGCGAGGACGTCTACGAAGCGGGCACGATCAACAAGACGCCTACGCTGTACCTGCCGGTCAACAAGCCGGTTCGTTTCGTGCTGAACTCGCCGGACGTCATCCACTCCTTCTGGGTGCCCTCGTTCTACCGGAAGCTGGACGTCATCCCGGGGAGGAACAACACGATGGTGATGACCCCCACCCAGGAGGGCACGTTCCGCGGAAAGTGCACCGAGCTCTGCGGCACCTACCACTCGGCGATGCTGTTCAACGTCGCCGTGGTGAGCGAAGAGGAGTACCACGCCTATCTGAAGAGCTTGGTCGCCCGCGGGCAGGTGGGTGAGGCCAAGGGCCCCGCCGACGCGAACTCGCCGGCAAAGGTCGGCGAGCAGGCCGGTCCACAGAAGGACGAAGACCGGGCCGGAGAAGGAAGGTAGGACATGACCAGCACCGCGCTGCGTACCGCGACCGGCACCGAGATCGCGACGCCGACCCGCCAACTGGGCACGATCTCCTGGAAGTGGATGGTCACCACTGACCACAAGGTGATCGGCAACCTCTACTTCATCACGTCGATGTTGTTCTTCCTCTTCGGCGGGATCCTGGCCATGGCCATCCGGGCAGAACTGGCGTTCCCGGGCATGGACTACCTGTCCTACGAGGCGTACAACCAGTTCTTCACCATGCACGGCGCGATCATGCTGCTGTTGTTCGCGACCCCGCTGTTCGCGGGCTTCGCCAACGCGATCATGCCGCTGCAGATCGGCTCCCCGGACGTCGCGTTCCCCCGGCTCAACATGATCTCGTACTGGCTCTACCTGTTCGGCGGCCTGATCGCGGTCTCGGGGTTCCTCACCCCCTCCGGCGCAGCCAGCTTCGGCTGGTACGCGTACGTCCCGCTGAGCAACGGCGTCAACTCGCCCGGAGTGGGCGGGGACCTGTGGAT
Source organism: uncultured Actinomycetota bacterium (assembly GCA_963808435.1). Classification (GTDB taxonomy): domain Bacteria; phylum Actinomycetota; class Actinomycetes; order Propionibacteriales; family Propionibacteriaceae; genus Microlunatus. The sequence goes on along the minus strand of CAWEFW010000028.1, from coordinate 171,202 downwards.
CATGGGCTTCTACTCGGCTGGTCTGGGCACCATCCTGGGCGCCGTCAACTTCGTCACCACGATCATCTGCATGCGAGCTCCCGGGATGACGATGTTCCGGATGCCCATCTTCACCTGGAACATCCTGGTCACCTCGCTGCTGGTGCTGATCGCCTTCCCGATCTTCGCCGCCGCGCTGTTGGTGCTGGAGTCGGACCGGATCCTCGGCTCGCACGTGTTCGACGCGGCCAACGGTGGGCCGGTCCTGTGGCAGCACCTGTTCTGGTTCTTCGGGCACCCTGAGGTCTACATCATCGCCTTGCCGTTCTTCGGCATCATCACCGAGATCCTGCCGGTGTTCAGCCGCAAGCCGATCTTCGGCTACGTCGGCCTGGTCGGGGCGACGCTACTGATCGGCGCGCTCTCGGTGGCGGTGTGGGCGCACCACATGTACGTCACCGGAGCGGTCAACCTGCCGTTCTTCTCCTTCATGACCTTCCTGATCGCCATTCCCACCGGTGTGAAGTTCTTCAACTGGATAGGCACCATGTGGGGCGGCAACATCGCCATGCGAACACCCATGCTGTGGGCGGTCGGCTTCCTGGTCACGTTCCTGTTCGGAGGCCTCACCGGGGTCGTGCTGGCCAGTCCACCGCTGGACTTCCACCTCAACGACACCTACTTCGTCGTCGCCCACTTCCACTACGTGGTCTTCGGCACCGTCGTGTTCGCAATGTTCGCCGGCTTCTACTTCTGGTGGCCCAAGCTCACGGGCCGGATGCTGGACGAGGTGCTGGGCAAGATCCACTTCTGGCTGCTCTTCATCGGTTTCCACACGACCTTCCTCGTGCAGCACTGGCTGGGCGTCGAGGGCATGCCACGGCGCTACGCCGACTACCTGCCGGGTGAGGGTTTCACGGTTCTCAACCAGGTCTCCTCGGCCGGGGCGTTCCTGCTCGGGGGCTCGACCCTGGTGTTCATCTACAACGTGTGGAAGTCGCGGAACAACCCGCTGGTGAACACCGACGATCCATGGGGCTGGGGCCGCTCGCTGGAGTGGGCGACCTCCTGCCCGCCGCCGCGGCACAACTTCACCTCGATCCCGCGGATCCGGTCCGAGTCGCCGGCCTTCGACCTGCACCACCCGGAGATCGCGCTGGCCGAGTACGGGCAGTCTGGGGTCGAGGGCGACTTCGACGACACCACAGTTGATGCCGGCGAGGACACCGGCCGGGTCGAGGAGCTGGTCGACCGCGTGCGCGGCGCCTCCGACGACCCGGTCGCGACCCAGGAGGAGCGGCGACCCAACCAGTCGCCCGAGCCGAAGGAGGGCCAGCAGTGAAGGTCGAGGCCTGGATCTTCGGATCCCTGGTGATCTTCTTCGCCCTGGCCACACCGGTCTACTGGTTCATGAGCAAGGACCCGACCGGGACCGCCGCTCTGATCATGACGTTCTTGCTCGTGCTGATGATCGCGGCCTACCTCGGGCTGGTCGCCCGGCGGATCGACCCGCGGCCGGAGGACAAGAAGGAAGGTGAGATCGCCGAGGGTGCGGGTGAGCTCGGGTTCTTCTCGCCGCAGAGCAAGTGGCCGCTGTTCTGCGCGCTGACCTTCGTCCTGGTGATTCTCGGTCCGGTCTTCGGCTGGTGGCTGACGCTGCTGGGCTTCGGCTTCGGTGCCTATGCCCTGACCGGCCTGGTCTACGAGTACTACCGCGGAGATCACGCCCACTGATCTTTTGTGGTCTGGCGGCTCGCGCCCGGCCGTCCGCTGAGCTCCGGCCTTCCTCCCGTGCTCGCACGACGGAAAGCGTTGTCGTGCTCGCTGGGTTGTCCAGGCTGGACCGCTCCCGGCCTTACCGACGCTCCCCTGACGGGTGCGGCGGTATGCGCCCTGAGCCTGTCGAAGGGTCGCACTAGGCTCGAGGCATGTGCCGCAACATCCGTCCGCTGAACAACTTCGAGCCGCCGGCCACCCACTCTGAGGTGCACGACGCGGCCCTGCAGTACGTGCGCAAGATCGCCGGGACGTCCAAGCCGTCCAAGGCCAACGAGGACGCATTCAACCGGGCGGTGCACGAGATTGCCCACGCCACCGAGCACCTGCTGGAAAGTCTGGTCTCCGCCGCGCCGCCGAAGAACCGCGCGGAGGAGGCCCTCAAGGCTCGGGCCCGATCGGCCAAGCGCTTCGCCACCGCCTGATGGCCGACGTGCTCCGCTACGCCGCCTTCACCCTGGGCGGCGAGGGCGGCAACCCGGCTGGGGTGGTGCTGGACGCGGAGGACCTCGACGACACCGAGATGCAACGGATCGCGGCCGAGGTCGGCTACTCCGAGACCGCATTCCTCCGCGCACGGGCCGACGAGCCCAACGTGTACGACGTGCGCTACTTCGCGCCCGAGCGCGAGGTCCCGTTCTGCGGCCACGCCACCATCGCCTCGGCGGTCGCGCTGGCCGATCGCGAGCCGGCGGCCGAGATGATCTTCCACACCCCGGCGGGCCTGGTCACGATCAACACCGAGGACTCCAGCGCCGGCATAGTCGCCGAGCTGACCAGCGTCGCGCCGCGGGTCGTCGACCCGCCCGAGGGACTGGTGGAGGCCTGCCTGGATGCGCTGCACTGGGCGCCGGAGGACCTCGATCCCAGCTACCCGCCGAAGCTGGCCAACGCGGGAGCCGAGCATCTGGTGCTGGTCGTGCGCACCCACGAGAGGCTGCGCGACCTGCACTACGACTTCGATGCTCTCGCCGCCATCATGAACGAGCACGGCCTGGTCACGCTCCAGCTGGTGTGGCCGAAGTCGCGCAAGAAGTACTTCGCCCGCAACCCGTTCCCCAGCGGCGGGGTCTTGGAGGACCCCGCCACCGGGGCCGCGGCCGCCGCTTTCGGTGGCTACCTACGCGAGCTGGGCAAGATCGGCCACACGGCGTCGTTCTCCATCCGGCAGGGTGCCGAGATGGGGCGGCCGAGCCTGATCGAGGTCAGTGTGATGGAGGGGGAGCCGGGCGTACGCCTCCGCGGCCTGGCCGTTGAAATCGATCCTGTCGACTCGCGCCCGGTCGGTCGCTGAAGCTTCTGTCTTCCTCCCGCGCTCGAACGGCGGCCGCCGGCTGCGCCTGATCCGTTGGGCCGTTCTCGCTCAGTCGTCCAGACAGAACCGCGCGCCCTCCCTACCCGACGCTCGTCGGCTCACCAGCTGCTGTGGACGGGGCGGCCCTCGTCGTAGCCGGAGTTGGACTGGACGCCGACCACGGCGTTGCTGTGAAACTCATCCAAGGTGGTTGCACCGGCGTACGTGCAGCTGCTTCGCACCCCGGCCACGATCGAGTCGATCAGGTCCTCCACGCTCGGCCGCTCCGGGTCCAGGTACATCCGGCCCGTGGAGATGCCCTCCTCGAACAGGGCGGCCCGCGCCCGGTCGAACCCGCTGGCGTCCTTGGTCCGCAGCCGCACCGCTCGGGCCGACGCCATGCCGTACGACTCCTTGTAGATCCGGCCCTGCGCGTCGGTCATCAGGTTGCCGGTGCTCTCGTACGTCCCGGCGAACCAGGAGCCGATCATGACGCTGCTGGCCCCGGCGGCCAGGGCCAGGGCCACGTCGCGCGGATGCTTGACCCCGCCGTCGGCCCAGATGGCCTTGCCGGCCGCCCGCGCGGCCTCCGCGCATTCCAGCACGGCGCTGAACTGCGGCCGGCCGACGCCGGTCATCATCCGGGTGGTGCACATCGCCCCCGGTCCGACGCCCACCTTCACCACGTCGGCCCCGGCGTCGACCAGGTCGGTGACCCCGTCGGCCGACACCACGTTGCCGGCCACCAGCGGCACCCGGCCGCCGCCGGTCTCCGCCCTCCGGTCCCGCACCTCGCGGACCGACTTCAGCGCCTGCAGCATCCTGTCCTGGTGTCCGTGGGCCGTGTCGACCACGAGGACGTCGATCCCTGAGTTCAGCAGCGCCTCGGCTCGGACGGCGACGTCACCGTTGATGCCCACCGCGGCCCCGATCAGCAACCGGCCATCGCCGTCCAGCGCCGGCCGGTAGAGCGTCGAGCGCAGTGCGTGCTTGAGCGTCATGACCCCGACCAGCCGCCCGCCGTCGATCACCAGCGCCGCGTTCAGGTGCCGACGGGTCAGGCTGTCGAAGATCTCCGTCGATGAGGTGTCGGCCGGCACGGTCAGCAGGTCGGACGACATCACCTCGTGGGCCTGGGCGAACCGATCCACGCCGGTCGCGTCCGCCTCGCTGACGGTGCCCAGCGGCCGGCCGTCCTGTACCACCACGGCCAGCCCGTGCGCTCGCTTGGGCAGCAGGGACAGCGTCTCGCCGACCGTAGTGTGGGGGTCCACCGTGACCGGCGTGTCGTAGACCGGGTGGGAGCGCTTGACCTTGCCGACCACCTCCGCGACGACGTCGGTGGGAATGTCCTGCGGCAGGATGGCGATGCCGCCCCGGCGGGCCACCGTCTCGGCCATCCGCCGCCCGGAGACGGCCGTCATGTTGGCCACCACCAGCGGCAGGGTGGTGCCGATCCCGTCGGTGCTGGCCAGGTCGACATCCAGCCGCGAGCTCACCGACGAGCGCCGAGGCACCATGAACACGTCGGAGTACGTCAGGTCGTGGGCCGGCGGCGCGCTCAGGAATCGCATGGGCACATTCTCGCATCGAGAATCCGAAGAACCGTCTGGTCGATTCTGGCTAGACTCGCCTGATCCGGTTCGGGGGAGCCGGTGTTAGGGGTTCTGTTTTGGTTGCTCGGGGGGTACGCGGCCGCAGCCGCGCACGGATGCTGGTTCTCTCGCTGCTTCTCGGTCTCGCGTTGGTCGCGCCGGTCAGTCCGGCCGCGTACGCGGCCGTGCCGCCGGTCAGCCCGCGTACGGCGAGCGTGGTCACCGCCGACGCCCTGCCCACCGCTCAGATCAACGGAGTCGTCTGGGCCTCGCTCGTCACCGGTAGCCGGCTCTTCGCGGCGGGCGAGTTCACCTCGGCCCGCCCGGCCGGAGCCGCCTCGGGGACCAGCGAGCGCCGACGGTGGAACCTGGTCTCGGTCGACCTGGCCACCGGCGCCCTCAATGCGTTCGCGCCCCAGTTCAACGGCCCGGTCCGAGCGTTGGCGGTCTCGACGGACGGCGCCACGCTGTACGTCGGCGGCAGCTTCACTCGGGTTGGTCCGTACACCCGCAACCGGTTCGCCGCGTTCCGCATCTCGAACGGTGAGCTGTTGACCAAGAACCCGAGCTTCAACGCGACCGTTGCCGCTCTCACCGTGACGAGCAGCACCGTGTACGCCGGGGGGTACTTCACCACCGTCAACGGCGTCACGCGGTCCCGGCTGGCGGCGGTCCAGGCGGTCAGCGGGGCGCTGACCAGCTGGGCGCCGAGGGCCGACTCCACGGTTCGGGCCTTGACCATCACCGGGGACAAGACCAAGGTGATCGCCGGCGGTCACTTCAACTTCGTCAACGACCTGTCCGGCCGCGGTCTCGTGGCCCTGGACGCCGTGACCGGCGCGCGCCGGACCTGGAAGATCAACGGTGTGGTCCGGGACTACGGAACCGACGCCGCCATCTTCAGTCTGGCCGCCGACGCGAGCACCGTCTACGGGACCGGCTACGCGTTCGGCGGCGGCAACTTCGAGGGCGTCTTCGCGGCCGACGACACGGTCGGCGACGTGCGCTGGCTGCAGGACTGTCATGGCGACACCTATGACGTCGCTCAGACGGCCGGAGCGATCTACTCGGTGGGCCATCCGCACTTCTGCGGCAATCTCGGCGGCTTTCCGGAGACGGGGCAGAGCAACCCCCAGCGCACGTTGGCCATGACCCGGACCGCGCGCGGCACCCTGGCCCACAACACGGAGCCGGGTCGCTCCGCAGACTTCGGCGGCCAGCCGGCGCCGTCGCTCTTCAACTGGTTCCCAGCGCTCAACTCCGGCACGTACACGGGGCTCGGGCAGGGCGCCTGGACCGTGGCTGCCAGCACCAGCTACGTCGTCCTGGCCGGGGAGTTCACCCAGGTGAACGGGCGGGCGCAGCAGGGCATCGTGCGTTTCACCCTGCCGAGCAAGCAGAACGTGCGGCGCGGACCCGAGGACCGGAGTGCGGCCACCGCCCCGACCGTGGTGGGCGGCGCGAACGGCACCGCCCGGGTCACCTGGCGAGCCAACTGGGACCGGGACGAGATGCCGCTGAGCTATGACGTCCTACGCGACGGTGTAGCGGTCGGTCGGGTCAGCCGAGCGTCCACGTTCTGGAACCGGCCCACCGTGGCGTTCACCGACCAGGGACTGGTGGCCGGCCGGACGTACCGGTACCAGATTCGGGCGCTGCATCGGGTCGACCCCGTCACCAGCCCGGCGGTCTCCTTCACCTACGCCGCTGCGGCGGCCGCCGAGATGGACGCCGGCGTCGCGGCGCAACAGGTGCAGCCGCGTCAGCTCAGCGGACCGCTGACCTTCACGGCCGCGCAGGAGGCGGTGGCGACCACAGACGCAGACGAAGCCGGTTCCGACGCGCTGACCCTCGAGCTGCGGGTGCGGTCTCGCGTCGCGGGCGGCACCCTGGCCGCCTTCGGGCCTCAGGGTTCTGCGACCCGCACGCGGACGGTCTCGCTGGACCAGAAGGGCCGGCTGGTGTTCGCGGTTACCGGCGCCGACGGCGCGGATCTCGTCGACCTCCGCACGGACACCGCGTTGACCGACGGCCGCTGGCACGACGTGGTCGCGGTCCAGGGCAAGGACGAGCTGCGGCTGTACGTGGACGGGGAACCGGCGGCCGTCCGTTCCGCTGCTCCCGCCGCCGCCGGTACCGGTCGGTGGTGGCTCGGCGGCGGTCTGACCGGTGCCGTGGACGAGGTCGTCGTCTTCGACCGGGCCCTGACGCCCGCCGAGGTGGCCACGCGGAACCAGACCGCGCCCCGCTGAGCAGCGCCTCGTAGCCCTCGGCTGGGCTCGGAGTCGCCAACTACCCTGGCCCGCGTGACGACGGAGACCGAGAGCCAGACGGCCGACACGTACGCGAGCAATGGCAAGCCGTACCAGCGCGACACGAACTACGTCGCCACCCGAATCACTCGCGACGGTCGGGACGGCTATCCGGTCGAGGCCGGCCGTTACCGGCTCGTCGGGGCCCGGGCCTGCCCCTGGGCCAACCGGGCGATCATCGTCCGCCGGCTGCTCGGGCTCGAGCCGGTGATTTCGCTGGGCCTGTGCGGACCGACCCACGACAGCCGCAGCTGGGCCTTCGACCTCGACCCCGGCGGCGTGGACCCGGTGCTCGGCTACGAGCGGCTGCAGCAGGCCTACCTCGCGCGGTTCCCGAACTACGCTCGCGGGATCACCGTCCCGGCGATCGTCGAGATCTCCAGCAAGGAGCTGGTCACCAACGACTACAACCAGATGACCCTGGACTTCTCGACCGAGTGGACCGACCTCCACCGCGACGGCGCGCCCGACCTCTACCCCGAGCGGCGGCGTGACGAGATCGACGAAGTGGCGCGGCTGATCTACACCGACGTCAACAATGGCGTGTACCAGTGCGGCTTCGCCGGATCCCAGGAGGCGTACGAAGACGCCTATGACCGACTATTTGCGCGGCTGGACTGGCTGAGCGAGCGGCTGCTGGAGCAGCGGTACCTCGTCGGCGACACCATCACCGAGGCGGACATCCGGCTGTTCACGACGTTGGCCCGGTTCGACGCGGTCTACCACAGCCACTTCAAGGCCAACCGGCGCAAGCTGACCGAGATGTCGGTGCTGTGGGCGTACGCGCGGGACCTGTTCCAGACGCCGGGGTTCGGTGACACGATCGACTTCACCCAGATCAAGCAGCACTACTACGTCGTGCACACCGACCTCAACCCGACCCAGATCGTGCCCAAGGGCCCGTATCTCCGCGGCTGGCTCAGCCCGCACGGCCGCGAGCAGCTCGGCGGCCGGCCCTTCGGCGACGGTACGCCGCCCGGTCCGCCGCCGGCGGAGGAGGCCGTCCCGAAGCAGAAAGGCGCCGCGGGCTAAGGCGACTGCTCCGGGCCGAGAACAGCGGCCAGGGCCGCCCGGGACTCGATGTCCAGCTTGAGGTAGACGTGCCGGAGGTGGTACTCCACCGTCTTCGGGCTGAGGAACAGCGCCGCGGCGGTTTCCCGGGTGGTCCGGCCCTCGGCGAGCAGGACGGCGATCTGCAGCTCGCGCGGCGTCAGTCGGCTGACCGGGTTGTCACCCGGCCGGGTCACCGCCAGCCCCGTCGCGGCCAGCTCTCGTGCCGCGATGTCGGCCCACGGTCGCGCGCCGAGGCGGGTGAAGATGTCCAGTGCAGCCTGCAGCTGCGGCCGGGCGTCGACCCGGCGGCGGATGCGGCGCAACCGGACGCCGTATGCCAGCCCGGTCCGCGCGAGCTCGAAGTCGTCCAGCGTCGCCCGATGCAGCTCGAGGGCGGTCTGGAAGTGCTCGTCCAGCTCCGCAGAGGACGCCAACCAGCCCAGGGTGCGGGCGGCCCGCGCCTGCGCCCACGGTTGTCCCTTGCTTGCGGCCCGTACGGCGTAGGAGGTGGCCAGGTCGTCGGCCGGCTCCACGGATCCGGCCTGCCGCATCGTCTCCACCAGCTCCGGAACGGGGGACAGGTCGACATCGCGGATCCCGAGGTCGTCGAGCATGGCCGCCACCTCGCGGTACCGGTCAGCCGCGTCCCTCGGCTCGCCGATGCCGAGGACCAGGTCGGCCAGGGCGTACCGGGCCCAGATCCGCGCCAGGTTGATCTGGTGCCGGCCGCCCAGCTCGAGTGCTTCGGCCGCATGGGCAGTCGTGTCGTCCGCGCGTCCCTGTCGCGACTCCAGCCAGGCGAGCCCGGCCAGCGACGCCGCCAGCTCAGTGCTCTGGCCGAGTTCACGGGCTAGGCCGATCGCCTCGGTGTAGTCGGCCTCGGCGTTGGGCCAGCGGTCGGCGGCGGCGGCGTCTCGGGCGAGATGGAAGAGCAGGTGCGGCAGCGAGCCGAGAGCCGCCTGGGCCCGGCACTCGTCGATCGCCTGGCGGACCAGGTCCCGGCCACTGCGGGAGTCCCGCAGGAACAAAGGCCCGAGGACCAGGAACGCGGCGTCGTCGACCGGGCTGATCGAGCCGTGCCGGTGGGACAGCTCGGCCACCCCTGTACGCAACAGGCTCGATCCGTCCTCGCCGGCCAGCACCCGCCCCATGCCGGCCGCGAGCCGGCCCAGGGTGCGGGCATCGGGGTCCGCGGCGTCCAGCAGGGCGAGCGTCCGCTCCGCCGCAGTCAGCGCGCCGATGGCGTCGCCGAGGTAGAGGCAGGTGTTGATGGCCTCGGCGTAGCAGGCGATCGCGGCTGACGGCGCCGCGTCGGTCGCGGCCCGCAGGAGGATGTCGCGGGCCTGGTCGAGCGCCCCCGTGCGGGCCAGGATCACACCGCGCAGCCGCCGCGTCCGCACTTCCACGCCGGCCGCCGGATCCTGGGCGGCGGCCCGGTCGAACAGCTCGACGGCGTGACCGGCCTCACCGGCCCGCCAGGCTGCGTGACCAGCGGCAACCAGCCGCTCTGCCGCCGCTCGGGGCAGGGCGGAGAGACCGGCGGCGCGTTCGGCGGCGGTCGCGGCCACGGCGTACGCGGCCCGGTCGGCGGCTCGGCGTGCCACGCCGTCCATGGCCTCGGCCACGGAGTCGTCGGGCCCGATCACCGACTCGGCCCGATGCCAGGCGCGCCGATCCGGGTCCGCGGGGTCGACCGCACCCGCGAGCAGGCCGTGCAGCTCGCGACGCCGACCGGGCGACGCGGTGCTGTACAGGCCCGAGCGGGCCAGCGGGTGCACGAAGCGGACCCGTTCGGCGTCCAGGCTGAGCAGTCCGGCGCCCTCGGCCGCAACCAATGCGGCCAGCGGCACGCCGGCCGCCGCGCACGCTCGGCTGACCAGACCGAGGTCCTCACCGGCGGCCGCTGCGATCTGGGCGGCGGTGAGGGCCTGCGGGCCAAGGGAGGCCGCACGGTCGGCGTACATCCGGGACAGGGCGGTCGAGACCGGAGTCGGACCCTCGGGCGGGAGCCGGCGCAGCCGGTCGACCTCGGCGGCCAGCTCGGTGATGGCCAGCGGGTTCCCGCCGCTGACGGCAAAGATCCGGCGCACCAGCTCAGGGCTGGGAGGATCGCCCACGGTCTGGACGAGAAGCTCCCGGGTCGCCTGGTCGTCGAGTCCGGCCAATGGCAGCTGCGGGAGGTCGGGGGCGACCAGGGCGCAGGAGGCGTCGGTCCGCGCAGTGGCCACCAGGGCGGTCGCGTCCGCGAGCAGCCGCCGCGCCAGGAACGCCAGCGCCTCCTGGGAGGGCCGGTCCAGCAGCTGGGCGTCGTCGATGAGCAGGCAGAGTGGCTGCTGCTCGCTGCGCTGGGTCGTCCAGGTCACCAGACCCGCTCCGACCGCGAACCGGTCGACGCCCGACCCGGAGCGCAGGGCCAGGGCCACGCCGAGGGCCTGCGCCTGAGGCGACGGTAGCCGGTCCAGGTCGGCGGTCGACAACCGCAGCTGGGCCAGCCCGGCGAACGGAAGGTCCTGTTCGGCCTCGGACCCGGTGATCGCCAGGACGCGCATGTTGGTGGCGCGCTCGGCAGCGAAGCGCAGCAGCCAGGTCTTTCCGATGCCGGCCTCGCCGGTGACCACGAGGACTCCGCTCTGGCCGAGGCGGGCGGCCGAGAGCAGGGCCTCCACCTGCCGCCGTTCCGGGCCACGGCCGACCTGCACCTTGTTCACCCTAGTGGTCAGGCGGAATCTACTAGGTGGGTCACCGGATGCGATCGCCTGCGCTCCGACCGAAGGTGGAGATACCCGGGCAGGCCGGGTCGACACCGAGAGGAATGCAGAATGACCGTAGATGAACAGGTCGCGATCGACGAGCAGCAGCTGATGAGCTTCGTCTTCCACGCCGTCGATGAGCTGGGCGCCGCACTGAACTGCGCACTGGTGGTGATGGGCGACCGGCTCGGGTACTACCGGGCGCTGGCCGAGCACGGGCCACTGGCCGCGTCCGAGCTGGCCGAGATCACCTCGACCGGGGAGAAGTACGCCCGGGAGTGGCTCGGCGCCCAGGCCGCCGGACAGTTCGTCGACTATGACGCCGGGACCGGCACCTATTCGATCTCCGCTGAGCACACCGTCGCGCTCACCGACGAGTCCAGCCCGGCCTTCCTGCCGGGACTGTTCCAGTTCGCGTTCGGCACCATCGCCGACGCGGGCCGGGTGATCGACCTCGCCCGCAGCGGGGACGGGCTGGGCTGGCACGAGCACCGACCCGACGTGCACGAGGGCTGCGAGCGGTTCTTCCGCCCCGGCTACCACGCGAACCTGGTGGACAGCTGGCTACCGGCGCTCGACGGAGTGGTGCCCAAGCTGCAGCGAGGCGCTCGGGTGGCCGACGTCGGGTGCGGGTTCGGAGCCTCGACGATCCTGATGGCAGAGGCCTACCCGACGTCGACGTTCGTCGGCTCGGACTATCACGAGGCCTCCATCGCCGCGGCCCGCGACCGGGCGGTCGCCGCGGACGTCGCCGACCGGATTACCTTCGAGGCCGCGGCCGCAGCGGGCTTCAGTGGTGGGCACTACGACCTGGTCACCACGTTCGACGCGCTGCACGACATGGGCGACCCGGTGGGCGCGGCCCGGCGGGTGTACCAGGCGCTGGCCGAGGACGGCACCTGGATGATCGTCGAGCCGGTGGCCGGCGATCACGTCGAGGACAATCTCAACCCCGTCGGCCGGGTGTACTACGGGTTCTCCACCCTGCTGTGTACGCCGGCGTCGCTGGCCCAGGAGGTCGGACTGGGCCTGGGCGCGCAGGCCGGCCCGGCCCGGATCCGCGATGTCACGGTGGCGGCTGGGTTCAGCCGGTTCCGGATCGCCGCGCAGACCCCGTTCAACAACGTGTTCGAGGTACGCCGGTGAACGATGCCGCCGACCGCCGGGCGGCGTACCCGCTGGCCCGGCGGCCGGACCGCACCGGGGTCGCCGTCCGGGACGGCATCGACCTGGCCTGGTTCGCGTACGGAGAGACTGGTCCGGCGGTGGTGCTCCTGCCCACCTGGTCGATCGTCGACTCGCGGTTCTGGAAGGGCCAGATCGGGTACCTCGCCCGGCACTTCCGGGTGGTCCGGTTCGACGGCCGGGGCACGGGTGGATCCGGCCGGCCCGGGGTCGCGACCGCGTACACCGACGAGTGCTTCGCCGAGGACACGGTGGCGGTGATGGACGCGGTGGGGTTCGACCGGGCCGTCCTGGTGGGCTACTCGGCCGGAGCGCCGTGGGCTCTGCATGTCGCCGCCGCCCATCCGGATCGGGTGCCGGGCGTGTTCGCCATCGCCCCGGCGATGAGTTTCGCACGGTACCCAGGGACCGGGCGGACCGTGTGGCAGCAGCCGGAGCCGGGTCCGCAGGGCTGGCCCCGCTACAACAAGCACTTCTGGCGGGCCGGTGGCTTCGACGCCTTCCGCGCCGACTTCTTCGCCCATCTGTTCAACGACCCGCACTCCACCAAGCCGATCGAGGACTTCCTCGACTGGAGCACCGACATCGACCCCGAGACGCTGATCGCGGCGAACGACGGCCGGCTCGGGCTGGACGGCGCGACCCGGAACCCGATCGAGCCGGTGCTCGAGCAGGTCCGCTGCCCGGTCACGGTGCTGCACGGCAGCGACGACCGGGTCAACCCGCTGTTCCTGGGCGAGGAGCTCGCTCGGCTCACCGGCGGCTCAATTGTTGTGCTGCCGGGTGCCGGTCACGGACCGCTGGCCCGATACCCGGTGCGGGTCAACTGCGAGATCCGCCGGTTCACCGAGCAGGTTCATCCGGCCGCGGCCACCGAACGTACCTGGGTCCCCGCGGCCACGCGTCCGCCCCGGGTGCTTTACCTCTCCTCGCCGATCGGGCTCGGCCACGCCCGCCGGGACCTGGCGATCGCCGACGAGCTGCGCCGGCTGCGACCCGGCCTGCAGGTCGACTGGCTGGCCCAGCATCCGGTCACCCGGGTGCTGGCCGACCACGGCGAGTCGGTTCACCCCGCATCCGCCCACCTGGCCAGCGAGTCCGACCACATCGAGAGTGAGGCGGGGGAGCACGACCTGCACGCCTTCGCCGCCATCCGACGGATGGACGCGACCCTGGTGCACAACTTCGGTGTCTTCGACGATCTGGTGCGGCGACGAGCCGTACGACCTGGTGGTGGGCGACGAAGCCTGGGACCTGGACTACTTCCTGCACGAGAACCCCGAGCACAAGCGCTTCGGCTACGCCTGGTTCACCGACTTCGTCGGCTGGCTGCCGATGCCCGACGGAGGACCGGCCGAGGCAGCGCTGACCGCCGACTACAACGCCGAGATGCTCGACCAGCGGGCCCGATACCGGCGGCTCAGGGACCGCTCAATCTTCGTCGGGAACCCTGAGGACGTCGTGCCGGGCGAGTTCGGGCCGGGCCTCGGGTCGATCCGCGCCTGGACCGAGCAGAACTTCGACTTCGCCGGGTACGTCACCGGCTTCGACCCGGTGACGCCGGAGCGCCGGGCCCAGCTCCGGGCCCGGCACGGCTACCGCGACGACGAGCGGGTCTGCGTGGTGGCCGTCGGCGGGTCCGGGGTGGGCCATCATCTGCTGCGCCGGGTGCTGGACGCTGTGCCGACGGTACGCCGGGCCGTACCGGGACTCCGCTTCGTCGTGGTCTGCGGGCCGCGGATCGACCCGGACGCCCTGCCCCAGCGGCGCGGCGCCCAGGTCGTCGGCTACCTGCCTCGCCTGGACGAGCACCTCGCCGCCTGCGACGTGGCCGTGGTCCAGGGCGGGCTGACCACGACGATGGAGCTGACCGCGGCCAACCGACCGTTCCTGTACGTCCCGCTGCGGCACCACTTCGAGCAGAACTTCCACGTGCGGCACCGGCTGGACCGCTACGGTGCCGGCACCTGTGTCGACTACGAGCAGGCCTGTGACCCGGACGCCCTGGCCGCCCACCTCGTCGCCGCGCTCGGTCACGAGGTCTGCTACCGGCCGGTGGAGACCGACGGGGCCCAACGCGCGGCCGCGATGCTGGCCGACCTCCTGTAGCGCCCACTCTCGCTTCCTGCGGAGAAAACTCCACCGATGGCGAGTTGTCGACCTCCGATCTCGGATCCGGAGGCGAAAACTCGCCACCGGTGGAGTTTTCGCCTACGTAAAGCGACCGAAACACTCAGTTGCTAGGTTTGCGGACCGCAAGGCGTTAGGAGGTACCCGATGAACCTGGCTCCGTCGGAGACCGAGAAGCTGATGATGGCCGTGGCCGGCATGGTGGCGCGCGACCGGCTGGCCCGCGGCGTCAAGCTCAACTACCCCGAGTCGGTGGCCGTGCTGAGCACCTGGGTGATCGAGCGGGCCCGCGAGGGCGGCCGGGTGGACGAGCTGATGGTCGCCGGCCGCGAGGTGCTGAGCCGCGCCGACGTGATGGAGGGAGTGGCCGAGATGCTCACCGACGTCCAGGTCGAGGCAACGTTCCCCGATGGCCGCAAGCTGGTCACCTTGCACCAGCCGATCCAGTAACCGCGAGAGGACTGCCCGATGGCGGGAGTGTCGACCTCCGGACCCGGGGCGATCCGGGTGCGGCCCGGAGAGCTGGAGATCAACGCCGACCGGGGCCCCGACGAGCGCGGCGAGCTGCGGTTCACCAACAGGGCCGACCGGCCGATCCAGGTCGGCTCCCACATTCACCTGCCCGACGTGAACCCCGGCCTGGAGTTCGACCGGGCCGCGGCGGCCGGGTTCCGGCTGGACATCCCGGCGGGCACCTCGATCCGATTCGAGCCCGGCGCCTCGCGTACGGCGGGGATCGTCGCTCTGAAGGGCCGCAAGGTCGTCCCCGGCATCCAGATCAGGACTCCTTGATGGTGCGGATCGCCCGGGAGGCGTACGCGGCGATCTTCGGGCCGACGGCGGGCGACCAGATCCGACTCGGCGACACCGACCTGTGGATCGAGATCGAGCAGGACCTGACCTTCGGCGGCGAGGAGTCGGTCTTCGGCGGCGGCAAGTCGATCCGCGAGTCGGGTAACCAGGCTTTGACCACCTCGGCCGACGGTGCCCTGGACACGGTGATCACCAACGTGGTGATCCTGGACCACTGGGGCATCGTCCGCGCCGACGTCGGGATCCGGGACGGCCGGATCGCCGGGATCGGGCGCAGCGGCAACCCGGACATCGCCGACGGGGTCGATCCGGCGCTGGTGATCGGGCCGGGCACCGACGTGGTCTCCGGCGAGGGCAAGATCCTCACCGCAGGTGGCTTCGACTCTCACGTGCACTTCCTGTCGCCGTCGCAGATCTCCGAGGCGTTGGCCGCCGGGCTGACCACTCTGGGAGGCGGCGGGACCGGGCCCTCGGAGGGGTCCAAGGCCACCACGGTGACCCCGGGCGCCTGGCATCTGAAGCAGGCCCACCGGGCGCTCGACGAGTTCCCGGTCAACCTGCTGCTGCTGGGCAAGGGCAACACCGTGTCGGCGGCGGCCTTCGAGGAGCAGGCGCTGGCCGGGGCCGGCGGCTACAAGGTGCACGAGGACTGGGGTTCCACGCCGGCGGCGGTGGACGCCGCGCTGAAGGGCGCGGACGAGTGGGGGCTGCAGGTCGCCCTGCACTCGGACTCGCTGAACGAGGCCGGCTTCGTGGCCAGCACCGTGGCCGCGATCGGCAGCCGGAGCATCGCGGCCTTCCACGTGGAAGGCGCCGGCGGCGGGCACGCCCCGGACATCCTGACCATCGCCGGGCTGCCGCACGTACTGCCCGGGTCGACCAACCCGACCCTGCCGCACACCGTCAACACCGTGGCCGAACACCTCGACATGCTGATGGTCTGCCATCACCTCAACCCGGCCGTGCCGGAGGACCTGGCCTTCGCCGAGTCCCGGATCCGGGCCACCACGATCGCCGCCGAGGACCACCTGCACGACCTGGGCGCCATCTCGATCACGTCCTCCGACGCCCAGGCGATGGGCCGGATCGGTGAGGTGGTCACCCGCACCTGGCAGGTCGCCCACGTGATGAAGCAGGTCCGCGGTGAGCTGGCCGGCGGTCTGCCGGCCGACAACTTCCGGGCCCGGCGCTACGTGGCCAAGTACACGATCAACCCGGCGATCAGCCACGGCGTGGACCACGAGATCGGGTCGGTCGAGGTCGGCAAGCTGGCCGACCTGGTGCTGTGGGACCCACGCTTCTTCGGTGTACGCCCCTCGGTCGTGATCAAGGGCGGCGGCATCGTGGTCGGGGCCCTGGGCGACCCGAACGCTTCCATCCCCACCCCGCAGCCGGTGCTGATGCGGCCGGCGCTGTACTACGGCAGCGGCCGGTACCGGTCACAGTCCTACGTCGCCCCGGCCGCGCTGGAGGTCGGGCTGGCCGACGAGCTCGGGCTGGACCGGCAGCTGGTCGCGGTCCGGCCCACCCGGGCCGTCGGCAAGGCCCAGATGGTGAACAACGACGCCCTGCCGGTGATCGAGATCGACGCGGAGACCCATGGCATCACCGTCGACGGCATTGAGATCACCCCGGCTCCTGCCGAGGTGCTGCCGTTGGCCCAGCTCTACTCGCTGTTCTGATGGCCGGCGCGCCGTACCTGACCATGCTGCTGGCCGACGGCCGGCTGCCGACCGGGGCGCACACCCAGTCCGCCGGGGTCGAACCCGCCTTCACGCACGGTATGCGGCTGGACCAGGTGCCCGACTACGTCACCGTCCGGCTGCGCACGGTGACCGCGGTCGAGGCGGCGGCCGCAGTGGTCGCCCGGTACCGGTGGCGGGCCGAGCCAGACCGGCGCGTCGCGGCGATGACCGAGGTGGACGCCGCCTGGCGAGTGCGTACGCTGTCCGACGTGTTGCGGAACGCGTCGGACTCGCTCGGGCGAAGCTACCTGCGGACGGCCGGCGCGGTCTGGCCCCTGGATGACCTTCGGGACCACCAGGACGGGGTCTGGTGCCGGGCCGTGGTGCTCGGAGCCGCGGCGGCGGAGGCCGGGTTGGCAGCCGACGAGCTCGCCCGGCTGGTCGCGTACGAGGACGTCCAGACGGTAGTCGCCGCGGCGCTGAAGCTGCAGCCGTTCGACCCCACCCAGGCGGTCACCTGGGCGGTGCTGGCCGAGGCGGAGGTGGAGCGGCTTGTCGGCGACACGGCGGACCTGACCGCAGCTGAGCAGATCCCGGCCCATGGCGCCCCGCTCGTCGAGGAGTGGGGTCAGCGCCATGAGCTGGCGACGAGGAGGCTTTTTCGTGCCTGACCGCCTGCGGCCTCTGCTGGCCGCCCTGGCCGTGTTGGCGTTGGCCGGTTGCGGGGACGGTGAGCCCGAGGTGACGTCGACACCCGTCGCTCCGTCCACCGTACCGAGCAGTGCCACGCCGAGCAGCGCCGGCCCGACGGCGAGCACAAGCAGCGCCACTCCGAGCTCGCCGACGGCCTCACCGACCCCGTCGCAGATCCGGAGCGCTTCGCCGGCCTCCACCGAGAACGGCACCTACGCGCACGAGCTCAGCCTGAGCGAGGACGGGGCGTTGTCCTACATGCCGCTGCGGTGGTACGCCGGCAGGGACGCCAAGGCGCGTTGCGCGGAGAAGGACGTGGAGCCCGAAGGGGCCTTCTGCGTGGACTATTACTACGAGGAGGCCGGCGGCCGGAAGGCGGCGGCGCTCACAAGGGCGACCAAGGTCCGGCTGCTGAACGACGACTCCAAGCCGGCCAACGCCTCGCTGACCGACCTGGTGCAGGCCATCGAGGACGAGGCCTGGCCCAACTTCCAGATCGCCACCTCCGGCGGACGGGTCACCCAGGTCACCCAGGTGTTCACTCCGTGACGACGCGGGCGCTGCGACTGGGGGTGGCCGGGCCTGTGGGCACCGGCAAGAGCTCCCTGATCGCGCTGCTCTGCGCCGAGCTGGGCCGCGAGCTGAGCCTGGCGGTGATCACCAACGACATCTACACCGACGAGGACGCCCGCTTCCTCCGGTCCGCCGGCGTGCTGGCCCCCGAGCGGATCCGGGCGGTGGAGACGGGGGCCTGCCCGCACACCGCCATCCGGGACGACGTGACCCAGAACCTGCTAGCCGTGGAGGACCTGGAGCGCGACTTCGCCCCGGTCGACGTGGTGCTGGTGGAGTCGGGCGGGGACAACCTGACCGCCACCTTCTCGCCGGCCCTGGTCGACGCCCAGTTCTTCGTGCTCGACGTAGCCGGCGGGGGAGACGTGGCCCGCAAGGGTGGGCCCGGAATCGCCCGCGCCGACGCCCTGATCGTCAACAAGACCGACCTGGCGCCCTACGTCGGGGTCGACGTGGCCGAGATGGTGCACGACGCAGAGCATGCCCGCGAGGGCCGGACCGTGATCGCCCTCTCCCGCCACGACCCGGACTCGGTGACCCGGCTGAAACAGTGGGTGCTGGACACGCTGGCCGCGTTCCGGGCCGGCAGCCATGTTGCCGTCGATCCCGGCCCGATGGCTCCGCACAGCCACGCCGACGGCACGGGATCGACGCCCGCCTCCGGCAGGACGCACGCGCATGCCGACGGCACCGTGCACGCCCACTGAGTGACCACCCGGATCCGAGCCGAGCGCCGACCCCATGGAGTCCGGGTAGCGCTGGCGGGGGACCTGCTCCGTCCGCAACGGGTCGCCGACGGCCCGGACGGCCCGCGGGTCGGACTGGTCGCCACTACGGCGCTGTTGCTCGGTGGCGATGAGGTCGAGCTGGCCGTCGAGCTCGGGCCCGGGACCACGCTGGACCTGTTCGACGTCGCCGGCACGGTGGCCTACCACGGCCGCGGCCGGGCCGCCTCCTGGCGGACGAGCATCACCGTGGCCGACGGAGCGTGCCTGACCTACGCCGGACAGCCGTTCGTGGTTTCCGACGGGGCCGACGTCGACCGCACCCTCAGTCTCGACCTCGCCGCTTCGGGCCGGCTCCGGCTTCGGGAGACCCTGGTCCTCGGCCGGGACGGGCAGATCGGCGGCCGGGTGCGCAGCCGCGCCGACCTGCGAGTGGGTGGGGTCGAGGCGTGGCGGGAGGAGACCGACTTGGACCCAGCCGGCATCCGCAACCTCCCGGGGATGCTCGCCGACCGCCGGGTGATAGACACCCTGCTCACCGTGGGTCAGCCGGCCCCGTCCATCCCACCGGCGGTGGCGTACGCGCTGCACGGTGGCGTAGGGACGGTCACCCGCTGGCTCGGAACTGAGCTCGCCGACTCCCCGCTGCTCGGGTGATCAGCCGCTCTTCGAGCATCGGAGGAGCGCGCCTGGTGCCGCCCCGCCCTCGGTCGGAGAAAACTCCGCCAATGGCGAGTTATCGCCCTCGAGCCGCGGATCCGTGGTCGATAAGTCGGCACCGGTGGAGTTTTCTCTCCGATGGGGGAGTCGCGCGGAACCCGGAGACGACTGCGCCCCGGTCCCTGTCGGGTCCGGGGCGCAGAGGTACTGCGAGTGAGAGCCCTAGTGGCTCTGGCTGGTCACGTTCTGCTGGGTGGTGCCAGCGGTGATGGAGTGGTGGCCGTTGCCGTCCCCCTCGACCGCATGGCCGTCGCCGTGCCCGTCGCCGTGATGGTGCGCCGCCTCCTCCAGCTCGGCCCGCGTCGGCTTGCGCAGGTCGTGGATGAAGTAGAACCGGGTCGCCGCACGGCGACGCTGCTCGGCCTTGATCTCCCTGGCCGACATACCGTCGGTCTCGCTGAGCGGGAGAAGCGCCGGGTGCTGCTTGTGTTGGGTGAGGGTGAACGCCTCGCCCTGGGAGACCGGCCGGTGCCGCTCGGAGTACCTCCCGGACGGGTCCCGTTCGATGATGCCGGACTCCGCCCCGTGCAGCAGCCGCGCCTCGTCGGACCGCTGCAGACCGATGCAGATCCGCTTGGTCAGCAAGAACGCGATCACCGGTGCGACGAAGACTGCTACCCGCAGCACGTAGGTCACCGCGTTCAGCGAGACCCCGAACGTGGTGGCCACCAGGTCGTTGCCGCCGCCGATCCACAGCATCGCGTAGCAGGTCATGGCCGCCACGCCGAACGCGGTCCGGGTCGGCGCGTTCCGAGGCCGCTCGAGGATGTGATGCTCGGACTTGTCGCCGGTGACCCACGCCTCGACGAACGGGTAGATCGCCATCACGCCGAACAGCGCGCCCATCAGACCCAGGCCGGGCAGCGCCACGTTCCACGACCAGGTGGTGGACCCGAGGTGCCACTCCCAGTTCGGCATGATCCGGATGCCGCCCTCGACGAAGCCCATGTACCAGTCTGGCTGCGAACCGGCGGTGACCTGAGCCGGGTTGTACGGACCGAACACCCATACCGGGTTGATCTGGAGCAGGGCACCCATCAGGGTGGACACGCCGAAGACGATGAAGAAGAAGCCGCCGGCCTTGGCCGCGTACACCGGGAACACCGGGTAGCCGACCACGTTCTCCTCGGTCCGCCCAGGACCGGGGAACTGGGTGTGCTTGTGGTAGACCACCAAGGCCAGGTGAGCCCCGATCAGTCCCAGGATAATGGCCGGGATCAGCAGGATGTGCACCATGTACAGCCGGGGGATGATCAGCTCGCCTGGGAACTCGCCGGCGAACATGAAGAATTCCGCCCAGGTGCCGATCAGCGGGATCGACCGGATTAAGCCGTCCACGAACCGCAGGCCCGTCCCGGACAGCAGGTCGTCCGGTAGCGAGTAGCCGGCGAAGCCCTCCACCAGACCCAGCGCAATCAGGCTGACCCCGATCAACCAGTTGATCTCCCGCGGCTTGCGGAAGGCGCCCGTGAAGAAGATGCGCAGGCTGTGGGTGAGCATCGCGGCCATGAACAGCATGGCCGCCCAGTGGTGCATCTGCCGGAGCAGCAGGCCGCCGCGGATGTCGAACGAGAGCGCGAGCGTTGACGCATACGCCTCCGACATCGGCATCCCGCGGAGCAGCTGATAGGTGCCCTCGTACTCGATCTCCGCCATCGACGGCTTGAACCAGATGGTCAGGAAGACGCCGCTCAGCAGCAGCACGATGAAGGAGTAGAGCGCAATCTCGCCGAGCAGGAAGGACCAGTGGTCGGGGAAGACCTTGCGCAGGAAAGGCCGGGTGAGCCCCGCGAGACCGATCCGCTCGTCAGCCCATCGGGCCGGTCCGGCGGCGACCTTGAAGACCGGCCCCAGCGGCTTCGTGGGAGCCTGGGGCCGGACGGACGGGCCGGTATCGACAGTGGTGGCAGGTTCGGCCATCAGTTATCGCCTTCTTTGAAATCACTGCGGGAGTCCCGTTCGAAGAAGCTCGGGCCGGTCGGGACGTCGAAACCACTACGCGCGACGAGGTAGCCCTCCTCGTCGGTCGTGATCGGTAGCTGCGGCAGCGCCCGCGCCGCCGGGCCGAATACCACCAGGCCCGAGTCACCGAGGTCGAAGGTCGACTGGTGGCAGGGGCACAGCAGGTGGTGGGTCTGCTGCTCCCACAGGCTGATCGGACAGCCGACGTGGGTGCAGATCTTGGAGTAGCAGAGGATTCCGCCGATCTGCCAGTCCTGACGTGACTCGGGGATCTTGATCGTGTTCGGATCCATCCGGACGATGATGATGGCCGCCTTGGCCTTCTCGATCTGGAACTCCGCGCCGTGGAGCTCTTGAAGATTCTCCGGCTCGGCGTTGATCAGCTGACCGATCTCGATGTCCTCAGGCTTGATCGGCTCGTAGGTGATGTCGTGCACCAGCCGGACGCCCTCTGCCCAGATCGTGGTCTCGATCGTCTCGGCGCGCTTCTTCTTGGTCGGCCAAGGGCCCAGGTCCGCGAGACCGACCAGCATCGGCACGAAGATGGTGGCGAGCGCGGCCAGCAGGCTGCGGCCGATCACCTTACGACGAGTCAGCTTGGACTCGTCGACCACCTTGTCCATCTCGCCGACGATCCAGGCGACATCCTCCGGCTTCGAGGTCGCCCCGTGACGGTGGTCGACCATCTCCTGGTCATCCATCAGCTGCCGGGCCCATTGGACGGCGCCGATGCCGATGAACAGCAGGGCAAGCCCGAAGGTCAAGCCGAGGCCAAGGTTCCGGGCGTTGGCGCGGAGGGGTCCGAAGTCGAAGTACCAGGTGCCCGGCATGGCGAAGTAGATCACCGCGAACCCTAGCGCCAGCAGCGGTACCAGTCCGAAGAAGGTGGCGACCTGCCGCGTCGCCCGGTCGGCAGCCTTCTCGTCGACATCGGTCAGTCGGGGCAGGTGCTCCTCGTGCCCGGGGTTCGGGACCGGGTAGCGGGGGTCGTCCCGCGTCGCCAGATCCGTGCCCTCCTGCTCGGCCGGAACCGGAACCTCGTTCTGAATGGTCATTTCGCCTTCGCTCCCTTGGCCGCAATCCACACGGCAAAGAACATCAGGGTGCCGAGCCCGAGGATCCAGGCCCACAGACCTTCGCTCACCGGACCGAGGCCCCCGAGCGCCAGTCCGCCGTCACTGGGCCGGTTGTGCAGCTCGTTCAGGTAGCCGATGATCGCTCGCTTGTCCTCGGGTGTCATCACCTCGTCGGAGAACACCGGCATCTGCTGTGGGCCGACCAGCATGGCCTCGTAGAGGTGCTCGTCGCTGACGCCCTTCAGCGCCGGCGCGTACTTGCCGCCCGGCAGGGCCCCACCCGCACCCTCGAAGTTGTGGCAGGCCGAGCAGTTGGTCCGGAACAGCTCACCACCCCGGGCCAGGTCCTCTTCAGAGAGACCCTCCGCGGTGTACTCCTCCGGAGCGGGGATCTCCGGACCGGGACCGAGCGAGGCCACGTACGCGGCCAGCGCGGCGATCTCCTCCTCGGTGTAGAGGTTCCTCTTCACCGGCGCCTGCGCCTCCGGGCGCGCCATCGGCATCCGGCCCGACCCCACCTGGAAGTCGACCGCGGCCGCGCCCACGCCGATCAGCGGCGGGCCCTGGATGGTGTCGGTGATCTGTCCTTCCCCGTTCAGCCCGTGGCAGGAGGCGCAGCCGACCTGGAAGAGCGCTCGGCCTTCCTCGATCTGCTGGGTGTTGCCCGTGTCGGCCGCCACCTTGGGTGATGGCGCGAGGACCGCGTACACGCTGCCCATCAGGAACAGTGCGAGCACCAGCAGCACACCCTTGGCTGCCGGGTGCCGTCGTCGGGCGGACAGGTGTCGCACGTGGGTCCCTTCGTGATGCCGGGGATCGCGCCGGGGGGTCCGACGCGAGGGGCCTGACTCATATTCAGTTATAGGGGTTACGACGGATGCGGGACCCCTGATGTGACACTCGTTACTGCAACAGGTAGATCACACCGAAGAGAGCGATCCAGACGACGTCGACGAAGTGCCAGTAGTAGGACACCACGACCGCGCTGACCGCCTGCTCATGGGTGAAGGTCCGGGCCAGGAAGGTGCGGCCCAACAAGATGACGAAGGCGATCAGACCGCCGGTGACGTGCAGCCCGTGGAACCCGGTCGCCAGGAAGAACACCGACCCGTACACGTTGGATGAGAGGGTCAGGCCCTCGGCGAACAGCGCCGCGTACTCGTAGGACTGACCGCCGATGAAGAACGCGCCCATGACGAAGGTGAGGGTGTACCACTCGCGCAGGCCCCACTGCCGCAGGTTGGCCAACGAGCCGCGCCGCCGGACCTGACCGCGCTCGGCCGCGAACACGCCCATCTGGCAGGTGAAGGAGCTGGCCACCAGGACGCAGGTGTTGGCCACCGCGAACGGGATGTTGATCAGCGCGACCTGGCTCTCCCACAAGGTCTCGGCCCCTGGCGCCGCCTGCGCGTTGGTCACGTTGCGGATCGTGAAGTACGCCGCGAACAGCGCCGCGAAGAACATCAGCTCCGAGGCCAGCCAGATGATCGTGCCCACCGCGACCGGGTCGGGACGTCCGTCCCGACCCCGCAGCCGGGACTGGGGGATCGGGTGCAGCGCGCTCGCCGGCTTGGTCATCGAACCGGAGATGGCATGGGTGTGAAGGGCCACGGAGTCATTATTGCGGCAACCCTGTTGCAGGTCACCCTTGGGCGCGACTTTGTTTCGTGACCGTTGGGATCCCGCTCGCCGGGCAGCATCCGGATGATCACCGGCCCGCGGCGCGGCGGACCTATCCTGTGATCGTGTTCGGAGTGCCCGCGGTCGTGCTTCTGCCGCTGCACGCGACCCCGGACGACCAGCCGCCGCCGTTCACCGCGGCCCGGCTGCTGACCGAGTGGAGCTCCGACTGGTGGGTGGCGGTGGGCATCGCGGTGCCGGGCGTGCTCTACATGGCCGGGCTGGTCGCCCTGCGGCGGCGAGGGGACCGCTGGCCGGTCGGCCGCAGCGTGGCGTTCCTCGGCGGTGGGCTGGGCTCGGCGGCGCTGGCCACGCTGACCGGCCTCGGCGCGTACGACACGGTGCTCTTCAGCGTGCACGTGGTCCAGCACATGATCCTGACGATGGTGACCCCGCTGTTCCTGGCTCTGGGCGCTCCGGTCACCCTCGCGCTGCGAACGCTGCCCTCCCGGCCGCGTCGGCTGCTGCTGGGTCTGCTGCACACGCGGCTGGCCAGGGTGCTGACCTTCCCGCCGCTGGCCCTGGCCCTGTTCGTCGTCACCCCGTTCGTCCTCTACTACTCCTCGCTCTACGAGCTCACCTTGCGCTCAGCGTTCTGGCACGGTCTCCTGCACCTGCACTTCGTGACCGTCGGCGCCCTGCTGATGTGGCCGCTGGTCGGCCTGGACCCGGTGCCCGGCCGGATCGGCTACCCCTTCCGGCTGCTGGTGATGTTCCTGATGCTGCCGTTCCACGCGATCCTCGGCATCTCGATCATGGGTGCGGAGCGACTGATCGCCGAGGACTGGTACCTCGCTTTCGAGCGGGCCTGGCCGCCGAGCCCGCTGGACGACCAGTACCTGGCCGGCGCGATCATGTGGGGCAGCGGCGACGTGACGGCGGTGCTGATGTTGGGCGCGCTCTTCGTCCAGTGGTTCCGGCACAGCCAGCGCGAGGCGCGGCGGGAGGACCGTCGGCTGGATCTGGCCGATCGGCGCAACCGGTACGCTCAGGCCCGCACCAGCCCCAGGCAGGAGAGTTGATCCGGTGACCGACGAGTCCAGCAAGGCCCTGACGATCCTGCTGTACGCCTCCAACCGGCTGACCCGGGAGAACGTACGGCTCGCCCTCGGCCGTAAGGTCGCGAGCGACCTGCCGCCGGTGTCGGTGGTCGAGGTGGCCACCCAGCCGGCCGTGGTGACCGCCATGGACGAGGGCGGCATCGACCTGGCCATCCTGGACGGCGAGGCCGTGCCCGGCGGCATGGGTCTGTGCCGACAGCTGAAGGACGAGATCGTCCGCTGCCCGCCGATCCTGGTGCTCACCGGCCGGCCGGACGACGCCTGGCTGGCCACCTGGTCGCGGGCCGACGGTGTGGCCCCGCATCCGATCGACCCGTTCCGGTTGCCCGGGGTTGTGGCCGACCTGCTCCGGGCCCGGGTCGCCTGACCCTCCTGGGGCCTTTCGCCCCCGGTCCGATTCCCACGCAGCGTGGGATGTTCACCCTCGACCCAGGTTGCAACGTCGGTCCAGGGTGAGGAACCTGGGCGAGACCTGCGGATCCCCACGCTGCGTGGGAATCTTGGGACAGATGGGGCGTGGCTGGGGCCGACCCGGGGCAGCGGCGAGAAAACCCGTCGACGTGGGACCTGCGCCATTAGGGTGACCCGCGTGGACGCGATGACCTGGCCAGACCTGCTCGGCAGCCTCGTACGCCGGGTCGACCAGCCCGCGGAGGCCGTCGGCTGGGCGTTGCGGCAGATCCTCGCGGGGGAGGCGACCTCTGCCCAGGTGGCGGCGTTCGTCACGGCGCTGCGGAGCAAAGGGGAAACCGTCACCGAGCTGACCGGGATGGTCGAGGTGATGCTGGAGTTCGCGACCCCGATCACCGTGCCGGTGCCTGCGGTCGACGTCGTCGGGTCCGGCGGCGACCGGATGAACACGGTGAACATCTCGACGATGGCCGCCATCGTTGCGGCGGCGGCCGGCGCGACCGTGGTGAAGCACGGCAACCGCGCGGCCTCCTCGGCCTGTGGTGCGGCCGACGTGCTCGAGGCGCTGGGAATCGTGCTGGATCTGGCCCCGGAGGATCAGCAGCAGGTGATCGCCGAGGTCGGCATCGGCTTCCTGTTCGCGCCGCACTACCACCCGGCCCTCCGCCACGCCGGTCCCACCCGCCGGGAACTGGGCATCCCCACCACGTTCAACCTGCTGGGCCCGCTGGCCAACCCGGCCCAGCCCCGGGCCCAGGCCGTCGGGGTGGCCGACCCGCAGATGGCCGAGCTGATGGCGGAGGTCTTTGCCGCCCGCGGGCATCAAGGGTTGGTCGTGCACGGTGGCGACGGTCTCGACGAGCTGACCACGACCACCTGCTCGACCCTGTGGGCGTACGCCGATGGAGAGCTGCGGCGCACCGAGCTGGACCCGACCGACCTCGGCCTGCCGCGCGCCCAACTGGCTGATCTGGTGGGCGGCGATCCGTCGCACAACGCGCAGGTGGTCCGCGACGTGGTGGCCGGTGTGCCGGGGCCGGTCCGGGACATCGTGCTGCTGAACGCGGCGGCCGCCCTGGTGGCCGACGCGAAGCCGGACGCCGACCGGCTGCTCGACGCCTTCGCCACCCAGCTGAAGCGGGCGCGGACGGCCATCGACAGCGGCGCCGCCGAGACCAAGCTGCTGCGGTGGGTGTCAGCGACCCAGGCGGTCCGCGTCTAGCGGATGGTCAGCGATCGCAGGGCGTCCGCGGCCTGCCGGGCTACGGCGGGATCGGTGTCGTTCGGGACCATCGTGGCGGTAACCAGCACCGAGCCGTCGTCCAGCCGGACCAGCAGGACCGACACCGTGTCGTGCCGGCTCGGCAGACTCGGCACCGCGTAGTGCACGGCGGCGGTGAACAGCATCCCCGGGTGTCCGTCGACCGCGTGGTCTGCGCCGTTCAGCTGCTTGACCTCCACCGGATGACCGTCGAAGAACGAGCGGCTCAGCTGGTCTACGACGAACCGGCCGTCAGACTCCAGATCGCCGGTCACGGACCCGCCGGCCAGCCGGCCCATCAGCATCGTCGAGGACCAGTCGTGCCGACCGTCGTAGCGCGGATGCCGTAGCGCCGAGGCCCAGAAGTAGTCGTCGAAGACGCCGTCCAGGGTCAGCGGGTCGGGGTACACGACGTACGGGTCGTCGGGCAGCACCAACGTGGCCGGGCCGATGCGGGCAGTGCGGGTGCTCTGCTCGAGCTGAGCGACGGGCGCCGGCTCGGCCGACCCCGGGTCAGCGCCGCCGAGGGCCTGTGTGCCCCGGTCGACGGCACCCGTCGGCGCATCGTCCCAGATCAGGAGTCCCGCGGTGATGGTGATCGCCAGGAACATGGCGAGCCCGACCAGGACTACGCCGATCACGGGTCCGGACGGCACCCGGGAGGAACGGGCCGCGGTGGTGTGGTCATCACCGAACCATTCCGGCCGAGAGGCGGCGGTCACCTGACGAGCCTACGCAGGCCGCCAAGGATCGCGCGCGGTTCGCGCTCGTCGCACGAGCGCGTACTTTGGCTGGGATGATCTCGCGCGAACTGGCCGCCTTGCTGGCCCCTTACCTCACCTGGACGCCCGCCAACGGCGACCGGTTCTACATCCCGCGCCCGGAGATCGCCGAGTCGGAGTTCCTGGTCAGCGACATGGTGGTGGAGCTGGTCACTCAGAAGGGCGAGTCGCGGTTCCACTTCAACGGCACGGTCGAGTGGGCGCTGGACTCGGTCGAGTCGAGCGGCGTGATCTGGCTACCCCGGGAGGACCAGCTGCGGGAGCTGTTGGGCCGTTACTTCCTCTCGTTGGACTCGTCGGCCGGCGGCTACGTGGTGACGGTCAGCGGTCCGGACCGGGCCTACCACACCGAGCCGGAGCCGGACGCGGCCGACGCGTACGCCCGCGCCGCACTGTACGTCCTCGGGGCGACGGCGTGGGCTCAGCCGAGGGCGGAGATGCCGCAGGCGAGGTAGGCCCCGGCCAACATGGCCGGGGCGTAGGGGAAGGGTCCGGCGCGCCGGTGGACCAGCCGCAGCCCGCCGTACGCAGCGCCGAGCACGCTCCCGGCGAACAGACCGATGACCAGCAGCGACCAGGAGTCGGCGGCCGTGGCGGCGCCGACCAGCGGGGCGTAGCGCACGTCTCCGAATCCGAACCCGCCGCGGGAGAGCCGCCAGACCGCCAGATAGAGCAGACCGGCCAGCGCGGCGCCGCCGGCGGCGCGGAGCAGCGCCGGCCAGCCTGCGCCGAGCAGCAGCGCGAGGACGCCCGCGGCGGCCATCGCGGCCCACGCCAGCCGGGTCATCCGCAGGGGCAGCCAGGTCGTCCGGGCGTCGACCGCAGCCAGTACGACGCCGAACGTGGCCAGCACCCACCAGAGGGGCTCTAGACCGGTCGGAACGACGAGCCGGCCGACGACGACCGCCGCTCCGGAGACGAACGCACAGCCGACAACGAACCCGGTGCTGACCAGGTCGGCGTAACGGACCTTGCCGGCACTGTCGGCGGGCTCCGGCAACCGCGCGACCACCAGCCGTCCGAGCAGCACACTCAGGACGACCGCACCGGTCACGACCGCCACGCCGACCTCCATCTCCGTGGTCACGCCGCGTACCCGTCCTTGTCGAGCCGGGCGGCCCCCGCCCACTGCTGCGTCTGCAGTCGGCGGAGCTGGGGCACCGACAGGGCCATCAGCCGGCGGGCCGTCTCCGGGCTGACCCGGCGCAGGGCCCGTCCATTCCTGCCGTACGCCAGGTGCTCGGCGAGCCGGGCGGAGATCCCCGCCGCGGCCGCCACCTCGCGAAGGGACAGCGTCGTGCTGCCCATCAGATGGTGCAGCTGCGCCCGGAACGGCGCCGCGTCCACCCAGTAACCGACCTCGTCCAGCGCCGCGCGTTCGGCCATCCGCCCATCTCCCCGAGTCGAGTTCCTCTACTCGGGAAGGCCCAGAAACGGGCGTCGATGTTAACGGCGGTGCGAAGGTCGACAAAAGTACCGGCCGAGCGCCGAAGGCCCAACAAGATCTTCGGGCGCTCGGCCGGTGTGTCGAGCGGAAGGCGGAGGATGGGCTCAGCGCTGGGCGCGGACGAACCCGGCCTGCTGCGCCGCCTCCTCGCTGTTGAACCAGACCTCGGCGATCGTGCGGCCGTAGCCCGCTGCCTCGGGCATGTGGTACTTCATGGAGCGCTCATTGCCCTTGATCACGTAGCCCTCCGGCGGCTCGCTGCCGACATAGACCCCCTCGCCGCTCCAGCGGGCGGACGGCTCGGTCGTGGCCGCCTCGTGGGCGGCCGGCGTCTCGTTAACCGGCTCACCTTCGGGAAGCTCGGGGACCGGCTCGCTCAGCACGACCTCGTCGACAACCGTCTCGTCGACGTCGCCGGAGTCGGTGACGTTCAGCAGAGTCGTCGGCGCCGAGTCGTCGGCGGCGAAGTCCTCCTCGACCGCGACCGGCTCCTCGTCACCGGCGACGGTCTCGGCGGCGCCGTCGCCACCCTCGGCCGGCTGGTCGGATGCCGTGGCCACAAGCGTCTCATCGGTCTCGACGGGAGTGCCGTCGCCGAACTGCGAGGCTGCGTCCGCCTCCGCGGCGAGCCCGACGCCGGTCGCCGCGTCGGTGGTGGTCTCCGTCGACGTCGGGGACGCGGGCGGGGTGGGTGGCACGTAGGGAGCGCTCGGTCGGGCGGCCTGCCAGTCGGCGTCCTTGCTGCCGAGGAACCGCCGAACCACGACCGCGACGACGGCCCCCAGCGCGCCGATCACCGCGATCCGCTTGACCCAGCGGCTCTTCTTCTTGGTCACCCCTGGCTCGTCCTTGGCGACCTCCTCGATGGCCGAGGCGGCGGTGAGGACGCCCAACGCCTCGCTCAACCGTGGCAGCAGATCGGAGCTGACCTTGTCCCGGGCCGACCCCACCGCCGGCCCGAGCCGGCCCGCGGCATCGTCCAGCACCGGGCTGATCCTCTTACGGGCATCCTCGGTCACCTGGGCTCCACGCAGTCGCGCGGTGGCGGCGATCGGGGCGATCCTCTCGGCTGCGGACTGGGCGTAGTCGGCCGCGGACTGGGTGTAGGGCGACACCCGGTCGGCGGCCAGCTTGGCGTACGGTCCGACCCGCTCGACCGCCTGTCCGGCCAACGGGGCGACCCGGTCGGCCGCAGTCTGTGCCAGCGGGCCGACCCGGCTCGCGGCGCTCTGAGCCAGCGGGCCGACCCGGTCCGCAGCCGAGTGGGCGAGGGGCGACACCTTGTCCGCGGCCCCTCCGATGACGTCGGCGGCGGCTTCGGCAAGCGGCCCGATCCTCTCGGCGGCTGACTGCGCGAGCGGCCCTACTCGGTCGGCGGCCGTATGGACGAAGTCCTTTTCGGCGGCGGCCTTCATTCGGGCGGCTTCGGCGCGGCGGGAACTCCTAGACACGTTTCCTCCGTAGTGAGAAACCTCGAGCCCCCGGGACGGGGCTTCCGCCCACCGTATCGTCCGCCCCGGACCGGCGGGCAGGATGGCTGGTTTGGCTGTTTCTGACAGGATGGCTGCCGGGACGACTACCCCCTCGACCTCTCGGAGAACCGACGAAAGGTGCCCCTCTCGTGCCGCAGCAGACCGCAACGTTGCACACCAACCACGGCGACATCGTGATCAACCTCCTCGGGGACCACGCGCCTCAGACGGTGGCCAACTTCGTCGGCCTGGCCTCGGGCACCAAGGAGTACCGCGACTCCGAGACCGGGCGGAAGACAACCGGCCGGTTCTACGACGGGCTGACCTTCCACCGGGTGATCGACGGGTTCATGATCCAGGGCGGCGACCCGGAGGGCAGCGGACGCGGCGGGCCCGGGTACAGCTTCGCCGACGAGTTCCACCCGGACCTCGTCTTCAACAAGCCCTACCTGCTGGCCATGGCGAACGCCGGGCCGGGCACGAACGGCTCGCAGTTCTTCATCACCGTCGGCCCCACCCCGCATCTGAACCGGCGGCACACGATCTTCGGCGAGGTCGCCGACCCGGCGAGCCGGGAGGTGGTGGACAAGATCGCCAAGGTCCGCACCCGGAACGAGCGGCCGGTCGACGATGTGGTGATCACCTCCGTCGACATCGACGGGTGAGCCAGCCACCCGCCTCCGGTCCGGGCTTCACCGCGCCCGACTTCACCGCTTGCTACCGGCATCCCGAGCGGATGACCGGCATCTCCTGCCAGCGGTGCAAGCGACCGATCTGCGGGGAGTGCATGAACCCGGCCTCGGTCGGGTTTCAGTGCCCGAGGTGCATCACGTCGGGCCGATCGAGCGTGCGTCAGCCGCGGACGGCGTTCGGTGCCGCGATCCGTCCGGCCAGCGGGAACATCACCTACGTGCTGATGGGAGTGCTGGGCGCGGTCTGGCTCCTGAACCTGGTCACCCGCGGGCTGGTCAATGCTCTGCTGGTCATGAGCAACGAGGCCGTCGCCGGCGGTCAGTTCTGGAGGCTGCTGACGGCCGCGCTGACCTCCGGCGGCCTGCTCGGCACCCTGATGAACCTGCTGGTGCTCTGGATCGCCGGCCGGATGATGGAGTCCGAGCTGGGTCGCTGGCGGATGCTGGCGCTGTACTTCGCCGCCGGGCTGGGCGGCACCACCCTGCTCTTCGTGTTCGGGCCGCTGTCTGGTCTCGGGTACGCGGCGTCGGCCGCGGTGATCGGGCTGCTGGCCGCCAACTCGATCTTCAAGTACAAGCGGCGCGAGGACGTCCGGGCCGATGTCGGCCTGTTCGTGCTGCTGATCCTCTACAGCGTGCTGGTCGGGTTCAGCACCTTCGGCTGGCTGATCCTGGTCGGCGGGTTGCTGGTCGGCGCCCTCGTCGGGGCGGTGCTGGCGTACGCGCCCCGGCAGAACCGCGGCAGCGTGCAGGTCGTCGGCCTGCTCGGCGTGACCCTGCTCTGCCTGGCCGCCGTGACGGCCAAGCTCGTCCTCCTCTGATCTGCTCCTCGCGATCCACGGGAAACCGGTCACAGACTGCAACTTCCTAGCGTTCGAAGCTGCAGTCTGTGACCGGTTCTCGGAGGTACGAGGGCTCAGCCGACGGAGACCGACGGGATCTCGACGGGGGTCAGCGGGGGCTGGCGGGTGATCACCCGCACGGCCACTGCCGCCACCACCACGGCGACCAGAAGCACCACGGTGATGATCATCAACACGCGGGTGGAGACGGGCACGGGTGCAGAGACTACCGGCCCAATGGCGACGCTCCGTGCGCTCTACTCCGCCGCCTTCGTCGGGGCGCCCAGGGCATGGGAGACCAGCGCGTCGTGGTCCAGCACCGCATGCAGCGGCCAGGCCCAGTCACCGGTGATCTCGATCAGGCGTACGCCGGGCTGCTCCAGCCAGTCGGCGATCCGCTCGGTCTCCTCGATGCCGGCGGCCGGAAGGGGGTCCGGTGGCCGGGTGACGGTCTCCGCGCTGGCCCGAACCGCCCTAGCCACGGCCTGCGGCACCTCGCTCGGCGTGGCCACCCCGGTGGCCGCGAGCCGGCCGTAGCGGATGACGTGGATCTGCCAGTCCGGACCCTCCCGGCGGGCCCCGACGATCTCGGGGCATCCAGCGAGGCTGCGCACCCGGTGGAATCGGGCCCCGGTGCGCAGCAGCGTCTCCAGCCGGCGGCGGATGGTGGCGGCCTCCTCGAACCGCTGCTGCTGCACCAGCCGGTTCAACCGCACCCGCACGCCCTCGACCGCCGGCCGGGCGTCGGTCGCCAACGCGGCCCGGACCCGCTCGACCAGACCGGCGTACTCGTCCCGGGTGGTGGTCCGGTCACACGGCGCACAGCAGCGGCCCATTCCGGCCAGGGCACAGGCGCTGGTCGGCGTGGAGACGCTCAGCCGCGGGGTGCACTGGCGGATCGGGAAGCCGTCGTAGATCGCCAGCACCACGTCCTCGGCGGCCTGCCGGCGGTTGAACGGCCCGAAGTAGGTGGCGCCGTCGTCACGGACGCTGCGGACCACCGACAACCGGGGGAACGCCTCGTCGGTGATCTTGATCCAACAGGTGCGCTCGGGGAACTTCGACCGCCGGTTGTACCGCGGCGCGTGCGCGGCGATCAGCCGCAGCTCGGTCACGTCCGCCTGCAGGGACGTCAGGCAGGGGACAGCCTCGACCCCGGTAGCCAGCCGGACCATCTCGTCGATCCGGGCGCGCTTCTCGGCGGCGGTGAAGTAGCTGCGGACCCGGGTCCGGATGCTCTTGGACTTGCCGACGTAGAGCACGTGCCGTTGCGGTCCGTGCTCGGCCACGAACAGGTAGACCCCGGGCCTGTCGGGCAGCCCCGCCGCCCAGGTGCGCTTGGCCCGGCGCTGCGGCGACACCCGCCGGCTGAACTCCTGCAGGTCCTCCAGGGTGTGGACGCCCAGGTTGCCGACCCGCTCGATCAGCCCGTGCAGCACGTCCACCGTGGCCTGGGCGTCGACCAGCGCCCGGTGGTTCGGCGTGGTGGCGGCGCGGAAGTGGCGGGCCAGGGTCGCCAACCGGCAGTCGGGCACCTCGTCGCGTAGGAGGATCTGCCGAGCCAGGCTGGCCGTGTCGACCACCGGCCAGCGGGGGTACGGGTACCCCAGCCCCTCGCAGGCGCGGCGCAGGAAGCCGGTGTCGAACGGCGCGTTGTGCGCCACCACGACGCACCCCTGGGCGAACGCCAGAAAGGCCGGCAGCACCTGGCGCAGCGGCGGCGCCTCGGCCACCATCGCGTTGGTGATCCCGGTCAGCACCGCGATCAGCGGCGGGATCTGCGACCGCGGGTTGACCAGTGTCTGGAACTCGCCGAGCACCTCGCCGCCCCGGACCTTCACCGCGCCGACCTCGGTGATCATGTCGGTCTCGGCGCCGCCGGTGGTCTCCAGGTCGACCACGCAGAAGCTCACCTGGGAAAGGTGGACACCCAGGTCGTCGAACGAGGCCTGTGCGGCGACCGCTGCCATGCCCCGGACAGTAGAGCCCGGGACTGACAGCCGCGCTCAGCAAGGCGGCGCGTCGAAGTCTCGGAGGGCCTTGTTGTAAGCGTTGATGTTCGTGGGGGCATTCCGATACATCGCCAGCCAGATCTCCTGGGCGTTGGCGACGTGCACCTCTTTCGCCCGCTGCATGTCGGCGAGGTGCTGCTTCCAGTCGCCCATCGCCCTGGCGGCTGCGCTCATCACCGGTGTCTGGGCTTTGCTGCGCTCGCTGCACCTGTCCAGGGTGGCGGCGATCTCGCCGTCCGCGTCCTCCACTTCGCCGCAGTCGGCGTCCCGGTGGTCGTCGTAGGCGCGGAGCGCGTCGCTGTAGCGTTTCTGGTCTGCGGGCCCCTTCAGCCGGCTCGCCTTGAACTGCGCTTGGCGCTCCTCCAGGGAGATGTCGCCATCCTCCCATCGACGTTGGGCGTCGATATGCGTCTCCCAGTGACCGATCCCGGTCCGGGCCTGCTTCAGCACCTCATCGGCCGCCCGCACCCGCTCCCGGCAGGACTCCAGCGCGCGATCAGCCTCCGCACTGGCCGGCGCGGCGCTGGTGCTGGCCGTGGCGGAGGGTTCGGCGGTCACGAAAGGCGTCGCTGAGGGCGGGGGCGTGGTCGCCGGAGAGAGAGGTCCCGCTGCGGACGGCGTGGTGCTCGTCCCCGGCGTCGGAGTGGGACTGATGGCCACGAGTGACCCCGGCCAGAACCGCAGGGCGGCCACCACGCCGCCGGCTAACAGCGCAATGACGATCAGCCCGGTCAAAGCTCGCGAACGGCGCGGCTTCGCCCGGCGCGCTCGCGCCATGATCACCACCCCCGAATTGGTGAGAACTGGGCCCAACGTACCTAACATTTCGGTCACGGCGAACTTTCTCTCGCTGCGTGGTTAGGGCATATCTCTCCGAAATCATCATCAGCAGCGCGGCGACGGAAAGTTACGGACAGCGTGGAAATCGAGGTCCCGAGCATGAGCCCGGACGGCGCTCGCTATCGATCGGCCCCAGGCGAGACGCCCGGGCCTGAACGCCGACAGATCACTTCACCGTGCAGGATCGCGAACCAGGCGTCGGGAGCGTCCGCCCAGCTTCGCCAGCCCTGCGCCAGGCGCTCCAGCTCAGCGGGGTCGGAGAGGCCGAGGTGCACGGCCTGTTCGCCGAAGCTCGAGGCGAGCAGACGGTCCGCCCACGTTCCGGACCACCAGGCCAGGTCGGCTCGGTCGGCGAAGCACCACACGGACGCCGCGGCGTCCACTGAGGCGAACCCGGCAGCCCGGGCCCAGGAGACCAGCCGGCGTCCGGCGTCCGGCTCGCCGCCGTTGTGGCGGGCCACCTGCTGGTAGAGCTCCATCCATCGGTGCAGCTCCGGCCGGTCGGGATACCAGGTCATCGCCGCGTAGTCCGCGTCACGCACGGCGACGATCCCGGCCGGTCGGGACACCCGGCCCATCTCCCGCAGTGCCGCGACCGGGTCGGCCAGGTGCTGCAGCACCTGGTGCGCATGCACCACGTCGAAGGCGCCGTCCCCGTACGTCAGGGCGTAGATGTCGCCTTTGGTCGCGGTCAGGTTTCTGAGGCCCCGTTCGGCCGCCAGACCACGGGTCTCGGCCACCGCCGTCTCCGCGTTGTCGATCCCCGTCACCGAGCCCGCCGAGAGCCGGTCGGCGAGGTCAGCGGTGATCGTGCCGGGGCCGGTGCCGATGTCGAGCAGTCGGTCGGTGGGCCGCAGCAGCGGAAGCAGGTAGCCCGCTGAGTTCACTGCCGTCCGCCAGCGGTGCGATCGCAGCACCGCCTCGGCGTGGCCGTGCGAATAGGTCTCCCGGGGCCTCGTGCTCATCGCGCCACGGTAGGTGCCATCGACTGTCAGTGGCGCCCGGCACAGTGGGTCTCAGCGCAGGACGGGCAGGGTGAGCGAAGGGTGATCGAGATGGATGTGCTGCATGTGGACTGCGACAGCTGTGTCGCGCGGGGTCCGGCCTGCTCCGACTGTGTGATCAGCGTGTTGATCGGCACGCCGGGCGTGACGGTCGACCTGGATGCGGGGGAGCAGGCCGCTCTGTCAGCCCTGGCGGACTCCGGTCTGGTGCCGCCGCTCCGGCTCATCCCGGGCACTCGTCCGGCCCGTCCGGTCCAGGCCCCCCTCACCTGGTCCGAGCACGCTTAGGCGACACGCCCGAACCGGGTTTGCCAGTGACCAAATCGTGACCTAATGTGTGACAGGCCATCCTGGTCACGAGCAGGCCACTAGACTCTGCTACACCACGGATAGGCATCGGGGAGTTGCCGTACGTGGAGTCGGGGAAGATTTTGGTGGAGGGGACAGACCGCGTGATCTCGCGCTGCGGCCATGCGCGCCGCGCCATCTCGATTCGTTCGCTTACTCGCTGGGTTGCGTTGGCCGTGACCTCGCTCGGCATGACCGCCGCTCTCGTTGCCGGCGGGGTCCCGCAGGCGCACGCCGAGCCGCCGCTGACCGTCGCGGAGGCCAAGGCGCGCATTGCGCAGTTGGAGACCGACGCGTCAGCGATCGACCAGGAGTATGTCGAGATCTCCGAGCAGCTGACCAAGGGCCGGGCCAAGCTCAAGCTCAAGCAGGCCGACGTGAAGGCCCAGGCCAAGCGCGTCGAGAAGCTCAAGTTCCAGGTCGGACAGGTCGCTCTCGCGCAGTTCCAGAACCGCAACCTGGACACCGCCGCGCAGCTGTTCGTGACCTCTGACACCGAGGGCTTCCTGAGCCAGATCTCCACGGTCGAGAAGGTCAGTGAGAACCAGAACTCGGTGCTGCAGGAGTACCAGCAGCAGCAGGCCGCGCTGGGCGGCATCGAGCTCACGGCCAAGACCGATCTGGCGGCCCTGGCCGAGCAGGAGAAGCAGCTCAAGGCCCTGCGGGCGGCATCGGACAAGAAGATCGCCGAGTCCAAGGCCGTGCTGTCCAAGCTCACCACCGAGGAGCGTCGGAAGATCGCGGCCGAGGAGCGCCGCGCCGCCGCCGACGCCCGGGCGGAGGCGGAGTCGGGCACCAGGACCAGCACCAAGGTCGAGGCCACCAGCGACAAGGAGGCCACCAGCGACAAGAGGGAAGACGCACCGGCGGCCACCGGCGGGAGCGGCAAGGGAGCGCGAGCCCTCGCCTTCGCCCGAGCCCAGCTCGGCAAGCCGTACAGCTACGCATCCGCCGGGCCGAACGCCTACGACTGCTCGGGTCTTACCTACGCCGCCTGGAAGTCGGTGGGGGTGAGCCTGCCCCGGTCCTCGCGCAGCCAGTTCGGGGCCGGTAGTTCCGTCTCCAGGAGCAACCTGCAGCCCGGCGACCTCGTGTTCTTCTACTCCCCGATCAGCCACGTCGCCCTGTACGCCGGTAACGGGCAGATCATCCACGCGCCGCGGCCGGGGAAGTCCGTCGAGTACACAAGCATGAGCTACATGCCGTACACGGGCGCCAAGCGACCAGGCTGACCCTCCTGCTATCTCGGATCCGCCGCGTCCTCGTACTGGGCGCGGCGGTTCTGGTCATTCCCGGCTGCGTCGCCGCGCCAGCTCCATCACCTCCGCCGACGCGGAGCTCGGCCTCGGCCGCGGCCGACCGGCTGACGCAGGTCCGTCGCACCACCGAGGGCCTGGCCCGGGCCGCGCTGGCCGACGACCGGTCGGCCTTCACCGCCCTCGTCTCCGACCGCGACCGCACGTTCGCCAGCCGGGTTCGGCTGCTCTACGAGAACCTGAGCACCCTGCCGCTGGCCGAGCTCACCTTCTCTCCCGAGCCGGGTGAGCGACCGCTGCCGGCCGACCGACAGTCCGTGCTGGGCCCGGACGCCTGGGTCCAGTCCGTGGTCGTGCAATGGCGGCTCCCCGCGGAGGAGCAGCCGGCCCTCCATCGCGTCTGGTTCACCTTCGTGTCCGAAAAAGGGGAGGTGCGGCTGGCCGGCACGTTCGACCGTCCACCGGACGAGCCGCCCGGTCAGGTGCCAAGCTGGTGGCTCGGTCCCCTCACCACAGGGCAGTCGGCGCCGGTCACCGTGCTGGCCGGATCTGGTCAACCCGTGGACCGATGGCTCGGTGTCGCGCGGTCCGCCGGGGCGGCGGTGCAGCAGGCGCTCCCGGCCGGAGTCGCCGACTGGGCCGGCGAGGTCGTGCTCGAGGTGCCGGCCACTCCGGCGGACTTCGCCGCGATCCTCGGCCAGCCCGCTGACCGCTACGCCGGGATCGCGGCGGTGGCCTATCAGGCCGGTGACGGCGACCGGCCGCCGCTGCGGGTAGTGGTCAACCCACGGTCCGCGACGCTGGTCACCGAGGATCAGCTGACCGAGATCGTGCGTCACGAGCTCGTTCACGTGGCCACCCGGTCGCCGGAGTCACCAGCGCCGTTGTGGGCGGTGGAGGGGCTGGCCGAGTGGGTCGCGCTCCGCGGTGAGCCGGGCGGCGCCAGTGTTGGAATGGCCGACCTGCTGGCGGCGGTCCGCCGGGACGGGCCGCCCGCCGCCCTGCCCGGCGACGAGGCCTTCGCCGCTGGTCGGGACGAGCTGAACCGGGCGTACGCCGTGGCCTGGCTGGCCTGCCGCTACGTCGCCGAGACCTACTCGGTCGCCGACCTCGGCCGGCTCTACGCCGAGCTTGACCGCGGCCGGTCCCTGGACCAGGCGAGCCGGGCCGTGCTGGGTGCCGATGCCCCGACGGTGACCGCAGGCTGGCGGCGCTACCTCGTTCAGCAAGCCGGAGCTCGTTGACCCGTGACGACCCTGGTCGTGACCAACGACTTCCCTCCCCGGATCGGCGGGATCGAGTCCTTCGTCAGCGACGTCTGCGCTCTGCTGGACCATGACGTCGTGGTCTACGCCTCCGGCCCACCGGGAGCGGCGCTGACCGACGGCGAACGTGGCTTTCCCGTTGTCCGGGGTGGCCCCTTGCTGCTGCCCACCCCGGCGACCGCCGCGCGGGCCGCCGCGCTGGTGCGCCAGCACCGGATCACCCGGGTGGTGTTCGGGGCGGCGGCGCCGCTGGGCCTGCTCGCTCCAGCGCTACGGGCCGCCGGGGCCGAGCGGCTCGTGGGGCTGACCCACGGTCACGAGACCTGGTGGGCCGGCATTCCAGGGGCCCGGTCACTGCTTCGCCGGATCGGGGAGGGCTGCGACCACCTCACCGTCATCTCGGAGTTCACCGAGCGGCGGATCGCCTCGGCGCTCAGCCCGGCCGCACGGGCGCGGCTGCTGCGACTCCCGCCCCTGGTCGATGCCGACGTGTTCCTGCCCGGTGCACCCCGCGCCGCCACGGCGCCGCCCCGAGCCGTCGCGGTCGGGCGGTTCGTCGCCCAGAAGGGCTTCGACACCCTGCTGCGGGCCTGGCGTCGGGTCGTCGACCTGACGGCAGACCCGGCGAGGCATCTCGAGCTGGTCCTGGTCGGCGACGGGCCCGCCCGGACGCGCCTCGAGCAGTTGATCGCCCGGCTCGGGCTCGGCAGTGCGGTGCGGCTGACCGGCGCGGTGCCGCGTACGGATGTGGTCGCCGAGCTGCAGCGGGCGGACGTGTTCGCCCTGCCGATGCGGACCCGGCTGGCCGGGCTGAACCCGGAGGGCCTCGGTCTGGCGGCCCTGGAGGCTGCGGCCTGCGGGCTGCCCGTCGTGGTCGGTCGCTCCGGTGGCGCGCCCGAGACTGTCCAGCCGGGCCGAACCGGCTTCGTCGTCGACCCGCACGACCACGTGGCGCTGGCCGAACGGATGATGACGCTGCTGTCCGACCAGACCACGGCCCGCGCTCTGGGGGCGGCGGGGCGACAGTTCGTCCTCGACCGGTTCGGCGCCGAGCCCGCCCGCCGCACGCTGCGGATCGCTCTGGATCTGTGAGAAGGGCTCGGAACGGTTCGAAGTAGGCTGTGCTTTTGTGGCGGACCAGACCAGTGCCAGCATCGACATCGCCGCCCGCCCGGCCGAGATCATGAAGGTGATCGCGGACTTCGAGCACTACCCCGAGTGGGTGGACTCCATGAAGCGCGCCGAGGTGCTGACCTCCGCGGGCGGCCAGGCCGAGACGGTCCGGATGGTGTTGGACCACAACCTGGTCAAGGACGACTACGTGCTGGCCTACGACTGGCAGCCGACCAAGGTCAGCTGGCACCTGGTCGAGGGCACGTTGCTCAAGGCGATGGACGGGTCTTACGAGCTTCAGCCCAAGGGCGCCAGCACGACGGTGACCTACCGACTCAGCGTCGACGTGAACCTGCCGATGATCGGG
Organism: uncultured Actinomycetota bacterium; assembly: GCA_963808435.1. GTDB lineage: Bacteria > Actinomycetota > Actinomycetes > Propionibacteriales > Propionibacteriaceae > Microlunatus. The sequence goes on along the minus strand of CAWEFW010000028.1, from coordinate 131,028 downwards.
CTCTTCAAGCGGAAGGCCGAGAAGACGATCATCGACGGCGCGCTGAAGAACCTGAAGAAACGAGTCGAAGGCTGACCGCCGGCCTGGGGCCGAGCCCTCGGCGTAACGGGGGCCGGGCCATCGCGAAACCACCGCTGCTCAGCATCGGCGTGGACATCGGCGGCACCAAGGTCGCCGCCGGGGTGGTAGACGAGCAGGGCGCCATCCTGGAACGCCTGGTCGCCCCCACTCCCTCGCACAGTCCCCAGGCCGTGGAGGACGCGATCGTCGCCGCGGTGGCGGAGCTGCGGACCCGACACTCGGTGGACACCATCGGCATCGGTGCCGCGGGCTGGGTGGACAACGCGCAGGCGGTGGTCCGGTTCTCCCCGCACCTGGCCTGGCGATCGGAGCCGCTCAAGGCCCGCCTGTCGGCGCGGGTCGACCTACCCCTGATCGTCGACAACGACGCGAACGCGGCGGCCTGGGCGGAGTACCGCTTCGGGGCCGGCCGCGGCTCGTCAGTGATGGTCTGCCTGACCCTCGGCACCGGGATCGGCGGCGGACTGGTGATCAACGGCCAGCTGTTCCGCGGCACGTACGGCATGGCGGGGGAGTGGGGCCACATGATCGCCGTGCCCGGCGGGCACTGGTGCGAGTGCGGCAATCGGGGCTGCTGGGAGCAGTACGCCTCGGGCAACGCCCTCGTCCGCGAGGCCCGGGAGCTGGCCCGGACCAACTCGCCCACGGCGTACCGGCTGCTGGAGATGGTCGGCGGCGACCCGGACTCGATCACCGGCCCGGACGTCACCGCGGCCGCCATCGCCGGCGAGCCGAACTCGATCGAGCTGCTCGCCGATGTCGGTTCCTGGCTGGGCCGCGGGATCGCCAACCTGGCTGCCTCGCTCGACCCGGAGGTGGTGGTCGTCGGCGGTGGCGTCAGCGCGGCCGGTGACCTGTTGCTGCTGCCGGCGCAGCGCGCATTCAGCCGGACCCTGACCGGGCGGGGCTTCCGGGAGGAGGCCCGGCTGGTGCTCGCCCACTTCGGCAACGACGCCGGGCTGATCGGTGCGGCCGACCTGGCTCGGCACGCCATGGTGGAGCCCCCGGACTCCGCCCACTTCGGCTTCTGGCCGCGCCGGCGTAAGAAGCCGTACAAACAGCGTCGAGACCGGGTCCGTCTGACCCGCCTGTCCTCATCGGCCAGAAACGAATAAGTACGGGCCGACCCATCCTTCAGAGCACAGCGCCGTCACCGGCGTCCGGGGGACGGTGGCGGGGCAGCTGGGTCATCAGGATGCCGAACCCGGTCAAGAAGCTCCCAACCGCTAGCCAGCCGGCCCAGGTCGGGAACCGCAGACCGAAGGTGGTGGCAAGGACCAGCAGCACCGCGTACCCGATGCCGATCCAGCCCAGCAGCACGGGCAGCCCGGGTCGGGGCATCGGCGGTAGCGGTTCGGGCGTGTACGGCGGATGAGGCTCCGGCTCGACGGCCGGCTCACCCGTGGGGGGCGGGAAGCTGAAGAGAGGGTGCTGGTCCGCCCAGGAGTCGTCGGCCTCGACACTCTGCGGGGCCTCCGCCGAGGCCGCAGGCAGCGGGTCCGGACGGTCCGCGGTCAGGTGGTAACCGGCGACCATCTCGGCGAAGGCGCGGTCCACGGCCGCGCGGTCGTCGTCATCGGTTCGCGACACGCCGTCACTCCTTCCTGGCCAGTCGCTGGAAGAACGCGCTGGAGGAGGTGAAGATCAGCTCGGCGTCGTAGTCCAGCGTGGCTACATGGTAACTGCGCTCCAACCGCACCACCGTGAAGTCTGTCGACCGCACCCGCTCCTCGATCAGCTTCAGCGATAGCGGATCGACGACGCGGTCCCGCACGGACTTGAAGACCAGCAGCGGTTGGGTGACCCGATCCAGGTGCTGTTGGACGTCGGCCCACATCCTGGTCACCGAGTGTCCAGCGTGCAGCGCGCTACGGTCGTACGCGGTCTCCAGAACGTCGGGTAGCGCGATGTCGCTGCCGATCCCGGCCAGGGAGGGCCAGACGTGTCGGAGCCAGGGGAGCAGCAGCCGGTACCGCGGATCCGCGGAGCCGATCGACGGATTGACCAGGGCGAGTCCGGCGACCGCGTTCCCGTGATGCTCGGCGATCCGGAGGGCCAGACCGCCGCCCATGGACAGACCGCAGCAGAACACCCGGTCGCACTCCGCCCGGAGATCGGCAAACGCCCGGTCGACGCAGGCGTACCAGTCCTCCCACCGGGTCTGGTTAAGCTCTTGCCACGTCGTTCCGTGCCCGGGCAGACGAGGCAGGATGACCCGGAAGCCGTCCGCCTCCAGGTGCTCGGCCCAGGCACGCATCGACTGCGGCGACCCGGAGAATCCGTGGCAGAGCAGCACCCCGTTCGGACCCGACCCGCCGTGGTAGGGCTCGGCGTTCGGCATGACGGTCGCGGTCGTCGGGGCCTCAGCGAGGTCGACCGGCCGACGGCGGATCAACCGGGAAGCCAAGGCGCTCACCCGCGCATGGTAGTGCGGCGTCGTCGGGTTGGGGGACCACTACTGTTGCCCGAGAGGAGGCGACCGGGTTGCTCTACAACGTGTTCAAGTACGGGATCTTCGTCTGGGCGGTTCGGCTGCTGTTCCGGCCGCAGATCGAGGGCGCGGAGAACATCCCCCGGAGGGGACCTGCGATCCTGGTCAGCAACCACATCTCCGCCGGTGACACGTTCCTGGTGCCGGCCCTGTTGCGGCGCCGGCTGACCTTCCCGGCCAAGCTCGAGCTGTTCCACGGCCACGGGCTGAAGGGGCGACTGCTCGGGTGGTTCCTCCGGGTGGTCGGGCAGGTGCCGATGGACCGCTCCGGCGGCCGGGCGAGCGCGGGCAGCATGGACAACGTGCTGCAGGTGCTGCGGGACGGCGGTCTGCTCGGTATCTACCCGGAAGGCACCCGGTCCCCGGACGGCCGCCTCTACAAGGGCAAGACCGGTGTCGCCCGGTTGGTGCTCCAGGCCGGCGTCCCGGTGATCCCGCTGGCCGTGATCGGCACCGAGTTCGTACCCTCGGTCATTCCCAAGGTGCCGACCATGAGACGACCACGGGTCCGGATCGGCAAACCGATGGACTTCTCCGCGTACGCCGACGCCGGCAACGACCGCGAGGTGCTGCGCTGGGTCACGGACAGGATCATGGACGAGGTGATGCGGCTGTCCGGACAGGAGTACGTCGACGCGTACGGCGCCTCGGTCAAGGCCGCCCTCGCGGCCGGCGAGCCACCACCGCCGTCGGCCACCGCCCGCCCCGGCGAGGGCCAGCGGGTACCACCCGTCCCGGCCGGGCAGCGATGACCGAGGCCGAGGGCCGTCCCCGCGTCCGCCGAGCGCGCTCGCGGGCGGCGGCCAGCGCGGACCTGGTGTCGGTCGACCCGAGCGGCAAGGTCGACGTCGAGCACGGCGGTGGCCGCGGCAAGGGCATCTACTGGGTGCTTCGGCACGTCCTGCTCGGACCGATGGTCACCAAGATCTTCCGGCCGATCCACGAGGGCACGGAGCACGTCCCCGACACCGGCGCAGCGATCCTGGCCAGCAACCACCTCTCGTTCGCGGACTGGCTGTTCATGCCCTTGGCGCTGGACCGACGGGTGACCTTCGTGGCCAAGTCCGACTACTTCACCGGCGTCGGGGTCAAGGGCTGGGCCCAGAAACGGTTCTTCGCCGGCACCGGGCAGGTGCCGATCGACCGGTCGGGGGGGCGGGCCAGTGAGGGCGCGCTGCGGGCCGGACTCAAGGTGCTCGGCCGCGGGGAGCTGTTCGGCATCTACCCCGAGGGCACGCGCAGCCACGACGGCCGGCTCTACAAGGGCCGGACCGGGGTGGCCCGGCTGGCCCTCCTCGCCCGGGTCCCCGTCATCCCGTCGGCGGTGATCGGCACCGATGTGATCGCGCCGCCCGGCAGGATCGTCACCCGGATCGTCAGCCCCACCGTCCGGTTCGGGCCGCCGCTGGACTTCTCCCGCTACGCCGGGATGAGCGAGGACCGGTTCATCCTGCGCTCGATCACCGACGAGATCATGTACGCGATCATGGAGCTGTCCGGCCAGGAGTACGTGGACCTGTACGCTCCCGCGGCCAAGGAGGCGGCCGCCCGCGAGGCCAAGGCCGCCGAGGTCGACGAGGTCTCGCCGCAGGCCTAGGGCCGCCGTCACGACTGTCTGCCGCGCCCATCCCTTGGGTCGAAAACTCCACCAATGGCGACTCCTCGCCCTCTAACGTGACCGGCGAGGTCGATAACTCGACCAGGGCCCTGCTGCTCGGCAACGCCCCGACGTTCGGCGGGGTCTGCGAGAACGTGCCCTTCCCGCTGGCTGTGCAGGTCGCCCGGCTGTTCGGACCGCTGCTGCTGGTCATCACGGCTCTGGGCATAGCGGCCATGCTGTTCCGGGCCCAGCTGGACCGGCTGGTGGTGCGCTTCTCCCGGTCGGTCGTCGTCATGGTCGGGCTGAGCGAGGAGGCCCTCCCGCTCGTCCGGCGGCTGACCACCGACCTGCCGCGGCGGACCGTGCTGGCGGTGTTCGTGGCCGATGAGAGCCCGCTAGTGAAGCTCACCCGGCAGATCGGTGCCCGGGTCGTGGTCTGCGACCTGGACGACACCCGGTCATTGCGGGTGCTCGTGCTAAGGCAGCGGCGCTTCAAGGTGCGGGCCCTCTATCTCGTGTCCGCGGACGTCTCGACCAACCTGACCTTGGCGCGGCGGTTCCGCGACATCGCCGACACCGGCCCGCCCGCCGTCACCGAGCCGCCGCCGCGGATCACCGCGCGGATCGACGACCCGTGGCAGGCGGAGTACTGGCGTCGCACCAACGCCTACCGCACGCCGACCGGCGAGCGGGCCCAGTCGGTGCGCTGGGTCAGCGATGCGCTGAGCCTGCCGACCACGTCCCGACCGCCTCGACCGCGGCACAGACACGCGCTGGGCTACCGGTCCTGGACCCTCGTCCACGACCGGTCCTGGGTCCCGGTGACCCGACGCGGTGAGGTGCACGCCACCGTGCTGCAGAGCGACTGGCGGTGGCAGACCCGGACTGGGGACCGGCTCCAGGCCCGGGTGGGGGACTACCAGGTTCGCAACGGCACCGGCGAGGCCTGATCGGTGGACCCGGAGATCTTCACCCGCAGCTACGAGCACGTGGCGGGGGACCGGTGGCGGCGGACCGGCGAAGTCTTCGCGCAGCCCGCCGTGCCGGGGGAGCTGGTGGTCTCGATGGAGGGCCCGGAGACCGCCGGCGAGGGCGACTGGGTGATCAAGGGCGCGGCGGGGGAGCAGTGGCTCACCTCGGCCGAGCACTTCGCCGAGAACTACGAGCGCGTCGGCGCCTGACCTCCGTCCGGACCGGCAAGCAGCCGCTGGGCCAGAGCGACGGGCTGGCTCAGGGCGACCAGGTGTCCGCCGGGCAGTGCTTCCGCCTCGATCCCGAGTCGCTCTCGGGCCATCCGCACCTGGAAGTCGAACGGGAACAGCCGGTCCTCGCGAGCAGCCAGCACCGTTGTGGGCACGTCCGGCCAGCGGCTCAGGGTGAACGGGGTCTCGAACAAGGAGTCGACCGGCTCCCCGGTCTCGGACTCCATGACCTTCGGGAGGACGTCCGGCGGGATGTCGTGCAGGAACGTCGTTCTCGGGTCGAATTCCGCGTCGGGGTCCCGGCCCTCGCGCAGGTCGTTCGCCCGAGCCGCCTCGCCCTGTCCGGTGTTCTCCCACCAGCCTCCGGCCGTCTCGCCGGGCTGAGGGATCATCGCGTTGAGCAGCACCAGCCAGCTGACCGGCAGTCGGTCGCAGGCGAGCGGCGCGCTGAAGCCGCCCATGGACTGGGCGACCAGGACCACGCGCTCCGCTTCCTGAGCCGCGGCGACGATCGCGTCGGCCTGGTCGGAAATGGTCGCTCCCGGCCAGTTCGGCAGGTCGACGGCGATCACCGCCTGCCCGGCCCGCTCCAGCTCGGTCACCACCCGGTACCAGTAGAAGGGACGGCTGCCCGCCCCGGGCACAAGGACGAATGTCGACGTCTCCACGGCGGCGATTGTGACATGGCCGGACCGGTCCGGCGGGCGGGAATCCTCAGGCATCGCGAACGCGGGACGTCTATTGTTGCGGGGTGCCCGAGCCCAGCCAGGTCCCTTCGCTGACCGCGCTGCACGCGCTCGACCCCCAGCAGCAGCCGACCTATCCGGATCCCGCCGCCGTGGAGGAGGTGGTGGCGAAGCTGCGCACCCTGCCGCCGCTGGTCTTCGCCGGCGAGTGCGACGAGCTGCGGCAGAAGATGGCCAGCGTCGCCGCCGGTGAGGCGTTCGTCCTCCAGGGCGGGGACTGCGCCGAGACCCTCGACGGGGTGACTGCCGCGAACATCCAGGGCAAGCTGCGCACCCTGTTGTCCATGGCCGTGGTGCTGACGTACGCAGCGCAGGTGCCGGTGGTCAAGATCGGCCGGCTGGCCGGCCAGTTCGCCAAGCCGCGCAGCGCGGGCACCGAGACCCGCGAGGGCGTGACGCTGCCCGCGTACCGCGGTGACGCCGTCAACGGCTTCGCCTTCACCCCCGAGGCGCGTACGCCGGACCCCGAACGGCTGCTCGGGATCTACCACGCCTCGGCCGCGATCCTGAACCTGACCCGGGCGTTCGTGACCGGGGGCTTCGCCCACCTGCGCAGCGTGCACAGCTGGAACGCCGACTTCGTGAAGAACTCGGCGGCGGGGGTGCAGTACCAGAACCTGGCCAACGAGATCGACCGGGCGCTGGCCTTCATGGTCGCCTGCGGGATCGATGACGACGTCTTCCGGACCGTCGACTTCTACTCCAGCCACGAGGCCCTGATCCTGGAGTACGAGCACGCGCTGACCCGGACCGACTCGCGGACCCGGCGGCCGTACGACACCTCGGGCCACTTCGTCTGGATCGGGGAGCGCACCCGGCAGCTGGACGGAGCGCACGTCGAGCTGCTCCGGCACGTCCGCAACCCGCTCGGGGTGAAGCTGGGCCCGAACACGACACCGGACACGGTCTGCGAGCTGGCCGACCGGCTGGACCCGGAGCATGACCCCGGCCGGATCACCTTCATCACCCGGATGGGGGCGGGCCGGATCCGCGACGTGCTGCCCGACATCGTTGCCAAGGTCGCGGCCAGCGGGCGACAGGTGGCCTGGATCTGCGACCCCATGCACGGCAACACCTTCGAGGCCCGCAACGGGTACAAGACCCGGGCCTTCGCCGACGTCATCTCCGAGCTCAACGGCTTCTTCGACGTGCACGAGGAGCTGGGCAGCTGGCCCGGCGGTGTGCACGTGGAGCTCACCGGTGACGACGTGACCGAGTGCGTGGGCGGTAGCGAGGAGCTGGTCGAGGCCGACCTTGTCAGCCGCTACGAGACGCTGTGCGATCCCCGGCTCAACCGCAACCAGTCGCTGGAGCTGGCGTTCCTGGTCGCCGACCGGCTGACCACCGGCCGGATCAGGCGGCCCAACCCGGTGCAGGCCTACTCTCCCCTCGCTCTGTGATCGACCTCCGTTCCGACACGGTCACCCAGCCGACGCCTGGGATGCGGGCGGCGATGGCGGCCGCCCCGGTGGGCGACGACGTCTACGGCGAGGACCCGACCATCCGCGCGCTGGAGGAGCGGGTCGCCGAGCTGCTCGGGCACGAGGCCGGCCTGTTCACCGCGAGCGGTTCGCTGGCCAACCTCCTCGGGGTCCGGTTGTTGGTCGCACCGGGCGAGGAGGTGGTCTGCGACGTGCAGGCCCACATCGCCCGGGCCGAGCTGGGCGCGCACGCCGCCGTGCACGGCCTGACCATGCGGACCTTTCCCTCCGTACGCGGGCGCGTGGAGGTCGACGAGGTCGCCCGCACCATCGCCCCGGACGCCGGCCCGTACCTGGTCTCGACGAAGGCCGTGGCGGTCGAGAACACCCACAACTTCGGCGGCGGCACGATCCAGGCCCTCGACACGCTCGCTGCGGTGGCCGACCTGTGCCGGGAGCACGGTATCGGCTACCACCTGGACGGCGCCCGGCTGTGGAATGCGCACATCGCCACCGGAGTTGCGCTGGCCGACTACGGACGGCTGTTCGACACGGTCAGCGTCTGCTTCTCCAAGGGCCTCGGCGCCCCGGTCGGCTCGATGCTGATGAGCACCGCTGACCGGATCGCACAGGCCCGGGTGTGGCGGAAGCGCCTCGGCGGGGGGATGCGACAGGCCGGGATCCTGGCCGCCGGGGCGGCGTACGCGCTGGACCACCACCTGGCCCGGCTTGCCGACGACCACGCGGCCGCGTACGCGTTCGCCGCGGCGGTCGCGGAGCGGGCCCCGTCCGCCGTCGACCCGGACGCCGTGCCCACCAACATCGTCGTCGTCGACACCGGGGCTGTGCCGGCCGCGGCCGTGGCCCGGCAGGCCGCGAAGCAGGGCGTGGCCGTGTCCGCCCTCGGGCCACGGATGGTCCGGGCGGTCACCCATCTCGACGTCACCGCGGCCGACGGCAAGGAGGCCGGCGCGATCGTTGGGGACGTGATCGCCCGCGCGGGCGTCAGCGCCGAGTGAGCAGGAGCAGGTCCTGAAAGGTCCGCCGTCCTGGCGCGACCGAAGTCGAAGTCGGCGTCCGCTCGCGTAGGCACGATGGAACGTATCGGGTCGAGCGTCCCGCCCGGGTGGCAGTGACTCCGGTCGCCCGCCTCAGCTGAGGTGCCGGAGCACCGGCCACAACCGCGACCAGTCCCGCTTCGGGCCGGTGCACAGCGCGATCGGCTGGCCTTCCTCCTCGTTGTCGACGGATACGCCGCTGTCGAGCCGGCCGGTCGTGGTGCAGGTGGTGAACTCGCCCGCCATCTGAGGCAGCCGGGCCCCCACGACGACCACCGTCCGGGTGCGGGGCGGCGGGCCGCCGAGGTAGCCGAGGGCGTTGTGGCCGCTGACCACCAGGACATCGGGATGGTCCGTGTAGCGGGCCAGCGCGCCGGCCTCGCCGTAGTTGCTGGTCAGCACCACCACGCCAGGGTCGGTGGCCCGGGCCGCCGCGGTCACCGCGTCGATCTGCCGGACATAGTCGTCCCAGCCGATCTGCTCGGCCAACCCCGTGCTCAGGGTTGGCACGAAGGTCGCCGCCAGCACCCGCTCGGGTAGCACCGGCAGGCTCACCACCACGCCCAGCACCACATGCACCACCGTCGCGGCGGCGACCAGTCTCAGCTGCACCGGGCTACGCCGGGCGAACTCGGCGGCCGGTACGCAGCCGACGGCGAAGATCACCGACACCAGGCCGTAGGGGTAGTGAACCTGGGACCCGGCGACCAGGGTCAGCGCAACCATGATCGCCGTCGCCGGCGCGAGCCAGCGCACCGGGCGCCAGTCGGGCCGCCGGAGCAGGGCGACCACGCCGGCCACGCAGACCGGGAACAGCACCGGACCGATCATCACCAGCACGGTTGGCACCTCGAGGAGCCGAACGGCCTCCGCGTTGCGGGCCGCGAGGGCCCGACCCATGTCGAGCTGGGGCCATCCGTGGACGGCCTGCCAGACCAGGTTGGGCAGGGCGAGCAGGACCGCGAGCCCGGCCGAGCCCAGGAAGGCTCGGCTGACCAGCACCTTCCGTGGACCGCTGAGCAGCAGCCCGCCGACCACGGAGGCGACCAGCAGGGCGATCAGCCACTTGTTGTAGGTACTCAGGCCAACGACCAGGCCGGCCAGCCACCACCAGCGGTCCTGCTGCCGAAGCAGAGCGCGAATGACCAGAAGCAGGGCCAGCGGCCACACGACCAGATCGGCCGAGGCCGTCATCAGCATGTGCCCGAAGTTCAGCGTGAAGGTTCCGTACGCGTAGCCCCAGGCCGCCAGGGCCTGGGCCAGCCGGCCGCCCCCCACCTCGCGGGTGAGGTAGGCGACCACCACCACCGACAGCACGGCGAAGACCATGGCCGGGAGGCGCAGCGCCCACGGTTCGTCGGCCAGCAGCAGGGTGGCTCGGGCGAGCAATGGGGTCAGCAGCGGCTGGTCGGTGTAGCCCCAGGCGGGCGGCAGCATTCGGAAGTAGAGCTCGTCACGGTGGTACCCGTACCGCTGGCCGACCATGGCCAGCAGGACAGCCAGGCTGACCGCCGCCGTCGCGACCGGCCACCACGCCAGTGGTCGGCGAATGATCATCGACGCCGTACCGCGGAACCTGGCCGGACCAGGTGTCGAGGTGGCGACCGCCGGGCGCGGCTGGGTGCCGATGGCGATGGCGCGTCCTCCTGTCGGTCGTCGTCGGCACCACAGTACGATTCGGCGGATGGCCGGTCGGTGGCAATCAGGGGTCGATCAGGGGTCGATAGCGTGGAGACCATGCGAATCACCCATCTCGGACACGCAGCCGTGCTCGTCGAAACCGAGAACGCCCGGATCCTGCTCGACCCTGGCAACTTCAGCGACGGCTGGCACGGGCTGACCGACCTGGACGCGGTGCTGGTCACCCACCAGCATCCGGACCACCTCGACCCGAAGCAGGTGCCCGCCCTGTTGGCGGCGAACCCGCGGGTCCGGGTGCTCGTCGAGCCGTCCATCCTCGACCGGGTGGCAGCCGGAGACCTGCCGCCGCTCGGGAACGCGGCCGAGGCCCTCGCCGCCGACGCCCAGGAAGCCGTCGGTGACGTGCTGGTCACCGCGGTCGGTGGGCGGCATGCGGTGATCCATCCCGACCTGCCGCGGTTGGGCAATGTCGGCTTCGTGCTGCGCTCCGAGGGTCAGCCGACGCTGTTCCATCCCGGCGACGCCCTGGACACAGTGCCGGCCGGGGTGGACGTTCTGGCCGTGCCCGCATACGGACCCTGGGCGGCGGCGAAGGAGACGGTCGACTTCGTCCGCGCCGTGGGGGCGCTGGAGGGCTTCCCGATCCACGACGGGCTGCTCAACGAGCGCGGCTTCCAGCTGATCTTCGGCCGGGTCAACGAGATGACGGGAACCCGTGTGGTCGACCTTCGCTCGGCGGGTCCGCACGAGTTCTGAGTCGCTGGGGGCGCCATGTACCCAGCTCCGCGAGGTACATCGCGCCCAGGATCGCCAGGCCGCCCACGACCATACGGACAGTGACGACCTCGGTGCCGGCGGCCACCGCGAAGGCGGCCGCCCAGACCGGCTCCATGGCCATGATCACCGCCGCTCGGGTGGGGTCGATCCGGGCCTGGGACCAGGTCTGCAGAACCATGGTGACGGCACCGGCGACCAGACCCAGATACGCCACCACCAGCCAGTCCCGGCCGCTGGCCGGGAACTGGAGCCCGACCCCGGAGATCGGCAGTACGGCCAGCAGCCCGCAGGTCAGGGTGATCACCACCAGCTGGACCAGGCTCAGGCTGAGGGCCGTGCCGGGCGTGCTGATCCGGCCGAGCGCCAGGATGTGCCCGGCGTAGAGCACGGCGGACGCTACGGTGAGCAGCTCGCCGTACCCGGTCGAGACGCCGGTCAACGACAGCACCGCCAGTCCGACGGTGGCCAGGATGACGGCGGCCCACGTGGTACCCCGGATCCGTTGCCGCAGCAGCGCCGCGCCCAGCAGCGGCGTGGCCACCACGTAGAGCCCGGTAAGGAAGCCCGACACGCTGGCCGCCGTCGAGGCCAGTCCCAGCGTCTGCAACACCTGGGCCCCGCCGTAAAGCAGGCCGAGACCGGAGCCGCGCAGCAGCAATGAGCGGTTCAGCGTCAGACGGCGGCCGACCAGCACCGCCAGCCCCAGGCTGGCCAGCGCGAAGCGGACGGCCAGCATGTCGGCCACCTCGATCCGGGTGACGATGTCCTTGATCAGGAAGAAGGTCGAGCCCCAGATCGCTGTCATGGCGAGCAGGGCCACCGTGGCCAGCCGCACGGTGGCCGGCGCTACACGACGAACAGCGTGATGGTGGAGCCCTTCGGCGCCTCGCGCCGGCCGCGCGGGTCGCTGAAGGCGACATAGCCGAGCCCGAGGAAGTTGACCGCGACCGGCCGGACCCGGGTCTTGAAGCCGGCGTCGGCCATCACCTTCTCCGCGGCCTTGACGCCCATCCGCGAGACGTTCGGTACCTGGACCATGACCGGACCCAGGGACTCGGTCAGTGTGACGGTGTCGCCCCGCTCGCCCTGTCCGGACTTCGGATCCTGCGCCAGCACGAGGCCCTTGGCCACCGTGTCGGAGTGCTTCCGCTGGGTGACGACGTTGAAGCCGGCCTTGCGCAGTCCCGCCGCCGCCCGGACGAACTTCCTTCCGAGGTAGTCCTCGACCGGAATGGGCGCGGGGCCCTTGGAGACCACGAGGTCGATCCCGGTACTGCGCTTGAGCGGGGCGCCGGGCTTCTCCGACGCGCTCAGCACGATCCCGTCCCGTACGGTGTCGCTGTACTTCTCGCTGACGTCGTCCAGGCTCAGGTTGGCCTGCTGCACCGCGGTCTCGGCGGCCTCGCGGGAGAGGCCGACCACGGTGGGCATGGCGAAGCGCTCGGGGCCGCGGGAGACCGTCGCCGTCATCCGGCCGCCCTTGAGGATCTTGCTGCCGGCCGACGGGTCGGTCTCGATGACCGCTCCGCGCGGCACCGACTCGCTGAAGTTCTCGGTGAACTCGACGGCCAGGCCGGCCCCGTCGGCCACCCGCTCGGCCTGGACCTGGGTGAGCGAGGTCAGAGCCGGCGTACTGATGAACCGGCCGGTGGTCAGGTACCAGCCCGCCACGGCCATGCCTGTGGTGAGCAGCAAGACCAGCAGCACCGCGACCAGGCCGCGGCGCCGCCGGCGGACCTGCCGGTCGCGCTGTCGGGCGATGCGGTCATCGTCGCGGGGCGCTGGGAGGGGGCGCACCGGCGGGCGGGGGAGCGGCGCGGGTGGGGGTGCCTCGAGCACGGTGGGCGGGCTGGGCACCGAGGTGGGCACCAGCTGGGTGGCCTCGTAGTCGGCCGGGCTTCGCCGGCCCGGGGGGACGGCAGTGGCCGCGGCCGCGGAACGCAGGTCGTTCAGCAGCTCCGGGTCGTCCCGCCGGCCGTCGCGCAGGGCGGACTGCACCCGCCGGACCTCGGTGAGCAGCACCCGGGCGTCCGCCGGCCGGGCGCTCGGTGTGCGGGAGGTGGCCCGGGCCACCAGAGCATCCAGGTAGGGCGGGACGGGTCCGGCGGTGGGGAAGCGGGATGGAGCGGGGACGTCGGCATGCACGTGTGCGTACGCGACCTGGATCGGGGTGTCGCCGGTGTGCGGCTTGCGACCGGTGAGCAGCTCGAAGAGAACGACGCCGGTGCTGTAGACGTCGGAGCGCGCGTCGGCCTGGCCGGAGACCACCAGCTCCGGTGGCAGGTACGAGACGGTGCCGATCAGCAGGCCCTGGGTCGCGGTGGAGGTCTGGGAGGAGATGGCCTTGGCCAGCCCGAAGTCCGCGACCTTGATCTGGCCGCGGTCGCTGATCAGGACGTTCTCCGGCTTGACGTCGCGGTGCACCAGCCCCGCGTCGTGCGCGGCGGCCAGGGCGGCGAGGACCGGCTCGACCACCTCGAGGGCCCGCAGCGGCAGCATCGGCGCCTCGCGGTTGATCACGTCGCGCAGCGTGTAGCCGTCGATATGCTCCATCACGATGTACGGCCGGCTGCTGTGCCCCTCGATCAGGTCCGAGCCCTGGTCGAACACTGCGACCACGTTGGGATGCGCGAGCCGTGCGGCGGCGCGGGCCTCGCGGTCGAACTTCCGTGCGAACTCGGCGTCGTCGCCCAGCCCGACGTGCATCACCTTCACCGCGACGGTACGGGTGAGGCGGGTGTCGACGGCGCGATAGACGGTGGCCATGCCGCCCCGGGCAAGGCGTTCGGTGATCTGGTAGCGACCGTCGAGCAGCCGACCCACCAAGGGGTCGCCGACAGTCGTCATGCTCACGCCTGCTCCAAACACGGTGGGGAAGTTGGCCGTGTTGGCCGTGGCGCCGAGTCTAAGAGTCGGCTCGTGCCCGGCCGGCGACGGCGCGCCGGGTGGCAAGGATTCTCCCCGCATCTGCCCAGGATGCGCGGCGCGACAAGGCCTGCCCGCCTGGTGTGCCCTGAACTTGTCGGTCCGGTCGGGGTGATGCGCTGACCGAGCCCGGGTCCAAGCCACCGTCGACCAGCGTGGCGGTGCTGAGGCCCGGCCACCTCCTTGCAGGACTGCGTTGCCGTGGCCGTGATCGGTCCCGGCACCGATCTGGTCAAGCATCCGGCCGAGAAAGGCTTCGTGGCGCGAGATGATGAGTCCCGTGGAGCTTGGACTGACGACATTTGCGGAGATCACCGATGACCGCACAACCCCCGGTGAGCGGCTCCGGCAGGTGGTCGCCGAGGCGCGGTTCGCCGACGAGCTCGGCCTCGACGTCTACGGCGTCGGCGAGCACCATCGCCCGGACATGGTCGCGTCGGCGCCCGAGATCGTCCTGGCCACGATCGCCGGCGCCACCGAGCGGATCCTCCTGACCAGCGCGGTCACCGTGCTGAGCTCGGCCGACCCGGTGCGGGTGTACCAGAGCTTCGTCACCTTGGACCTGGTGTCCGGAGGTCGGGCCGAGCTGATGGCCGGTCGCGGGTCCTTCACCGAGTCGTTCCCGCTGTTCGGTTACTCGCTGAGCGACTACGACGCGCTCTTCGCCGAGAAGCTGGATTTGCTGCTGGCCCTGCGCGAGGACGGTCCGGTGACCTGGTCGGGTAAGTTCCGGGCGCCGCTGGACGAGGTGGTGGTCCATCCGCGGCCCGAGGGGCGGCCACTGCCGATCTGGATCGCGGTGGGCGGCACCCCTAACTCAGTGGTCCGGGCGGGAACGCTGGGTCTGCCGCTGGCCCTGGCGATCATCGGCGGCCAGCCGGCATCGTTTGCGCCGCTCGTCGATCTCTACCGGCGGGCCCTGGAGTACGGCGGGCACGACCCGGCGACGCCGATCGCGGTGCACAGCCACGGGTACGTCTTTGACGACGAGGCCGCCGCCCGCGCGGAGTTCCTGCCGGCGTACCGGCGTACGTTCGCGACCATCGGGCGGGAGCGCGGCTGGCCGCCGATGTCCGAGGCTCAGGTGGAGTCGCTGATCGGCCCGGACGGCGCGCTGTTCTTCGGCGCCCCGGAGACGGTCGCGGCCAAGATCACCCGGCTGCGGGAGACGATGGGCATCGACCGGTTCGAGATGCACACCTCCCACGTCGGCCACGACCTGACGATGCGCTCCATCGAGCTGTTCGGCAAAGAGGTCGCTCCCTTGGTCAGATGACCGCTCGCACCCGGCCGCGCGCCCTGCCGCCGAGTCGGATTCCCACGCAGCGTGGGATGTTCACCCATCACCTAGGTTGCAACCTGGGTGATGGGTCAGCAACCTGGGTGACGTCGGGCACTAGGGTGACTCGCGTGACTGCGTTGATGGGCCTGGACGCGCGGCTTCGGCTAGCCAAGCTCTACTTGATCACCGACGCGCGGACCAAGCAGGGCGACCTGGCTGACTTCCTTCAGGCCGCCTTCGCCGGCGGGGTGGACATCGTGCAGATCCGCGAGAAGGACATGCCGCGCGAGGCCGAGCTGGAGGTACTCGAGCTGGCCCGGACCACGGCCATGCTGCACCAGAACATCGTCTGCGTGAACGACTCGGCGGCGCTGGCCGGGGAGTTCCACGCCGACATGCTGCACCTCGGTCAGGCCGACGGCCCGTCGGCGCCAGCCCGGAAGCAGCTGCACCGCTGGGCCATCCTCGGCCGGTCCACCCACAGCAGCGCCGAGATCGACGCGGCCGTCGCGGACGCCGACGTCGACTATCTGACCGTCGGGCCGGTGAACGCCACCTCGCTCAACCCGGCGTACCCGCCGATCGGACTGGACCCGGTTCGGCATGCCGCCCGCGTCGCCCCGGTCTCGGTGGTCACCTCCAAGCCGTTCTTCGCGATCGGCGGCATCGGGCTGGACACCATCGACGCGGTGATCGAGGCTGGGGCCCGCCGGGTCGTGGTGGTCAGCGCGATCACTCAAGCCTCCGACCCACAGCAGGCCGCGCAGCAGCTGCGCCGCCCGCTGCAGGACGCCTGGGATGCCGACCCGGCGATGGAGCGCTACGTCATGCAGGCGCTCGCGGGGGCCGGCTCCACCCGGTGAGGTCGCGCGGGGCCCTGAGCGGTGTGCTGGCCGCGCTGGTCCTGGCCGTCGCCCTTTTGGTGGTCTACCTCCGTCCCCTTGATGCGGAACCGTCCGGCCCGGCCCAGATGGACCCGGAGTCCGGGCTGCCGATGGTCGCTCTGGCCACGCTGCCGGTCGAGGCCCGCGACACGCTGGCCCTGATCGACCGCGGCGGGCCGTTTCCGTCCGCCAAGGACGGCGCCGTCTTCGGCAACCGCGAGCGGCTGCTGCCCGCCCAGCCGTCCGGCTTCTACCGCGAGTACACGGTGCCGACGCCGGGGGAGGACGACCGCGGTCCGCGGCGCATCGTCACCGGGGACGATGGCGACCAGCTGTTCTACACCGCCGACCACTACGCCAGCTTCGTCCGGGTGGACCGATGACAATCAAGGCCGGCGGGGTGTACCGGGTCCTCGCCCCGACTGCCGCGATTGCCGAGGCGCTCGCGGCCGCCGGGTGGTCGGCCGTGGTGGTGCCGCCCGTCGCGAGCACCGCGGAGTTCTACCGCGAGCTGGCGGCCGCGGCCGACTTCCCGGACTGGTTCGGCGCCAACCTGGACGCCTTGTGGGACACCCTGACCGATCTGCGCGGCCCCACGGCGCTGGTCCTGGAACGCTGGACCCGGCTGGCCCGGGCGGAGCCGCACGACTGGTCGCGGATCCTGGCCACGCTGGAGGAACGGGCCGCGATCAGCCCGCCGTTCGCGGTCGTGCTCGCCTAGAACTCCCGGCGCACGGCGGCGTCGGCCAAGGCGGTCAGCCCGGCCCGGCCCTCGTCGGTGATGTCGGCGTCCTGCAGCGCCTTGAGGGCGCGCTCG
Organism: uncultured Actinomycetota bacterium; assembly: GCA_963808435.1. Taxonomy (GTDB): domain Bacteria; phylum Actinomycetota; class Actinomycetes; order Propionibacteriales; family Propionibacteriaceae; genus Microlunatus. The sequence goes on along the minus strand of CAWEFW010000028.1, from coordinate 114,103 downwards.
TAGCCCTCGTTGATCATGGACTCGACCGCCTCCTGGGCTCCGGTCTCGCTGATCAGCTCCTGCAGCTCGGCGACTCCCTCGGGGGTCAGGCCGGGGTCGCCCAGCCGCTTCAACAGCAGCTGCTGTCCGGTCTCGTCGGCGTGGGCGTACGCGTGGGCGATCAGCACGGTCCGCTTTCCCTCGCGCAGGTCGTCCCCGCTCGGCTTGCCGGTCAGCTGCGAGTCACCGAACACCCCCAGCAGGTCGTCGCGGAACTGGAAGGCCCGGCCGAGCGGCGACCCGTACGCGCCCAACGCGTAGTACAGCTCGTCGTCGCCACCGCCCAGCGCCGCACCCATCTGGGCCGGACGCTGCACGGTGTAGCGGGCCGCCTTGTACTCCACCACCCGGCTCGCATCGTCGAGGGCGAGCTCGATGCTCGGCCGCACCGAGTCGATGGCCGGCGCTCGCTGCCGCAGCGGATGGGCCTGCGCGACGATGTCGAGATACTGCCCGCAGGTCACCTCGGTGCGCATGGCCTCGACGATCGGCAGCGCCCGCTCGAGCACGGTCGGCTCCAGCCCGGCGGCGTGCAGCATCTGGGCCGACCACATGACCAGCAGGTCACCCAGGATGATCGCCCCGGCCTTGCCGAAGGCCTCCGAGTCGCCCAGCCAGCCGGCGTTGGCGTGCAGAGCCTCGAACTGGCGGTGGGCGGCCGGGCGGCCCCGGCGGAGGTCCGATGCGTCCATCACGTCGTCGTGCACCAGCGCGCTGGCGTGCAGCACGTCGAGGCTGGCCGCCGCGGTGAGCAGGCTGCCCAGCGCCATCTCGTCCGGCCGGCCGCCGGCCGCGACGTAACCCCAGACGCAGAACGCCGGCCGGAGCCGCTTCCCGCCGCAGAGCAGCTGGCTGGCCATCAGCTGGACCGGGACCAGCTCCGGTCCCATCGACTCCAGCACGCCGGACTGCTCGGCCAGGAAGCCGGTGAGCTCGGCCGAGACGGCCTCCCGGAAACCCTGGGACAGCGGGTTGGCGGCGTCGAGGACTGTCTCGGCGGTGGCGGATGACGGAGGGTGGACCACACGTCGAGCCTACGGAAGAACTCCACTGCCGACGAACCGGAGCCGGTCGGTCAACGGGTCAGGATCCCTCCTGTATCTGGCAGGTCCTCAGGCTAGGGCGGAACCGGCATTAGGGTGTGCGCATGCCGGTGCGCTCCGCCACCATCGCCGACCTGTTGCAGGCCGGTCGGCGCCCCCTGTTCTCCTTCGAGTTCTTCCCGCCAAAGGACGAGATCCAGCAGCGTCAGCTGTGGCAGACGGTGCGGGAGCTGGAGAGCCTGGGTCCCGACTTCGTCTCGGTCACCTACGGGGCGAGCGGCTCCACGCGGGACCGCACCATCCGGGCCACGGAAGCGATCGCGCAGCACACCACGCTGCGCTCGGTGGCCCACCTGACCTGTGCCAGCCAGAGCCGGGAACAGCTCCGTCGCGTGGTCGGCTCGTACGCGGCGGCCGGGATCCGGCACGTCCTAGCCATCCGGGGGGACATGCCGGGCGGGCCCCGGGTGCCGTTCGAGGTGCATCCGGAGGGGCTGGCCAACGCCACCGAGCTGGTCGCCATGGTCCGCGAGCTGGGCAACTTCTGCGTCGGCGTGGCGGCCTTCCCGGACCCGCATCCGGAGCACGGCGACCCCGACCTGGACGCGCGGATCCTGGTCGAGAAGGCCCGGGCCGGGGCGAGCTTCGCGATCACGCAGCTGTTCTTCACCGCCGCCGACTACTTCTCCTTGGTCGACCGCGTACGGGCGTTGGGCTGCGACCTGCCGATCATCCCCGGGATCATGCCGATCACCAACGTGCGCCAGGTGGAGCGGTTCGCCGAGCTCTCGGGCGCTGCCCTACCGACCTCGGTGACCGAGCGGATCCACGCCGTGGCCGACGATCCGGACCAGGTGCGCAAGGTGGGCACCATGATCGCCACCGAGATGTCGGAGCAGCTGCTGACCGGCGGCGCGCCGGGTCTGCACTTCTTTACCCAAAACCGTTCCCGAGCGACCCGAGAGATCTACGCCAACCTGCACCAGGAGCGGCGTCGAGCGTGACCAGCCGCTGCGTCGGCCGGGTCAGGGCGACGTAGAGGGCACGGACGCCGCCGGGCGCGGTGGCCACGATCTGGTCGGGCTCGACTACCAGCACCGCGTCGTACTCCAAACCCTTCGACCCGGTCGGGCTGACCATCCGGACCCGGTCCGACCGCAGGGTGCCGGCCGCCGCCAGCTCCTCGGTCAGCGCCACCAGCCGGGGCTGGGGGACGATCACGCCGACGGTGCCTTCGACCTCGTCCAGCAGCCGCATCACCTCGTCGGCGGCAGCCGCCGCCACGCCGTTCGGGCCGGCGACGGCAAGCCGGGGCGGCACCCCGGTCGAGCGCACCGCCTGGGGCCGGTCGGCCTGCGGATAGGCCGACCGCACGACCTGGGAAGCCAGGGCGAAGACCTCGGCCGGGCTGCGGTAGTTGGTGCTCATCCGGAACTCGCGGACCGGCGAGGAGCCCACCATCTCGGTGATCGCCCGCTCGGCCTCCTCCGCGTCGGGCCAGGAGCTCTGCGCCGGATCGCCCACGATGGTCCAGCTGGCGCTGGGGCCGCGGCGCCGGAGCATCCGCCACTGCATCGGCGAGATGTCCTGCGCCTCGTCGACCAGGATGTGCGCATACGTCGCGACGGGTGTGGCGAACGGGTCCGACTTCCGCTGGACACTCAGCCGGTCGGCGGTGGTGACGACCTCGGCCGCCTCCGCGTCGGGGTCGAGGAACAGGGAGACCTCGGGCTCCTCCGGCTCGGGTACCGGGCCGAGCAGGTGCACGAGCTCGTCGAGCAGGGCCCCGTCGGCGACCGTCCAGTCCGGCCGCTCGCCCAGGTCGGCGTAGCTGGCGGCGAGCAGGTCGCACTCGGCGTTGGACAGCAGTCCGCCTGACAGCCGGCGGACCAGGCCCGAGTCGGCCAATCGGGTGAGCACGGCGGTCGCGGCGACCGGCGGCCACCAGGCGTCCGAGAAGCGCTCGAAGATAGCGGTGGCGGTGACCAGCTCGTCGAACTCGTCCCGCTCCTGCTCGAGGTCGGGCGGGCGCACCCGCCACAGTGCGTTCAGCAGGCCCCGCTCCGCGGCTGCCCCGCCGAGGTTGACCTTGTGGTGGGCCAGGGCGTCGCGCCGGATCTCGGCTAGCACCCGGCCGGGCAGGACCAGGACATGGCCCTTGATGGTGAGCCGGAGCTCGCTCGGTTCGTCCGCCGGCGGCTCGTACGCCAGCCGACGCAGCAGCTTCGCCATCCGCAGGCTGCCCTTGACCGCGGCGGTGGCCGGTGGGTCCAGCCGCTCGCCACGGAGGCGCACCACGTCTGCCGCCACCCGGCCGATCGGCCGGAGGGTGACCGCATCCTCGCCGAGCGACGGCAGCACCCGCTCGATGTAGCTCATGAACGCGTTGCTCGGGCCGACGACCAGCACGCCGCCGGACTCGAAGCGCCGGCGGTTCGAGTAGAGCAGGTAGGCGGCGCGGTGCAGCGCGACGACGGTCTTGCCGGTCCCGGGGCCGCCGCTGATCATGGTGAAGCCCCGGTGGGGCGCTCGGATCGCCTCGTCCTGCTCGGTCTGGATAGTGGCGACGATGTCGCGCATGGTGTCGCCGCGGGCGCGGGACAGCGCGGCCAGCAGGGCGCCCTCGCCGATCACCGCCAGGTCGCCGCGCGCGTTCTCGGCGTCGAGCAGGTCGTCCTCGATCCCGACGACACGGTCGCCGGAGCAGCGCAGCACCCGACGACGAACCACGTCCATCGGTTGGCTCGGGGTGGCCCGGTAGAACGGCTCCGCGGCCCGGGCGCGCCAGTCCACCACCAGCGGCTCGTAGTCGGCATCGCGGACCCCGATCCGGCCGACGTAGCGCACCTCGCCGTCGGTCCGGTCGAGCCGGCCGAACACCAGACCCTCGTGCTCGGCGTCCAGCACCGCCAGCCGCTTGGCCGCCTGGAACGCGAAGACATCCCGTTCGAGGAGCCCCGTACCGTCCTCCTCGCGCATGTAGGACTCGCGGTCGGAACGGAACAGGTCACGGCCGGCCTTGGCCAGCAGATGGGCGGACCGGGTCGCCTCGGCGAGCCGGGCGTACACCAGGTCCACGTGTGCCTGCTCGATCGCCAGCTCGCGCTCGACAGTGCTCGAGGCCTGCACGTCGGTCAAGAAAGAGGTTCCTCACACGCGCGGGACATGAACGTCTGAGTATACGGAACCGTACGCGAGCAGGGATGGCGCACTACGCAAACCGGCAGGTGGCCGGGACACCGGGAGTCCGTGTTGACCGGCCGAGCCGGAGCGCGGCACTCCGTTGCTGGTGACCCTCGCCCAGTAGATCTCGGCCTGGTCGGCGAGTGCCAAGGCCTTGTCCGTCGAGATCAGGGTGCCGTTCGATATCGAGGATAATCTCCCGGTCAGGCCCCACTTGACGCGGGCAGCCGGGGTGAAGAGCGTTGTTGACCCAGGTAGTCCTGCACTGCATACGCGGCTAATGCGCCGGACAGAACCTCGGCCGATCCGCCCGGCCCGGCGGGGGAGAACGGGCCGGCCAGGAACAGCCCAGGCACCTCGGTCGCCACGGCTGGACGCCGGACCCAGCTGCGCATCCCGGCCCAGCCCACCCCAGATGCCGCATCCGGCCGCGCCGCGCCGAAGTCGTGGGTCGTGGTGACCGTGGTCGTGCCGACGGGGCGGGCGTAGGCCACAGTCGGCACTCCGGACGCGGTCAAGGTAACCGTCTCCCGCACCCCAACCGCGGGCTGGTCGGCCACGTCGTGCCGGACAGTGGGACCGAGAGCGGGCCGGAGACTCCGCACCCGGCGCCGGGTCCGGCGAGCGGTCGCGCCCGGGAGCAGCGTGTCGAACGTGGACCAGAGGTCGACCGTGCTGACCACGGCCTGCGCCGGCCGTTCCTCCGAACCGGTCCCGACCGCGACGACTCGCCCGGTCTCGACCCGGATGGCCGTGACGGCGCTCCCCAGGTGCACATCCACTCGGCGCAGCTTGAGCCGATCGGCCAAGGCTGCGACCAGAACCGAGGATCGGCCCAGTCCGTCGTTGGTCCGGTCGCTGACCTCGGCTGGCTGAACCTGCCAGCGGCCGAACGTCCGCTGCAGCGACAGCTCGACCGCCGCCCAGGCCGGAGTCTGGTCCGGAACGCCGCCCAGCCGGTGGGCGACGCTGCGAACAAGGGCTTCGAGGTGCGGGTGCCCGGCGGCTCGCGCCAGGTCGGCCACGCTCTGCCGCCCCAGCAGATCACGGCGCACCGCACGGTTCAGGTCCGCATCGCGGCGGTCGGCCTCCCACCCCAGCGGGCGCAGGGTCTGCCAGACCCGGTCCAGCCGATCAACCAGATCCCGCCAGCGCTGGGCCACCGCGCCGCCGAACCCGTCCGTGAGAGCGGCGTACTGCGCACCACGGTCCGCCGGCCAGACCAGCTCGTTGCCATCGGCGAAGACGACAACCGCCGGCTCGGCCGGCATCAGCGCGTACCCCTGCCGGGCCAGCTCAGCCTCCAGCGGCCGCCCGCTCTTCCGAAACAAGTCGCGCCATGGGGCGGGGAAGCCCAGTACGGCCGGCGCGGCATCGACCAGCGGTCCGGACGGCAGGGCCGAGGCGGCCCACCGCCCGCCCAGCCGGTCGGACCGCTCGTGCAGCTCGACCGGGTACCCGGACTTGGCCAGCCGAGCGGCCGCCGCCATCCCAGCCAGACCGCCGCCGACCACGACGACCGGCGCGCTCACGCGGGCTTGAGCCAGCGACGGAAGGTTTGCCAGCCCCGGCCGACCCGGCCCATCACTGCGACGGTGAACCAGACGCCGACCACGAGCAGTAACGCGACGAGAACCGCGGCCGCCACCGGGTTGAGCACCGCGAAGGCCGTGACCCCGGCGACGGTGACGTCGCCGGCCAGCAGGGCACCGATGACCGCTCCGGCCACTGGTCGCACCACGGTGGAAACGCCGTCCCAGCCGCTGGTGAAGGCCAGCGGCAGCAGCTCCATGGCAGCAGCGTATGCGGTCGGCCACCCGACAGTAGGCTTCTCGCCGTGCCTGACCTCGAGCCGGTGGACGAGTCCTGGACGAGCGCGCTCTGCGTGGTCGCCCACCCCGACGACATGGAGTTCGGCGCGGCGGCGGCCGTCGCCCGCTGGACCGGCCAGGGCAAGCGGGTGGTGTACGCCATGGTCACCAGCGGCGAGGCGGGAATCGACGGGATGGTCCCGGCCGAGGCACGCCGGGTGCGCGAGTCGGAGCAGGTGGCCTCGGCCGAGATCGTGGGCGTCGATGTGGTGGACTTCCTCGGGCTGCCCGACGGCGTGCTGGAGTACGGCGTGCCGCTGCGCCGAGCGATCTGCGCGGTCGTCCGCCGGTATCAGCCGGAGATCGTGATCACCAACAACTTCCGCGACACCTGGGGCGGCCGGAACCTGAACCAGGCCGACCACATCGCCACCGGGAAGGCAACCCTGGACGCGGTCCGCGACGCCGGGAACCGCTGGGTGTTTCCCGAGCACATCGAGGCCGGTCTGGCCCCGTGGGGTGGGGTGCGCGAGGTGTGGGCGGCGTCCTCGCCGCAGGCCGGGCATGGCGTCGACACGACCGCGACCTTTGCCGTCGGGGTGGAGTCGCTCAAGGCGCACTCGGCCTACATCGAGGGGCTCGGCTGGGAGCACTTCGACCCGGAGGAGTTCCTAGAGGGCGGTGCTCGGCCAGCCGGCACGCGGCTCGGCGTACCCATGGCGACCACCTTCGAGGTGTTCCCGATGGGCTGGGGTTCCTAGCTCGTCGGACCGCGGCCGGACGGCCTACTCGGCCCCTTCTGGCCGACCTCGATCCCCGGCGCGTCGCGACTTGACGCACTGTCGGCGGCATGGTGTAACGTTGCCCTTGTTCGAACACGCGTTCTAAAAGGCACTTGGGGAAGGGCCTGCGGACACGGTTCGGAGCCAGTGCGTGTTCGCGGCACGCACTCCCGGCTTGCCTCGGTGCGGACGGAACTCGACCCCCGTCCGCACCGGGGACGCCGACTCGGGGTCGAGCCACTCCCTCCTCCGACCCCGAGAAAGTTTCTCTCTTGTTGCCCGACCTGTCTGACGACACCCCGCATTCGCCACCCCCCGCCTCCCTGCGGGCCGACCTGCAGCGCGCCCACGATGCAATCCTCGAGGCCGAGCTGGCCGAACACCCGAGCGAGCGCTTCCTGGCCGCGCACCTCGCCGCCTTACGGGTGGCCGCGATCATCCTGACCGTACGCGGGGGCCCGGCCTCGGGTGGTCGGTCCAAGCGCCGCAACGCCTGGCAGGTCGTGGCCGACGTGGCGCCCGAGTTCGCCGAGTGGTCGGCCTTCTTCGCCGCGACGGAGGCCAAACGGGACGCCGTGCGCTCCGGTGCCCGGGCGATCGTGACGGCCAGAGAGGCCGACGACCTGGTCCGCGACGCGCGCACCTTCCTCACCGTGGTGGAGAAGGCGGTCAGCTAGGTCGGAGCCCAGGTCGGTGGCTGCCTCTATATCCTTCGCAGCATGATCGACGTGGCCCGCCGCCGCTCGGTGGCTCAGGCCCACCTGCTGAGCCTGCTGACCGACCAGCTCGACGAGCTGGTGGCGGGGGAGTGGCGCCCCCTCGACGTGGTGGACCTGGGCGGGGGCACCGGCGGTGTGGCCATCCCGCTGGCCGACCGCGGTCACCGGGTCACGGTGGTCGACCCCAGCCCGGACGCTCTCGCCTCCCTGGAACGGCGGGCCATCGACGCCGGCGTGACCGAGCGGATCCGTGGTGTGCAGGGGGACGCCGCCGACCTGGGACGGCTGTTCCCGGTCGGGGAGGCCGATGTGGTCATCTGCCACCGGGTGCTCGATGTCGTCGAGGCACCCGGTGACGCCCTGGCCGCCATGGGGGAGGTGCTGCGTCCCGGTGGCGCGCTCAGCCTGCTCGTCGCGCTGCGCCACTCGCTGGTGCTGACCCAGGCGCTGGCCGGCCATCTCGCCCTGGCCCGGCGAACGTACGCCGACCCGCGGCGCCTCGACTATGACGGCGTGATCGCCCTGGTCCAGGGCGCCGGCTTCCTGGTGCTGGCCAGCCACGGCATCGGGGCCATCGCTGACCAGGTGCCGGAGCGCATGGTCGAGGCCGAGCCCGGCGCTTACGAGGAGCTGGCCGCCCTGGAGGCCGAGATCAGCGAGGACCCGGCGTTCCGGGCGCTGGCGCCCAGCGTGCACGTCTTCGCCCAGCGACCGTCGACCCGGGTCGGCTAGGTCGGCACGAGGCCGACCGACAACGTGACCGAGCCGAGGTCGTCCACCTCCGCCCGGATCTGCTCGCCCGGACGAACGCGAAACTGCACCACGGAGCCGGTGAGCACGAGATCGGCGGCCACCAGGTCCTCGCCGACGGCACGCAGCACCTCGCGAACCCGCTCGACGCGCTCGGCCACGTCATCGGGCACCGGCCCCTCGGCGCGCACGTGTCCGTCGATCACCAGCCGAGCGCTCGTCGGTGTCCCGCCCCCTACCGGACCCAGTGCGAAGGCGCGGTGGAAGATGTTGTGCGCGATGACCACCTCCGGGCCGTCACCGCCGGCCAGGTCGCACAGCTCCAGGGCGCAGGCGTAGCCCGCCGGGTGGCCGTCGGGACCGATCAGGACCGCAACCTCGGCGTCGGCATGGAGGTACTCCCGCGGCCCCGGCAGATACACGCCGCCCAACCGGACCTGCGTCTCACTGGTCAGGTAGCCCACCGACATCCCGTCGAGGAACTCGCGGTCGCCGGCTCCGACCTTCCAGCCGACATGGGAAGCGCCGTCGGCCAGGCTGCGCCGCCGCCGCTTGTGCTGCAGCATGGTCGCCCGGACCAGCCGACTATCCACACCGTCTTTATATCAGCGGTCGTCCCGCTGGCCTCTAGAACATACGTTCGATAACCTGGGCACGTGCCATCCCGCCCGCGCATCGTCATGCACGTCGACATGGATGCGTTCTACGCCTCCGTCGAGGTGCGCTACCGGCCCGAGCTGCGCGGCCGGCCGGTCATCGTCGGCGGGTTTCCCCGGGGCGTCGTGCTTTCGGCGACGTACGAGGCGCGCGCGCTCGGCGTCCGGTCCGGGATGTCCTCGCCGCAGGCCCGGCGACTGGCACCGCGGGCCACGTTCGTCGATCCCAACTTCGAGCGTTACACGGCGGTGTCCAAAGCCATCGCGATGGTCTTCGGCACGGTCACGGCGGTGGTTGAGGCGGCCTCGATCGACGAAGCCTTCCTCGACCTCACCGGGTCGGTGGGCATGTTCGGTCCACCGGCACAGATCGGGGAGTACGTCCGTGCCGTGGTGGCTGACGAGCAGCAGATCACCTGCTCCGTCGGGATCGGGCCGACGAAGTTCGTGGCCAAGATGGCCTCCCGCGCCGCCAAGCCGGACGGGCTGCACGAGGTGGCGCCGGACGAGGTCGAGACCTTCCTGCATCCCATGCCGGTGGAGGCGATGTGGGGGGTCGGTCTGCCCACGGCGGAGAAGCTCCACCGGCTCGGGGTGCAGACGGTCGGCGACCTCGCGCACACGCCCCGCGGCACCCTGCGCCGCGTCTTCGGCCCGCACGCCGGGGCCGGGCTGGTCGAGCTGGCGTGGGGCCGCGACTCGCGCCGGGTGGTTCCTCAGGTGCCCGAGCGCAGTGTCGGTTCGCAGCAAACCTTCGCCGCCGACAGCACGGACCGGCAGGTGATCCGGCGCGAGCTGCTGCGGATGGCCGACCGCACGGCCAGCCGGATGCGCAAGCAGCGGGTGCTGGGCCGGACGGTGTCGATCTCGGTCCGCTTCGCCGACTTCACCGAGGTCAACCGCTCCACGACGGTATCGAGCCCCACTGATGTAACCGAGGAGATCTACCTGGCCGCTCTTGGACTTTACGACCGGCTGAGCCTGGATCGCGCCCGGGTACGCCGGGTCGGAGTCCGGGTGGAACAGCTGGTCGACGCCTCTCGGGCCTATCGCCAGCCGCAGCTGACCGATCCGGAGTTCGGGTGGAGGGAGGCCGACCACGCGGTGGATCTTGCCGTGCGGAAGTTCGGTTCGGGCGCAGTTCGCCGCGCGGTGCTGGCCCGGTCCCGATGACGCAATGGGCCCGAGCCCGGGACGCTCGAGCACCGCTGGATGAACTGTCGTCGCAGATAACCGGTTTGGGTTTCCCCTGCGCCTCGGGCCGCCTAAACTGGTGCCGTTCGACCCAACAGGGGCGATGGCATGATGCACGACACCACATCGGGGTGGGTGGTCACGGATCGAGAAGGTCCGGGCACTCCAGCGTGTGTAGTGGCGCGTACTATGACGGCAAGCGCACGACGAGACCCATGGGGGTGTGTGGCCAGTGGCCCTCTCGGATGAGGAACAGCGCCTCCTCGAGCAGATGGAGGCCGCGCTCGCAGCTGAGGACCCCAAGCTGGTCAACGCCCTGCGGGGTACGGGAGTCCGCCGGGTCCACCGTCGCCGGGCCGCCATTGCCGGCGTCGGGTTTTTCGCCGGGCTGGCGCTGCTGATCGCCGGAATATCGGTCACGCCGATCCTCAGCGTTCTGGGCTTCATGATCATGGTGGCCGCCGCGGTGACCGCAATCTACTCCTGGCAGCACGTGGGCAACGGTCCCGACGCCGGTCGCGGACGCGACCGCGCCAAGACCGCCCAGGGCTCACGCTCGGTCGACGGCCAGAACTTCATGGACAAGATGGAAGAGCGGTGGCGCCGCCGCCGCGACGAAGGCTTCTGATCCTCCGCGCCTGGTAACTTGGACTGGAGACGAGCTCAGCGCTCCCGGTAGCGGCGGGGGAACAGCGACCGCGGCAGTACCACCGCCAGCAGGCGCCGGAACGGGCCGAGCGGAGCGGCGATGCCGTGACGGATCTCCTGGGTGACGGTAGGTAGCTGCGCGGCCGCCTCCGTGTCGGTGAATGTCCGGGCGTAACGGGCCCGCTCGACGAGCGTGGCGACCCGACCCATCGATGCTGCCTCCTCGGCGTCGAGCCGGCTCGACATCTCTTCGCCGATCGCCCGCGGCGAGCCGTTGGGCCACGCACCACCGTGGTCGACCACAGTGTCGCGGATCTCGGCCCAGGCACTCTCCACCTGTTCCTCCGCGGCGCCGCTGACGCCCAGTCGGTGGTTACGTCGGCGGACCCGGATGGTCGCCGGGGCGGCCAGGATCAGCAACAGCACCAGGCCACCCCCGGACCACAGCAGGGTGCGCAGCCAGCCGGCCCTAGCGGTCTCGTCAGCTGTGACCGGGGTCTCGGCCGTGTTGTCCCGCGGGTCCGTGCTGGCCGACGGACCGGCCGACACGCTCGCCGAGGGCTCCGCGCTGGGATCGTCGGTCGGAGCCTCCTCCGTCTGCACGGTCCACGGTGGAGCGTCTCCGGTCTGGACACTGGGAGTCGGCTCGAACCGCACCCAGCCCCAGCTCGAGAAGTACAGCTCCGGCCAGGCGTGCATGTCCTTGACCGACACCTCCCAGGAGTCCCCGACCTGCTCACCGGGCAGGAAGCCGATGGCCACCCGGGACGGGATACCCGCCACCCGGGCCATCATGGCCATCGCCGAGGCGAACTGCTCGCAGTAGCCCAGCTTGTCCCGCAGCAGAAAGTTCTCCAGGGCCTCGTAACCCATGCCCGGCTGCGGCTCGACGCTGTAGATGTAGTCGCCGTCGCGCAGGAAGGCCTGGATGGCGGCGGCCTTGGCCGCCGGCGTGTCCGCGTCCGCCACGACCTCGTCGGTCAGGCCGACCAGGGACTGGGGCAGGTCGGCGGGAACCTCGGTGGTGATGTCCTCGTCGCCCGGGACCCCCACGCCGGAGGTGGCCAGCTCTTCCGCGCTCGGCGTGATCTCCGAACTCTCGACCGTGTACTCGAGCCCCGGAAGCTCGTCGGGGCGGCTATCGGCGTTGAGCACGACCAGCGATAGCGGGTCGTAGCGCCAGTCCCCGGGGGCGTCGAAGCTGCGCGGCGCGTACGGCACGGGCAGGTACTGGGAGCGGAAGTCACGGATGCGGATATCGGTCCTCCGGGACGCGACCGCCCGGCCGAGGCCGGGCACCGCCGTGAGCGTGCTACCCGAGTTCAGCTCGATCGGCACGCTGTTCCAGCCGGTCTCGTTGAATCGGGCCAATGAGGCCATCCGTAGGTACACCCCGCCGGGGGACTGGGTCTGGTACGCGATGACCTCGCGGTCGTCCGACTGGCGAAGGTTGCGCCGGAGGTCGAGAGTGGGATCGGTCAGCTGTAGCGGACCGCCGCCACTTCCGCTGCCGAAGCCGAACCCCGGCAGCGAGAGCGTGGGCAGTGCCACTCCGAGCAGGATGGCGGTGACCACGGCCGGCACTGCCAGGTACGCGGTTGCCCGCCAGACCACCGGGGTCGCCTCCCCGAAGCCCTCGGCCGAGTCGCGGGCCAACCCCCGGGCCCAGCGCGCTGTGGTGTTCAGACCCTCGGCGAGCAGGATTCCCAGGTAGCCGATCGCGATCATCAAGAAGTTGATCACGCCCGTGTCGGCGCCCAGACCGAGCGCGGGAACCAGGAACAGCGTGGCCGGCGGGGCCACCGCCCAGGCCGGCCGGGAGATGCCGCTGACCAGCAGGTCGGTCATGATCAGGATCAGCCCGATGACCGTGACGAAGATGAGCGTCGTCCCGCCGTTGGGCTCCATCGGCGAGGCCTGCGTGCGCATGTGCTCGATTCCCGAGGCCCACTGTTCCGCGTACTGCGCGTACCAGGGCGCGCCGCTGCTCGGGCTGACCAGCCCGAGAGCGAGTGAGCACAGCAGCCAGACCAGGACCTGGGTGGCCAGCACGGTCCCGCCGCCGATCCGGAGCCGGCGCAGCACGATGCTTGTGCCCCCGACCAGGCCGATCAGCAGCCAGCCGAGGACGAGGTAGCTGCCGTCCATGGTCAACGGGCGCAGCGTGATGGCGGCCAGGGCGACCGAGATCATCACGGCCACGGCGCTGCGGTCGCTGGCTCTCATGACGCCACCGCCGTGAGCTGCTCCAGCGACGACCAGGCCTCGGCCACGCTGGTCCCGCGACGGACGTCGATCACCCGCCACTGGTTGTCGCGCAGGATCCGCCCGGCGAGCTCGTGCTGGGCCCGCTGCTGTTCGGGTCCGGGTTGGTCGGCGAAGGTGTCCACGTCCAAGACCACGGCGATGCCCTGCGCCCGGTTGCGCCGCGCCCGGAGCAAGGTGTTGGCGTCCTCGGCCGTCATCCGGCCCATGATCGCCACGGCCAGCTGACCCGGTCGGTCGATGGTGGCCGACTCCACGGCGTAATGCATCGTCGTGGTCGAGCGGGCCTTGAGGTCGGTCAGCCGGCTGATCACCAGCTCGGTCGAGGCGGAGCTGTGCTGGCCCATCGTGCCGCTGATGTGCAGCGGCCCGTCGGCCTCGTAGATCTCGATGCCGAACCCGTCGTCCAGGAAGTGGATGCCGATCGAGGCCGCCGCCGAGATCGCCCACTCCAGCGAGCTGTGCATGCCTCGGCCGGCGTGGGCGCTCGCCCGGGAGTCGAGCACGATGCTGGCGCTGGGGTCCCAGGCCTGTTCCTCGCGCCGGACCATCAGGTCGCCCCAGCGCGCGGTGGAGCGCCAGTGGATCCGGCGTACGTCGTCGCCCTGCCGGTACTCGCGGACGAGGGCATCGTCCTGACCGACCACGCCGATCCGGTGCGGCCGTGCCTCACCGGTGTTGCCGCCGCCGCCGATCGTGCGGATGGCCGGTAGGGGCACCACCTGCGGGGTCACCATCACCTCGGTGGTGGCCACGAACTGGCGGTCCAGCTGGACCAGCCCGAACGGGTCCGTGGTGCGGACGGTCAGCGGTCCGGTGGCGAAGCGACCGCGTACCCGGCCCAGCAGCGGGTACTCCACCACGCGACGCCAGCGCAGGTCCGCCCGGTCGACCAGGAAGCGGGGCCGACTGCCCAGCTCACGGGGCACCGCATCCTCCAGGAGCAGGATCCCCGCGGGCAGCCGTCCCTCCTGGCCGAGCACGATCTGGCCTCTCATCGGCGACCCCAGCGGCACCTGCGCGGGTTCGACGGAGCGCTCACAGGACATCCGCAGCCGGGCCCGGGAGACCAGGATCGCCGCGATCACCGGCAGCGCGGCGAGCAGAAGGCCGATCCGCATCACGTCACGCTGCCCGGCGGCCATGGCAACCAGCACCACCAGGATCCCGGCGAGCAGGAACGTCCGGCCGCGCACCGTGAGCAGGCGCCATGCGCGGGTCATCGGCTACCTCCGGTCGGGGACATGCACCGACGAGACGGCGTGCCCGATCACGTCGCTCACCGTACGGCGGGCCAGCTGGGCGTCGGTCGAGGGGAGCACGCGGTGGGCCAGCACCGACACCGCGAGGGCTGCGACGTCGTCGGGGTTGACGTAGTCGCGGCCGGACAGGGCGGCGAACGCGCGGCAGGCTCGGAGCAGCTGCAGGGTGGCCCGCGGTGAGGCGCCGAGCCTCAGGTCGCGGGAGTGCCGGGTGGCGTTGACCACCTGAACCAGGTAGTGCTTGACCGCCGGGCTGATGTAGACGCTCTTGACCGCGTCGATCAGCCCGCGGATGGTGCGCCCATCGGTCACCGGCTCCATCGCGGCCAGCGGGTCGTAGGAGCCGTGCGACTCGAGCATGTCCAGCTCGGCGTTCGGGGTCGGGTAGCCCATCTCGATCCGGGCCATGAACCGGTCGCGTTGCGCCTCGGGCAGCGGGTAGGTGCCCTCCATCTCGATCGGGTTCTGCGTCGCGACCACCATGAACGGGGACTCGAGCACGTACGTCGTCCCGTCCACGCTGACCTGGCGCTCCTCCATCGACTCCAGCAGCGCGGACTGCGTCTTCGGCGAGGCCCGGTTGATCTCGTCGCCGACCACGATGTTGGCGAAGATCCCGCCCGGCTTGAACTCGAAGTCCCGCGACTCGGCGTTGAACACCGACACGCCGGTGATGTCAGAGGGCAGCAAGTCGGGGGTGAACTGGATCCGCCGCACTGCGCAGGCGATGGACCGGCCGAGGGCCTTGGCCAGCATCGTCTTGCCGACGCCCGGCACGTCCTCGATCAGCAGGTGTCCCTCGGCCAACAGCACGACCAGGGCAAGATCCACCGAGCTGCGCTTGCCCTCGATCACGTTCTCGATCGCCGAGCGCACGCGGCCCATCACCTGGACCACGTCGCCGAGGGAGTACTCCGCAACGGCGTCGCGACCGGGGTCGGCCTTCTTGTCGTAGCTGATGCTCACTGCCCCTCCGCGCTCGCCCGCTCGGCCCGCATGTGCGTCAACACGCCCTAACCCTATGCGGTCGCTTCGGAGCCGGCAGATCGTGCAGAACACGCCCAGAGACCCCAAATTGGCCAGTTGAGCGGCTTGGTGGAGGGAAGTGGAGTACAGTGGCGCGAAGTGGAGAACAGCGGATCTTGAGTGGGGTGAAGGAGGGTGGCCCGTGTTTCTCGGCACCCACACTCCGAAGCTCGACGAAAAGGGCCGTCTGATCCTTCCGGCGAAGTACCGCGACGAGCTCAGCGACGGCCTGGTGATCACCCGGTTCCAGGAGCGATGCCTGGCCATCTGGCCGCGAGCTGTGTTCGTCGAGGTGGCCCAAACCGTGAGGAGTGCCTCCTCCAGCCAGCAGCACGTCCGCGACTACCAGCGCATGCTCGCGTCTGGGGCCTCGGACGAGACGCCGGACAAGCAGGGCCGGGTGACCATCCCGCCGCACCTGCGGGCGTACGCGGGTCTGGAGAAGGACTGCGTCGTGGTGGGGGCCATCAACCGGGTCGAGGTCTGGGACGCCGCCGCGTGGGAGCAGTACTCCGCTGAGAAGGAATCGGCGTTCGCCGAACTGAACGACACCGTGTTCCCGGGCATCTAGGAACACGGACCGCAGGAACGACACGGGGCAACGCGTGTCGAGAGGCTTCAACCCGTAGGTCTGCTCCCTGACACACCTTCCCCGGTGCCAGGTAGGACTCCCCGAGATCTCGGGTTGAAACCCGTCGACACGGGCTGCGACACCCACCGCGAAGGGTCGAGAACTACATGTCGGTACGCGTACTTCCCCACGCGTCGGACCTCCGCCGGTCAACGGCGGGGGAGGCGACCCCCCGCACCAGCACAGGGCGGCGGCGGATCCGCGACGACGCCCGCGACGGGCTCGCGGCGGCCGCGGTATCCCTGGGCGGCAGTATCGGTGTGACCCTCGCCCTGTCCTTGCTGCTCCGGTGGCTCGGATGAGCTCGGCGCCCGGCCACCTCCCGGTGATGCTCGCCGAGATCGTGGATCTGTTGGCCCCTGCCCTGGCGGGGCACGAGCCGGTCGTGGTCGACTGCACCCTCGGGCTGGGTGGCCACGCCGAGGCCCTGCTCTCGGCCTGTCCGGAGGCCCGCCTGGTCGGGCTGGACCGGGATCCGCATGCCTTGGCCCTGGCCGCCGAGCGGCTGGCCCCGTTCGGCGACCGGGTCACGCTGGTCGAGGCGGTCTACGACGAGCTGCCCGAGGTGCTGGCCCGGCTCGGCCGGCCACGGGTGCAGGGCATCCTGCTCGACCTAGGGCTCTCGTCGCTACAGATCGACGACCCGGAGCGTGGGTTCGCGTACGCGTACGACGCTCCGCTGGACATGCGGATGGGCCGGCAGGAGCTGACGGCCGCGCAGGTCCTCAACACCTACGGCAAGGCCGACCTGACCCGGATCCTGCGCAGCTACGGCGAGGAGCGGTTCGCCGAGCGGATCGCCGGGCGGATCGTGGCCGAACGGACTCGCGAACCGTTCACGACCTCCGGCCGGCTGGTGCGGTTGCTCAGCGACGCGGTGCCGATGAAGTCGCAGCGCAGCGGGGGGCATCCGGCCAAGCGGACCTTCCAGGCGCTGCGGATCGAGGTGAACGGCGAGCTGTCCGCCCTGGAGTCGGTGCTGCCCGAGGCCGTCGCCGCCCTCGCCGTAGGTGGCCGGATCGCCGTGCTGGCGTACCACTCGCTCGAGGACCGGCTGGTCAAGCAGCTGCTCGCGGCAGGGGCTCGGGACCGCGCTCCACGGGACCTGCCGGTCGTGCCGCCCGAGCTGGCCCCGGAGCTGCGGCTGTTGACCCGAGGGGCCCAGCGACCCACCGCGGCCGAGGTCGCCGCCAATCCCCGGGCGGCGTCGGCCCGGCTGCGCGCCGCCGAGCGCATCGCGGAACGGAGCGCGGCATGATCGCCCCATTCTTCACAAGATTCCCACGCAGCGTGGGAATCCGGCCACTCCGCCCAGGTTTCTCACTCTCGACCCAGGTTGCAGCCTGGGTAGGGGGTGAACATCCCACGCTGCGTGGGAATCCGACGGATGCGGGCGCCCGATGAGCGCGCTGTGGCAAGGTCTGGTCGCGCCGCCGGCCAGGACCCGTCCCCGGCTCCGCCCGGTGGCCGACCCGACGCCGCGGCTGGCTCGGTTCCCATTCCTGCTGGTGATGATCGGCATCTTCGGGCTGGGCATGGTCGGGCTGCTGATGCTCAACACCACGCTGCAGAACCAGGCGTTCCAGGCACGGGCGCTGAACCGGCAGGCGACCGAGCTCGCGTACGTTCAGGCCGATCTGGAACAGCGGCTGGACGCCTATGCCGCGCCGAACGAGCTGGCCTTCGCCGCTTCGAAGCTCGGCATGCGGCCGAACCCGCATCCGGCGTTCCTGGTGCTGCCCGACGGCCGCCTGGTCGGGGAGCCGAAGCCGGTGGATGGCAACGAGCAGAAGGTTCTCGTCGTCAAGACACCAGAGCAGATCGCCGCAGAGAAGGCGGCGCGGGCCGCAAAGGCCAAGGCCGCCGCGGAGAAGAAGGCGGCGGAGAAGAAGGCGGCGGAGGAACGCGCCGCCGCCGAGAAGAAGAAGGCCGCCGAGAAGAAGAAGGCCGATGAGAAGAAGAAGCCGCAGCGGGAGACCGCCGCGGCGGAGCAGGGCGAGGGTGAGGGCTGATGGCGGGAGAACGTCGGCCGCCCGCGGCTGACCACTCGTCGCGGTCCCGGACGCGCGGTGGACACCGGCCGGCCACCACCGGGCGGACCCGGGTGCAGCACAGCCGGAGTGAGCGGGTTCTGCGGGACGGCGCGCGCACCCGGGCGGCGAACCCGTCCCGGCACCCACCGGCGTCGCGGTCCCGCCTGCGGCGCACTGGGGTCCGCAGCCGTCGTCGGGTCCTTCGGCTGCCGCTGGCCTCCGCCACCCGCCGACTGCACCTGGTCCTGATCATCGCGGCCATGGGCCTGTCGTTGTGCGCCGGGCGGCTGCTCCAGCTCCAGGGCTTCGAGTCCTCCTCCTACCCGGCGGACGCCTTGCTGCGCACCCTTCCACTGCTCCCGGCGCGGGGGGAGATCACCGACCGCAATGGCCAGGTGCTGGCATCGACCCAACCCGCCGTCGCGGTGACCGCTGATCCCACGCTGACGGGTGAGCGAGCGGCCGAGGTGGCCGAGATCGTGTCCCGTCACCTCGGCATGACGACCACCGAGCTGATGCCGCTGCTGACCAGGCCGGGAACCCACTTCGTCTACCTCAAGAAGCAGGTGCCGGCACTGACCTACAGCGCCCTGGCCGCCGAGCTCTCCGCCCGCAAGATCTACGGCGTCTTCCGCGAAGCCGATCCCATCCGCACGTACCCGGGCAAGACCGTCGGCTCGTCAGTGGTCGGCTTCGTCGGGGCGGACGGCCAGGGCCTGTCCGGACTCGAGCGGAAGTACAACACCGAGCTGGCCGGTGTCGAGGGCGAGCAGACCTTCGAGAGTGCCCCGAACGGTAGCCGGATCCCGCTGGGAGACAGCTCGCTGAAGCCCGCCCGTAACGGGATGAACTACCAGCTCACGATCGACTCCGAAGTCCAGTGGGCCGCCGAGCGGCTGCTGGAGGCCCGGGTCGAGGAGCTCAACGCCGACTCGGCGTTCGCCATCGTGCTGGACGTCCGCACCGGTGAGCTGCTGGCGCTCGCCAACGCACCGGGATTCGACGCCAACCATCCGCAGGGGTCGGACGCGGGGAACCGGGGAAACCGGGCGGTCTCCGAACCGTACGAGCCCGGGAGTGTGGAGAAGGTGCTGACAGCGGCCGCACTCATCGACTCCGGAACCGCGACGCCGGACACCAAGGTGGAAGTGCCCACGAAGCTGAAGTCCAACGACCGGTACATCAAGGACGCCTTCACGCACGAGGCGCCCATCCTGAAGCTGACCCTGCGCGGGATCATCGCTCGGTCGTCCAACATTGGCACCGCCATTCTCGCCCGGCAGATGAGCAAGGAGACCTTGTACGACTACCTGACCCGCTTCGGCCTCGGTACTCGCACCGGCATCGAGCTGCCCGGGGAGTCCCGCGGCATCCTGGCCAGCCCGGAGAAGATGCAGGTGGGC
Organism: uncultured Actinomycetota bacterium; assembly: GCA_963808435.1. Lineage (GTDB taxonomy): Bacteria > Actinomycetota > Actinomycetes > Propionibacteriales > Propionibacteriaceae > Microlunatus. The sequence goes on along the minus strand of CAWEFW010000028.1, from coordinate 94,658 downwards.
CAACCCGACCAGATCGCGTTCGGCCAGGCCCTGGCGGTGACCGGGGTCCAGCAGGCGGCCGCCATCGCGAGCGTGGTCAACGGCGGGGTCTACCATCCGCCGACGATTCTCAAGAGCGTCACCGACGCCGACGGTCGCGAGGTACCCATCGAACCCCGCCCCTCCCGCCGAGTGGTGTCCGCCGAGAGCTCGGCCCAGGTGCGCGACCTGATGGGCGCGGTGGTCGAGAGTGAGAACGGTCAGAAGGCGCTGAAGCTGGACAACTACACCAGCGGTGGCAAGACCGGCACCGCCCAACGGGCCGAGCCGAAGTGCAAGTGCTACCGCGGTTACGTCACCTCCTATGTCGGAATCGCCCCGGTGGACGACCCACGGATCCTGACCTACGTGGTGGTGAACAACCCGAAGGGCTCCACGACGGGCACCGGGTCGGCCGCTCCAGTGGTCAAGAACCTGATGAGCCTCGTACTGCCCCGTTACTCGGTGGCACCGGACGCCCGGCCGCCGGCCAACCGACCCACCGAGTGGGAGTGAACCCGGTGGACGTCAGCCGTTACGGGTCGAGCACTCGCTAACGTCAAGGTCGTGCCTCTCAGATCCCCGGCGTCTGCTCTGCGGCCACGGAACCGTCCCGCGGTCGGCTTGGCCGACCTGTTTCCGGGCGCCGGTCCCGAGCAGGTGCGCGGCATCACCCTGGACTCGCGGCTGGTCGGCCCGGGGGACCTGTACGTCGCCCTGCCGGGCCGCCATCACCACGGCGCCGAGTTCACCCCATCCGCGGTCGCGGCCGGCGCGGCGGCGGTGCTGACCGATCCGGCGGGCGCACGGCTGGCCGCCGCCGCCACCATCCCCGTGGTCGTGGTCGACGACCCGAGGCAGACCATGGCGGAGGCCGCCGCCGCGATCTACGGCCGGCCCGCCGAGGCCATGACGATGTACGCCGTCACCGGCACCAACGGCAAGACGACCACCACGTTCCTGCTCGACGCCGCCCTTCGCGCCGCCGGCGTACATACCGGCACGGTTGGGACGATCGGGTTCTTCCTCGACGGGGAGTCCCTGGCCGCCTCCCGGACCACCGTCACCACCCCGGAGGCCACCGAGCTCCAGGGCCTGCTCGGCTACCTGCACGAGCAGGGGGCCGCGGCGGCGCTGATGGAGGTGTCCTCGCACGCCCTGACCCTGGGTCGGGTCGACGCCATCGTCTTCGCCGTGGCCGCCTTCACCAACCTCGGCCGCGACCACCTCGACTTCCACCTGGACGAGGAGGCCTACTTCGAGGCCAAGGCCTCCTTGTTCACCCCGGAGCGCACCCGCCGAGCGGTGGTGAACGTCGACGACCCCCGCGGTCGCCAGCTGGCCGAGCGCATCGTCCGGGAGGGGAAGGTGGAGCTGACCACGGTCGGCCTGGGCGGGACGACCGACGTCGCCGCGTTGAGCTGCGACCTCCAGGAGGACGGTCGCACCGCCGTACGCGCCCGGCTGCGGAGCCACCCGGTCACCTTCACGCTCGGCCTACCGGGCGCCTTCAACGTGCGGAACGCGATCACGGCACTGGCCATGGTCGAGGCGACCGGCGGAGACGTGGATGCGGCGGCCGCCGGGCTCGCTGACGCGTCGGTCCCCGGGCGGATGCAGCGGGTCGACCTGGGGCCGGACGCGCCGGTGGTCTACGTCGACTTCGCCCACACCCCGCAGGCGGTGACCGCTGCGCTGGAGGCGGTGGGATCGCGGCGACGGATCGCCGTGCTCGGCTGCGGCGGCGACCGGGACCCGGCCAAGCGGCGGCCGATGGGCGCCGCGGCGGCCCAGCACGCGGATCTCGTGGTGGTGACCGACGACAACCCGCGCAGCGAGGAACCCGCCGCCATCCGCGCCGAGGTCCTGGCCGGGGCCCGGGCTGCCACCGGGACCACCGACATCGTCGATGGCGGCGACCGCCGCTCGGCCATCCGGCTCGCGCTGCAGCGGGCGCGCCCGGGCGACATCGTCGCGGTGCTCGGCAAGGGCCACGAGCTCGGCCAGGAGGTGGGCGGAGCCGTGCTCCCGTTCAGCGACCCGGAAGTGGTCGCCGCCGAGTGGACCGCGGTCCGAGGGGAAGGGCGGCGGTGATCGCGCTGCCGGTCGCCGAGGTGGCCGCCGTGCTGGGCGCGGAGCTCGCCGGGCCGGGCGAGCCAGGGACCCCGGTGACCTCGGTCACCGCCGACAGCCGGAACATCACGCCCGGGGCACTGTTCGTCGCCCTGCCCGGCGCCCGGGCCGACGGCCACGACTTCGTCCCCACCGCCTACGCCGCCGGTGCGGCCGCCGCGCTGACCCAGCGTCCGGTCCCGGACGCCCTGTGTCTGGTGGTCGCGGACCCGCTGGTCGCGTTGGGCCGGTTGGCCCGCCACCTGGTCGACCGGGCCACCGCCGGCGGGCTGCGGGTCGTCGGCATCACCGGCTCGCAGGGCAAGACCTCGACCAAGGACCTGCTCAGCCAGGTGCTGGAGACGGCCGGGCCGACTGTGGCCCCGGCCGGCAACCTCAACAACGAGCTCGGCGTCCCGCTCACGGTGACCCGGATCGACGAGCAGACGCGGTACCTGGTCGCCGAGATGGGCGCTCGGGGCATCGGCCACATCGCCTACCTGTGCGACATCGCGCCCCCGACCGTCGGGGTGGTGCTCAACGTCGGGCACGCCCACGTCGGCGAGTTCGGCGGGCAGGCCGCGATCGCCCAGGCCAAGGGCGAGCTGGTCGAGGCGCTGCCCGCCGACGGCGTGGCCGTCCTCAACGGCGCCGACCCGCTGGTCTGGGCCATGCGGGAGCGCACGACGGCCTCCGTGCTGGCGTTCTCGGCCGAGGGTCCACTGGACGGGCCCGCCGTCTGGGCGTCCGACCTCCGGAGCGATCCGTCCGGTCGCTACACCTTCCGGCTGCACGCCGTCGGCCTGCCGTCGCCCGCGGCCGACGGCGAGACCGAGGTCTCCCTTCAGGTCCCGGGTCGGCACCAGGTCGGCAACGGGCTGGCCGCAGCCGCAGCGGCTCTGGCGCTCGGTCTCGACGTGCGGCGGGTGACCGCCGGGCTCACCGGCGCCACCGCGCGTTCCCGGTGGCGGATGGAGCTGCACCAGCGGGGCGACGGAGTCACCGTCCTCAACGACGCGTACAACGCCAACCCGGACTCGATGGCCGCCGCGGTCGGCACGCTGGCCGAGCTGAGCGGATCGGGCCGGCGCCGGACCTGGGCGGTGCTCGGCGACATGCTCGAGCTCGGGGACGAGTCCGAGCGGGCCCACGCCGACCTCGGCACCCTGGTCGCGAACACCGGGATCGACCGGCTGGTCGCGGTGGGCGCGTACGCCGAGCCGATGGCTGCAGGCGCCCGGGCCGGCGGGCTGAACGGCGGGGCGGTCCGGGCGTTCCCGGACAAGGCGGCCGCGCAGACCGAGGTGCTGGCCGGACTCGCCCCCGGCGACGTTGTCCTGGTCAAGGCGTCCCGTGGCTTAGCCTTGGACACCGTGGCGGAGGCGATCCTGGCGTTCGGCGAGGGCCCCGCGTGACGTATACCCCACCGGAGGCGCGGTCGTGAGAACGATTGTGCTGGCCGGCGGCATCGCGCTGCTCGCCACCCTGTTCGGCACGCGCGTGGCCATCCGGATCCTGGTCAAGAAGGGTTACGGCCAGCTGATCCGGGACGACGGACCGACCTCGCACCACGTCAAGCGGGGCACCCCGACGATGGGCGGGCTGGTCATCATCGCCGCGGTGCTGCTGGCCTACTTCGGTAGCCACCTGATCACCCTGACCCCGCCGTCCGCCTCGGCGCTGCTGATCCTGTTCCTGTTCACGGGGTTGGGCGTGGTCGGGTTTCTGGACGACTTCATCAAGATCAGCAAGCAGCGCTCGCTCGGCCTGCGCAGCAAGGCCAAGATCGCCGGGCAGTCCATCGTCGCCGTGCTCTTCGCGCTCGGCTCGCTGCAGTTCCCCGACGAACGTGGGGTGACGCCGGCGTCGGTGTTCATCTCTTTCCTCCGCGACATCGAGTGGTTGGAGCTGCCGGTGGTGCTGGTGGTCATCTGGGTGATGCTGCTGATCGCCGCGGCCAGCAACGGGGTGAACCTGACCGACGGGCTGGACGGGCTGGCCTCCGGAGCCTGCGTGATGATCTTCGGCGCGTACACGCTGGTGAACATCTGGCAGTTCAACCAGTCCTGCGCGTACACCGCCTCCGCGGGACCCAAGTGCTACGAGGTGCGGGACCCGTACGACCTCGCCGTGGTGGCCATCGCCCTGACCGGCGCCTGCTTCGGCTTCCTGTGGTGGAACGCGGAGCCGGCCAAGATCTTCATGGGCGACACCGGGTCGCTCTCGCTGGGTGGCGCGCTGGCCGGGATGGCGATCTTCACCCGGACCGAGCTGCTGCTGGTCATCCTGGGCGGGCTGCTGGTGATCGAGGTGATGTCGGTGATCCTGCAGGTCGGGTTCTTCAAGCTGACCAAGGGCAAGCGGCTGTTCAAGATGTCGCCGATCCACCATCACTTCGAGCTGCTCAACTGGGCCCAGGTGACCATCGTGATGCGGTTCTGGATCATCGCCGGCCTCTTCGTGTCCGGCGGCCTGGGCATCTTCTACGCCGAGTGGGTGTCGGGGACATGACCGTCGACTGGCTACCGCAGGCGGACGGCACCTCGCCCTGGGCCCAGGCCCACGTGGTCGTCGCCGGCATCGGGGTGTCCGGGTTCGCCGCTGCGGACGGGCTGCTGGAGTTCGGTGCCCGGGTGACGGTGCTGGACGACCGGGCCGACTCCGGCAACCGCGACAAGGCCACCCTGCTGGAGACCCTCGGCGGCACCGTACGCCTTGGTCCCGGTTCCACCGCCGAGCTGCCCGCCGACGCGGACCTGGTGATCACCACCGGATGGCCGGCGACCGCCCCCTTGCTGGTGCAGGCGGCCGGCCGCCGCGTGCCGATCTGGAGCGAGGTCGAGCTGGCCTGGCGGCTCAGCCGACCGGCCAAGGCGGTGCCCTGGCTCGGGATCACCGGTACCAACGGCAAGACCACGACCACCCAGATGCTGGCCTCGATCCTGTCCGCCGCAGGCCTGCGCACGGCCGCCGTGGGGAACATCGGCCGGCCGATCACCGAGATCGTGCTGGACCGCGAGGGCTACGACGTGCTCGCCGTCGAGCTGTCCAGCCACCAGCTGCACTGGTCGCGCTCCCTGGCCCTGCACTCGGCCGCGGTGCTCAACGTCCAGCCGGACCACCTGGAGTGGCACGGCTCGTACGCGGCCTACACCGAGGCCAAGGCCACCATCTACCGGGGCGTCCAGGCCAGCTGTGTCTACAACGTGGCCGACCCGGAGACCGAGCGGATGGTGGAGCAGGCCGAGGTGACCGAGGGAGCCCGAGCGATCGGCTTCACCCTCAGCACGCCGGGACTGTCCATGCTCGGGGTGGTGGACGACCTCCTGGTCGACCGGGCCTTCATCCCGCAGCGGCGCGACTCGGCCCTGGAGCTGGCCAAGATCAGCGACGTGCCCGGCGCGGCGGCGGGCCAGCCGGCGGCGCCGCACGTGGTCGCCAACGCCCTGGCCGCCGCCGCGCTGGCCCGGTCGTTCGGGGTGCCGGCCACCGCCGTCCGCGACGGGCTGCGGGCGACCGCCCTGGGTGCGCACAAGATCCAGATGGTGGCCGAGCTGGCCGGGGTGCGCTGGGTGGACGACTCCAAGGCCACCAACCCGCACGCGGCCGACGCGGCCCTGCGCGCGTACGAGCCCTCCGGTCCGAGCGAGCACGGCAAGATCGTCTGGATCGCCGGTGGGCAGGCCAAGGGTACGACGTTCGACGAGCTGGTGTCCGCGCACGCGGGACGGCTCCGGGGGGCGGTGCTGCTGGGCGTCGACCGGGCGGTCATCGCCGAAGCGTTGGCCCGACACGCGCCGAACGTCCCGGTCAGATCGATCGCCACCACGGACACTAGTGCCATGGCACAGGCCGTCGCGGCTGCCGACCAGCTGGCCAGACCCGGCGATGCTGTGTTGCTGGCACCGGGTTGCGCCAGCAAGGACATGTACACCGACTACGCCGCGCGCGGGGAGGCCTTCACCGCCGCGGTCCGGGATCTCGCGAAGGGGGGAGGCCGGCGGTGAGCCACACGCTGACCCCACGCCCCGACCGGGCACCCTCGCGGGAGGCGCTGTCGTCGCGGTCGGCCTCGGCCAGCGAGCTGACGGCCTGGCTGCGCGGGGTGCTCGACCGTCCGCTGACCAGCTACCACCTGGTGCTCGGCGCGGTCTCCCTGCTGCTCGTGGTCGGCGTCATGATGGTGCTGTCCGCCTCGAGCGTGAACGCCTACGTGAACTACGACGACTCGTACTACTACGTCAAGCGGCAGCTGATCTTCCTCGGCGTCGGCGTGACCGGTGCCGTGGTGATCATGAAGCTGCCCGTCCAGACCCTGCGGGCCCTGGGCTGGGTCGCCGTCGCCCTGGCCGCGGTGCTGCTGATCCTGACCTACACTCCGCTAGGCATCAGCGTGAACGGCAACCGGAACTGGCTCTACCTCGGTTCCCGGTCCTTCGCCCTCCAGCCCGCCGAGTTCGCCAAGCTGGCGATGATCGTCTGGGGGGCCAACGTGCTGGCCCGCAAGCAGCGGCTGCTGGACCAGCCCAAGCACCTGCTGGTCCCGTTCCTGCCGGTCAGCGGGGTGCTGATGCTGCTGGTGGTCTTCCAGGGCGACGCCGGTACGGCGGTGGTGATGGCCGGGATCGTGGCCGGGATCCTGTGGATCGTCGGCGCCCCGCTCCCGGTGCTGGCCGGTCTGGCCGCGACCGGGGTCGCCGGCGTGGCCGCGATGTTCGTCAGCTCACCGGTCCGGATGCGGCGGCTGGCCGCGTTCCTGGATCCGGCGCTGAACACGGGCGGCATCAACGACCAGGCCAGCTCCGGACTGTGGGCCATCGCCTCCGGTGGCTGGTGGGGCGTCGGGCTGGGCGCCAGCCGGCAGAAGTGGGGCAGCCTGCCCGAAGCGCACACCGACTTCATCTTCGCGGTGCTGGGGGAGGAGTTCGGGCTGCTCGGCAGCCTCATGGTCCTCGCCCTGTTCGGCGTCCTCGGCTACGCCGGTGTCCGGATCGCGATCCGTTCCGACGACCCCTTCGCCCGGTACGCGGCCGGCGGGGTCACCGCCTGGTTCCTGGTGCAGAGCCTGTTCAACCTCGCCGTCGTGCTGCGGCTGCTGCCAGTGGCCGGCGTGCCGCTGCCGATGCTTTCCTACGGCGGGTCGGCCCTGATCGCCAACCTGCTCGCCGTCGGAGTGCTGCTGAGCTGCGCCCGGCGCGAGCCCGACGCCCGCCGGATGCTGGCCCGGCGGTCCAAGCGGCCGGTATCGCGGATGACCACGGTGACCGGGTCGCGTACGGCCGCGGCCCGCACCCGGCGATGACCGGAGCCGGCTCGATCGTCCTGGCCGGCGGCGGAACCGCAGGACACACCTCCCCTCTGGTGGCCACCGCGTACGAGCTGCTCGACCAGCAGCCGGACCTCCTGCTGACCGCAGTCGGCACCGCCCGCGGCCTGGAGACCACGGTGATCCCCGCCGCCGGGCTGCCGTTGGAGCTGATCCCTCCGGTGCCGATGCCGCGTCGGCCGGGCGTGGACCTGGCCCTGGTCGGGCCTCGGCTGGTCCAGGCGGTGCAGGAGAGCGTCGCGGTGCTTCGCCGAGTCGGCGCCCAGGCCGTCCTGGGCTTCGGCGGCTACGTCTCCACTCCCGCCTACCTGGCCGCCCGGCGGCTGGGCCTGCCGATCGTGCTGCACGAGCAGAACCTCCTCCCAGGACTGGCCAACCGGCTGGCCGCCCGTCTCACCCACCACGTCTTCACGTCGTTCCCCACCACCCCGCTGGCGCACGCGACCTGCATCGGCTTGCCGATGCGGCGCAGCATCACCGAGCTGAACCGGGCGGCGCTCCGTGGACCGGCGCGGGCGACGTACGGGCTGCCGGACCAGGGCGACGCGCTGCTGGTCAGCGGCGGCTCGCAGGGTGCGGCCAGCATCAACCGGGCGGTACGCGAGGCGAGCCCGGCCCTGCTGGCCGCCGGCATCTCGGTGCTGCACGTGCTCGGTGCGAAGAACATCACCAGCGACGACGTCCGCGTCGTCGACCCGGACACCGGCGCCGTGTACGCGCCCGTCGCCTACGTTGAGCAGATGGAGCAGGCGTACGCGGTGGCCGACCTGATGCTCGGCCGGTGCGGTGCCGGGACGGTGATGGAGACCGCTGCGGTCGGGCTGCCCGCGGTGTTCGTGCCCTACCCGCACGGCAACGGCGAGCAGGCCCGCAACGCAGCACTGGTGGTGGAGGCCGGCGGTGGCCTGCTGCTGGCCGACGCCGACTGCACCTCCGAATGGGTGGCGACCGAGATCCCGGCACTGCTCGCCGACCAGGAACGCCGGCAGGGAATGAGCGCGGCCTTGGCCGGCGTTGCCCGGACCGACGCTGCGGCGGTGCTGGCGAAGAGGACGTTGGAGGTGATCAGCTGATGGCGCTGCTCACGCCCGTCGCGCTGCCGGAGCTGGCCGATCTGGGACCGGTGCACTTCATCGCCATCGGCGGCTCGGGTATGAACGGGATCGCCGCGATGATGCTGGCCAGCGGCGTTCCGGTCAGTGGCAGTGACCGCCAGGACTCGAAGTACCTACGCTCCCTGGAGGCCGCCGGAGCCCGGGTGTACGTGGGGCACCGGGCCGAGCAGCTGGGCGATGCCCAGACTGTGGTGGCCTCCTCGGCCATTCGCGACGACAACCCCGAGCTCGCCGAGGCCCGGCGCCGGGGATTGCGCGTGCTGCACCGCAGTGCCGCACTCGGCGCGTTGATGCTGGGCCGGCGAGGGATCGCGGTGGCCGGCACCCACGGCAAGACCACGACCACGGCGATGATCGCGCACGTGCTGACCGGATCCGGTCAGGACCCGTCCTTCGTCATCGGCGGCGCCCTGACCGGCTCCGGCACCGGCGGCCACCTCGGTTCCGGGGACGCGATGGTGGTCGAGGCCGACGAGAGCGACGGCTCCTTCCTGCAGTACCCGGCCGAGGTCGCGGTGGTGACCAATGTCGACCCCGACCACCTGAGCAACTGGGGGACGGCGGAGAACTACGCCGACGGGTTCCTCGCCTTCGTCACCGGCGACGATGTCCGGCTGGTCGTGGTCAGCGCCGACGACCCAGGCGCGGCGGCCCTGACGGCTCGCCTCCGGGAGCGGTCAACGGGGCCCGAGATCGTCACCTTCGGCGTGGCGGAGACCGCCGATGTCCGGATCTCTGAGGTGACGCTGGCCGGCTCCGGCTCGGAGTTCGCGCTGCACCGGAACCGCCAGGGTGGCGGGGTGAGGCTGGGGGTGCCCGGCCACTACAACGTGCTCAACGCCGCCGCGGCGTACGCGGTGACCACCTGGCTGGGCACCGACGAGACCGAGGTGCGCCGCCAGCTGTCGGCCTACGTCGGCACCTATCGGCGGTTCCAGCACATCGGCACGGTGGACGGCGTGCGGGTCTACGACGACTACGCGCACCACCCGACCGAGGTGCGCAACACCCTGGTCGCGGCACGTACGGCGGCCGGCGACGGCCGGGTCGTGGTGTGCTTCCAGCCGCATCTGTACACCCGGACCCGGGACTTCTGGCCGCAGCTGGCCGAGGCCCTGGAGCAGGCCGACGAGGCCATCGTCATGGATGTCTGCGGTGACCGCGAGGACCCGCTGCCCGGGATTGACGGAGCGATGGTCGCCCAGGCGGTTCGCCCCGGCACGGCCGAGGTGACGTACGAGCCGGTGTGGGACGAGGCCGCTCCGACGGTGGCGGCGATCGCCCGGCCCGGCGACCTGGTCATCACAGTGGGCTGTGGGGACGTGACCAAGGTCGCGCCGCTGATCGTCGGGCAGCTCGAGCGCCGCGCGGCAAGCATCCGATGACCGCGGCCGCCCGCCGCCCCCACCGGTCCACGGTGGTGCTGCTGGTCGCGGTGCTGCTGTTGGCGGTGGGTACGTGGGTGGCCTACTTCTCGCCGCTGCTGGTGGTGCGGGAGGTGGCGGTGGCCGGTCAGCGCTCGGTCAAGGCCGACGAGGTGATCGCGGTCGCGGCCGTACCCATGGGAACGCCGCTGGCGCGCCAGGACGTCCAGGAAATCGCCCAACGGGCCACGCTGATCCCGGCGGTCCAGGCGGCGTCGGTGACCCGGCAATGGCCGAGCACGGTCTTGGTCACCGTGACCGAACGGCAGGCGGTGTTCGCCGTTCGGCAGGGGAGCGGCTTCCTGCTGGTCGACGCCGCCGGCGTTGCCTTCGACCGGGTCGCGTCGCCGCCGCCCGGCTCGGTCAAGGCCGAGGCCGACCCGGCCAACCAGCCGCTGCTCCGTGATGTCGGCACGCTGACCGCCGCTCTGCCCGAGTCGCTGGTACGGGAGATCGCGCTGCTGACAGCCATCGGGCCGGAGCGGATCAGTCTCAAGCTGCGCACCGGGGTGACGGTCAACTGGGGCAGTGCTGCCGACTCGCCGCTCAAGGCCCAGATCGTCACCGCCCTGCTGAAGGACGGCAAGCCGCGGGCCACGATCGACGTGTCCAGCCCGAACAACCCCGCGGTGCGTTAGCGCTGCGGACGTGGCCGAGGGCTGAACCTTTCGCACCCATCAACTTCAACTTGACGCTCAGGGCGTTCGGGCGTGTCGCTCGCTGCCTCGGCGGCCCGCCCGTGACCCTCTCGTAGCCTCGGGATAGGTCAATAGATCTCAACCGGGTCTCTCAACGGTGAAGCGAAGGTTGAGGGTTTGGCGACCGGTACCACCAGCCACCACTGCGGGAAGAGAGGCGTCCTGATGGTCTCTGCGTCACAGAACTACCTCGCCATCATCAAGGTCGTGGGCGTCGGCGGCGGCGGCGTCAACGCGGTCAACCGCATGATCGAGGCCGGCCTGCGCGGGGTCGAGTTCATCGCGGTGAACACCGATGCCCAGGCGCTGCTGATGAGCGACGCCGACGTCAAGCTCGACATCGGTCGGGAGCTGACTCGCGGCCTCGGGGCGGGGGCGGACCCGGACAAGGGCCGGCAGGCCGCCGAGGACCACGCCCAGGACATCGAGGACGCCCTCAAGGGTGCCGACATGGTGTTCGTCACCGCCGGTGAGGGCGGCGGTACGGGCACCGGCGGAGCCCCGGTGGTCGCGAGGATCGCGCGCGCCCTGGGGGCGCTGACCATCGGCGTGGTGACCCGGCCGTTCTCCTTCGAGGGGAAGCGGCGGGCGAGTCAGGCCGAGCAGGGGATCGCGAACCTGCGTGAAGAGGTCGACACCCTGATCGTCATCCCCAACGACAAGCTGTTGCAGATGATCGACCACCAGATCGCGATCCTGGACGCCTTCAAGCAGGCCGACCAGGTGCTGATGCAGGGCGTCTCTGGCATCACCGACCTGATCACCACCCCGGGTCTGATCAACCTCGACTTCGCTGACGTGAAGGCCGTGATGTCCAACGCGGGCTCCGCCCTGATGGGCATCGGCTCGGCGCGGGGCGAGGACCGGGCCCGGGCCGCGGCCGAGATGGCGGTGTCCTCCCCGCTGTTGGAGGCGAGCATCGACGGCGCCCACGGCGTACTCCTCTCCATCGCGGGCGGTTCCGACCTCGGCCTGTTCGAGGTCTCCGCTGCGGCCAACCTGATCCAGGGCGCGGCGCACGACGACGCCAACATCATCTTCGGCACGGTGATCGACGACGCGCTGGGCGACGAGGTCCGGGTGACGGTCATCGCGGCCGGCTTCGAGGGTGGACAGCCGCCGCGGCGCCAGCCCGTCAGCCGGTCGACCGACCTGCGTAGCAGCGCTCCGCGACCGGCCGTGCCGGCCGCCGCCGAGCCGCCGCCTTCAGTGCCGGAGCCGGTGCACAACGGCAACGGCAACGGGCAGCCGTACCCGGCCGCGCCGGTCGTGACGCCCGCTCCGGCGGTCACCCCGGTGACCCCGGTTCGGCCGATGCCGGTGTCGGTACCGTCCCGGCCGCTGGACGACGACCTGGACGTCCCAGACTTCTTGAAGTAGGGCTCCGTGGCGCCTGGATCTGCTACGCGCGTTTCGCCGACACGCCGGCAAAACGTGGCTGCGAATGAAACGCGCGTAGCAGATTCAGGCGCTTCATGGGGGGTCCGAGTGGATGCGCGTGTCGGGCCTGTCGCTCCCGATCATCCCGGGTCGCGACAGGTAACGTCAGCGCCAGGAGATGTGCCGATCGGGCGCAGTCACGGCACCGAGCGAGGGCGATGAGATGGCGGAACGACTGAGACGAGCGGCCGCATGGCTGGGCCTGGTCACCGACGATCGGTACGCCGACTACGACGAGCACATCGACGACGAGCCCACCGAGGGAATCCACCGCGAGGACCTGCTGGACCCACCCGACCGCCGGGTCGAGCACAGCGGCAACGTCACCCCGCTGGAGCCGCGGCGGACCGCAGCGGCCGCCGGGACGGCAACCGCGCCCCGGCCGCGGACCGCCGACGTCTCCCGGATCATCACCGTGCACCCGCGGACCTACAACGAGGCCCGGACCATCGGCGAGCACTTCCGCGACGGCGTCCCGGTGATCATGAACCTGTCGGAGATGGAAGACGTGGACGCCAAGCGGCTGGTCGACTTCGCCGCCGGTCTGATCTTCGGCCTCCGCGGCACCATCGAGCGGGTGACCAGCAAGGTCTTCCTGCTGTCGCCGCAGAACGTCACGGTGGCAGCCGAGGACAAGGAACGGATCGCCGGCGGGTTCTTCAACCAGAGCTGACGGGCGGTGGTGTCCCAGCATCCGTCCAGAGTCAGGGATTGACCTGATTCCTGGTTGGGCTCGGGGTCGTAGGCTGGACGCACATACTGCAGCGGAAGCGGAGATGAAGGCCGAACGTGACTTTTGTCGGAATCGTCATTGACTGGATCCTGTGGATCTTCCTGCTCATCCTCTTCGCCCGGATGATCCTGTCCTGGGTTCCGGTGCTGGTCCGGGACTGGGAACCTCGGGGGCCGATGCTGGTCTTCGCCGAGATCATCTACTCCATCACCGACCCTCCGCTGCGGGCGCTCCGCAAGGTGCTGAAGCCGGTGCGCGTGGGCTCGATGATGCTCGACCTGGCCTTCATCGGGCTGGCCATCGGGGTCAGCATCCTGATGCAGATCAACCGGACCATCTTCTTCTGAAGCCCTCTGCCGGAACCCGTCCGGAGAGGTAGGCTGGCTCGCCGGACGATGTGTGCTGGCTCAGACAATTGGGTACGGTAGTTCGGATGGGCCGTCGGTTAGGCTCACACCACCAGCTCCGCTGACATATCGAGGTGAATGATGACGCTGTCGCTGGACGATGTGCGCAACAAGCGTTTCCGTATGGCCCGCAAGTCCGGGTACGAGGTCTTGGAGGTCGACGAGTTCGTCGACGAGGTCGAGGAGAGCTTCGCGCAGCTGATCGAGGAGAACGTCAACCTCAAGCGGCAGGTCGAGTCCCTCAAGGCGGCGCCGCCGGCGGCCGCGGCCCAGCAGGCCCCCACGGTCCAGCAGGCCCCCCCGCAGGCCCCGCCCCAGCCCCCGCGCACCAGCGGCGACTCCGGCACCCTGGTGGTCACCACCGGCAAGGAGGCCAGCGCTGCGGTGGTCCGGCTGGTCGAGATGTCAACCGAGCAGGCCGAGCGTCTGGTGGCCGAGGCCACCGATGACGCCAACCGGATCCGCGAGGAAGCCAACCGGACCGCCCACCAGGTCACCACGGACGCCCGTACGCGGGCGGAGCGGGTCGAGTCCGAGGCCAGGGTCAACGCCGAGCGGGTGCAGGCTGATGCCCTCAGCCGGGCCGAGAAGCTCGATCGGGAGATCGAGGGCCGGCGTGGCGAGATGTTCGGCGACCTGGAGCGGCAGCGTGACGACCTCACCGCTGCGGTCTCGGCGCTGCGCAACTTCGAGGCCGCGTACCGGGCGAACCTGACCAACCATCTCCGTAGCCAGATCGAGTCGCTCGAGTCCGGACGAGCCGAGCCGGCCGACGCGCCGGAGGTGGTCCGTGACCTGCGGCCCGAGGCGGCGAGCACCAATGGGTCGGGCAGCAACGAGCAGCAGCAGCACGACGGCGCGCGGGCCGGTGAGCGGGACGAAGCGCCCACACTCGGCGGCGGCAACCCGTCGTCCAGCAACACGCCGCGGCTGGATGCTCTGCTCGGCGACCAGCGCTGATCAGACGAGGCTGAGTTTCACTTCCCTGGCAGGAATTCGGGCGCGTTCCGCGCGGTCATTTGAAGATTGACCACGGTCCGCCTACTGTCTCTGCGACACACTCCGGTGTCCAACACTCTCGTGCGCAGAAATGGGGAGCCAATGACGACCGCCAAGGCCAGTACGGAGGCTTCTCCAGCCGAGAACGGAGAGGGCCCGGCGACGGTGCGCAAGGTCCCGGCTGACGCGGCCCCCAACGTGCACGCTGTGCCGGTTGAGCACGCCGAGAAGCCGGCCAAGCCGGTCGACATCTCGACCCTTCCGGTCCGGCCGGGCGAAGACCCCTGGACCAAGGAGGAGCTCGACGAGGTCAAGGCGGCACTGACCGAGGACATCGCCCGCTTCGAGAGCCAGATCGAGATCTCGACCGCTGAGCTGGTCGGACTGCTGCGGGACGGCAGCGAGGGCGCTGGCCGGGACCCCGCCGACGTCGGTTCCGCGAACTTCGAACGCGACGCCGAGATGTCCCTGGCGAACAACGCCCGCGAGATGCTGGACCAGTCGCGGCTGGCGCTGCGCCACATCGAGCTCGGCACCTACGGCAGCTGCGACAACTGCGGTCAGCCGATCGGCAAGGGTCGGCTGCAGGCGTTCCCGCGGGCCACGCTGTGCGTGACGTGCAAGCAGCGCGAGGAACGGCGGTAACCGCTGAGGTCGGTGCGGCGGCGGTCCGCTCGCCGCTGACGTACCGGTTGGTCTGGGCCACGGTCGCCCTGACCGGCCTGGCTCTCGACGTCTCGACCAAGATCCTCGCGGTCAGCCGGCTGGAGCCGAACGAGCCGATCCGGCTGCTCGGCGGGCTGCTCACCCTGCGGCTGATCCGCAACCCGGGGGCGGCGTTCAGCCAGGGACAGCAGTTCACCTACGTCTTCGCCGCGGTGGCGGTGGTCGTGCTGACGTTCGTGGTGGTCCGGCTGGTGCCCCAGGTTCGGCACCCTGGCTGGGCAGTGGCCCTGGGCCTGCTCTGCGCCGGGGTGGGCGGGAATCTGAGCGACCGGCTGTTCCGCTCCCCAGGCCCGTTCCGAGGACACGTTGTCGACTTCCTCGAGCTGCCGTACTGGCCGATCTTCAACGTGGCCGACATGTGCATCAGCGCGGCGGCGGTCCTGATCCTGCTGCTGGCCGTCGTCCGCAACACCGGTCTCGACGGGACCCGAGTGTCCCGTGGTTGACACAAAGGTCGTGCTGGTCCCGGACGGGCTGCACGGCGAACGGGTCGACGCCGCGATCGCGCGGATGCTCGGCCTGTCCCGGACCTGGGCCGGGGAGCTGATCGGCCACGGGCGGGTCCGGCAGGACGGGACCACCGTGGTCAAGTCCGACCGGGTGCGGTCCGGAGCGATGCTCGAGGTCGAGATGGAGGACCGGCCGGTCGCCGGGGTGGTTCCGCAGACCGTCGCTGGGGTCCGGATCATCCACGACGACGCGGACATCGTCGTGGTCGACAAGCCCGTTGGCGTGGCCGCCCACCCAAGCCTCGGCTGGGACGGGCCGGACGTGCTGTCGCACCTGGCCGGTGCAGGGTTCCGGATCTCCACCTCAGGCGTGCCCGAACGGCGAGGCATCGTGCAGCGGCTCGACGTGGGGACCTCCGGCCTGATGGTGGTGGCCAAGAGCGAGGTCGCGTACACGATCTTGAAGCGAGCCTTCCGCTCCCGTTCGGTGGACAAGACCTACCACGCCCTGGTGCAGGGCCACCCGGACCCGTTTTCCGGCACCATCGACGCCCCGATCGGGCGGCATCCCGGGTCGGACTGGAAGATGGCGATCATCGACGGGGGTCGGGCCAGCGTCACCCACTACGACACGTTGGAGGCCTTCGTCGGGACGACGCTGCTGGAGATCCATCTGGAGACCGGTCGGACCCACCAGATCCGGGTGCACCTGGCCGCGATCCGACATCCCTGCGTCGGTGACCCGACCTATGGTGGCGACCCGGTGCTGGCCGCCCGGCTCGGCCTCGTCCGGCAGTGGTTGCACGCCGTCGGGCTGGGCTTCACCCACCCGACCTCGGGGGAGGAGATGCGGTTCAGCTCGCCCTATCCAGAGGACCTGCAGTATGCGCTCGACCTCATCCAGGCGGCCTGAGCAACCAGGACGGGGCGACCTCCCGTCAGAAGCTCGGTTTCGCTAGGGTCGAGCCGTGCGTAGAGCCAAGATTGTCTGTACCCTCGGGCCGGCGTCGTCGTCTCCGGAGCGTCTCGCCCAGCTGGTGGCGGCAGGCATGGACGTGGCGCGGCTCAACATGAGCCACGGAGACTACTCCGACCACGAGGCCAACCTGCGCAACGTACGTGAGGTGGCGCGGGCCGCCGGGCGGCCGATCGGGGTGCTGGCCGACCTCCAGGGCCCGAAGATCCGGCTCGGCCGTTTCGCCGCCGGCCGCGAGACGCTGGTCGATGGCGCCCGGTTCGCGATCACCATCGACGATGTCGCAGGCACGGCCGAACGGTGCTCCACGACGTACAAGGGTCTCCCTGGTGACGTGAAGCCCGGCGACGTGATCTTGATCGACGACGGCCGGTTGACCCTGCGAGCAGTCGAGGTCACCGACACGGACGTGGTCACCGAGGTAGTCGTCGGCGGCCCGGTGAGCAACAACAAGGGCATCAACCTGCCCGGGGTCGCGGTCAGCGTGCCCGCGATGAGCGAGAAGGACACCGACGACCTGCGCTGGGCCCTCCAGCAGGGCATCGACATGGTCGCCCTGTCCTTCGTCCGCAGCGCCAAGGACATCGAGCTGGTGCACCAGGTGATGGACGAGGTCGGACGCCGGGTCC
Source organism: uncultured Actinomycetota bacterium (assembly GCA_963808435.1). Lineage (GTDB taxonomy): Bacteria > Actinomycetota > Actinomycetes > Propionibacteriales > Propionibacteriaceae > Microlunatus. The sequence continues at coordinate 77,606 of CAWEFW010000028.1, read as the reverse complement.
CGGTCATCGCCAAGCTGGAGAAGCCGCAGGCGGTGGCGAACCTGGACGAGATCATCGACGCCTTCGACGCCTTCATGGTGGCCCGCGGCGACCTCGGCGTCGAGCTGCCCCTGGAGGAGGTGCCGCTGGTGCAGAAGCAGATCGTCACCGCGGCCCGCCGTTGGGCCAAGCCGGTCATCGTCGCCACCCAGATGCTGGAGTCGATGATCTCCGCGCCCCGGCCGACCCGGGCGGAGGCTTCCGATGTGGCCAACGCGATCCTCGACGGCGCCGACGCGGTGATGCTGTCGGGCGAGACCAGCGTAGGGGAGTACCCGGTGCTCACCGTGCGGACCATGGCCCGGATCGTGGAGAACACCGAGGTCCACGGAGCGGACCGGATGACCGACATCGACTGGGACCCGCACACCACCAGCGGGGTTATCACCAAGGCCGCCGCCGAGATCGGGGCCCGGATCGGGGCGAAGTTCCTGGTTGCGTTCACGCACTCCGGGGATGCCGCCCGGCGGCTCGCCCGACTGCGCTCGCCGATCCCGGTGCTGGCCTTCACCCCGACCGAGCAGACCCGGGCCTCGCTCACCCTCAACTGGGGCGTGGAGTCGTTCCTGGTGCCGATGGTCGGGCACACCGACGACATGATCCGCCAGGTGGATGCGGCCCTGGTGGAGACCGGCCGGATCGCCGAGGGCGAGCGCGTGGTCATCGTCGCCGGCTCACCCCCCGGGGTCGCCGGCCACACCAACATGATCCGCATTCGCCGCATCGGCGCCCCGCTCTAACCGCATCCCCTCTCAGGGTGAAAACTCCACCGATGGCGACTTATCACCCGCTCCACGGCTGAAGCAGGTCGAAAAGTCCACCGGTGTGGAGTTCTCGGCAGCGTCAAACCCGCCAAGATTCCCTGTGGATAACTTCGGAGTGGCGTCCCGGCCAGGCCAGGGTCAGATGTCGTGGACAGTCAGGTCAAACCCTTCACCCGGACCGAGGGCCTACGCCGCGGTTACACCGACAAGCAGTTGTGGGGGCCGCGCTTCCAGCGGGTCTTCCAGGGGGTGTACCTCCCAGCCAGTGAGGTCATCAGCGTTCTGCAACGCGCGCGGGCCGCGCTGATGATCGCACCGGACGGCTCGTTCGCCAGCCATCACACGGCCGCAGCCCTGTGGGGCGCAGTGGCGCCGGAGACCCAGGACACCCACATCAGCGTTCCGGAGCCCGGACTCACGCGTTCCATCCGCCGCGGGATTTCCGCCCATCGGGCGGACCCACGCTTCCTGGCGGTGTCCCATCGAGGGCTCCTGGTTGCTTCTCCGGCCGCGGTGTTCCTGCAGATGGCGGCCGTGGCCCCAGACCTCGTCGAGCTGGTCGTGCTCGGCGACTCGTTGGTGCGGAGCGGTCGGACGACACCGAAGGAGTTGGTCGAGTTCGCTCAGGCGTGGGATGGCAAGGGAGCCCGTCGCGCGCGCCGGGCGGCCGGTCTCGTCCGTAGTGGAGTCGACTCACCGATGGAGAGCCGGCTTCGGATGCTCATCGTGCTTGCCGGCTACCCCGAGCCGATCGTCAACGTGATCATCCGGCACGAGAACGGCGAATGGCGGGTCCGCCTCGACCTCAGCTATCCGCACCTCAAGCTCGTGATCGAGTACGACGGCTGGCAGCACCGCCTGGACCGAGGACAGTGGAGCAGCGACCTCAAGCGCCGGGAATGGCTGGAAGGCCGAGGCTGGCGCGTCATCGTGATCAATTCTGACGCGTTCTACGGCAATCCCGTCGAAACGCTGCTGCGGATCCGAGAAGCCATGCTGGATCGCGGGGAGCGACGACTCCCGCTGCGACCGCCGGCGGCGTGGGTCCGCCAGTTCGTCAAGCCGGTCCGCACTAAACTCGCCACCGGTGGAGTTATCGACCCGGGAGCCGCTGCCTGAGGGCGATAACTCGCCATGGGTGGAGTTTTCTCCCAAGGGGGAGAGCTGTGCCGGGAAGGGGAGTCGAACCCCTATGTCCTTGCGGACAGGCGGGTTTGAGCCGCCCGCGTATACCATTCCGCCACCCCGGCCGAGGCCCGAATCAGTGTGCCATAGCCGTAACAGAGCATCGCTACAGTGTCGCTGTGACTGCTGAGGACACCCAGCCCCGCACCGGTGCGAAGACCCGGGTCGTCGTCGCCGAGGACGAGGTGCTGATCCGACTCGACCTGGCCGAGATGCTCACCGAGGAGGGATACGAGGTGGTGGGCCAGGCGGGGGATGGTGAGACCGCGGTCAACCTGACCACCGACCTGCAGCCCGACCTGGTCGTGATGGACGTCAAGATGCCCAAGCTCGACGGCATCAGCGCGGCGGAGCGGATCGCCACCGCCCGGATCGCGCCGGTGGTGATGCTGACCGCGTTCAGCCAACGGGACCTGGTCGACCGGGCGAGCCAGGCCGGGGCGATGGCGTACGTCGTCAAGCCCTTTGGCAAGGCCGACCTGATCCCGGCCATCGAGGTGGCGCGGGCCCGGTTCGCCGAGATCCAGGCGGTCGAGGCCGAGGTGAGCGACCTCAACGAGCGGCTGGAGTCGCGGAAGGCCGTGGACCGGGCCAAGGGCTTGCTGCAGGCCGGCCTAGGGCTGAGCGAGCCGGAGGCGTTCCGCTGGATCCAGAAGACCGCGATGGACCTGCGCAAGTCGATGCGGGAGGTCGCGGACGGCGTGATCGAGCACGGCAGCGGAGTCAAGAAGAAATAGCGTGCTGCCAGCCGACATGTGCTTTCATTCGTGTAACGACCTGGCAACAGGCCAGGAAAGCTGAGTGTAGAGCGGGCATCAGACGTAGGGTGCGTGATGCTCGCGAGTGCTGGGCGCAGGACCAGTGCTCATCCATCCCAGGACGGGCGTATCAACAGGAGGAAGTGTGCGTAGGCAGAAGTTCGTTCTTGCGGGGGTAACCCTGCTCGCCGCATCGCTTGCGATGTCGGCATGTGGTACCCGGACGGAGACGCCCGGAACCGGCGAGGGCAGCGAGGCGGCGAAGGTCGCCAAGATCGGGGTGATCGCTCCTCTGTCGGGTGACCTGTCCGCGCTGGGTCTCGGCATCCAGAACTCGGTCGACCTGGCCGTCAAGCAGGCCAACGAGGCCGGCACCATCCCGGGCTGGACCCTCGAGGTCGACGCTCAGGACGACCAGGCCCAGCCCGACGTCGGCAAGAACGCGGCCACCAAACTGGCCGGCGACGACTCCGTGATCGGCGTGGTCGGAACGCTCAACTCCTCCGTCTCGCAGTCGGTGCAGCCCGTGCTCTCCAGCGCGAACATCGTCCAGGTCTCGCCGGCCAACACCAACCCGACCCTGACCCAGGGCCCGGACCCGGCCAACCCGACCCGGGCCTACCCCGGCTACTTCCGGACCTGCACCACCGACGCCGTGCAGGGCCCGTTCGCGGCCAAGTACCTGCTGGAGACGGGCATCAAGACCGTTGCCACGATCCACGACAAGAAGGCCTACGGCCAGGGTCTCGTCGCCGCGTTCAGCGAGGCCTTCAAGTCCGGCGGTGGCACCATCAGCACGTCTGAGACGATCAACCCGGACGACAAGAACTTCTCCGCGGTGATCAGCAAGGTCAAGGGCGCCAACCCGCAGGCCGTCTACTACGGCGGTGAGTACCCGCAGGCCGGCCCACTGAGCCAGCAGATGAAGTCGGGCGGCGTCAACATCCCGCTGATGGGTGGCGACGGCATCTACGACCCAGCCTTCATCGAGCTCGCTGGCAAGAGCTCCGACGGTGACCTGGCGACCTCGGTGGGCGCGCCGACCGAGAGCCTGGCCTCGGCGAAGCAGTTCATCACCGACTACGAGGCCGGCGGCTACAAGGACCCGTACGCGGCGTACGGGGCCTACTCCTACGACGCGGCCAACGCGATCATCAACGCGCTGAAGGTGTCCCTGGCCCAGGCGGAGGACGCCAAGTCCGCCCGGCAGGCCACCATCGACGCGATGAGTTCGGTCAAGTTCGACGGGGCGACCGGCCCGGTGGCGTTCGACCAGTACGGCGACACGACCACCAAGACTTTGACGGTGTACAAGGTCGAGGGCGGCAAGTGGGCCGCTGACAAGACCGGCAGCTAGTTCTTAGTGGCGGGTGATGCGCACAGCATCACCCGCCACTACTCTTTCGCTCCAGTTACTCCAGGGGTCAGGCCTGGCGGCTGTTCGCGCCACCCTCTGCCCATCCACCAGGGAAGGAGGCGTGCGTGGACGTCCTGCAGCAGTTGATCAACGGACTGTCGCTCGGGGCCCTGTACGCGTTGATCGCCGTGGGCTACACCGTGGTCTACGGCATCGTCCAGCTGATCAACTTCGCTCACGGCGAGATCTTCATGATCGGCGCGTTCGGCTCGCTGGCCACCTGGCTGGTGATCGGCCAGGACAGCACCGAACTGTGGTTGTTGCCGTTCATGCTCGTCGGAGGCATTGTCGCGGCCGTCGGGGTGGCCCTGCTGACCGAGCGGTTCGCCTACCGTCCGCTGCGCAACGCGCCCCGGCTGGCCCCCCTGATCACCGCCATCGGCGTCTCGATCTTCCTCCAGGAGTTCGTCCGGCTCTTCTTCGGCCGGATCCCGGGCTTCCCCGACGCGAAGCGGGCCATTCCCTTCCCGCAGATCGACGTTGTCACCGGACCCGCGCTGCAGCCCGCCGGGCTGACCATCCAGCGCGGTGACCTGTTCACGCTCGTCGCCCTGGCCATCTGCACGGTCGCGATGTTCTTCTTCGTCAACCGGACCCGCCTGGGCCGGGCCATGCAGGCCACCTCACAAGATCCCGACACCGCGCGCCTGATGGGCATCAACGTGGACCGGATCATTGCGGTGGCCTTCGCCCTCGGCGCGGTGCTCGCCGCGGTGGCCGGCCTGGCCTATGGCCTGCGCTACACGAACATCGACTTCAAGATCGGTTTCCTGGCGGGCCTCAAGGCCTTCACCGCCGCGGTGCTCGGCGGGATCGGGAATATCGCCGGCGCCGTCGTCGGCGGCCTGGTGCTGGGCACGGTCGAGGTGCTCGCCACGGCCTACATTCCCGGCACCTTCGGCGGTTCGGCCTGGAAGGACGTGTGGGCGTTCGTGCTGCTGATCCTGGTCCTGGTGTTCCGGCCGCAAGGGCTGCTCGGCGCGAGGGTGGTGGACCGGGCATGAACGCGTTCACCACCTGGCTCCACCGGGCCCAGTCCCGGCTCCACCCGGTCGGGCGCATCGTCGCCATCGCCGGTGGGGTGCTGCTGGTCGTTTCGGCGTTCCTGCCTTGGGCGTACGCCTTCAGTGCGTTGGACGGCATGACGCTCGTCGGCAATCCCTCATCCCTGCAGCGGTGCGGCGCGGTGCTCGGGCTGTTGGCCGGCGGCCTCGCCCTGGCTGCGGGGCTCGTTCCGAACCGTCCCAAGCGACCCCGGGCAGGCTGGGTTCGAGGGGCCAAGGCCGCGGGCACCGGTGCGCTGGTGTTCATGCTGCTGATCGTGGCCGCCATCGCGCTCGAGCTGGGTGGCCTGATCAACGTGGTCTACGGCGGCTGGGCCGCCCTCGTCGGCGCGATCGCGGCCTTCGTCGGCACCAAGCTGATGGTGGCCGACCCGCCCCCCACCCTGTTCTCGGCTGAGCTGAAGCCGTGGCTGGAGATCCTGGCCATCGCCGCTCTGATGGCCGGCTGCCCTGTTCGCGGTCGCATACGCGCTGAACATCGACGACGGCGGCGAGTTCGTCGCCTTCGTCGCCTTCATCGGTGCGGCGGTCGCGGTGCTGTTCCGGGTCGGGGTGATGGGATTCCTCTCCGGGGTGTCCCAGCGGCACAGGAAGGTGCTGATCCTGGCGGCCTTCGTTGTCGCGTTCTTCTTCCCCTTCACCCAGGGTGGGTCCGACGCCAACATGTCGATCGCCACTCAGGTGATCATCTTCGCGGCCACGGCGATGGGCCTGAACATCGTGGTCGGTCTGGCCGGTCTGCTCGACCTGGGCTACATCGCCTTTCTCGGCGCTGGTGCCTTTGTTGCCGCGATCCTGTCCCGCTCCGCCTTCTCGACTGTGGACATCCACCCCCCGTTCATCGTGGTGGTGCTGATTGCCGGAGCGGTGTCGGCGACCCTGGGGTTGATCATCGGTTCCCCTACGCTGCGGGTGTCAGGGGACTACCTCGCCATCGTCACCCTGGCCTTCGGCGAGATCTTCCGGATCACCATGATCAACCTGGACGGCGAGGCCGGTCCGAACCTGACTCGGGGCTCCAACGGCATCCCGGCCATCCCCGACCTCAATCTGTTCGGTTTCGACTTCGGCGACCCACACACGCTCCTCGGCATTCCGCTGGGCCGCTTCTCGAACTACTACTTCCTGCTGCTGGTGCTGCTCGGCCTGGTCATCCTGATCTTCACGCGGCTGAACAACAGCCGGATCGGTCGCGGCTGGGTGGCCATCCGTGAGGACGAGAAGGCGGCCGAGGCGATGGGGGTCAACGTCTTCGGCCTCAAGCTCTTCGCCTTCGCCGCCGGAGCATTCCTGGCGGGGGTAGCTGGGTCGGTGAAGGCCCACCAGGACGTGTCGGTGACCCCGGACCAGTACGTGTTCTTGGAGTCGGCGTTCCTGCTGGCCGCCATCGTGTTGGGCGGTATGGGCACGGTGCTCGGCGTGCTGGTCGGAGCCACCTTGCTGAAGCTCATGCCGGAGAAGCTGCGGTTCGTCAACGAGTACCGGCTGCTGATCTTCGGCCTGCTGCTGATCTTGATGATGCGGTTCCGGCCCGAGGGCCTGATCCCCAACGAGCGGCGGCAGCTGGAGTTTCATGCGGAGGATGAGGAGCTGGCCGAGCGGATCGACGAGGAGACTTACGAGACCGGCACGATGAAGGAGGCGACATGACGGTCGTAGATCACGCAGCGTCGACCAGTGGGGAAGCGGGCTCTCCCATCCTTGTCGCCGAGAACGTCACCATGCGGTTCGGCGGTCTGACCGCCGTCGACTCGGTGAACTTTCGGGTCAACCGTGGCGAGATCATGGGGCTGATCGGGCCCAACGGCGCGGGCAAGACGACCTTCTTCAACTGCCTGACGGGGCTGTACCTGCCGACATCGGGACGCGTCACGCTCGACGGTGAGGTGCTTCCACCGAAGCCGGGCAAGGTCGTCAGGGCGGGGATGGCGCGTACGTTCCAGAACATCCGGCTGTTCGGCAACATGACTGCGCTGGAGAATGTGATGGTCGGCCGCTACTGCCGGACCACGACTGGCCCGCTGACCTCGATCCTCCGAGGGCCGAAGTTCCGTCGGGACGAGAAGGCGACCCGCGAGCGGGCGCAGGAGCTGCTGGAGTTTGTGGGGCTCGGCCACACGACCGGCCACCTGGCCCGCAACCTCCCCTACGGGGACCAGCGCCGGCTGGAGATCGCGCGAGCGTTGGCCACTGATCCCAAGCTGCTACTGCTCGACGAGCCGACAGCGGGGATGAACCCCCAGGAGACCCGGCAGGCCGAGGAACTGGTGTTCAGGATCCGCGACTCCGGCCTGGCCATCGTGGTGATCGAACACGACATGCGCTTCATCTTCAACCTGTGCGACCGGGTGCTCTGCCTGGTGCAGGGGCGGACCCTGATCGAGGGCACCCCGACCGAGGTGCAGTCTGACCCGCGGGTGGTTGAGGCCTACATCGGTACCGGTCCGGAGGACGCCGCGGAGCTGGAGTCTGAGCTCGAGAAGGGCCAGCCGGATGCTTGAGGTGAAGGACCTACGGGTGGCCTACGGCCGGGTGCGCGCCGTCAAGGGCATCAGTTTCACCGTGGAACAGGGCCAGGTGGTCACTCTGGTGGGCACCAATGGCGCGGGGAAGACCACCACACTGCGGACGATCTCCGGGCTGCTCAAGCCGGAGTCGGGGGAGATCTGGTTCGAGGGTAAGCGGATCGACGCCACTCCGGCGCACGACGTGGTGACCCGGGGTCTCGCCCATTCACCGGAGGGTCGGCGCATCTTCCCCCGGCTGACCGTCGAGGACAACCTGATGCTCGGCGCATTTGCGCGGCGGGATCGCGCCGGGGTGGCGCAGGACCTGGAGCGGGTGTTCGGGCTCTTCGAGATTCTCAAGGAGCGGCGGTCGCAGCCGGCCGGAACCTTCTCCGGCGGTGAGCAGCAGATGCTGGCCATCGGTCGAGCCATGATGAGTCGGCCCAAGCTGCTGATGCTCGATGAGCCGTCGATGGGCCTGTCGCCGTTGATGATGCAGCGGATCATGTCCACGATCACCGAGCTGAAGTCGGAGGGCGTGACGATTCTGCTGGTCGAGCAGAATGCTCAGGCCGCGCTGTCGTTGGCCGACTACGGGTACGTGCTCGAGGTCGGCAAGATCGTGCTGCAGGATTCGGGGGCGAAGCTGCTGACAGACGAGAACGTGAGAAAGGCGTACCTCGGCGAGGACTGACACGCTTTGGTCTCCGCGGTCGGGGCGCCATGGTGGCACGGCGCAGGGCGGTGGGCAGGTTCCCGACCACTGTTCCGATTGGCGAAGTTTCCCTCTAGAACGTCTTAGCCTGCGCCGTACCACCACGGCCCCCCGACCGCTCAAGCGGAGGGTCAGGCCGGGATTTCCTCGGTCGGATCGTGATGCGCCCTGATCCGCCAATGCGCCTTGGGCTTGTCGAAGGGCTGGGCTGTGGCTACTCGGGGAAGTCCTCGGCGACTCTGGCCAGCTGGATGTCGAGCAGCGTCTGGGTGCGGGTGAAGTCTTCCGCGTTCGGGTCCTTCTTCGTGGTCAAGAAGGCGTAGCTCACGTAGGTCACGACCCGGCCGGTGCGGGCGGCCACGGTGTGGCGGGCGTAGGCGAGCTTCCTGTGGGCCTTGTCGTAGTAGATGCGTTCGGCTCGGCTCATCACGATCTCGTCGGCGTTGCCCGCGGCCGTCGGACCCTCTTCGCTGTACACGACGAAGAGCTTGTTGGCGTCGGTGAAGGTCTTGCAAGTCGCGTTGTCCTTCGCGTAGGCGGCCCGCAGGTCGGTGGCGTCCTCGCTCGGCAGGGTGCCGAGCCGGAACGTACCGATGTTGACGCCTTGTCCCTTGCCCTCCGTCAGGTCGCGACGGACCGACGCGACCGTAGCGACGTCCTCGGCCGCGCTCGGCTTACCGGGACAGGCCTCTGACGCCTTCCCCGCCGAGGGAACCTTCTTGGGCTCGACCCAGGGTTCGCCCAGGTCGGCGGCGGTAACGATCACCTGCTTCAGCGCGGCCGCGTCCTCCGCCTTGCTCGGAGCACTCGGCGACGGCGTCGGGGTGCTCTCGGCCGGTGTGGCGGCCACCGTCGTGGTCGGCTCGGTGCCGGCGCCCGACCCGCCGCAGCCCGTCATCGCGGCCACGATCATCAGCGCCGAGCACAGGCCGGCGGCTGCTCTTCTCACCTCGTCCTCCAAGGACGGCGGCCACGTGGAAGGACCGCCAGAGCAAAATCCTTACATCCGCAGCGAGTTCGCGTGTCGGTTTCTGATATCGACAGTCCGGCGCGCGGCTGGGCGGTCACTCCGCGAATGCCTTCGCGACCTTGGCGAGCTGGGTCTGGAGCAGCTCGGTGGTCTCGCTGAAGTTTGTGGCCTCCGAGTCGGCTTCGGTGGTCAGGAAACTGTAGGTCACCGTGGCGACCACCCGACCGCGGCGGGCCACGAGGGTCTGCCGCGCGTACGCCGGCTCGTCGTCGCCGCGGTCGAAGTAGACCCGCTCGATCCGGCCGAGCAGGATCTCGTCGGCACCGCGGACGTCGGTCGGCCCGGCGACGCGGCCCACCACGTAGTAGTCGTCCTGGTCGGTGTACTGACGGCAGGCCCGGGTGTCGGTCGCCCAGGCGGCCCGCACCCTGGTCGCGTTGAGGTCCGGAAGGGTAGCGAGCTGGAAGCTTGCGCCGTTGACCAGCTCGTCGGCGCCCCGGGTCAGGTTGCGCCGGGCCGTCGCGCGGAAGGTCAGCCGGCCGACCGCACTGCGTGTGCCGGGGCAGGCCTCATCACGATCCGCCGGATCTTCACTCTGGACCCAGGGCCTGCCCAGGTCGGCCGCGGCGACCAGACCTTTGCGCACCGCAGTCGCGTCGGCTTCGCGCGTCGGCAACGTTGCGGTCGGTGACGGTTCGGGCGAGGTGCTGGGGCTGGAGGGCGTCGCGGACGGCGCTGAAGGGGACGTAGTGGCCGAGCCGGCCGTCGGACTCGCCGACGGCGGGTTCTCGGCGGGCGCGGCCGTGCAGCCGGCCAGCAGCACCGCGGCGGTCACGGTCGTGACCGCCAGTCGGCCCTGCCTCACTGACCAACCGACCCTTCGACGAGCTGGCAGGTCACCCGGGCCGTGCAGATGCGCTGGCCGGCGTCGTCGTGCAGGACGACCTCGTAGGTGACGACGTTGCGGCCCAGGCGGAGGGCAGTGGCGGTGCCGGTGACCCAGCCGGAGCGGGCCGGACGGTGGTGGGTCGCGTTCAGATCGACCCCGACCCCGACGCGGTTCGGTTGGCCGTGGGCGTACGAGCCGAGCGAGGCCAGGGTCTCGGCCAGGACGCAGGAGGCCCCGCCGTGCCACAGACCGAACGGCTGGGTGTTGCCCTCGACGGGCATCCGGCCCACCACCCGCTCGGCGCTGAGCTCGATGAGCTCCAGTCCCATCTTGGTGTCCAGGGCGCTGATCAGGCCAATGTCGTCGAGAGGCAGCGTCACGCCAGAACCGTATCCCGGCTGTCAGCGCCGGGGTCTAGAGTCGGCCTGTGCCGACCGAGAGCCGACCCAAACTGATGCTGATCGACGGGCACTCGATCGCGTACCGCGCCTTCTTCGCGCTCCCCGTCGAGAATTTCTCGACCGTCACCGGCCAGCACACGAACGGCGTGTTCGGTTTCACGTCGATGCTGATCAACGTGCTCCGCGACGAGGCGCCGACCCATCTCGGTGTCGCCTTCGACGTGTCCCGGCGGACGTTCCGTTCGGAGATCTACCCGGAGTACAAGGCGAACCGGTCGACGACGCCGGACGAGTTCCGCGGCCAGCTCGACCTGGTCAAGGAGGTGCTCAAGGCCCTCAACATCGCCTACGTGGAGATGGAGGGCTTCGAGGCCGACGACGTGATCGGCACCCTGGCCACCCAGGCCGAGGCTCAGGGGTTCGAGGTGCTGATCTGCACCGGCGACCGGGACGCGTTCCAGCTGGTCAGCGACAACGTCACCGTTCTCTACCCGCGCAAGGGCGTCTCCGATCTGGGGCGGATGACTCCCAAAGTGGTGGAGGAGAAGTACTTCGCGACCCCCGCGCGGTACCCCGAGCTGGCCGCGCTGGTCGGGGAGTCCAGCGACAACCTGCCCGGGGTGCCGGGCGTCGGGCCCAAGACCGCGGCCAAGTGGCTGGAGATGTACGACGGGTTGGAGAACCTCGCCGCCCACGCCGGCGAGCTGAAGGGCAAGGCGGGCGAGGCGTTCCAGGAGCGGGTCGACGACGTGCTGCGCAACCGGCAGATCAACGCGCTGGTGCTGGACCTGGACCTGCCGCTCGGTCCGGAGGACCTGCTGCGCCGACCGTGGGACCGGGAAGCCACCCACCAGCTGTTCGACGGGCTGGAGTTCCGGGTGCTTCGGGACCGGCTGCTCGAGGCGCTGCCGAACGAGGCGGAGATCGTGCCCGAGGGCGGCTTCGACGTGAGCGCGGCACTCCTGGAGCCGGGTGAGCTCGGCGGCCTGGCTGGATGACCACGCCGCAGGCGAGCGCACCGGCGTGGACGTGATCGGCCACTGGGGATCGGGGCGTGGGGACGTCACCGCCCTCGCCCTGGCCGCCGCCGACGGTGCGGCCGCGTACGTGGTGGTGCCCGACCTCGAACCTGAGGACGAGAAGGCTCTCGTCACCTGGTTCGCCGACCCCGAGCGGCACAAGGCCATGCACGACGCCAAGGGCCCGCTGCTGGCCATCTGGTCCCGCGGCTGGGACCTGGCCGGGCTGACCTCGGACACCCAGCTGGCGGCGTATCTGACCCGGCCGGACCAGCGCACCTTCGACCTGTCCGACCTGACCATTCGCTACCTGAAGCGGGAGCTGAAGGTCGAGGGCGCGCCGGAGGTCACCGACTCCGACCAGCTGTCCCTGGACTTCGGCGACGACGACTCCGGCGCCAAGGTCGCGGCCGAGGCGTCCATGGTGCGGGCCCGGGCGGTGATCGACCTGGCCGACGCGCTGGACACCCAGATCGAGGAGCGGAACGGCACCAGCCTGCTCTACGGCGTGGAGCTGCCGCTGCTGCGCACTCTGGCCCGGATGGAGCAGACCGGCGTGGCCGTCGACGTCGACCACCTGGAGATGCTCGAGTCGGAGTTCGCGGCCAAGGTCAACCAGGCCGCGGCCGACGCGTACGCGGTGCTGGGGAAGCAGATCAACCTCGGTTCGCCGAAGCAGCTGCAGGTGGTGCTGTTCGACGAGCTGGGCATGCCCAAGACCCGGCGCACCAAGAGCGGCTACACCACCGACGCGGACGCGCTGCAGTCGCTGTACGTCAAGACCGAGCACCCGTTCCTCGCCCACCTGCTGGTGCACCGGGACGCCATCCGGCTGAAGCAGACGGTCGAGGGGCTGCTCAAGTCGGTGGCCGACGACGGCCGGATCCACACCACGTACGGACAGACGATCGCCGCCACCGGCCGGCTGTCCAGCACCGACCCGAACCTGCAGAACATCCCGATCCGCACCGAGGAGGGGCGACGGATCCGCCAGGCGTTCGTCGTCGGGCCCGGTCACGACGCGCTGATGTCGGCCGACTACTCGCAGATCGAGATGCGGATCATGGCCCACGTCAGCGAGGACGCCGACCTGATCGCCGCGTTCCGGTCCGGGATGGACTTCCACACCGTGACCGCCTCCCGCGTGTTCGGGGTAGAGCCGGACGAGGTCACGCCGGCCGAGCGGGCCAAGATCAAGGCGATGAACTACGGGCTGGCGTACGGGCTCAGCGCGTTCGGGCTCAGCCAGCAGCTGACCATCGACACCTCCGAGGCCAAGGCGTTGATGGACGAGTACTTCGAGCGCTTCGGCGGGGTGCGGGACTATCTCCGCTCCCTGGTCGCCGACGCCCGCCGGACCGAGTACACCGAGACCATCCTGGGCCGGCGTCGCTACCTGCCCGACCTGATCAGCGACAACCGGCAGCGTCGCGAGATGGCCGAGCGGATGGCGCTCAACGCGCCGATCCAGGGGTCGGCCGCCGACATCATCAAGGTCGCGATGTTGGACGTGGAGAAGGCGCTGGACAACACGGGAATGCGCAGCCGGATGCTGCTGCAGGTGCACGACGAGCTGGTGTTCGAGATCGGCCCGGGGGAGCAGGACGCGTTGACCGACCTGGTCCGGGACAAGATGGGCCACGCGGTCGAGCTGACCGTCCCGCTGGACGTGTCCGTCGGGGTGGGTCGTTCGTGGCACGACGCCGCCCATTAGGCGCGCCGGCCCGGCGTACGGCCGAGCACGCCTGCGGGCCTCGGCCAGCCGGGGAAATTGACCGGGTTTTGGCCGCAGCGGTAGTCTGGCGTGTCGCTGTGGCCTGCGCGACTTCGGACGGAGTAGGTCACGCTCGTACGGGTCGGATCAGTTTCAGTGAGGTTGTCACCCAGCTGCTGTAGCTTCCGCTTCTACGGATCGGGCTGCAGCGCGCCAACCCACATCAGTCCCATCCGGAGCCCTACTACATGACGTCCTCTCTCGAGGCACCACCCCAGGTCGCGGTCGACGACCTCGGTTCGCCCGAAGCCTTTCTCGCGGCGATCGACGCAACTATCAAGTATTTCAACGACGGCGACATCGTCACCGGCACCGTGGTCAAGGTCGACCGGGACGAGGTCCTGCTCGACATCGGCTACAAGACCGAGGGGGTCATCCCCTCCAAGGAACTCTCCATCAAGCACGACGTGGACCCCTTCGAGGTGGTCACCGTCGGCGACGAGATCGAGGCCCTGGTCCAGCAGAAGGAGGACAAGGAGGGCCGGCTGATCCTGTCCAAGAAGCGCGCACAGTACGAGCGCGCCTGGGGCACGATCGAGAAGATCAAGGAGTCCGACGGTGTGGTCACCGGCCATGTCATCGAGGTCGTCAAGGGCGGCCTGATCATCGATATCGGCCTGCGCGGCTTCCTGCCCGCCTCCCTGGTGGAGATGCGCCGGGTCCGTGACCTCCAGCCGTACGTCGGGATGGAGCTCGAGGCCAAGATCATCGAGCTGGACAAGAACCGCAACAACGTCGTGCTGTCCCGCCGCGCGTGGCTGGAGCAGACCCAGTCCGAGGTGCGGCAGAGCTTCCTCACCCAGCTGCAGGCCGGCCAGATCCGCAAGGGTGTGGTCAGCTCGATCGTCAACTTCGGCGCCTTCGTCGACCTGGGCGGCGTCGACGGTCTGGTGCACGTCTCCGAGCTGTCCTGGAAGCACATCGACCATCCCTCCGAGGTGGTCGAGGTCGGCCAGGAGGTCACGGTCGAGGTCCTCAGCGTGGAGCTGGACCGCGAGCGCGTCTCGCTGTCGCTCAAGGCGACCCAGGAAGACCCGTGGCAGGCCTTCGCCCGGACCCACCAGATCGGTCAGATCGTGCCCGGCAAGGTCACCAAGCTGGTGCCGTTCGGGGCGTTCGTGCGGGTCGAGGAGGGGATCGAGGGCCTGGTCCACGTCTCCGAGCTGGCCGAGCGGCACGTCGAGATCCCCGAGCAGGTGGTCCAGGTCAACGACGATGTGATGGTCAAGATCATCGACATCGACCTGGAGCGGCGGCGGATCTCGCTGTCTCTCAAGCAGGCCAACGAGGGCGTCGATGCCGGAGCGGACGACTTCGACCCGACGTTGTACGGCATGGCGGCCAGCTACGACGACCAGGGCAACTACCTCTACCCGGAGGGCTTCGACCCCGAGACGGGGGAGTGGCTCGAGGGCTACGAGGACCAGCGCGCCGCGTGGGAGCAGCAGTACGCGGAGGCGCACGCTCGCTGGGAGGCGCACAAGCGCCAGGTCGAGGACGCCGAGACCGCCGAGACCGTCGCGGCAGCCCCGGCCAGCTACTCCACCGGCGGCGACACGCCGGCGCCGACGCCCACGGCCCCCGAGGGCTCGCTGGCGTCCGACGAGGCGCTGCAGGCGCTCCGGGAGAAGCTCACCGGCGCGGCCACGTAGTCGCAGCAGTAACGCACAGGGGCCCTTCCACCGTCCAGGTGGGAGGGCCTGCGTTGTCCCGCGAACCTTCCGTCCCGGGCTGAGGACGCCCGCGACGTAGTCGCGTAGCCTGCTGCCCGTGATCCGGGTCGGCCTGACGGGCGGTATCGCGTCGGGCAAGAGCCTGGTGGCCGCCGAGCTGGGGCGGCTCGGCGCCGTGGTGATCGACGCCGACGTGCTGGCCCGCGAGGTGGTGGAGCCCGGTACGCCGGGGCTGGCCGCGGTGGTGCAGAGGTTCGGCGGCGAGGTGCTCGACGGCGACCGGCTGGACCGGGCCCGGCTGGGTGCGATCGTCTTCGCCGACCCGGAGGCCCGCCGCGACCTGGAGCAGATCATCCATCCCGCCGTACGGGCCCGCGCGGCGGAGCTGGAGCGCGCCGCTTCGCCCGATGCGGTGGTGGTACACGTGATCCCCCTGCTGGTCGAGACTGGCCAGGAAGACGACTTCGACCGGGTGGTGGTGGTCGACGCCGATCCGGACACCCAGTTGGCCCGGCTGCACCTCCGCGACGGGCTGCCCGAGGAGGCAGCGCGGGCCCGGCTGGCCGCCCAGGCGTCCCGGCAGGACCGCCTGGCCGCCGCCGACGTGGTGCTGTCGAACAAAGGCAGTGTGACCGATCTCCACCGGCAGATCCGCCGCCTGTGGGACGGACTGACCGATCGTGGCGCTGGGAACTGACATACTCCCGGGGGGTGGAACCCAGGTACGCCGCACACGGGGCTGTCCCGGGCGTCAGGTCAAGGAGGTTGAACGTTGGAGTGCCCACGTTGTCGGGCTGAGCTCCCCGAGGTCGCACACTTCTGTCACATCTGTGGTCAGGACCAGCGCTCGGCGGACCTCGCGCGACGGAAGTCCTTTGCCGCCAAGCCCGATGAGCCGGTGGCCTCGTTCGCCCTGATCTCCTCGATCATGCCCCGGGGGGTGGGGCAGCGGCCGCAGACCTACCGGATCGCCCTGGCCATCGCGCTGATCGTGGCGCTGGTTGCGGCCATCTTCGGGGCGATGCCGATCGCCGTGCTGGTGGCCGCCTTCGCCATCCCGATCGTCTACATCGTCTACATCTACGACGTGAACCTGTGGGAGGACGAGCCGCTCCCGGTGGCTGGGCTGGCGTTTGCCCTGACTGGAGTTCTGGCCATCGGCTTCACCATCTTGTGGACCTACCTGCGCGGTCCGGTGCCCTTCGGTACCACGACGTACGAAGGATCACTGAGCGCCACACCGAGCGTCAGCGTCTTCCTGCTGGTCGCGCTGGTGGTCCCGATCGTCGGTGAGGCCATCCGGCAGGTCGGCCCCGTCGTCCTGGCCAGCCGCCCCGAGTTCGACGACCTGATGGACGGCCTGACCTTCGGCGTGATCAGCGGGGTCGCGTACGCGTGTTTCGACACCCTGGTCCGGCATTGGAGCCTGCTGACCGGTGGGCTCCAGGCCCAGGACCCCGGCTTGTGGGTACCGCTGATCTTCCTTGAGGGATTCGTCAAGCCGCTGATCATGGGTACGGCCACCGGCATCGCCTGCGCTGAGTTCTCCGGGCTCGGCCGCGGGTTCGACGGGTTCACCCCGCGCTACTTCCGCGGGCTGGCCGAGGCCGTCCTGGCCAACATTGCCTACCAGGCCGGCACCTACTTGTTCGCCTTCGTGGGCAGCTCGACCCTCAGCGTGATCCTCAGCATCCTGTGGGGCCTGATCATCCTCGGCATCCTGATCCTGCGGATCCGCAACGTGCTCCACGTGGGCCTGATGGAGGCCGCGCTGGAGCGTTCGGCGCGGACCAGTGGCGTCGGTGAGGAGGGCGAGCTGGAGTTCTGCGCCCAGTGCGAGATGCCGCTGCTGGAACATGCCGCATTCTGCAACGCCTGTGGCACGGCCGTCCGGGTCCAGACCAAGGCGCACAAGCCCACCATGGCGGCCATGGCCAGCGCCCCGGCGGCCCCGGAGTCGATCGTGCCGGGCTTCGACACACCGGTGAGCGGTGAGGGCGAGGACGACGACGCGACCGACATCCGCACCGGTTCGTCGGTCGTGGAGGAGCCCAGCCAGGAGGAGTCCGCCCGCCGGAGCCGGTTCTACGACGACGAGGAGGGCCGGGCATGACCCAGAACCCAGGCCAGTGGGGGCCGCAGGGCGGCTACCCGCCCCAGGGCCAGGGCGGCTATCCGCCTGCCGGTCAGGGCGGATATCCGCAGCCGCAGCCCACGCCCGGCTTCCCCCCGCAGCAGGGTGCCTACAACCCACAGGGCACGTACCCGCCGCAGGGCGGCGGTTACCCGCCGCAGGGCCCGCCCGGCGGTTACGGGCAGCAGCCCCCACCCGGCGGTTACGGCCAGCCCGGTGAGGTGCCGCCGCAGGGTGGCGGCTTTACGCCGGCCGGCGGGCCGGCAGCCAAGAAAAGTCCCGGCCTGATCATCGGCATCGTCGTTGCGGCCGTCGTGCTGCTCGCCGCGATCGGCGGCATCATCATGGTGCTCAACCGGGACAGCAGCGACCAGCCGCCTCCGGTGTCGATCACCCCGACCGACACCGCTCCGCCGACCGAGCAGCCCACCCCGGGCCCGACGGACCAACCCACTGCGGGGCCGTCGGACAGCCCCGAGCCCTCGCCCGCGGACACCACCAGCCAGCCGCCGAGCGGCAACGCGGTGGACCTGGGCGGCGGGATCAGCCTGTCCCCGGCCAGCGGCTGGGAGGTGCAGAAGACCAGCAAGGGTGTGGCCCAGCTCAGCAACGGCCAGAGCGTGTTCCTCGGCCAGGTCATCCAGGCGGAGGCCAACACCAACCCGGGTCAGCTCTGTGACGCGTGGCACCGCAAGGTGGCTGAGGGGACCTCGAACGGCAAGTTCCAGGACGCGAAGTCGGCCGACCTCGGCACCACGAAGCTGAGTGCCGGCACCTGCCTGGCGCAGGTCACGGTCAGCAACGGCCAGGGCTCGACCGCGGTGCTGTTGTTCTCGCTGGTCTCGGTGCGGACCAGCGACGGCGTGACGGTCATCGGGACGGCCTCGTTCCCCCCGGATACCGACACCGCGCAGCTCAACAAGGACTTCAGCGCGATGGTGAACTCGATGCTCCGAGGCCAGGCAAACGAGTAACCGGTGAGGTTGCGGGCGCCCTTCGAGCATCGGAGGAGCGCCCGCTGCCGTCCGGAGGAGCGATGAGCGAAACACGTTTTCGTTTCGCGAAGAGTGACGACGGCGGCAGCACCCAGGCGCGACGGGTGCGAGAAGGGCACAGACAAGACTGTCGGTGGCGGCTCATAGGCTCGGTGCCATGGTGCGTCCGATAACCGACCTGCAGCGGCGGGTGGCCCCGTTCAGGGTGGAGGCCGACTTCTCCCCGTCGGGTGACCAGCCGACCGCGATCGCCGAGCTCGAGCGCCGGATGCAGGCCGGCGAGCAGGACGTCGTGCTCCTGGGCGCGACCGGCACCGGCAAGACGGCGACCGTGGCCTGGCTGGCCGAGCGGCTGCAGCGCCCGACGCTGGTCATGCAGCCCAACAAGACCCTGGCCGCCCAGTTCGCCAACGAGCTGCGGCAGTTCTTCCCCCGCAACGCGGTGGAGTACTTCGTCTCGTACTACGACTACTACCAGCCCGAGGCATACGTCCCGCAGACCGATACCTACATCGAGAAGGACTCCTCGCTCAACGAGGAGGTCGAGAGGTTGCGACACTCGGCCACCAACTCCTTGCTGACCCGGCGCGACGTGATCGTGGTGGCGACCGTCTCGGCCATCTACGGCCTGGGCACGCCGCAGGAGTACGTCAGCCGGATGGTTCGGCTGCGGGTCGGGGACGAGATCGAGCGGGACGCACTGCTACGCCGGCTGGTCGGCATCCAGTACGCCCGTAACGACCTGGCGGGCACCCGCGGCACCTTCCGGGTCCGGGGGGACACCCTCGAGGTGTTCCCGATGTACGAGGAGCTGGCCGTCCGGGTGGAGTTCTTCGGCGACGAGATAGAGAAGCTGAGCACCTTGCACCCGTTGACCGGGGAAGTGGTGACCGAGGACCAGGAGATGTACCTGTTCCCGGCCAGCCACTACGTGGCTGGGCCTGATCGGATGGAGCGGGCCATCCGCGGCATCGAGACCGAGCTGGACCAGCGCCTCGCCGAGCTCGAACGGCACTCGAAGCTACTGGAGGCCCAGCGGCTGCGGATGCGCACCAGCTACGACATCGAGATGATGCGCCAGATCGGTACCTGCTCCGGCATCGAGAACTACTCGCGGCACATCGACGGCCGTGGCCCGGGCAGCCCGCCCAACTGCCTGCTCGACTACTTCCCCGAGGACTTCCTGCTGGTCATCGACGAGTCGCACGTCACTGTGCCGCAGATCGGCGGGATGTACGAGGGCGACATGTCCCGGAAGCGGACCCTGGTCGACCATGGCTTCCGGCTGCCCAGCGCGATGGACAACCGCCCGCTGCGGTTCGAGGAGTTCGTCGACCGGATCGGCCAGACGGTGTACCTGTCGGCGACTCCGGGCAACTACGAGATGGCCCGGTCCCGGGGGTTCGTCGAGCAGCTGATCCGGCCCACCGGGCTGGTCGACCCGCAGGTGATCGTCAAGCCCACGTCTGGTCAGATCGACGACCTGATGGGGGAGATCCGGGTGCGCACCGAGCGCGGTGAGCGGGTGCTGGTCACCACGCTGACCAAGAAGATGGCCGAGGACCTGACCGACTACTTGCTGGAGAACGGTATCCGTACGCGGTACCTACACTCCGAGGTCGACACCTTGCAGCGCATCACCCTGCTCCGTGAGCTGCGGATGGGGGAGTACGACGTCCTGGTCGGCATCAACCTGCTCCGCGAAGGCCTCGACCTGCCGGAGGTGTCGCTGGTCGCCATCCTGGACGCCGACAAGGAGGGCTTCCTGCGCAGTGCGAAGAGCCTGATCCAGACCATCGGCCGGGCGGCGCGCAACGTGTCCGGTGAGGTGCACATGTACGCCGACTCGGTTACCGACTCGATGGCTGCGGCCATCGAGGAGACCAACCGGCGCCGGGAGAAGCAGGTCGCGTACAACGTGGCCAACGGGGTCGACCCGCAGCCCATCCGGAAGCGGATCGCCGACATCACCGACATGCTGGCCCGCGAGGATGCCGACACCGAGGACCTGCTGGGCAGCGGCCGGAACCGCAGCCGGGGCAAGTCGCCGGTGCCGTCCCTGGGCGGGAAGAACGGCGTTGCGCCGTCCCGAAGGTTCGCCGGAATGCCTGCCGGCGATCTCGCCGACCTGGTCCAGCAGCTCACCGACCAGATGCATGGCGCGGCGGCGGACCTCCAGTTTGAGGTGGCCGCCCGGCTGCGCGACGAGATCTCCGATCTCAAAAAGGAGCTCCGACAGATGGTCGAGGCGACTCGCTAGGCGGATCGGCTGGCCTCCACGAGCAGCGGTGCCGGGCGGTCAGCCGCCGACGTCGTATCGGTGGTGCGCGCGACGGGAGCCACCATCAGGTACCGGCGCGTCACCGGCGGAGCCCGGTGGGAAGGGCCCACCGAGCTCAGGCTCGACGCGTGATCGAGGGAACCGGCCCCTCCCTGCCATACTTGAGGTTCGGAAGGGGAGTATTCCCTCGCGGCGGCGTCGTCATCACGGATCGTTCGAACCTGAAGGCTCAGGGCGGACAGCCCCGGTGCCCCGGCTGGCCCAGTCAGTGGAAGAGACCTTCGAGACCGCAGCCCGTGTCACCGCCCCTGTCTCGGAAAGGTCCCCAGTAATGGACGTCCACCTCTACGCATGGATCATCACCGTCGGCGTGATGGTGCTGATCCTGGCGTTCGACATCTTCATCATCGGCCGCCGCCCGCACGAGCCATCGATGCGCGAGGCCGGCACCGCAATCGGGATCTACGTCGGGCTGGCTGTCATCTTCGGGCTCGCCATCTGGGCCATCTCCGGGCCCCAGTACTCGGCCGAGTTCTTCGCCGGCTGGCTCACGGAGTACAGCCTGTCGATCGACAACCTGTTCATTTTCCTGATCATCATGAGCAGCCTGAAAGTGCCGCGGAAGCTGCAGCAGTTTGCCCTGATGGTCGGCATCGTCCTGGCGCTGATCTTCCGGGGCATCTTCATCGCGGTGGGCGCCGCGGCGATCAACGCCTTCAGCTGGGTGTTCTTCATCTTCGGCGCGATCCTGCTGGTCACTGCGGTCAAGCTGGTCCGGGACTACCGGCGGCACGACGACGCGGAGGAGGCGCCGGACAACCCGGTGCTGCGCTGGGTTCGGCACCGGTTCCCCTCGACCGACGACTACGAGGGCACCAAGCTCACGGTGAAACGGGACGGCCAGCGGCTGATCACGCCGATGCTGATCGTCATCATCGCGCTCGGCAGCACCGACCTGCTGTTCGCGCTGGACTCCATCCCGGCGATCTACGGGCTGACCCAGGAGCCGTACCTGGTCTTCACGGCCAACGTGTTCGCCCTGATGGGTCTGCGCCAGCTCTACTTCCTGCTCGGCGGCCTGCTGCGCCGGCTGGTCTACCTGTCGCTGGGGCTGTCGGTGATCCTGGCCTTCATCGGCATCAAGCTCGTGTTCCACGCGATGCACGAGTATCACTTGGACGAGCGGCTGGGCATCCCGTTCAGCCTGGAGATCCCGATCTGGTTGTCGCTAGCCTTCATCATCGTGACGCTGACCATCACTACCGTGGCCAGCCTGGTCAAGTCCCGCTACGACGCCGACAATGCTCCGCCCGCGGTGGCTGCGGCGGAGGCCGAGGTCAAGCCCGAACCCGACCCGGAGTCCCTCCGCTAGCTGGCTCCTTCCCCGCGACACTGCCGACGGACTGCTGAGATCCGGCTTCGGATCCTGCAGTCCGTCGGCAGTTTGTCGGGAGGGAGGGGAGAGGGACAGCGGATCAGGCGGCCGCGGTGGTGGCCGACGGGACGGCCGGCTCGATCGCCGCGGTGACCAGCTCGGCCACATCGGTGCTGAGCACGACCTTCACGGCCTCCAGCACGTCGGCCGGCACCTCGTCCAGGTCAGGCTCGTTGCGCTTCGGCAGGAACACCGTGGTGAGCCCGGCCCGTTGCGCCGCCAGGAGCTTCTGCTTAGCCCCACCGATCGGCAGCACGCGTCCGTTCAGGGTGACCTCGCCGGTCATCCCGACGTCCGAGCGGACCGGCCGGCCCAGCGCCATCGACGTCAGTGCCGTCACCATGGTCACGCCGGCGGACGGTCCGTCCTTCGGCACGGCCCCGGCGGGAACGTGGATGTGGATGTGCCGGTCGAAGATCGCGCGGTCGGTGATCCCCAGCAGGTCGGCATGCGCCCGGACGTACGCCCAGGCGATCTGGGCGGATTCCTTCATCACGTCGCCGAGCTGGCCGGTCAGGGTCAGGCCGGCCGAGCCCTCCACCGCGGAAGCCTCGATGAACAGCACGTCGCCGCCCAGTCCGGTCACCGCCAGTCCGGTAGCCACGCCGGGGACCGAGGTCCGCTCGTGCGCCTCCGGGGTGAACCGCGGCCGTCCCAGGAAGTCCCGCAGGTTGGTCGCGGTGATGGTCAGCGAGGTCTCCTCGGCCGACCCGGTCAGCTTGGTGGCCGCCTTGCGCAGCGCCTTGGCCAGCAACCGCTCGAGCTGGCGTACGCCGGGCTCGCGGGTGTAGTCGGCCGCGATCTCCCGCAGCGCGTCCTCGGCGAAGACAACCTCCTCGGCCGTCAGCGCCGCCCGCTCCAGCTGCCGGGGCAGCAGGAAGTCCCGGGCAATGGCGATCTTGTCGTCCTCGGTGTACCCGTCGAGGGTGACCAGCTCCATCCGGTCGAGCAGGGCCTGCGGGATGGTCTCCACGACGTTCGCGGTGGCCAGGAACAGCACGTCCGACAGGTCCAGGTCGACCTCCAGGTAGTGGTCCCGGAAGGTGTGGTTCTGCGCCGGGTCCAGCACCTCGAGCAGGGCCGCCGCGGGGTCGCCGCGATAGTCCGAGCCGACCTTGTCGATCTCGTCCAGCAGGACGACCGGGTTCATCGAGCCGGCCTCGGTGATCGCCCGGACGATCCGGCCCGGGAGCGCCCCGACGTACGTCCGTCGGTGTCCGCGGATCTCCGCCTCGTCGCGTACGCCGCCGAGGGCGACCCGGACGAACTTCCGGCCCAGCGCCCGAGCGACCGACTCACCGAGCGAGGTCTTGCCCACCCCGGGCGGGCCGACGAGCGCCATCACGGCACCGGAGCCGCGGCCGCCGACGAGCTCCAGCCCGCGCGATGCGCGCCGGGCGCGGATGGCCAGGTACTCCACGATCCGGTCCTTGACGTCCTCCAGACCATGGTGGTCGGCATCCAGGATCTCCCGCGCTGCGTGGATGTCGGTCGAGTCGGTGGTCTTGGTGTTCCATGGCAGGTCGAGGATGGTATCCAGCCAGGTCCGCAGGTAACCGGCCTCCGGGCTCTGGTCGCTGCCGCGCTCCAGCTTGCCGACCTCCCGCAGGGCGGCCTTGCGGATGTCCTCGGGCAGATCCGCCTCCTCGACGCGGGTGCGGTAGTCCTGTGCCCCGTCCGGCTCGTCCTCGCCCAGCTCCTTGCGGATAGCGTTCAGCTGCTGCCGCAGCAGGAACTCGCGCTGGCTCTTCTCCATGCCTTCACGCACGTCGCCGGCGATCTTGTCGCTGACCTCGGCCTCGGCGATGTAGTTCCGGGTCCACTCGATCAGCACGGTCAGCCGCGCGGCCACGTCGGGGGTCTCCAGCAGCTGACGCTTCTGGCTGTCGTCGAGGTAGGGGGCGTAACCGGCCAGGTCGGCCAGGGTCGACGGGTCGGTGACCTGGTTGACCGTGTCGATCACCTGCCACGCATCGCGGCGCTGCAGGGTGGCGATGACCAGGGCCTTGTACTCGCTGGCCAAAGCGCGCACCTCGTCGGAGTCCGGCGTCGGCTGGTCGAGCTCCTCGGCCTCTACCCAGAGGGCAGTACCCGGGCCGGAGACGCCGGCGCCGATCCGGGCACGGTGCTCGGCCCGGATCACGGCGGCCGGTTCCCCGGTGGCCAGCCGGCCCATCTGCACGATGGAGGCCTCGACCGCGTACGACGCGTAGCGGTCCTCGAGACGGGGGGCCACGAGCAGTCGGCCGTCGCTGTGGGAGCGGGCCGCATCCACCGCGGCGCGGGCCGAGTCGTCGAGCTCGATGGGCACCACCATGCCGGGCAGGACCACGAGGTCGGTCAGGAAAAGTACGGGCAGTCGAGTTGTCGACACGGTTACAAGCCTCCAAATCGGGTCGCCCAGTGCGTTGAGCGACATAGGCTCAATGCTGAGGTGGAAGGATTTCTTCCCGGGTCTGGAGACCTGACGATCAGCTCGTGTGCAGGGGCCGGACGTCAATCACCCCGTGGGCCAACCTGGCGGCGCTCCGGGGCCGACGACCGGTGTCCTCAGGGGGCCGTACGTGTCGCGGTAGCTGCGTGGCCCGATGAGCGGAAGAACGATCTCGCGTAGCCAACCCGGTAGCGCCGCGCTGCGCGACAGACGATCCGTCATGCGTTGCACGTGCTCGACCCGTCGCCGCCGACGCCGCTCGAACTCCGTGCCGACGTCGGTCCAGTCGCGGTGCGTGACCAGCAGTTCGGCGAGGACGAGCGCATCCTCGGCGGCCAGGGCAGCGCCTTGCGCCCACACGGGCGCGGTGGCGTGCGCCGCGTCCCCGATGAGCATGACTCTTCCGCGATGCCAGGTGCGAAGCCGCACTTCGTGGACGGGTGAGTGGTACAGCGAGGCCGGTGTGCGCAGTGTGGACGAAACGGCCTGTCTCACCGGCTCCGGGTAGTGGTCGAAGGTGACGCGTAGCCATTCCGGGTCACTGCCTACCGAGCCGTGGCCGGTGGCCGAGGCGTAGCCGTACACCTGATCCCCGCTCAGCGGAATCAACAACAGCGTTCCCGCCGGACCGGACCAGGCACACCAGCAGTCGACACCTGGATTCGAGGTCACGAACCGCCAGCTCGCTGCCGACAGCAACGACGAACGCGGCTCGTCCCGACCGAGGATCGAGTTTCGGACCGTCGAATGCACGCCGTCGGCACCCACCACCACGTCGTATCGTTCCGAGGCCGAGCCGTTGAAGGAGACTTCGACCTCGTCGCCAACCTCGCGAACCCCCTGCACCTCCGCATTCCACCGCGGCTGCGCGGTTGCGGCGTCAGGCCGCAGAAGCTCGACCAGATCGCCTCGACGTACACACACGGAAGCATCGCTACCCCAGAAGGCGGCTTCGTCCACCGCGAAGTACAGCCGGCCCCGAGCGTTGCGGTACTCCCGGCGGCGCACTGGAGTGCCGCAGGCCGCCAAGCCCTCCCCGACGCCCAAGGCTCGCAGGGCCGTCACGGCGTTGCCCGGGAGGTTCAGGCCCAGGCCGGCGTCCGGCGGTCCGCTCGCCCGGTCCACCAGCTGCGCGGGGAGGCCGCGCTGAGCGAAGGCTCGGATGGCGCTCAAGCCGGCGATCCCACCGCCCACCACGAGCACCCGCCGATCCGGTGTGAGCCCTCGCGTGCTCATGGGCCACATGATCCCACCGCGCGACAGTCCGGCGACACCCCGTCAGGACCGCCACCGACCCGGCACCCTGGGTGAGGGTGCCGTGCCGGTTGGGCAAAGGCCAAAGGATCAGACGGCGCTCCCGACATGAGGTGATGTCCCAATGGGCATCGTCGGCGACGTGGTCGGCGGTTCGCGGTTGATGGCGGAGGTGTTGAACCCCTTGACGATCAACCAGACGCCGATGAACACCTCCCACAGGCCGCCCGGGATGGCCTGCACCGAGTTCAGGTGGAACCCGAGGATCTGCAGGACCGACCCGACCAGGATGACCGCATATCCGACCAGACCCCAGACGGCCAGCGGGCGTGGGATGAGGTTGGTGCGGAAGAACGCCGAACACAGGATCAGGCCGGCGACCCCGACCGTGGTCATCGCGACCTCGTACGCGTACAGGTTCGCCTGGCCGAGCACGGCACTGAGCGCTTGGAGGTAGGAGGTGTCGGCGGAACCGGCCTTCATGAACTCCACGCCGATGGGAATCTGCATGAGGATCAGCAGAACCATCACGGCGATCAATACTGCGTCGGTGATCCGGGCGGCAAGGTAGCCGACGGCGCTGCGTTCGCTGTGCCGGCGAAGAACCGGGAACATCAGTACGCCGTGCGCTGCGTCGCCGGCGACGGTGGCCAGCCAGCACACCGCTCCGACGGCCAGCAGTGCGCCGCTCGCCGCGATCGTCGGCAGCACATCAGGGGCGGTGAGGATGGATTGGATGAGGATGTTGCCGCCGATTCCGACCACCATGCCCGCCAGGTACAGCACGCCGACGATGCGGGCGGTGGTCCGGAAGGACGGAGCGCGCTCCGAGACCGGACGGCGGGATTGCGTCTGGTCGCGGCGGTCGCTCGCCGGATCAACCGGGACCGGATCGGTGGTGGGCGGTGCCTGGGTTAGACCTGGAGATGGCATGGCCGGGACTTCTTTCTGCTGACGCCGGCGGAGGCTGACTGCCGCGCCGTACTTAGTACGAATCTACCGTACTTTGTACGAATCCGCTAGAGTCCGAGCACGATGCCGAAACGCGCCAGCCTGACTCGGTCCGATGAGACGCGAGTTCCCCTCACCCGAGAGCGGGTCCTGAGAGGTGCCCTGGAGGTCGCCGATGCGGGCGGAGCCGGGTCGTTGACCATCCGATCCCTCGCCGACCACCTCGGGGCCAAGCCGATGGCCCTCTACTACCACGTCGCCAACAAGGGCGAGATCCTCGACGGCATCCTCGACCTCGTGTTCGGCGAGATCGAGCTGCCATCGGTGGGCGGCGAGTGGCGAACCGAGATGGTCCGGCGTGCGCGGTCGGCCCGACGCGTGCTGAGTCGCCACTCGTGGGCGATCGTGCTCCTGCAGTCGGGCACCGCCCCCGGCCCGGCGACGCTACGACACCACAACGCGATCATCGGCACCCTGCGGGAGGCCGGCTTCTCGGTGAGGATGACCGCTCACGCCTACGCCCTGCTGGACAGCTACATCTACGGCTTCGCCCTCTCCGAGGCGGCGCTGCCCATCAACGGCCCCGAGACCGTCGCCGAGGTGGCTGAAGCGATGATGGAGCAGCATCCCCTCGACGGCTACCCCCACCTCGCCGAGTTCTCGACCGAACACATTCTCCGACCGGACTACGACTTCGGCAGCGAGTTCGATTTCGGCCTCGACCTGATCCTGGAAGGGCTCGCGCGGTCGCTCCCGGCCCGAGGGACACAGGCCGGCGCCTAGCCGACTGTTCCGGGACTACAGGAAACCGGTCAGCTCGGCTTCTCGTTCTGGTCGGCGCCAGTGCCGTCCAACCGAGGTTCGTCGCCGGTCACGGCCGGAACCGCGCCGACCTTGCCGTAGAAGCGGCCCTCCTGCATCTTGACCCCGGCCACGAGCACGAAGCTCAGACTGACCAGCAGCGCCCAGGAGCCCCACTTACCGACGTGGACCATCTGCCAGACCTGCTCCTGATCCGGGTACCGCCAGGCACCCAGCAGGGTGGCGGCGTTCTCGGCGACCCACAGGAAGAAGCCGATGAGCACGAACGAGAGGCTCAACGGCATCGCGTACCGGCGCTGGCCGACGGTGTAGAAGACCCGGCTGCGCCAGAGCACGATG
This sequence comes from uncultured Actinomycetota bacterium, assembly GCA_963808435.1. GTDB lineage: Bacteria > Actinomycetota > Actinomycetes > Propionibacteriales > Propionibacteriaceae > Microlunatus. The sequence continues at coordinate 49,786 of CAWEFW010000028.1, read as the reverse complement.
ACGAAGCCGACCGCGATCGTCCAGCGGAAGTCCGGCAGGTAGTGGTGGGTGAAGAAGTTCGCGTATGCCGCCGCGGCCAGGGTGCCCGCCGGGACCCAGGGGAAGCGGTCGACCCGGAGGTCCATCCGACGGAAGGCCTGGCAGATGTAAGAGCCGACGGCGGCGTACATGAAGCCGGAGTACAGCGGCACACCGGCCACCTTGGCCCAGGCCGGCTCGGGGTAGGACCACGAGCCCACCTGGACCTTGAACAGCTCCAGGGCCAGCCCGATCAGGTGGAAGGCGAAGATCACCGCCACCTCCCGGCCGGTCTCCAGCCGCAACAGGTAGAAGACGGCGGTGAGTACCAGCGCGTACGCCAGCAGCGCGTCGTAGCGAGCGATCGGCAGCGGCAGCACACTGCTCAGGGCCAGCCCCACGAAGACGGCCATGGCGAACAGGCAGCACTGCACCTGCACCCAGGCGAACCGGAGCAGCTGGGTCAAGGCGAACGCGGCCCGCCGCCCGATCGCCGATGCGAACGGGACGCGTCGGAGCGCCGGCGGGCTGGATGTCCGGACCGTCGCCCCACGGGTGCTGGTCGGCCTGTCGACCGGTGGAGTGGCGGCACCCATTCCGACATGATGGGGGAGTACCGCGATCACTGGCTGAGAGCGCGGTGAGCGGCGGAACAGTGACCATCGCTCTAGGGCGTGTCTCCCGAACCTCGATCGGCTGCGCGACGACCGGAAAGCGATGGGCCGCGTTGTCATCGTCGTCCGTAGAACACCGCTACGGCCTCCTCTTCCGCCTTGCCCGTCACTTCCCGGACCGCCGCTCGCTCTCGACCGGGGTTCGGGAGACACGCCCTAGGCTCGAGCGGTGCCTGAGGTGAACGAGTTCGGCCAGCTGGTCGGCGACCTGATCACGTGGCGCCCGCGGCGCCGACCCGAGCCGGTCACACTGACCGGCGCGTACGTCGTGATCGAGCCGCTGACGGTCGACCATGCGTCGGCTCTGCTGGCGGCTCTCTGCGGGCCGGACGACCGCCCGCTGTGGACCTATCGGCCCACCGAGCCGCCGCAGGACGTCGCGGAGATGACCGCGCTGGTCGAGGCGCACCTGGCCACCGCCGACCTGGTCACCTTCGCGCTGGTCCCCCGGGGTGGTCAGGCCGAGGGCATCGCGTCGTTCACTCGTATCGACCCGGCCACCGGCCAGGTGGAGATTGCCGGCGTACTCTTCTCGCGGCGGCTGCAGCGGACCCGGGCCGCCACCGAGGCCGTGCATCTGACCATGCGGTACGCCTTCGACGACCTCGGCTACCGGCGATTCGAGTGGAAGTGCGACAGCCTGAACAAGCCGTCGCGTCGCGCCGCCCGACGGCTGGGGTTCCGCTACGAGGGCCGGTTCCGGCACCACATGGTGACCAAGGGCCGCAACCGCGACACCGACTGGTTCTCGGTCACCGACACCGAGTGGCCGGAGGTCCACGCCGCCCACCGGACCTGGCTCGACCCCGGCAACTTTGATGCCGACGGTTGCCAGCGGATGTCGCTGTCCTCGCTGACCGCGCCGCTGCTCGGGGCCGACGGAGCCGCTCCGAGGGTGGCGGACGGCCGGCCCGAGGGGCGATGGTAGGTGAATGACGCACGATGCCTGGCCAGACACCCTGCCCGAGTCCGAGGCGCCAAGGCCCGACATGGCCCCCTACCTGGCGATCCCGGACGCAGTCCGGGCCATCGGTTGGTACGGGGCGGTGTTCGACGCCCGGCTGGTGGGGGAGGTTTTCGAGGACCACGCGGAGGGGCGAAGGCTCATCACGCACGCCAGCCTGGCCATCGGTGACTCGCTGCTGATGCTTGCCGAGGCCCGGGTGGCCGAGGACTACATCGCTGCCGAGACCGGGCGACCGGTGGGCGGGCGTTCGGCGGACTCCGTCTGGGTGCGCGTCGCGGACGTGGACGCCACGCTGGCCCGTGCCGCTCAGCTCGGTGCCGAGATCACCCGCCCGGCCCGCGAGGAGCCGTACGGCCGGACGGGCGCGATGGTCGACCCGTTCGGGCGCCGTTGGCTGGTGCAGTCCGAGTGAGGGCTCGAGTAGTCGTGGCCTACGCTCGCCGGGATAGGTACTTCCGATCAGGCGGCGAGAGGAGCTGTCATGTCTGACCAGTCCGCGGGGGATCCGCTGGAGCCCGAACTGGACCCCGGCCTGCCTCAGCGACGCAGCGAGCACGGCGGCATGCCACCGCGCGACGACGAGGACTACGAGCTCGCCGTCGAACGGGATCGCGTCGCCGCTGGGCTGGCCGACTACGTGCCCCAGGAGGTCCCGCCGGCGACCGATCCCTACGAGCCCGACGACTCCTAGACATCCAGCCCGCAACTTGACAACATGCTGTCAATATGACAGCATGTTGTCCATGACGCGAACCGCACATGTTGCTCTGTACGACAGCATCGCCGACTGGGAGGTCGGGCACCTCCTGGTCGAGCTGCGCACCGGTCGCTTCACCGGCGAGCCCTGGGAGATCGTCACCGTAGGGGCCTCGGCCGAGCCGGTCACCACGATGGGTGGGCTGCGCGTGGTGCCCGACCAGACGCTGGCCGACCTGGACCCGGCGGCCAGCGATCTGCTGATCCTGCCGGGGGCCGACCTGTGGGACGAGGGTCGGGGCGACGACTTCGCCGCAGCCGCCGGCCGGTTTCTGGACGCCGGGGTCCCGGTGGCCGCGATCTGCGGCGCCACGGCCGGCCTGGCCCGAGCGGGTCTCCTCGACGAGCGGCGCCACACCAGCGCGGCGCCGGAGTACCTGGCCGCGACGGGGTACTCGGGCGGCGATCACTACGCCGATGAGCGCGCGGTGGTCGACGGCGACCTGATCACCGCTGGACCGCAGTCACCGGTGCAGTTCAGCCGGGCCACGCTGAGCCGACTCGGGCTCGCGTCGGACGAGACGCTCGAGGCGTACGAGACGGTCTTCCACCGCGGCGACCCCAGCGGCTACCCGGTGCTGATGCAGGCCGGCCACGCCGGATGACAAGCCGGGCCGGGGCTCAGGTGGGCGGCGTCCCGCCGCGCTCGGAGTGGCCGGAACCCGCTCCGCAGACTGAGGCCGGGGCGCTGCTGACCGAGGTGGTGCTGACCACGTTCCGGCTCAACGCGCGGGTGCTCGACGCCGCGCAGCAGCTGGCCACCGCGGGCGGGCTGACCGCCGCCTGGTGGCAGGTGCTCGGCGGGGTGCTGGACCAGCCGCGCACGGTCGCCGAGGTCAGCCGGCGGATGGGGGTGAGCCGGCAGGGCGTGCTGCGGGTCGCCGACCTACTGGTCGAGCGGGGGCTGGCCGAGTACCGGGACAACCCCAGCCACCGTCGCGCCTCGCTCTTGGCCTGCACCGAAGCCGGCTACTGGGCCATCCGGCAGATCTCCGTCGTCACCCATTCGTGGTCGGACCGGATCGGCGGCCAGGTCGGGGCGGCCGAGCTTCGTTCGGCTCTGGCCACCATGCAGCGCCTGGTCGAGGTCCTGGAGACCGGTCAGGAGAACAGCGCGCTGTAGCCGTTCAGCGCGGGCTGGCCGCCGAGGTGGGCGTAGAGCACCGTCGAGTCTCGGGCGACCTCGCCGCGGCGACCAGGTACTCGAGCTTGCGGGTCTTGTTCCCGCCGAACGCGATGCCCGAGTTGCAGTCCTCGCGTTTGGCCCACAGCTGCGCCCCACCGAGGTGAGCCGTGAGGCGCTCCAGCGGATGCACCGGGGACGGGGCCGAACAGCAGGGGATAGCGCGGAAAGGAGCTCAGCGTCATGACCCTAGTCTCCGGCGGAGGAGTTCGTGGCCGCTCAGCGGCGTGCGAGCAGCCCGCCGATGTAGGCGAGGATGCAGCCGAGAATCATCGCCCACGCGCCGGCTCCCGGACCGGCGTCGATCCCGACGAACAACCTGAACGCCATGAAGAACCCGACCAGGAGCAGGGCGGCCAGCAGCGCGGCCAGCCGGGTCAGACGGCCGGAGCGGCCGGTCAGGCCAAACACCGCGAGAGCACCGAGCGCGATGGCCGCCAGGCCAGCCGTGAGGAACTGCTCGAAGCCCTGCAGGTCGACGCCCTGGTCGACGAACGTCTGTCCGAGGAAGTCCACGTCTACGTCCACCGCGCGCGTGCTGTCCCCGTCCCATAGCGGCAGGAAGGCTCCGATGATGAGGGCCAGCCCGCCGAACAGGGTGAACAGCACGCGCCACACCGGCCGGGGATCGCTCGCCGACTGCATCAGGCTGCCCTGGGCCTGAACCTCCGACCGACCGTCGCTGGCCACGATCGCGAACGGTCGCGACACCTCCCGACCACCGGGCACCCGCGGTGCATTCACCGTGACGGCAGCCGCCCCTTGCGAGCCGGGCGCGACATCCAGCACGGGTGGGGCGAACGCGAAGCGTACCGAGTTCTCGGGATCGTCGCCGCGCAGCGAGACCCGGACCGGCTGGGCGCCCTGGCGGTTGTCGACCACGGCGGTCATCCGTCCCCGCCGGTGGTTGGCCAGCCGCAGCACACTGGGGTCGAGCCGCACGGCGAGCACCTCCATGGCTGAACGAGAGGACGCCTGCACCAGAGTGCCCGAGGCACTGACCGTCTGGTGCCCATCCCCGGCGGTGATCGTGAATGGCCGGGTCAGCTCCTGCCCGTACGGAGGTCGCCACGCATCCAGCCGAAGCATCACGATCTGGATCTGTCCGGCTGCCAGGTCGACGACCGGCGGGGTGAACGTGCCGCGGACGGCGCGCTCGGGATCGCTGCTCTCCAGGAACAGCCGAACCCCGGTCCGGCCCTGCCGGTTGTCCAGCACGACCTGCACGTTGGCGTTGTCCGCGTCCTGCACCCGGACCACGGTGGGCTCGAGGCGTACGCCCAGGGTGGTCATCGGGGAGGCACTCGCCACCTGGACGAAGGTCGCTGTCGTGGTGGCGGTCCGCCGACCGTCGGAGGCCGTCACCGTCAGGGTGCGGCTCGCCTCGGTTCCGGCGTCGGGCAGTGGAGCGGTGAACCGGGCCTCGGTATACGCGGTCTGCCCGGGTGGCACCTGGACCTGGGCCGCCGCCCAGCTCACCTTGACCAACCGCTCGGGGTCGGTGGCCCGCAGCTCCACCTGGGCCCATTCGGCGCCCCCCCGGTTGTCGACGACGACCCGCACCAGGGCGGAGGTGGCGTCGCGTACGCGGACCAGGCTCGGCTCGACCTCCAGCGTGACCATGGGGTCCTGGGCCTTGGCCGTGGTCGACTGCTGCAGCGTGACGGTGGTGTCGACGCGGTGGTCGCCCTCCAGCGCACTCACGGTGAGCGGACGGGTGACCTCCTGGCCCGGATCGGGCTTCGGCGCCGTCGCGGCGACCCGGACCGAACCGATCTGTCCGGGCGCGACCTCCAGCATGGGCGGTTCGAAGCGGAACGACACGGCCAGCTCGGGGTCGCTGCCGGTGAACCGGATCAGGGCGAACCGGTTGCTGCGGGTGTTGTCCACCACGACGCTGAACCCAGCCGTGTCCCGGTCCCGGACCCGCAGCAGCTGGGGCTCCGCCCGCAGCCCGATCGGAGCCTCGATGACCGGCACGGTCAGGTAGAGGGGCAGATCCAGATGGGCGGGCGTCTCACTCATCGACCGGATCCGCAGCCGCAGCCGGAGCTCCTGCGCCGGAACCATTGGCACCGGGGCCGCCCGCAGCTGGACGGGCAGCGGGCCCTCGGTACCGGGCAGCAGTTGTACGGAGCCGGCCTCGACGCTCAGCCAGCTCGGCGCTCCGGGAATCTCCGCCACGTAACCGTCGACGATGGTCGACGTGTTGCTGACCTGCAGCATGACCGTGGTCGGTACCCCCGTCGCGGCGACCGTGGCCTCGGCCGACGCGGTGCTGATCCGGAACCGCCCGAGGGTGGGATCGACGGGTTCGGTTGGCTGGGGAGCGGGGCGGCCACCGCTGGCCAGGCGATCCTTCGGCGGTTCACCGCGTGGCACCAGGATGGTCTGAACCTGCTCCTCGCCCTGCGGCTCCGATCGCCCGGTCGGCGGGGCGGTATCGGCGGCGCGAGTGACGCTGGTCCACACCGGGGAGTCGGCGTCCAACTGGCCGTCGCCGTCTACGTCGTCCCAGGCCAGGAAGGCGTGGCAGGACACGCAGAACTCGGTTCCAGGCTCGTTGCGCTCTCCGCACTCGCCGCAGACGTACTCCGCCATCGCCGCCCGGCCTCCTCGAGGCGCGACCTTCGCACTCGACCCGTGGACGCCGGGCGTGCGTTTGGTCGAATCTTCTCGCATGGACATGAGTTCCGTCATCTCGTACAGCAACGCCGATCGGGGTTCGGCGCCTGACTGCAGGAGCCGGCGGCCGCCGGGACGATACGTCCCCGCGGCGTTGTTGTACGAGGTGAGACCACAGTGATGCGAAGTGTCCGGCATGTCGGCCAACATCGCCCGCCAGGTGGTGGCCAATTCGCGCTGGCGCTGACACGATCTACTCACGTACGCATTGACCTAGTGAAGCGAGGGAAACCATGGCTGTCGACACCTCCTCACCGGCCGCGTCATCCACTCCGGCCGCGGCTCGCGGGGGCCGCCACCGAGTCGTCGTGATCGGCTCGGGCTTCGGCGGGTTGTGGACGACCGAGGCACTCGCCAAGGCTCCGGTCGCCGTCACCGTGATCAGCCAGACCTCACACCATCTCTTCCAGCCGCTGCTCTACCAGGTCGCCACCGGCGTGCTGTCCGAGGGCGAGGTGGCCCCGGCCACCCGCGAGGTGCTGAAGAAGCAGGCCAACGCCACCGTGCTGCTGGGCCGGGTCACCGAGGTGGACCTGACCGCCCGCACCGTGACCTCGCTCAGCCCCCTGGGCACGACCGTGACCCCGTACGACACCCTGGTCGTGGCCGCCGGGGCCGGCCAGTCCTACTTCGGCAACGACCAGTTCTCCGAGTTCGCTCCCGGGATGAAGAGCATCGATGACGCCCTTGAGCTGCGCGGCCGGATCTTCGGCTCCTTCGAGCTGGCCGAGCTGTGCACCGACCCGGCCGAGACCGAGGAGTGGCTGACCTTCGTCGTCGTCGGCGCCGGCCCCACCGGCGTCGAGATGGCGGGCCAGATCGCCGAGCTGGCGCACCGGACGCTGCGCCGGGACTTCCGCCGGATCGACACCAGCAAGGCCCGAGTGATCCTGCTGGACGCGGCCCCGTCGGTGCTCGGCGCGTTCGGCGAGAAGCTGTCCAACGCCGCGCGTGAGCAGCTGGCCAGGATCGGCGTCGAGGTGCAGCTCAACGTCAAGGTTGTCGGTGTGGACAACACCGGTGTCGACGTGATCGACCCGGACGGCACCGAGCGCCGGATCAAGTCCCGCTGCAAGGTGTGGGCCGCCGGGGTGAGCGCCTCACCGATCGGTGCTCAGCTGGCCGAGCAGAGCGGCACGGAGGTCGACCGAGCCGGGCGGGTCAAGGTGAACCCGGACCTGAGCCTGCCCGGGCACCCGGAGGTGTTCGTCGTCGGCGACATGATCGCCCTGAACGACCTGCCTGGCGTCGCTCAGGTGGCGATGCAGGGCGGCAAGCACGTGGCTGGCCAGATCAAGCGGCGGCTGGCCGGGCGGCCGACCGGGCAGCCGTTCAAGTACTTCGACAAGGGAAGCATGGCGACCATCTCGCGGTTCTCGGCCGTGGCCGCCATCGGGAGCAAGATCAGGTTCTCGGGCTTCATCGCCTGGCTGATGTGGCTGGTCGTGCACGTGATGTACCTGATCGGCTTCAAGAACCGCTTCACCACGATGGTGCATTGGGCGGTCAGCTTCCTGTTCCGGGGCCGGTCCCAGCGGACCGCCACCCGACAGCAGATCGTGGCCCGGACCCTGATGGCCCGGCTGAGTGAGGCCGAGGAAGAGCTCAAGCGAGTGCGGGGCGACTCCAACGGCGACCGGCCCAGCCCGGAGGAAGCGCAGGACCTGGAGGGTGGCACGGTGCTGGCCGAGTCTGCCGAACCGAAGGCCCACCCGGCCTGAACGCGGTACCCGTTCAGACGGACCGGATCACCCGCCTGGGACTGGAGGCCGGCGTGGTCGGACCGGCGCTGTTCGTCGCGTCGTTCCTGATCCAGGGCGCGGTCCGGCCCGGTTACGACCCGCTGCGCCACCCGGTCAGCTCACTGTCCCTCGGCCATCCGGCGGGCTGGGTCCAGGTCGCCACCTTCCTGGGGACCGGAGTGCTGGTCTCGGCGTACGCCGTCGGGCTGGCGCGGTCCGGCACCGGTCGTTGGACCCCGATCCTGGTCGCCGCGGTAGGCATCGGCCTGGTCGGCGCCGGGATCTACCCGACCGACCCGATCAACGGCTATCCGCCCGGATCACCCGACCAGTCCGCACAGACCGCGACCGGTGAGCTGCACCAGCTGTTCTCGACCCCGGTCTTCACGGCGCTTCCCGCTGCCGCCCTGGTCCTCGGCGCCCGATTCGCCCGGGCCGGCGAGCAGGGCTGGGCCCGCTACTCCCGGATCACCGCCGCGGCATTCTGGGTCTGCTTCGTCCTGTCGTCGATCGGCTTCGGCGGAGTTCCGGCGCTGGTGCCCACCGGGGGGTTGTGGCAGCGGCTCAGCCTGGTCGTCGGGTTCGCCTGGTTGGTGGCGGTCGCTCTGCACCTCCTCCGCCGCCCGGACGGAGTGGGCCGGCCATGATCCGCGACGCGACCGAGGCTGACGCCGCAGCCTGCGCGGCCATCTACGCCCCGTACGTTCGCGAAACCACGGTCTCGTTCGAGCTGGAGCCGCCGACCCCGGCCGAGATGGCCGAGCGGATCGCGGCCGCCCAGGCCCGGCACGCCTGGCTGGTCCTCGAGGACGACGAGCGCGTGGTCGGTTACGCGTACGCCAACCGGTTCTCCGCCCGACCGGCCTACCAGTGGTCGGTGGAGGTGAGCATCTACCTCGAGCGGGGCCGGCACCGGGCCGGTGGCGGCCGGCGGCTGTACGAGGCGCTGCTGCAGCGGCTGGCCGAGCTGGGCTACCGCAGGGCGATGGCCGGGACGAGCCTGCCCAACGAGGCCAGCGTCGCGTTTCACCGTGCGCTCGGGTTCACGCCGGTCGGGGTCTACCGCCAGGTGGGCTGGAAGCACGGGGCCTGGCGGGACGTGGCCTGGGTGCAGCGGACGATCGCCGACGGGAATGACCCGCCGGCCGAGCCGGGCCGCTCAGCGCAGTGCGGCTGACCTCACCAGAGCGCTCATATAGTGCAAGGCATGGCGTGGTTCCGCCGCCGTACCGACCCGTTCGTGCTGGTCGACGTGCTCGAGCCCAGCCGGACGCCGGCCGAGGATCGGGCGGCTCAGCGCGCCGCCCTCCGGCGGATCGCGGCGGAGGCCGTCATCCTGCAGGACGAGGCGGAGTCGGTGATCGCCGGCATCCGGGCCCGGCAGAGCCTGGGCTACCTGGCGCCCCGCGGGGGTCCCTTGGTGCGCCGGTTCTTCGCCCTGCGCGACCGGCTGCCCCGGCGCTGCGACGACCCGGACAACGAGCGGGTGCGGGCGATCCTCGACGTCACGTTCCACCACCACGCCATGGCGCTGGCCACGGCCCTGGAGTTCTCCGCTCTGGAGTGGCGCTCCCCAGAGCTCGCCCGCCAGGTCGACGCCATGGACGGGCTGGGGCCACCGGCCCGCCGGCTGGACGAGGTGTACGCGACCCTCGCGGCGAGCTAGCTCGGCCGTTCGTCCAGCCGCGACCTTGGCCGAGCACCCGGACGAGACTAGTTCAGGTTCTCGGAGAAGAAGTCGGCGGTCCGGTCGATGGAGCGCGCGAACGCCGCCCCCTCCATGCGGTGGCCCTGACCCTCGTACCACCGCAGGGTCACGTCCTTGCGCGCGGACTTCAGCGCCCGGGTGGCCGAGCGGGCCCAGCGCGGCGGGCAGGTATCGTCCGCCGTCCCGTGGTGCAGCAGGACCGGTGCGGCTCACGCGGCCGAGGTAGGGCCGGGGTGACGCGGCCAGCCAGAACTTCGGGTTGTCGTCGGGCAGGCCGTAGGTCCGCTCCATCCGACGGTTCGTCCGCTGGTCGTCGCCATCGCGGCCGAACTGTCGCCAGTTCTCGGCGGCCAGGGAGCTGGTCGTGGCGTAGAGCACCGCGGCGTCCACCAGGTCCGGCTGTGCCACCAACGCGTTCATCGTCACGTTGCCGCCCATCGAGCGGCCCATCATGCCGACCCGATCCTGGTCCAGGAAGGGCAGCGTGGAGCTCTTCACCGCCTTGACCGCGTTGACTGCGTCCACCGCGTAGCCCAGCCGTAGCTCGTAGTCCGCATCCGGGTCGTTGTCAGATCCGGCGTGGTTGCGGTAGTCGATGTGCAGCACCACGAAGCCGCGTCGCGCCAGGTAGTCCTGCTCTCGTGCGAAGCCCTGCCCGGCGACGTAGATGTCGGGGTCGATGTAGCCGTGGTTGAGCACCAGCACCGGGAAGGGCCCCTTACCGGTCGGCACGTTCATCACGCCGGTCAGCCGGAGCCCATCGCCGCGGTAGCTGACCAGATAGCGCTCGTACGCGTTGGTGCTGCCGATCTGCCGGCCCAGCCGTAGACCTCGTCCGTCGTACTTCTTCTCGATCAAGGCCTGCACCGAGATCGGGTTCGGCTTCGCCGACGGCTTGGCGCTGGTCGGTGACGGCGTAGGACTCGGGGTGGTGATCGCCGACGGCGTGGCGGACGGGGTCGGTCCGGCGGCAGAGGTGGCCACGGCGGTCGGGCTGGAACTGGCCGGCGCCGAGGGAGCGGTGGTGCCGCCCGGTTCGGCGGTGCAGCCGGCGAGCACCAGGCCCGCGATGATCAGTACGCCGAGCCCGGTCCGCCGCCTCATGCCCCGATTCTGGCGGGCCGGGTCAAGCCGGGCGGCCTACCAGCCCCGCTCGCGCCACTCGGCCAGATGCGGGCGCTCAGTGCCGAGTGTGGTGTCGTCGCCGTGACCGGGGTGCACCACGGTGTCGTCGCCGAAGGCCTCGAAGATCTTGCGCTCCAGGTCGTCCATCAGGGAGGTGAAGTCCTCCTTGACGTTGGTCTTGCCCGGCCCGCCGGGGAACAGGCTGTCACCGGTGAATAACTGCGGCACGCCGCCGGCGGTGTACGCCAGAGCGATCGAGCCCGGCGTGTGCCCGACCAGGCCGACCACCGCGAGCGTTTCCTCTCCGAGGTCGACCGTGTCGCCGTCCCAGACTCGCTCGATGCCACTGACCCCGGCCTGCCGCTCGATCGCCTCGGCGTCCGGACGCCCCGCGACCAGCCGGGCGCCGGTGCGCTCGGCGACCGCGGCCAGGGCCTGCCAGTGGTCGGGATGCCGGTGGGTGGTGACGATGGTGTCCACCGACTCGGAGCCGATGAGCTTGAGCAGGCGCTGGCTGTCGTTCGCCGCGTCGACCAACACCGTTGCCCCGCCTCGGGTCAGCAGCAGATAGGCGTTGTTGTCCATCGAGCCGCCGACACTGACCTTGGTCATCGTCACCGCGGGCGAGAGCCGTACGACCAGCGGCGCGCCTCCCGGTTCGACGTGGTTGAGCCCTGACATGACTTCGTCCCTCCGGTCGATCACCTCAGAACGGCGGCCGCTGCAGCCCCTCGCCACCGCGCACGGCCGAGTCGTCGACCCGGCTCATCACCCAGCCAAGCAGGGTGGCACTGGCGCCGCTCACCGTGGTCGGCTCACCGGCGTTGCCGAGGGTGATGGTGAAGCCGGAGTCCGCGGTGAGGTCCAGCCGGGGGAACTCCTCACGACTCCGGACCCGGAACGCGCACCACTCCAGGAGCCATTCGGCGGTCGCGTTCTCGACGTCGGCGAACTCGAAGCCGATGTCCAGGTCGACGTGGTGGACCACGACCTCGAGCAGCCGGGACAGGGGCAGCAGCCGGGTCGGCACCTGGGTGCCGCCGCGGAGCTCGACGGTGGCGTCCCAGGCCTGTTCGTCCAGCCCGTCGAAGGCCTGGTCGAGCCGGCCCGCCGAGGTGTCCAGGTCGATCTGTAGCTCGAGCCCGGTCCGGTCCGCCCCGGCGGCGATGTCGGTCTCCCGCTGCTCGGCCGAGGCGTACATGTCCTGCCGCTCTCCGCTGCGCGCCCACTCGGTCAGCCGGACCATGCCGTCGGCCTGCCGGGCGATGTGGGAGGCGACGTGTCCACGGGTCCAGCCGGGCAGCCGGCTGGGACCCCGCCAGTCCTCGTCGCTGACCCCGATGGTGTCTCCGAGCAACCGCTGCGTCGCCCCGTTGACCAGGCCACGCAACGTCTCCAGCTGAGAAGCGGCGCCGCCGGGCTGGGTCATGGGCACACGCTAGCGCTTCCTCCGACCGAGGTTGGCGGAAGCGGTCGTCGAGCATCGGAGGATCGCGTCGCGAGCGTCGGGGGGACGCTCTTCGAGCGTCGGAGGAGCGCTCTGCCGCCGATCGGAGGAGCGATGAGATGAAGGGCGTTCTTTCCGTTCGCGAAGAACGACGACGGCGGCAGCACCGAGAGCGCGACGAGCGCGAGAAGAGCACAATCGAGAACTGTCGGAGCACCCACATACGATGTCGACCGTGACTGAGCGGCTGGTCGTGCGCGGGGCTCGCGAACACAACCTGCGAAACATCTCGCTCGACCTCCCGCGGGACGCGCTCATCGTGTTCACCGGGCTCTCGGGGTCGGGCAAGTCGAGCCTCGCCTTCGACACCATCTTCGCCGAGGGCCAGCGGCGGTACGTGGAGTCACTCTCGGCGTACGCGCGGCAGTTCCTGGGCCAGATGGACAAGCCCGACGTGGACTTCATCGAGGGGCTCTCGCCCGCCGTCTCGATCGACCAGAAGTCGACCAGCCGCAACCCACGCTCCACCGTCGGCACCATCACCGAGGTCTACGACTACCTCCGGCTGCTCTACGCGCGGGCCGGGCGGCCGCACTGCCCGATCTGCGGCGAGCCGATCAGCCGGCAGTCGCCGCAGCAGATCGTGGACCGGCTGATGGGACTGGCGGAGGGCACCCGCTTCCAGGTGTTGGCGCCGGTGATCCGCGGCCGCAAGGGGGAGTACGCGGAGGTGTTCCGCCAGCTGGCCTCCGACGGGTTCAGCCGGGCCCGGGTGGATGGCGAGGTGGTGCAGCTGACCGACCCGCCGGTCCTGGACAAGAAGTACAAGCACACCATCGAGGTGATCGTCGACCGGCTGGCCGTCAAGCCGACGGTGAAGCAGCGGCTGACCGACTCGGTGGAGACCGCCCTCGGGCTGGCCCAGGGCGTGGTGACGGTCGACTTCGTCGACCTCGACCCCAAGGACCCGGACCGGGAGCGCAGCTACTCGGAGAAGATGGCCTGCCCGAACAACCACGACATTGCCATCGACGAGCTCGAGCCGCGCCAGTTCTCGTTCAACGGGCCGTGGGGCGCCTGCCCGGAGTGCCATGGCCTGGGCACGCGGATGGAGGTCGACCCCGAGCTGGTCGTGCCGGACGACGAGAAGAGCCTGGCCGAGGGGGCAATCGCGCCGTGGGCCTCGGCGCACGTGGCCGACTACTTCAACCGGCTGATCGAGTCACTGGCCGACAGCGCGGGGTTCAGCATGACCATGCCCTGGCATCGGCTGCCGGCGACGGCCCGCCAGGTGCTGCTCAACGGCGTGCCCGGCCAGGTGCACGTGCGTTACCGGAACCGGTACGGCCGGGAGCGCAGCTACAACGCCAAGTACGAGGGGGTCATCTCCTACATCGAGCGTCGGCACGCCGAGGCCGAGAGCGACACGTCGCGGGAGCGGTTCGCGGGGTACATGAGGGAGGTGCCCTGCCGGGCCTGCAAGGGAGCGCGGCTCAAACCGACCTCGCTCGCTGTCACGGTCGGCGGGCGCAACATCGCCGAGATCGCGGCGATGTCGATCGACGAGGCGGCGGCCTTCCTGCGCCGGCTCGAGCTGAGCGACCGGGAGCGCCAGATCGCCGAGCGGGTGCTCAAGGAGATCAACGAGCGGCTCAGATTCCTGCTCGACGTCGGTCTGGACTACCTGTCGCTCAGCCGGCCCACCGCCAGCCTGTCCGGCGGCGAGGCCCAGCGGATCCGGCTGGCCACCCAGATCGGCTCGGGTCTGGTCGGCGTGCTCTATGTGCTGGACGAGCCGAGCATCGGGCTGCACCAGCGGGACAACCGGCGGCTGATCGAGACCCTGGTGCGGCTGCGCGACCTGGGCAACACCCTGATCGTGGTCGAGCACGACGAAGACACCATCCGCACCGCCGACTGGGCGGTCGACATCGGCCCCGGCGCGGGGGAGCACGGCGGGCACGTGGTGCACTCCGGTTCCGTCGAGGGGCTGCTGGCCAACCCAGACTCCCTCACCGGCGCGTACCTGTCCGGTCGGCGGTCGATCCCGCTACCGGCGCTGCGGCGACCGCGGACCAAGAGTCGGGTGGTCACCGTGCACAACGCGGTCGAGCACAACCTGCGCAACGTGACGGTGTCGTTCCCGCTCGGCCAGCTGATCGCGGTGACTGGTGTGTCCGGCTCCGGCAAGTCGACCCTGGTCAACTCGATCCTCTACACCGCACTGGCCAAACGGATCTACAACGCCCGGGAGGTGCCCGGCCGGCATCGCTCGATCACCGGTGCCGACGACATCGACAAGATCATCCACGTCGACCAGTCCCCGATCGGGCGGACCCCGAGGTCCAACCCGGCGACCTATACCGGGGTGTTCGACCACATGCGACGGCTGTTCTCCGAGACGCCCGAGGCCAAGGTCCGCGGGTACCAGCCCGGCCGGTTCTCCTTCAACGTCAAGGGCGGCCGCTGCGAGAACTGCACCGGCGACGGCACGATCAAGATCGAGATGAACTTCCTGCCCGACGTGTACGTGCCGTGCGAGGTCTGTCACGGCGCGCGGTACAACCGGGAGACCCTCGAGGTGCACTACAAGGGCAAGTCCATCTCCGAGATCCTCGACCTGTCGATCGAGGAGGCGGCCGATTTCTTCGCCGCCATCCCGGCGATCAACCGGCACCTCAAGACCCTGGTCGAGGTGGGCCTGGGATACGTACGTCTCGGCCAGCCGGCGCCCACCCTGTCCGGCGGTGAGGCTCAACGGGTGAAGCTGGCCAGTGAGCTGCAGAAGCGCTCCACCGGCCGCACCTTGTACGTGCTGGACGAGCCGACCACGGGTCTGCACTTCGAGGACATCCGCAAGCTGCTCGGCGTGCTCGGCCGGCTGGTGGACGCGGGCAACACGGTGGTGGTGATCGAGCACAACCTGGATGTGATCAAGACCGCCGACTGGCTGATCGACATGGGCCCGGAGGGCGGCTCGCGGGGCGGCCAGGTGATCGCCGAAGGGACGCCCGAGCAGATCGCGGCGCACCGGGACTCGCACACCGGCACGTTTCTGCGGCCGATCCTGGAGGGCCGGGACGTGCCGGTCGGCGCGGCCCAGCCCGAGCTGGTGGCCGCCAACGGTCAGACGACCAGGACGGCCGGCGGGCGGGCGGCGGACAACCCGAAGTCGGCCGCCAAGAAGGCGACCGCACGGAAGAGCCCGGCCAAGAAGGCCGCGGGCCCGCGGGTCCCGGCTCGGGCGGCCAGCTGACGGCCGAGCGACTCAGGGTCCGGCCTTCGCTCGAACCCAAGGCACGCCTGCCGCGTCTAGACCACTGAGTGCGGCCACCACCGAACCGGAAGGTCTGGTGACCGGCCCCCTCGCTACTCGACCTCGGCACCTCACAACGGAGGCTCCATGCCCGACCGCTCCCTTCCCACGTCCGAGCCGACCGTGACGACGCGGCGGACCGTCCTCCGGGCCGCCGGCCTGGCCGCACTGACCGGGGGCGGCCTAGCTGTCCTCGGCGCCTGCACGGCCGACGGCGAGACGGGGACCCCGGCCAGCTCGGCCCCGGCCACGTCCGCCAGCTCGGCGCCGGTCACCAGCTCGGCGCCGGTCAAGACGCCGTCGGCCTCGGCCAGCAAGTCGGGCTCGGCCTCGGCCAGCAAGCCCGCAGCGCCGAGCGGGCCCGGCGTGGCCAGGTCCAAGGTTCCGGTCGGCGGCGGCGTGATCCTGGACGACGCGGACTATGTGATCACCCAGCCGTCATCGGGGAGGTTCAAGGCGTTCAGCAAGATCTGCACCCACCAGAGCTGCCCGGTCACCGCGGTCGAGGGAGGGACGATCAACTGTTCGTGCCATGGCAGCAAGTTCTCGATCAAGGACGGCAGTGTGCAGAACGGCCCCGCCACCAAGCCGCTGCCCGAGGCGGAGGTCACGGTCGCGGGCGACAAGGTGGTCGTCACCGCCTGACCTGGCGTCGGCGTACGAAATGTGCGATTGCGACGACTGTCGCCCGAGACCGGCCCATCTGGTGTCGCAACCGCACACCTTCCGCCGGCGCCCTCCAGGCTCATGGCCAGCGGCGCGCCCGCCAGCGCCGGCGCGTTTTGCGGGACTTTCGTGACGCCGACGGAGAAGGAACCCAACCGGCGGGGACCGGTGGTGCTGATGCTGTCGGAGACGCTCGACGTGCTGGCTCAGACCGCCGCCTGCGCGCGGCCCGGGCGGCACTGTCGGGCCGCGCACCTACGCTGAAGGACGTGCCATCCACCGCGACCCGGGGCGGACCGGCCTACCGGCCGGCCCCGGGCTCGATCCCGGACCAGCCCGGGGTGTACCGCTTCTCCGACGCCTCCGGCCGGGTCATCTACGTGGGCAAGGCCAAGAGCCTCCGGTCCCGGCTGAACTCCTACTTCGCCGACCCGGCGAACCTGCTCAGCCGGACCCGCTCCATGGTCAGCAGCGCGGCCAAGGTCGACTGGACGGTGGTGCAGACCGAGGTCGAGGCGCTGCAGCTCGAGTACTCCTGGATCAAGGAGTTCGACCCGCGGTTCAACATCAAGTACCGGGATGACAAGTCCTACCCGTGGCTGGCGGTCACCTTGTCCGAGGAGTTCCCTCGGGTGATGGTCGGTCGCGGTCCGAAGCGCAAAGGCACTCGCTATTTCGGCCCCTACTCGCACGCCTGGGCGATCCGGGAGACCGTCGACCTGCTGCTCCGGGTGTTCCCGATGCGGTCCTGCCGACCCGGTGTGTTCAAGAACCATCAGCAGCTCGGCCGACCGTGTCTCCTCGGCTACATCGGCAAGTGCTCCGCCCCATGTGTCGGCCGGGTCGACGCCGACGAGCACCGGGCGATCGTCGACGACTTCGTCACCTTCGTCTCCGGCCAGGCGGCGCCGACGATCCGGAGGATGGAGCGGGAGATGCGGGCGGCCAGCGACGCGCTGGAGTACGAGCGCGCCGCCCGGATCCGCGACGACATCGGCGCACTGCAGCGGGCCATGGAGCAGAACGCGGTGGTCTTCCGGGACGGCACCGACGCCGATGTGATCGCCCTGGCCGAGGATCCGCTGGAAGTGGCCGTGCAGATCTTCCACGTACGCGGGGGCCGGATCCGCGGACAGCGGGGCTGGGTGGCGGACCGCTTCGACGACTCCGGCAGCGAGACGCTGGTGGAGCAGTTCCTGCTTCAGCTCTACGGCGACGCCGACCCGACCACGACCGACCGCGACGCGGTGCCGCGGGAGATCCTGGTGCCGGTGCTGCCGTCCTCCCTCGAGTCACTGACCGGCATGCTGTCGCAACGGCGCGGGGCGAACGTCGACATCCGGGTGCCGCAGCGCGGGGACAAGCGGGCGCTGATGGAGACAGTGGCCCGCAACGCCAGCGAGACCCTGGTGAAGCACAAGACCACCCGGGCCGGTGACCTGTCGACCCGCAACCGGGCCTTGGAGGAGATCCAGGAGGCGCTGGAGCTGGACGCCCCGCCGCTGCGGATGGAGTGCTTCGACATCTCCAACCTGCAGGGCACCGAGGTGGTGGCCTCGATGGTGGTGTTCGAGGACGGCCTGCCTCGCAAGAGCGAGTACCGCCGCTTTCTCATCCGCGGCGTGGACGGTCAGAACGACGTAGCCGCGATGCATGAGGTGATCACCCGCCGGTTCCGTCGACTGCTCGACGACCGGAGCCCCACCGATCGCGACCCGTCGTCCGGCCCGCTGCTGATCGACCCGGTCACGGGTGCACCGCGCAAGTTCGCATACGCCCCCTCTCTGGTGGTGGTCGACGGCGGCCCGCCCCAGGTGGCCGCAGCCGCCAAGGCGATGGACGAGCTCGAGATCTCCGACGTGGCCCTCTGCGGTCTGGCCAAGCGGCTGGAAGAGGTCTGGCTGCCGGACGCCGACGAGCCGGTGATCCTGCCGCGGACCAGCGAGGGTCTGTACCTGCTGCAGCGGCTGCGGGACGAGGCGCACCGCTTCGCGATCACCCACCACCGCACCCGGCGGAGCAAGTCGATGGTGGAGTCGCTGCTCGACCAGGTGCCCGGGCTCGGGGAGGTGCGGCGCAAGGCGCTGATCACCTACTTTGGATCGCTGAAGAAGCTGAGGGCGGCCAGTGTGGAGGAGATCGCGGCCGTGCCCGGGTTCGGTCCCAAGCTGGCCGCGGCGATCAAGGAGGCCCTGGACGCCAAGCCGCGGGGCGAGGCGATCGACATGGCCACGGGCGAAGTCCTGCCCGATGCCGGATAATTCCCGCTGTGACCACCGAGGCACCCGAGGAGCCGACCAAGCCGCTGCGGCTGGTCGTGGTGACCGGCATGTCCGGGGCCGGCCGCTCGACCGCCGCCCACAGCCTGGAGGATCTGGGCTGGTACGTGATCGACAACCTGCCGCCCAGCCTGCTGGTCGACGTGTGCGAGCAGGCCCGCCAGGTGGATCTGACCCGGGTCGCCGTGGTGCTGGACGTCCGCACCCGGGAGTTCTTCGAGCAGCTGCCGACCATGTTCTCCGACCTGAGCGCCCTTGGCACGCTGCCGGAGATCCTGTTCTTGGAGGCGGCCGACGACATCATCGTCCGGCGCCAGGAGTCGGTGCGACGGCCCCATCCGCTGCAGGGCGACGGCCGGCTGATGGACGGCATCGTCCGGGAGCGTGAGACCCTGGCCACCCTCCGCGCCGCGGCCGACCTGGTGATCGACACCTCGTCGCTGAACATTCACCAGCTGCGCTCCCGGGTCAGCCACGCGTACGGCGGGACCAGCGATGACACGCTCCGGGTCACACTACTGTCCTTCGGGTTCAAGAACGGGCTGCCCGTCGACGCGGACATGGTGTTCGACGTGCGCTTCCTACCCAACCCGCACTGGGTGCCCGATCTGCGGCCGCAGACCGGCCTGAGCAAGCCGGTCAGCGAGTACGTGCTGCAGCAGCCCGGGGCCGCGCCCTTCCTGGTCGCCGTGCAGCAGGTGCTGGCGTCGGTGTCGGCGGGCTACGTTCGCGAGGGCAAGCGGTTCGTCACCATCGGGATCGGCTGCACCGGCGGTAAGCACCGCAGCACCGCGATCGCCGAGGAGCTGGCCCACCGGCTGCGGGCGACCGGGGTGCCGACCACCGTGCTGCACCGCGATCTGGGTCGGGAATGAGCCCGCCCGCCCGCGGTCGCCGGAGCGCTTACGCACGGACCAGCCGGCTGCCCCGGGTGGTGGCCTTCGGGGGCGGCCACGGACTGGCGGCGTCCCTGTCCGCGCTGCGCCGGGTCACCGACCAGCTGACCGCCGTCGTCACCGTCGCCGACGACGGCGGGTCCTCCGGCCGGATCCGGGCCGAGCTGCACTGCCTGCCGCCCGGTGACCTGCGGATGGCCCTGGCCGCGCTCTGCGGTGACGACGAGTCGGGCAGAACCTGGGCGGACGTGTTGCAGTACCGCTTCGACGGCGAGGGCGCGTTGAGCGGCCACGCCATCGGCAACCTGCTGATCGCCGGGCTGTGGGAGCGGCTGGGTGACCCGGTCGCCGGGCTGGACATGGTCGCCCGGCTGCTCGGAGCCGAGGGCCGGGTGCTCCCGATGGCCTCGGTGCCGCTGGAGATCGAGGCGGACGTGATCGGTGTCGACCCGGGCCGGCCAGACGAGATCTCCCAGGTCCGCGGACAGGCCAACGTGGCTACCACCCCGGGTGAGGTGAGCGTGGTCCGGCTCAGCCCCACCGACCCGCCGGCCTGCGTGGAGTCGGTGGAGGTCGTGCTGGAGGCGGACTGGATCGTGCTCGGCCCGGGATCCTGGTTCACCTCGGTCATCCCGCACCTGCTGGTGCCCAAGCTGGCGACAGCCATCCACGGGACGGATGCTCGACGGATGCTGGTCCTGAACCTGGTCCCCGCGTACGAGACCGCCGGCTTCTCCGCCGCCAAGCACATCGAGCTGCTGGCCGAGCACGCCCCGGACCTTCGGCTGGACGTGGTGCTGGCCGACAGCCGGTTCGCCGCGGACGACCCGCACCTGCCGGCCTGGGCCGACTCGCTCGGCGCTCGTCTGGTGGTCGCCGATCTGGCCGCCCGGGACGGTTCCGCCCGGCACGACCCGCTGCGGCTGGCGTCCGCGTACGCGGAGGTCATGGGAATCTGAGCGACGCCGGAACCCAGGTCCAGGCGCGTGGCATCATGTCCGAATGGCCATGACCGCACAGGTGAAGGCGGAGCTGGCAACGATCAAAGTGGCCAAGCCCTGCTGCCGGAAGTCAGAGGTCGCGGCGACGTTGCGGTTTGCCGGGGGTCTGCACATCGTGAGCGGCCGGATCGTGATCGAGGCCGAGCTGGACACCGGCGCGGCGGCCCGCCGACTGCGCACCGACATCAACGAGGTGTTCGGGCACGACAGTGACCTGATGGTGGTCAACGCGGCCGGACTCCGCCGGGGCACCCGGTTCGTGGTCCGGGTGATCTCCGACGGGGAGGCGCTGGCCCGGCAGACCGGGTTGATCGACTCCCGCGGCCGGCCGGCCCGGGGCTTGCCGGCCCAGGTGGTCAGCGGCGGTCTGTGTGACTGTGTCGGCGCCTGGCGCGGCGCGTTCCTGGCCCACGGTTCGCTGACCGAGCCCGGCCGGTCGATGGCTTTGGAGGTCACCTGCCCCGGACCGGAGGCGGCGCTGGCCTTGGTCGGCGCGGCCCGCCGGCTCGGCATCGTGGCCAAGGCCCGGGAGGTGCGCAACGTCGACCGGGTGGTGATCCGCGACGGCGATGCCATCGCCGTGCTGCTCACCCGGCTCGGTGCGCACGAGTCGCTGCTGGCCTGGGAGGACCGCCGGATGCGCCGCGAGGTGCGGGCGTCGGCGAACCGGCTGGCCAACTTCGACGACGCCAACCTGCGCCGCTCGGCCCGCGCCGCGGTCGCCGCCGGGGCCCGGGTGGAGCGGGCGCTGGAGATCCTCGGCGACGATGTGCCCGAGCACCTGCGCGCCGCCGGCGTACTTCGGGTGGAGAACAAGCAGGCCAGCCTGGAGGAGCTCGGTCAGCTGCACGACCCGCCGCTGACCAAGGACGCCGTGGCCGGCCGGATCCGGCGGCTGCTGGCCACCGCCGACAAGCGGGCGGCCGACCTGGGGATCGCCGGCACCGAGGCCAACCTGAGCGCCGACCTGCTGGAGCAGGTCGACTAGCCCGGCAGTGCGGTGCCCACGGGGGAAATGCCGTCGTAACGGGGTACCGAGAGTTGGCTAAGGTGTCCTCTGGTCCTCCGTGACCGGAGAGGCCCACTCGCCTTAGAACAGGAGTTCGTTTCCATGACCGTTCGTGTTGGCATCAACGGCTTTGGTCGGATCGGCCGCAACTTCTACCGCGCCGCAGTAGCCGCCGGCGCCGACCTGGACCTCGTCGCCGCCAACGACCTGGGCGACGTCAAGACCATGGCCCACCTGCTCAAGTACGACAGCGTCCTCGGCAAGTACCCGTCCGAGATCTCCCTCACCGACGACGGCATCCAGATCGGCGACGACCACATCAAGATCCTGGCCGAGAAGGACCCGGCCGCGCTGCCGTGGGGCGACCTCGGCGTCGACGTGGTGATCGAGTCCACCGGGTTCTTCACCGACGCCACCAAGGCCAAGGCCCACCTCGACGGCGGGGCCAAGAAGGTGATCATCTCCGCGCCGGCCAAGAACGAGGACATCACCGTGGTGATGGGCGTCAACGATGGCGACTACGACCCGGACACCCACCACATCATCTCCAACGCCTCCTGCACCACGAACTGCCTGGCCCCGATGGCCAAGGCGCTGGACGACGGCCTGGGCATCGTCAAGGGCCTGATGACCACGATCCACGCCTACACCCAGGACCAGAACCTGCAGGACGGTCCGCACAAGGACCTGCGTCGGGCCCGGGCCGCCGCGCTGAACATCGTGCCCACCTCCACCGGGGCGGCCAAGGCGATCGGCCTGGTGCTGCCGCAGCTCAAGGGCAAGCTCGACGGGTACGCGCTGCGCGTCCCGGTGCCGACCGGCTCGGCCACCGACCTCACCTTCACCGCGCCGCGGGAGACCAGCGTCGAGGAGGTCAACTCCATCGTCCAGGCCGCCGCCGACGGGCCGCTCAAGGGCTACCTGCGCTACACGACGGACCCGATCGTCTCCAGCGATATCGTGACCGACCCGGCGTCCTGCATCTTCGACTCCGGGCTGACCAAGGTGATCGGCGACTCGGTCAAGGTCGTCGGCTGGTACGACAACGAGTGGGGCTACTCCAACCGCCTGGTCGACGTGGTCGCCCTGGTCGGCGGCCGGCTCTAACCGGCTGACCCGCGTACGCCGCTCGGCCCGGACCCCTCGCATCCCGGTGTCGGATTCCCACGCTGCGTGGGAATCCGACCCAGTACCCAGGTTGCAACCTGGGTACTGGGTGAGGGCTCTGGGTGCGGTGCGACTCCTGGTCAGTCAATGCTGTGAAAGGACAGGGCTGTGAAGTCAGTTTCGGACCTAGGTGACCTCCGGGGGAGACGGGTGCTGGTCCGCTGCGACCTCAACGTCCCCCTGGACGGCGAGACGATCACCGACGACGGGCGGATCCGGGCGTCACTGCCGACCCTCAACTCGCTCCGCGAGGCGGGCGCCAAGGTCATCGTGCTGGCTCACCTCGGCCGGCCGAAGGGCGAGGTCAACCCGAAGTACTCGCTCCGCCCGGTGGCCGCCCGGCTGTCGGAGCTGCTCGGAGCATCGGTGACGCTGGCCGCGGACGTGGTCGGGGAGTCGGCCGAGGAAGTGGTCGGCGGCCTCACCGACGGCCAGGTCGCGCTGCTGGAGAACGTCCGCTATGAGCCGGGCGAGGAGTCGAAGGATGACGCCGAGCGTGGGGCGCTGGCCGACAAGTACGCGGCCCTGGCCGACGTCTTCGTCTCCGACGGCTTCGGTGTCGTGCACCGCAAGCAGGCCAGCGTCTACGACGTGGCCAAGCGGCTGCCCAGTGCGCCCGGCGGCCTGGTCAAGGCGGAGGTCGATGTGCTGCGCCGGCTCACCGAGAACCCCGAGCGCCCCTACGTCGTGGTGCTGGGCGGGGCCAAGGTGTCCGACAAGCTCGCGGTGATCGCCAACCTGCTCCGGACCGCCGACACCCTGGTCGTCGGTGGCGGGATGGTGTTCACCTTCCTGGCCGCGCAGGGCTACGAGGTGGGCAAGAGCCTGCTGGAGGAGGACCAGGTCGACGCGGTCAAGGGGTATCTGAACGACGCGGCGACCGGCGGCACCCAGATCGTGCTGCCCTCCGACATCGTTGTGGCACCCGAGTTCAAGGCGGACGCCCCACCTACCGAGGTACCGGCGGACGGCATTCCGGCCGACCAGATCGGTCTGGACATCGGTCCCGGGTCCTCGCGGGTCTTCGCCTCGGTGATCAGCTCGGCCAGGACGGTGTTCTGGAACGGTCCGATGGGCGTGGCCGAGTGGGAGAGTTTCGCCGCAGGCACCAAGGCCGTGGCGCAGGCGCTGACCGAGGTGGACGGGCTCTCCGTGGTCGGCGGCGGCGACTCTGCGGCCGCCGTGCGCGACCTGGGGTTCGCTGACGACGCCTTCGGTCACATCTCGACCGGCGGCGGGGCCAGCCTGGAGTACCTAGAGGGCAAGACCCTGCCGGGCCTGGCCGTACTGGAAGAGGAGCACTGACAAGCATGGCCCGTACGCCGTTGATCGCCGGCAACTGGAAGATGAACCTGAACCACATCGAGGCGGTCGGTCTGATCCAGAAGCTGGCCTGGACCCTGCAGGACAAGCGCCACGACGCGGCCAAGTCCGAGGTCGTCGTGCTGCCGCCGTTCACCGACCTGCGCACGGTGCAGACCCTGATCGAGGGTGACCGGCTGGCGCTCTCCTACGGGGCGCAGGACGTGTCGCCGTTCGACGAGGGGGCCTACACGGGAGACGTCTCGGCCACCATGCTGGCCAAGCTCGGCTGCCGCTACGTCCTGGTCGGCCACTCCGAGCGCCGGCAGTACTACGGCGAGGACGACAAGCTGGTCAACGCCAAGGCCAAGAAGGCGGTCGAGCATGGGCTCACCCCGATCGTCTGTGTCGGCGAGGGGATCGAGGTCCGTGAGGAACTGGACCAGGTCGCGTTCACCATCGCCCACGTCGAGGAGGCACTGGGTGGCCTGACCCTGGAACAGATCGGTGCGCTGGTGGTCGCGTACGAGCCGGTCTGGGCCATCGGCACCGGTCGAGTCGCGACCCCGGACGACGCCCAGGAGGTCTGCGGCGCGATCCGCGAATGGGTCGGTCAGTGGTACGACGAGGGGATCGCCCAGGACCTCCGAATTCTGTACGGCGGGTCGGTCAAGGCCGCCAACGTCCGCTCGATCATGGCCCAGCCCGACGTGGACGGCTGCCTGGTCGGCGGAGCCAGTCTGGTGATCGAGGAATTCTCTGCTATAGCACGGTTTTACGACCTGCCCGAGCTGTAGTTCAGCGTTACGGATTCCGAAATCTGTGAGTTAGGCTACGTGCGTGTTTCAGCCCGGAGAGGTTAAGTGCCGCGGATGACCACCCCCATTTTGATCTTCTCGATCATCCTTACGATCACCAGCGTGATCCTCGCGCTGCTGGTTCTGATGCACAAGGGCCGAGGCGGCGGACTGTCCGACCTCTTCGGCGGCGGCATCTCGTCATCGATGGGCGGTGCCTCGGTCGCGGAGCGCAATCTGGACCGGATCACCATCATCGTCGGCGTGGTCTGGCTGGCGGCGATCATCGCGCTGGGCCTGCTCTACAAGCTGCAGGCATAGCGCCGGGACCCGCGAGGCACCTCAGGATTCAGCCCCAAATCTTCAACAGCGAGGAGAACGAACGTGGCGGGTGGCAGTGCGATCCGGGGGAGCCGGGTAGGTGCCGGACCGATGGGCGAGGCGGAACGCGGCGACGCCGCTCCCCGGCTCTACGTCTCCTACTTCTGTGCGCACGGTCATGAGACCCGGCCGGCCTTTGCCGCCGAAGCCGCCATTCCCGAGGCGTGGGACTGTCCCCGCTGCGGACTGCCGGCCAACCTCGACTCGCTGAACCCCCCGCCGCCGCCGAAGATCGAGCCGTACAAGACCCACCTGGCCTACGTGAAGGAACGGCGCAGCGACCAGGAGGCGGCCGACATTCTGACCGAGGCCCTGCAGGCTCTTCGCGCGCGCCGGGACCGCGGCGAGGTCATTTACTGAATCCAGCGCATCTGGCAATGCTCGACGAGCGTGCGTCGAATTCGCTGGTCGTCAACCGTCATACGCAGTGAGGGCGACGTTCGCCCAACCTGGACGAAAGGACGACATGACGACGACGTACGCAGTGCTTCTGGCCGGCGACGAGAAGCCCTGGGCCGACGCGAGCCCGGAGGAGCGGGCCCGGGTCTATGAGTTGCACGGAGACTTCATGCGGCTGATCGAGGAGCGCGGTCACCGGATGACCGGCGGGGCCGAGCTGACCCACTCGTCGACGGCCAAGGTGGTGCGCGGCACTCGGGGCGCGGTCACGGTGACCGACGGGCCGTACGCCGAGACCGTCGAGCAGCTCACCGGCTTCTACCTGGTGGCGACCGACGACCTGGATGACCTGCTCGACCTGTGCGGGCTGCTGTCCGAGGGGGATCCGATAGAGGTGCGGGCCTGCGTGCCGGGGGCGGTCCAATGAGGTACCTGGTGCTGATTGCCGCTGATGAGGCGGTCTGGCCGAGCCTGACCGAGTCGGAGCAGGAGGCGGAGATGGCCGCGCACGAGGCCTTCGACCGAGCCGTTCGCGCCCGGGGAACGATGGTGGCCGCCGAAGCGCTCGGTGCGTCGAGCACAGCGACCACCCTGCGGCACGTCGACGGCGCGGTGCAGATCACCGACGGCCCGTACGCGGAGACGGTGGAGCAGATCGGTGGCTTCTTCCTCATCGACATGGCCGACCTGGACCAGATGACCGAGGTGTGCGCCCTGTTGCCGGACTACTACGCGGTGGAGATCCGACCGGTCATCGACCCCACGGCCTAGCACCCGAGCCCTTAATCTGGCGGGTGATGACGGTTGCGGAGGAGACGGAGGACGTATTCCGCGACCAGTGGGGCCGGCTCCTGGCTCTCCTGGTCGCGCAGTTCCGTCGGCTCGACCTCGCCGAGGAGGGGCTGGCCGACGCGTTCGCCGCCGCAGCCGACCGTTGGCCGACCGACGGCGTACCGCGCAACCCGGCCGGCTGGCTGCTCACAGCTGCCCGCCGGCGGATCCTCGACCGGCTCCGGGCGGAGGCCGTCGCTGCTCGCAAGGAACCTCTGCTGGTGGTCGAGGCCCGGCTCACCGAGGAGGCGCAACGGGTGCAGGTGGAGACGGGGGAGCAGATCGCCGACGAGCGGTTGCGGCTGATCTTCCTGTGCGCGCATCCGGCCCTGGCGCCCGAAGCCGGGGCCGCTCTCTCGCTGCGCCTGGTGCTGGGCGTCTCCACGGCCGACATCGCCCGGCTGTTTCTGGTCCCCGAGCCGACCATGGCCGCCCGGCTCACCCGGGCCAAGCGCAAGCTCGCCGTGGCCGGGGTGCCGTTCACGCTCCCCGACGGGCCGGCGCTCGGGGGCCGGCTGGCCGCCGTGACGACCGCGGTCTACCTCGCCTTCACCGCTGGCTACGCGCCGGGCAGCGGCCCTGATGCCACTCGGGTCGCGCTGGCCGGGGAAGCCATCCGGTTGGTCCGGACCCTGCGCCGGTTGCTGCCGCGACCGGAGGTCGATGCGTTGCTCGCCCTGATGGTCCTCCAGCATGCTCGCCGCGATGCCCGCACCGACCCGGCGGGCCGGTTGGTGCTGCTGCCCGACCAGGACCGGTCGCGCTGGCGGAGCGACGAAGTCGACGAGGGCTTGTCCTTGCTCGAGCCGATGCTGCGCCGGTCGTGGTCGGGCGTGACCGGGGAGTACTTCCTGCAGGGGCTCATCGCCGCCGAGCACGCCATGGCCGCCCGGGCCGAGGACACCCGGTGGGACCGGATCGCGGCGCACTACGCGGAGCTCGAGAGACTCACCGGGTCGCCCGTCGTCCGGCTGAACCGGGCCGTCGCCGTGTCCGAGGCCGAGGGGCCGGTGGCCGGTCTGGCCCTGCTCGACGGGCTGGAGGTTGCGCTGCCCCGTAGTCATCGGCTGGCGGCCGTTCGGGGAGCGTTGCTCGCCGACCTCGGCCGGACAGAACCGGCGCGGGCGGCGTACGCGGTGGCGCTGGAGCTCTGCGGCAACGATCTCGAGGCCGAGCACCTGCGCAGCCGACTGGCTGCTCTGACCGGCTGACTACACCGCCAGCAAGCCCGCGCGACCCTGAGACGGAAACCGCGCAGTCGATCGCTCGTGCGCTCGCGACACGCCGTCATTCCGGCCGGTCGCGGGCGACGAGTGCGCGATTTCCGTGTCGCGGGCTAGATCCGGCCGCGCTGCGCCAGGTCCGGGGGGAGCTCGGCGGCCGCCTCCGCGTCCATCAGCCACAGTGTCCGGTCGACCCCGGACACCCCGGCCCCGGGCACCTGCACCGGCCCGGCTCCGAGCAGCGCCATCTTGGCCGCTGCGGCCTTGTCGGTGCCGCTGACCAGGAACCACACCTCCCGAGACCGGTTGATCACCGGCAGAGTGAGGCTGATCCGCTCCGGCGGTGGCTTGGGCGAGGATCGGACGGCGATCACGTCGCCCTCGGCGTAGGACGACGGGTGCTCGGGAAACAGCGAGGCCACGTGCCCGTCCGGACCGAGGCCGAGCAGGCAGATGTCCAGCACCGTGCTGCCGAGCTCCGCTGCGTACGCGTCCGCCGCCTGGTCGAGATCCATGCCGCCGTTCCGCGCCGGCATCCGGTGGATGCGCTGCGGGTTCAGCCGCAAGGGAGCGGCGAGCAGGTCCAGGGCCTGCTTGTCGTTGCGGTCGTCGTCATCGGCTGGGACGAAGCGCTCGTCGCCCCACCACAGCTCGACCCGCGACCAGTCCACGGCGGAGGTCGGACCCTCCTTCGCGAGCTCGCCGTACGACCGGGTGGCGATCCGGCCGCCGGTCAGCCCGACCTGAGGCACCCGGAAGTCCCGCTGGATCTCGGCCAGCCGGGCCAGTAGCCGCGCGGTCAGCGCGTTCACCAGCTCGTCGGCCGTCGCGTGGACCAGGATCTCCGCCTGTCTCGTATTCATCGGGGGTCCAAGGGGGTCGTCCCCCCTGCCTCGATCCAACGCGTGGTCATCGTCCGCCTCCGTCCACCAGCGTCTTCAGGGTCTGCTCGTACACCAGGTCGGCGTCCATCCGGCGCAACTCCTCGGTGATCAGCTCGGTGGTCTCCCGCCGCTTCAGAGCGACCCGCCGCTCAGGCTGGCCCGGCACGGTGTACGCGGCCAGCAGTCCGTCCGGTCGAGTGATCGCGATGTCACCGCTGTCGGTCATCATCCGCACGGCGGTGATGCCGGGACCCTGGCTCGTCACCTGCTTGGCCGGAACCTTCAGCCGGCTCCCCAGCCAGGCGACGAGCAGCTCGGCCGACGGGTTGTTCTTCTCGGCCTCGACCCGAGCCCCGGTGACAGTCGCCGGGTACTGGTCGAGGGCTGCGGCCAGCAGTGCGCGCCAGGGGGTCAGCCGGGTCCAGCTGAGATCGGTGTCCCCGGGGGAGTATGCCTTGGCCCGGCTCTGGAGAGCGGCCCGTGGACGGGCGGCGGACGCGGCGTCGGTCAGCCGGCGCAGCGTCAGCTGGGCCAGCTCGTCGGCCGCCTGGTCCTGCGGCGCCTTGCCTGGCCACCAGATCACGACGGGGGAGTCCGGGAGCAGCAGCGGCCGGACGACTGATGCCGGATGGTCGGCGATCGCCCCGCGCATCCGGAGCACCACGACCTCGCCCGGGGTCCCCTCTCCGATGTGCACCTCGGCGTCCAGCCTGGCCTGGCGCCCCCCGCTGCTCACGACCAGCAGGATCCGGCACGGATGCTCCCGCCCCGCCGCCATGCTGGCCTCTCGCGCGTCGGCGAACTCCGACGCGTCGCAGACCACGATCAGGGTCAGCACCATGCCCTGGGCCGGGCTGCCGGCGGAGCGTCGGGCCCGCAGCAGCTCGGCGGAGATCTTGGCCGAGCTGGTGCCGTCCAGCGTGATGATCATGGCCGCCGCCAGGCGAAGCCGTCCCGAGCGAGCATGGCGTCGGCACCCGCCGGACCCCAGGACCCCGGCTCGTACCGCTCCGGCTGCTCGGACAGCCCGGCCCAGTAGTCCAGGATCGGGTCCAGGATCTCCCAGGACAGTTCCACCTCCTGGTGCTGCGGGAACAGCGGCGGGTCGCCGAGCAGTACGTCCAGGATCAGCCGCTCGTACGCCTCCGGTGAGGACTCGGTGAAGGAGCCGCCGTAGGCGAAGTCCATGTTGACCTCGCGGATCTCCATCTGGGTGCCGGGCACCTTGGCGCCGAAGCGCAGGGTCACCCCCTCGTCCGGCTGGATTCGCAGCACCATCGCGTTGTAACCGAGCTCCGCCGTGTCGGTCTTGGCGAAAGGCAGGTGCGGAGCCTGCTTGAACCCGAGCGCGATCTCGGTGACCCGGCGGGCCAGCCGCTTGCCGGTGCGCAGGTAGAACGGCACGCCGGCCCAGCGCCGGTTTTCGATGTCCACCCGAATGGCCGCGTACGTCTCCGTCCGCGTGTCGTGCGGGATCCGCTCCTCCTCCAGGTAGCCCCGCACCTTCTCACCGCCCGCCCAGCCGCCGGCGTACTGACCCCGGGCAGTGTGCAGGTCCATCCGCTTGGGCGGGCGCGCCGCGGCCAGCACCTTCTGCTTCTCCGCCCGCAGCTGCCGGGCCTCGAACGAGGTCGGCTCCTCCATCGCGGTCAGGGCCAGCAGCTGCAGCAGGTGGTTCTGGATCACGTCCCGGGCGATCCCGATGCCGTCGAAGTACCCGGCCCGGCCGCCGATGCCGATGTCCTCGGCCATGGTGATCTGCACGTGGTCCACGTAGTTGTTGTTCCAGACCGGCTCGAACAGCTGGTTGGCGAAGCGCAGCGCCATCAGGTTCTGCACCGTCTCCTTGCCCAGGTAGTGGTCGATCCGGAACACCGCCGCGGACGGGAACACCGACGACACGATCCGGTTCAGCTCCTGGGCGCTGGTCAGGTCGTGTCCGAAGGGCTTCTCGATCACCACCCGGCTCCACCGGTCGTCGGTCTGCTCGGCCAAGCCGTGTTCGCGGAGCTGGCCGACCACGGTCTCGAACAGTCCGGGTGGGATGGACAGGTAGAACGCGTGGTTGCCGCCGGTCCCGCGCTCCTTGTCCAGCTCACCGATGGTCTCGGCCAGCCGGTGGAAGGAGTCCCAGTCGCCGATCTCGCCGGAGACGAACCGGATGCCCTCGGAGAGCTGGTGCCAGACCTCCTCCCGGAACGGCGTCCGGGCGTTCTTCTGGACCGCGTCGTGCACCACCCGGGCGAAGTCCTGGTGTTCCCAGTCCCGTCGGGCGAACCCGACCAGGGCGAAGCCCGGCGGCAGCAGCCCGCGGTTGGCCAGGTCGTAGACCGCGGGCATCAGCTTCTTGGTCGACAGGTCCCCGGTGACGCCGAAGATCACCAGCACACACGGGCCGGCGATCCTCGGCAGCCTCCGGTCCTGCGGGTCGCGAAGCGGGTTGGCGTTCAGCGTCATGGACCGCCCCGCACCGACATCTGCAGACCGCTAGGCGACGGTGTCGTCACTCACCTGTGGGTCGGCGCTTGCTCCGGGGTTGTCCTTGCCCTGCTTGGCGTCGTCGAGCGCGGTCTGCACCGTCTCGACCAGCTCGTGCCAGGACGCCTCGAACTTCTCCACACCCTCGCGCTCCAGGACGTCGACCACGTCGTCGTAGGAGATGCCCACCGCCGCCAGGTCGTCCATCACCTGCTGCGCATCGGTCTCGGTGTCGCTGACCATGTCGCCCTGCAGCTCGCCGTGATCGGCGAACGCCTGCATGGTCTTCTCCGGCATGGTGTTGACCGTGTTGGCCACCACCAGGTCGGTGACGTACATCGTGTCGGGATAGGCCGGGTCCTTCACGCCCGTGGACGCCCACAGCGGTCGTTGGCGGTTCGCGCCCTGGGCCTCCAAGGCGGCGAACCGCTCGCTGGAGAACTCGTCCTCGTACAGCGCGTACGCCAGCCGGGCGTTGGCGATCGCCGCCTTGCCCTTGAGGGCGGCCGCCTGGTCCGAGCCGATGGCGTCCAAACGCTTGTCGATCTCGGTGTCGACCCGGGAGACGAAGAACGAGGCCACCGAGTGGATCTTGTTCAGGTCATGGCCGTTGGCCGCGGCCTGCTCCAGACCGCTCAGGTACGCGTCGATGACTCCGCGGTAGCGCTCCAGGGAGAAGATCAGCGTGACGTTGACACTGACCCCCTCCGCGATCGCCGCGGTGATCGAGGGCAGGCCGGCCTTCGTGGCGGGGATCTTGATCAGCACGTTCGGCCGGTCGACGATCTTCCAGAGGTCCAGAGCCTGGGCGGTGGTCGCTTCGGTCTCGTGGGCGAGGTCCGGGTCGACCTCGATCGACACGCGGCCGTCGACCCCGTTGGTGGCCGCGTAGGTCGCGGAGAAGATGTCGCAGGCATTGCGGACGTCGTCGGTGGTCAGCACCTTGATGGTGTCGTGCAGACCGGCGTCCCGCGCCGCCAGCTCCCTGATCTGGTCCTCGTAGGCGTGACCCTTGGACAGGGCAGTCGCGAAGATCGTCGGGTTCGTGGTGACGCCGCTGACGTGAGAGTCGGAGATCAGCTCGGCCAGGTTGCCGGACGTGATGCGGTCGCGGGATAGGTCGTCCAGCCAGATGGAGACACCGGCGTCGGCCAGTGCCTTGAGTCGTTCGTTCATGAGAAGTTCCTCCTTGGTCAGGAATGTGGCAGCTCTGTTCAGCTGATGGTGGCCCCCGGATCGGCTTCCAGGTCCGCTGGTGCCTTGGGCCCGGCAGCCGCGGCATGGGTCGGCGCGCCGTTCGCGTTCACGGCGGCCAGGCTCGCCTTGGCGGCCTCGACGACTTTCGCGCCGCTGAAGCCGAACTCGGCGAAGAGCTTGGCTCCCGACGCACTGGCGCCGTAATGGTCGATGCTGATGATCCGGCCGGCGTCACCGACGAGGTCCCGCCAGCCGCTGGCCACCCCGGCCTCCACGCTGACCCGCGCCCTGACCGACGGTGGGATGACGGAGTCGCGGTAGTCCTGGTCCTGCTCGTCGAACCACTCCCGGCAGGGCATCGAGACCACCCGGGCCGAGATGCCCTCGTCGGCGAGCGTTCGCTGTGCCTCGACCGCGTACTGCACCTCCGAGCCGGTGCCGATCAGGATGACGTCCGGATCCCCCTCGCCGTCGCGGAGCACGTACGCGCCCTTCGCCACGCCGGAGGTGTCGGCGAAGCCGTCCTCGCCGCGCGGGACGATCGGCAGGGCCTGTCGGGTCAGGATCAGGCCGGCGGGGCGATCCCTGTGCCGCAGCACCTCGGCCCAGCAGGCCGCGGTCTCGTTGGCGTCGGCCGGCCGGACGACGTCCAGCCCGGGGATGGTCCGGAGGGCGGCGAGGTGCTCGATCGGCTGGTGGGTCGGTCCGTCCTCACCCAGGCCGATGGAGTCGTGGGTCCAGATGTAGAGAACCGGCACTCGCATCAGCGCGGACAGCCGCACCGAGGGCCGCATGTAGTCACTGAAGGTCAAGAAGGTGGCGCCGTACGGCCGGGTGCCGCCGTGGACCTTGATCCCGTTCAGAATGGCGCCCATGGCGTGCTCACGGATGCCGAAGTGCAGCACCCGCCCGTTCGGATGGCCGGGGAACATCTTGCTCTGCCGGTCGGTGGGCAGGAAGCTGGGCTCGCCCTCCGGGGTGGTGTTGTTCGACTCGGCCAGGTCGGCCGACCCGCCCCACAGCTCCGGCATCTTGGGGGTGATGGCGTTGATCACCTTGCCCGAGGCAGCCCGGGTGGCGATGCCCTTGGGGTCGGCTTCCCAGCTGGGCAGGTTGTCGTCCCAGCCGGGGCTCAGCTCGTCGGCGACGAACCGGTCGTAGAGCGCCTTGCCCTCGGGGTTCGCCGCGGCCCAGGAATCGAACTGCTGCTGCCAGGCGTCCTGCGACTGCCGGCCGCGCTCGCGCAGCTTGCGGGTGTGCGCGATCACCTCGTCGGAGACCTCGAAGGTCTGCTCCGGGTCGAAGCCCAGCACCTTCTTGGTCGCCACCACCTCCTCGTCGCCGAGTGCGGCACCGTGGGCCTTGCCGGTGCCCTGCAGCTTGGGGGCCGGCCAGCCGATGATGGTGCGGAGCTGGATGAAGCTCGGCTGGTCGGTAACGCCCTGCGCCGTCTCAAGAGCGGACTGCAGGGCCGCTACGTCCTCGGTGTAGGTGGTGTCGTCGTTGGTCCAGTCGATCGTCTGGACGTGCCAGCCGTACGCGGCGTAGCGGGCCGCGACGTCCTCCGACAGGGCGATGTTGGTGTCGTCCTCGATGGAGATCCGGTTGCTGTCGTAGATCAGGGTCAGGTTGCCGAGCCGCTGGGTACCGGCCAGCGATGACGCCTCACTGCTGACGCCCTCCTCGATGTCGCCGTCGGAGGCCAGGGCGTAGATCTGGTGGTCGAACGGAGACTCGCCGGGGGCGGCGTCCGGGTCGAGCAGCCCGCGCTCGCGGCGAGCGGCCATGGCCATCCCGACGGCATTGGCGACGCCCTGGCCGAGCGGACCGGTGGTGATCTCAACGCCGTCGGTGTGCCCGTACTCCGGGTGTCCCGGGGTCTTGGAGTCCCAGGTGCGGAGTGACTTGATGTCGTCCAGCTCGAGACCGAACCCGCCCAGGTAGAGCTGGAGGTACAGGGTGAGGCTGGAGTGACCGCAGGAGAGCACGAAACGGTCCCGACCCGGCCAGTGGGTGTCGCCCGGGTTGTGCCGCATCACCTTCTGGAACAGCAGGTAGGCGACCGGCGCCAAGCTCATCGCGGTGCCGGGGTGGCCGTTGCCGACCTTCTGTACGGCGTCGGCCGCGAGCACCCGGATGGTGTCGACGGCCCGGGAGTCGAGGTCCGTCCATCCATCGGGAACTACGGCCTGGTCAGCCGCCTGGATATCGGTCACGGCGTTGCGGTCCTTCCACGAGACGATAGAAAGCTTCGGGCAGCGCGGGACATCACGAGCCTATCGGGGTCGGCCCCCGCTGCGTACAGTGACTGGACGGTCAGCCCCTCGTCACCACTGCATCGACTTCGATCTGCCCAGGTGAAGTGATAACCAAACCAGGGACCCCTAGACTCGCCCCTACGTGATTCGCGCCGACGTGAGTGAAGTGGAGCCTGTGACGAGCATCGACGTTCCCGGTCGTGTGACCGGGGAGCCTGGGGGCGGGTTGGACGTCGAGCTTCCGACCGCCGCGCGCGTCCGGGACGTCCTCGCCGCCTACGTCGGGCTGACCAAGCCGCGCATCATCGAGCTGCTGCTGGTCACCACCGTGCCGGCCATGTTCCTGGCCGCGGGTGGAGTGCCGCCGCTGCGCCTGGTGCTGCTGACCATGGTCGGCGGCTGCCTGGCCGCCGCCAGCGCCAACGCCTTCAACTGTGTGCTCGACCGCGACATCGACGAGCGGATGCGCCGCACCCGACGGCGGCCGCTGCCCCGGCACATCGTGGACCCCCGGGCGGCCACCTTGTTCGGCCTGGTTCTCGGCGTGGCCGCGACGCTCTGGCTCGGGCTGTTCGTGAACTGGCTGTCGGCCGCGCTCGCGCTGGCCGCCAATGCCTTCTATATCGGGGTGTACACGGTCTGGCTGAAGCGCCGTACCCCGCAGAACATCGTCTGGGGCGGGATCGCCGGCTGCTTCCCGCCGTTGATCGGCTGGACCGCGGTGACCGGTTCGATCTCCTGGACGCCGCTGGTGCTGTTCCTGATCGTGTTCCTGTGGACCCCGCCGCACACCTGGGCGCTGGCTCTGCGCTATCGCGAGGACTACGCGGCCGCGGCGGTACCGATGCTGCCGGTGGTCCGGTCCGCGGTCGTGGTGGGTCGCCAGATCATGGTGTACGCGGTGCTGACTGTGGCGGCCTCGCTGCTGCTCTGGCCGGTGGCCGGGACCGGCTGGGTGTACCCGACCGTCGCTCTTCTGGCCGGGGCCGCCCTGCTCTGGGAGTCCGGACAGCTGTGGTGGCGCGCCGCGCAGGGGCTGACCGATGCCGCACTGAAGCCGATGCGGCTCTTCCACTGGTCCAACTCCTACCTGGCGCTGGTCTTCGTGGCCGCCGCGATCGACCCGCTCATTTTCTAGGCGCTGCTCGCGTAGTCGTGGACCTCGTGATGCCGCCTTCCTCGATCGCTCGTTCAACGGAAGAGCGTTGTCGAACTCACTCACTCGTCCAGACGGCATCGGTCCCCCCGGACGCTCGCGGCGCGCGGTGACGCAGTCCGTGGAGTTGCTGCTCGACGAGGCGGCGGATGCTGAGATCCGTGTGCAGTGGGATCTCCTGGGCGACGCCGGTCTGCCAACCTCACGGCGCGTCCAGCCCAGCCCGTCCCACGCCCCGCACCTCACGCTGTGGGCCGGCGACATCATCGACCCCGCGGATGATGAGGCCCTGCCCGAGCTGTTCGAGGGCCTGGATCTGGCGCTGATCGTCGGCAGCCTGCTGCTCTTCGGCCCCCGCCGGGCCGGCTACGTCCTGGTCCGGCAGGTGGTGGCGTCCACCGCGCTGCTCGACCTGCAGCAACGGGTCGCGCGCACCCTGCGGACCCCCGCGTACGCCGGGTTCGAGGACGGCCGCTGGAGCCCGCACGTCACCCTCGCCCGCCGGGTCGGCGGCGACCAGGTCGCCCCGTCGCTCGGCGCCCTGGCCGGGTCCTCGTCCGAGCTCCTCACCCGGGTCCGCCGGGCGCGCCGCTGGGACAGCGACCGCAGACAGACCTGGCTGCTGACCGCCGACGACTCCTGACATCTGTGACTGCCCGCGACCCCAGGCGCCGGTCAGCGTGGGCGCCATGCACGGTTCGTCGGCACGCTCCCTGACGACCATGCAGGTGCCTCTCGCTCCGCGAGGACCGGCGCGCGCCGACGAACGCGCGCTGGCACCCGACCTGGCGCGCGGGGTGATGCTGCACTCGGAGCGGGCCGGCGTACGCGGTCCGGCCGAGGTGCTGCTGCGTCGGCTCGTCTACCCGCGTAGCGGAACCCGGGTCGCGTCGACCGCTTGAGCCTGAGCGGCGGTCTCGGGAACCTCGGACCGCGCGCGGAACGAGAGCATCAGGTTGGT
Organism: uncultured Actinomycetota bacterium; assembly: GCA_963808435.1. GTDB lineage: Bacteria > Actinomycetota > Actinomycetes > Propionibacteriales > Propionibacteriaceae > Microlunatus. The sequence goes on along the minus strand of CAWEFW010000028.1, from coordinate 13,280 downwards.
GCCGGCGGCGACGGCCAGCGAGGCGCCGAGCAGGTGCAGGACGACCAGCCAGATCGGCAGCCCGAGGTTGTACTGAGCGATGCCGATCCCGGCCTGGGCACCCTCGACGGCCAGCAGCAACGCGGCCGCCCGGCTGCGGAGCAGGGTCAGGCAGGCCAACGTTCCCGCCACAGTCGCGAACACCGCCGCCGAGTGCAGGTTGGTCAGCAGCACGGCGTCGAGTCCGTTGCGCGGGACGTCGGCGTCCCCGGCGTGCGGACCACTGCCGGTGACCACGGTGCCGAGCACGACGGTCACCCACAACAGGGCCAGCGTGACCCGGGGCAGCGTGGCCGAGGTGCGTGAGACCGGCCGAGGACCGAGATGCCGGGACAGCCGGACCAGCCAGACCGCCAGCGAGATCAGCACCATCGACAGCAGCAGGTGCAGCGCGACCAGGTAGGGGTTGAGGTCGGTGAGCACCGTGATGCCGCCGATGACGCCCTGGGCGGGAATGCCCAACGCCAGGCCACCGGCGAGCCAGAACAGGTCGCGGCGGCGGCCGTCCCGGGCCGGCCGGGCGGGGTCGCGGTAGAGCGCCGCGCTCACGAAGGTCAGCACGGCGATGACGATCAGCACGAAGGTGAGCAGCCGGTTGCCGAACTCGATCGCCCCGTACACCCCGAGTTCCGGATGAGCGACGAAGGAGTCGTCGGTGCAGCGTGGCCAGGTCGGGCAGCCGAGACCGGAGCCGGTCAGCCGGACCAGCCCGCCGGTGACCACGATGCCGATGTTGGCCACCAGAGTGGCGATCGCCCAGCGGGGCAGGGCCCGCGGGCCGCGTACGACGCGGGTCAGGTCCATCGGAACAACCTCCGGGTCAGGGCTGCCGCCACCAGCAGCCAGACGAGCAGCACGGCCAGGGCCGGCAGTAGCACCTGGCCGGTCGCCGCCGCCCGCAGCCCCTCACCGAGGGCGGCCGTCGGCAGCAGGGCCAGGACCGGCTGCAGGGCAGCCGGGTAGCGGTCCAGAGGCACGATCAGGGCCCCCCCGGCCAGGAGCAGGACGTAGACCAGATTGGCCACGGCCAAGGTCACCTCCGCCCGGAGTCGGCCGGCGAGCAGCAGCGCCAGGCTTACGAACGCGGCGCCGGCCAGGATGACCAGGGCGACCGCGGCCAGCGCCGAGACTGCGGTGAAGGCGGGCCGCCAGCCCAGCACCAGGGCAACCGCGGCCAGGACGGCGAGCTGGCCGGCCAGGATCAGCAGCACCGCTCCGGCCTTGCCGGCGAGCAGGCCGGACCGGCCGAGCGGGGTGGCGGCCAGCCGCTCGAGGACGCCGTACCGTCGCTCGAACCCGGTGGCGATGGCGACCGAGGTGAACGCGGAGGACCAGACGGCCAGCGCCAGCACCGACGGCGCGAGCACGTCGAGTCCACCACTCAACCGGCCGCCGAGCAGCGGGCCCGCGAGCAGGACGCCGACCGGGATCACCAGGGCGAGCAGCAGCTGCTCGCCGTTGCGCACCAGCAGCCGGGCCTCGGTCATCGCGTGCCGGACGACCCGGCGGGACGCCGGTGCGGCGCCTGGGGCCGGGGTGAGGTCGATCGCCGTGGTCATCAGGCGGCCCGCACCCGGGTGTGGGTCAGGAATACGCTCTCGAGGGTCTCGCCGGAGCCGGTGAGCTCGGCGACCGTGCCCGAGATCGAGACCCGGCCGGCGTCGAGGATGAACACCTCGTCGGCCAGGGCCTCGGCCTCGTCCATGGCGTGGGTGGTCAGCACCAGGGTCACCCCGGCGGCCCGCAGCTCCCGGAGCAGCTCCCAGGTGGCCCGGCGGGCGTGCGGGTCCATCCCGGCCGTGGGCTCGTCCAGGAACACGAGCTCGGGCCGACCGAGGATCGCGGCGGCCAGGTTGACGGCTTGTTGCTGGCCGCCCGACAGCCGGCGGTACGGCGTACGGACGAAGTCACCCAGGTCGAGCCGCTCGACCAGGGCGTCGACAGCGTGCGGCGTGACGTACAGACCGGCGAGGTAGTGCAGCAGCTCGCCGGCGCGGATGCCGGACCAGGCGCCGGTGCTCTGCGGCATCAGGCCGACCCGGGCGGCCAGGCCTGGTGAGCCGGGGCGCTGGCCGAGGACGTGGACAGCGCCGCTGGCCGGTCGGACCAGCCCGGTGCAGCAGCGCAGCAGGGTGGTCTTGCCGGCCCCGTTCGGACCCAGCACTGCGGTAAGGGCGCCGGTGCCGGCCCGCAGGGTCAGGCCGTCCAGGGCCCGCCGCCGCCCGAACGACACGCTCAGCTGCTCGACCAGCAGCGCGGCGGGTGCGGAGGCGGGCACGGGGGCAGTGTAGTTCTGCGCCTCTGGGCCTGCGGGTGGCCGAGCGGGCGTCAGGCCAGCACGGTCTGCCGCAGGAAGTCGTTGCGGAACACCCCATCTGGGTCGTAGCGCTCGACCAGCCGGCGGAAGTCGGCCAGCCGTGGATAGAGCGCCGCCCAGTCGTGCGCTGGTCCGAACACCTTGCCCCAGTGCGGTCGCGGAGCGAACGGAGCCAACACCGACTCGACCTCGCCCACCAACGTGTCGACCCGCGCCGCGTCGGGGTGCCACGTGAAGTGGACTCCGAACACGTCCCGCTCGTACGCCGAGCTCAGCCAGAGTCCCTCGGCCGCGACCGTCCGGATCTCCGCGCTCCGGATCGTCGGCGCGATCCGTGGTCCGATCGACCGCAGCGCCTCGATCACGTCCGCGGCATACGCCCGGTCCATCAGCCACTCGCTCTGGATCTCCGCGCCGCTGCTGGGGGTGAACTCGAGCCGGAAGTGTGGGAGCCGGTCATACCAGGGTCCCGGCAGGCCCAGCTGGGGCGTGCAGGCGTACGGGTCGTTGCCGTGGGTCAGGTGGCGCTGCTCGGCAGCCGCTGTTGCGCCGAACAACACCGCCGGCATATCCGCCGCCACGTCGGTCCGCGACTTGACCCAGAGCATCTCCACGGTGTCCCCGGCGAAGTCGGTGACCGCGCTGACGCTGTAGCCCGCCCCCATCACGTCGGCGAAGGACTCGGTGAGCGCCGTCCACGGCAGCCGCTCGTAGATGTCCTGCCGCACCTGGTAGGTCGGCTCGATGGCCAGCGTCAGCTCGACCACCACACCGAGTGCCCCCAGTCCGACGACCGCGCCGGCCAGGTCGGGCGAGTCCGGACCGAGCCGGACCAGCGTTCCCGTGCCGTCGACCAGGACCATGCCCGTGACGGCGGCCGCCAGGCTCTGGTTGGTGTTCCCGGACCCGTGGGTGGCGGTGGCCACCGATCCGGCGACCGAGATGTGGGGGAGCGAGGCCAGGTTGTCCAGCGCCCATCCGGCCTGCTCCAGCACTCGCGTCAGGTCGCCGTACCGGATCCCGGCCGGCACCGTCACGGTGTGGGCCACCGGGTCGACCACCGCCGACCCACCGAGCTCCGCCACCGAGACCAGGGTGTCCCCGTCGGCCACCCCGTTGAAGGAGTGCCGGGTGCCGAGCGGGTGCAGCCGACCACCGGACCGGACCAGCTGTTGGAGCTCGGCCAGGGTCCGCGGAGTGTGTACCTGGTCGGCGCGGTAGCGGTAGGTGCCGCTCCAGTTGACCTCCGCAACCCCCGACGAGGCGGTCATGCTCGGCCCGGGCCCAGCCACGGGACCTGCAGGATGTCGGCCAGGTCGAACCTCACCGGTTCCTCCAGCTGCTCGTAGGTGCACGAGCGCGGTTCGCGGTCCGGTCGCCAGCGGTTGAACTGCGCGGTGTGCCGGAACCGCACTCCCTCCATGTGCTCGTAGCGGACCTCCACCACCAGTTCCGGCCGCAGCGGCACGAAGGACAGGTCCTTGCCGCTGTTCCAGCGGCTGAACTCGGAGTTACGGGGCGTCCGCGCGCCCTCCTCCTGCTTGGCCCAGGCCCACGGATGGTCGTCAAAGGTGGTGACCAGCGGCTGCAGCTCCGTGAACAGCTCCTTGCGCCGGGCCGCCGGGAAGGCCCCGATCACGCCGACCGACGCCAGCTCGCCCTCGTCGTTGTACAGGCCGAGCAGCAGCGAGCCGATGCTGTCCGGTCCGCTCTTGTGCACCCGGTAGCCGGCCACCACGCAGTCCGCGGTGCGCTGGTGCTTGATCTTGAACATCACCCGCTTGTCCGGCTGGTAGCTGCCCCGCAGCGGCTTGGCCACCACGCCGTCAAGCCCTGCCCCCTCGAACTGGGAGAACCACTCGGTCGCCACGGCGTGGTCGCGGGTGACTGGGGTCAGGTGGATCGGCGGCTCGGCATGGGCCAGGGCCTGTTCCAGGGCGGCGCGCCGTTCCTCGAACGGCTCGCCGGTCCAGTCGGTGTCGTCCACCGCCAGCAGGTCGAAGGCGATGAAGCTGGCCGGCGTCTGCTCCGAGAGCAGCTTGACCCGGCTGGCCGCTGGATGGATGCGCTGCTGCAGCACCTCGAACTCCAGCCGGTCGCCGACCACCACGACGATCTCGCCATCGACCACGCAGCGCTCCGGCAGGCTCCGTCTGACCGCCTCGACCACCTCGGGGAAGTAGCGGGTCATCGGCCGCTCGTTGCGGGAGCCGATCTCCACCTCGTCGCCGTCCCGGAAGATGATCGAGCGGAACCCGTCCCACTTGGGCTCGAAGGACAGGTCGCCCTTCGGGATGTCGGGTACCGACTTGGCCAGCATCGGGGCCACCGGAGGCATGACAGGAAGCTGCATCCGCTCATTGTCGTCCACCGGGCCGGGTCACCGGGATCGGTCACCATGAGGGCAGGTCGACGGCCCGGGACCATTCACCGACCGAGTGAGATCCGGGCCCGCGGGTGGGCCGTCGAGACCGTCACGAGCACGGCGCCGCCGCCTGCTGCCACTCCGCTCGCCGTCGCTCCCAGTAGCGCCGCTGGCCGGCCGGCGCCTCTCCCGACAGAGCGGCACTGGCCGCCTCGGATGCCTCGTCGAAGCGGCCCAGGCGGCTGAGCAGCTCGCTCCGCACCGCCTCGCGCCGCTGGTCAGCCGGCAGGTCGGCCAACGCCTCCAGGCCGGATTCGGGTCCGTCCCGCTCGGCCAGAGCGACCGCTCGGCCGAGCGCCGCCGGCCCGCTCGGCGCCACTGAGAGCAGCAGCTCGTAGAGCCGGACGATCTCGGTCCAGTCGGTGTCCGCGTACGTGGGCGCCCGGTCGTGCTCGTAGGCGATCGCCGCCTGCAGCTGGTAGGGGTCGGCCACGCCGTCGGTGCGTCGCAGACTCTGCGCCAGCAGGGCGGTGCCCTCGACGATCAGAGTGCGGTCCCAGGCGGTCCGGTCCTGGTCGGCCAGGAGCACCGGGTCGCCGTGCTCGTCCGTCCGACCCGTACGGCGGGCGTCGGTGAGCAGGATCAGGGCCAGCACGGCGGCCGGCATCGCCTCGTCGGGGAGCAGCTGGTGCAGTTCGCGGGCCAGCCGCAGACCCTCGCGACACAGGTCGACGTCCAGCACTGCTTCGCCGGCGAGCGGGGCGTGGCCGGCCGTGTAGAGGGCGTGCACCACGCCGCAGACCGCGCTCAGCCGTTCGGGCAGCTCGGCATCGGCGGGCACCCGGTAACCGATCCCGGCCACAGTGATCTTCTGCCTGGTCCGGGTCAGCCTCTTGGCCATGGCCGCCTCGCTGGTCAGCATGGCCGCGGCGACCTGGGGCACGGACAGCTGGCAGAGGGTGCGCAGAGCCAGGGCCAGCCGGGCGTCCGGGGCCAGGCTGGGATGGCAGCAGGTGAAGATCAGCCGGAGCATGTCGTCGTCGAGCACCGACTCGTCCGGCTCGTCCCGCCGGGTGAGCTCCATCAGCTCCGCTCCCGCCTGCTCCTTGGCTCCCCGGGCTCGTTCCCGGCGCACGACGTCGACGGCCTTCCGTCGGGCGGTGGCGGTCAGCCAGGCCCGCGGGTGGTCGGGCGGCCCGTGGGCCGCCCAGTCGCGGAGCGCGGCGATCGCCGCCTCCTGCACCGCCTCCTCGGCCAGGGACCAGTCGCCGAGGGACCGGACGAGAGTGGCGAGCAAGCGTGCCCCCTCGACCCGGATCACCTCGGCGAGCCGGTCCTCCGGGGTCACGACTGGCGGTCGGCCCAGCGGCGGATGACCGGACGGAGCTCGACCGCCCCGGCCCAGGCCGCCGGCAGCTCGGACGCGATCCGGATGGCTTCGTCCAGGTCCTCGGCCTCGATCAGGTAGAACCCGGTGAGCGCCTCCTTCGTCTCGGCATAGGGGCCGTCCGTGGCGACCACGTCGCCGCCGCGCGCGCCGGTGACGCGGATCGTGGTGGCCGTACCGGTGGGGTAGAGCACCTCGCCGCCGTGGATGGCGTCGGCATGGTCGTTGCCGAACTGCTTGTACTCGACCATCTCGGCCGCCTGCTCCGGGGCAGACCAGTCGACGTCACGCGTGTAGGTGAGTGCTGCGTAGCGGGTCATGGGGGTACTCCTTCATCGTTGAGATCCAGCCTGCCTGGCTCTACACAGGAGACGAACGACATCCTCGGCTCAGGACAGTCGCCAGTGCGAGCAGGGTCACGCCAACTGAGGCTGCCCTTCCTTGAATGGTGGATTCGAATAAGAGCACACTGGTGTTGTGAAAACCGCATCTGTTGCCGCCGAGGTGGATACCTCGCGCGTCCACCAGGGCGAGGCTGACGACTCGACCCGGCACCGGGTCACGAGCTCCCTGCTGGAGCACGGCCCGTCGACCGCGGCGGCCCTGGCCGAGCGGCTGGGCCTGACCCCGGCGGGGATTCGCCGGCACCTGGACGCGCTGCTGACCAGCGGGCAGGTCGAGGCTCGGGAACAGCGAGTGTACGGCGCCCGCGGTCGCGGCCGACCCGCCAAGGTCTTCGCTCTGACCGACGCCGGCCGGGCCGGCTTCTACACCGCGTACGACGACCTCGCCAACCAGACACTGGCCTACCTCGCCGAGGTGGCCGGCCCCGACGCAGTGACCCGGTTCGCCGAGCAGCGGATCGCCGCGGTCGAGGAGCGCTACCGCGCGCGGCTGGCGGCGGCCGGCCCCGACACCACGCCGGCCGAGGCCCTGGCCGAGGCCCTCACCGAGGACGGGTACGTCGCCGCCACGCTGCCGTCCAGCACCGGTGAGCAGCTGTGTCAGCACCACTGCCCGGTGGCCCATGTCGCCGAGCAGTTTCCGCAGCTGTGCGAGGTGGAGACCCGGACTTTCTCCCGGCTGCTCGGCGTTCATGTTCAACGGCTGGCCACCATCGCCCACGGCGACGGCGTTTGCACCACCCACATACCGCACGTGAAGACCCCCTCCGAAAGGCACCTCACGCGATGACTCAGACCCAGGACCCGTCGGTCACCCGACCGGTCGGCACCGGGCAGACCCAGGACCAGCACCTCGCCGCCCTCGGGCGCTACGAGTGGGGCTGGTCGGACTCCGATGTGGCCGGTGCGTCAGCCCAGCGCGGGCTCACGCCCGAGATCGTGGCCAACATCTCCCGACTGAAGAGCGAGCCGCAGTGGATGCTCGACCTGCGCCTGAAGGGTCACAAGCTCTTCGGCCGCAAGCCGATGCCGGCTTGGGGTGCGGAGCTGGGTGACATCGACTTCGACAACATCAAGTACTTCGTCCGCTCCACCGAGAAGCAGGCCACCTCCTGGGACGACCTGCCCGCCGACATCAAGAACACCTACGACAAGCTGGGCATCCCGGAGGCCGAAAAGGCCCGGCTGGTGTCCGGTGTGGCGGCGCAGTACGAGTCCGAGGTGGTCTACCACAAGATCAACGAGGAGCTGGAGCGCCAAGGCGTCATCTTCCTGGACACCGACACCGCGCTCAAGGAGCACCCGGAGATCTTCCAGGAGTACTTCGGCACGGTGATTCCGGTCGGGGACAACAAGTTCGCCGCGCTGAACACCGCGGTCTGGTCCGGCGGCTCGTTCATCTACGTGCCGAAGGGTGTACACGTCGAGATCCCGCTGCAGGCCTACTTCCGGATCAACACCGAGAACATGGGTCAGTTCGAGCGGACCCTGATCATCGTCGACGAGGGCGCGTACGTGCACTACGTCGAGGGCTGCACCGCGCCGATCTACTCCTCCGACTCGCTGCACTCGGCGGTGGTGGAGATCATCGTCAAGAAGAACGCGCGCTGTCGCTACACCACCATCCAGAACTGGTCGAACAACGTCTACAACCTGGTGACCAAGCGGGCCACCTGTGAGGCGGGCGCGACCATGGAGTGGATCGACGGCAACATCGGCTCCAAGGTGACCATGAAGTACCCGGCGGTCTACCTGATGGGCGAGCACTCCCGCGGCGAGACCCTGTCCATCGCCTTCGCCGGCGAAGGCCAGCACCAGGACGCGGGCTCCAAGATGGTGCACTGCGCGCCGTACACCTCGAGTTCGATCATCTCCAAGTCGGTGGCCCGGGGCGGGGGACGTACCTCCTACCGCGGCCTGGTCCAGGTACAGGAGGGGGCTCACCACTCGGCATCGATCGTCAAGTGCGACGCGTTGCTGGTCGACCAGATCAGCCGGTCCGACACCTATCCCTATGTCGACGTCCGGGAGGACGACGTCTCGATGGCCCATGAGGCGACGGTCTCCAAGGTCAGCGACGACCAGCTCTTCTACCTGATGAGCCGTGGACTGGGTGAGGACGAGGCCATGGCCATGATTGTCCGAGGGTTCGTCGAGCCGATCGCCCGCGAGCTCCCGATGGAGTACGCCCTGGAGCTGAACCGGCTGATCGAGCTGCAGATGGAAGGCGCGGTCGGCTGACGTGACAGTGCTCGATGAGGCTGCCGTAGCGGTAGCCGAGGCGGCCGAGACCCCGAACACGGTCGCCTCGCACCTGCACCCGGTCGCGTCCTACGACTTGGCCGACCACCCCCGTCCGACCGGCCTCGAGGAGGTCTGGCGGTTCACCCCGCTGAAGCGGCTGCGCGGCCTGCTCGACGCCGACGGCGCCGTGTCCGGCCACCTCGACTGGCAGGTCGACGCACCGGACGGGGTGACGACCAGTTCGGTCACGACGAACGAGGCGATCGCCCTGGGCGGGCCGGCCCCGGTGGACCGGATCGCCGCGTACGCGGTGGCCAACAGCGATGGCGCGGTCAGGATCGACATCCCGGCCGAGCTCGAGCTCGACCGGCCGGTGATGGTCACGTTGACCGGCGAGGGCACCGACCAGCCCGTCTTCGGCCACATCGTGATCACGGTCGGCGCGTACGCCAACGCCACCGTGGTGCTGGAGCACCTCGGCTCGGCCACGTACGCCAGCTCGATCTCGGTGCTGGTCGGCGACGGCGCACAGGTGACGTTCGTCGGCCTGCAGCTCTGGGCCGACGACGCCGTGCACGCCGGTGAGGTGGCCGTGAAGGTGGGTCGAGACGCCCAGGTCCGCACTCTTGCGGCCACCCTCGGCGGTGACCTGGTCCGGCTGGTCGAGACGACCGAGTACGCCGGCCCCGGTGGATCGGTGGAGCAGTTCGGCCTCTACTTCGCCGATGCGGGCCAGCACCTGGAACATCGGCTGTTCGTGGACCACAACGCGCCGCACACGAAGTCCAACGTGGACTACCGCGGCGCGCTGCAGGGTAAGGGTGCGCACTCGGTCTGGGTCGGCGATGTGCTCATCCGCAAGGTGGCCGAAGGCATCACGACCTATGAGTCCAACAAGAACCTGGTGCTGACGGACGGCTGCCGAGCCGACTCGGTGCCCAACCTGGAGATCGAGACCGGGGAGATCGCTGGCGCGGGCCATGCCTCGACCACCGGCCGGTTCGACGATGAACAGCTGTTCTACCTGCGCAGTCGGGGCATCAGCGAGGCCGAGGCCCGCCGGCTGGTGGTGCACGGGTTCTTCGCCGACATCATCCGCCGGGTAGGCGTGCCGGAGATCGAGCAGCGGCTGCTCGCCGCCGTGGAGGCCGAGCTGGCCATCACTGTGGGACTGCCGGATTCTGAGGCAAGGGGGACGACCCCCTCGGACCCCCGCGGCGCGCGCAATGACACACGGGAGCGCGCCCAATGACGTTCCTCCCGGCATGCTCGGTCGACGACGTCAAGGCCGAGTCCGCGTACGCGGCCGAGGTAGATGGGATTGAGGTCGCCGTCGTGCACAGCAACGGCCGCTTCTACGCCATCGCTGACGAGTGCAGCCACGCCGCCATCCCCCTGTCCGAGGGTGACGTCGGTGACGGGGAGATCGAGTGCTACATGCACGGGTCCCGGTTCGACCTGGCCACCGGCGAACCTCTCGGTCTGCCGGCCACTGAGCCGGTCGCCGTCTATCCCTGCCAGGTTTCCGGCAACGACGTACTGGTCGACGTCTCGGCTCCTCTAACCATCAACTCCTAGAAAGCACCCTGATACATGTCAACCCTGGATATCCGCGACCTGCACGTCTCGGTCGACACCGAGGCCGGCGCGAAGGAGATCCTGCGCGGCGTCGACCTGACCATCAGCTCTGGCGAGGTGCACGCGATCATGGGGCCGAACGGCTCCGGCAAGTCCACGCTCGCGTACTCGATCGCGGGCCACCCGAAGTACCACATCACCTCCGGTTCGGTCACCCTCGACGGACAGGATCTGCTCAGCCTGACCGTGGACGAGCGGGCCCGGGCCGGACTGTTCCTGGCTATGCAGTACCCGGTCGAGGTGCCCGGCGTGTCCGTGGCCAACTTCCTGCGCACGGCCAAGACCGCGCTCGACGGCGAGGCGCCGAAGCTGCGGACCTGGGTGAAGGACGTCAACCACGCCATGGAGCTGGTGAAGATGGATCCTGAGTTCGCCCAGCGCAACGTCAACGAGGGCTTCTCGGGCGGAGAGAAGAAGCGGCACGAGATCGTCCAGCTCGAGCTGCTCAACCCGCGGTTTGCGATCCTCGACGAGACCGACTCGGGGCTGGACATCGACGCCCTCCGCGTGGTCGCCGACGGGGTCAACCGGTTCTCCGCCCAGGGGGACCGGGGCGTGCTGCTGATCACCCACTACACCCGCATCCTGCGCTACATCACCCCCGACTTCGTGCACGTCTTCGTGGCCGGCCGGGTGGCCGAGCAGGGTGGCCGCGAGCTGGCCGACCGGCTCGAGGCCGAGGGCTACGACCGCTATGTGCGCCCGACGGCGGGCGCGGGAACCGGGAGCTAAGCCGACCATGACCACCCACGCGGAGTACCCGGCCACCGTCTCGGTGGCCGAGGTCGACGAGATCGAGCCGGTCGCCGATTCGGTACCGTTCGACGTCGACGCCATCCGCGCGGACTTCCCGATCCTGGAGCGCACGGCCGGCGACTGGCCGCTGGTCTACCTGGACAGCGCCAATACCTCGCAAAAGCCGCGGGTTGTGGTCGAGGCGATCGAGGACCACTACCTGAACCACAACGCCAACGTCGCCCGGGCCATGCACCTGCTCGGCGCGGAGGCGACGGAGGCCTTCGAGGAGTCGCGGGCCACCCTCGCGCAGTTCGTCGGGGCGTCCCGCTCCGAGGAGATCGTCTTCACCAAGAACGCCTCCGAGGCGCTCAACCTCTGTGCCCACGCCCTCGGAGCCAGCCTTCGACCGGGCGACGAGATCGTCATCTCGGTGATGGAGCACCACTCCAACATCGTTCCCTGGCAGCTGCTGGCGCAGCGGACCGGCGCCGTACTGCGCTGGTTCGACGTCACCGACGAGGGCCGGCTGGACCTGCCCGCCGCGGCGCGCGAGGGGCTGGTCAACGAGCGGACCAAGATCGTCTCGGTGGCGTACGTGTCCAACGTGCTGGGAACGGTCAACCCGGTCCGCGAGCTCGCGACGATGGCGCACGCTGTCGGTGCCACGCTGGTGCTGGACGCCTCGCAGGCTGTACCCCAGCTGCCTGTCGACGTGGCCAGCCTCGGGGCGGACCTGGTCGCCTTCACCGGCCACAAGATGGTCGGTCCGACCGGCATCGGCGTGCTCTGGGGTCGCTACGACCTGCTCGCCTCGCTGCCGCCCTTCCTCGGCGGCGGGGAGATGATCGAGATGGTCCGGATGACCGGCTCTACGTACGCGCCGCCGCCGCACCGCTTCGAGGCCGGCACCCCGCCGATCGCCCAGGCCGTCGGACTGGCCACCGCCGCCCGCTACCTCGGCGAGATCGGCCTGGACCAGGTCGCCGCCCACGAGCGGGAGATCACCGCGTACGCGCTGGAGGGCCTGCTCGGCGTGCCCGGTATCCGCATCCTCGGGCCGACCGAGCCGGTCGACCGCGGCGGCGCCGTCGCGTTCACCCTGAGCGAGGCCGACGGGGACCTGATCCATCCGCACGACGTCAGCCAGCTGCTCGACTCCCGCGGCATCGCGGTACGCGGCGGGCACCACTGCGCTCGACCGCTGCACGACCGCTTCGGAATACAGTCCTCGACCCGAGCGTCGTTCTACCTGTACACCACGCGCGCCGAGATCGACGCGCTGGTGGATGGGCTGGGCTACGTCACGAGCTTCTTCGGAGGACGACGATGAAGGTGGAGGATCTCTACCAGGAGATCATCCTCGACCACTACCGCGCCAAGCACCACAGTGGGCTGCGGGAGCCGTACGCGGTCGAGGTGCACCACGTCAACCCCTCGTGCGGGGACGAGGTCACCCTGCGGGTCGACCTGGACGGCGACACCGTGCGCGACGTGTCCTACGAGGGCGTCGGCTGCTCGATCTCCCAGGCCTCGACCTCGGTGATGAGTGACCTGGTGATCGGCCGGGACCTGAACGACGGGCTCGGCCTGCATGACGAGTTCCTCACCCTGATGCAGGGCCGCGGGACGATCGAGCCGGACGAGGAGCGGCTGGAGGACGGCATCGCCTTCGCCGGCGTCGCCCGGTTCCCGACCCGGGTCAAATGCGCGCTTTTAGGCTGGTCCGCGTTCAAGGACGCGGTGCTCCGGACCCAGAGTGCTGAGAAGCAAGGAGAACAAGCATGACGCAGCGACCTTCTGAGCTGGTGCGGGACGACCTGCCCGACGTCGAGCTGGACGAGCTGACCGCGAAGCCGACCCTCGAGGACATCGAGGAGGCGTTGAAGGACGTCGTCGACCCCGAGCTGGGGATCAACGTCGTCGACCTCGGGCTGATCTATGGCCTCAACCTCGAGGACGACGACTCGCTGACCATCGACATGACGCTGACGTCGGCGGCCTGCCCGCTGACCGACGTGATCGAGGACCAGACGCAGACCGCGCTGGAGGGCTTGGTCGATCGGTTTGTGATCAACTGGGTGTGGATGCCCCCGTGGGGCATGGAGAAGATCACCGACGACGGCCGGGACCAGCTGCGCGCACTCGGGT
>CAWEFW010000027.1:0-64437 GCA_963808435.1 uncultured Actinomycetota bacterium | reverse complement strand
ACACGGCGGAGTTGCGGCGGTATCCGGTGGGGCGCTCGTTCGTCGCGGCGGCCCAGGACGCGGTGATTAAGGCCGGGGACGCGGTGACGGACATGGCGTACTTCCCGGCACGGGACCGCGACCCGGCGCGGGTGTGCCGGGAGGCGGTCGCGGCGGCGGACGTGTACGTGTTGATCGCCGGGTTCCGGTACAGGTCGCCGGTGCGCGACCGGCCGCAGTTGTCCTACACCGAGCTGGAGCACGCCGACCGCCGAGCAGCGGGGGATGCCGCGGTCGTCGTCCCTGCTCGGCGAGGACACCGAGGGCCCGGCGGCGCTGTTCGCGGATCTGGAGTATGGGGCGCGCCAGCAGGGGTTTCGGGGTCGGCTGGCCGGCAGCGGTGTGACGACCGCGACGGTGACCAGCCCGGGAGAGTTGGAGACGGCGCTGCTGCAGGCGCTGACCGCGCTGCCCCGCCCGGACCGGCAGTCCGCCCTCAAGGGCGCAGCGGTGGAGCGGCGGGTGTGGACGATCCCGGCGCGGGTGCGCGGATTCACCGGCCGGGCTGCGCTGCTCGCCGAGCTGGAGGCGGCACTGCGGTCGGGGGGGGCGACGGTGGTGCAGGCGGTGACCGGGATGGGTGGGATCGGCAAGAGCACTGCGGCGATCGAGTACGCCCACCGGCACTACGACCAGTTCGACATCGCCTGGTGGGTGCCGGCGGAGAATCCGGCGTTGCTCCCGGACCGGCTGGCCGAGCTGGCGCTGGCCCTGGATTTGACCACCGCCGCCCCCCGGGTCGGGGTGGGGGTGGCCGGCTCCTGGGCGGGCTGGCCCGGCGGGATCGCTGGCTGCTGGTGTTCGACAACGCCGAGGATCCCCGCGCCCTGTCCCCAGTTCTTGCCGGAGGGGCCCGGCCGGGTCTGATCACATCAGGGAACCCGGCCTGGGCGGGATCTCGCCGACGTGGTGGGGATCAGGAGTTCACCCGCCGCGAGTCGATCGAGCTGCTGCACCGGCTGGCCCCCGACGTCACGGAGGGCGGAGGCGGATCGGGTGGCCGAGGCGGTAGGTGATCTGCCGCTGGCGGTCGAGCCGGCCGGGTCGCTGCTGGCCGACACCGGCATGACCGTGGACAAGTATCTGCGGCTGCTGGGCGAGCGGGCCGGCGACGTGTTGGACCACGACCCGGGCGGGGCCTACCCGCAGTCGCTGGCGGCGTCGTGGGCCGTGGCGTTCGACCGGCTCGCCGAGACGATCCGACCGCGCTGGACCTGCTGACGGTGGTGGCGTGGTGTCGCCCGGAGCCGGTCCCGCTGACCCTGCTCACCGACCACCCCGACCCTGGCGAAGCGGTCAACTTCACCAGTGCAGGCGTCCCGCATTCGGCTCGACGGGTACGCCCGCGGCAATGCAGAGATCTCGCTCAGGCGTGGTCCCACAGGCCCCATCGTTCTGACCCAAAACTTTTGGCAGCGCACCGCGATACGCGCCGCCGCCGCTCCGACTGTCCTCGCTGCGCTCCGGGCCGCTTCGCGGCGTCAGCCCCTACAACTAGCACGTGTAGTCCAAGCAGGCTGCACGAATCGAGGACACGCGCCACTACCGCCGGGGCCACTGCTGAGCCCGGAGGTTTTGGGCGGCCAGTTCCACGGTCTCAGCGATCCGCTTCTCCTGGGTCGCCGGCCGCTTCGCGTTGCTGATCCACTCCAGGGTTGCCCGCCTGGTCGACCGCGGGAAGGCGTCCCAGTTGTTGCGGGCCTCCGGGTGGGCATTGAGGGCGGTGGCTAGTTCGGGCGGCTCGACCAGGTTCTCCACGTCGTCCAGGGCGGTCCATGTTCCGGAGGCTTTGGCCAGCTCGACCATCGCCCGGCTGGGTGCCGCCATCCGGCCGTCGGCCTCAAGCCTCCCGACCCGTTCCTTGTTCGGCCGCGACCAGCTGCTGCTCGGCTTCCGCGGGGTGAGCAGCAGCTGGGAGCGCAGCGTGTCCAGGGTGCGGCCTTTGCTGTCGATCCAGCCGTAGCAGAGCGCCTCGCAGACGATGTCCTCGTACGCCAGGTACTTCTCCCCCGCGCCCTTCTTGTAGGTAACCAGCCAGATGCCGGGCGAGCTGTTGTGGTGGCCCTTCAGCCATCGCCGGAGCTCGGCCGCCGAGGTGACCTCGACCTGATCGTACGCGTCACTCATCCGTCCTCCTGGTTCGAGCCCGGACGAATCCGACCTGGCTATCCCCCGGCAGCACTGCGCACAAGGGCCTTAACTCGCCTCACACTCCCAGCC
The DNA here is from genome assembly GCA_963808435.1 of uncultured Actinomycetota bacterium. GTDB lineage: Bacteria > Actinomycetota > Actinomycetes > Propionibacteriales > Propionibacteriaceae > Microlunatus. Next base: position 62,178 of record CAWEFW010000027.1, on the reverse strand, counting down.
ACTACTTGTCGGGCTTCTGCGCGGGTTGGGGGTGCCGGTAGACCCGCACAATCGAGAGTCCTGAACGTCGGATGCCCTCCTTCAACTCATCGCGGGTTGGTGCGCGGTCTACATTGAATCTGAGGCCCAGGCGACGAGCTGCTCGGTCGGTGCCCATGTCTTCGATGAGCCGGTCATAGATTTCGGCGACCTCGTCCGGGTCGTCGCACAGCACCGCCTCGGCGGGTTGGCGCACGCCTCTGAGGGTGACTTCGATGTTCCGCCCACCGGCGAAGTTGTGCCGCCAGCCGCTGTTGGTGAACACCGATACCACGCCGCCGATGAGGTGGTAACCCGCTGGCACGTCGAAATGCCGTCCGCTCCGCCGGCCCACATAATGCAGCAGAAGTACCTGATCTCCTGCCCGGCCACGACCGACAAGTCTTCGCATGAGTGGGTTGACCAGGCGCATCAGCGCATTCGGTGGATGGCGACGCTCGACCGCCGGCTTGTCAGTGGCCACAGCCGTCGATGCTGCCAGACGACCGCTCATTCCCCTACCGCCAGGTGTGGCCACCCGACCAAGCCTGTGTCTCAGCTCTGGAGGGAAGCAACGGTTGTTAGACCGCGAGTCATGCGACGTCCCTGGGTTAAGCCTCTTGAGGGCCGTGGCGCCGGGCCAGCACCGCGGTGGTGAGGACGATAGCCAGGCCGAGTCCGGCCGCCGTGGTCAGCGCCGGGTACCCCTCCTGAACCGTGCTGACGATCACCCCGGTCAGCGCCCAGGCAACCGTGCCCACATACGACAGCAGGCCGCGGGTGAACCAGGTGATGGCGACGGCTGTTCCGACCGCTCCCGCGAGGATGGCTGCCTGTCCAAGTATGGCGGCGGGGGTCGTGATTGGAGCACCGCTACCGACCAGAGCGGTGGTCAGGTTGAGCCAGACCGCCACGCTGCTCCAACCGGCGTACAGGCCGAGGGTCCCCCACAACAGCACCCGGGCGAGCGGGCTCCAGGCCCGGATCGCCGGGCGCTGGTCTATCGCGTACATCAGCGCGCGGAGCAGGGCGGCGAGCATGATCAAGAAGATCACCAGGGTTGTCCAGTTGGGCTCCAGCTCGGCGGCGGCAAGCCAGACCGAGAACCCGACACAGGTGACCAGCAGCGGAGAGGTCAGCCGGGCGCGAAGCTCCGCGTCGGGGCGCCGGTCAGAGTCGGCCCAGATCGCGTAGCCAATGCTCAACACGATGATCACGCTCCAGATGGTGAAGGTCCACCCGGGCGGCACGATCGGCGGCTCGCCCGCCCGATCAGCGGTGGTGAACGCCCCGCCGAACGTCGAGACCAGGATCGAGCTCACCGCCTGGCCAACGGCCGCCACCACCAACAACCGGCGCGACAACCTCGCATCGGACCGCACGCCGTACGCTGGAAGACTCACTGCGCTCATGCCGTACTTTCTCCTTCGGCCTGGCCGGGGGATGCGCTCGGATGCGCTGCTTTCAGTGTCTTTCGAGCGCACCCGCTCGCCGATCCGCTCATGGCATGGAGGCGTGTCTTTGACACCTCAATCTGGCGCATCGACAGCTCCCACCACGACCCGAGTGCCCGGTCCGCCAGGCTGATCACAACCCACGACGCCGGGTCCGGTGCCAGCAGCAAGGACGGACAAGTCCCCATTAAGGGCACCATCAGCGGGCCGTCAGTTTGAGTCACGTCCCTGCCTCCGCCATCAGTCTCGGACGCCGCGTCGCGAAACCGGTGGACCCAGACTCACAGTCAGGGTTCAGGTGCCGTCGACATCGACCGGTTTTGAAGGGCATTGGCGATGGAGTCGGCCGCACTTGTGAGGTTGTCGCCCAGGTGATGTCCTGGTACGCCGTGGCGCGCCTGGTGTGAGGCGAACGCTCCACCTGCGTAGTAGATGCTCGTTTCGTTCAGCTCGGCCGAGCGAAGTGCGTCAACGGCAGCTTGCCGGCCAGCAGTGAGGTGGCAGACGAGGATGACAGCGGCGGCGGCTGTGTCGTGGACGGCTCGAACAAGTGACTCGGCCGGTGTTCGTGCCCCAAGCAGGAGGCAGTCCAAGCCACGCTCAGCTAACAGCGCGCCAAGCGCCTCCAGACCCAGTGTGTGGTCATCTCGAGGTCCGCAGCACAGGACGATGGGTTGGAACTGCCTCAGCGGCGGACGGGTCTGGTTGAGTTTGGACAGCCAGCCGTGGATTGCATAGGTGGCGAGGTGTTCGTGTGACACGTCGGCCTCGCCCGACTGCCACCGTTGGCCGATCTGCCGCAGGGCGGGCAGCAAAACGTCGTCCACGGTGCGCCCTAACCCCAGGGCCTGCTGCGCCGCGTCGAGAATCTCTCCGATCGTATCCGGCTTGAACTCCTGGGATGCCTGCAGCAGGGCCTCGATCAGCGACTCAGGTGAGGTGGCGTCTTCGGCCTTGACCCGCGCGGCCGCGTCGACGGGGCGTAAGCCGTGCGCCACCAGGTCTCGCATCCGGCGCAGGGCGTCCAGTTGCTCGCTGGAGTAACGCCGGTGCCCCCCGGGCGTGCGGCTCACTACCGGCACCTGATGTCGGCGCTCCCAGGAACGGATGGTCGGCACCGGCACGCCCACCATCCGCGAGACCTGCTCAATCGTCAGCCCAACAGGGGTCTCATTGCTGTCTTCGGTGGTGGCCCCGTCCGTGTCGTTCACCGCCATGAGTTCCGGCCCGCGATGTCCCTAAAGCCAAGAACGAGGACGCGGCACATCATGACCGCACCACGAACCTATGCATCGGGTTGCGAAACTGCATAGGTTTGACTCTATACTGGCATCCCTGGCGCTCACATGGAATCGGGCAGGCGACACTCAGATGACGATCACACTCACACCCCCTGACGATCCAGTTCACGCCGAGCTGGCTGACTTCGGAGCGATGGCGCACGACATGTTCTCCCATGCCACGCTCGCCGGCACCCTGGAGAGGATCCTGGCTCTGAGCGAGCAGACGTTTGGTTGCGATACAGCCGGATTCCTACTCTCCTCCGGCGATCAGCAGATCATCCCGTTCGCCGCGGCCCACCGCGAAGCCGCCCGCGCTGACATCCTCCAGGTCGATCTTCGCCAAGGCCCCGGATTGCAAGCCATCGCCTGGCGTCAGCCCGTGATTGGCACCGACTTGCGCTCTGACAGCCGGTGGCGGTTCTGGGCACCGCTGGCCGCCGATCTCGGCTTCCGGTCAGTGCTGTCCCTCAGTCTCACCGACGGCGACACATCCGGTGCGTTGAACCTGTACTCACGCCGACCATCCCGCTTCGACTCCGCGGATCTGGCGCTGGCCCAAGCCTTCGCCGAGCACGCATCCATCGCCGTGGCCATCGCCGCCGAACGCGAGCAACTCATGCGGGCTGTCCAGACCCGCGCCATCGTGGGCCAAGCCCAGGGCCTGTTGATGGAACGCCATCACATCACCGCCGACCAGGCATTGGCCGTGTTGCGACGCTCTTCCTCACACACCGGTCAGGAACTGCAGCTCATCGCGCGGCGCGTAGTCGATGACAGGAACCTCCCACAGCTCCACCCCCAAGCAACAATCAGCCCTGATGCCGCCTCAGCCGACAACGACCGCCGCTACCTCCCCGCGTCGGCATCGTGAGCAGACAGCCTCGAACATGACCCTCACCCACCCAACCGTCCCGGCAGCCCAACCTCCACCACGCCCCGCGCCTCCAACAGCGAGGACGTATCAGAACCAGGTCCTCGGTAGACTGCTGCACCGATGCGCTCAACACGACGAAGCGGCGCTGGCCCGCCTCTACGAACTGACCAGCCCCTGGATCTATGCACTCGTCACTCGTCTCACCAGTTCCGCGTCGGTCGCCGACAACGCCATGGTCGCGATCTACGCCAAAGTGTGGCGACAAGCAGCCCGCCATGCCGAACACGACCAGTCCATCCTGGCCTGGATGACCACCATCGCCTCCGAAGAAACACGTCGAGTTTAAGTCGGCCCCCGCAAGACACAGCGCGACATGTGCGGCGCCCGCGGCGGCCAAGGTGACAGCCAATGCCGGACCATGCCCGCACGCCCAGGGACTCAATGGGCGCCGTCGCCGTCCTTCCATCGCCTGGAAGCCCGCCCGGACACAGAAGAAGCCAAGCCACGTCGACGTGTGCCCCATCTGAACCCCGGCGGGCCACTCGCGGGCCACACCCTGCGGCAGTTGCCGGTCGTCGGCGGTCAGCAGCGGGTAGCCGACCGGAGCGCGATCGAACCGACCAGCCACCGCGAGTATTACCTCCAAGCTGGTGATGCGAGTTCGATTCTCGTCACCCGCTCCATCGAGCGCGGTGAGCCATCCGCCGGGCTAACCCTGGCGTTGCGGTCCGGTACACCTGCCACGCCTCGGGAGCGGCGCGAAGCAGGCCGTAGGCTCGTGGACACACCGATGTGAGCGCACCGGACCGTGTGCGCCATAGCCGGGAGCCCGAGGATCGCAGCACGAAGAGAGGCACGAGATGCAACTGGCTCCCTCGCTGCATCGACTGGGTTCTTCGAGCCTGGTCAACAGCTATCTCATCGAGGATTCGGGCGCGATCACGGTCATCGATGCCGGCCTGCGTGGCCACTGGAAGGACCTGCTTCGCGAGCTCGAGGCAATGGGACGATCCCCCGTCGACATCCGGGCGCTGCTGCTGACGCACGGTGACGTGGACCACGTCGGCTTCGCTGAGCGGCTCCGCCAGGAGCACGGCGTACCGGTCTTCGTCGGAGCGGCCGATGCCGCCGAGGCCCGCGGCGAAGTACCCAAGCCCGACGCTGTCCGAGATCCGATGCGCCTCCTACCGATGGCGAAGTTCCTCGTCTATGGACTCACCCACGGTGGCCTGCGGAGCGTGTCGATCAAGGAGGTCACCCCGATCGCCGGGGCGACAACGCTCGACGTGCCGGGCGCACCGGCAGTCATCCCAATCCCCGGCCACACCCCGGGCTCGGTCGCCTACCACGTGCCATCGGTGGATGCGATCTTCATGGGTGACGCCATGACGACCCGATCCGTGACCACGGGGATTGTCGGGCCGGCACTCGGACCCTTCACCGTCGACCCGGCCAAGGCCGTAGAGTCACTCGATGCCCTCGACGGCCTCTCAGCAAACTGGGTCCTGCCTGGCCACGGCGAGGCCTGGACAGGCGGTCTCCCCGAGGCGCTCCAGCTGATCCGGGCGGCCAGCCGGTAGGTCGAGCAGGCCGATGAGCTCGCCAGGGGCAGGCGGCCCTCGACGGAGGGTTCAACTGGTCAGCGGAGGTTTGCCCTCAGGGCACGCGTGCTCTGTTCGCCCTCATAATCCCTCGGTCGCGGGCCGTGTGCCGAGCGAATGATCCAGGCGGCTGGTCGTCCTGTCCGGCGCTCGCCGTGGACCTGTTTGCGGAGCCAAAACGCACTGAACCGCTCCGACCATCGCCACCCATCGCGCACTCGACTCGCTCGTAGTGCGTAGGTCTGGTGCTGACTACTAGTTGTGGTGATCGGTGTGTCGAAGGGGCGTATCCGAATTCGCTGGCAGTGCATGCCCGTCCTGACCTCCGCCGACACGTGCCGTAGAGAATTTCCGGTTCCCATTCGAGACCAGGGGATGCCCGACGTGCTTCGCACGAGGTGGCGCCGTCGACACTCCGCGGCTGGGGCAGACGTTTCGCGATTGGCGGATCGCCTGGTAACGTCGAGAACGTTAGTTTACGTTGTAAACGCGCATCATTTCGACGCGGATGAGCAGCATCAAGATCTGCTCCGGCGGCGTAGACACCACGCGCCTAGGACCCGTGTATCTGGTGACCGCCGATGATCTCAGTCGGTCGACGAGGTAGGAGTTCCTGCTATGAGTGAAGTAGTCCGGCAGCCGGGTGGTCGCTGCGCCGTGGTCTACAACCCGACCAAGATCAGTGAGCAGTTCCGCGACCTGGTCGAAAAGGTCGTCCAGCGAGACGGCTGGGTGGATACCCTGTGGTTGGAAACTTCCGTCGATGACCCTGGCCGGGCGATGACTCGACATGCGGTGTCGGAACACGTCGATCTGGTGGTCAGTGCAGGCGGAGACGGAACAGTCCGGATCGTTGCCGATGGACTGGCCGGCACCGATATTCCGATGGGACTGGTTCCGGCCGGAACGGCGAACTTGCTGGCCCGCAATCTCGGGCTGCCGATGGATGAGACAGCGGCCATCGAGGTCGCGTTCGGTGGCCATACCCGAACCATCGACCTCATCAAGGTCGCTGTCGATGACCAAGCTCCAGAGCATTCCGCCGTTCTAGCCGGCATCGGCGTCGACGCGATGATCATGGATGAAACCGACCCGCAGCTGAAGGACAAGGTCGGTTCCGCCGCTTACTTCATGGCCGCAGGCAAGGCACTCGGGCGCCTGCCGGTGCAGATGACCATCCAGCTCGACAACCACAGACCCGTCAAACGGCACGCCATGCTGTGCGCCATTGGCAACGTCGGAGAACTTCCGGGCAACATCGTTCTCATCCCGGGCGCGAACCCTGACGACGGGCTTCTCGACCTCTACGTCGCCTCACCCCAGCGACTCCGGCACTGGCTCAAACTGGCGCTTCGGCTGATTACCCGGCGCCCCAAGAAAGACGACAAGGTCGACCAACGCACCGGAAAGAAGGTGAAGATCACCCTCCGGTCCGAAGACAGCTACCAACTCGACGGAGATGTCGCCGGAAAATGCACGGTCCTCACCGCCGAAGTTCAACCGGGCGCCCTTCTCATCAACGTCCTGCCCGCAGACGCCGCGACCCAGCCCGACGTCGCGACGGTCGACGCCAGCCCACTCCCACAACAGGTATAACGCCGGCACGGCGCGACTCTGGCTCCGATGACCAACGGGGTGAGCGACAGCGGCACTCCAACCTGAACGGCTCGCCGGGCGCGAGCTGGATGATCCGGTCCGGGTTGATGACCCGGCCGGTCAGGGATGCGGGATCGGCGTTGAAGGGTGGGAAGTCGGGCGCGTCGACACAGCCCCAGTGTTGGAGTAGCAGTGGCGTTCGGGGATAGGCGTTGGCCATGGCGATCGCGCCGTCGAGGCCGAAGTGCCACTCGCTGTCAGAGAAGTCGAACAGCATCGCGTCGGGTGCTGGCATGCGGAGGTGGTGGTCCGGGATAAGCCGTGAGTCACCGGGCGCCCAGATCGTTCCGTCGGGGGTCTCGATCCAGAATCCGCAGCAGTCCTCCATCTGGAAGACGCGATCGCTAGCCCCGGGTGAGTCGTTTTGCCAGGCGTGGTCGGCGGGTGTCACGGTCACCTGGATCTGCTCGACGGTGAAGCGGTCGCCGATGTCGTGGCCGGTGGCGGGGAACCCTTCAGATTGCATCAGGGTGTCGACGTACCGGGTGGAGTGGAACGCGGCGGTGACCGGCGCCAGCCGGCGGCAGGTCGGGATGCTGTAGTGATCGTTGTCGCTGTGGGTGACCAGCACGGCATCCAGGCGCGGCACCGCCTCCGCCGCGACCGGGAAGTCGATCATCACCGGCATGTCGAAGTCGCCGAGCAGCGGGTCGATCATCAGCGTCGTCCCCCGTGAGTTGATCAGGAATCCGGCCATCCCGAGCCAGCGCAGTTCGGTCGCCTCCAAGGGTTCGAAAGCCTCGGCGCCGAACGGCTGGGTCTGTGGTGCCCGTGCCTGCTGCATAGCCCGGACCCTACCGAACGGGCTGGGGCGACGGTCGGCCCGTGAGGTGCCCTGTCAGGGACTCCCAGCTCTGAGCTTGCGGCTCTTATCGTCGGCTGGTGACGAGTGATGTTGCACCGGCCGTCAGCCCGGTTTCGCCCTTCGCGCCATTCCGGCATCGGGCGTTCTTCTGGCTGTGGCTGGGTGTGGTCGTCGCCAGTATTGGGACGTGGGGTCAGATGGTCGGGGCGCAGTGGCTGTTCATCAACGACCCGAACGCGGCCACGATTGTCCCGTTGGTGCAGACGGCCAGCACGCTGCCGATGATGCTGTTGGCGCTGCCGGCCGGAGTGATGGCCGACGCGTTCGACCGGCGCTGGCTGATGGTCGTGATCCAGGGCTACGCCATCGTCGTGTCGGCGCTGCTGGCGGTGCTGACGGCAGTTGGGTTGATGCCGCCGGCGTTGCTGCTGGCGTTCACATTCGCGGTGGGTGCCGGACTAGCGATGCTGTCCCCGACCTGGCAGTCCCTGATCACCGAGCTGGTGCCGCGGAGCGAGTTCGCGGCGGCGACCCGGCTCGACATGGTGAGTGTCAATGTGTCCCGGGCAGCCGGCCCGGCCATCGCCGGGTTCGTCATCGCCACCTGGGGTGTGCCACCCGTCTTCGCCTTGACGGCCGCCACCGGGGTGGTATTGCTGGTCATCCTGCTGACCTGGCGACGTCCGACGGTCCGTGTTCTGCAGCGGGAGCGATTCCTGCCCGCGTTGCGGTCCGGGAGCCGCTACGTGCGGCACGAGCCGGTAATCCGGACCATCCTGCTGCGGTTCGCGTCGTTCATCTTCCCGGCCAGTGCCGTCTGGGCGCTGCTGCCGCTGATCGCCAGCCGCCAGCTCGGACTGGCCGCCAACGGTTACGGCGTCTTGTTCTCCGCCCTCGGCGTGGGCGCCGTCGCGGCTGCGCTCGGGCTGGGCCGGGTCAAGCAGCACCTGTCGTCGAACCAGGTCCTCGCGGTGGCCGGGGCCGGGTTCGCGTGCGCGTTCGCCGGCGTAGCGGTGACCTCCTCGATGTGGGTCGCGCTACCGCTGTTGGTGGTGTGCGGGTTCGGCTGGACCGCCACCGTGGCCACGGTGATCTCGGAGCTGCAGCTGTTCCTGCCCGGCTGGGTCCGAGCCCGGGCGATCGCGATCTACCTGATGGTGTTCCTGGGTACCCAGGCGGTCGCCGCGCCGATCTGGGGTGTGGTCACCCAGTACGCCGGCCTGCGGACCGCGCTGCTCGCCGCCGGTACGTTGCTGGTGGTGAGCGTGCTGCTCGGGCGGGTGCTGCGGGTGCCGGACAGCCAGGGCCTGGACCGCTCACCCTTGGCCTACTGGGACACCCCCCGGCTGCAGGTCGACCCCTCCACCAGCAGCGGCCCGGTCGTCGTGTCCATCCAGTACGAGGTCACCGACCCGAACCGGGAGGCGTTCCTCGACGCGATGCAGGCGATGCGTCGGTCCCGGCTCCGGTCCGGCTCGTCTCGCTGGAACCTCTACCGGGTCGGGGAGAACCCGCACCGCTACGTCGAGCAGTTCGAGGTACCCAGCTGGGAAGAGCACGAGCTCCAGCACCAGGGACGGCTGACCGCTGAGGACCAGGCCATCGAAGACGCGACCTTCGCCCACATCACCGGGCGGCCGCAGACTCAGCACCTGCTGCCCGCTGGCGCCGCCCGCGTGCCCGATGACGCGTCTCCTGCCGAGGGACAGACCGACGGGCTTCGCTGACCCTCGGCGAGCGGGAGCGTTACAGGTTGGTCATCCGCTCGGCCGCCTCCGCGTAGCGGCCGCCCTCGATCGGAACCGCATCGGCGGCGGCGGTGATCTCGGCGACATCGGCGTCAGTGAGAGCGAGGTCCGCGGCGCCGATGTTCTCCTCGAGCCGAGACCGCCGCCGGGTGCCCGGGATCGGCACGATCCAGGGCTTCTGCGCGAGCAGCCACGCCAACGCGATCTGGCCGGGGGTAGCGCCCCGGTCCGCGGCGATGCCCTTCACGAGGTCCACCAAGGCCTTGTTCTGCCGCAGCGCCTCCGGCGTGAACCGGGGGATCGTCGAGCGGACGTCGTTGCCCGAGTCGAAGGTCGTCCCGGCGGTGACCGTGCCCGTCAGGAAGCCCTTGCCCAGCGGGCTGAAGGGGACGAACCCGATGCCCAGCTCCTCACAGACGCCCAGAACCTCCTCCTCGGGCCGACGCCACCACAACGAGTACTCGCTCTGCACAGCAGTCACCGGCTGCACCGCATGCGCACGTCGGATTGTTCCGGCCGCGGCCTCCGACAGGCCGAAGTGCTGCACCTTCCCGGCCTCGATCAGCTCCCTGACCGCGCCGGCGACCTCTTCGATCGGCACGCTGGGGTCGACCCGGTGCTGGTAGTACAGGTCCAGCGAGTCCACCCCCAGCCTCCGCAGGGATCCCTCGACCACGGTCTTGATCACCGCAGGATCGCTGGTCACCGCGCCGCTGGCTTTGCGCTCGGCCGGATCGATGTCCCAGCCGAACTTCGTCGCGATCACCACCTGGTCGCGGACCGGGGCCAGGGCTTCGCCGACCAGCTCCTCGTTGGTGTACGGGCCGTAGATCTCCGCGGTGTCGAAGAAGGTCACCCCCAACTCCACCGCGGTGCGGATCAGCGCCAGCATCTCTCCCCGGTCGGGACGCTCGCTGTAACCGCCCGTCATGCTCATACAGCCCAGCCCGATAGCGGACACCGCCAGGTCGGACCCCAGAACGCGCTTCTCCATGATCAGCTCTCCATTTCTCTGCGTCGCCAGACGCGAAGTTCGTGGGCTTGGGTGCTGAAGGTCACCACCAGTAGGCGGGCTGGGTGGTGTACGGGTGTTCCAGCCGGCTGATCTCATCCTCGGAAAGGACGATGTCGACCGCAGCGACGGCGTCCGCGAGATGGTGGGGCTTGGTGGCACCGACGATGGGCGCGGACACAACAGGCTTGGACAGCAGCCAGGCGATGCCGATCTGGGCCATCGGAACCCCACGCTCCTCGGCGACCTGCTGGACCACCTCCACGACGGGCTGGTCGACGTCGAGGTCGAAGGACTTGGCGACCTGGTCGGTGTCACCGCGCTGGGTGTGCTGCCCCCAAGGCCGGGCGAGCCGGCCCTTCCCGAGCGGGGAGTAGGGGATGCAGCCGACACCCATGTCCAGACACATCGGCAGCATCTCGCGCTCTTCTTCCCGCTTGAGCAGGTTGTACTGGTCCTGCATGGACACGAACCGGGTCCAGCCGCAGGAGTCAGCTGCGTGCTGCAGCTTGGCGAACTGCCAGGCCCACATCGAGGACGCGCCGATGTAGCGGACCTTCCCGGACCTGACCGCATCGTGCAGGGTCTCCATCGTCTCCTCGACCGGCACGTCGGGGTCGAAGCGGTGGATCTGATAGAGGTCGATGTAGTCGGTGCCCAGACGGCGCAGGGAGGCATCAAGCTGCTCCAGGATCGCCTTGCGGGACAGGCCGGAGCCACCGGGACCCTCGTGCATCTTGTTGTAGACCTTGGTGGCCAACACGATGTCCTCGCGGCGCGCGTACCTCTGCACAGCTCGGCCGACGAACTCCTCGGAGCTGCCGCCGCCGTAGCCGTTGGCGGTGTCCCAGAACGTGACGCCGAGCTCGACCGCCTGGCGGAAGAACGGCTGCGCCGCCTCCTCGTCCAAGGTCCACTGGTGGAAGCCGGGAGTGCCAAAGCTCATGCAGCCCATACCGATCCGGCTGATCTTCAGTCCGGTCTTCCCCAACCGTGGGTACTCCATCGCGTAGTTCCTCTCCCGCTACTCAGTCGGAGCGGTCAGCCGCAGGGTGGTCCCCGCGACCGAGTCGGAGGTCATCGGGGTGATGTAGCTGCTGCCGTAGCGGCCGTACTTTGCGCGATAGGCATCGTCGACCGCAGCCCGGGTGGACGGATCGGCCGTGGTGAACACGACGGTCCGTTCGGTGCGGGCCACACGGATCCGGCCGTGCCCGGTGTTTCGGGCCCGGCGGTACCAGCTGCCGGTGGGCCCGCGGTAGGACCGTACATACAGCTCGTTGCCCACACGGACCACCCAGATCGGCACCCACGAGCCCGCGCTACGGTCCGCGCGGTCGGGCGCGACCTCGATCTCATTCGCCTCGCCGATCGTGGCGAGGTCTGTCTCGCTCCATGCACTCATGTCAGTTCCCATGTGGTTTGGACCGGGCCTGGGCAGCAGGACTTGGCCTCCTGGCCAACGCTAGATCGCCTTCGAGCGAGCGTGGGAGTCCCTGCCGTTACCCCTCACGGCAGTGCCTCCCCACTGCGGCTGGGCTGTGGTTGGCTCGATCTACGCCAACCGGTCGGTCGCGCGGCGGCATTCGATGAAGGGTGAGCATGGAGATCCGCAATCTGGGCCGGACCGGCTTGAAAGTCAGCCGGATCGGGTTGGGCACGATGAACTTCGGCATGGAGATCGGCGAAGAGGACAGCCTGGCCGTGCTCGACACCGCCCTCGAGGCGGGTATCAATCTCGTCGATACCGCTGATGTGTACGGCGGGCCGCAGTCGCCGGACATGAAGCAGGGTTACGGCATCTCCGAGGAGTACATCGGCCGATGGTTGGCCCAAGACCACGGACGTCGGGACAAGGTCGTGCTGGCCACCAAGGTCTACCAACCGATGGGCACCGGACCCAACGACCGTGGCCTCTCGGCGTACCACATCCGAAAGGCCTGTGAGGACAGCCTCCGTCGGCTCCAGACCGACCACATCGACCTGTACCAGATGCACCACGTCGACCGGAGCACGCCGTGGGAGGAGATCTGGCAGGCGATGGAGCAGCTCGTCGCCGCCGGGAAGGTGATCTACGTCGGCAGCAGCAACTTTGCCGGGTGGCAGATCGCCGTCGCCCAGGGCGCCGCCACGGCCCGCCACTTCATGGGCCTGGTGTCGGAGCAGAGTCGCTACAACCTGTCCGTCCGCACCGTCGAGCTCGAGGTCATTCCGGCACTGCGACACTTCGGTCTGGGGCTCATCCCGTACAGCCCGTTGGCCGGCGGCCTCCTCGGCGGTGCGTTGCAGAAGAGCAGCCAGGGCCGCCGCGCCGGTGAACAGATGCAACAGCAGATCGCACAGCGCCGACCGCAGCTCGAGGCGTACAAACAGCTGAGCCGCGAGCTCGGTGAGACACCGGCCGACATCGCGCTGGCGTGGCTGCTCCATCAACCGGCCGTCACGGCCACCATCGTCGGCTCGCGCACCGCAGACCAGCTGGCCGGCAGTCTGCGCGCCACAGAGGTCACGTTGACCGAGGAAACGCTCCGCCAACTCGACGGCATCTGGCCCGGCCCGGGCGGCGAGGCACCGGAGGCATACGCCTGGTGACAGCGCCAGGCCCTTCCGACAGCCTTGACATCAACGAAGAACCGAACAGGAGACAACGTGGTCGAGCCATGTCGGGACCGGTCGAACAGCGTGGAAAACCGGGTCGAAGACCTGCTCGCCCGCCTGACGCTGCCGGACAAGGCCGGTCTGATGTTCCACGACATCGTGGCGATGCTGCCGGGCGGACAGCTGATGGGGGCCGACAACCCGTTCGGCCGCCCCGCCACCGACACCGCGATCCAAGACATGCGGCTGAACCACTTCAACCTCGCCGGCGGCGTGGACAACGTCCGTGACCTGGTCGCCTGGCACAACCACGTCCAGGAGCTGGCCCGGTCGACCGGACCGGGCATCCCGGTCACCGTCTCGACCGATCCCCGGCACTCCTTCAGCAACAACCCGGGCACCGAGGCACTTGCCGGAGCGTTCTCGCAGTGGCCACAGTCACTCGGATTCGCTGCCCTGGGCGACGCCGACCTGGTGCACCGTTACGCAGACATCGCCCGGCAGGAGTACCTCGCCGCCGGCATCCGGGTGGCACTGCACCCACAGATCGACCTGGCCACCGAACCCCGCTGGGCCCGGATCGGGATGACCTTCGGCGAGGACGCCGACCTCACCTCGCGGCTGGTCGTCGCCTACATCCGCGGCTTCCAAGGCGCCGAGCTCGGCCCGGACTCGGTGGCCACCATGACGAAACACTTCCCCGGGGGTGGCCCGCAGAAGGACGGGGAAGACCCTCACTTCGCGTACGGGCGGGAGCAGGTCTACCCAGGCGGGCAGCGCGAGTACCACCTCAAACCATTCCTGGCCGCGATCGCCGCCGGCACGTCGCAGATGATGCCCTACTACGGGATGCCGGTCGGCACTGACTGGGAGGAGGTCGGGTTCGCCTTCAGCCACGCAGTGATCACCGAGCTGCTCCGCAACGAGCTGGGCTTCGACGGCATCGTCTGCACCGACTGGGGTTTGATCGGAGACAGCGTCATCCTGGGTCAGCCGATGCCCGCCCGGGCCTGGGGCGCGGAGCACCTCAGCGAGCTCGACCGACTCGTCAAGATCATCGACGCCGGATGTGACCAGTTCGGCGGTGAGTCCCGGCCCGAGCTGGTCATCGAGGCCGTCCGCACCGGCCGGGTCAGCCAGGACCGCATCCACCAGTCCGTACGCCGGCTGCTGAGGGAGAAGTTCGTCCTCGGACTGTTCGACCAGCCCTTCCTCGACCTGGACCACGCCGTGGCCACCATCGGCCGAACCGACTTCGTCGCCAAAGGCGAAGCCGCCCAGCGCGCCGCCATCGTCCGACTCACCGCAGCCGACTCCGGACCGGCGGCGCTGCCGCTGGGCACCGATCAGGCCGTGTACGTCGAGAACATCGCACCGGCCGCCGCCGCGCGGCTCGGCCGGGTGGTCGAGGATCCGGCCGACGCTGATCTGGCTGTCCTGCGGATCAATGCACCGTTCGAACCGCGCCCCGGTGGGTTCGAGACGTTCTTCCACGCCGGCTCGCTCGAGTTCGCCGCCGCCGAACGCGATCGGATCACCGCGATCTGTGCCCAGGTGCCGACCATCGTCGTGCTGTTCCTCGACCGTCCCGCAGTCGTACCCGAGATCGCCGGCGCCGCAGCGGCACTGCTCGTCGAGTTCGGAGCCCGCGACGACGCTGTCGTCGACGTACTGCTCGGTGTCGCCCAGGCGAAGGGGCGGCTACCGTTCGACCTCCCGTCCTCCACACCAGCGGTGGAGCAGAGCCGCAGCGACGTTGCGTTCGATACAGCCAATCCCCTCTTCCGCTTCGGTGACGGCATAGTCGACTGAGGGGTACCGGCAGGGACTCCCAGGCTTGCTTGAAAGGGTCGTAGCGTCACCACCATGGACAACCGGGCCGAGGTGCGCGCCTTCCTCACCACTCGCCGTGCTCGGCTCAGCCTCGAGCAGGTCGGGTTGTCCAGCCACGGTGCCCGCCGTGTGCCGGGGCTGCGTCGAGCCGAGGTCGCGCACTTGGCTGGTGTCAGTATCGAGTACTACACGCGGTTGGAGCGGGGCAACCTCAGCGGGGTCTCGGAGTCGGTGCTTGAGGCGCTGACCACCGCCCTGCAGCTCGACGAGTCGGAACGCGTTTACCTGGTCGACCTGGCGAAGGCCGCGTCCGCGTCGGCCACGCCTCGACGACCGCCGCAACCAGCAGCGCAGAAACTCCGGCCGAGCATCCAGCGGGTGCTGGACTCCATGGTCGGCATCCCCGCATTCGTTCGCAACGGTCGGCTCGACATCCTCGGAATCAACGAGATGGGCAAGGCCCTCTACAGCCTTGCGTTTCAACAGCAAAGCCGGCCGGTGAACCTGGCCCGCTTCGTATTCCTCGACCCCCGGGCCCATCTGCTGCACCCGAACTGGTCGGACTCAGCAAACACCAGCGTGTCGATCCTGCGCACCGAAGCCGGCCGGAACCCCTACGACAAAGGGTTGACGGACCTGATCGGCGAGCTGTCCACGCGCAGCGACGAGTTCCGGACGCGGTGGGCCGCCCACAACGTCCGGTTGCATCGCACCGGCAGCAAACACTTCCGCCACCCCGATGTCGGCGACCTTCACCTGAGCTTCGATGCCCTCGAGCTGCCCGGCGAGCCCGGACTGACACTGACCGCCTACAGCGCCGAGCCCGGCACCCCCGACGCTGACAATCTGGCCCTGCTGGCCAGCTGGGCCGCCACCAATCTCCAGACAGCGACTGCGGCTGGCGCCGACGCGCCCTGACCTGCAGCACCCAGCACGGCCAAACCGACAATTGCCAACGCGACCCCAGTCGCACCGAGACCGAAGGAATCAGTCCGATGCAGATCACCCGCAGTTCCACCGAAGGCGCCACCTCCAAGGGCCCCGCCGACTGGTTCACCGGCGACGTCTACATCGATCCGGTTGCCGTCTCGACCGCCCCGTCTCGGGCCCAGGCGAACCTCGTTCACTTCATGCCCGGCGCTCGCACCGCCTGGCACCGTCACCCCCTCGGGCAGAGCCTCTTCGTCACCGAGGGCATCGGACTGTGTCAGCGCCGCGGCGGACCGACCGAAGTGATCCGCCCAGGCGACCGCATCTACATCGAGCCCAACGAGGAGCACTGGCACGGCGCCACCCCGGACCGGCTGATGGTCCACATCGCCATCAACGAGATTGACGACGAGCACCCTGCCGCCCACTGGGGCGAGCACGTCAGCGACGAGGAGTACACCGCCGTCGACACAGACACCACCCACAAGTAGCAGCCCGCTAGGCATCTCGGCTCGGTGGATGGCCTCGGGACACGGACGTGCGGAGTGTCGCCAGCCTGGCCGGGTTGGTTGGATCCTCCTGTGGTGTCCACACAGACGAGACGGCCCTCACACAGAAGGACGACAGCAGCATGAGCGACAAGAATGTTTGGCTAGTCACCGGCGCTGGCCGTGGCCTGGGGGTCGACATCGCCAAGGCCGCGCTGGCTGCTGGTCACGCAGTCGTCGCGACGGGACGGAACCCCGACAAGGTCAGCGCGGCGATCGGGGAGCATGACGACCTCCTGGCGGTGAAGGTGGATGTCACCGATCCTGCCGAGGGAGCGGCGGCGGTGGCGGCTGCGGTCGACCGGTTCGGCCGAATCGACGTGCTGGTCAACAACGCGGGCAACTTCAACGCAGGCTTCTTCGAAGAGCTGAGCCCTGAGGACTTCCGGGCGCAGATCGAGACCACCTTCTTCGGTCCGGTCAACGTCACCCGCGCGGCCCTTCCGCTGATGCGCGCCCAGCGCTCGGGCCTGGTCGTCACGATCTCCTCCACCGCCGGCCTCGAGGGCGGAGAGTTCACCAGCGCCTACGCAGCGTCGAAGTTCGGGGTCGAGGGCTGGATGGAGTCGCTGGCCCCCGAGATCGCTCCGTTCGGAATCCGCACCATGCTGGTCGAGCCCGGCTTCTTCCGCACCGAGCTGCTGACGCCGGAGTCGACCAAGTACGCCGCCTCCTCCATAGAGGACTACGCCGAGCGGACCGAGCAGACCGTCACCGCCTGGAAGGCCATGAACGGGCAGCAGGTCGGGGATCCCGCGAAGCTCGCCGACGCTTTGGTCCACCTGGCCGGTCAGGAGGAGCCGCCGCTGCGCTTCGCCGCCGGCGCCGACGCGGTCGCCGCGTTCGAGAGACGGGCCGACAACCTCCTCGTCCAGGCCAACGCCTACCGCGACCTGTCCAGCAGCCTCGCCCTCAGTCCGGAGTAGTTCGTCGGACCAGTTCAACTCGAGGCTGAACAGCAACCGAGCAGCCGCCAAGGGCCGCTCAGACCGAGTAACCAGCTGAGTAACGACGGCTACGCAGTTCAGTAGTCAGGGATGGACGGTTACGGACGGCGTCGCCGCTCAAGCAGCCTTGTTCCAGGCCAACTGAGTAACCAATGAGTAACCACGCCGGTGGACGTCGGTGGACTCTCACTTCGCGCCTGGCGAAGAAGTCAACTCCGCCCATAGAGGGTTCCCGACGGCACCCGACTCAGGGAGTAGGTCCAGCGGAACTGCAGGGGTCTTCAAGGTGCCAAGTCCATGCGCAACTGCGCATGACTGATCCCATGAACAGGTCTGACCAGGGCGGCCAACAGGTTGGTTGTGCTGTAGCGGTCGGAATCGATATCACAGTCGCCATTGGCGCCGCTCCTCACTGGGCCCGGCCGGTAGATCCGAACTCACGCATTCGTTGACGGACGATGCCTGTCATGCCTGGTCACCCGGCCGACGCGTTCGCGGCGTTCGTCGCCGTCCCGACGAGCGACATGAACACCAGCCCGGTCTCTTGCCACCGCTCCCTCGCGAGCAACCGATCGGTTTCCTGCTGTGCACGTTGTCCCCGCAGGCCCTCGACGCAACGCTCCGGCAGAGCAGCGTTCGGCGGGACTTCCGCGTCCGGGTCTTCCCACCTTTGCGCACCGAGCGCCGGACCTGAATGGAGGGACACCGGAGGGATGGCGTTCGGATGCGTGCGCCTCGCGATGGAACGTGGCCTGATGGTCTCGCGGCGCACCCTGCCAACCATGGGAGACGATCATCGATAGCGATGCAACACGCGATTCACGTCGTTGGCCGCAGTCCGCAGCTCCCGCACCAGCTCCGGGATCCGCGCCGATGAGTATCGGACGGTGGGCACGGACACCGAGAGGGCTGCCACAGCGACCTCGTCGGCATCACGCACGGCCATGGCCACGGCGGCGATCCCCCGCTCGGTCTCGCCCTTGTTGACCCCATAGCCGCGTCGCCGGACCGCGACGAGCTGCCGCCGTAGCGTCGCCACCTCGGCAGCGTCGAGCGCATCGGTCCGGGTCCCGGCGGCGCCGTAGAGCGCAGCGAGCTCGTTGTCGTCCAGCTCGGCGAGGAGCACCTTGCCGCCCGACACCAAATAGGCGGGTAGCTCGGCGCCCTCCCGCGAGCTGATCCGTAGGGCCTGGTCGGCCTCCACGCTGGCCAGGAAGCGCACCTCCCGCTCGACCCGCACCATCAGGTGGCACGTTTCATCCAACGCCGTCCGGAGCCGCTCCATCGCCGGCCGAGCGATGGCGACGAGGTCGACTGTGCGGGCCGGCCCGCCAGACACGGCGAGTAAGGCGGGCCCCGTGCGATAGGTACGCGCCTCGGTCTGGGTGACGAAGTCGCGGTACTTGAGGGTGGTGAACAGACGATGCGCCGAGGACGGAGCGATGCCCAGTTGCTGCGCCGCATCGGTGACGCCCAGCTCCTCCTCCCGAGTCAGCAGCAGCAGGAGCCGGAGCGCGTTGTCCACCGACTCGAGATAGGTCACCTGTCCCTCATCGCATCGAAGCCGACGTCGCGCGGATCGGGGTGAACATCGGCGGCTCTTGCTCGGGGGTCAGCGCTGTCGGTCCATACAGCCAGTCGGTGAAGGAGTAGTCGTGCAGGTCTCGATCCCGCAGCACAACGTGCCCGGCAAGCACCCAGGCGTGCTCGATGGCCATCACGGCAGTCAAGGCGAGGGCGTTGGCCAGTCCGCCGATGCCGCCGCCGACAACAAGAACCTCGACGTCATTGCCGTTCGTGTCCATGTCCAGCTCCTCGATCACAACCAGGGCGGAAGGTCCGGGACGGCCGCCGAGTCCGCCCCGCGGACGCCGGTGGCATCGCGGCCGGTCAGGTAAGCCGCAAGACCGTCGAGGGATCCGCGCACCTCCCCGGCCGGGGTCTGGGCGCCCAAGGGCGCGACGGACCAACGGGAAGACCCCGGCTCGGCGACGACGTCGAGCGCGGGACCGGGAACGCTCGACCGCCTGGCGACCACGTCATCGACCAACGCCAGCAGGAAGTCCTCAGGCAGATCGGCGAAGGTCACGCCCGCCCCGAGGTCGACGGCGTGCACCAGCACTTCCCGGGCCCGAAGCCACGGGATCTCGGTGGCCGGCACGGTCCGGCCCTGGGCGGTGCGCACCTGAGCGGACCACTGGACAGAGGTGAGTCGACGCCACGCCTCCGACAGAGTGTGGGCCGATCGTTCGGCCCAGGTGCGCAGCGCGGCCGCCGAGCGGGTGGCGCCCGTCTTGATGTCGTCGTTGCGCTGGGTGGACGAGGCGTACATCGGGTGCTCCTCTCCGGTGGCCGCCCAGCGGACGAGGTTGCCCAACGCGTCGGCGTTGGCGGCCACGTGGGCGACGAGGTGCTTGCCGGTCCAGCCCGGCAGCGCCGTGGGTCCGGCCAGGACCTGGTCACTGACCGAGATCAGCGTGTCGAGGAAGACCTTGGTCCCGTGATCGGTCCACCGCAAGGAGTCATCGAGCGTACGGCTCATTGCGCCAGCACCTCGGCGACGATGGTGTTGTCGCAGTGTCCGAGGCCCTCGACAGCGGTGACGAGCCGTTGGCCGGCTTGCAGGTAGCGCGGCGGCTTGCGCGCGTGGCCGACTCCCCCGGGCGTGCCGGTCGCGATCACGTCGCCCGGCTGCAGCGTGATCATGGTTGAGACGTACTCGACGAGATCAACAGGGTCGA
Organism: uncultured Actinomycetota bacterium; assembly: GCA_963808435.1. GTDB lineage: Bacteria > Actinomycetota > Actinomycetes > Propionibacteriales > Propionibacteriaceae > Microlunatus. The sequence goes on along the minus strand of CAWEFW010000027.1, from coordinate 42,130 downwards.
ACAGCAGATCGCCGGTGTTGTCGGACTGCACGGTCTCGCCGTCGATCTCGGTGCGGACATCCAGGCTTGGTCGAACCCCGCCGGGAAGCTCATCGGGGGTAACGAGATAGGGCCCGAGCGGCGTGGTGGCCTCCCAGGTCTTGCCCTGCAGCCACTCCCTCGTGCGGAACTGCCAGTCCCGGCACGTCACGTCATTCAGCACGGCGAAGCCGGCTATCGCCTCCTCGGCATCCGAGCCGCTGGCCCGGCGCACTGGTCGGCCGATGACCACCGCCAGCTCGCACTCCCAGTCGAACGCCGTGGTCTCCGGCGGCAGCACGATGTCGTCGTTCGCGCCCACGAGAGTCTCGGCGTACTTGCTGAACAGCGTCGGATGCTCGGGCAGGTCCCGACCCATCTCCCGAATATGGTTTCGGTAGTTCAGGCCGACACAGATGATCTTTCCCGGCCGGGGTACCACCGGGGCGAACGCCGCTCCCCGGACGTGCTGCGCGGGCTCTCCCCCGGCCTCGGCGCGGGTCCGCCAGTCGGAGTGGGCCAGGAGGTCCTTCAGGTCCGAGCAGCCCAGGTCGATCAGCTCGTCCTCCATGACGCGGACGGCACGCGTCGTCCCGTCCAGGGCGCGCATCGTCGCCAACCTCATCTGCGCGACTCCTCAACCTCGGAGCGGTCCAGGTGCAGCGCCTCGAAGATCGGAGTGTCGCTGAACCGGAAGAGGTCCAGTGCACCCGAGTCGGAGTCCGAGGGCGAGGCTTCGGAGCGGACGGACAGAGGCTGCCACGAGGGCACAACGAACAGGTCGCCGCGGGACACGGTCCAGGAGGACTCGCCAACTGTGACCGTGCCGCTGCCGTCGAACACCTGGTAGACCGAGGAACCCGCCTCGCGGCTCGGGGCCGTCTCAGCGCCGGCGGAGATCCGGTGCATCTCGGCCCGGATGGTCGGCAACACATCGCCGCCGCTGGTCGGGTTGGTGTAGCGGATGGCGGCGTGGCCGCGCTCTACCGTGCCGGGATAGCCCTCGGCCTCGAGATCGAGCTGATCGGCCAGGGCGGCATTCGTGTCGACCCAGCGGTAGGCCAGCAGCGGCGAGCCAGGCGTTGACCCCGGCTTCGACACCGGCCGCAGACCAGGGTGTCCCCATAGGCGTTGGGAGCGGGAACGCTCGGGCGTCGCGTGCTCGGCGTCGCTGATCACATCGCGGCCGAACTCAAAGAATTGCGACTCCGTGACGTATTGGAACGGGATGTCCAGCCCGTCGATCCACGCCATGGGACGGCTGGCCGCATTGTGGTGGGCGTGCCAGTTCCAGCCGGCCTGCGGCAGGAAGTCGCCGCGGTTCATCGGCACCGGATCGCCCCCGACGACGGTCCAGACGCCCTCGCCCTCGACCACGAAGCGGAAGGCGTTCTGGGTGTGCCGGTGCTCGGGGGCGTCCTCGCCGGGCATCAGGTACTGGATGGCCGCCCACAGGGTCGGCGTGGCGTACGGCTTGCCGCCGAGCGCTGGGTTGGCCAGGGCAATGGCCCGCCGCTCACCGCCGCGGCCGACGGGGACCAGCTGACCCGCCTGGCCGGCCAGCCGGAGCAGATTGGGCCACCGCCATACGTGTGGGGCGGCCTTCGACCGCGGGTGCAGCGGCATCAGATCGCCGATCTCGGTCCACAGCGGCACGAGCAGTTCCTCCTCGAATCCGCGGTAGAGCTCCTCTAGGGCCGGCGTCGGAGTCGGCTGGTCCGGCGCGTCGACGGTGGAGAGCCGGACCGGGGAGACGATCTGGTCGGTCATGGTGTCCTCTCAGAGCGGATCAATTCGCCTCACTCTATGGGTCATGCCGCGCAGGAGAATAGGCGTATTTCGCAGAGCGGAATGATCTGCGCTGTGGCGGGCTGTGGTCACTACTGTGTCGGAGGGATACGACACGCCATTACTTCAGACAGCGACCCGGGCAAGAGAGCCGATCCAGCTGAGTAACCAACTGAGTAACGACGGCTACCTATCTCAGCAGTCAGACGCGGACGAGTACGGACGGCTTCGCCGCTCAGCCAGCCCGGCTCGACGCGTACTCGAACTCCTTCGGGACGAAGAGGTCGCAGGTTCAAATCCTGTCACCCCGACCAGTAACGCACCTAGTCAGCTACGGGTTGCCGCTGCGCGGGCGAATGGTGGTGCCGGGAAGATTCGCCTGTAGGTGCGCTTGGGTGGGTAGCGGGGTCGAGCGGCTCGGTCCACAATCGGAGTTGTTCGGCGCGGTGGTCGCCGTTGCCTCTGTGGTGCCTTGAGCCCGTTAGTCAGCATGGCGCGGAGGGTCTCCACGGTGAACCGTGGATTGTTGCCATGAGCACGAGCGTCAGACTTACCTTCCTTCTGGCCCTTCCCGCGTCGGACGTGTCGACGGTCCGCGGCGGATGAAGGGAGTTGATCATGGAAATCGTCCACGAACGCTGTGCGGGGATGGATGTGTCCAAGCGCGACGCGAAGGTGTGCGTCCGGGTCGCCGGCCGCGGACGTCGCAAGACGGTGGAGACGGTGTCGACGTGGGCCTCGACCACGAACGCGGTGCTGCGGCTGCGGGAGCACCTGGTCGCCGAGCGGGTCTCCTTGGTGGTGATGGAGGCGACCGGTGACTACTGGAAGCCGTTCTACTACCTGCTCGAGGACGCCGGGTTCGAGGTGATGCTGGTCAACGCCCGCCAGGTGAAGAACCTGCCCGGCCGCAAAAGCGATGTCTCCGACGCCGTCTGGCTGGCTCAGCTCGGCGCTCACGGGCTGGTCCGGGGATCGTTCGTGCCGCCGGCGGCGATCCGCCAGCTGCGGGACCTGACCAGGACCCGGACCCTGATGACCCGGGAACGGGGCCGGGAGATCCAACGGCTGGAGAAGCTGCTGGAAGACGCCGGGATCAAGCTGTCCAGCGTCGCCTCCGACATCACCGGCGTGTCGGGACGGCTGATGCTGCAGGCCCTGATCGACGGGCAACACGACCCCGCCACGCTCGCCGACCTGGCCAAGCGGCGGCTCCGGGTCAAGATCCCCGAGTTGACCGAGGCGCTGACTGGACGGTTCAACGCCCACCACGCGTTCCTGGCGCGGATGCACCTGGAGGTGATCGACCAGCGCACCCGCCAGATCGAGGAGCTGAACACACGGATCGAGGTGGTGATGGAGCCCTTTCAAGCCTTCAGCGCGCTGATCCGCACCATCCCCGGGATCGGGCAACGCTGCGCGGAGGTGATCGTGGCCGAGACCGGAGCCGACATGGACATCTTCCCGACCGCAGCCCACCTGGCGTCATGGGCCGGCACCAGTCCAGGCAGCAACGAGTCCGCCGGCCGGGTGAAATCCACCGCCACCCGACCCGGGAACGCCTACCTGAAAGCCGCGCTCGGCGCGTCCGCGCTCTCGATCGCCAACTCCCACGGCACCTACCTGTCCGCGAAGTACCGCCGCATCGCCGCACGACGCGGCCCGAAGAAGGCCATCGTCGCGGTCGAGCACGCCCTCTTGACCGCGATCTGGACGATGGCCCACACCGGCGCCCACTACGACGACCCCGGAGCCGACTACCACGCCCGCCGCGACCCCGAACGCCTCAAGCGACACGCGCTGAGCCAGCTCCAACGCCTCGGCTACGACGTCACCCTCACCCCACTCGCCGCAACAGCCTAAAGAAGGGTCTCTGCCACAAGGGGGAATCTTCGCGTCAGAGTCCCCTTTTACGGCCTAGACCTCGCCTAGGATCCAGGGCCTGCAGGCCCACTGAGTAACTAACGAGCGCGGAAATCGCCTTCTGCGGTACCGCAGGGTGACGCAAGTGGCGTCTGACCAGGGGTTTTAGCCATAGCAGTCGGCTGACTGTTCGCTCTTGGCGAAGAGGTCAACCTTCCCCAATGCAGGTGTCCGACCGCACTCGGCTCGATGGGTGGGTCCGCGGAACCGCAGCGATCTCTCTAGGGCGTCCCGAAGACCCCAGGGTTCTGACCCAAACTCCAAGCAGCGCGCCTTGTGCCGAATCCGTTGCGGTTCGCGCCCTCAAATCCGACGCAAATCCCCTGCCGGCCGAAATCTGGCACAAGGGCCGAAAGCTACGCGTTCCCAGGCCGGGATCGCCTCGTCCGGTCGGTAACAGGACTAGGGACCTCACAGATGCGGCGGGGAGCGCTCTGGAGCCAGTCTGTGCCTCATACACAGAGGGGGTACCGAAGTGCTCACACCGAACCGACATGAACAAGGCTTCCCGACAAAGGCTCGTCCAGGCGCCAGGTCAGTGATCAGGAAGCATCCGCTGGTTGCGTTCTTCGTCTTGGCCTACGCACTGTCGTGGTGGCCATGGCCGCTGTACGCCGCCTGGGTGGTTCGTATAGAACCTTTCCTATCCTTCGGGCCACTCGTTGCGGCTGTGATCGTTGTCACCGTCACCGATGGCCGTCATGGGTTGAGGGCGCTTGGGGCGCGAATGTTGCGGTGGCGGGTCGGTTGGCGCTGGTACGCCGTTGCCCTTGCCGTGCCGCTCTCGGTCGATGCACTCGCCTCGGTGATCAACATTGCGCTCGGCGCCCCAGCGCCTACGTTCGGCCCAGGCGCCCCTTGGTACACCGTGATCCTGGTGTTCGCGATCCGCATGGTCAACCCGATGGACGGGCCGCTCGGTGAGGAACCGGGCTGGCGAGGCTTCGCACTTCCTCATCTTCAAGTCACCCGATCACCGCTGATCGCTACCACCATCTTGGCGCTGCTCGTGACCGGATGGCACCTCCCACTTGTTCTCGGCTCCGGCTCCAACCCACTTCCCCCGTTCGCGCTCCTCGGGACCTTCGCCGGGACGTTCTGGTTCACTTGGATCTTCAACCACACCAACGGCAGCGTCCTCCTCACCCTGATCATGCACGCTGCTGACGGCACTCTCTTAGGGCTCCTAACCGCCGACCTGCGGGACGCCGAGCTGGAGCGGGCATTACTCCTGAAGGTCGTTCTCGTGTGCCTCGTCACGATCGGCATATGCATCCTCGACCGACAGATGTGGCGATCCCCTGCCCCCGCGCTCGCAAGGTTCGACATCTCGAACCGGCAGAAAAGATGAAGATCGATCTAGTGGTGACCAGCCCCCGACGGTTGGGCATGGCTCAGCATTTAGACGACACCAACCATCGGCCACCCGCTCGTAATGCGTCGCTCGCTGCTCGCCAGGCCCGCCAGCCCCCGCCTGTGCTATATGTGCCGCGACGAGTCGAGCCTAGGCTGAATGTAGGCGTCGCCGGGGAAGCGTCCAGCCATCCGGACGGTCACCGAGGCCCAGATGCCCAGGATATGCATCCTCGACCGATAGGGGTGGCGATCCCTTGCGCCCGCGCTCGCAATCGGCGCGCCGCTGACACCAGGTGGACTCAAACATGTCCAGGTGGTTACCGGGCGCTCCTCGAGCCGGCCGTCGCCCATAGAGGAGTGCCCAGCCTGCGCCTCGAACCAGAGGCGTTCAACCCAGCCGCCGGTGACAGTCACTGGTCGCGTGACATCTGAGCCCGGATGCTCACGGGAAGAACCAACTCACCCGACGAAGGAAGGAACTTTCATGCAGACGACAACGCTGGCCCGCTATGGAGCGCCGATAGCGATCGGCGCGGGCGGGCTGATGATCATCACCCGACTCGTTATCCAGTTCACCACGCCGGCCGATATCGAACCCTTCAAGGCGTACGTCCTCAGCACCACCCACGCGGTCAACAGCGTCGTGTCGATCCTTGCCTACGCGCTCCTGGTGATCGCCCTAGTGGCCCTCTACGACCGCGAGGCACGCAGCGCCGGCGCGTTCGGAGCTCTCGCCTTCGGAGCGGCGGTGATCGGCACGATGTTCATGACCGGGGACTGGTGGTACGAGGCCTTTGCGGTGCCGCGCTTGGCAGAGGTCGCACCCGACGTGGTTGACACGTTCGTCGGGGGCAGGCTTATCATCGGGGGTCTGACCAGCTTCGCGCTGTTCGGCATTGGTTGGATCATGTACGGCGCGGCGAGCATTCGGGCTCGTGTTATTCCGCGAAGCATCTCGATCACCATCCTCGTGGCCGGCCTCATGTCCGGCGTACCGATCGGGATCGTCTACCTCAGCGGTGGCGTGGTTCACGGCCTGGCGTTCGTCTGGCTGGGCGCATGGATGCTGAGAGCAGTCAAGGTCGCTCGGGTGTCGGAGGCCGCAGCGGGGAGATGAGTGCATCGACCGCCCCGACGGCCTGGCTTGCGAAGCGGCGGCGGTTCGCCGCCAACCACTGTCACTAGCCAGCCGTCTCGTACTGAACCCTCTGCAACGAGTTCCCCAGCATGCCGGCGCTTGGGTCGGTAGGATGAGCGGACCACCTTGGGATTCATTGGATTTGCAGGTCGACCGTTGTCAGCTCGGCTCTTGACGTCACACCGAGTTTGGTGAACACCTTGTGTAGGTGGTACTCCACAGTGCGCCGGCTCAGAAACAACTTGGTTGCGATGTCGGGGTTGCTGGCCCCTCTGCTGGCGAACAGCGCGATTTGCATCTCCTGGGGTGTCAGATCCTCGAACGTGCTTTGATCGCGTTTGCGCGCGGTTTCGCCGCTGGCCCGGAGTTCGGCGCGGGCGCGCTCGGTCCATGGCGCGGTTCCGAGCTTTTCGAAGACCTCCAGCGCGTTGCGAAGGTGGACGCGAGCCTCGCTTCGCCGGCGTTGCCGGCGCAGGGCCTCTCCCAGCGACTGCTCGTTACGGGCGCGCTCGAAAGGTCGCTGCGCGGAGTGATCGTGCCGCAGTGCCGCCTCGAAGTGGTCCACGGCGACATCGGGGGCGAGAAGGCCTTTGCATCGTGCCAGCGCGGCCGCTGGAACCGGCAGTTTGCTGCCCGTCGCCCACGCCTGGAACCGCTCCAGCACCGGGCTGCATGTGTCCGGACGGCCGGCGCGCACGGCGGCTTCGACAAGGTCGGGCGCTGCCCACAGCAGAATTCCGGGGTGACCCCCGGGCCCGGTGAGCGCGAGCAGGTGCAGAAGCGCATCGGCCGGGCGGCCTAGACCCAGGTCCAACAGCCCCAGGGCCCAGTCGGCGGACGCGCTCACGATCCGCATCCGGCGGCTCTCCGCCAGCGAGTACGCGCGCTCCGCCGCCGCCCGGCAGCCATCCTCGTCTCCGCGCATAGCACCCACCAGCGCAAGACTGCCCATCGCGACGCCAGCATCCAAACCCAGTTCGCCGGCCAGCTTCAAACCCTCCTCGGCGTTCGCCTCGGCTGCCATCGGTCGCCCGGCGATGGCGTCGGTCCAGGCGAGGCGATCCAGTACGGTGGCGAGCATGCCGACAGCCCCGGTGAGCCGGGCCTGGTCGGCGCCGCGTTCGTAGAGGGTTCGGGCCGCGTCAAGCTCGCCCAGGTACAAGGCGGCGCGTCCTGCCCACAACAGCTTCGCCGGCTCGTCGATGCGCTGCGCACCCGCCACGACCTCGCGCAGCATGGCCGTTCCGCCGGCCGGGTCGCCTCCGAGAGCGCGCGCCAGGCCGCCAAGCAGTGCCACCATCAGCCTGTTCTCCGGCGAATCCCCAGCAGGGACCGCCGCCGCCAGCGCCCCAACCTCTGCCGATAGCGCCGGCGTGCCGATGAAGGCGGCCGCCTCGCCGGCCAGGACCAGCGTCTCCAGGGCCGTACGAGGATCGGTTTCTTTGAACGCCGCGGCGCTGTCGACGAGAAGTCGGTATGCCTTGTCCGGCATGCCGCGCCGCAGTTCGAAGAGCCCGCCAAGCTGCATCACCCGCGCTCGTTGGGCCGGGTCCTCAACGAGTTGCTCCGCCTCCGCAAGCAGGGTGGCGGCGCGGTCCCGCTGGCCGGCGAACCAGGCGTCCTGCGCAGCGGCGGTGAGCCGCCGGCCACGCTCAGCGCGATCTGGGGTGAGCTGCGCCGACCGTTGCAACGCGTCGGCGGCCGCCCCGGCACCGCTGCGGCGGCGGGCGCGGTCGGCAGAGCTCTCAAGCTCCGCGGCCACGCCCTCGTCCGGCTCGACAGTCGCGGCGGCCAGGTGCCAGGCCCGACGGTCGAAATCTTCTGTCCCCCTTAAGACGACCGCCAGGTCGCGGTGAACGCCTTGCCGACTCGCGAAGGTTGCGTGTTGGTAGACCGCGGAGCGCACCAGCGGATGCCGGAACTGCAGTCTGCCATTCGCCACTGAGATCAGACCGGTTCGCTCTGCGCTCTCCAGGGCGTCCGAACTGATGCCGGCCGCCGCGGCACCCTGGAGAACCGTGGTGAGGTCTCCGGTTTCCTCGGCCGCTGCCACCAGCAGCAGATGCTGGGTGGCCGGAGGCAGACGGGAGACCTGCTCCGTGAAGATACGCTCGACGCTGCGGCCGAGTGGCAACGGCTCTGGCAGGGCGGCCAGCCCCGCACGCTGCTGACCGGTCAGCATCGCAGGGAGCTCCAGCAAAGCCAACGGGTTACCTGTCGTCCTGGTGACCAGCTGGTCGCGAACCCGATCGGCCAGCCCGGGAGACGCCTCGTCCAGGAGTGCGGCGGCCGCCGCCGGCTCGAGCCCGCTCAGTCGTCGCTCAGGAAGACCAGGTGCTGCGAAGTAGCGCTGATCGTCGTCTCGCGCGCCGAACAGCAGTACGACACCCTCGGCCTGTAGCCGACGCGCCACGAAGACGAGTGCGTCGGCCGATGGTTGGTCAAGCCACTGGGCGTCGTCGACCAGACAGAGAAGACCCTCTCCGGCTGACACCTCTGAGACAAGGGTGAGCACGGCAACCGCGACCAGAAAGGGGTCGTCACTACGACCCGGGGTGAGCCCGAACGCCGCGCTCAGTGCTGCGGACTGTGGCCCCGGCAAGGCATGAAGCTGGTCAAGTACGGGATAGAGCAGCTGGTGTAGCGCGGCGAAGGGCAGGGTCACCTCCGACTGGACTCCGGTCCCGCGAAGCACGCGTAGACCGGCCGCATGGTCGGCGGCATAGCCCAAAAGCGCCGTCTTCCCGACACCCGGCTCCCCGCGGATGACCAGTGCGGCGCTGTGCGAACGCCGTGCTGCGTCCAAAAGATCTCGCAGGGCGGCACAGTCCGGCTCGCGGCCGTGCAACACCCCAGCAACCTATCAGCGCCATGATCCCGCCGTCTCCTGCAAAAGCGCTGCAGAAATAGGGCCGTCAGTTGACAGGGATGTCTACGCCGGGCGGCACCAGCACTAGGGACCTCACAGATGCGACGAGGAGCGCTGTCAAGCCAGTCTGGCCGTCAAGAGGCTCGTACACAGGGGGTACAAACAATGTTCAAGACACTCACCGATACCAGCAAAGCGGCCATCTTCACCGCGCTGGTGTTGATCCTGGCCGTGGCAGCCGCCCTGGCGATAAACGCTTTCGGACTGGCCTCGAACGAGTTCGCCTGGGGCGCGGTCTGGTCTATCACGCCGGTCCTGGCCACCGTGATCATGCTGCTGGTTGTCACCCGGGAGGGGTATTCCCGGAAGGGCTGGCAGTCTCTTGGTCTACACCGCCTCGGGTTGAGGATGTGGCCGATCGCCTTCTTCGGCACGTTGGCGATCACCGTGGCCGCGACGGCCGCCGTATGGGCCACCCCCCTCGCATCGGTCACCGCGCCGGCCGGCGGCGGGATCATAAACACCGCCGTGAGCCTGGTCATTCGGGTGGCCCTGCTGGCGACCACCTTCTCACTCGCGGAAGAGATCGGGATCCGCGGCTACCTGCTGCCCAAGCTATTGCCGCTGGGACGTAAGCGGGCGCTGCTCGTGTCCGGTCTGGTGTGGGCGACCTGGCACATGCCGCTGGTCTTCCTGACCTCGCTGATTCCACTCGGAAACAAGGCCATCTCCGTACCTTTGTTCTACGTCGCCGTGGTGGCCGCAAGCTTCTTCTACGGCTACCTCAGGATTGTCTCCGGCAGCCTGTGGCCCGCCTCGATCGCCCACGCGATGCACAACCAAGCCTGGAGCTTGATGGTGGCCTTCACCGCCACCACCTCCCCTGTGCTGGTCAACAGCTACCTTCTCGGAGACTCCGGCATCCTGATCGCCATCGGCGCCGCCCTTGGAGCCGTGCTGGTCAGCCGCATGAAGCCGCGAGGCCGCCACAAGGCGGGCCCCGATGCCAACCCGCCTGTGCTCGAACCCGCTACGTCAACCACAGCAACCGCCGCTTCCAGGCCGGTCTAGTCATGCCTCAAGCGATCTGCCGTCCCCGGCCAGCGCTACGTCGCTGGAACCCGCGGCTGCAGGTGCCTGCGCTGTTGCTCCTGACGGTGGCCCTGTTAATGGTTCCGACGGTGCCGTCCTATGCCGATCCGCCACCTGCCGCCAGTCCCGACTTCGCCGCGATCGACGCCTACATTGCCCATGAGATGCGCGAGGTGCGCATCCCCGGCTTGGCTCTCGGGATCGTGCACAACGACGAGATAGCGCACCTTCGGGGCTTCGGGATGGCTGATCTTGCTGGAGCCGTCGTGACGCCGCAGACGCCGTTCATCCTGGCCTCCGCGTCCAAGTCGTTCACGGCCCTGGCGATCATGCAGCTGGTCGAGGAGGGAAAGGTGAGTCTCGACGCCCCCGTGACGACGTACCTTCCCTCCTTTCGCGTGAGGGGTGAGTCGGCGTCAACAACGATCACGGTCCGGCACCTGCTCAACCACACGAGCGGTCTGCCGGAGAGCACCGCGTACGAGCCCATGCTCAGCAACGACACGAGCGACGACGCCCTCAGTGAGCGGGTCGGCGCTCTGAGCGATGCCGAACTCGGGCACGGCGCCGGTGAGGTGTTCGCGTACACCGACGCCAACTACGACGCGCTCGGGCTCATCGTCGAGAAAGTCAGCGGACAGGCCTACGAGTCCCGCATCCGGGAGCGGATCTTCACTCCGTTGGGGATGAGCCACTCGTTCACCGACCAGACCGAGGCGCGCCGTTCCGGTCTGGCCACCGGCCACCGATCCTGGTTCGGGTTCGCCAGGCCGTTCGACGCGCCCTACTCACGGGCCGCCATGCCCAGCAGCTACCTCATCTCCAGCGCCGAGGACGTCACCCACTTCCTTCTCAGCCAGCTGAACGGCGGAACCTACGATGCCGCGTCTGTCCTTTCCCCGGAGGTATCGCGGCGATGCACCAGCCCGCGGTCCGCGAAGGCGACCGGGACATCTTCTACGGGATGGGCTGGGAATCCAGAACGCTGGCCGGAGTACCGGTGGTGCGTCATAAGGGCACCAACGCCAACTTCTACGCCGACATGGTGCTGGACAAGGAGCACGGTTGGGGCATCGTCATACTCGCCAACCTCGATTCCCTGAACTTCAACGGCGGCCGTGTGCAGGGGTTGAGCGCCGGCGTGCTCAGCCTGCTCAGGGGTCAGGTCCCGCCCGACGAGCCAATGCCGCACCATCCGCTGCTGGCCTCGGCCACACTTCTCATCGCCGTAGTGACCGTTCTGATGCTCACCAGCATGGTCTGGACGCTGGCGACGATGCGGCGCTGGCGTGCCCAGCCCGATCGTCGACCTGGCCGGCCCTGGGTCCTCGGCCTGCGGGTAGCCGCTGTCCTCGGTGATCTGCATCGGCTGGGGTCTCGGCCTGTTGCTCATCTTCCCGGCCGTGGCGTACCCGTTGGCGCCGACCCTGTTGATCGTGCCGGACCTTGGCTACCTGATCGTGATCAGCAGCGTGGTGGCGCTGGTCTGGGCGATCGCACGACCCCCGCTCACCTACCTCACCCTTCGCCGCCGCAACGGTTGACACAGAAAGGCATCTGCGATGGCCATTCAGCAGGCCGCTCAGGCCCAGATCGGACCGGACTGGGCTTGGACGGATTCGGATCGGGTCAACGTCATCGAACAGTTGTCGGTTGCGAAGTTGATCGCCCTCCATCTTGTTCCGGGCGCCCTGGTCGCGGTCGCGTTCGTGGTACTTGCACCGCTGGTAAAGGCGGTCGGTCTCCCGCCGATCGCCGCCCTACTCGCCGCGATCCTGGTCGTCCTCGTCCCGGTTGAGCTCGGTCTTGTTCTTTGGGCCGTCCGACGCGACGGCGCTGCGGCGGCGTTGCCGTACCGGCAGCGGCTGGCACTGCGCGAGTGGTTCTGGCTCTTCCCGGTCTTGATCGTGGCGGCGTTCGTCGGTTTCGGTGTCCACCGGCTCGTGGAGCCCTGGCTCATCGGCCTTTTCGGATGGCTGCCCGAGTGGTTCGTCGTTCCGATCCCGCTGGGTGGCCTCAACGACTATTCCGGTGCGGCCTGGATCGTCACCCTCTGCGCCTTCTTCGTGCTCAACGGTGTGATCGGCCCGGTGGTCGAAGAACTCTACTTCCGGGGCTTCCTGTTGCCGCGAATGGAGCGGCTCGGGCGGTGGGCCCCGCTGGTCAATGCCACTCTGTTCTCGATCTACCACTTCTGGTCCCCGTGGCAGCTCGTGGCGCGGATTCTTGGGATTGGGCCGATGGTATACGCCGTGTGGTGGAAGCGGAACGTCTATCTCGGAATGGCGGTGCATTGCGCGCTGAACACACTGGCCGTCGTGCTCACGGCCAGTGCGGTGTTATCGCGCATCTAGGCATCAATGAACAGAAGGAGAATCGAATGCCGGAGCAACGAACGACTCAAGAATTCGCGCCACTAAGAATGGCAGTGCTGGTTGCGGGCTTCCTGATGCTCCGCAAAGGCGCAGACTTTGACAAAGCCCAGCCGAGAGCTCAGCGCCCGACGATGGAACCGCGCGTTGACGCAAGACACGAACAGCAATGACCAGCCCGCCTCGCCCGCCCTCAGCCGTGCAGCGGCATCAGCTCGCCAGCTACTTCGGCCTGACGTTTGCGATCTCCTGGGTCATCTGGTTGGGGCTGATAGTTGGGTCACTCCACATCCAGACCCCAGTAGGCGCGGTCCTTAACGTGGTCGCGATCGCCGGCCCTAGTATCGCTGCGCTCGTACTGGCAACGGTATTGGGGCGTGGCGAGCTTCGGCGCCTACTGGCCGGATTCTCACTATCCCGGCTGTCGGTGCGTTGGATGGTGGTCGCGCTGGTGCTGCCCCTGGCAATGATGGCGGCCGCGATCGCCGTCTCGGTTGCCATCTTCGGTGCTCCCCGGCCTGCCCTGACTCTCAGCGTGGCCGGCGGCGTCGTGTTGGCCGAATTCGTGCGGGTGCTGTTTCGGGGTGGGCCCATGGGGGAGGAGCTTGGCTGGCGTGGCTTCGCCCTGCCCCGGCTGCAGCAGCACCGAAACGCATTGGACGCGAGCATCCTCCTCGGACTCATCTGGGGTTTCTGGCATCTCCCCCTGTATTTCGTTTTGGGGACCGGCCAATCCGAGCTGCTCAGGGCCGGCACCAGCCCGGTCTTTGCGATCGGCGGGTTCATCGGCTGGACGATCGGTCTGTCGGTGTTGTTCACCTGGCTGTTCAACCAGACCGGCGGCAGCCTGATCGTCGTGATCCTCTTCCACGCGTCAGTGAACCTGGTGGCGTTCCTGCCGGCTGCGGTCGGGTCGGGAGGGCCGGCACCGCTGCTGAATGTGGTCATCACCTGGCTCGTGGCCATCGGAGTGGTTGTCCGTTTCGGTCGGGCCCGGCTGGCATCCCCGCCCCTGCTAGAGGTGGCGACCGCACGATGAGCACCACGACGCCCGCCGCCCCGCCCACAACCATTGGCCTACCCACAACCATCGGCCTGATCGTGGCGCTGGCCGGCCCGTTCCTGGTCCAGTTCGTCCTCGCGCCGCTGATCCTGCAATCGCCACTTCATCCGACCACTGCGGTGCTGCTCGGCCAGGCCATGCTGTGGCTGCTGGCCGCCACGGTGATCGCCATCACCCGCGGGTGGGAGCGCAAACCGTGGTCCTGGCTCGGTCTCCGCCCACTTTCCTGGCGAGCGGCGCTGCTGGCATGCGTGCTTGGCGTCGTACTCGTCTTCGCCGTCGCTGCATTGACCGCGGCCGTGAACCGGCTCATGCCGCCATCCGATGGGGGCACCGTGGACAGCGTGGCCGGCAGCGCGCCGGCCTGGCTGCTCCTGGTCATAGTGCTCACGGCCAGCGTGACCGAAGAACTGCTCTTCCGGGCGTACCCGATTGAGCATCTGACACGTCTCACCGGCAAACGATGGCCAGGGGCACTACTTTCCTTGGCCGCCTTTGTCGCGATCCACCTGCAGGGGTGGAACCTGGGCCACGTCCTTGGCGTAGTGCTGCCCTTGGGCGCAGTCATGACCGGCCTCTACCTGTGGCGGCGCAACCTCATGTTCATGATCATTACGCACTTCTTCCTTGATCTGCCGATTGTCTTGATCGCCCTCGGCGTTCTGCCACCTCTTTAGCCGGTGAAGCTGACAAGGAGATCCTCATGACCCAGACCGCAACCAACACCGACGCCGGCCGCCGCCCGGTCGCGCGAACTTCACGGTTCCGGCCCTGGATCGCGCTCGCCGCGGCGACCGTCCTGTTCACCTTCGGCTCGCTCGGTGTTCTGCCCTTCATCGTCGTTCTGCCGGTGATTGGTGTGGTGCTGGCCTTTGGTTCACCGCCCGACCATGTCGCCGATGTCCGGCCGATCGCCCGGCGGCCGCGTAACGCCGTCATCGGGGCAGTCCTGCTCGCCGCACTGGCCGTAGTGACCTTGCAGCCGCAGTTGAGCCTGCCCCTGGTCACCCTGTTCGGACTGGACGGGTCCGGCTTGGCGGTCACCTGCCTCGCGGTGGTTGCGCTGGCCCTGCCCCTGGCAATGGCGGATGCAAGGGCCGATGTCCCGCCGACCGTCTGGTTCCTGCTGACTCGGCGCAACCTGATCTTGTCCCTCACCGTCTTCGTGGTGGTGGCCGATTGGTACGGCGCGCGCGGTCTGAGCCTGCTGCCGATCGGGGTTCTAGTGCTCACCTTGCCGCTGATCATCGGCCTCAGCCGGATCTTCGCCGCCCGGCGCCAACGGCTCGAATACGGCCTCCTCCGCCGACCGCTCCGCGTCGGACTCGGACCGCAGCGGCTACAACTGGCCAACGTGGTGCTGCTCTGCGCGCTGCTGGCCCTCACCGTCGACGCCGGGGTCTATGACCCCGTAGCCCTCCAACTCACCCCCAGCCTGTACCGGGTCCTCCTGGTCGGATTCGTGCTCAGCCTGGTTGCCTTCGTGCTCCTGTGCCTGATGCCGCTGCGTAAGGTACGGGCCGGGTCGAACCTGCTGGTGGCGGCCGCAACGATCTTCCTCGCTGTCCAGCTGATCTCGCTGTACCGGCCGCCGGTCGACGCCGTCACGGTCGGCACCCCGCTAGCCGGGGAATGGTGGGTCGGTCACGGCGGGCACGCCGAACTGGTCAACTACCACCAGACCCGGTCGACCCAACGCGACGCCCTGGACATCATGCAGGTCGTGGACGGGAGCATCCACCGCGCCGGCAGCACCGACCTGACCAGCTACCACATCTACGACCAGCCCGTGCTGGCCCCGGCCAGCGGAACCGTGACCTACGTCGTCGATGGCCACCCCGACCTGCCCATCGGATCGGTTGACAGCCAGCACCCCACGGGAAACCAGGTGGTGATCGACATCGGCGGCGGCCGCTTTCTGTTGATGGGCCACCTACGCCAGGGCAGCATCGCCGTCCGCGTCGGTGATCGAGTAGCCGACGGTCAAACGATTGCCCGGGTCGGCAAGTCCGGCCACAGTAGCCACCCCCACCTCCATATACAGGCCCAAACACAGCCCACCGGGATCGCCGACATCACCACCATCGACGGCCCCCTGATGCTGCGAACCCTGCACACCTACCCGCTGCTGTTCCGCGACGCCAGCCTCATCCGGGGCGGCGTAGAGACCCGACCGGCGGCCGTTGACCCCCGCCGAGGCGACTTCATCCGCCAGGTCCACTGAGATGAACTGCTGAACAAGACAGCGTGGGTGCCCGAGGCGTTGAGAGACACCGCGGCCCGTATGAGACTTACGCTGACCAACTCAGCGGATACATCAGCAAGGGCGAAGTTCAACGCCTGCGGTTTGTTCATGGGCGGTGGACGGCGCTCAGGCTCGGTTCGAGGTCTTTCATGATCATCGGCGATGGCTGGCCGCTGGGGTTTGGGGATCGACAACTCGTTTCGGCTGAGCTAGATAGACGATCCGATGGCGGGAGCGGTGCGCGTCACAAGGGCTGCCACGTCGTCCGGTCCTGCTGCGCCACCGACCTCCGGCATCGTGATGCCACAGGTACACACCGAAGTGAGGTCAAGCGCCGTTGTGATGCTGCACATTCTGTAAGGGAGTCATCATGACGTTGAATCGCGCGACGTACACGCTCGCGTGGCGTCGCGTCGCCGCCTGGGCGGTCGACTGGCTGATCATCAGCGCCTAGACGGTGGTCCTCGTACCGCTGCGCCTGTTGCTGTCGACCGCTCCGTGCGGCTGCCGTCGCTGAGGTGGAACGCCGCATCGTTCATCATTACCATCATGCCCGCGACGATGTGGCTTGCCGCATAGGAAAGCGGCCGCTCGGACGCCACACCCGGAAAGCGCGTGCTCGGCCTGCCGGTGCGGCTGCCGCGAGAAGGCGACGTCGAGCGGCGGCGCGCAGCGGTGAAACGCCCTCAAAGTCAAGCTTCCGTGGGAACTGGGGCCCACAGCTGATATGTAGGCGTCTGTTGTCAAGAGGGCATGGGTGGGCCGGCCGCCTCATTGGGTGTGGGGCGGCCGGCCCGTTCTTCGTTGCGGCGTCTTTGGTCTTGGTCGGCGTGTCGTTGCGACGCGCGGTCAGGCTGATATGCGCGGGTTGGTTACCGCAGGTCGGGCTGTTCGGCTGGGACGCTTCCGCTGGTCTAGGAGCGGACGTGGCCGTCTCGGTGATTGAGGTCGGTTGTCCATAGCTGTCTCGCGGGTCGTCCCTCGCGCTGCGGCCAGATCGGTGACGGGCAACGAGGTCTACTCGGTGGTGCTATTCGAGGACGGCCAGCGACCAGGCCCAGCCGGCGAGTTCGCGGGCGATCGCGACGTTGGCGACCACGGGCTTCTTGCGGCGGGCGGTGAAGGTCTGCCAGCGCTGGTTCAGCCGCCGGTTCCCTTCGTGGCCGCGGGCCCGGGCCGCCGGGGAGGCCAGCTCCCATCGGGTGCGCATGGTCAGACCGGGATGCCGGTAGGTCTTGCGGTGATGCCACGCCGCCTCGACCAGCAGCCGGCGGGCATGGCTGTTGCCGGTCTTGGTGATCGCGCCCTGCGACCTCGACTGGCCGGAGGAGCGTTCGGTGGGCACCAGTCCGAGGAAGGCGCCGATGCTGGCGCCGGTGAAGCGGTGCCAGTCGCCGATCTCAACCGCCAGCCCGAACCCGGTCAAGGTCGAGATCCCGCGCAGACAGCCGAGCCGGCGCACCAGATCGGTGTACTCACTGTTCTCCGCCATCGCAGTGATCGCGGCGTCGAGCCGGTCCCGCCGCTGCACGGTGAGCAGCATCGTCTCGTAGGCGGACTCGAACGCCAACTGCCGGCTCGGCTGGTCGAACCGCTGCGACCGCAGCCACAGGTCGTGCGCGCCGGTCCACGGCCGGCCACCGGCATAGACGATCCCTTGCCGCAACAGCAGCTTCGACAGCCGGTGCCGGGCCCGCATCAAGTCACCGCGGACGTCCTCGCGGGCCCGGACCAAGTCCCGCGCCGCCTCCTGCTCCACCGTCGGCACCACGACCTCGACGATCTCGTCCAACTTGAGCAGCCGGGCCAACAGCTCAGCGTCTCGGGCATCAGTCTTGACCCGATCACCCCACGGCCGCTGCAGCTTCGACGGCGCCGCCACCGGGCACCGGAACCCGGCGCCGCGGAGACACCGGGCCAGGCCGAACCCGGTCGGCCCCGCCTCATAGATGACCGCAACCGGCTGCGGCAGCGTGCGCAGCCAGCCCTCGATGTCGACCGGATCCGGCGTCAGCTTGCGCTGCCAGACCTCCCCGGTCACCGCATCCAAGCCATGCCCGGTCACCGACCAGGCGTGCACATCCAACCCGACGAACGTACGCTCACTACTCACTGAGGCCTCCCGTAACTGTGGCTCTACCGACAGGCGAAGCCTGACGGCAACCCACGTCCACTTACGAGCGAGGCCTCAGCCCTGTCTGCTCATACCGTCTAGCAATGCTGCTCGCCGACCCGAAGGCGAGCGGTCAAACGGTGTCGGTCGGCACGGCATCCGCGGTCCTCGCCTGGGCCCCTCCCCATCGGCTACGTGGCGTCGTTGTTCAATCGGCACTGGGCGCACACCGTACGACCACGCCGCCGCCAGTGCGTGGTCCGCTCACCGCAGTCGAATGTGACCCGGTAAAGGAACGTGCCGTGAGAAAGCTTCGGGCCGGGTTCAGGCCTGACGATCTTGTATTCCAGCTAAAGCTCGCCGGCGCCGACCGTCTTGTCGATCACCTGCCAGACCTCCTTGTCCAGCTGGTTCTCCTTCCAGATGCCGTACGCGGTCCCCAGCAGCACCGGCGGGACCGCCACCAGCCCGATCGCCCCACTCACCGCCGCATCGACCCACTCGTGACCCCCCAGGCCGATGCTCAGCTGACCCTCCCCGGGAGTGACGACCACAGTCAGCGCGTAGGTGACCCCCAGCAGCTGGCGCCACAGGCTCTCCTTGCGTGCCTGCATCACCGTGCGGTCCTCGCTGGTGCGGTAGACCTGTGCCTCGAACTCCTGCGCGCGGAAGTGGTCCGCCAGCGCCCGGGCAATCTCCTCCGCCGTGACGGTGGTGCTGTAGATCCGCTCGATGTTCAGCGCGGGCCGGCCGGCCCCCGTGGTTCTGCCCTGCTCTTCGGCCATTTTCGTTCCCCCTCCGCTCGCTTCGGGCTGGTGATCAGCGTAACCAGCGCCGCTCTCCGGCGCGGCGGCAGTAGGGACGGCGAGGTCGCATCATGGCCGGCTTCGGGCTCCGCAACCCGAAGACCTCAACCCGGGCCGGAGTCTGGTCGCGTCGATGGCATGACCACGCTACCGATGCCGATGTGCCGCTGGCCGGCAAGGGTCGACTGTTCATCTGACTACCTTCCATGGCCACGGCGCCAGCCCTACAGCGTCCTCGTTCGTGGTCATATGGACCGTAAATCCTGCACTACCCGCTGGAAGGCCCAAGGTCCCGCCACGTCGGAGCCATCTTCGTGAAGCCGCCTCCACTCAGTGCCTTTTGCGGCCTGCGGATAATGCCGCTCCGTCCGTTCACGCCGGCTTCGGCGCCAGGTCTGGGGGACGAGCTGAGCTAGAGTCGTTCACCTAGCAGCAGGCCGGGCCGCTACCCGGGCGGCTGGCGCTGCGCTGAGGAGCGCTGCCGATGATCGGCCGTGCGCGATGACGGCGGGCGGGCTGGTCACAGCTTCGCTCAGTTCTAGCAGCGCGCGAGTGGCGCGTCGCTTCATGGCCCCCGAGCGACACGTCGCCTTCTGGATCGTGGCATGGAGCACGTTCGCATTGGCGGAGGTCTGGGTGATCGTTCACTTCGTCATGAACGGTCCGGTAGCGCCCCTCCTGCCCGTGCTCGTTGTCTTCCGGGTCGTCGGCGGGTTGTTCGCAGCATGTGGGCTGGTGGCGTGGCGGCGGCGACCGGACAATCACAGCGGTCGGCTGATGACAGCGACCGGCTTCGCGTTCCTTGCCTCACCCTTGCTTCTTCAGTTCGAGTCACCACTCGCGCGGACAGCGGGTTTGCTGTTGCGGAACGTGTGGCTGCTTCTGTTGGTCGCCATCCTGCTGACGTTCCTGAGCGGTGGACGGCTGCGGACGCGGATGGACCGGGTTCTCGTCGGTGCTGTAGCTGTGGACCTGCTCGTGGTCACGCCGCTGTCGTTGATGTTCGCCGCGGTGGACGGGAACCTTCTGTTGGTCAGGCCTGACGCGGAGATCGCCGGTGCCGTCGACCGCGTCTACCGCGCATTGGATCTTCCCATCTCTGTCATTGTCGCCGGGGTGGTCGCGGCACGATGGCTCAAGGCTTCGCCGCCGGGGCGGCGCGCGCTGCTCCCCAGCGTGGCGGGAAGCGTGTGGCTGCTGTTCTTCATGGCCGTGCTGACCGCGGGCCTTGTAGGAGTCCGACTGCCGCAAGCCGTCTTCTGGATCCTCGCTTTCTCGGTCGTAGTGGTCCCGGTGGCGTTCCTCACCGGGCTCCTGCGCTCCCGTCTGGCGCGTGGCGGCCTGGTCGAACTGCTCCGGGGGATGTGGGCGATGCACCCCGCCGAACTGCGGTCCGCGCTGGCCAGGGCGTTGGGTGATCCGGGGCTGGTGATCGCCTACCCGGTTCCGGGCAGTAGCGCCTTTGTCGATACCGAGGACCGGCCGGTGACCTTGCCCGAGCAGGGCATCCGGTCGGTGGCGCCGGTCAAGCGCGATGGGGAGCTGGTCGCCGCGCTGATCTACGACAGGTCTCTTGACGACGATCCGGAGCTGGTTGAGGCGGTGGGCGGCGCGACCGCCATCGCGCTGGAGAATCAGCAGCTGCATGCGGAGACCGAAACCCGTCTCGCCGAGGTGCGGGCGTCGCGGGAACGGGTCATCTCCGCCGGGGACGCCGAACGGCGTCGAATCGAACGCAACCTGCACGACGGCGCCCAACAGCGTCTGGTCACGCTTTCGCTGCAGCTCTCCCTCATCGGTCGTCGGATCCGCGACGATCCCTCCGACGCGGAGCGGCTTGTCACCTCGGCGAGCGACGAGTTGGCGCAGTCGCTGGAGGAGTTGCGCGAGCTCGCCCGCGGGATCCACCCGGCTGCTCTGGACCAGGGGCTCGACGTTGCGCTCGCCGCCCTGGCCAGGCGCGCAGAGGTACCAACAACGGTGACTTACGAGCCCGGTCCCAGCCTGCCGGAGCCGGTCGCCTTCGCGGCGTACTTTGTGACGTCCGAAGCACTGGCCAACGTGGCCAAGTACGCGCACGCGTCGGCGGCGACTGTGAGCCTCCGGCGCACCGCAACCGGTGCCGTAGTCGAGATCACCGATGATGGGGTGGGTGGCGCCGACCCCGCACGCGGCTCGGGGCTGCGTGGGCTCGCCGACCGCGTCGAGGCGCTCGACGGCCGCCTCAAAGTGTCCAGTCCGTCCGGAGCAGGGACGGTCATCACGGCAGAGCTGCCGTGTCGGTCGACGACCGCAGGCTGACGGGTGCTGGCGGCCGGTCAGAACACCGACCGGCCGCTCTGCTTGAGTGGTTCGCCGTTCACCCGCGTAGGAAAGCCAGTACGGCCAGGACGCGGCGGTTGTCGTCTGCCCCCTGGTGCAGGCCCAGCTTGGTGAACACCGCGCGGACGTATGCCTCGACAGTCTTTGGACTTAGGTAGAGCCGCTCACAGATCGCCTGGTTGGAACGGCCTTCCGCCATCACCGACAGCACCTCGCGTTCGCGGTCGGTCAACGCGTCGAGTGGATTGTGTGCTCGTTTGCGCCCGACCAGCTGGGCCACGACCGACGGGTCGATCACCAGACCGCCCATGGCCACCCGGCGCACCGCATCGGTGAACTCGGCGAGGTCAGCGACCCGCTCTTTGAGCAGGTATCCGGCCCCCTGGGCCCCGTCCTCGATCAGCGCCAAGGCGTACTCCGGTTCGATGTGCGCTGACAGGACGAGGACCCCCACCCCGGGATGGCTCTTGCGGAGCGCCCTGGCCGTGTCGAGCCCCTCGGTGGTGTGAGTTGGGGGCATGCGGATGTCGACGACGCAGACCTCGGGTGGATCCTCGCGTACCCGGTGGAGCAACGCCTGCCCGTCTGCGACCTTGCCGGTCACCTCGAACCCGGCCTCGGCCAGGACCCGGGCCAGTCCCTCCCGGAACAACACCGCGTCGTCGGCAACCATCACCCTCATTCCCCGAGCGTCCCACTCCAAAGGGACGAGCGGTTAACCGCTGCGCCTGCCTTGACCTGCCGGGTCATGGTCCTGTTGGTGGCACTCGATTCTGGAGTGGTAGCAGGCGGCGATTCTGGAGTGGTAGCAGGCGGCGCACCGCGTCTCCGCTGAGCTCTGCCTTGGCGATGTACCCGCGGGCGGGGCAGTCCTCGATCCTGGATCCGTAGTCGGTGCTTGATCGGCTTGACACGAGCACAACCGTGGGCGGGTGGAGCCGGGTGGTGAGGACGGTGGCGACCGTGAAGCCGTCGATATCGGGAAGTTGAACGTCGAGCAGTACGAGGTCGGGTCGCAGCTCACCGTAGGCGCGGATCGCCTCGGCCCCGTCGGCGGCCTCCCCCACGATGAGGAACCCGTCCGCCGTCAGGACCTGGCGCGCGATCGATCGGAAGGGCGCATGATCGTCGACAATCAGTACCCGGGTGGGCCCGTCCGGATGCTCGTCCCTTGTGAGGCCCGCGGCGACAGAGGCTTCCTCGGTACCGAGGGATTCGTTCGTCGGGCTATCGCCGGCAGCCTCACGCACGGGGTGCCGCGGCGAGTCCCCCCAGATCCGCGCTCGCCTCCCAGAGCCGTACTGCGACCGCCTGGTCGTTGCTGCGAGTGGATGATCTGGTGGGTCGCCGGTTGGCGAAGTAGCGGCCCGACAGCTGCTCGAGCTCGGGAGCTGACGCCAGGTGGATCGACGTGGCGGCGCCCTGAGCCGGCGACTTCATGACCGGTCGCAGGAGCGGGATGAGGAGTCGCTGGATGTGCGCGGGGTCCTCAGCTCCGAAGGAGGTCCGCACTACGCCGGGATGCAGTGCGTTGGCGGTTACTGCGCTCCCGCGCATTCGTCTGGCCAGCTGGTAGGTGAACAAGACGTTGGCGAGCTTGGATTGGCCGTATGCCCGGCCGCCGGAGTAGGACCGTTCGCCCTGGAGGTCGTCGAAGTCAATGCGTCCCGTGGCGTGGGCGTTGGAGGCGACGGTGACCACGCGGGCCGGGGCGCTCCGCTCGAGCCGCTCCAGGAGCAGGTTGGTCAGCAGGAACGGCGCCAGATGGTTGAGCGCAAAGGTGCGTTCCAGGCCGTCCGCGGTGATGTGGCGGGAGCTCCAGTAGCCACCGGCGTTGTTGATCAGCACGTGGATCCGCGGCAGGCTCTCAAGCACCTCGCTGGCCAGCCGCCGCACCTGCACCTGGGAGGACAGGTCTGCGACGAACATCTCGACATTCCTGCCTCCGGCTGCGCTGAGCTCGCGGGCCGCGTTCTCGGTGCGCCCGCGGTCCCGGCCGGTGATTGCGAGGTGAGCGCCCATTGTGGCGAGTCCCAGGGCGGTTGCCCGTCCGATGCCGGACGTGGCTCCGGTGACCAGCACTGTCCGGCCGGACATCGGCCCGGCGTGGATGTGCTCCATGGTCGTGCTCCTTTGGTTGTGCGGTGGCCCGCCGAACGACGGCGGGTCACCTCAGCGCGAAGCTGTGTCGTCAGTCGTTGTCGGGGACGTTGAATCCCTTGACAATGAGCCAGACCGGGAGAATGAACTCGAACAAGGCGCCCGGGACCAAGGCAACGAGGCCGAACCCCTGCGTCATATCAACCACGTTGAACATGTCCAGGACGGTTCCCGCGAGCAGGGTCGGGTAGGTGACGAGGCCGAGGATCGCGAGCCAGCGCGGGATCAGCCTCGATCGGTAGAGCAGTGTGGCCATGCAGGTCCCCGCTGCACCGGTGGCGATATAGATCATCAGAATGGCCACGTGGTGCTGTGCCTGCAAGAGCGCGCCAAGACTGGACGAGGCAGAACCGTCGACCGTGCCGTCGCTGAGTCCGGCTCCGAGCTCGATCGCCAGGAGGGGAACTGCCAGATAGAACAGGGTCGCGGCAAGTTCGGTGACCCTGAAGCCGACGTGCGCTAGTGCTAGCGCCTCGCCGTGGCGTTTCAGCAGCGGAAACAGGAGCACGGCGATGCCTACCACCCCGAACTGGGCGAACAGCAGGAGCGCGCCGGTGGCCCACATGGTGGTTTGGGAGGATGCGGCGGCCAGGAAGTTCGGCTGGCTCAGCATCCTGGAGTTGATCGCCTCGGCGAAGATGAATGCGGCGGTCGCAGTGAGGAAGAGCAGCCCAACGAAGACGGCGGTCTTCCTGGCGGATGTGGACCGCGTTCCCCTCTGTTGCAGGGTCCGAGCCTCGATATTCGGTGTCGTTACAGTGGACATTTGGGTCTCCTCGTTGTGAATAGTGATCGGCGTGGACGAGCGTGGGTCTAAAGTTTGCGAGCTGTCTGCATCCGCAGCCCGGCGAACAACTAGACGAGTGGATGCGTCGCGGCAGTCCGCGGCAGATCCGCGAATGTCAGTCAGGTCAGCCCTGTCACGTGGGTGGTGTCATCGCAAAAGCAGCTGAACCGTTGGTGGGGTGGGCGAGTGCCGATGGCGTCTGGCAGCCGACGATCGCCGGTGTCTCATGAACCAGGTCGTCGTTCTGGATGGCCTCCACCATGAAGCGGGCGAAGTCCACCCGGCGCGTGAGGTTGCCTTCGAGGATCGGGTCTCCCACGTGTCGGCTCCACACGGGCAGGCCCTGTGGTTCGCCCTCTTCCAGGTCGCTGCCGCGGACGACGGTCCACCGGGTGTCGCTGGCGAAGATCCGCTGGCACGCCTCGACCTGGTCGTCGAGGTCGATGAGACGGAGGAGTCGCGCGATCCGGCCCGCCACCTTCACCAGCGCCTTGACCTTCCACGAGTACACGTCCTGGCCATCGCGCGTGATGTGGTACCCACACGAGAACACCAGGCGAGCTCCCGGACGGGCCAGGTCGAGCACCGCCTGGGCTGTTCCCGATGAGTAGTGGTGGACCCCTCGCGGGACCAGCACCGTGAGGACGGCGTCACAGCCGGCGACCGCGCGCTCGATGATCTGGCGGTCGTCAGTCGCTCCCGGAACGATCGTGATACGGCCCGAGAACTCCTCGAGCTTGCCCACACTGACCTCGCGGCATACCGCGACAACCTCGTAGCCCCGGTCCAGCGCGTGCTGCACCATGTACCGCCCGAGCTTGCCCGAGGCCCCCACTACACAGACCCTTGCCCTCGCAGGAATCCCGACTTCGCCGCGCACCTGCGCTGCTTCCAATGCTTCTCGCCCAATGGGAGTTGGCGTATTCATGATCGTCTCCTTTGGAATGCATCCAGAATCCCGCGGGAAACCTTCGCGAGGTAAGCAGGCCACCCCTGCAACTCGACCGGGGTTAACCCTGTGCCGGACCGATCAGAACGCCTACAGGCAGCAAACTCACTCGATAACGTCGACCACGAGGACTCGGGCCCAATGGAGAGTCCTGCGGACACCAGCTCTTGGCTACCATCGGTGTTTCGGTCGGCAAGTCTGAACCTTCGACCTAGGCGCCGCTCGGGAGCCAATCGGCGTGAACCACGGCGGGCCTCGGCGCATGTCGCCCAACCAACCGGACCGCCGCTCGCTGGCACTCGCTTGAGCGCAGCTGTACTGACAAGGAACGCAGTCACCGCCAGAGACGAAGTCGGTGGGAGGGTTTAGTAGCTCTCGAACGCGGATGTTGACTTTGGAGACCAAAATTACGCCAAATACGCGGGCAATTTGGAGCATGACCAGCTAGGAATCAGCCGTTGACTAGGCCTGACGCGGTGGCCGGGAGCCGCCCTCCGGAGGCGGGAGCGCACCGTTCGAGTCCGTATACGGCCGCCCCAAGCATCGGCGGGATAGCCTGCTGACGGTCGAGGGCGCTCCCTTGTCTGGTAACAGCCAATGCTGACGCGAGATGGGATACGAACGAGTCTGAAGACTGAGTAACCAACTGAGTAACGACGGCTACCTAGCTCAGCAATCAAGGGTGGACGAACACGGACGGCAGCGCCGCTCAACTAGCCCCTGCTCGACGCGTAAGACAACTCCTTCGGGACGAAGAGGTCGCAGGTTCAAATCCTGTCACCCCGACCACAAAAGGCCTGGTCAGAGCAATTTGGCTCGACCAGGAGTCTGGCCCAAGCGCCGAGTACAGCAGCAAAGTACAGCAGTGCGCCGCTCATCGGAGCGACTCCCCCAACCGGCGCAACGCCTCCTGTGTCGCCTTCGAGCTGGCCTTGGCGTAGATCTCCATCGTCACGGCCTGGTCGGCATGGCGCAGGATCCGCATGATGACCCGCGGATGCACGTCAAGATCAACGAGGAGCGTCGCACAGGTTCGTCGGGCGTCGTGCACCGTCAGCCGCCGCACCCCTGCGGCATCACAACGAGCGGTGAACCGCCGGTTCAGCGTGCGCGGGTCGACCGCCGTTCCGTAGCGGCCGGTGAAGACCAGATCAGGGCCGGCCGCTGCTGCCTGCCACGCCTCCCCCGCATCGGCACGGCTCTTGTCCTGCTCATCACGGCGGATCACCAGCGCCGTCGCCACAATCTCCGGCATCGGCAGAGTGGCGTCTGAGGCATCTGTCTTGGTCTCCCGGTAGAGCAGTTCGCGCCGGACCCGCTGCACCTGATGATCGATGATCAGTTCACGTCCTTCGAGGTCGACCGCTTCCCAACGCAGCCCCAGCACCTCGCCCTTACGCAGACCAAGAACCAAGATCAGTACGTAGGCCGCGTACATGGTGTCGCGGTCCGCCCGCGCCGATTCCAAGAAGCGCCGCGCCTCCTCGCTCGACCACGGCACGACCTTGCGCTTCCGCTGCTTCGGCGCGGTGACCAGCTCGGCAACGTTGCGCGCTACGAACTCCTCGCGCATGGCGTTCGAGAGGGCGGACCTGAGTACGGCACGGACATCCTTGATCGTGCGGGCCGACGGCAGCGCCTGACAGCACTTCCCAACGGCGCAGCACCGCGCCTTACCTCGCTCCGACCGCCGGGCGTCCTTGCCCTGGGCGCAGCACTGGCACTGCATGGGCAGCCGGTTGAGCCACCGCTGAACATCGGCCACACGGAGACGATCCAGCCGGATCGATCCGAGCCCAGGATCGAGGTAGTGGCGCACATGACTCTCATATGTTGCGTGGGTCAGCGGAGCCAGATTCGGGCCGACGGTCTCCTCCAGCCAGCGCCACAGGTACTGGCCGACAGTCGGCACCTTGGCCACGACCGGACCCCGAGACGCCTGCTGCGCCAGCTCGATCCACTTCGCATGCACGATGTCGCGGGTCTTGCCGTAAACGTACTTGCGCTGACGCCGGCCTGCCGGGGTGGTGATCCAGACGTAGGCGGCGTAGCCGGCCCGGTAGGGGAAAATCGACCCTTCCCCGTTGTGCCGGCGGCTCACTGCGACCACCGGGTCTCATCCGCCTCCGCGGCCCGCCTCGCAACGTACTCGTCTACCCAGGCCGGCAGGATGCGCCGGGCCCGGCCGTCTTTCAGCGACCGCAGGTCGCCAGCGATGATCAGCATCCGCACCTTGGACTCGCCGTAGCCGAGGAGTTGGGCCACCTGGCCCACCGTGTACCACTTCGGCGTCAACGACACCGGCTCAGACATCACGCGGGTTCCTTCCTGACAGGTCGGGCTTGGTCGGTGGTCGGAGTGCTCGGCCTCCCCCGATCTGGGAGGTTGGGGCCTGCGGCCTGGCCGTCAAGGGCGCCTTCGGCGTCGCTGCGCGATTCGCTGCGCTCACCCCTGACTCCCCGCCCTTCGGCCCGGTCTTGGCGGGTCATCGGGTGAGGCCGAGCTGCGGTCAGGCGGGGCAGGTCATGGCGGCTGGGCAACTGTCGAAACTCCTGCGGCGAGGGTCTTGGCGTGCTCGTATTGGGCGCGCCAGCGTTGTCGTTCGCCGATGGAGTCGAGGACGATGCGGACGTAGGTGTCGTGGTCGGGCCGCAGGTCGGTCCAGGCGAACCGGGGTGACCCGTCAGCGAGGGTGAATTGTCACGGCTTCGGTGCCGCTCTCATGCGGGCTGCTCCTGCGGGTTGAGGGCAGCGTAGTGGGCTTGCTCGAACTCGTCGGGTGGGACCATTCCAAGGGTCCCGTGTAGCCGGCGGTGGTTGTACCAGTCGACCCAGCCGGCGGTGGCGTACTCGATGTCGGCGAGGGTCTTGTAGGGCCCGCCGTGGAAGACCGAGGTGCCGATGCACTCGGTCTTGAACAGGCCGATGACGCTCTCCATGAGGCCGTTGTCGTAGGCGTCGCCGACGGTCCCGGTCGAGGGAGCGATGCCTTCGAGAGCCAGATGCTCGGTGAACCGGACCGACGTGTATTGCGATCCGGCGTCGTGATGATGAATCAGCTGGCCAGGGCCTACGGCGTGGCCGTGACGGTCGCGGTCCCACAGGGCGATCCGCAGCGGCGTCAGGACCAGGTCGGTCCGCCTGTCGGTGGCGGCGTGCCAGGCGAGGATACGTTGGGCGAAGACGTCGACGATGAACGCGACGTAGACGAAACCGGCCCAGGTGCGGCAGTAGGTGAAGTCGGCCACCCAGACCCGATTGGGCGCCGGGGCCCGGAACTGCCGGTTGAGCAGGTCCGCGGCCCGGTCGGCATCCTTGGCTGGGACGGTGGTGCGGACCCCCTTGCCGCGGCGGATCCCGTTCCGGCCCAGAGCAGTCATGAGGCGGTCCACGGTGCAAAACGCCACCTGGTGCCCGGCGCGCCGCAGATGGTGGGTCATCTTGCGACGGCCGTACAGCCCTTCCGGGGTGCCCTCGGTGGCCAGGATCGCATCAGTGAGCACGGCGTCTGAGATGGTCCGGGGTGCGGGCGGCCGGCCCGCACGCCAGGCCCGGTAGGTCCGCGCGGCGACCTGGCAGCCCTGCTCCCGCAGCACCCGACAGGTCGACTCGACTGCGCGGCCCTCAGCTTTCATGTCGTCGATGAACGCCATGATCAGCGGCTGCGGGAGTCGAGCTCTCCGTTGCTCCTATGTCAAGCAGCGACCGGCAACTGGCTGTCGGGGCGGTCTTGTCCGGCTGCGGACTCGGCCTGTTGGTCGGCTTTCAGGCTGGCGAAGACCGCGTCGGAGAGGCGCCGGCGGAGGAGGCGGAAAGCAGCGACCCGGTCCTTGCCGCGGCCGGTCTGCTTGTCGAGGTAGGCCCGTCCGGGGCCGATCCCGCGGGCCTGGGTGACCGCGATCATGTGGAGGGCGTAGTTCATGGCTCGGTTCCCGCCGCGGTTGAGCCGGACCTTGCCTTTACTTGATCCTGACCAGACCGGGACCGGGGCGGTGCCGGTGAAGCGGGCGAAGGCGTCCTTGTCGCGGAATCGGTGTACCCCGGCGGTCTCCCCGACGATCAAGGCAGCGGAGAGCACCCCGCACCCGGGAACGGCGAGCAGCGAGGGCGCGAGCTGTCGGACCAGGTCGCGCAGCTCATGTTCCAGGATGGTGATCTGCCCGTTCAGCTCCTGGCAACGCTCCAACAGCTCTCGGGTGAGCCTTGCGACGACGCCGTCGAACTTGTCCAGCTCGATGAGCAGGTCGGCGACCAGCGCCTGGCGTCGCAGGCCGCGAGAGGCGACCTCGAGATCGGGGTCGAGCTCGTGGAGGAACCAGCGCACCTGGCAGCAGATCCGGGTCCGCTGCATCACCAGGTCACGCCGGTGATCAGACAACAGCTTCACCTCCCGCGCTGGCCCGTCGAGCTCGGCGACCGGCAGCTCGGGGTGCCGCAGCGCGGCCAACGCCACGGCCTGGGCATCGATCGGATCGGACTTGCCCGGCTCACGGCCCACCTTCCGGGCCTCGGCCATCAACCGGGTCGGCACACGCACCACCCGAGCCCCACCAGCGAGCAGGTCGGCCTCAAGCCGCCGAGTCAGATGGCGGCAGTCCTCCAACGCGAACCTCACCTCGCCCGCATAAGCCCCGGACAGGCGGCGTGACCAGCCGAGCAGATCCAAGTGACCCTCGGTGTTAGTGCGCACCGTCTTCTCCGCCAGCCGCCGGCCTACATCGTCGACCGCAACCAACGTGTGGGTGCGCTTGTGCGAGTCGGCACCGATCACGATCATGACTTCCTACTCCTTCGATAGAACCTCGCGGACATGAAGATCCACGAGCCCACCGAGCAGGGCACGCCTCAATTCAGCACGTCAGGGACGCGCGGCAGGCTCCTATCAAGCCACTGACCGGTGGACCCGCAGACACCCGGCCGAGGCCGCACAACGGACGACCAGCCACCAGCAGAACGGGGCAGCAAAGAAACGAGCGAACCCCGACCAGGCACCCCTGACGATGGCATTGACGCGAAGAAAGTTGTGGCGGCACGGAGGATGGCGACGTCTTCTTGGAGCCGGCGGTTCTCCGCTCTTAGCCGCTTGATCTCGGCGTGCTCCTCCGACGTGACCCCCGCCCGGCCGCCGCCGTCGACCGCGGCCTGCACCACCCACCGGCGCACGGTCTCTCGACCCAGGCCGAGCTGCTTGGCCACCGCCCGGGCCGCGGCTGTCTGGGAGGGATAGTCCTGCTGATGCTCCTGCACCATCCGGACAGCCCGAGCCCTCAGCTCGGGATTGACCTTCTTCGGCATACCTCATCCTTTCGACTCAGAAAGGAACGGCATGGAACCCGTGACGATTCAACCCGCGGCAGGGTCTTGGCGTGCTCGTATTGCCGCGCCAGCTGTCTCGCCCATGGATCGAGGACGATGCGGACGTAGTGTCGTGGTCGGGTCGCAGGTCATCCAGGCGACCTCCCTCACGAGGGTGACGTGGCGGCCATCCGGTCGAGGTCGAGGTCGTCCATGCCGGCGGCAAGGAGGGTTTGGCGGACGACTTCGGCGCGGTCGGCTTTGTGCTGATCGACGGTCTTGCCGGACCACAGCCGGGACGGCAAGACCCGCCGGGTGACGCCAAGGTTGTCGCGGGTGTGGGCAGGTCCGCGGCACTGGCCGGGGATCAGGCCGGGCTTGGCGTGGTCGGGTTGGACGCCGTAGCGGAGCCAGTTCGCGCACCGCGGGGAGCAGGGCAGCCAGCGGAGTTCGGCGTGCAGCCGGTCGAGGTGCCGCTCGTAGGCCGGGTCGGTTCCGTCGGTGTGGGTTTCCCCGATGGCTTTAGTGAGGTACTTGGCGAGGTAGCGGACGGCCTGGTCGGCGTGCTCGGGGATGACGCCTTGCAGGTCGAGCTGCGTGCCGAACCGCATCAGATGCGCCGGCCGGGCATCCGGGTCATGGTCGATCCGGTCGAGCGCCTGGCCCCAGGTCGGCAAGACCTCACCGGTGTCGGGGTCGGCGTAGCCGTTCTCTGGACCGGTCCACTCGGGGAGCCGGTCGACGTAGACGGCCCGGTCGAAGGAGGGCCACCACAGGGCGAAGTCGGTGGCGGCGACGACCTGGCGGAAGATCGCGCGAGGGATCGCGCCGCGGATGGTGGCGTGCAGATGCGGGGCCCCGGCTTCTGGGCTTCGATGACGGAGAAGTACTGGACGTTGAACCCAGCGCACCGGCGCAGGTTGGCCCAGAGCCGGCCGCACAGCTTGGAGAAGTGCAGCGCGTCCAGCGCGGCCCGCCGGTAGTCATAGGTGCCGGGATGCTTCGGTGTCCCGGAGACGAGCACGGGCCCGTAGGAGGGCAGGGTGCAGGTGGCGAACATGCTGGGCCGGTACTGCTTGCCGGTGGGCGTGGTGAACACCTGCCCGATGGTGCGGTCGCTCATCTTCAGCTTCGGCAGGTCCGGCAGGTTCTGCCGCCGCTTCGTGGACCGAGCCCGCTTGCCCGCTAGGTCGTCATCGTCGGGATCATCGACCTGGTCCTCATCGCCGTCGCCGTCGTTGCGGCCGCGTGTGGGTCGTTCGGGTTCATCGGTGAGGTGCCAGCCTTCGGTGCACTGCTGGATGCGGATGATCCGGGCCTTGCGGGCGCAGGCCGGGCACACGGCTTCCCGGGTCGACCCGCAGGGGATCGGCACGACCTCTTCCGTCCCGGTGGCCCGGTCGTGGACCCGGCGCAGCATCGGGCGGCCGCACACCCGGGCCGACTCGGCCAGGCGCGGGCGTCAGCGGCGGTGATGGTGAAGTCGGGTCGGGTCATGCGGCGCCCTCGACCAGGGTCAGCGCCGGTCGACCAGTTCCGCCGAGGGCGGCGAGGTCGTGGTCGGTGTGGTGGGCGAAGCGGACCCGGACAGGCTCCACCACTCCGTCGACCTGGACGTAGCCGACGCCGGGGAGGGTGTCCGGGATCATGTCGCACGCCGCCCCACGGAGCCGGGCGGCCCGGCCCAACGTGAGGTCGATGTGCTCGGCCTCGTTCAACCGCAGCCCGATCCGGATGGGGAACAGGTCCCGCTGCGGCAGCACGTCCTTCCGCGGGTCCTGGATCGCCCCCACGACGACCACGCCGACCGCCCGGCCCTGCGACAGCAGCAGACCCAACGCGGACTCGATGCGCTTCTTGACGGCCCGGTCGTTGACCCAGGCGGTGAGGGCGGCGAGTTCGTCGACCATCACGACGATCAGCGGCTCATCCGTGGAGGGGGTGTGGAGCCGGGTGACGCCGAACAGCCGGTCCTGCCGCTCGCGCATCACCTGCACCGCGTCCTCGAGCAGCTGCGCAAGGGTCGGATCGCTGCGACCCGCTCCGCTTCACCTCGGCGGGACCGGACCTCGCCGGTCCCGATGGCCACCAGCACGGCCACGCCAACCGCGACCGACACGATCAGCGCGCCGACCAGGTAGACGACCTGTTCCGGCCTCAGGGCGTCCCATACGTTCATGCGGCGGCCCTCCCTGGGTTGACGACCCGCCGCCGCGTCCAGGGGTCTCCATCGACCAGCCGAGCAGCCAGCGTCAGCACGCGCCGCTCATCCCCGGTACGGGTCGCGGCATAGGAGGCGAGGGCGTCGGCGTCCAGCCAGTACCAGCCCGGCCGGACACATGGACGCACCCACACCGCCCCAGGCCGGACATACCGGCCGCTAGTGAAGGAAATCAACAGCTCGACCGCCACCACGTCGGTGAGTGATCCTTGAGCCCAGCGGCGCAACCCTTCCACAACGACCCACCGAGCCCGGGCCGCCTCCATCGGCGTAGCATCACGACACCCCCGCTTCGCCGGCGGAGCCGGGGCTGCCGGACTCCGAGGTCCGCATCCTGCTCCAGCGTTCTTGCTGGTGGTCGTACCGGGCCGCGCCGATGTGAAACCAGTCGGTGGCAGACGCAGCCCCATCGATCGAGTCGATCGACCTGATGGACGGTCACTACCTCGGGGCGTTCAGTGACAGCGGTGAGGTCATCGACCTGGACGCGAACCGAGTGACCTGTTCGCCACCTTCACCTCGACTGGCAATGACGCCCAAGAGAATCGCAGACCTGATCCGACAGAGCCGAGGCCCACAAGACCTGGCGAGTGACCACGCATTCGCTCTCGCCGTCCTCGCTCACGATGATGCTACTAACCCTCGATACATGCAGCCGCGCACTGCAGCAGCGTGCCCGCGACTGGGTGGCGTCTGCACCTGGCCGGCGCGTGCACCGTGCGCTCAGAAGAGGCTTCGCGACGCACCTTGGCGATCTTACGCACTCTTGGTCAGCGTGCCCGCCCGCCTGCAGCAGGGCAGAGCCGGGATCACACCGAAGAGGTCACGATAGGTGTCATAGCCAGTGCCGCCGTTTGAACATGACGTACAGCACGACTCCGCCCGCCACCATTGCGGCGACAGCCATGGGGTAGCCGAGCCGCCAGTCGAGTTCGGGCATGTGCTCGAAGTTCATACCGTAAATGGTTCCGATGAGAGTGGGGGCGAACAGGATCGCCGCCCAGGCCGAGATTCGCTTGACCTCTTCGTTCTGTGCCAGGCTCGCTTCAGACAGGCGCCGCATCTCGTCGTTCTGCTGCTGAGTCACCAGGGTGGAGTGAACCGTTAGCGCATTCTGGAGCAGCAGGCGGAAGACGTCAGCCCGCTCACCGATCCTCAGCACATGGTCGAGAACATCGCGCAACGAGCTCTGAAGATCGACGTCAATCCCGTACGTGTCAGATCCGCGCAGCAGAGCCTCAAGCATGCCCCGCAGCGGTCCGATGGCCCGCTGGAAGTCGATCACCTCACCGAGGAGCTGGTAAATGCGACGGGAGACGGCCGGGTCGCCACCGAACAACTGATCTTCGATCTCATCGATATCGTTCTCCAAACCCGCGATCACCGGGCCGTAGCCGTCGACCACCTGGTCGAGGACGGCGTACAGAACAGCTTGAGGCCCGCGCGCAAGCAACTCGGGATTGTCCTCCATCCGACGCCGCACCTCAGCCAGGTCAGGCTTGGCGGCATGCCTGACAGTCACCACGAACTCCGGGCCGACGAACAGATGCACCTCGCCGAACTCGACAGTCTCCTCGGCGTCGAGATACCAGGCTGGCCGCAACACCACGAACAGCGTCTCACCGTACCGCTCCAGCTTGGCCCGCTGATGGCCCTTCAACGCATCCTCAACAGCGAGCGGATGCAGCGAGAACTCGGCCGCCACCGAATGGATCTCCGCGGCGTCGGGCCGGTACAGCCCGATCCAAGCCATACCCTCGCGCTCTCGCAGCAGCTCGTAGGTCTCGTCAAGGTTGTTCGGCGCCGCCGCACGAAGCCCAGCCACGTAGATGCGGTTGTCTATCAGCGCCATGGTCGTCATCCAATGTCTCGTCGACGGGAGCAAAGACGCCGCGACGTCAAGCCCGCAGCCGCACAGGGGTCCAGCGCTGCCTCGGCCACCCCTCGCCTGTAGGCCAAACCTAGTGTGTGGTCGACCTGCGAACGCGCGCGGCCGGACAGTCTCATGACATACCTGCAGACGCCGTGTCCCCGAACACGACGATGCAGCCATACGGTGAGCGGGCCCGCAACTGGGGTCGGTCCCGGTCACTCGCGGGTTCAGGCGGAGCGTCATCCAGCCCGCCGACCTGGCCGACGCAGAGGTGGCGCCGGTAGCGTATACCGGGCCATGGATGACCCAGACGCCCGAAAGGCTTCATCGATGTGGGGTCGGCGCACCCTGCAAGGATTCGCCGGCTTAATCCTCAGCCTGGCTGCGACAGGGATGGCCCTCACCGGCTGCACAAGCCCACCGGAAGGGGCCGCCACCCCGGCGCCCACACCTGAGGTCACCAGCGCCACACCTTCGTCCACCCCGTCAGCATCCGCGACGACCAGCCCGACAACCCCATCCACGCCAAGCGCCCCGGCGGACCAGGTCACTATCGACATCACCATCGCGAACGGCAAGGTCTCTCCCAACGGCGACAAGATCAACGTCGAAGTCGGCCAGAAGATCGTGCTGACCGTCACCAGTGACGAGGCGGAGGAAATCCACGCCCACACCGCCGACTACGCGCTCGAGGTACCGGCGGGCAAGAAGGTAACCGGCTCGTTGACGCTGACCAGTCCGGGCAGCTACGTGGTCGAGGCCCACCACCTGGAAAAGACCATTGTCATCCTGAACGCCCGGTAGCCCGCCCCTCAATCCCTCAACCTGACTGACTAGGAGCCAATCTGGAAGCCTTCGCCGCACTGCCTCATGGATGACGGTGGCCGGCTGAGGACAGGTCTTGAGCCCGGCGACCGCGAACGCGGTAGGCGGCGGCTCACCTGATGAGGCAGCAGTCAGGCAGGCGCTGGGTTGACAGCAGCCCTGACAGCAACTCGGCGGCGATGCCACTGGCCGGTGACAGACGCAGTGGGCCAGATCCCGCCGTAGATAGACGGTCACGGACTCTCCAGCAGCCCTTGCCTGGGGCTACGGATCGATCCAGCAACGGGCAACGGCCTGTCCATCGCATTCTTCGAGGACACCGTCAATGTCGCTGACGTGAAGGCCGCCATCGGCAAGAAGGCGACCGAGATCGGTTGGAACGATGTCCCCCGACCCGCTCCTAGGTCCGAGACCATCTACACGGTACTTCGCAGCGGATAGGCACGCGCCGCGGCGAGACTAGGGCCGGGCCGATGACTCCGCCTCGTCGCGGCGACTCGTGCGCTTCTCCCCCATCAGGCGCGCGAAACGGTCGGGAACTTCCACTTGGCGGTAAGAATTTCGCGGCGGGGTCGTACAGCCGGACCGTGTAGTTCCAGCCCTCCATGATGCCCAGGCAGTTGGGACGGCCGTCGCACTGGGCCAATCCCCGCCGTAGATAGACCGTCCTGGACTGACCAGCGGCCCTTGCCCGGGTCTACGGATTGAAGGGTTCAGGCTCTCGCTTGGATATGAGGAGACCGTCTTTGGGAGGATAGGGCGGTTGAGACCAGACCTGGCGCAACGTCCTGTTCCTTCGCGAGTTCTGCTGTGTCGGTCTGCTCCCTGAGTCGCGGCGGTTTGGCCGACCATGGCTTGGCCATCGCTTTTACTCCGCTCGGTGCCAGTCGCGCAGCGACCAACCCTGGCGGCGTGACGCCGACCTTCGGCTCGCTAGGGTCCGACTATGGCGGTGCCCGATTACGAGACCCTCATGAGGCTGACTCTGGCCGCCTCGGGCGGGGGGGCTGCCTCGTGCCAGCGCCATCCGACGTCGTACTGCTCGCCCAGAACTCCAACCAAGGGCCGATCACGTAGCTAGATCGCACGGACATGCCGCTGGTCGCAGCGGAAGATCACTCGGACTTTCGACTTCTCCCGACCCCGGAGGCGGAGGAGAATCCGAAAGGTGGCCAAGCTGCTGAGGTGCCGACTTTCGGTGCTTGTGCTGGTTTGGCTGCTTCTTGCGGCTTGTTCAGGGTCAAACTCCGACGGTCGCCCCACGCAGGAGACGAGTCCGCCGGCGGCTACGGTCGCACGTGACTACTGGCCGACGGACGGCTGGCGCACAGCGTCGCCGACAGACCATGGCATCGATCCGGCGGGGCTGGCCACGGTAGAGGAACACGTGGCCGTGGCCTATCCCCAGGTTCGCAGCATCCTCATCGTGCGACATGGCTATCTGGTCTACGAACACTACCGCCAGGGTCTGGACCAGGCCGACGGTCATGACGTCCGGTCGATCACCAAGAGCGTCACCGGAGCGCTAATCGGGATCGCCCTCGCCGAGGGGAAAATCAAGAACCTGGACCAGACCGTCGGAGAGCTGCTGGCCGCCCAGCTTCCCAAGGACGCCGACCCCCGCTTCGCCGCAGTCACCATCAAACAGTTGCTGACTATGACCTCCGGGGTTGCCGGCGACTACGAGGGGACGGGCGGCGACAACCGTTTGGTAGACGCCATGTGGAGTAGTCCCGATTGGGTCCGGCACATTCTCGGCCAACGGCTGGACGCCGAACCAGGGGCCACTTTCGCTTACAGCGACCGGGCCGCTCACCTGCTGTCGGCCATCGTGGCCAACGTGTCCGGCCAGTCCACCCTGGAATACGGTTGCGCGAAACTGTTCAATCCCCTCGGAATCCGCACCGACGGCGCCTATGAGCCCGTGCTGAGTGATCACATCGACCCAGCGACGGTGAAGGCCTACGAGCGGGCCAGCGTTGCCTGGCCGGTCGATCCCCAGGGCTACCACAACGGCGCCGTCTTACTGCGGCTCCCCGCTCGGGACCTGGCCAAATTCGGTTACCTCTACCTCAACGGCGGACGATGGGACGGCAACCAACTCATCCCGGCCGACTACGTGGCCGCCGCGACCTCACAAACCGGCTCCACACCCAACGTCTCGATGGGATACGGCTGGCTTTGGTGGGTCGCCACCGAAGGTAACCACCGCACCTTCTCCGCGCGCGGCCACGGCGGTCAGATTATCTATGTCGTCCCCGACCTGGATCTGGTAACCGTCATCACCAGCGACCCCGAGAACGAAAACCTCAACCCCCAAAACCTGATCACACAGACCATAATCCCGGCCGTCACCAGTTGACCTCGTCAGACGGCAGCCGAGCTCTGAAGCAGCTGTCGGATTCGGCCGCCAGCGGCCACACCTCGGTACCGACGACAGGGTCTTGCGACACCTGCTCCATGCGGTTCTGTCTCACCGTCAGACGATGTTCAGAAGGCCAACGCCGCGGAGTTCGGGACGAGCGCAGGCCTGTGCAACACTTTGCTAACGCGAACGCTGGACGGTGACGGACAACTTTGGACACTGCCGCAGTTCCGGCTCAGCATCGGCGGTGTGCATGCGCAGCACTGGACGCTTCTCGCCCTCCTACGGAACAGAAGGCCAGTACAGCAGCGAAGTACAGCAACAAGCGCACTGCTCAACGTGTGCGGGATCGTCCACCGACGGCGGCTGGCGCTCAGATGAGGTCCGCTGATGCATCTGCGCGGAGTTCGGGACGAAGAGGTCGCAGGTTCAAATCCTGTCACCCCGACCACAAAAGGCCTAGTCAGGCTGGTACTCGCAAGAGCGGGCCGGGACGCGGCTTCCGCCTGAGTGACTGGTGACTATGCACTTGAGCCGCCCTGACCAAAG
The DNA here is from genome assembly GCA_963808435.1 of uncultured Actinomycetota bacterium. GTDB lineage: Bacteria > Actinomycetota > Actinomycetes > Propionibacteriales > Propionibacteriaceae > Microlunatus. Next base: position 4,001 of record CAWEFW010000027.1, on the reverse strand, counting down.
AGACGGTCCATGATCGTCGCGCCGGTCTGGATGACAGGCCGGATCTGGTGCCGGTAGACCAGTTCAGTGACGGTGGTGCCGCTGTGGCCGACGAGCTGGGAGATGGCTTCGAGGGGCACTCCGGCGTCGGAGAGCACCGAGACGAAGGAGTGCCGCAACTCGCGCGGCGTCCACTCGCCCGGGTCGAGCGCCGGCACGAGCGCAAGGGCCCGGCGGGGCACGGCACGGGCATGGACGCGGCCAACGTCCGACGCGACCTGCGGGTCTTGGTGTCACCGTGCGGGGGAGGCCGAGCACCCAACGACCCACTGGCTGCACAAAGAAGGGAACACGGCAGCCAGCGCAGCTGGTCGTGACTTGACCAGGTAGCGCACGGCCCGGTCGGCATCGGGTCCGCACCACCACTCATCCGCATGGGTGCCGCCCGCTACGCCGCCAGTCTCCGCCAGAGCACCGGTCTGTCACCGTTCCGCGCGGAAGCCGCCGCCCAAGGCCGACAGGCCCGCGTCGACGTACCGAGCATCAGCCGCATTTTCCCGCCGGCCGACGTCGCCTCCCGCCTCGGTCTCGATCAGGGCGAGAAGGTCGTTGCCCGGGTTAACCACTACTTCATCGACGACGAGCCACTCCAGATCGGCACCACCTTCATCCCCTGGTCAATCGCCGGCGGCACTGTCCTCGCCAGCCATGCCAAGACCGGCCCCGGCAGCATCTACGAACGCATGGCCGAACTCGGCCACACCATTACCCGAGTCCGAGAAGAGATCACCGCACGGATGCCCACACCCGACGAGACCGCCACCTTGGCCATCCCGCCCGGCGTCCCAATCATCGAGCTGCTGCACACCGGCATCGACCAGAACCGCCAGCCGTTCGAGGTCACCCGATTCGTCATGCGGGCCGACCGCAGCGGCCTGGACTACAACTCCCCATTGAGGACCCGGCGTGAAGCCGGCCGGCCTGCTCCGGGTCGCCGCCCTCGCGCTGATTTTGGGGCAGCGGATTTCTGCTGATCAAGATCAGCCTCCGTGGCTTCACGCCCGTGCAGCTCACATTCGCCAGGCTCGCCCTCGGCGCTGTCGTGCTTGTCCTCATCCTCGCCGCGATGCGGCTCCGCCTCCCGAGGGAGCGACGACTATGGATGCACCTGTTAATCGCCGCTCTGCTTGCCAACGCGATCCCGTACACCCTGTTCGGCGTCGCCGAGCAGACCGTCGACTCCAACCTCGCCGGGGCGATCAACGCCACCACCCCACTTTGGACGGTGCTGTTCGCCCTACTCGCCCGCCGGCACGACCCGCTCCGTCCGGTGCAGTGGGCCGGCATGGTTCTCGGCTTCGCCGGCGCCCTGCTCATCCTGTCTCCCTGGCGAGCCGACAGCGCACCCGTGCCCGGTATCCTCGCCTGTCTCGGAGCATCGGCCAGCTACGGCCTGAGCTACGTCTACATGGGCCGCTACCTCACCAACCGCGGCTTACCGCCCCTCGTCCTGTCCGCCGGCCAACTCATCGCCGCCAGCGGCCTCCTAGTGCTGGCCACCCCGTTTGGCGGACTCGCTGCCCCCATCTGGCGACTCGACGCGATCGCTGCCCTTGTCCTGCTTGGCGTCATCGGAACCGGGATTGCGTACGTGATCAACTACCGGATCATTACCGACGACGGACCCGTCCTCGCCTCGACCGTCACCTACCTACTCCCGGTTGTCGCCGTCATCCTCGGCGCCCTGGTCCTCGCCGAGCCAATCACCCTGCAACTCGCCGCTGGTGTAGCCGTAGTCCTCGCCGGAGTCGCCTTAACCCGACGCACGCCCGCCGACCAGCCAGCCGACGTCTGGTGAAATCCGCGCCGACCTAGCCGCAATGCCTTGTGCCGAACCAAATCAGCAGGCGGCGGGCCAGTCGGTTGGCGTAGATGCGGCCAGGGATGATCTTCGCAGTCACGTCGCAGCGTTTGGTGCATTGAGCCCGCTGACGAAGTCGTCTACTAGCTGGGCCCAATCGTGCGGGCGTTCCCAGAACGTCATGTGCCCAGCTGGCAGCCAGGCGAGTTCGGCGGCGGGCATCGCAGCGGCGAGGGTCTGTGACAGCTCTGGTCTCGTCAGGATGTCATGGCTGCCGCCGATGATGAGGGTTGGTGCGCTGATCGAGTCGAGTCGATCGAGGGCGTCGTGACTCTGGCAGGCACGTCCTGCGGCGGCGAAGCCTGTCGTGTTGGGCAGATCGGTGGCGAGAAATTCCTCGATTGTGTCGGGATGCTGGCTGAGGTATTCCGGCGAGAAGCAGAACAGCGCCAACTGGTAGAGGATGTCCGGTCCGGCGCCCCGGGCGGCAAGTTGGATCCAGTGCTCGATGAGTGCGCTGAACCAAGCGTCGGCTCCGCCCCAGGTGTTGCTGAGCACAAGCCGCTCGACCGTCTCGGGCTGGCCGAGCGCCCACTCCTGGCAGATGGCTCCGCCCATCGAAGAACCGGCGGCGACTAGTCTTTGAAGGCCGATCCGGTCTGCGATGGCTTGCGCATCCTCGGCCATCTGGCGCGTGGTGTAGGGGCCATCGGTGATCGGACTTCTGCCGATCCCCCGGTTGTCGTAAGACACGCATCGGTACTTCTGGGACAGGTACTCGATCGGTGGGTCCCAGGATGCGTGATCGTCACCGAGCCCCGCCACGAAGACGATCGGGCGTCCGTGGTCGGGGCCGGTCTGTTTGACGTAGAAGGTTCCGCGCGGCGTTTCGATGAAGTCAGCCATTCGAATGATCGGTCATCATTCACTCCACCGAGTTGTGCCACATGTCAACCGTGCACTTCCAGGTCCCGTCGTCCTGTAGGCGGTATGCCTCGTGGGTCACGCCAGGAATACTTGGGTTTCCACTGGTATGGGCGATGTACGTCCCGACCAGGTAACCAGTATCGGTGCTGGCGTGGGTTTGGATGACACCGAGGTCGAAGCGCAGGCCGGCGTTGTCGTACAGATCGGAGAAGTACTCGCAGATAGCATCGCGTCCCTCGATAGGCTCGCGGCCCGCCGGCAAAGCAACCGCGTCCTCCGCGTAGAACCATCTGCCCAACTCGTCAAATTGCCCCTCGTTGAACAACACGGGGAACCGTTCGCGGACGGCCTCGATCGCGGCCTTGTTCTCCTCGGACACGATGGCACCTCTCTCTCGGGTCAGATGATCCAATGACGTTAGTCAAGCGCAGTCTCGCGTCGATCGGTAGGTGGTGGGACGTCCTGAAGTCAGACCGTCCTCGACCGGCCGTCAAAGGCCTGAGTTCAGACCATTAGCGACGTGCTCAGTCGCGCCCGTCGTTGTCGAGCCGGCTGGTCTGCGACCGACGATGCCTTTCGATGGAGCCCTTGCGGCCCATCTTCGAGGGCCCGCCGAAGCGCTGGCGGCGACAGTGCCACGCATCAGTTGGCGAGTGACTGTCGCACATCACCCGTCACAGGACGCAGATCCAGTCCCCCCTCCCGTCCCCCCGCTCTGCCGAATCTGGCTCTTTCTAGATCAGGGGCCTCGCTTACGCTCGGCCGGCAGCGCGTGTCCTCGCTCCGCTTCGGGCCGCGCTGCCCGTTCACCTCAACTGAAACGCCGGTCCAGAAGTCTCGACTCGCCAGGCGTCCTCCACCGATCGCCGTCGAGCCCTTACCTGACCGACATGCCCGTACGGATCTCGCACTCGGTGGCCCACTCCAGCCAGCGTTCCTGCCGTTCTGCGGAGACCCGCGCCGGCCGCCGGCGGCTTGGTCGCGGCGGTGGTGTAGGCCCAGCCGGCAAAGCTAACAATGCGGTCAACGTCGGTCACCGTCGCCCCTGCTAGCACCGCCCGGACTGCGTCCAGACGCTGTTCCACCACCGACAACACCACCAGCGCCAATCCCGGCCTCCCCAAGTCCTGACGCCCCGCGGAGACGTCGAACTCAGGCTGGCCGAAACCGACCACTGTCGCGCATCAACTGGCGAGCGACTGTCGCACATCACCCGTCACAGGACACGGATTGT
>CAWEFW010000026.1:0-130527 GCA_963808435.1 uncultured Actinomycetota bacterium | reverse complement strand
GCGAGCAGGAGGAACAGCACCCCCGACGCCAGCGTGATCCCGGCGACAAATGACGCCACATCCTGCTGGCTGGTCAGACCCGCCGCCAAGACCGCACCGGCAGCCACCGCCGCGAGCCCTGAACTGGGCCCGACGGAAAGCTGCCGGCTGGTCCCAAAGATCGCGTACAGAATGGCGCCTGCCGCGGCTGCGTACAGGCCGTTCTGAAGTGGAACTCCGGCGATACCGGCGTACCCGAGGTTCTTCGGCACGATCAAAGCCGCGACCGTCACGCCAGCGATCACATCGCCGCGCAACCAACTCCGGTCGTAGGAGCGGACCCAGCTGAGGATGGGCACCAGGCGACCGCTCCGTGCGGCTTCCGGGGCGCCCTCGGACATGGCAGCGAGCTCCCCAACGACGGCTACTCGCCTGTCGAGGTGGCGCCGGCCTTGGCGTCCTGCTCGATCTCCTCGACGTCTGCCTTCAGCTGCTTCTTCTGAACCTTCTCGGCGCGGCGCATCTCCCGCTCGATCTTGGCGCCCATGTCCGACACGCCGACCACGATAAGCCCTGCCTGACCGGTGTCCAGGTACTCCCCGAGGTCCTTGAGGTCGGCGCGGCTCATCCCGCCAGCGGCGTGCCCCGCCACCGCACCCAACACTGACCCACCCGCTGTGGTAGCCGCGAGAAGCCCGCCTCCGATCGCCGCGAAGGGAAACAGTGCCACGACCAGGCCAGTGGCCAGTCCAACGCCGCCACCAAGCACACCACCGACACGGGTCGGCGTCTCGTGCTTGCGGACGATCTTCACCTTGTTGTCGTCGCGTCGGTGGATCACCGCCGCGTCGTAGGCGTCGATAAGACCAGCCTCGGTGTGCAAGTCCTTGATCAGCTCGTAGTCGGCCTCCGCGGTCTCCACATCCGCGTACACGCCGACTAAGACCATGAACGTGTCGATTGCCATCCAGTTCTCCTGACTGTCTCGGCCCGCCCGACGACATGATTGGCCAGGTCGTCGGAGCTTCAATCTGTGATCGGCCGGCGGGTCGGCCGTCAGGGATTCTGCCACAGATTCTCCCCGGCGAAGCCATGTCTTCGAGCACTCCGTCGGAGTCCACCTGAATGCCACAACCAGCACCGCCCGGGGGTCGCTCCCCTTGCCGTACTCATCGCGTCTAGGAACTCATGTTGACGTCGGGATCTTGGAGACGGGGCACGGCGGGCGGTTTGGGTACCGACCTGCGTTGTCCGACCGCCCGCAGCATCTCCACCAGCACGGAGTGAACGCGATCGGCCCCTTCGATGTGTTCGTCGGGTAGCACCTGAGCGAGAACCCGCGGAACGAGCAGTATCGCCCGGTCTTGCCAGCCGCCCAGCCCTCCGTGGGCGCCGACGAGTGGCTCGAAGGCGGCGACGTCGAGAGTGACGTCGTCGACGCGGCTGTTGAGATAGAGGTCCGGGGCCTCTGGCATCATCACCGCACGCCGCAGCACCCGGGCAGCATGGTCTCCGAACAGTCGTAGGGGATCCTCACCGGCTACCTCGCCGGTGTCGAGACGGTGGCTGCCGCCTGCACCGATGGCCCATGGCAGACCTGCGGAGTCCAGACCGGCGATGAAGCCGATGCCCTCGTGTGCGCACAGGCCGGGGATGAGGTTCGGCCAGCGCTGCTGCAGGTCCTCCAGCGTGAGCCGGGTGGCCGAATGCACGTAGAGCAGGCCAAGATTTCCCGAGCCCAGCACCGAGACGTCGGCTTCGGTCTCGGCGTCCTGACTGACGTGTCGCCTGCTGGCAGCGGCGGCACGACCAGCGGCCCGACCGGTGAGTCCGCTGCCCGAGAGATCTCCAGCCAGGCTCTCCACCCGACCCCACGTCTCCACGGGAGCCGCCAGAAGGTCGACGTCCTGATGCATCAGTTGGGTGCAGAGGTCGCCGAGGTCGGCGCCGAAGCGGTCGCGGAAGGTCTGTCCCTGGGACTGGCCGTGATCGGAGAGCACCACGATGTGATACCGCCGGGCCGCGTGAAGGGCCAGCCGCTCGAGCGTTGCCAGGACCCGGTCCAAGCCGTCGAGTGCGGCTAGCGACTCGGCTCGAAACATGCCGGCGTGATGGGCGATCTCGTCGTAGTCGACGTAGTCGGCATAGATGCTCTTGGTCCCCTTGCGCATCTCCTCCGCGATCACCGCGGTGTTGAGATCGCGCTGCAACACATTCGTCGCGGCCCGAAGACCGGCGAATGTCCATCCGCGATGGACCCGCGGCAGAACGTTGAGACGCTTCTGTCGGGCCGCCTGCCACCGCTCCTTCACCACCTCCGCAACTGTCCGCACGACGCTCCTGGTGAAGCCTTCGGGAGTGGTCAGGAACCAGGCGAAGGTGTGCCGGGCGGCAGGCGAGCCTCGACTGGCGCCGAGCCGGCTCATGGTGAGAATCGCTCGAGGCGCGTCGCCGGTGAAGAGGTTCCCTAACGCCAGCCCATCGTCAGCCAGCAACCCCCTCCCGGTAGCTGCTCGCTGCTCGATGACCGACGCATCGGCGGGCCGGTTCGCGATCAGCACCCGCCCGAGCTCACGGTCGTACCAGCGGAAGGCCGGAACCCCGGCGATTGTGCCGTGCAGGATCCCCAGCTGGCTGGCAGGCGTCGTGCATGGCAACTGTGCCGTCCACTCCCGGAGCACGTAGTCGCCCGAGGTGACCCAGCGCCGAATCGTCGGGACCCCGCCCGCCTGGATCGCCCACCGAAGGACTGGAAAGGCGACACCGTCCAACTGGACGAAGACGACTCCATCGACCTCCGGATCGGCAACGGGTTCACGCGCCACCGTGCGCCGGACCAGTGACGCGGTGAACGAGTCGTCGGTGCCGGCAGTCGTCAGCCAGGCGGTAGCAGTGCCTACGCCGGCAACGATCCACGACGCCCAGAACGCCGACCAGAAGGAAGCGGTGATTCCCGGCGCGAGCCAGATCGCGACATAGACCAGGACGGCCTGCCCAACCAGGCCGGCAAGAAGGACGGCGAACCAGCCAATACGCGTGGCCGTGTGTGCGAGTCCCGGCCGGAACGCCAGACCCAGCCCACCGGCAACCGCGGTCGCAGCCAGGTACGCCCACCACGCCTCCGCGATCATGTCGTCGAACAGGATGTCCGCAATCGCCAACGCCGCGGACGACACCATCCACACCACGAGCAACCGCGCCACATCACCCAGGCGCAGACCGGTCCCGGGCAGCTCGCCGGGCTGTTCTGGCACCCTAGCCACGTGTCCCCTGTCCTTGCCGCTCCCCGACACACGCGCCCCTGCATCTTCGATCACGCACCCGACGGACGCTGGTTCGAAGGATCGTCGTCACTCTGCGAATCTATGCTGAGCGGTCGGCATACCCCCTACTCCTGACCCGACCAGATCCTGGCATCCGATCTCTGGCAGCATCCGACCTGTGGTTCAGCCCAGCGTCCCGATGGCGTATGGCCCAAGCAGTTCCATGCTGCCGGTGCCGTGACGGCCACGCTGACGTGGTGGGGGCACAGCACCAGCTCCTGGCAGGACGGTGACATCACCGTACTGTTCGACCCGGTTCTGACCGCTCGCCTTGGCCATCTCCGTCGGGTGCGCGGCCCGGTGCCGGCCTCGCACGCTGCACATGCAGACTTCGTGCTGATCTCCCACCTTCACGCCGACCACGCCCACCTGCCGTCGCTGCGACTGATCCCAGCGTCCGCGGTTCTCATCGTCCCGGCAGGCTCGCGGCGGCTGTTCAAGCCAGTTACCGCACGGGGCGTGACGCTCTACGAGGTAGAGCCCGGCGACCTCGCACAGTTTGGCGATCTTCGGATATCCGTCCTCGCCGCCGACCACGATGGCCGCCGACACGCTGGAAGCCCTCATCGCGGACCCGCTCTCGGCTATCTGGTCGATGGACACCACCGATGCTGGTATCCGGGGGACACGGGTCCGCACCTTGCGCTCGACGAGGTGGCGCACGTCGACCTCGCCCTCATGCCCGTCGGAGGATGGGGGCCTACTCTTGGCCGCGGCCATCTCGATCCCCGGCAAGCGGCTCAAGCGATCAGCAGCACGCATCCAATCAATGCTGTCCCCGTGCACTGGGGAACCTGGTGGCCCATTGGCCTTCCGCAACGGCCTGATCTGATCGATCGGCCAGCCGTGGCCTTCGCCGACCGGGTCGCTCGCATCGCGCCGAGCACCCGCGTCCATATCCTCCGGCACGGCCAATCGGTCAAGCTATAGGGTCCAGGCCGGCGACCCACGCCTTCGCCTGCTCGAGATCGGCCACACGAAAGAGGCGCGCCTCCCCGGGGAAGAGCCACAGGAACAGCTTCGATGCACGCGCCATCCAGTCGATGTCGGTCACGATCGCGGACCGCCTCCAATCGCTGTGGTGCTCGATCGCCAGATCAAAGCCGAGCTTGGTGTCCTCCCACAGCGCGCCGCCCTCGATATCGTCCAGGTCCTCAATCAGATACAGGGCCCGCAGCCCGCTGCCGCTGCCAACCGCCGCCTTGAGCGCGGGCACGAGGATCTCCGTGTAGTCCTCACGCTCCACGTCGCCGTCGATCCGGAAACCGACCGTGCCGTCGGGCATGCCATCGAGTCGCTCGACCATGCCCGGATCGTACGTGTTGCACCGACAAACCGACGCGACCGCACCGGTGTCGGGTTTTGCGTGCACTTCCGGCACGCGCGACGACGACTGGAGGCACGGACGCGCCCACCGCTACGCGGCCGGGTCAGGGGGCGTAAAGAATCTTGCCCTTCTGCGCTTCGAACTCGGCATCGGTGAGCACGCCGGCATCCCTGAGCTCGCCCAGCTGTTTGAGTTGGGCAAGCTTGTCGTCCGTGCTCGGGGCGGCGGGAGGCTCAGCGTACTGAGGCTCGGCGTACTGAGGCTCCGGTGCTGGGGGTGGAGCCTGTTGGGCGTAGGCGGCCTGTTGTTCTTGTTCCTGGCGAGCCCATCGCCCCTCTTGGCGGTGGTGGACGCGTCCGGCTACGCCGGCAGCGGTTCCCGCAACAACTGCGGTGCGGGCGACCCCGCGAATGAGACCTGGCATGGGATTAGCCTTTCGTGATCGGTGGGGTGGGTAGCTGCTCAGGCCGGTCTGTCGGCGGCTTGAGCCGCGTCGATGTCGGCAACGTCAGCCGCGTCCGTCTCGGCAGCCTCAGCCGCGTCAAGCGCGGCAAGGATGGCTTGGACGGGAATACGGCCGCTCGCCACGAGTTGAGCACCGCCGCGGCGCAGGGCCGCGGCGAAGGGTGCGGCCCACACGTTCTCGTAGACCAGGATGCCGGCGGAGTTCCCTGGTTCGATAGCTGAAGCCGCCTCCTCGACGTCGTCTTGCCCGAGCAGACCGGAGGACGCACCCTCGAAGACGGCCAGGTCCAGCACGCCGTCGCTGTTGAAGTCTGCGATCTCCAGTGCAGAGACTGAGCCGTCGAGCTTGCGCTCCACGAAGACGAGATCCAGGATCCGGATGATGCCGGCGTCCACCAGGTCGACCAGCAATGGAAGTCCTTCGCCAGTCATACGGCTTCCAGGGAACTCGACCACCAGGTAGTCGATTGGGCCTGTCTCGTCCAGGTCGGTGCTCACCTCAGTACCTTTCGTTGATGTTGATCGTTGGATGGATGTCTCAGCTGGCGCGTCGAGACGCGGTCCGTTCAAGCGAGTGCTTTCTCCTTCAGGCGGTCGTACTCGACCTGGGAGATGGTGCCGTCGTCGAGCAGGACCTTGGCCGAGGCGATCTGGTCCGCCGAGTTCGGCGTGCTCGCCACCGACTGGATGTACTGCTCCGTCTCGGCCTGAGCCTGCCGGGCCGCTGCGGCCTGCCGCTCGGCCATCCCACGCCCCCGCGCGATCAGGTAGATCAGCACGCTGAGGAACGGCGCCACGATCAGAAAGATCACCCACAGCGCCTTGGCGAACCCACCGAGCTCACGATCTCGGAACACGTCCCCGAAGATGTGGAACAGCAACATCAGATACGCCACGAAGATGTAGGTCCAGATCAGAAGCCAAAAGAAGTCCCAAAAACTCATCTATCTACCCTTTCACATCCTTGGGAAACCGGCCGGGACCGACCCGGAGCGTCCGCCCGCCGGCACTGAGGAGCCGCAAGTCGCCGGTACATGCTTCTCGCGCTTCCTCGTCTGATCCAACCTTGACCGCGGAACCGTCGCATCACTCAGATCGTGTGAAACACGCACGCCCGGACTGCTGCCAAACCCCCTGACCCCGCGACGAGGCAGGTTCACCCTTGAGCGCGGCCCACATCCGTACTCAAGCTGTCGACGCCTAAACTAGGATTTGACCATGACCGAGGATGGGGGGAGGGCGTCGCCAAGCATCCTCGAGCTGGAAGCGGTGCTGCTAGGCGCGAAGCTTGCGGTGCCGGACCTTCGCCCGGGTGCGGTGAGCCGCGCGGAGCTCATCGAGACGGCCCGTACGAGCGAGTGTCGCGTGGTCGGTGTCACCGCGCCCGCGGGCTACGGTAAGTCGACCTTGCTGGCCCAGTGGGCCGAGGCAGAGGATCGACCCGTCGGGTGGGTGTCGCTGGACCGCCTCGACGACGATCCCGCAGCGCTTCTGTCGGTGTTGGCGGCTGCGTACGGTCGGATCTCGGGCCACACCGATCTGATCGCCGACGTACGCGGTGTTGGGGTGTCAACATTGGCCCGGGCCGCGCCGCGTCTGGCTTCAGTGCTGCGGACGAGCCCGATTCCGTTCGTGCTGATCCTGGACGACCTGCACGAACTCCAGTCGCCGGCCTGTCACGATGTGCTAAGCGTGGTGATCTCGGGGATACCGCACGGGTCTCAGCTGGTCGCGGCGAGTCGTGCCGAGCAGCCCCACCTGCCGCGGTTGCGGGCCTCGGGCGACGCGGTGGAATACATGGCCAGCGACCTGGCTCTCGACGCGAGCGGGGCGGAGCAGATCTTCTCCCAGGCACATCTGGACCTGGCGCCTGAGCTGGCTGCGGCGGTGACCGCCCGGACCGAGGGATGGCCCGTCGGCCTCTACCTCGCCGCGGTGATCGCGGGCGACAGCCACGGTGACGTGTTGACGATCTCCGGCGATGATCGTTACGTGGCCGACTACCTGTACCGGGAGTCGCTGATGCAGCTGCCCGAGAGTGTCCAGCGGTTCCTGCGGCGCACGGCGGTCCTCGACCAACTGTCGGCTCCGCTGTGCGACGCGATTCTCGGAGAGTCAGGTGCGCAATCCCGGCTGCGGCAGCTGGAGGCGAGGAGCTTGTTCCTGGTGCCGCTGGACCGTCGGCGAGGATGGTATCGCTATCACGCGCTCTTCCGGGAGTTCCTGCTTGCTGAGCTTCAGCAAGTCGAGCCCGATGTCATCGCCAAGCTGCACCTGCGCGCTGCTGACTGGTATGAGTCCAACGGATCCCCGGCGTTTGCCCTTGAGCACTTGTTGGCCACCACGGAGCGAGACCGGTGCGTCCAGATGGTGACCGAGCTGGCCTTGCCGACCTACCAGTCCGGCCAGATGTCAACCGTGCAACGGTGGCTCTCCACACTCGGAGATGCGGCCATTGAGGAGTATCCGCCACTCGCGGTGCTGGCCGGATGGATCGCGGTGTTGACTGGCCACACTGCGGAGGCGCAGCGGTGGGCGGCGTTGCTTGACACCGCCGCGGTCGACTCGATGCCGGTGGACGGCACCGCGTCGTTCGAGTCGGCGCGGGCCATGTTGCGGGCTGCCATGTGTGCGGCCGGTGCCGAGCAGATGGCGACCGACACGAGCCTCGCGGTTGCGGAAGAGCCGCCGTGGAGCTCATGGCGGGCCACGGCGCTCTGCTTGTCCGCCGAGGCGCAGCTTCTCCTCGGCCACAGCGAACAGGCGGCCGCACTCTTCTTGGAGACGTGTGCTGTGGCGGCGAGACTGGGCAATGTCAACATCGGCATCCTCAGTCGGGCCGAGCTCGCCGTGATGGCGATGGATGGTGGACGTTGGGCGGAGGCGGCGGAACACCTGCAGATTGCCCTTCCGACCGTCGATGAGTTCCGGCTGAACGACTACGTCCTGAGCGTGCTCACCTTTTCGGCCGCGGCCCGGCTCGCGGTGCACCGAGGCGACCGGGAAGAGGCGGACCGCCAGCTCGCGTGGGCGATGCGAGCCCGACCCTCATGCACGTTCGTCCTACCGTGGGTCGCCGTGCGCGTACGTCTGCAACTGGCCAACACGTACGCTGCCATCGCCGACCAGGCGACCGCACGTCACCTGCTACGGGAGATCGACGACATCTTGGCCCATCGGCCGGCTCTGGGAGCCTTGGTCGATCAGGTATCAGAATTGCGCGGGGTCCTCACCTCGAGCGCACAGGTAACCGTGGCCGGCGGCCCACCCCTCAGCCCCGCGGAGCTTCGGCTACTCCCCTACCTGCAGACCCACCTCACGTTCAAGCAGATCGGGGAGCGGCTGTTCGTGTCTCGTAACACCGTCAGCTCTGAAGTCGGCTCGATCTATCGAAAACTGGGCGTCTCCTCGCGCAGCGACGCAGTACAGCGAGCGACCACCGTCGGCCTGCTCGGCGCGTAGCCCGGGTCACACGCCGGACGACTGTTCCAGGGCATCGTCGATGTCGTACCCAAGCGCCATCGCCAGACTCGGCGCGGCTGTGACAACGCTAGGGAGTCCGACGACGGAAACGATGCCGAGCAACACCTCGACGATCTCGGCGGCCGTCGCACCCGCGCTCACCGCGGCGTCCACCTCCGCTCCGTAGGACGGCACCGCGCCACCCACCGCGACCAACGCGCCGATACGAACCAGGGCCAGGGTCTTCGGATCGAGCTTGACAGACTCGACTCCCCCGCCGCTCACCCACTCCTCGGCGAAGTGCTCGTCGTTGATCGCCAGCAGACGCAGCACTTCCCTGTAATCCAAAGCGGATCCACCCTCTCGAGGCACGTGCATGGACCTACGTCAAGTCCATTGTCGACAGCGAAGGCATTGCCTACATCACGCAGATCAGGTGAACCGGCACATCACGCGACGCACACGAGGGGCAACCACCACAGAGCACTGCCACGTGGCAGCGATCGGCTGCTTGGCGCTCGCGGCCCTTTGGAGATGGCCCACACTGCCTCCCGGACCTCCGCTGACACCGGGCGCTCTCGTTTGCTGGTTCGCTCCCCGCTTCACGCATTCTGCATGACGACAAACTGCAGGCCGGGGTCGGAAGATCGTGGTGGTGCCGGGTCTCCACGCCGCCGGCGTCGTTGTCTTCGTACTGAGAGGGGTGGACGCATGAGCAGCTTGGTCACCTATGAGGATGGCGAGCCGTTTTCGGGTGTGATCGGGCGGACGGCCGACGAGTCGAGCCCCGCTTGGCCGACACCGCCCCGCGCGCCGGAAGGAGCGCCCAACGTTGTGATGTTCGTTCTCGACGATGTCGGGTTCGGGCAGCTGTCGAGCTTCGGGGGGTTAGTCGAGACACCGGTCATCGACGGGTTCGCCGACAATGGGCTGCGCTACACCAACATGCACACGACCGCACTCTGCTCGCCCTCGCGTGGAGCGATCCTGACGGGACGGAACCACCACTCCCTCGGCCTGGCCACGATCTCGGAGACGTCCACCGGCTATCCGGGCTACAACGCCATCTTGCCGTTCGACAAGGGCATGCTGAGCGAGATGCTGCTGCCGCACGGCTACAACACGTTCATGGTCGGCAAGTGGCATCTCGCCCCGCCGGAGCACGAGACGGGGGCCGGGCCGTACGACCGTTGGCCGCTCGCCCGGGGGTTCGAGCGGTTCTACGGCTTCCTCGGGGGCGACACCAACCAGTGGTACCCCGAGCTCGTCTACGACAACCACTCGATCGAGCAGCCCGCGCAGCCGGAGGACGGTTACCACCTGAGCGCTGACCTGGCGGATCGGGCGATCGAGTTCATCCAGGACGCTCACGTCAACGCGCCGGACAAGCCGTTCTACCTGCACTACTGCACCGGCGCCGCCCACGCGCCACACCATGTCTCGACGGAGTGGGCCAACAAGTACAAAGGCAAGTTCGACGGCGGCTGGGACGAGTACCGCAAGGTCGTCCACCAGCGCCAGCTCGAAATGGGCATCATCCCGGCTGGTACGGAGCTCTCGGCCCACGACCCGGATGTCCCCGAGTGGGAGTCATTGTCGGAGGATGCTCGGAAGGTCTACGCGCGGATGATGGAGGTGTACGCCGGGTTCGTCAGCTACACCGATCACGAGTTCGGACGGGTGGTCAGCTTCCTGGAGGAGATCGGCGAGCTCGACAACACCTTGTTCGTCCTCATCTCCGACAACGGCGCGAGCTCTGAGGGCGGCCCGGTCGGATCGCTCAACGAGATGATGTTCTTCAACAACGTGCCGGAGTCGATCGAGGAGAACCTTGAGCGAATCGACGAACTCGGCGGCCCCAACGTGTTCAACCACTACGCCTGGGGCTGGACCAACGCGGGGAACACGCCGTTCCGTCGGTGGAAGCGGGAGACCTACCGCGGCGGCACCACCGACCCGTGCATCGTGTCGTGGCCGGCCAAGATCACCGCACGAGGTGAGATTCGCACCCAGTACGGCCACGCCATTGACCTGGTGCCGACCGTCTTGGACGCTCTCGGCGTCCGGCCACCGGTCACGATCCGCGGGGTGACGCAGGCACCGATCGAGGGCGTGAGCTTTGCCCATACCTTCGACGACGGGGATGCGCCGACTCGTCACCACACCCAGTACTACGAGATGTTCGGTCACCGAGCGCTCTACCACGACGGATGGCGCGCCGTCTGCCCCTGGCCCGGTCCGAGTTTCGCCGAGGCGGCGAAGAAGGGCCGCCACTACGGCAGCCCGATCGATGGGACGGTGCTGGGCGAGATCGAGGCCAATGACTGGGAGCTCTACAACCTGACCACCGACTATGCGGAAACCAACAACGTGGCGGCCGAGCACCGCGACAAGGTGATCGAAATGGTCGGTCGGTGGTGGGCCGAGGCCGGTAAATATGGCGTGATGCCGATCGACGGATCGATGCTCGAACGGATGAACGTCGAGCGCCCGACCATAGCCGAGCCGCGGGACAAGTTCGTCTACTATCCCGGCGGCTCACCGGTGCCGTTCTCCGCGGCGCCCAAGGTCTACAACCGGGCCTTCAGCATCACCGCCGACGTGCAGGTCCCCGAAGCCGGCGCCGAAGGCATCCTTATCGCCCACGGTGGCCGCGTCGGCGGTTACTCCTTCTTCGTCAAGGACAGCCAGCTGCATTTCGTCTACAACTTCCTCGGACGGGACTTCTTCACCGTCGCCTCCGACATGAAGGTTCCCGCTGGCGACGTCTCGCTTCGCTACGAGTTCGAACCCACCGGCAAACCCGACTTCGCCGCGGGTAAGGGGGTGCCGGCGAACGGCCAGCTCTACATCGACGGCAAGCTGGTCGGCGCCATCGACATGCCACACACGGTGCCGAACATCTTCAGCACCGAGGGCCTCACCTGTGGTCACGACGGGGGCAGCCGCGTCGCACCCGAGCACTACCAGGACGACTTCGCCTTCACCGGCACCCTCAAACGCGTGACGATCGACCTCTCCGGAGATCTCATCGTCGACACCGACACCGACATGAAGGTCGCCATGGCGCGCCAATGAGGGCTCGGACCGATCTCGACAGGCGCAGGCCTGACTGTCCAGATGGACAAACGCTCACGCGGATGGAGGATTCATGACCACTCAGACCGAACAGTCGTACGTGAGCGTTGATGAACGCCGGGCCAAGGGCGAGCAGGCGGCGAAGCGGACGCCGGTGTCGTCGCAGGCGGAGTGGGCGCCGACGGCTGACCGGCCTGATCCGGTGGACTTGTTGGTCGCGCAAGACGCTGCCCGCGAGGTGGATCTGGTGCCCGTGCGGCATGGCCGGATGATGGTGTCGCCGTTCACGTTCTACCGGGGTGCGGCCAAGGTGATGTCGACCGACCTCGCGGGCACGCCGACGGCCGGTCTAACGGTGCAGTTGTGTGGAGACGCCCATCTGTCCAACTTCGGCGGCTTCGCCTCGCCGGAGCGCCAGCTCATATTCGGCCTGAACGACTTCGACGAAACGCTGCCGGGA
Organism: uncultured Actinomycetota bacterium; assembly: GCA_963808435.1. Lineage (GTDB taxonomy): Bacteria > Actinomycetota > Actinomycetes > Propionibacteriales > Propionibacteriaceae > Microlunatus. The sequence continues at coordinate 118,433 of CAWEFW010000026.1, read as the reverse complement.
CCGTTCGAGTACGACCTGAAGCGGATGGCGGCCAGCTTCACGATCGCTGCCCGCAACAACGGCTTCTCGCCAGAGGATGCCGGCGCGGCGACGGCCGAGTCGGTGAAGGCGTACCGGTCGGCGATGGCGGAGTTCGCGGCCATGCGGACCCTCGATATCTGGTACGCCCGCATATCCGAGCAGGACATCCAGGACGAGATGCGGGCCGCGCAGGAGGAGGCTGCGGCTGCCGCCGGGTCGAAGCCGGGGAAAGGCAAGGGCGGCAGGAAGAAGAAGGCGACAAAGGGCAGCAAAGCCGAGGACACCGATCTCGCCAGGTCCATCAAGGTGGCGAACAAGGCCCTCCGGAAAGCGCACACCCGTGACAGCTTGCAGGCGCTGGCCCGGTTCGCCGAAGTGGTCGACGGTCGGTATCGGATCGTCAGTCAGCCGCCGGTGGTGGTGCCACTACGGGAGCTCGACGGAGCCTGGGGGCTGTCAGCCGACCAGATCCGAGGCGTGGTGGAGGATCAGTTCCGCGCTTACCTGAGCAGCCTCAGCGCGGACCGGCGGCTGTTGCTGGAGAAGTTCAGCATCGTCGATGTGGCCCGCAAGGTGGTCGGCGTGGGCAGTGTCGGCACCCGGGCATTCATGGTGTTGTTGGAGGGCCGCGACAGCGGCGACCCGTTGTTCCTGCAGGTGAAGGAAGCCACCCGGTCGGTTCTCGAGGACCATCTGCCGAAGAGTCGTTTCCACACTCCGGGTCAGCGGGTGGTGGAGGGGCAACGGCTGATGCAGTCCGCGTCGGACATCTTCCTCGGCTGGACCAAGGGGGTGCAGGACGACCGGTTCTACTACTGGCGCCAGCTGCGCGACATGAAGGTGTCCGCGGTGGTCGAGGCGATGACACCGTTTGGGATGACCATCTACGCCCGGTGGTGTGGATGGACGCTCGCCCACGCGCACGCCCGCTCCGGTGACCCGGTGGCCATCGCGGCGTACCTCGGCACCGGGAAGGGCTTCGACCGGGCGATCACCGAGTTCTCCGCACGGTATGCCGACCAGAACAGCCGCGACCACGAAACCTTCGTCAACGCCGTCACGGACGGCCGGATCGACGCCATTGAAGGAGTCTGAGATCACCATGGATTCTCTGAGGCACGCCGACGTCGACACGACGCCGCGGCCCGCCCTGCCGCGCGGTCTGATGATCGCCGTCGGCGTAGCCGCCGTGTTGGTGGCCGCGCTCGGCATCCAGGCATTCGCTGGCGTCTTCGGCCCCGTGTTCCTCGCGCTCGTACTGTCGATCACCGTTCAACCGCTGCGCCGCCTCCCTGTCCGGCACGGCCTGCCGGCCTGGCTGGGCACGGTGCTGAGCTTGGTCGCGGTGTATGCGATGGTGGTCGTTCTGGTTTTGATCTTGGTGATCTCTGGGCTGCAGCTGGCCGGACTGCTGGACGACTACGCGCCGCAGTTCCAGGCCTTCGTGCAGAGCGTCGGTGATCGGCTGCAGACCGCCGGCGTCAGCCAGAGTGAGCTCGACTCCGTCAAGGCGGCCCTCGACCCGGGAAAGCTGGTCGATGCCCTCATCGCTCTCCTCGGCGGTGTGGCCGGGATCCTCAGCAGCATCGCGTTCCTCATTCTGCTGCTGTTCTTCACCGTGACCGATGCAGGCACCTTCACCACCAACCTGGCTCGGGTGCACCCGGCCGGCCGGCGGCTCGCCGAGTCCTTCCAGCTGTTCGCCCACGGCAGTCGGCGGTACCTCGCGGTGTCCACGATCTTCGGGGCGGGCGTCGCCCTCCTCGACGTCATCGCCTTGACCATCCTTGACATCCCTTATGCCTGGCTGTGGGGACTGCTGGCCTTCATCACCAACTACATCCCCAACGTCGGCTTCATCATCGGACTCATCCCGCCGACCATCGTCGCCCTGCTCGAACACGGCCCCGAGACTGCCCTCGCGGTCGTGATCATCTATTGCGTCCTCAACATCATCCTCCAGAGCGTCATCCAGCCCCGCGTGGTCGGCACCACGGTCGGGCTTTCCGGCACCCTCAGCTTTCTCTCCCTGCTCGTCTGGAGCACAATCCTGGGTGGTGTTGGCGCATTTCTCGCGGTCCCCGCCACCTTGTTCGTCAAAGCAGTGTTCGTCGATGTCGACCCCGAGCGGGGATGGCTGACGCCTCTGCTCTCCAGCTCCGCCGAGACGGAGCCGCCCGATACACCCACGGCGATCCCGCCGACATCGGACTCGGCGGCCGACAAGAATGCAGAACTTTCTCCCGGCCCACCACCCCAGCCCGATCAGCCCTCGCAGACGGTGACCTAGTGGCCACCGCGGCGGAGTGCGCACGGTCGAGAGAAAGTCGAGGTCTCATTCCAGCTAGAAAGACTCGCATCGGAGTGGTCCGATGATCACCACGCTGCTGGTCTGGGCCTGCGTCATCTTGATCAACGCGATCGTTCTCGGACTGGTCCCCGAAAAGCGGAGTCCGTCCTCGGCCATGGCCTGGCTGTTGCTGATCCTGCTGGTGCCGGTGTTCGGTCTGCTTGTCTACCTGCTCATCGGCAGCCCCTACGTCCCCCGGAAACGCCGCGAGGAGCAGCGTGCCGTCGGGCAGGTGATCCAGAGCAGTCTGGCCAGTACACCCGCCCTACCGGCTTCACCGGACCGGCCCGACTGGCTCGACTCGGCCATGGTCCTCAACCGGCGGCTCGGCTGGCTGCCCAGCGTGCAGAACAACTCGGCCGAGCTGTTCCACGTCTATGAGGAGTCGATCCAGGCCAAAGCCGACCTGGTCCGCACCGCCGAACGCTACGTCCACGTCGAGTACTTCATCCTCTGCTGGGACTCGACGACGGCACCGTTCTTCGAGGCACTGGTCGAGGTTGCGGCCCGCGGGGTGAAGGTCCGAGTGCTGTTCGACCACATTTCCACCCGCAAGACGGTGCCCGACTACAAGGGGATGCTCGCCAAGTTCGATCAAGCGGGCATCGAGTGGCATCCCATGCTGCCCATCCAGCCGCTCAAAGGTGAATGGCGTCGGCCGGATCTGCGCAACCACCGCAAGATTGTCGTGGTCGACGGCCGCGCGGGGTTCGTCGGTTCACAGAACATGGTCGACTCGAGCTACCACAACAAGAAGCACGAGGCCGCAGGGCGAAAGTGGCGTGAGCTGACCACCCGGGTCGAGGGACCAGTCGTACATTCCATCAATTTGGTCTTCGCCTCCGACTGGTACATCGAAACCCAGGAACGCATCGGAGAATGGGTCCAACCCGAAATCTTCCCCGATGGTCTCGGCGACCTCACCTGCCAGATCGTGCCGAGCGGGCCCGGATTCCCCAACGAGAATAACCTGCGCCTGTTCAACACCTTGATCTACGGTGCGCAACACCGACTATCGATCACCAGCCCCTACTTCGTCCCCGAACAATCCCTGCTGTACGCCATCACCACCGCCGCGCAACGCGGCGTCGACGTCGAACTCTTCGTCGGCGAAGAAGGCGACCAGTTCATGGTCTACCACGCTCAATGCTCCTACTACCGGCCCCTGCTCGACGCCGGCGTCCGGATCTACCTCTACCCAGGTCCGTTCGTGCTCCACTCCAAACACTTCTCCGTCGACGACCACACCGCAGTGATCGGCTCCAGCAACATGGACATCCGTTCCTTCAACCTCGACTTCGAGATATCGATGATGTGCACCGGCAGCCCAGAGTTCGTCACCCGAATGCGCAAAGTCGAGGACATGTACCGATCGCTCTCCCGCGAGATGACGCTGGAGGAGTGGAATACCCGACCACTGTCCAAACGGTGGCTCGACAACGTCATGCGGCTCACGTCCGCCGTTCAATGAGGAGCACGCGACCGCTTGGGCGCTCGGCCAGATCAGTTCCATCAATCCGAGCCGATGGTTGATTTCCGCGACGACCTTGCGGTCAATCGTGCTCTCTGGACGGTAGTGAATGGGGAGTTCACCGATGCCCGTGCCTACGAAGCTTGGGCCGTTGAGGACTTTTCCTGGGGGCTCTTCGGGATCCCCGAGCGGGAGCTGTGCGCTCTAGGTGAGGTCGCGAAGCTGGACGTCGTCGAGCTCGGCTGCGGCACCGCGTACGTCTCGGCGTGGCTGGCCAGGCTCGGTGCACGGCCGGTCGGCGTGGACCTGACCGCCGCACAGTTGGACACCGCCCGCCGCTGCCAAGAGCACTTCGGTCTGTCCTTCCCGCTGATCGAGGCCAACGCCGAAGACGTCCCCCTCCCTGATGGTTCCTTCGATCTGGCCGTCAGCGAGTACGGGGCGTGCGTCTGGTGCGACCCTGAACGCTGGGTCCCGGAGGCGGCACGACTTCTCAGGCCCGGAGGACGACTTGTATTCCTGACCAATAGCGTCCAGGTGACAGTGTGCGTGCCTGAAGACGGGGGATACGCCGGAGATCGCCTGCTGCGACCACAGAAGGGGATGTTCAGAATGACGTGGCCGGGTGGCGGGATCGAGTTCCACCCCAGCCATGGCGACTGGATTCGCATCCTCCGCAAGAATGGGTTCGTGGTCGAAGCCCTCCACGAGCTGTACGCCCCTGACGACGCGAAAACCCCCGATTACTACGACATTGCCACCGCCCAGTGGGCCGGGAGATGGCCGGTCGAGGACCTGTGGATCGCGCAGCTAACCCGTTGAGGGACCGTCAACTCGCGCGCCGAGGTGGAACGTGCTGCTCCGACTCACGGATCGGATGCGCAGCGGAAACCCAGGTGCCCAGTGGTGCTGCGGATAGTGTGGCCTTGCCGAGCGGCCGGCCGGTAACGGTGGCAGTAGCTGGGCGCGCACAAGTGTGACCCTCCTTTGGTGACGAACCGGGTGCTCTCGGTGCGCTTCGCGGGAGCACAGCAGGAGGGCCCTGCCTTCGCCTCGATGTCCATCTCGGCATGTGAGGCGGTCCATGCCGATGCGGTCCACTCCCACACATTGCCGGAGACGTCGAAAAGCCCATAGCCGTTGGCCGGGTAGCTGCCGACGGGCGTTGTCATCCCAATCTTCTTCGGGAGGTCGTTGCGCCACGGGAAGTCGCCGTGCCACGTATTGGCCATCACCCGGCCGCGCGGCATGAAGTCGTCACCCCATGGGTAGCGGCCACCGACCAGCCCGCCCCGGGCGGCGTACTCCCACTCAGCTTCAGTGGGCAGACGCTTAGCGGCCCAGGCCGCGTAAGCAGTTGCGTCATCGTGAGCGACGTGCACGACCGGATGCCGGTCCCGACCGTTGAGTGAGCTGGCGGGTCCGTCCGGGTGCCGCCAGTCGGCCCCGGGCTGCCAACGCCACCATCGCTGCCAATCGTCGAGCGGTACAGGCCCAGCCGTCGGTGTGAAAACCAGCGACCCTGGAACGAGATCGTTCGGGTCGGCGTCGGGGAAGTCCGCCGGATCGGGGGCCTGCTCTGCCACCGTTACATACCCCGTGTCCTTGACGAACCGCCGGAATTCGGCGTTGGTCACGGGATGGATGTCTATCCAGAGGTCGCCGACGACAACCTCGCAGACCGGCTGCTCCTCCGGGTAGAAGTCATCGCTGCCTTGGATGAGCGATCCACCCCCGACGAGCACCATGCCACGCCTGCTCACCGGGTCATCGTACGAGGGAGGAGCCCTGAGCGACCGGCAGGATCGGCTGAGACTAGGCGCGGTTTTGGCCGCGGCCGCCGTCTTGACCGCTGGTGATCACCGGTAGGCTGGGGACTCCCTGACCCCGAGGACTTGTCTCGGTGGGGGAAGTTGCTGTGTCCTTGGGGGACGAAGGCCGACCCTGCCGTACAGACCGCCTCTGACCGAGAGCGAGAGTCCCATGGTCGCCCAGCGCCCAACGGGCCGCCGAGTCCTGCAGTCGGTTCGCCGGCGCCCCCGTCAGGCCGAGTCATGACGACCGAGGAACGGGTCGATGTCGGGGTCATCGGCGCCGGCCCTGCCGGGGTTGTGGCGGCGGTGCGCGCCGCCAGGCTGGGCGCCCGCACGGCGCTGGTCAGTCGGGACGCGGTCGGCGGGATGGCGGCCGCGGATGGCCCGGTGCCGGTGCGGACGCTGGCGCAGGCGGCCCGGCTGCGCCGCGAGGCTCGGCACCTGCACCGGTACGGCATCGAGATGAATGACGCCGTTCTGGACTACGGCAAGCTGCTCGTCCGGGTGCGTGGGGTGGTCGCGGAGGTGTCCCAGCACTCTTTGCTGCGCGAAGAGCTCGCCGACCTCGGCGTGTCGATGCTCGAGCATGTTGGCAGGGCACGCTTCGTCGACCCGCACACCGTCGAGGCCAGGCAGGGCACCCGGCTGCGCGCCGACAAGTTCATCCTCTGTACGGGCGGCACCAACCGGGCCCTGCCGGTGCCCGGAGCGGAGCTGGTGGGCTCGCACCGCGACGCGTGGACGCTATCCGCCGTGCCAGAGTCGCTGCTGGTGATCGGCGCCGGGGCTACCGGTGTTCAGGTCGCGTCTGTGTTCGCCGAGCTCGGCTCCCGCGTGACGCTGTTCGAGGCCGGCCCGCGGATCCTGGCCACCGAGGACGAGGACGTCTCGCGCGCGATGGCGGCCGCCTTCCGGGCCGCCGGCATTCTGGTGCGTGAGGGCTTTGGCCGGATTCGCGGGTTCGAGAAGGCGCCCGCCGGCGTACGGATGATCTTCGCCAAGGACGACGTGACGGACAGCGTGGAGGCGACCCTGGCGATCGCGGCGATCGGCTGGCTGGCCGACACCGCTGGGCTCAACCTGGCCGTAGCCGGGGTGGCGACCACCGACCGCGGCTATGTGCAGGTCGACGAGCAGTTGCGCACCACTGCCCCGCACGTCTTCGCCGCCGGTGACATCACCGGCCGGCTCATGCTGGTGCCGCACGCGGTGCAGGACGGCTACCTCGCCGCCACCAACGCGGTGCAGGACCGCGGTGCCACCCTCAGCCCAGAGGTCAGTCCGATCGGCAGTTTCACCGACCCCGAGTACGCGCAGGTCGGGCCCACCGAGGCACAGGCCCGCCTCGACCACGATGTGGTGGTGGCCACCGTGCCGTTCGCTACCACCGCACGGCCGATCATCGACGGGCGTACCGACGGGTTCTGCAAGCTCATCGTCGACCGCGGCACACACAAGATACTGGGCTGCCACGTGGTCGGCGAGCGGGCGGTGGAGATCATCCAGGTGGCGGCGGTCGCCATCGCCGCCGCGATGCCGGTGGAACAGTTCGCCCGGATCCCGCTGTCGTTCCCCACCTACACAAACGTCCTGGGTCGGGCCGTGCTCGGTGCCGCCCGCCAGCTCGGCGTGTCCGACTTCTGGGACGACCCCGAGCCGGCCACGCGCACCCCCTGAATGCTGCCGCCAACTCCATTCCGTCTAAGCGTCCCCGCATGGACAGTTCCGCGAAGGTCGAAGAACTACACGACTGCGCTGATTGGTGGAACCGCGCCATGGATCGCCCAGATCCTCGTCAGGGCGACCATGCGGAGACGGCGCCGGGCGTCTACGTGGCCGTGATCAGTGGCATGGCCCTCGTGGCCCCTTTGGAGGTGCCCGAGACCGCCTTCCGGAAGCTGGACTGAGACCGCCATCGCTAGGAGGCGTCGGTATGTCAGGCGAGTGCTTTCTCCTTCAGGCGGTCGTACTCGCCCTGGGAGATGGTGCCGTCGTCGAGCAGGGCCTTGGCTGAGGCGATCTGGTCCGCCGAGTTCGGCGTGCTGGCCACCGACTGGATGTACTGCTCCGTCTCCGCCTGAGCCTGCCGAGCCGCTCCGGCCTGCCGCTCGGCCATCCCGCGGCCCCGCGCGATCAGGTAGATCAGCACGCTGAGGAACGGCGCCACGATCAGAAAGATCACCCACAGCGCCTTGGCGAACCCGCCGAGGTCACGGTCTCGGAACACATCCCCGAAGATGTGGAACAGCAGTATCAGATACGCCACAAAGATGTAGGTCCAGAACAGGAGCCACAAGAAGTCCCAAAAACCCATCTACTTACCCTTTCACATCCTAGGGAAACCGGCCGGGACCGATCGGAACGTCCGCCCGCCGGCACTGAGGAGACGTGAGTCGCAGGTGCGTGGACATGCTTCTCGCGCTTCCTCGTCTGATCCAACCTCGACAGCGGACCCCTCGCATCATTCAGATCGTGTGAAACACGCACGCCCGGACCGCTATCAGACCCTTGGGCCATCGGCCTCCTCGGCGGGTAGCCCAAGATCGCCTCAGACAGGTTGTTCCGGGGCATCGTTGATGTCATACCCCAGCGCCATCGCCAGACTCGGGGCCGCCGCGACAACACAGGGAAACCCGACGACGGACACGACGCCCAACAACACCTCAACGATCTCGGCGGCTGACGCACCGGCACTCACCGCTGTGTCGGCCTCCTTCCCGTAGGACGGCACTGCGCCACCCACCGCCACCAGCGCGCCGAGGCGGACCAGCGCAAGCGTCTTCGGATCGAGCTTCGCGGACTCGACCCCGGTCACACAGTCTTCGGCGAAGTGTTCTTCGTTGATCGCCAGTAGGCGCAGCACTTCCGTGTAATCCATGGCGGACTCACCCTTCCGAAGCACTGGCGTGGAACTGCGATGCACCCCATTGTCGGTAGCGGAGACATCACCCGCATCACGCGGATGGGGTGAAGCGTTGGTCGCTCCACCCCATGCCAACGCCGGCACGCGCAGCGCGACCACGACGAAGCGGCTTCACGCGATCTGCATGAGGATGCTCGCAGATCCGCGCCGGAGAATCATCATGTCGCTGTGGCTCCCCCGCGTTGGCACCGCTGCTTCGTGTGCTGACCCACAACGCAAGCCGAACTGGCGCGGAAAGAGCTGATAGTCATGGGGTCGGCGATCGGAGAGATGCTTCCGCTGGCGATCGGCATCGCGATCAGCCCGACCACCATCACCGCGACGGTGCTGATGTTGTTGTCGAACGCGACGAGCAGGACCGTTGCCCTGCTGCTGGGCTGCCTGGTCGGGGTTGGGGGCGCGGTTGCTCTTTCCAGCTTGCTGTCGACGCTGTTGCCGACCCGAGATTCCGGTGGGCTCTCCCCAGCGACCGGGGTCATCAAACTGGTGGCCGGCGCGCTTTTCTTGGTGTTGGCGGTGAGTCAGTGGCGGCGGCGGCCCGCTACCGGTGAGCGGGCCGAGCTGCCGAAATGGATGGCGGCAGCTGACTCGGTGACGCCAGCCAAGGCGCTCGTGCTCGGTCTGCTCTTGTCCGCGGTAGTTCCGAAGAACCTGCTGCTTGCCCTCTCGGCCGGTGTCATCGTTGGAGAGGCCGCACTCAGCGGAGGCCAGGCGGCAGTGATGATCCTGATCTTCACGGTGATCGCCGTTTCGACGGTGGCGGTACCAGTCGTCACCCACCTGGTGGCACCGGCGCGAATGAACGGCCCCTTGGAGCAGCTACGGGAGTGGTTGGTGGACAACAGCGTCACGATCATGGTCGTGGTGCTGCTCGTGATAGGGGTCGTCATGATCGGCAACAGCATCGAGAGTCTCTAGCTCACGGTCCGGGCGCTCTCGACACAGCCCGCGATGCCCCTAGGGCACAAGGCGCGCGGGCCTCACTCCTGACCGAAGGCCTCGCGCAGTCTTGCTTCCTGGTCCGGCGCAAGGTTGGTGGCGATCAGCTCGGGGTTTATGCCGATGAAGCGTTGCGAGATCCGGTCCGCGACCCCGCTCGAGGACATCAGGAACAGGGCGGACGTGCCTTCGGTGACCGCGCCCTTGACCTGGTCGATGAACTTCTCGTCGATCCCAACGTGGCTGAGCGAACCGTGAAGTGCGCCGATCCCGGCGCCGACGGCCGCTCCGAAGATCGGGACGAAGAAGATGATGCCGAACAGGAAGCCCCAGAACGCGCCGCTGACCGCCTCCGGCCCGGTCAGGTCGTCGATCTGGCGGGTCTTGGGTTTTTTGTTACCCTGCGGCCACTCGACGACTGCGGCGCTATCGATCACGATCAGGCCCTCGTCTTGCAGCTCCTTGAGCGTTCGCACCGCCTGCGAGGCGCCGTCCGATTTATCGAACTTCCACGCCGAGAGGTTGGCCATGACGTACCTCCTGATCTCTCGAGCCGAGGGCTTCCTCAGACGAGGTCCTGGGTCCGCCTCACCGGTCGGGTGGGGCGGGGGTGGCATCAACGCTGAGTACAACACGCGCACCCACGCTCACCCTAGACCGGGACGCATCTGCGTGGATACCCTCCTCCTCCGTAGCGTCGCGCCTTGCGAGGTTGGTCGGATCTCACGCCAGAGCGAGCCCAGCACCTGACCTTCGCTCATCATTCGCGGGTAACCGGCATCGTCATCGCTCCACTTTGGACCGACCGTGCAGCGTGCGAAGAAGTAGGGGGCCCGACATGACCGAGGACCTGTCGAGCTGGCGTGAGGGTCCGGCCAAGCAGGCGATCATCGACTTCGTGGCCCGCACCTGCGGCGAAGGCGGATCGAGTCCGGTGCCGCCGGAGGAACGGGTTGCGGTGTTCGACAACGACGGCACCTTGTGGTGTGAGAAGCCGATGCCGATCCAGCTGGATTTCATCCTTCGCCGCCTCGCCGAGATGGTGCGAGGGCAGCCCGAGCTCGCGGCGGAGCAGCCCTGGAAAGCCGTGGCCGAGCGCGACCACGGCTGGTTCGGCGCCCTGATGGATGAGCACTACGCCGGCGACGACACCAACGTCAGGCTGCTGGCGCGAGGCATCCTGGCCGCCTACGCCGGGATCAGCGTCGAGGATTTCGAGGAGTCCGCGAATCGCTTCCTACGCAGCGCACAGCATCCCAGCCTCGGTCGCAGCTACCTGGAGTGCGCATACACCCCCATGGTCGAGCTGCTCGACTACCTGACGGCCAACGGCTTCACCACCTACATCGCCTCCGGCGGCGGACGCGACTTCATGCGCCCCGTCACCCAAGAGATGTACAGCATCCCCCGCGAGCGCGTCATCGGCAGCAGCAGCACCTTCGCCTACACCAGCAACGACCACGGGGGCACCATCACCCACCAACCCCAGCTGGACTACCTCGATGACGGCCCGGAGAAGCCCGTACGGATCTGGAACCGGGTCGGCCGACGCCCGCTGCTCGCCGCAGGAAACTCCAACGGCGACACCGCGATGCTCGAGTTCACCCACCACCCCGACCGGCCGACCCTACGGCTCCTTGTCCTGCACGACGACGCAGGGCGGGAGTTCGACTACACGGCTGGGGCCGAGCAGGCACTCAGCCAAGCTGAGGCCGACGGATGGACCGTAGTCAGCATCAAGAACGACTGGGCCACCGTCTTTCCGAGCTAGACGATCATTCTCACGCGTTCTGCATGACGACAGTCGGGCATGTCCGCCGAGATGATCACAGTGACGCCACGCTCGTATGCGGATGGACGACGCAGGGAAAGGCTGGTCATGATGGAACAGACAGCATCGCAGTACCGAACCGCGCAGCAGGATCAACTGGCGCCTCGGCGCGGGGCAACCGGCCTCACCACGTTCGCCGGTGTCATGATGATCATGGCGGGCGGATTCCAGCTCTTCAACGGTCTGGTTGCGCTGTTGGTGAACGAGTTCTACGTCAACACTCCCAACTACCTGTTCAGGTTCGACGCGACGAGGTGGGGATGGATCCATCTGTTGGTCGGGCTGCTTGTACTCCTGGCCGGGTTCGCGGTGCTGGCTGGACAGACGTGGGGACGCGTGGTCGGGATCGTGTTGGCCGTCCTCAGTGCCATGGCGAACTTCGCGTTCATCCCCTACTACCCGTTCTGGTCTCTGACGATCATCGCGTTGGACGTCTTCGTCATCTGGGCCCTGGCCACTCACGGTCGCGACGCCACGATCTAGCTCCAGCGCCGCCTGGTTCCGCCCGACGACATCTCAGGCCAGCGTCGGGTCATCCTGTCCGTGCGGGGACGCTGTCATAACCGCTCCGCCGTCTTCTTAGGAGAACATCCAGATGCAACTCCATCTCCCCCGCCGACCCACAGTTGCTGCGGGTGCGGCCGTTGCCGTGCTCTGCGTTCTGGCGGGTTGCGGCACGAGCTCCACGCCGACCCAGACCAGTCCTCCGGCGGCAACGACCGCCGCATCCACGACCGCTGCGCCGTCGGCGGCCGCTACACCGTCGGCGGTGTGCGAGGACATGGCGGAACTCAGGTCGTCGCTTGAGACCCTCACGAAGGTCGACCCTGCCGAGGACGGTGTCCCCGCGCTGAAAGCCGCCATCGCCGACGTCAAGACCAACCTGACGTCGGCAGAGGCCTCCGCCTCGGAGGCCCTCCAGCCCCATGTGGAGCAGGTCAAGATCGCATTCGGGAACCTGCAGACGGCCGCAGCCGATCTGACTCCCGACAACCGCAGGGAAAAGGCGCCGGAGATCGCCGCGGCGATGAAACAGGTCCGCACCGCGACGGCGGCGCTGTCCTCGACGCTTACCGATAGCTGCCCGGGGAGCTAGCCGGAAGAAACCCTTGAGGTTGGCCAGCCAACCGGAGCGGCTTGCACATTTGCAGCGGCAAGGCATCCTCAACCCCCGAGGAGCTCGCCACACGGAAGGCCAAAGATCCTCAACCAGAGCCAGTTCTCCACCATCTGACCCGGCCCAGAAGGGGACGGAGTCTCCAACAGAAAGAGGTATCAACCGATGGCGACCTTGACCGCATGGGCCTTTCCTGGCGTCGGCGATGCCGAGCGGGCTGTGCAACAGCTGCAACAGCTGCAGGGGCAGAACCTCGTCACCATCCAGGATGCGGCAATCGTGTCCTGGGAGGCTGGTGCGAAGAAACCCAAGACTCGGCAGCTGAACAACCTGACCGGCGCTGGGGCGCTGGGCGGGGCGTTCTGGGGAATGTTGTTCGGGCTGTTGTTCTTCGTGCCGTTGCTCGGCGCCGCCGTAGGCGCTGCCATGGGGGCCCTGACCGGGTCGATGAGCGACGTGGGGATCGACGACAACTTCATCAACGGCGTGAAGCAAAGGGTGACCCCGGGTACGTCAGCCCTGTTCCTCCTCAGCTCCGACGCCGTGGTCGACCGGGTCGATGAAGGCATGGGTGAGTTCAAGGGTGAGCTGATCGCCAGCAACCTCTCGTCGGAGCAGGAGGCGAAGCTGCGCGAGGTCTTCTCCGAGGAGTGACGGACCTGGCGGTGGACCACGTCCCAGCCTGGTCCACCGCATCGCCGGGCTGGTCGCTTCCTCTGACCCGAGCAGCCCGGGGCGACGGACCGAGCACGAGTGCAGTACTCATCGCCGCGGTTGACCAGCACCGCGGGCGGGTCCGTCAGCAGGCGGCGGATGGCCCGTTGGGCGATGGTGAACTCGGCGTGCCGCCGGTTCACCCAGTCTGAATGATGCGCCGGGTTCGCTGTCCAGGGTTGGATCAGACGAGGATGCCGGAGAAGCACACCCGTGACGACTCCAGTCTCCTCATGCCGGCGAGCGGACCCTGGAGTCGTCCCGGACGGTATCCCTAGGTGTGAAAGGCAAGCTGATGAACTTCTGGGACTTCTTGTGGCTCCTGATCTGGAGCTACCTCTTCGTGGCGTACCTGGTGGTGCTGTTCCACATCGCGGCTGACGTGTTCCGAGACCCTGACCTCGGCGGGTTCTCGAAGGCGCTGTGGGTTATCGGACTGATCGTGGCCCCCATCCTCGTCGCGCTGATCTATCTGATCGCCCGGGGACGCGGGATGGCCGAGCGTCAAGCCAGTGCAGCCCAGAAGGCTCGAGCCGAGACGGATCGATACATCCAATATGTGGCAGCCAAGCCCAGCTCCACCGACCAGATCGCCAAAGCAAAGACCATGCTCAACGACGGCACCATCACCCAGGACGAGTACGAACGACTGAAGGCGAAGGCACTCGCCTGAACCTGACCGTCACGACCGTGGTCTGTCGATGGGCCGGGTGGCCCACATTGGCGACTGACGGGCGCGCTGTGGACCAGGGTTGTCACGCAGCCGGAGTCCGCCGTGCGTGATCACCATGGGGATGTTTCGTCATGCTAGGAGGATTCGGGTTGGAGGGGGATCATGGCGGTATGGCGGCGCCGAATCCGAAGCCGTTCGGCGTCATAGACGCCGCGATCGGACTAGCAGTGGTTGCGGCGGGTGCGGCGGGCTCGGTCACCCGTGGGGTCGCTCGCGTGGCGGCACCGCTCGGAAGGGCCGTGCTTCATCCGCCGGTGCTCACTGAGAGGCTGCACCCAGCTCGTGCGGTCGATGCGCTTGCCGAACGCGGCCGGGAGGCGATGACCTCGACGGGTGGCGACCTCGAACGGATGGTTGCCGTCATCGTTCCCGTGGTGGTCCGCGAGGTTCTCGACACGCTCGACCTCAATGTCGTCATCCTCGAACGGGTTGACCTGGACGGCCTCGTCGCAAAGGTCGACATCGCTGAGATCATCGACCGGGTCGACATCGACGCAGTGGTGCGGCAGGTGGACATCGACGCGATCGTGCAGCGCATCGATCTGGATGCCATCATGCGGCGGGTCGACATCGACGCCATCGCCCAACGCATCGACCTCGATGCCGTCGCGGACCGGATCGACCTCGACCGGATCGTCGCCCGGATCGATATCGACGCCATTGTTGCCGGGGTGGACCTGAACGCCATCGTCGACCGGCTCAATGTCGTCGACCTTGCCGAAGAGGTGATCAACGAGATCGACCTTCCCGAGATCATTCGCGACTCGACCGGATCGATGGCGTCGCAGGTTGTGAGGGATGCTCGGATGCAGAGCATCGACGCAGACGAGGCTGTCTCCCGGCTGGTGGACCGGCTGCTCAGACGGCGTGGGAAGCGGACTACGGGTCCCCCGGTGCAACGGCAGGCAGAGACTGGCTCGATCCCTGAAGCTGAGCGCCAGCCATGACCGCGCGTGTCGACCCCATTCCCCAGGAGGCGCGGGTGTTCCAAGGCCGGAGGGCCGGCCTCGTGACCCGGGCAGCGGCAGCCGGCATCGACATCGGAGTCGTTGTCATCGTGCTCATCGTGGCCTACCTGGGTTTCGTTGTCGTGGTCTTCCTCGTGCCGCCCGGTGGGTTCGAGATGCCTGTACCTCCGCTGTGGCTTGACCTTGTCGCGGGCACCGTGGTCATGACGCTGTACCTGGCCGTGTGGTGGCACAGGGGCGGCCGCACGTACGGATGTCACGTCATGGGTCTGCGGGTCGTGGACCGTCGAGGCGGGGACCCTAGCCTCGTGATGGCGTTGCTGCGTGCAGCCTTCAACGTTGCCTTCCCGTTGGGCCTCGCGTGGGTTGTCCTCGGCCGGCAGAACCGATCCATCCAGGACGTCGTACTCGGTACCTCGGTCATCTACGACTGGGACGTACGTCCGAGGGTGGGCGCCGCCTATCCCGCTGTTGCCACGGAAGCGATCCAACCCGCCGAGGCCGCACGCGCGACGGAACAGTTGTCAGGCACCTAGAAACTCTCAAGTCCCTTACCGATCTACCGCAACGCCGATCACCAGCAACAACACCGCCATGATCGTCGCATTATTGGCCATCAGCCATGTCCGTAGCCTTTCCAACGGCTCGCGCATACGCGCCGAGGCGATCAGGTAGGCGATGACTGGAATGAGCACCGTGGAGCCGGCGAGCACGGTGAAGACGACCACCACGACCGAAATCTCGCCCAAGGACAGCTGCGCAGATCCGACAATCAGTCCGGCCGAGGCGGCTAAGAGCAGGTTCTTGGGGTTCACCGAAGCCAGGAGGAAAGCCAAGTCCCAACCCCTTGACCGGGGTCATGGAGTCGATGGCAGACATCCACTTCGGCAGGGTCTCCTCCTCACCCTCAGCCGGCCGACCAGCCACTGTCGCGCGGCTACGACCAAGAGCAGCCCACCTAGGACTGACCGCCACACCGATCGCGAGGGGGAGAACCTCACCAATAACGGAGGTCATGAAACCTTCCTACCTTCGTGTCGGGCTCTCGGTCGCCCGCGTCTGATCCAACCTGGACAGCGAATCCGTCGCATCATCCAGAACGTGTGGACGGCGCAGGCCAGGACCGCGGTCCCTTGCGATGCTTGCGCAGCCGGAGAGACACCGAAGACCTGATCGTGCCTCATACCGCTGAGATCGCGGACCCCTCCAAGGCTGCTGCGTCATGGCTCTGGGTCGACAAGCCCCCGACCTCGACAGAGTCGGAGTCAACAGGGTGACATCACATACATGGGGTGATGCTCAGCCACGGGCGGCGTGACATCCTGCTGTCAGGCATGCCGGTTCGGGATCGGCGGTTCAGCCAGACAGCCACCCGGGGAACAGGTCGCCCGGTAGTGTCGGAACGGCTGGTGCTGCATCCCGGAAGCTGCCAAGCGGCTCCCTATCAGAGTTGTCGACATTGCGCCTCAGGCGCGAAAGTAGGCGAAAGTGAGCACGATAGCCTGGATCATCGTCCTGGTGGTGGCGATCCCGATGATCGGTGTGCTGGTGTGGCTGGTCATAACAGCATCGCTGGTCAAAGTTCCGTCCGGCAGCCTGGGGTTGCTGATGGTGAAGGGGCGAGCCACCGATACCGCGCTGCTTCCAGGACCACACTTTGTGCCGGCTTTGCGCCGGAAGATGGTTGAGATCTATCCGTCAGTCGAGCTGACCTATCGCGCGGGCGGTCCCCCAGCCGCTGACGGCGATGCGCTCGAGAGATCTGGGCCGCCCCTGGAGGTAACCCTGGGTGATCGAACCAGGGCAACGGTTCCCTACACGGTGAGGTTCAGGCTGGTGCCGGATGAGCTGCGCCATGTTCATGAACGGTTTGGTCCCGCCGGTGTCTTCGGCATCGTCCGGGACGCGAGCAGCGCTGCGATCAGCGCCGCCCTTCGCGATCCCGCCATCGGTATCGACGACATGTTCGGTGCCTCGCTCGAGGTCTGTCAGAAGTCCGTGGGCGCGGCCGTGGCGGAGGCCCTCGACGCAAGTGGGATCGAACTCAGCGCCTTCCTGCTGGGTGCCGCAGAGTTCGGTCGGACCGGAGACGTCATCCAGGCCACACTCCGTGCGCGGCATGAGCTGGAGCGCGAGCAGGCCGAAGCGCCGACACGCCTGGCTCGTGCGACCAACGACGCCGACCTCCAGCAGAACCTGACGCTGTCGAACGAGGACGCCTGGCGCTATCGCGAGACTGACCTCTGGGGTGAGCTGATCCAGCGCACGCAGACCTTGCAGGTCGCGGCGCGTCCCCCAGGCCCTGGAGTGGTCGGCTTCTCGACCACCGATCGGGCTGAGCCTGTCCCGCCGGAGTCTGTCCCGCCGGAGCCCGCGCCGAACGCACAACCATGAGCGACAGACCCGTGCCGCTGGTCGACCGTCTCCTCGAGCTCGTCGCTGTCCTCCTCCTGGGCATCACGACGATCGGCACCGCCTGGTGTGGCTTTCAAGCCACCCGATGGAACGGGCAGAGCGGTGACCTGTCCCGGGTCTCTGCCACGCAACGCATCGAGGGTTCGCGGCTCTTTGGTCTGGCGACCCAACGGATCACCTACGACAGCGTCGTGGTCGCCAAGTATGCCGAAGCAACCCTGGAGGGAAACGCGAAGCTCCTGCAGTTCTATCGCCGGTCAGTCGTACGCCCGGACTTCCTACCGTTCCTCGACCGTTGGGAAGCAGCAGCGAAGGCGGGCGAACCAAACGTCGGAGTGTTCGAAGACAAGGACTATCTCGCGGAACAGTTCGCCGACTACAACAAAACGGTAGTAGCGGCCGAACAGTCGGCCCAGGAGAGTCAAGAAGCGGACGACATCGCGGAGGCCTACGTCGGCACGACGATCCTGCTCGCCGTAGCCCTGTTTTTCGCCGGAGTCACATCCTCGTTCCTATCCCGCTTTGCCCGAATACTCCTGCTGATTGCGGCAACCGGAGCCGTGGCCGTAGCGGCGGCCCGCATCGCCACCCTACCGATCATCTGATCGAACCAGTCACGACTCGCGGCCGGCCGGCCGGCCGCGCATATGACACCTCAGGGTCCGACGGGCTGGAATGACCGCATCTCGTCCTGGCCAGGACGGACCACCCCGGCCGAGGACTCGGGCACCTCGTTCCACGCACCCTGGAGATCACCGAGAGGTTCGGAGACCACCAGCCGGGTTTCCTCGCCCAGACCGCGCAGGATCTCGACGTCGGGGTGCAGCTGGCGTAGCGCCACGACATCGGTGGAGAAGAACAGCGACCGACTCTGTCCTTCGCTGGAATAGCGGAAGGCCCAGACCGAGTCGCCGTCGCTGGTCGCCACGGTCATCTGGATCGGGTATTCGACACCGTGCTCCCGGCCGGTCTTCTCCACCAGCCCGACGGCACGGGCGACCGCGGTGAAGGGATCGTCGGTCAGGCCGAAGGTGAGTGCCAGGAAGAACAGTGTCTCGGAGTCCGTCGAGCCTTCGATGTCCGGATACAAGGCCGGATCGACCGCCATCAGCAGGTCACGCTTGACCTCGTGGAATCCGCGGATGGCGCCGTTGTGCATCCACAACCATTGCCCGTGCCGGAACGGATGGCAGTTGGATCGCTGCACCGGCGTCCCCGTGGACGCCCGGATGTGGGCGAACAGCAACGGTGTACGGATCCGGCCGGCTATCTCCCGCAAGTTCATGTCGTTCCAGGCCGGGTCGATACTCTTGAAGAGCGCGGGTTCGGCGCCCTCGCCGTACCAGCCGATCCCGAACCCGTCGCCGTTGGTCGTCGTCGCGCCCATGCGGGAGTGCAAGCTCTGGTCGATGATCGAGTGGGCCGGCCGAAACAGCAGGTCCTCGGCGAGGATCGGGTCTCCTGAGTAGGCCATCCATCTGCACATGGAGTTCAGTGAATCATCCCTCTGGCGTAGCGAGATCACTCACAATGGGTGAACTGCGCT
The DNA here is from genome assembly GCA_963808435.1 of uncultured Actinomycetota bacterium. Taxonomy (GTDB): domain Bacteria; phylum Actinomycetota; class Actinomycetes; order Propionibacteriales; family Propionibacteriaceae; genus Microlunatus. Next base: position 99,591 of record CAWEFW010000026.1, on the reverse strand, counting down.
GGGAAGACATCGCTGAATCGTCGTCTGGGTCGCGCGTAGACGGGTTATCGAGGGCTGCCGGAGGCGCATCCGAGTCAACTGACGCCGCTGACGAGCTGGGTGGATGCTCGTGGCCATCGCGAGCGTGTAGAGAGTGATCGCCGTCTGGATTACCGCTGCTGGTGCTTCCGAGGTCGGAGGCTACAGCGGCCATGGACACGTTCACAACCCGAGCTGTCGTTTGGGGGCCAGGCCGACTTTCATACACATGATGTGATGTTGAGCCCTATGGGCGCGTGACAGCCTGACGCCAGGTGAAAGTCGAAACTGGAAGGTTTGCTACCAGAAGGTATGGAGATGGACCGGGAAGCCGAACTGCGCGAGCGCGTGGCACAGCTGGAGACAGAGAACAGCACGCTCCGCGGCCAGGTGGAGGCGTACGCATCTACTGTTTCCGACGACAGAGGCTCGAGTCGTCGTTCGCGCGGGCGGGGGTGGACGGTGCTCGCCGCCGTGCTCATCGTGCTCGGCTGCCTGATGGCGCCGCTGGCCGTGGTCAGCGGGTGGGCGAAGTCAACTCTCACCGACACTGACACCTTCGTCGCCACCTATGCACCCCTTGCTCACAACCCCGAGGTCCAGAGCTTCGTGGTCGATCAGGCGGCCGCGGCGATCAACCAGAACGTCAACCTCGACCAGTACATCGCCGATGTCATCGACGGGATCAAGGCACTCGGAACCGGTCCGCGGGCGAGCGCCGCGCTCGACGCCTTGAAGGGAACTGCCACCCTAAGCGTTCAAACGGTCGTCCGGAACGGGATAGAGGACTTTGTTGCCTCCGAGGCCTTCACCCAGAGCTGGGAGCGCGCCCTCCGGGTAAGCCACACGCAACTTCTCGCCACGCTGCGCAACGATCCGCAAGCCTTGATCGCCGCCCAGAGCGACGGGACGATCGGCATCCAGCTCGGACCCATCGTCGAGGACGTCAAGGCGGCTCTGCTCGCCCGCGACCTGTCGATCGCCTCTCGAATACCGCCGGTGGACCGGACGATCCCTATCGCGCAGTCCGATCAGATTCCGACTGTGCAGGCGGCCTATCGGGCCGTCGTTGCCCTAGGCAGCTGGCTGCCCTGGGTGGCGCTGGTCTTTCTGACCGCCGGTGTGCTGGTGGCCCGCCGCCGCAGCGTTGCCCTGGTCTGCGCCGCCCTCGGGGTAGGCCTGTCGATGCTCCTGCTCCTGCTGGGATTCACGATCGGGCGGGGGCTCCTGCTGACCGCAGTCCCGACGGCGGTGGTTCCGGGCGCCGTCACGACCCTGTTCTACGACACGGCGACGGCCGCCATGCACGACACCGCCGTCATCGGCGTGGTGCTGGCGGTTTCGATCGCCGTCGTCGCCTGGTTCGCAGGGCCCTTCCGGGCCCCCCGAAGGCTCCGCCGTTTCTACACCGATGGCGTGGCCGGCCTGCGGAACAACGCCGAGCACCACGGGCTGACGACCGGGCGGTTCGGCGGGTGGATCTACGCCCAACGCCGGGTCCTCCACGTGATCATCGCGTTGGCGGCTTCGGCGGCGATCATTCTCCTCCGGCCCCTCTCCGTCTCAGATATTGTCTGGACAGTTGCGATTGCTGTCCTCGCCCTCGTCATCGTGTCCCTCATCGAGCGACCCAAGGGGGCCGCCCCGCCTGAGCCCGTCGCTGAACCGGTTGCTGCCTGAGCGGTGATGACCCTTTGCCGCCGTGTGGACGACGCCTCTGGCGGCAGCTGAGCGCAGAGCTCCGACAGTGCCAGGGTTCCGAGGCCGTTACGCTCGGTCCTCGTGCCCTTCATCGTGACCGACAACCCGGCGGAGTCCCGCTACGAGCTGTACGACGGCGAGACGCTCGCCGGAGTGGCCGCCTACCGGCTCGCCGGCACCACGGTCACCTTCACCCATACCGAGGTGGATGACGCCTACGAGGGACAGGGCGCCGGCAGCCGGCTGGCCCGAGAGGCCCTGGACGACAGCCGGGCCCGCGGCCGCCGTGTCCTCGCCCGCTGCCCGTTCATCTCCAGCTGGATCGAGCGCCATCCGGACTACGCCGACCTGCTGCGTTGACCCGCAGCAGGACGGGTACGGGCCAACCAGAGCAGGCCGAGCACCGGCAGCACCAGGGGCACGAACCCGTAGCCGATCCCGTACACCGACCACACGGTCGCCCGCGGGAAGGCCGCCGGGTCCAGCAGGCTGAGCGTACCCACGGTCAGCACCCCGACCAGCTCGAGCCCGATCGCCACCCAGGCGACCCGGCGCGACGTCCGGCTCCCCCGGGCCAAGGTGACGGTGGCGACGATGTAGATCACCCCGGCCACGGCCGAGAGCAGGTACGCCACCGGCGCCTCGGTCAACCGGGTTGCCAGCTGGACGCCGGCCCGGGCAGTGGCCGCCAGCGCGAACAGGCCGTACACCGCAACCAGGGCCCGGCCGGCGCCGGAGCTGGTCTGCGGCGAGGGGTCCGTCGACGGCTCCGTCACGCGGCCGGGGTCCACAGGGACAGCAGCCGCAGCGTCATCGCCAGCACGGCGAGGGCGGCGACCGCCAGCACCAGCCCGGAGTAGCGGGTGCGCTCGGAGTTCGCCCAGAACCAGGCCACCGGGATCAACAGCACGATCCCGATCAGGTAGCCGACCAGGGTGGCCGGCGACTCCGGACGAAATCCCGCAATCAGCAAAACCCCGGCGATCACCGACTGGACCAGCGTGACCAGCCACACGCCGGCGGCGAACAGCAGCTGGGCCTTACCCGGCGGCTTGTCGGCGATCGTGGTCACGATCCCCCAGACCATGGCGGCGCCGGCCAAGACGATAACGACGTAGGCCAGACCCGGGATCATCGCCCGCCTCGGGAAGCCACGTCGGCCAACGCTACCGCAGCGGGACCACCCGACCTGACAGACTGATCGACGGTTGACGGCGGAAGCTGGGGGTGGGCGAGGAGGAGACGTGGCCCTGCTGGTTGTCGGGGTGACGGAGGACGGCGTCGCCGCCTTCTCGGCCCCCCTGGATCATGGGGCCGATCCGGACACCGTCGTCTTCGACCACGGGTACCAGGCGGTGCGGCCGCTGGAAGCCGGCTGGCAGGGTGTCGACCTCGCCCTGCGGCTGCGGGTCCGACCGCTCCAGGGTGAGCCGCGCCCAGAGCCGCTGCCGCCGCGGACCGACGCCGGTTTGATCATCACTGACGACGTGGTGCCGGTGACCCGGCAACGGGTGGCTGCGTACGCCGTGGTGGTGTCCCGCCGGGGCCTGCTGGCCACCGAGTACTCGAACCAGACGGCGGTGCCCGGCCGCTGGGGCATGCCCGGCGGTGGCCTGGACGACCACGAGTCGCCGGTGCAGTGCGTCCGCCGCGAGGTGACCGAGGAGACCGCACAGCAGATCGTGCTCGGCGACCTGACCAAGGTGCAGACCGGGCACTGGATCGGCCGAAACCCCGGCGGCATGATCGAGGACTTCCATGCGGTCCGCCTGATCTACCGGGCCAGCTGCCCGAACCCGCGCGACCCGGTCGTGCTGGACCGCGGCGGGAGCACAGCCTCCGCCCGCTGGGTCGACCTCGACGACTGGACGCGGCTGGCCTGGACGGCCAACTGGATGATGATTCTGAGCGAGCTGCTGCCCACGTCGGAGGTGTGAGGCAACCTGCGCCCTGAGCCCGTCGAAGGGCGCGTCGGCTAGAGGTCGATGTCGCTGAGCAGGTCCTGCCGGGTCAGCACTCCGACCGGCTTCCCGTCGTCGAGCACCAGCAGCGCGTCGCCGTCCACCAGCACCTCGACCGCCTTGGCCACCGGTTCGGTGGCGCCGACCATCGGCAACGATGCCTCCATCGCGGTACTGACCCGGTCGGCCGGCCGCGACCGGCGGGAGAACAGCGCGCCGAGCAGCCCGCGCTCGCTGACCGAGCCGACCACCTCGGCCGCCATCACCGGCGGCTCGGCCCGCACCACCGGCATCTGGCTCACCCCGTACTCGCGCAGGATCGACACCGCCTCGGCGATGGTCTCGCTCGGGTGGGTGTGCACCAGAGTGGGCAGAGCGCCGGACTTCTCCCGCAGCACGTCACCGACCACCCGCTCGGAGGTGTACCGCGGGGCGAAGCCGTAGCGGCTCAGCCAGGTGTCGTTGAAGATCTTGCCGAGGTAGCCGCGGCCCGAGTCGGGTAGCAGCACGACCACCAGGGCTTCCGGATCGGTGAGCTCCTGGGCCAGCCGGACCGCGGCCACCGTCGCCATCCCGCAGGAGCCTCCGACCAGCAGGGCCTCCTCGCGGGCCAGCCGGCGAGTCATGCCGAACGAGTCGGCGTCGGACACCTCGATGATCCGGTCCGCGATCTGGCGGTCGTAGGTCGTCGGCCAGAAGTCCTCTCCCACCCCCTCGACCAGATAGGGCCGTCCGGTGCCCCCGGAGTACACCGATCCCTCCGGGTCCGCGCCGATGACCTGGACCGCGCCGCCGGAGACCTCCTTCAGGTAGCGGCCCGCGCCGCTGATCGTGCCCCCGGTGCCGATGCCGGCCACGAAGTGGGTGACCCGGCCATCGGTCTGGGTCCAGATCTCCGGGCCGGTGGTCTCGTAGTGGCTGGCCGGGTTGTTCGGGTTGCTGTACTGGTCCGGCTTCCAGGCGCCCTCGATCTCCCGGGTCAACCTGTCCGAGACCGAGTAGTAGGAGTCCGGGTGCTCCGGCTCGACTGCGGTCGGGCAGACCACGACCCGGGCCCCGTACGCGGCCAGCACGTTGCGCTTGTCCTCGCTGACCTTGTCTGGGCAGACGAACACGCACTTGTATCCGCGCGCCTGGGCCACAATGGCCAGGCCCACCCCGGTGTTGCCGCTGGTCGGCTCGACGATGGTGCCGCCCGGCTTGAGCAGGCCCTCCCGCTCGGCCGCATCGACCATCTTGACCGCGATCCGGTCCTTCACCGACCCGCCCGGGTTGAGGTACTCCACCTTGGCCAGCACCAGCGGCGCGGCTCCGTCGGTCACCCTCGACAGCCGGAGCAGGGGGGTGTTGCCGACCAGGTCGATCAGAGCGTTCGCGTACTGCACGAGGCGACTGTAGTTGCCGCCGTGCCCTGAGCTTGACGAAGGGCCTTCGACAGGCTCAGGCCGCATAACGCACGCGGGCCGCCACCTCCGGATCGGAGAGGGCGGCCCGCAAAGCGCCTGGCGAGCGGTTACCTACGCAGGTAGGACAGCAGCCGCAGGATCTCGATGTAGAGCCAGACCATGGTCACGGTCAGGCCGAAGGCCCCACGCCACGACTCACGAGCCGGGGCGCCGAGGGCGATGCCCTTCTCGATGTAGTCGAAGTCGAGGACCAGGTTCAGCACCGCGAGCACAGCCCCGAGCAGGGCAACACCCACGGCCAGCAGGCTGATCGGGCCGGTGCCGCCGTCCCGCAGGCCGAGGTCGACGCCGAGCAGAGCCAGGACCCAGTTCAGCAGCATGGCCACCGCGAACGCGATGGTCGAGATGATCACGATCTTCTGGAACTTCGGCGTGACCCGGATGTTGAAGAACTTGTACGCCGCCAGCGTCACCCCCGCCGCCGCGAAGGTGCCGAGCACCGCCTGCACAACGATGCCGGTGTACATGTACTCGAAGTACTTGCTGATCATGCCGATGAACACGCCCTCGATCGCCGCGTACACCAGCACCAGGGCCGGATTGATCACCCGACGGAACGCGACCAGCAGCACCACGACGAAGCCGACCAGACCCGACAGGATCAAGGCGGGCATCATCAACGTGGTCGGGATCGCGTACCAGGCCAGTGCGGCGGTGATCACCAGCACGGCCATGGTGACGGCCGTCTTGGTGACCACGTCGTCGAACGTCATCCGGCCTTCGGGGGCCTGGACCGGCGCCTGACCGGGGTACTGCGCATAGCCGGACGGGACCTGGCCGTACTGCGCCTGGCCGTACTGCGGTGCTGCGGGTGTGAACGCGTCCTGACGAGAGAGGACCGGGTTCGAACTACGCAACATGTGTGTGTTCCTCCTGAGGGGGCGCACCGCGGTGGTGCGCTGAGTTCAGTGTACGTAACGCGGGCGCGCTGGTGTTTCTTCCGACCTGGGGATCACCTGTGAACCCGGTCGGCCGACTACGCTCTCCTCGCCGGGTCCCCGTAGCCCAACGGCAGAGGCAGGCGGCTTAAACCCGCTCCAGTATGGGTTCGAATCCCATCGGGGGCACTGGACCGATCCCCCGCACCGTGGCGCGCACCTCGTCGTCCGGCGGGTGACCTCGCGCGCCGGCGGCGGTGACCGCTCTGCTGTCCTGACCGAGCGTCAGCGCGACGCCTCGGGAGTCGGCGTCGGCGTCGAACCGCCTAGCTTCATCCGGGTCTCCGGCGGCAGCTGGCTCAGATCGCCGGTGGCGATCCGGTCCTCGATGACCACGGTGGCGTCCGGCCGGAACCGCACGGGCTGCACCGCGGTCACCAGTCCGGTCGCGGAGTCGAGGAAGTAGAAGTAGACGTCGGCGCTGATCAGCGGCGGCGAGAACGGCGTACTGAACGAGGTGGCGATCGGCTGGCGAACTCCACCCGCTGTGCCCTGTCGCATCCCGACCGACCATGACCCGTCGCCGTGGGTCACCACAGTCGGTCCCACCTCGGAGTGGAAGTGCCCCCAGAGCACCAGTCCGGCGGGTATCTCGGGGCTCGCCATCACCACCTCCGCGGCGGCCGGCTGGTGTACCACGATGACATCGGTCTGCCGTCCCCGCGCGACTCCTACCAACCTCTGCGCCATCTCCTCCTCGGTCTCGGCCCGGTCGCGAACCCGTTCCACGCTGAAGGGGATGTTGTGCTCAGGGTCGTCATCACCGAGCACAGTGATGCCCGCCGCCTCCACCGGGTCACCGTTCAGCACGGTCATCCGCTCCCGGGCCATCTGCTGCTCGGTCAGGTCGGAGTCGTGGTTGCCGGTGGCCACCAGGAACGGCCGCCCGCCGGCGATCGCCGACTCCCGGGTGACGCAGCCGCGCTCCGCCGCGGTGCCGTTGACCGTGTCGTCGCCCGCGCTGATCACCAGCGCCGGTTCGGTGACCGCCACCAGCCGGGTGATCAGCTCGGTCGTCGCCTGGTTGCAGTGCAGGTCGGACAGGCCCAGCAGCATGGTCTCGCCCCGCCGGGGTGCGGGCCGCGAGGCGAGCTGCGTGCTGAGGCTGAGGGAGGTGGTGGCGACGTAGTCGTCGACCGCCTGCTGCTGCCGGGCCGTGAGCAGCCGGATCCCCTTGATCCCCCGGTCCAGCAGGTCGGCCAGCAACATGCTGTCCACGGTCAACGCGGCGAACCGCGGATCGCTTCCGGCGACGGTCACCGGGATTCGCGGCCCGGGCCGCGGGTCCGGGACCACCACCGAGCCGACGACCAGAGCGAGGACGGTCGCGTACGCCAGGAACGCCCGGCGGTTGGTCAGCGGCCGCGCCACGGCCGGCGCCAGCCAGCGGTTCCGGAGCCGGAACACGACGAAGCCCAGGAGCAGCACGGCCTCGGCCTTGGCCCCCTCGGCCACGGCACTCTGTCGCAGCCGCTCCACGATCCCGAGGGCGATCCCACCGGGGTCGGTGTAGAGGCTGGCGTACGCGGTCAGGGTCTTCTCCGACAGCAGCGAGCCGACCGGCTCGGCCGGCGCGCCGATGCCGCGGACGGTGACCACGGCGCCGAGCGGGGCGATCGGGCTGGGCAGGAAGGCGTTGCCGATGGGACCGAGGTCGACCTCGAGCTCGCCGGAGAAGTTGCTGGCGAACGTGGCCCGGTGCGGGCCGAGGTAGTCCTCGACCTGAGCGTGTCCGGCACCCCAGGCAACGGCGAGCGGGGCCGTCGCCAGCGCGGCGGCCAGGGTCACCAGCAACGCTCGTGCCCAGCGCGGAGTCTTGAGCTGGCGCGGGCGTTGAGCCGGGAACGTCATCGCGCCGAAGCGTACCCGCGCTCTAGTCCGACGGGTCGAGATAGACCTTGCGGCTGAAAATCGCGTGTGCACCTGTTACCCGGTCGAGGAACAGCAGGCCGGTGCAGTGGTCGATCTCGTGCTGCAGGGCCCGGGCCTCGAAGGCGTCGGTGGTGATCGTCACCGACTCCCCGGTCAGCGGCAGGGCGCCGGTAACGGTCAGCCGGGTGGCCCGCTTGACGTCGCCGGTGAGGTCGGGCACCGACATGCAGCCTTCGCGCCCTTTCTCGTACCGGCTGGCCGTGGTCACCTCTGCGTTGACGAGGACGATCAGCCCGTGGCGGGTACGCGTCTTCGGGTGCTGCGAGACATCGACACAGAACGCCTGCCCTGGCATCCCGATCTGCGGGGCGGCGAGGCCGACGCAGCCCGGCGACACCCGCATCGTGGCCACCAGGTCTGCGCACAGCTGACCCACCTCGGGGTCGGCCGGGTCGAGCGGCGGACCGGACGCGGCCAGCACGGGGTCAGGGGCGTGGATGACGTCGCGCACCCGTCCCTGCGGCAGCACGGGCAGGGACAGGGTCACAGCTCGTCGTTCTCCACCCGGCGCATCGTGACGTCAACTCCCAGCTCCCGGCCCGCGTCGGTCAGGGAAGCCCGCAGCTGCGCGGCGTCAGCCGCGGGCGGCAGGTCGACCTCGGCGACCAGCACGTAGAGCGAGCCGGTCAGCCGGGTGGTCAGGTCGGTGATGTTGCCGCCGGCGGCGGCGATGGCACCGGCCAGCCGGGCGACGATGCCCAGCCGGTCCGCGCCGTGGACGGTCACCAGATGGGTGGACCCGACCGGCACCGGGTCGTCCTCGTCGGGCACTGCGCGCACCGTGATCGCCAGGGAGGGGTCGACGGCCGCCACCAGGGCCCGCTCGAGGTCGGCCGGGGTTGCCTTGCCGGCACAGATCAGCGTCATGGCGAAGTGCCCCCGGAGCAGGGTCATCGAGGAGTCCTCGAGGTTCATCCGGTACGCGGACAGAACCTCGGCCGTCCGCGCGATGATGCCGGGCCGGTCATGCCCGACCACGGTGATCGCCAGCGAGTCCACCCGGCGCATTCTGCCAGGAGTCAGCGAGCCAGCAGCTCCAGCGCGATCCCGTCCAGGATGTCGGACTCGCTCACCAGCATGCCCGGCGCCGGCGTACGCGCCGCGACGCGCGAGGCGATCAGCGTGCCCCCGGTGACCACGTCGGCGCGGCCGGGATGCATCGAGGGCAACGCACGGATCTCCGCCACGGTCAGCCGGCGCAGCTTCTCCAGCAGCGCGGCCACCTGGTCGGACGGAATCAGCGACCCGTGCACCCCGGACCGGTCGTACTGCGGCAGCCCCAGGTACACCCCGGCCAGGGTGGTGGCGGTTCCGGCCACCCCGATCCAGGTCCGGACGCGGGAGAAGTCGACCCCCGACCGGCCGAGCAGGTCGTCGATGTACGCGGTGGCCGCGGCGACCGCCTCCCGAGCCGGCGGGCCGGCTTTGAGGAAGCGCTCGGTCATCCGCACCGAGCCGATGTCCAGGGAGACGGCGTCGTGCATCTCCCCCGCCGCCGAGCCGACGATCAGCTCGGTGGACCCCCCGCCGATGTCCATCACCAGCACCGGCTCAGCGTCGGCGGCCACCCCGCTCAGGGCCCCGGTGAAGGACAACCGGGCCTCCCGGTCTCCGGTGATCACGTCCGGGGTGACGCCGAGCCGGTCATGCACCCCGGTGAAGAACTCGTCCGGGTTGCGGGCGTCCCGGGACGCCGAGGTGGCCACGAAATGGATTCGGTCGACCGGCACGTCGGCCGCCCGGACCAGGTCCGCGTACGCCTCCACCACCGCGAAGGTCCGGCGCAGCGCGTCCGGGTGGAACTCGCCGGTGGCGTCCACGCCCTGGCCCAGCCGGACGATCTCGGTCCGGCGCTCCCGCTCGACCAGGCCACTATCGGGACCCGGGTCCGCGATCAGCAGGCGGATCGAGTTGGTGCCGCAGTCCACGGCCGCTACCGCGGTCAACGGTCCGCCGCCAGGCAGGGCCGTGTCCAGAACTCGCCGATCGCGCTGACCGTCTCGTCCCCCAGCGGGTTCACCCCGGGGCCCGCCGCGAGCGCGTGAGCGGCCAGGGCGTGCAGACACTTGACCCGGTCGGGCATGCCTCCCGCGCTGACCTCGGCGATCTCGGGCACCCAACCGAGCTGCTCGCGGTCGTGCAGGTAGTGCTGGTGGGCCCGGCGATAGCGGTCGGCGAGGTAGTCGTCGTACTGCAGCCGGGCCGTCATGTCCGCCATCAGCCCGCTGGCCTCCAGCGTGGAGCAGGCCGCGGTGGCCCGCGGGCAGGTCAGGTAGTACGTCGTGGGGAACGGTGTGTCGTCGGGCAGCCGGGGCCGGGTCGCCACTACCGCCGGCTTTCCGCAGGGACAGCGGTAGGCGACCCCGGCCACCCCGCGGGGCGGCCGGTCCAGCTGGGCGGTGACCGCCGCCTCGTCCGCGTCGGTCATCGGCTCCAGCACCCGGTCATTCTCGCAGTCCATGCTGGTTAGGCTGCGGACATGTCGGGTGGCGGCGGTGTGGCCGTGGTGGGCAGCATCAACGTGGATCTCACCGCGTTTGCGTCCCCAGCCCCGCGGCCGGGCGAAACCGTGGTCGGCGACCGCTTCTCGATGGTGCTGGGCGGCAAAGGCGCGAACCAGGCTCTGGCCGCCGCCCGGGCGGGGGTGCCCACGGTGATGATCGGTGCCGTCGGGACCGACGCCTTCGCCGAGCTGGCCCGTACCGGTCTGGCCGAGGCCGGGGTGGACACCTCGGCGGTGCTGGCGGTCGACGGCCCGACCGGGATCGCCCATATCCGGGTGGACACGGCGACCGCGCAGAACGACATCGTCCTGCTGGGCAACGCCAACGACCGGCTCACCGCCGACGACGTCGAGCGGGCCCTGCTGGCGGTGCGGAACCGGGTGTCCGTGGTGCTGATGCAGCTGGAGACGCCGGTCGAGGTGCTGCAGCGGGTCGCGGCGCTCGGGCCCGAGCTGGGCCTGCGGCTGATCCTCGATCCCGCCCCCGCGCCCACCTCGCCGCTGCCCGAGAACATCTGGTCCGGCGTACGCCTGACCAAGCCGAACGAGCACGAGGCCGCGCGGATCACCGGGATTCCCGTCCGCGACACCGAGTCGGCCGCCCAGGCCGGGCGCTGGTTCCTCGACCGCGGCGTACGCACCGCGGTCATCACGCTCGGCGAGCGGGGGGCGGTGCTGCTGGAGGGGGATGCGGTGACCGAGCTGCCGGCCTACCGGGTCGACGCGGTCGACACGACCGCGGCGGGCGATGCGTTCACCGGCGCCCTCGGAGCCGCGCTGAGCCAGGGCCGCCCGTTGAGCGAGGCGGTGCGGCGCGGCATGGCCGCCGCAGCCCTGGCCGTCACCGTACGCGGGGCCAGCCCCAGCCTGCCCACCGCCGCGGCGGTCGACGAGTTCCTGCGTTCGCGGGGGTGAGGTCTCACCTTGACGCGGCCCTAGCCGCCGAGCGCGCGGTCCAGCCGGCGCTGCAGTCCGGGGGCGTCGAGCACGGTGATCCGGCCGCGACTGAGCCGGACCGCGCCCTGGCGCTCCAGGTCTCGCAACACCTCGTTGACCGTCGGTCGGGTGGTGCCGGACATCAGCCCGAGCTCCTCCTGGGTCACGGGGATCGGCGCGCCGGCGAACTCCTCGGCCAGCACCAGCAGCCGCCGGATCACCCGGAGATGCGTGGGCACGAACAACATCTCCAGCAGGTGCTCGGACAGTCGGGTCACCTGCGCCGCCAGGGACGCGACCAGGAACCGGTCCACCTGCGGGTCCGCGGCCCGGAGCGACTCGAACTGGCTGGGCTGCAACGCGATGGTCTGGCACGCCTCGAGGGCCGTCACCGTCGCGGTTCGCCGGGCCTGTGGGTCGATCAGGGCGAGCTCGCCGAACACCTTCCCCGGACCGAGGACGTTGAGGATGACCTGGTCACCCTGCGGCGTGAGGACCCGGACCGCCACCCGCCCGCGGTCCAGCAGATGCAGGGCGTCAGCGGGGTCCCCGTGGTGGAACAGCGTCTCGCCGCGGGCAAAATGTCGGCGTCGGCCCGCCTGCAGCACCCGCTCGCGGTCTGCCGCCGACAGGCTGGACAGCACCGGCCACTCCGTCACGACCGGCCACGCTAACGCGCGTCCACGCGCAGGGGTTTCTAGGGGTGGCACGACCCCCCTTCGTGCCACCCCCAGCCTGGTCACCATCGCCGCGGGGTCGGCGATGGTGAAGTCAGCGAGTTTTCATGTGGCCCTCGACGTCGTCGGTCCCCTCGTCCTCGGTGATCCGGGTCTTCATGCCCTCGGGCTCGGCGATCGGCTCCTCGACCGCCCCGGACTGGATGTGGCCTTCGACGTCGTCCTCCTGCAGGTTCGGCGGCTTCAACACGTCGTCGCCCTCGAGGAACTTCGGATGGGTGGGATCTGGCTGAACGGGCATCTCGCACTCCTGGAGGGGTCGGGCCCCGGGGTGGCTCCCGTGGCCGCTGGTGTGTACCTGAAGCATGCCGTACGGGTCAATGCAGTTCTGTCGGCTGGCTGACACAACAAGCGTCGGGTCGCCGACACTCGTACCGAGACACGCCGGCGACTAGCGCGGCGGGGTGTCCTCGGTGATCGGCTTGTCGGCCCCGGGCGTCGGTGCGGGGGCCGGCTGGTCGGCCGCCGCGACCGAACCCCACAGCTTCGCCCACCAGGCGTCGCCCGGCTCAGCCACGGGGACGACCTCGCTGGTGATCTCGGCGCCACCGCCCAGTGGCTTACCCTCCGCGTCCACGACCTTGTAGCCCGTCTCGCCGGGCACCACCCAGCCCAGGCGCTGCCGCGCCTGGGTCTTGACGTACTCGTTGTCCTGCCACTTGGCCAGCTCGCCCTCCAGCTCGACGATGCGCTGCTGCCGTTCGGCGATCTCAGTCTTGGTCGTCGCGATGTCGTGAGCCTGCGAGTAGTAGATCCGCAGGCTGGAGGCGTAGGAGATGGTCAGGATGAGCAGCACCACGGTCAGGGCGATCGCTCGGGCGGTCACGCTGCTCGACCCCCGGCGGGACGGCGTCGTGCCGGCCACGGTGACCGCGACCGGCTCCCGGCCGTCGCGGGCCGCTCCCGGGACCCGGTTGGCGCTCGGCCGGGCGCGCGGCCGTCCTCGTCCCGGGCCGGAACCGGGACGGGACGGCGTACGCGGACCCGATGCCACCGGTCAGACCTTGAACCGAGGGAAGGCCGCGGCGCCGGCGTAACGGGCGGCGTCGTCCAGGTCCTCCTCGATCCGGAGCAGCTGGTTGTACTTGGCCACCCGGTCCGTCCGGGCCGGGGCACCGGACTTGATCTGGCCGCAGTTGGTGGCCACGGCGAGGTCGGCGATCGTGGTGTCCTCGGTCTCGCCGGAGCGGTGGCTCATCATGCAGGCGAAGCCGGCCCGATGGGCCAGGTCGACCGCGTCCAGCGTCTCGGTCAGCGAGCCGATCTGGTTGACCTTGACCAGCAGCGCGCTGGCCGCCTTCTCGTCGATACCCCGCCGCAGCCTGGTCACGTTGGTCACGAACAGGTCGTCGCCGACCACCTGCACCCGGTCGCCGATCCGGCCCATCAGGGTGGACCAGCCGGTCCAGTCGTCCTCGGCCAGCGGGTCCTCGATCGAGACGATCGGGAAGTCGGCGATCCAGCCCTCGTAGATCGCCGTCATCTCCTCCGCCGACTTGGCGCCGCCCTCCCAGGTGTAGACCCCGTTCTCGAAGAACTCCGACGCCGCGACGTCGAGGGCCAAGGCGATGTCCGTGCCCAGCCGGAGCCCGGCCGCCTCGACCGCGGTCGAGATCAGCTCGAGCGCCGCGCGGTTGGCCGGCAGGTTCGGTGCGAACCCACCCTCGTCACCCAGCCCGGTGGACAGGCTCTGCTTCTTCAGTACCGACTTGAGGGCGTGGTAGACCCCGGCGCCCTGCTCCACGGCGTCGCGGAAGGTCGGTGCGCCGATCGGGGCGATCATGAACTCCTGCACGTCGACGTCGGAGTCTGCGTGAGCCCCGCCATTGACGATGTTCATCATCGGCACCGGCAACAGGTGCGCGTTCGGCCCGCCCACGTAGCGGTAGAGCGGCAGGTCGGCGGAGTGGGCGGCCGCGTGGGCCACAGCCAGCGAGACGCCGAGGATCGCGTTGGCGCCGAGCTTGCTCTTGTTGTCGGTGCCGTCGAGGTCGAGCATGGCCTGGTCGACCAGCCGCTGCTCGCTGGCCTCGTATCCCACCAGCTCCGGCCCGAGCTGGTCGATCACGCCCAGCACAGCCTTGCTCACGCCCTTGCCGCCGTAACGGCCGTCGCCGTCCCGCAGCTCGACCGCCTCGAACGCCCCCGTGGACGCGCCGGACGGGACCGCGGCGCGGCCCTCGGATCCGTCGTCGAGGATGACCTCCACCTCGACGGTGGGGTTGCCGCGGGAGTCGAGGATCTCGCGCGCGCCGATGAACTCGATACTGGCCACCAGGAAACGCCTTTCGCCGAGCCTTGCCGAATGGTTGCCCCAGCAGACTATCGGCGCGGGGACCGGCTACGGTCCAGGCGGGCGGGTGTGTGGCGGAAGTTGACCCTCAGCGCGGCGGGCGGCGGCCTCGGATGGCGGCCGCGACGTTCACTCCCACGATGCCCGCCCAGGAGACCGCCAGGCCGACGATTCCCGGATCCACCACGTTGGCGCTGATCGCGGTGATGGGTATCCCGACCCCGAGCGAGATGATGCCCAGCACGAAGCGGTGGGTACGGACCTGCGACTCGATCTTGAGGACCTCGTCGGATCGCTCGGCCTCCCGTCGCAGGTCACCGGCCCGCATCAGGGCCAGCTGGTTGACCCGGTCCAGCAGCCCGGCGGCGATGGCCTCCTCGTACTCCATTCCCAGCTCACGACGCGCGGCCAGGGCCGCCTGGACGTCGCGCCGGGTCTCCTCGTCGGGCGTGGACATGTCGACACTCTAGATCCGCCGGCGACGTGATGGGATGGGTCGGTGAGCCGGGCGACCGAGGACGCGAACCGGCGGCTGCTGCGGGCGCGGGATGCGATGGACCGCGCGTACGCCGAACCGCTCGACATCGCCACCCTGGCCCGGCTCGCGTACGTCTCCGAGGCGTACTTCATCCGCTCGTTCCGGGCCGCCTTCGGCGAGACGCCGCACCGCTACCTGCAGCGCCGCCGGGTGGAACGGGCGATGTTCCTGCTGCGCGCGACCGACCGCAGCGTCACCGACATCTGCCTGGAGACCGGCTTCACCAGCCTGGGCACGTTCAGCCGCACCTTCCGCGAGATCGTCGGTGAGCCGCCCAGCGCGTACCGGTCCCGTGGGCCGCTGGACGCGGTGCCGTCGTGCTTTGCCATGGCCTGGGCCCGACCCAGCAGTCACGTGCCGAACGGGGCAGTTTCGGAGAAGCGTGAGGCCCGGCTTCGCGGCTAGCGTCGCGAACATGATCACGTCACTCGGAATCACCCAGATCTTCGTCCTCGACCAGGACCAGGCCCTCGACTTCTACATCGGGACGCTCGGGCTGGAACTGGTCGATGACGTCGACTTCGGGGTCATGCGCTGGCTCACCATCCGGGTGCCGGGCGAGGACCGGCACGTCCTGCTCGAGCGTCCGGACCCGCCGCGCTATGACCCGGCGACCACGGCCTCGATCCGCGAGATGGTGACCAAGGGGGCCTCCGGCGGTCACCTGTTCTTCTACACCGACGACGCGTACGCCACGCACGCCGACCTCAAGGCCAAGGGGGTCGAGCTGCCCGAGGAACCGACCGAGCAGAGCTACGGCATCGACTTCGGCTTCCGCGACCCCTTCGGCAACCTCCTCCGCATCGCCCAGCGCTACGCCGACTCCGCCTGACCGCCACCCCTATGACCACTCCGCGGCACTTACCGCGACTCCGCGGCCGTTGCTGGCGCCGCGGAGTCGCCCCAAATGCCGCGGAGTGCGGCTGGCCCCGGCGACTTATCCACAGATGCGGTCGAGGTGGTTCCGGCAGAGGGCCCGGGTCCACTGCACTGTCGGCCATGACCGACGACATCGTGCTCACCCAGGCCCTCCGTACGCGGGGCTTCAGCACGGGCGACATCGCCCGGCTGAGCCGGATCGGAGAGCTGGCCCGAGTTCGACGAGGCGCTTACGCCTACGCCCGGGACAGTGAGCAGACAGCCGAGCAGCACCATCGGCGCCTGATCCTGGCGACCGCGCCGCAACTGGTCGACGGATCGGTGGTCAGCCACGGCTCGGCCGCCGTGCTGCGGGACCGGGTCCTCCGGGCCCTCGGCGCCGCGGCTGACTGACTCCGCGGCACTTGCCCGGACTGAGCGGCAGCAGCGATGGCCGCGGAGTCCGCCCAAGTGCCGCGGAGTGGGTTAGGGGGTGGCGGAGTTGGCGGCGGTCTCCGCGACGACGACCTGGCGCTCGAGCCCGCGTACGGCGTCCCGGACGGCCTGGTCGGGGTCGATGCCGGCGGCCTCAGCCCGGGCGGCCAGGGCCAGGATCTCGGTGCCCACCTGCTCGGCGGTCACGGGCTCGTCGGGCAGGTCGACCCCGACCCGGCGGGAGCGGGTCCGGCTGATGATCTTGTTGGCCCGGGCCAGGGCGGACAGCTGCTCGGGGATGCCGTCCAGCGCCGACGTGCGGCCCTTCTCGGCGGCCTTGCGCTGCTCCCAGGTGTAGTTCAGGTCGCTCGGCACCGCATCGGTGGCGAACACATAGGGGTGCCGGGCCACGAGCTTGTCCGCAATCCCCCGGGCCACGTCCTCCAGGCCGAACCCGTCCGGGCTCTCGGCAGCGATCTCGGCGTGGAAGAGGACCTGCAGCAGCAGGTCGCCCAGCTCTTCGCGGAGCAGCGTGGTGTCGCCGGTCTCGATCGCCTCGACCGTCTCGGCGGTCTCCTCGACCAGGTACTGCACCAGCGAGCGGTGGGTCTGCTGCGCATCCCACGGACAGTCGGAGCGCAACCGGGTCATCACCGCGACCAGGCGCTCCACCTCGGGCAGCGGCACGTCGGCGACGCGGGTCAGGGGGTCTCAACGGGCAGCGGGGCGGGCCGGGACAGCGACCCGGTCTGCTCCACCGAGGTGATCAGCTTCTGCTGCGGGTCGAGGACGCCGAACCGCGGGTTGAGGGTCACCGTCTGCTCCGCCACGTCGGCGATGTAGGCGTCAGCCCCGACCTTCGCCGACACCAGCTGCTGGTCGGCCAGGTCGTAGGCCACGCTCTTCGCGTCCGGGTTGGCGAGCAGGACGACCAGGTCACTGCTCTTCAGGGCCTCCTCCCGCTGGGAGTCGGTGAGCGTGACGTTCCGCTTCGCTGCGATCTGCTCGGCCAGGACGCCGTGGATCATGGCGTTCACGACCGCGTCGCGGTTGACCTGCTGGCCTTCCTGCAGGGTGGCGTTGATCCCCGCGACGGCGCGGTCGAACTGCCCTTGGGTGATCCGGTCGTCCCCGACGTACGCGACGACGGCGGGCGAGGCGTTCGCGCACCCTGCCAGCGCCAGTACGGCGGCCGCCGACAGCAGTCCGCCGCTGATCCTGCGCCATACCCTCATCCGCTGCATCCCCATCCTCAGGCCGATTCCCGGGCTACCTTAGCCGCGTCTGCGGGCAGCAGGATCTGCTCGATCACCTTCGAGCACCAGTCCAGCAGGGCCCTGTCGGTGACCGGCGGTCCGCCGACAGTGGCACTCAGCGGTCGCGGCACCAGGATGAAGCCGGCGGCCTCCTTGACCACGCTGCGCGGGTAGAGCCGCTGCAACCGCATCGCCTTCGAGTCGAGCAGGGACGCCGGCCCGAACCGGATGAAGGTCGACTGGGTGACGATGTCGGTCAGCCCGGCCGCCCGGGCCAGCAGCCGGAAGCGGGCCACGGCCAGCAGGTTCTGCACGGGGTCCGGCGGCTCACCGTACCGGTCGTGCAGCTCGGCCTCGACACCCTTGACGTCGGCCTCGGTGCGGACCTCGGCCAGCCGCTTGTACATCTCCAACCGGAGCCGCTCCGACTCCACGTAGTCACCGGGCAGATGGGCGTCGACCGGCAGCTCGATCCGCATCTCGGGCTCCGGCTCGGTGTCGGTGCCGCGATACTCGGCCACGGCCTCGCCCACCAGCCGGATGTAGAGGTCGAAGCCGACGTCGGCGATGTGCCCGGACTGCTCGCCACCGAGCATGTTGCCCGCCCCGCGGATCTCCAGGTCCTTCATGGCCACCGCCATGCCGGCGCCCAGGTCGGAATGGGCGGCGATGGTGGCCAGCCGGTCGTGCGCGGTCTCGGTCAACGGCTTGTCCGGCGGGTAGAGGAAGTACGCGTACCCGCGCTCGCGCCCCCGGCCGACCCGGCCGCGCAGCTGGTGCAGCTGGGACAGACCCATCAGGTCGGCCCGCTCGATCAGCAGGGTGTTGGCGGTAGAGATGTCCAGTCCGGCCTCGACGATCGTGGTGCAGACCAGGACGTCCGCCCGCCGCTCCCAGAAGTCGACCATCACCTGCTCCAGCTGGTGCTCCGCCATCTGCCCGTGGGCCGTGGCTACCCGGGCCTCGGGAACCAGCTCGGCGAGTCGGCGCGCGACCTTGTCGATGCTCTGCACTCGGTTGTGCACGTAGAACACCTGGCCCTCCCGGAGCAGCTCGCGACGGATGGCCGCGGTCACCTGGGCCTCGTCGTACGGGCCGGCGAAGGTCAGCACGGGGTGCCGCTCCTCAGGCGGGGTGGCGATGGTGCTCATCTCCCGGATCCCGGTGATCGCCATCTCCAGCGTGCGCGGGATCGGGGTGGCCGACATGGCCAGCACGTCGACCGCCGTCCGCAGCCGCTTCAGCTGTTCCTTGTGCTCGACACCGAACCGCTGCTCCTCGTCGATGACCACCAGCCCGAGGTCGGAGAACTTGATCTCCGGCGAGAGCAGCCGGTGGGTGCCGACCACGACGTCCACCTTGCCGTCGGCCAGCCCCTCGATCGTCGCGCGCGTCTCGGCATCGCTCTGGAACCGCGACAGCGGCGCCACGTTGATCGGGAAGCCTGCGTACCGGTCGGCGAAGGTCGCATGGTGCTGTTGGACCAGCAGAGTGGTCGGGACCAGGATGGCGACCTGCTTGCCGTCCTGCACCGCCTTGAATGCGGCGCGGACCGCGATCTCGGTCTTGCCGTAGCCCACGTCGCCGCAGATCAGGCGGTCCATCGGCACGACCTGCTCCATGTCGCGCTTGACCTCCTCCACCGCGGCCAGCTGGTCGGGGGTCTCCACGTAGCTGAAGGCGTCCTCGAGCTCACGCTGCCAAGTGGTGTCGGCTCCGAACGCGTGGCCGCGGGTGGCCTGCCGGGCGGCGTACAGCTTGATCAGCTCGGCGGCGATCTCCCGGACCGCCTTGCGAGCCCGGCCCTTCCGCTTGGCCCAGTCCGCCCCGCCCATCTTGTCCAGGGTCGGGTTCTCCCCACCGACGTAGCGGGTGACCTGGTCCAGCGCGTCCATCGGCACGTAGAGCCGGTCGGCTGGCTGGTTTCGTTTCGACGGCGCGTACTCGATCACCAGGTACTCCCGGGTGGCTCCGGCCACCGTGCGCTGCACCATCTCCCGGTAGCGGCCCACGCCGTGCTGGCTGTGTACCACCGGGTCACCCGGGGTGAGCTCCAGCGGGTCGATCTGGTTCTTCCGCCGGGCCGGCATCCGGCGGCCCGCCTTGTCCGCGGACCGCTGGCCGGACAGGTCGGCAGCGGTGAAGATGGCCAGCTTGATCGCCTCGGCGACGAACCCGTGGCTCAGGCCGCCGGTCACCACCGTGCCGAGCCCGCTGACCGGCGGCTCAGTGAGGTCCTCCACCGTCCGGCTGGGCAGGTCGTGCTCGGTCAGTACCTCGGCGAAGCGGGCGCTCAGCCCATGGCCTTCGGCCATCAGCACCACGCGCCAGCCGTCCCGGATCCGCTTGGCGATGTCGTTGATCGCCGACTCGGTGTCCCCGCGGTACGTCTCGCCGGTGTGGCCCGCGATGATCCGGGACTCGACGCCGACCCCGCTGACCGAGGTACTCAGGTCGATGATCTCCCCGTCCTCGGTCCGGACCGGCGCTTCGACAGGCTCAGCGGGCATGCCTCCTGAGCTCGTCGAAGGGCCGGCGCTGAACGGCGACAGCGTCCACCAGGCCAGACCGCGGGCGAGAGCGGCGGCGCGAACGTCAGCCAGCGGCCGGTAGGACGAGGCGCCGAGATCGATCGGGGCCTGACCGCCGCCGGCCGCCGCGGCCCAGGACGCGTGCAGGAACTCCTCGCTGGTCTTCACCAGGTCGATGGCCCGACCCCTGACCAGCTCCGGGTCGCAGACCAGGACCTGGGTCTCCGGCGGCAGCAGCTCGACCAGCAGCTCCATCCCGTCGACCAGCGCCGGGGACAGCGCCTCCATCCCGTCGACGGCATGGCCCTGGGCGATCTTGTCCAGCATCTCGATCAGCTCGGGGTG
This sequence comes from uncultured Actinomycetota bacterium, assembly GCA_963808435.1. Classification (GTDB taxonomy): domain Bacteria; phylum Actinomycetota; class Actinomycetes; order Propionibacteriales; family Propionibacteriaceae; genus Microlunatus. Next base: position 79,143 of record CAWEFW010000026.1, on the reverse strand, counting down.
CTGCTGGGACAGCGCGAAGGCACGGCGGCGTACGTCGTCGGTCAGCAGCAGCTCCCGGCAGGGCGAGGCGATGACCTCGGTGAGGGTGTCGGGCCCGGAGCGCTGGTCCGCGACCGAGAAGTAGCGGATCTCCTCCACCGTGTCGCCGAAGAAGTCGATCCGGACCGGGTGCTCCTCGGTCGGCGGGAACACGTCGACGATCCCGCCGCGGACCGCGAACTCGCCGCGCCGTTCGACCAGGTCGACCCGCACGTACGCCGCCCCGACCAGGGCGGTCGCGAGGTCGCCGAGGTCGAAGTCGTCCCCGACGGTCAGCCGCACCGGCTTCAGGTCGCCGAGGCCCTTGACCTGCGGCTGCAGGACGCTGCGGACCGGGGCCACGATGACCCGCGGCGGGGGGAGCTCGTCGTTCCCGACCAGCCGACGGAGCACCGCGAGGCGGCGGCCGACCGTGTCCGAGCGCGGGCTGAGCCGCTCGTGCGGCAGCGTCTCCCAGGCCGGGTAGTAGGCGACGTCCTCCGGAGGCAGCAGGCACTCCAGGGCGGCGGTCAGCTCCTCCGCCTCGCGGTAGGTCGAGGTGACCAGGAGTACGGGCCGGTTGGCGCCGCCGCGCTCGGTGGACGCGGTCATCGCGGCCGCGATCAGGGGTCGCATCGGGGGCGGCGCGGTCAGGTCCAGCGCCGCCGGCCGCGACTCGCGCACGTCAGCGAGGGCGGCGGAGAGAGTGGGTTCGGTGCAGAAGAGCTCGACGAGTCCCGAAAGGCTCACCGAGCCAAGGTACTCGGCTGGTCCAGGCCTTCGGGGCCCATCGCGGGTTGCCGCATTTGCGGGTATTTCCCGCCTAACTTGCCCCGAACCCGCCAACCGTGACCAGGCGACCGGCTCAGGAGTTGAAGAGGTTCTGGGTGCGCTCGAGGCCGACGCTCACCAGGGACTCCACGGCATCCGCGGCCCGGTCGACCTCGAGGGCCACCGACTCGCGGGCGCTGGCCGGGAAGTTGCTGAGCAGGAAGTCGGCCGGGTCCTGGCGGCCCGGTGGACGCCCGACGCCGACGCGCACTCGGTAGAAGTCGCCGGCCCCACCGAGCGAGGCGCGGATCGAGCGGAGCCCGTTGTGGCCGTTGTCGCCGCCGCCGCACTTGACCCGGAGCTGACCGAGGTCGATGTCCAGCTCGTCGTGCACCACGACCATCCGGTCCAGGTCGAGCCGGTAGTAGGCCAGCAGCCGGGACACCGGACCGCCGGTTTCGTTCATGAACGTCCGCGACCTGGCCAGCACCAGCCGGGGTGACTCCGCGCCCGGTGCGCCGAGCCGACCCTCGGCCACCTCGGCCCGGATCCCGCGCAGCGGCGCGAACCGGGACGACAGGCGACCTGCCAGCGCCTCGACCACCCGGTAGCCGACATTGTGCCGGTGTCCCGCGTACGCCGGTCCCGGGTTGCCCAGGCCGACGACCAGCCAGGGCGCCATCGGCTCAGGCGTTGGCGGGCTCCGGCTGCGGCTCCGCCGCAGCCGCGGTGTCGTCGGCAGCCTCGGGCTCGGACAGCGTCGGCTCGATGCCGGCCTCGGCCTCCGCCTCGGCCAGCTCGGCCTCGATGGCCTCGGCGCTCGGCGCAGCGGTGATATTGACGATCAGCGTCTCCGGGTCCAGGCCCAGGCTCGCACCCTCGGGCAGCACCAGGTCACGAGCCAGGATCTGCGTGCCGGCCGGCAGCCCCTCGATCGAGACCATGATCTGCTCCGGCAGGTGGGTGGCCTCAGCCTCGATGGGCAGGCTGTTGTGGTCGACCACCACCAGGGTGTCGTCCCCGGCCTCGCCCTCGAGCTGGATGGCGATGTCGACGGTGACCTTCTCGCCTCGGCGCACCAGCACCAGGTCGACGTGGTCGATCGTGTGCTTCAGCGGGTCGCGCTGGACCTGCTTCGGGAGCGCCAGCTGCGACTGACCGTTGACGTCGATCGACAGCAGCGCGTTCGCCGTCCGCAGCGCGAGCAGCGTGTCGTGCCCGGGCAGCGAGATGTGGACTGGATCGGTGCCGTGGCCGTACAGCACGGCGGGGACCTTGTGGGCGCGACGGAGCCGGCGGGCAGCGCCCTTGCCGAACTCCGTACGCAGTTCGGCGGTGAGCTTGACCTCGGGCACGAACGGAACTCCTCGAACTCATGTGGGGGATGGGGCAACGGGCTGCGACCCCGGGAAGGCAGGCCGGACGCATCCAAACCTAGTCGATCACGGTCAGAACTGACCCTCGCCGAGGCAACCGGACAACCCTAGCCCACGCATCCACATGCCGCCAGCCGAGAGGCGGAAGTGGCCGGGAGCGGTGCGGATCTATCCCTGGCCGTTGAACAGCGACGTCACCGAACCGTCCTCGAAGACCTCCCGGATGGCCCGGGCGAGCAGCGGGGCGATGGACAGCTCGGTGAGCGAGTCGAAGTGCTGGTGGCTGGCGATCGGCAGGGTGTTGGTCACGATGACCTCCTCGAACCCCGTCGCCTTCAGCCGGTCGACGGCGGGCCCGGACAGCACGGGGTGGGTCGCCGCGGCGATCACCGCCTTCGCCCCCCGCTCCTGCAGCGCCTCGGCGGCCTGGCAGATGGTGCCCGCAGTGTCGATCATGTCGTCGACCAGCAGGCACACCCGGCCCTGCACCTCACCGACCACCTCGTGCACCGCGACCCGGTTGGCCACGTCCGGGTCGCGCCGCTTGTGGATGATGGCCAGCCGGCAGTTCAGCCGGTCGCTCCACATGTCGGCCAGCCGCACCCGCCCGGCGTCGGGCGAGACAACGGTCATCTCCGCCGTCTCGTACTTGGCCACGATGTAGTCGGCCAGCACCGGCAGGGCCCATAGATGGTCGACCGGGCCGTCGAAGAAGCCCTGGATCTGGGCGGCGTGCAGGTCGACCGACATCAGCCGGTTCGCCCCCGCTGTACGGAACATGTCCGCGATCAGCCGCGCCGAGATCGGCTCCCGGCCGAGGTGCTTCTTGTCCTGGCGGGCGTACGGGTAGAAGGGCGCGACCACGGTGATCCGCTTGGCCGAGGCGCGTTTCAGCGCGTCGACCATGATCAGCTGCTCCATGATCCACTCGTTGACCGGCGCGCAGTGGCTCTGCAGGACGAAGGCGTCCGACCCGCGTACGGACTCCTCGAACCGCACGTAGATCTCGGAGTTCGCGTAGGTGATCGCCCGGGTTGGAACGATGTCGACACCCATCAGGCCTGCCACCTCATTCGCCAGCTCGGGGAAGGCCCGGCCGGCGAAGAACATCAGATGCTTGCTGTTGGGCTTCTTGAAGCCGGTCACCGGTCAGCCTTCCTGCACGTTGAGCGCCGCCTCGGCGGCCTTGGCGGTCTTGGTCCCCGCCCGTTTCCGGGCCACCCAGCCCGGCACATTGCGTTGGCGCGCGCGGCTCACCGCCAGCTCGCCGGCCCCGACGTCCCCGGTGATCGTCGACCCTGCCGCGACGTATGCCCCGTCCGCGATGTGCACCGGTGCAGTGAGCACCGAGTTGCTGCCCACGAAGCTGTACGCGCCCACCGTGGTGGTCTCCTTGCGTACGCCGTCGTAGTTGGCGACGATCACGCCGGCGCCGATGTTGGCCCCGTCGCCGACCACCGCGTCGCCGAGGTAGGACAGGTGGGGAGCCTTCGCCCCGGCCCCGATCCGGGCGTTCTTCGTCTCTACGAAGGTGCCGATCTTGCCCCCGGCTCCCAGCATCGTGCCGGGTCGCAGGTACGCGTACGGGCCGACGTTCGCCCCGGCCCCGATCACCGACAGCGAACCGTGGGTGCGGACGATCCGGGCTCCTTCCCCCACCTCGACGTCGGTCAGGGTGGTGTCCGGTCCGATGGTCGCGCCGGCGGCGACCGACGTCGCCCCCTCCAGCGAGGTGCCCGGCAGCAGGGTCACGTCGGGCGCCAGATCCACCGAGGCATGCACCCAGGTGGTGGCCGGGTCGACCACGGTCACGCCGGCCCGCATCCAGCGGTGCAGGATCCGCCGGTTCATCTCGGCGTTGATGGCGGCCAGCTGGATCCGGTCGTTCACGCCCTCGGTCTGCCACAGGTCGTCGGTCACCAGGGCCGCCACGGCCCGTCCCTCGCGCCGGGCCAGGCCCAGCACGTCGGTCAGGTAGAGCTCACCCTGGTCGTTCATGGGGGCCAGCTCGGTCAGACCCGACCGTAGGGTCTCGGCCTCGAAGACGTAGATGCCGGAGTTGATCTCGCAGATGGCTCGCTGTGCCTCGTCGGCGTCCCGGTGCTCGATGATGCTCTGCACCGCGCCGTCGGCGTTGCGCAGGATCCGCCCGTAGCCGGTCGGGTCGGGCACCTCCGCGGTGAGCACGGTTACGGCAGCCTGCTGGCGGCGATGCTCCTCCAGCAGCGCGGTCAGGGTCTCGGTGGCCAGCATGGGGACGTCGCCGTAGGTGACGACCACCTCCCCGCTCACCTCGCCGAGCCGCTCGAGGGCCACCTGCACGGCGTGCCCGGTGCCCAGCTGCTGCTCCTGCACCGCGGTGGTCACGTGCGGCGCGATCTCGTCCAGGTGGGCCTCGACCTGGTCCCGGCCGTGACCGACCACGACCACGATGTGCTCGGGCTGCAGGTTGGTGGCGGCGCTCACGGCGTAGCTGAGCAGAGAGTGCCCCGCCACCTCGTGCAGCAGCTTCGACCGGGCCGACTTCATCCGCTTGCCCTCGCCCGCGGCGAGGATGACGACCGCGGCCACCGGGCGCACTTCGAATTCGGGCTGCTCGGACAAACCGCTGGCTCCTCGTGGCTGGCTGACGCTGTGCTCCCCGGGTAGGAGTCGAACCTACGACGCTAGTCCTGATTCAAAGACCGGCCCGACCCTGGTCCGGGGGCTGCTCTGAGAGTGTTTCATGTCTTGACGTGTCGTGTTGTGGCGTGTCGTGGCACGCCATCTGTGACACGCGCTGTGACACGCGCTGGTGATCTTGGCCGTCGTGTTGGCTCTCTCACCTGAGCCCGCCCTGGGTCTTGGGGCCGGGTGCCGCCCGGCGGGCAGTCGAGTTCGATGGTCTGCATGGCTTGCCTCTCTGGGGGTTTTTGTCGTGTCGGGGGTCTGGCTGTTAGGCGGGCGGCCCCCGCCCAACCGGACGGGGGTCGCGCTAGCGGGGCCTACTTGAGCCGCACCTCGATGGGCTCCTCGAACCAGCCGCCCTGAGTCACGAGCATCGTCACCGGCTTGGCACCCTTGGGGATGTCGTAGTAGATGTCGCCCTTGACCTTGTTGCCCGGGTTGATGCTGCCGATCCAGAGGTCGCTGTCATTCCCGTCGCCAGCGATCATCGTCGCGCCGGAGTCGTAGGAGAACTCGCGGCCCTTGGTGTCGACCAACTTCTGGTCGTCCGCGAAGATCGTCCGCTCCTCGTCACCGATGTTCGCCATGGTCACGTTGACGCGGCAGTACTGCCCCTGCGGCTCCTCACCGAAGTACTCGCCACCCACCCGGGTGATCCCGCACTTGATGGAGTTGACCGTGATCCTCATGTCACCTGAGACGACCGGGTCCTTGAGGCCCGGAACGTCCGGCTTGGGCTCCGGCTTGGGCTCGGGCTCCTCGGTCGGCTCCGGCGCGGGCTCCTCGGTGGGCTCCTCCGTGGGCTCCGGGCCCGGGGCCTCGGTCGTCTCAGTGGGCGTCGGCTGGGGCTCCACCTTCGGCTTGGCTTCCTTGGTCGGCTCCGGCGCGGGCTTGGCCTCCTCGGTGGGCTGAGTAGCGGTCACGCTGGGCGCGGGGTCCGCAGCAGCCGGGGCAGGCCCGAGGGCCAGGCCAAGGGCCAGGAGGCCCCCGAAGACGAAGACGATCAGCGAGCCGACCACGATGAGCGCGGTGCGCACCTTGTGGGTCTTCTTGGGCGGGGTGGACTGAGCGGCCATCTCCCACGGTTGTAACGACGGCTCCCTGCCATCGACGGGCTGCTCCGGGACCCCCGACCGGAGCAGCCGGTCCACCGCAGGGCGATGGGCTCCCGCCATCACTGACGGGAGCCCTCGCGCCTCAGGCGTTGACGATCTCCGCGCGGTGTGCTCGTCGCGGGCCTTCAACTCCGGACGGAGTTCGCCAGCGCCCGTTGCGCGCGATCTTATTGGTATTCTATCAGATCTCTATGTGACTCTCAAAACGTCTCTATGCCAGCCTTATGCGAGAGGACTGTATAGTCTGGGCCCATGGCACGTCCCTATGGAGACCCTGTCGAGATCGTCACCGCACCGATCCCCGCGCAGTCCCCGTTCATCCCCGCGGACGCGAAGATCGTGGTGGGCGCGGTCGCTCCGGCATCCCCTGATCCGATCCCGATCGTGCTGCTACCAGGTTTTGAGTACCGGATGCTCGAGTGGCGGCACCCGGCAACCCACGAGATCCACTGGCGGCTGGAGCGGAGAAAGTCCACCCAACAAGACGCAGACGACGAATAGCCTCACGAACGCCGAGCGGTGACTCTTGATGGGCCAGAGTGGTTCTGCCGAGCGTTTCGCCTAAGCGGATGCGAGAGCGTGACCGAGGGCACCGCGGCGATGATCTGTGTTGCCTCTGGGCTGTCTTCGACGGGGTGGCGACCGGCGCGGCGGCGCTGCGACGCCTGGCGGGAAGGACTATGACCGTCGGCCTCAGCCGGTTCCGATGGAGCGTAGGACGGGGGTCAATGTACGTGTGGGACGACTCGGCGTCGTCATCAGAACGCCTGCGATATCTGCCACTCGGCGATCCCGACAGTCGAGTGCCTTTGCCGAGGCGGTCCTGTGACACGGTGTGACAACGAAGGCGCCCCGCCGATTCCCTCGACGGGGCGCTTTCCTGCTCTGACCTGCGGTTTCTCAGTGAGCGGCTCCCCGGGTAGGAGTCGAACCTACGACGCTAGTCCTGATTCAAAGTCAGGCGGGCCCTGCCGGCAGACCAACCGGGGAACGCGGCCGACCCGGAGGTTGACCAGTGACTACAGTACGCAGTTGCGGGCTGAGGCGCAGAGGTTGGCCATGCGCTACAAACGCACTCACGCGGTGGCACGCAGAGCCCCGCGGTCCCGCCCCGTCGTTGGCCAAGGGGACCGGCAAGCAACCACACTGGGCCCATGGTCCGGATGACGGGTGCGGAGCGACGCGAGCAGCTGATCACGGTCGCCCGCGGCCTGTTCGCCGAGCGGGGGTTCGAGGGCACGTCGGTAGAGGAGATCGCCGCGCAGGCCGTGGTCAGCAAGCCGGTGGTGTACGAGCACTTCGGCGGCAAGGAGGGCCTGTACGCGGTGGTGGTCGACCGCGAGGTGCGGACCCTGCTGGACGGGATCGGCGGGTCGCTGACCTCGGGCACCGAGCGGGAGCTGATCGAGCAGGCCGTGCTGGCCCTGCTGGACTACATCGAGAACCACACCGACGGCTTCCGGATCCTGGCCCGCGACTCGTCGGTGGGCAGCACGGGCGGCTCGTTCGCCACGATCCTCGGCGACATCGCCAGCCAGGTGGAGCACATCCTGGTGGGCGCGTTCAAGCGACGCGGGCTGGACGCCAAGACCGCGCCGCTGTACGCGCAGATGCTGGTCGGCATGGTCGCCGCGACCGGTCAGTGGTGGCTCGGCACCCGCCGGCCGAAGAAGCCCGAGGTGGCAGCCCACCTGGTCAACCTGGCCTGGAACGGTCTCCGCGGGCTGGAGGCCAGACCACGACTGGTCACCGCTGGCGCTGCCCGGCCGCGACGGCCAGCGAGTCCACGAGATCGTTCATCGGGTCGCCGGAGTGACCCTTCACCCAGCGAAAGCTGACGTCGCCCCGATCCCGGACCACGGTCACCAGCGGCTCCCACAGGTCGCGGTTGGCCACCGGCTTCTTGGCGCTGGTCATCCAGCCCCGGGCCAGCCAGCCCTGCCACCACCGGTCGCGGAAGCAGTTGACCACGTAGGTCGAGTCGCTGACCACGACCAGCGGCCCGTCGAGGGCCCGCACCGCCTCCAGCGCCGCCTGGATCTCCATCCGCTGGTTGGTGGTCAGCGGCGACCCACCGGAGGCCTGCCGCCCGTCCTTGGTCGCCCAGGCCCAGCCGCCCGGTCCGGGGTTGCCGGAACAGGCACCGTCGGTCCACACCGACAGGGCATCGGTCTCCGTCGCGGGCGCGGACACCGAGGCCGGCGTCGTCTCGGGAGCGTCGAAGAGCGCCGGCGGGCAGCTGACGTGGGCCCACCGCCGGGCCCGCTCGCCACCGGTGTCGGTGATCTCCTCGCCGGGCTGGATCGGACCGGCGCAGACCCCGCAGGTGGTGGCGAACTTCGCGGTCAGCGGCATGGCCCCAGGGTAGAGACGCCCCGCGGCTCAGGCGGCGGTGGCCAGCCGCTCGGCGAGCCGGGACAACGAGCGTCGGATCATCCGCCGCCCCGACCCACCGGAGGTACGGTGCGGCGAGCGCCCAGGTCCGGCGCAGCCGCACGTGAAGCCGATAGGTGAGCCGGACGTCGCCGCCGTCGGGCTCGACCCGGAAGCCGCCGGAGACGGGCAGCTCCCAGCCGAGCATGCCTGGCCGCGGGGCCGCCGGCATCAACCTCGCCCTGGCCGGCTCGCTACCTGGCTGGAAGTGCGGTGCCCCGCGCTGTACGTGGAGGAAACTGCCTCCGGTCCGGCCTTGCTCGGGTTGCTGCTGAGTGCCGACCCGGCGTACCATCTTCGGACCGTCTAAATCGATTCAGAAACTGCCTCCATGACTCACTCCTCCACCACCGTCGCGCCTCCCACGAGCCCCCTCGCCGGCCGGACCGCCGTCGTCGCGGTGACCCTGCTGTTCGTCGTCAACGGCCTGCTGCTCGGCGGGTACGGCGGCGCCCTGCCGTCACTCCGGGCCAAGCTCGACATCGGGGCCAGCGAGATCGCGGTGGCCCTCTTCCTGGCCGGCGCGGCGGGCATCACCTCCATGCAGATCGGCGGTCGGCTGGCCGACTCCATGGGGGCCCGCCGGGTCACGCTCGTCGGGTTGCCGGTGCTGATCGCCGGCGCCGTGGTGCTCGGCCTCGCCCCCACGTACGCGGTCGCGGTCGTCGGCGCCATGCTGATCGGGTTCGGCAACGGGGCTCTGGACGTGGCCATGAACGCGATCGGCGTACAGGTCGAGGCAGCCCGCGGCCGCGCGATCATGAGCTTCTTCCACGCCATGTGGTCGGTAGGCAACTTCATCGGCGCGGGCACGGTGCTGCTGCTGGCCACCGTCCTGGACCTGACCGGTGGCGAGGTCGTCACGCCACTGATGCTCGTCCTGAGCGGTCTGGCCGTCGCGGTGCTGGTCGTGCTGTTCCGGATCACGCCGCACACGGCCGTCGTCGAGCACAAGGTGGACGGCGTCCGTACGCCCATCCCCCGAGCCGCCTGGCTGCTCGGCATCATGGCCCTCGGCTTCGGACTGTCCGAGGGCACCGCGGTCGACTGGTCCTCCCTGCACGTCACCGACGTCGCCCAGGTCGACACCGAGACCGGCTCCCTGGGCCTGGTCGCGGTCAGTGGCTCCATGGTGCTGATCCGGCTGCTCGGCGACCGCCTGGTCAACCGGTTCGGGCGCCGGGCCGTGGTCCGCTTCGGCGGCGCCACCGCAGCAGTCGGCTACTTCACCGTCACCCTGGTCGACGGCCTGCCCCTGCTGCTGGTCGGCTGGGCCCTGGTCGGATTCGGCGTCGGCATGATCGCCCCGCAGGTGTACGCCGTGGCCGGGCACATCGGCGGCGGCCGGGTGCTGGCCGTCGTGGTCACGTTCGGCTACGCCGCGTTCCTGGTCGGCCCGGCCCTGATCGGCTTCCTGGTCACCCAGCTGGGCATCCAACTCGCCATGGCCGTGCCCGCCGTCCTCTGCCTCGCCATCGTCGCCCTGGCCGCGACCATGCCGAAGCAGGACGCCGACCTGCACCGCTAGGGGCGATCCCGCACCCTTCCCATCGATCTGCACCGCTAGGAGCCGGTGCAGATCCAACGAAAGGGTGCACACGTGCGCCGGGCCTAGGATCGCCGATGTGAGCGAGCCTGTGCGGGACGAGGTTGACTCCCTCGTCGACGCCTGGCGACGGGAGCGACCCGACCTGGACACCGCCCCCATGGAGGTGCTGTCGCGGATCACCCGGCTGGCCCATCACCTGGACCGGCGCCGGGCCGGCGCGTTCGGCGCCCACGGCCTGGAGGCCTGGGAGTTCGACGTGCTGGCGGCGCTCCGCCGGTCCGGCCCGCCCTACCGGCTCACCCCGGGCCAGCTGGTCCGCGAGACCGGGGTCACCTCCGGCACCATGACCAACCGGGTGGACCGGCTGACCATCCGTGGCCTGGTCAGCCGGGAGGAGCACCCGGCGGACGGCCGGGGCGTCCTGGTCCGGCTGACCGGGCAGGGCCGGGAGACGGTGGACGCCACCCTGGCCGACCTGCTGACGGCGGAGCAGACCATGCTCGACGGACTGGCCGAGGCCGACCGAGCGCACCTGGTCCGAACGCTGCGGGCGCTGCTCAGCCGATGACCCGGGCGCCGAACACCGGCCCGGTGGCTCGGCGTACGGCGCGGCAGAGCCCGTCCGCGCTCATCGCGACGCTCAGGTCCACCGCGGCGGACTCGGAGTCGACCAGGAAGGCGCAGGTGGGCCCCGAGCCGGAGACCAACGCACCCAGCGCGCCGTACTCCAGGCCGGCCTCCAGCACCAGCTTCAGCCGCGGCTGGAGGTCGAGTGCGGCCGGCTGCAGGTCGTTGACCAGTGCCGCGCCGAGCAGCTTGGCGTCGCCGCTGCGCAGGGCGTTCATCAGGTCCGCCGGGATTTCCGGCGCCGGCGGCTGCGGGCTCAGCTGGTCGAAGCGCCGGTAGACCGCCGGGGTGGACAGCCCGTGGTGACCGAAGGCCAGCACCCAGTGATAGGTCCCCCGGGCCAGGGCCGGGGCGACCTCCTCACCCCGACCGCGACCGACCGCGGTGCCGCCCAGCAGGGCGAACGGCACGTCGCTGCCCAGCTCGGCCGCGAGCGCGCGCATCGCCTCCGAGGAGATGTCGATGTCCCACAGCACTGCGCAGGCCAGTAGCGCGGCGGCGCCGTTGGAGGACCCCCCGGCCAGACCCCCGGCCACCGGGATGGACTTCTTGATCGACAGGCTGACGCCGAGCGAGTCGTAGGGCCCGTGGGTGCGGGCCAGCAGCTGGGCGGCCCGGACTGCGAGGTTGGTCTCGTCCTGGGGCACCAGCTCCGCCCCCTCGCCGGTGACGATGACCTCGAACTCCTCCGGGTTCGCCCACGCCGCGTGCACCTCGTCGTAGAGCGACACCGCCTGATAGACGGTGGCCAGCGGATGAAAGCCGTCCCGCCGCGGTCGCCCCACCTTCAGCGCGAGGTTGATCTTGGCCGGCACGCGAACGCGCACCCCGACCGGCGTCGGCGGCATGGGGGAGGCCATGGATGCGAGGTTAGCCCGTACGTCACCGGCGACCCTTCCCGCCTGCGTTCGGCGCTACACGACCGCGGGCCTCACCATGGTGGGGTGATCGGACCAACTCCGACGCCGCGCTGGGTGTCGCGTCCCGCGGCGCGCCAGTGGCGATGCTCGCCACCGTCGACCGCGGCTCGCGCCTACCACGCGAGCCTGCCCGGCTATGCCAGAACGCCGCTGGTGGAACTGCCGTCCCTGGCGCAGCGGTGGGGCGTCGGCTCCGTGCTGGTGAAGAACGAGTCGAGCCGGTTCGGCCTGCCCGCGTTCAAGGCCCTGGGCGCCTCGTGGGCGGTCGCGCGACTCCTCGTTCATCGGGCGGGTCTGGGCGAGGCGGATCTGCGGCTGGACCAGCTCCGGCGCCTCGCGCAGGCGGCGCCGATGACGTTGGTGGCTGCCACCGACGGCAACCACGGACGGGCCGTGGCCCGGGTAGGGACATGGTTGGAACTGCCGGTCGAGGTGGTCGTTCCCGGGGTGATGAGCGGCCGGACCGAGGCCGCGATCGTCGCTGAGGGCGCCCGCGTCACTCGGATCGCCGGCTCCTACGACGACGCCGTCGCGGCCGCCGCCCAGCTGGCCGACCGGCTGCCGTCGGCGGCGCTGGTCCAGGACACGGCCTGGGACGGCTACGAGGTCGTGCCCGGCTGGATCGTCGAGGGCTACCAGACCCTGCTGGCCGAGCTGGACGACCAGCTGGCCGAACGTCACCTCGGCGGCGCCGAGGTGATCGCCGTTCCCGTCGGAGTCGGCTCCCTCGCCCAGGCCGTCCTCGCCTACGCGCGGAGCCGGACCGATGGTTCCTCGGTCCGGGTGCTGTCCTGTGAGCCGGACACCGCAGCCTGCGTCCTGGCCAGTCTGGCGGCCGGAGAACCGGTCTCGGTGCCGACCGGGGCGACGGTGATGGCCGGGCTCAACTGCGGGACACCGTCCAGCCTGGCCTGGCCCTACCTCCGGGACGGGCTCGACGCCGCCGTCGCCGTCTCCGATGAAGCCGCCATCCGAGCCGTCGCCGAGCTGGCGGAGGTCGGCATCCAGGCCGGCGCCTCCGGGGCGGCCGCGTTGGCCGGGGCGGCGGCCGTCCTGGGCGATCCGGACCGTCGTGCGGAGCTGGCGCTGCCCGACGATGCTGTCGTCGTGCTCTTGAACACCGAGAGCGCAGCCGGCGCCGGTGGTGACATGCCTCTCGCGAATTCAGCCTGACCTCCGTCGTCGTGCCCGGGTCGTGCTCAGTACCGCCCGAACCGGCTTCGCCTAGGTCAGCGCCTGTCGGTCCAGTTCCTCGGCGATCCGGGCGAACTCGACGACTCCGAGCCGCTCCCCGCGGTCGGTCGGGTCGAGGCCAGCCGCAGCGATCGCCGCCTCGGCCGCCGACGACGAGCCCGCCAGCCCAGCCAGGGCCGACCGCAGCATCTTGCGCCGCTGGCCGAAGGCCGCGTCGACCACCGCGAACACCCGCTGCCGGCTCGCCGTCGTCTCCGGGACCGGCCGCCGCTCGAGCGCCACCAGCCCGGACTCGACGTTGGGCACCGGCCAGAACACGGTGGCCGGCACCGAGCCGGCCCGGCGGGCGGTGGCATACCAGGCCACCTTGACCGACGGCACCCCGTAGGTGCGCGAGCCCGGAGGCGCGACCAGCCGGTCGGCGACCTCGGCCTGCACCATCACCAACCCGCGGCTCCACCCGGGAAAACGGGCCAGCAGGTGCAGCAGCACGGGTACCGCGACGTTGTACGGCAGGTTGGCCACGACAGCGGTCGGGGACCAGTCCAGCTCCGACACCGTCAAGGCGTCGGCCACCACCACCTGCAGCGCATCGGCCCGGTCCGGCAGCCGCTCGGCCACGGTGTCCGGCAGCGCCCGGCCCAGCCGCTCGTCGATCTCGATCGCGACCACCCGGCGTACGACCGGTAGCAGACCCAGGGTCAGCGACCCCAACCCGGGCCCGACCTCAAGCACAGTGTCGTCCGGACCGACCCCGGCGGTCGCCACGAGGCGACGGACCGTGTTGGCATCGGTGACGAAGTTCTGCCCGCGCTGCTTACTGGGCCGCAGGTCGAGCCGGCGGGCCAGGTCGCGGACCGCCGAAGGGTCGAGCAGGGGCCCTCCTGAGCTGGTCGAAGGACTCAGCGAAGGCCCAGCTTGGCGCTGCAGGCCGGCCATTGACCCCAGCCGGCCGCCGCCTGCAGCTTCTGCCCGATGGCGATCTGCTGGGCCCGGCTGTTCTGGTGCGGGTAGCCCGACCCGCCGTACGCGCGCCAGGTGCCCAGCGAGAACTGCAGTCCGCCGTAGTAGCCGTTGCCGGTGTTGATCGACCAGTTGCCGCCCGACTCGCACTGGGCCAGCCGGTCCCAGACGCTGCCCGAGGCCACGGAGGCCGACGGGGTCGACGTCGAGCCACCGCCGGAGCTCCGCCTCGGCTTCGGCTCCTCCTTGGTGCCGACCAGCACCACCTGGGTCACGGGCTTCTTGGTCACCTTGTCGTTGGTCCGCTTCTTGCTGACGGTCTTGCCGTCGTGCCGGACCACCTTGTAGGTGAGGGTGCGGACGCCCTTGACGCCCCGGGTGTCGACCTTGGTGTCGCCCTTGTCGAGCTTCTCGGTCTCCTTGCGCACCGTCTTGTACGCCAGGCTGACCTTGCGCGTCAGCTTCGACTCGGTGACCCGGATGTAGCGCACGGAGGTGCCGTCGACCAGCTTCGCCGTCGGGCGGACACTGAGCTTGTCGTTGCCGTCGACCTTGATCTTGGCCGCCGTCAGGGCGCCGGCCACCGTCTGCGCGGTGGTGGTGACGTTTCTCTTCTTACCGGCCGCAACGATCGTCACGGTCTTCGCGGTGGCGATGTCGACGGCGAGCCCGTCGCGGCCGACCTCCGTAGCCAGTGCGGGCTCGACGTCGGCTCCCGTGGTGTCGATGCCGAGCTCGTCGATGGCCCGGTCGACCGAGGTGGCCGTGGTCCAGATCTGCTGCTCGGCGCCGTCCACGGTGATCGTGACCAGACGGCCGTAGTTCACCGCGACCGCGGTGCCCTCGACAAGCCGGGTATCCGCAGCGGGAACGACCACGTCGTGCTCACCGACCTGGATCCCCTGCTTCTCGAGCAGCTCACCCACAGTGGGCTCCATGGTCTGCACCTGTGAGACGTCACCATCGATCGACAAGGCCACGGCCTTGTCCAGGGTCACGTAGCCGAAGGTTCCGCCAGCCACGGCCAGGGCCGTTACGCCCGCCGCAACGGCGGGGATGATCTTGCGCACAACACTCCCGAGGAAATGGGTCAATCGGTCACGGAACTATAACGGCCACCACGACACGGGCCCAAATCCTTGACCAAAGCGCTTTACCACGCCTCCCGATGGATCAGCTCATCGGGTCGCCGCCGCGGTCGCCGCACCGGCGAGCCCGCCGCCCCGCCGGACTGGGCATAGCCCAGGCTGACCACGCCGACGCTGAGCTGGTCGTCCGGGACGCCGAACGCGCTCCGCACGGCGCCGATCCGTCGCCTCGGGATGCCGAAGAAGCAGGCCCCGAGACCGGCATCGGTGGCGGTCAGCAGCATGGCCATCGCCGCCATCCCGCCGTCGACGAACCAGAAGGGCGCCGACCACCGTTCGGGGTCGCGGTCGGTCCAGCCCTTGTCCGGCTGGGCGTAGCGGTCCAGGTACGCGGCCTGGCTCGTCCACACCAGCACCAGCGTGGGAGCCGTCTGCATACCCGCGAGCCATCGGCTCGGCGCCGAACCGGCCGCCGCCTCCCAGTAGGCCGCGCGCTGGTCGGCGCCGACCAGGACGAGCAGCGACACACCCTGGGTGAACCCGGCCGACGGCACCTGCAGCGCGGCCGCACAGACGCGGTCCAACAGTTCGCCCGGCACCGGCCGGGTCGGGTCGTACGACCGCACCATGCGGCGCCGGCGCAGCACCTCGGCGAGCTCCACCTACCACTCCCCGCCGAAGGCGGCCGTCGCGTTGTCGGTGAGCGCCCGGCCCAACGTGTCCAGGTCCACCTGGAGGTGCGCGGCCATGAACCGGGCGGTGTGTGGGATCAGGTAGGACCCGTTCGGCCGGCCGCGGAACGGCATCGGGGTCAGGTAGGGCGCGTCGGTCTCGACCAGGACCCGGTCGAGCGGGGTCGCCGTGAGCGCCTCCCGTAGGGCCGAGTTCGGCTTGAAGGTGACCGGCCCGGCGAAGGACAGGTAGGCGCCGCGCTCCAGGCAGGCCCGGGCGAACGTCGCGTCGCCGGAGAAGCAGTGCATGACCATCCGGTCCGGGACCCCCTCGGCGTCGAGCACCTCCAGCACATCGGCGTGGGCGTCCCGGTCGTGGATGACCAGCGTCTTGTCGTACGCCTTGGCCAGCGCGATGTGCGCGGCGAACGCCTCCCGCTGCACGACCTGGCCGGCCGGCTCCCGGGTGCGGTAGTAGTCCAGCCCCGTCTCCCCCACCGCGCGAACCCGGGGATGCCCGGCCAGCTCCTCGACCACGGCCATCGCCTCGGCCAGCCGCGCGCCGAACCGCGCCGCGTCGTTGGGGTGGATGGCCACCCCGGCCACCACGTTCGGCCAGCGCTCGGCCGCCGCCACCGCCCACCGGGAGCCCGCGACGTCACAGCCGATCTGTACGACCCGGGTCACTCCCACCTCGGCCGCCCAGGCCAGCGCGGTGTCGGCCGCCAGCCCGGAGTGCCGCTCGGTCACGTCCAGGTGGCAGTGGGTGTCGACGACCGGCACCGGTAACGGCTCGGGGCGCTCGGGCAGGTCCACCCGGTCACTCTGTCACTCGTCCACCTGGTCTCGGAGCACCAGTTCGTACAGCCGGTTCTTGGCCACCCCCATCCGCAGCGCCACCTCGGCCACCGCCGGCCGCAGCCGGGTGCCGGTGGCGGTCAGGTCCCGCACCGCGCGGACGGCCTCGGCCAGGTCGGCCGCCACCGGCGGCGCGCCGGCCACCACCAGGGTCACCTCCCCGCGTACGCCGGCCTCGGCCCAGGCGACGAGCTCGGCCAGTGGGCCGCGGCGTACCTCCTCGTGGGTCTTGGTCAGCTCCCGGCAGACCGCCGCCCGGCGCTCGGCTCCGAAGGCGGCCACCATCGCGGTCAAGGTCTCCAGGGTCCGGTGCGGCGCCTCGAAAAAGACCAGCGTGCGTGGTTCAGCGGCCAGGTCGTCCAGCCGGCGTCCGCGCTCCCCCGACCGCCGCGGCAGGAACCCCTCGAAGCAGAACCGGTCCACCGGCAGTCCCGAGACAGCCAGCGCGGTCAGCACCGCCGACGGACCGGGCACGGCGGTGACCGGAATGCCCTGCTCGACCGCCGCGGCCACCAACCGGTAGCCCGGGTCGGAGATCGACGGCATCCCCGCGTCGGTGACCACCACCACCCGAGCGCCGGCCGCCAAATCGCCCAGCAGCTCCGTGGTCCGGGCGGCCTCGTTGCCGTCGAAGTAGGAGACCACCCGGGCGGCCGTGATCACTTCGAGTCGGGCCAGCAACCGGCGCAGTCTCCGGGTGTCCTCAGCCGCAATGACGTCTGCCTCGGCCAGCTCGGCCCGCAGCCGCGGCGAGGCGTCGGCCGCGTCCCCGATCGGGGTCGCGGCCAGTACCACGACACCCGACGTGGTGGTCTCCTCGCTCATTTCGCCAGCCTGGCAGAACCAAGCCCCGTCACACCTACTATGGCCTGCGTGACTCGCCCGGTTCTCGAGGTGGACCCTGGGTTCGCCGAGGAGGTCGAGCCGTCCGAGGCCGCCGTGCCGCTACCGCCGCACCCCCGTCCACCGTCCACGGTCGAGCGGCTCCGGGTCGCCATGCCGGCCGATCGGGTGACCGGCTGGGTGGTCACGCTGCTGATCACCGCGATCGCCTTCGTCCTTCGTGTGGTGAACCTTGGTTACCCCAACAAGCTGGTCTTCGACGAGACCTACTACGCCAAGGACGCCTACTCGCTGCTCACGTTCGGCTACGAGCGCAACTGGCCGTCCGACGCCAACCCGCAGGTGGTGGCCGGCACGCCCGACGTGATGCAGACGACCGCGTCCTTCGTCGTGCACCCACCCGTCGGCAAGTGGCTGATCGCGGCCGGCGAGGCGATCTTCGGGATGAACTCCTTCGGCTGGCGGCTAGCCCCGCTGGTTTTCGGCACCCTCCTGGTCTTGGTCACCATCCGCCTGGTCCGCCGCGTGTCGAAGTCGACCCTGGTGGGCGGACTGGCCGGGCTGCTGCTCGCCTTCGACGGGCTGGCGTTCGTGATGTCACGGACCGCGCTGCTGGACATCTTCGTCGCCTTCTTCGTGGTGGCCGGGGTGAGCTGTCTGGCCGCAGACCGGGACTGGTTCCGGAACCGGCTGGCCGACCATCTGACCCAGCGCGGCCTGACCGACCTCGGCGGCCGGTTCGGACCGGCCCTGGTGTTGCGGCCGTGGCGGCTGGCCGCCGGTGTGTGCTTCGGGCTGGCCATCGGCAGCAAGTGGAACGGCCTGTACCTGTTGGCCGCGTTCGCGCTGCTCTCCCTGGCCTGGGACGTGGGCGCACGTCGGCTGGCCGGGGCCGGGCGCCAGGCGCCGACCGCGTTGCTGCGCGACGGCGTCCCCGCCTTCGTCTCGCTGGTGGTGCTGGCCGGTGTGGTCTACCTGGGCACCTGGGCCGGCTGGCTGTCGACCTCCGGCGGCTACGACCGGGACTGGGGGGCGAACAATCCGGACGCCCGGACGACCCAGGTGCTCGGCGAGACCCTCGCATCGTGGATCCACTACCAGAAGGACATCTGGAACTTCCACACCGGCGACTTCATCAACAACGCCGAGCACTCCTACCGCGCGGACCCAGCCGGCTGGTTGGTGGTCGCCCGTCCCATCGGTATCGACGCGATCAACGACATCAAGCCGGGCACGGACGGCTGCGTCGGTCCCGACAACTGCATCCGGGTGATCAGCGGCATCGGCACCCCGGCGCTGTGGTGGGTCGCCGTGTTCGCCCTGATCGCCGCGGCCATTCTGTGGGTCGGCGGCCGCGACTGGCGGTTCGGCATCCCGGTGGTCGGGGTGCTGGCCGGCTGGCTGCCGTGGTTCAGCCATGACGACCGGCCGCTGTTCTTCTTCTACGCGATCACGATCATCCCGTTCTCGGTGATGGCCGTGGCGCTGTGCATCGGACGACTACTCGGCGAGGGCCGAGCCGGCGACCGCCGCATGATCGCGGCGATCGTCAGCGGCGCGTTCGTCGCCCTGGTGGCGGCGAACTTCGCCTACATCTACCCGGTGCTCACCGACGAGCTGCTGCCCTACCGCAGCTGGCTGTCCCGGATGTGG
Organism: uncultured Actinomycetota bacterium; assembly: GCA_963808435.1. Classification (GTDB taxonomy): domain Bacteria; phylum Actinomycetota; class Actinomycetes; order Propionibacteriales; family Propionibacteriaceae; genus Microlunatus. The sequence goes on along the minus strand of CAWEFW010000026.1, from coordinate 60,397 downwards.
TTCCGGAGCTGGATCTAGCGGATGCGTGCTGAGCCCCTTCTGATTAAGCCGAGCGGCCGAACACCTGCGCGACGTACCAGCGACCGTCCTCGTCCTGGGCGGCGCCGACCGCGATCAGCCGGTAGTTCTTGTTGAGGATGTTGGCCTTGTGCCCGGGCGACCTCATCCAGGCGCTGACCGCCGCTTTGCCGTTGGCGTAGCCATACGCGACGTTCTCACCGACCATGCTCAGCTTGCAGGTCGTGAGGATGGGGCCGAGCTGCTGGTGGTACATCCGCTGCTCTTTGGCCATCTTGGCCGCCTGGCGCTCGGCGAACGTGTCGAGGCACTTGGCGCCATTCAGCTTGACGCGGTCGTACTTGGCCCGCTGGACGTTGGTGTTGGCGTACACCGAGTTCTCGTACGTCCCGCTGGCGGACGCCTGAGCGACCTGGGTGAGCGGGATGGCGACGAGTGCGGTGGCCCCGAGCAGGCCCGCAGCAATCGCGCGGACTCGGTTCATGCGTGGCATCGGATCTCCTGGTGGTCGGAACGGAACCGAACGCCCCCCGGGTCGGCGTTATCGTATCGTAATGATTCCCGGCCCGTTGGCAAGTCGATGCAGTCAGTCCGGCGCCCGGGTCGAGCTGACGACCCAGGCCAGGTAGTCCGGGTTGCCCTGATCGACCGGCAGGGCCAGCACACACGGCACCTCGTAGGGGTGCTCCGCCCGGGTGCGCTCGAGAACGGCCGGGACCAGGTCAGCCCGGGTATGCAGCGCAACCCGGGTCTCGGTGCTCTCCTCGATCGCGCCCTGCCAGGCGTAGATCGAACGCACCGGCGTGATGTGCTGACCACAGGCCACCAGCCGGTCCCGCACCAGCGCCCGGGTGAACCCGAGCAGCCAGCTCTCGTCGTCGGCGGTGATGATCACCTCGTACACCGAACCACTCATACCTGAGCGTCCCACGCCCCCTCGCGCCTGAATCTGCTACGCGCGTTTCATCCCGAACCGGCGTGTCGGCCCTTCCGGAGGCCGGTGGCGTAGGGAATCCAGGTGAGCGCCGGCCGACTCTTGCCGGTTCCGAGACGGCGGCAGGGGCTCGACTCCGCCGGTGACGGATCGGGGGAACACGTGGAGCCCGCATGGGAGCCATCGGCATCCCGACGATCTTGTCGGCGACCTGCACCGCTAGTTTGACCGTGTGGGCAGCACTCGGGTGACGCGCTGGGTTCGCGCCGAGTCCGACGAGGTCTACCAGGCGTTGCTGGACCCGTTCGCCGTGGCTGCCTGGCGTGTCCCGAACGGCATGAGCGCGAAGATCCACGAGTTCGATGCTCGCAAAGGCGGACGGTTCCGCATCTCGCTGCACCCCGACGCGGCCGGTGAGGCGAGCAGGAGCGCCGAGGGTACCCAGACTTTCCGCGCACGCTTTACCCGCTTGCTCCCAGGTCAGCTGGTGGTGGAGACCATCGAGTTCCAGTCGCGGAACCCCCGGATGGATGGCATCCTGACGATCACCACGGAGCTGCGCGACGCCGACGGCGGAACTGAGGTGACCATGGTCTATGACGACATCCCCGACGCGGCCCAAGGCGCGGTCGACGATGTCGCTCTCCAGATGGCGCTGGTCCGGCTCGCCGCCTGGGTCGAGGACGATCGGCGCTGGTGAGCTGAACCTCGTGGACCGGGCTCACCGCTCCCGGCCGAGGGTGGCCAGTAGATCTTCGTGCAACTGCATCCAGACGGTGTGACACGAGTCCACCTTGGGGCGGTTGACCCACGCCCGGTCGCCGTGCCGCACGCGATCCAGCGCCGCGGCGAAGCGCTCGTCGTAGCCCCGGAACCGGGCCAGCCGGCTGCCGAGCGTCGAGCAGATCCCCTGCAGATCCTCGCTCAGGACCGCCAAGGCGTCGAGTACGCGCTGGTCCCATGCCGGGTCGGAATGGTCGTTGGCGGCCAGCGGGTCGGTGCGGCTGGGCCGGAGCTGCCAGTCGGTTGCGGCCCGCAGCAGCCCGTCGTTGTGGGGCAGGAACGCGCGGTAGCCCGCCTCGATGATCGCGCAGGAGTCCGTGGCCGCGAGCTCGTCGGCCAGTCGGCGCTCGTTCTCCGTCCGTCCCGCCGTGGTCAGCGTCCAGCCGACAGTGCCGGCGAACTCGACCCGGCTGACCCAACCCATGGCCTGGAAGTCGAGCAGGAGCTCGCTTGCGACAGCGGGATCCAGGCCGAAGCGCGCCGCGACCTCCTCGTCGTCGCCCATGCCCAGCAGGCGTACGGCGTGCAGCACCAGCAACTCCGCACTTGACGGGAAAGGTGCGGTCACCGGCGTACTCCCACGCCCGAAGTGTAGGTATCGACAGCGTCGATGCGCGAGACTGCGGAATGTGAGCGAGGTCGCCACCCTGCTCGAGGGCGGATCCTTCTTCGAAGCGCCGCGGTGGCGGGACGGTCGTTGGTGGGTATCAGATTTCTACCGCGACCGGGTGCTGACGGTCGATGCCTCTGGACGCGAGGCGCAGGTCATGTGCGTCCTGGGCCAGCCGTCCGGCCTGGGCTGGATGCCCGACGGCTCGCTGCTCGTGGTCAGTCGGTGCGACTGCACGGTGCTGCGACGCTGGCCCAACGGAGCGGAGAGCGTCCATGCCGATGTCGGCCACCTCTGCGGCGGTTACCTCAACGACATGGTGGTCGACCGGTACGGGCGGGCCTACGCCGGCGAAATGGGCTTCGCGCTGGACGACTTCGCGGACCCGACGACCCGGCGCTGATCCGAATCGACCCCGACGGCTCGACGTCCGTGGCCGCACAGGACCTGTACTTTCCGAACGGCTCCGTGATCACTCCGGACGGCGGCACCCTGATCGTCGGAGAGACGGCCGGCGCGGGCTACACGGCCTTCACGATCGAGCCCGACGGCTCATGCGGGCCCACGCAGTCGCGAGAAGCACGGGCGACGACGAGGGCATCGCCTTCTCTGACCAGATGCTCGGCGATCTCGCAATGGCCGAGGGCGACTCGACGAGGCAGCGGCCCTGCTGGTCCGCGCCCGGGACCGGTACCGGCGCTCACGCGTAGGCATCGACGCCGGCTATCCGCTGATCGACCTCGCCCGGGTGCGGCGGCTCGCGCAGTCGCCCCCGAGCGTCCTCGTGCCTCATCCTCTCGGCCGGCCACGGGTCAGCGGGGCCGCCTTGTCGGGATTCAGCGCGACACCTGAGTCCGCGTCCGCTCGGGCGGCGCGCCATGCTTGGCTCTCGAGAGCAGGCCGGACCCTGCGGCGAGAGGACGACGATGTCGGGACAGTCAGTGTTGTTTCTGGGCGGTACGGGGATCATCAGCTCGGCCTGCACCGCCCGGGCGGTCGAGCTCGGCATGGAGGTCTTCTCGCTGAACCGCGGTCGCTCCTCCAGCTCGCGGCCGACGCCCGAGGGGGTTACCACCCTGGTCGCCGACCTGGCGGACGCCACCTCGGTGCGCGAGGCCCTTGGCGACCGCACGTTCGACGTCGTGGCGGACTTCCTGGCCTTCACGCCGCGCGACGTGCAGTCCCGGCTGGACGTGCTGTCCGGTCGCATGGGCCAGTACGTGTTCATCAGCTCGGCGTCGGCGTACCAGACACCACCGGGCCGGGTCCCGGTCGTGGAGTCCACCCCACTGCGCAACCCCTTCTGGCAGTACTCCCGGGACAAGATCGCGTGCGAGGACCTGCTGGTCCGCGCGTACCGGGACGAAGGTCTGCCGATGACGATCGTCCGGCCGTCCCACACCTACGATAAGACCTTGCTCCCGTTCGACGGCGGCTGGACCGTCGTCGACCGGATGAGACGAGGGGCCGGGGTCGTGGTGCCGGGCGACGGCACCTCGCTGTGGACCCTCACCCACCACACCGATTTCGCCAAGGCGTTCGTCGGCCTGCTCGGGCACCCGGCGGCGATCGGCGACAGCTTTCACATCACGTCGGACGAGTGGCTGTCCTGGAACGACATCTTCACCACCGTCGGCCGGGCGGCCGGGGTGGAACCGCGACTGGTGCACGTCCCCTCCGACGAGATCGCGGCGGCCGACCCGGAGTGGGGCGCGGGACTGCTGGGGGACAAGGCGCACTCGATGATCTTCGACAACAGCAAGGTGCGAGGGCTCGTCCCCGATTACACCGCCGTCGTCGGGTTCCACCAGGGAGCCCGGGAGATCATGGAGTGGTACGACGGGGATCCCAGCCGTCAGCAGGTCGATGCAGCGATGGATAGCACGATGGATCGGCTGGTCGCCGCCCGCCCGGCCGGCTGACGACTCCCGCGTACGCTAGCGGGAGACGGGAGGGGCCATGACCGAACTCGGCCAGATAGTGGCGTGGTTCACCTTCTTCGGCCTGGTCCTCCTGGCCCGTCTGCTGGTCACGCGGCCGGCCCGTCGCGTCCTCGGCCCGTGGGTTCGGCGCTTCGTCGAGTGGGCATTGGAGCGGCTCAACACGCCGGAGGAGGTTGACCCAGAGGCCGAGGAGCTGAGGATCGTCCGGCGCCGACAGCAGCTGTCAGCACACATCGAACGGGTTCGGCGCATCGTCGCCACCGACGAGGCCATGTCGGCCACGCGCCAGGCGGCGAACCGGTTGGCGTACGCCTGGCTTCTGGACGAGCTCGCCCGTACCCCTGAGGTCTACCCAGTTCTGGCGTCGACGCACTCCCCGAGCCTGGTTAGCTACAACACGCGTCGGGGATCGTCGGTCGAGATCTTGGACATCGGCTGGCGCGGCTGAGGTCCACTCAGACCGGACACGGCAGTAAGAGACGCCAGAAACCGCCGACGCCGTTGCTGGTCGTCCGCCGTGTCGTCGTGAGCGGCGGTCTGAGCTCACGCTGATCGACAAAAGCTCCTGACTTGACCGCAATGGGGCCGCCGAAGCGGCGCGGGACAAGCAGGTTGAAGCAGACGGGTTCGCGACCCACCGTCTCCGGCGGGTGCTGATCGCATTCGGCACCAGCCTTGCCCTGGTACTCGGGGTCCTCGGCGTCTTCGGCATGCGTCAGCCTCGGCTGCCCCGAGGTCGAGCCTCGGGGCACCGGCTATGGGCCTCCACTGAGCAACTACCCGACCCTCTCCTCCAGCTTCGCCGCGTCCGGCGCGAACACCGGCATCTACAACATCGCCTACGACATCTGGCTCAACGGCGTCGGGAACGGCGGAGCCTCGAACCGCGAGGTGATGATCTGGACCGACAACCAGGCCCAGCGGCCGGCCGGCTCCGTAGTAGCCACCGGCCTCCAGTTCGGCGGGCAGACCTGGACCCTCTGGGCAACCAGTGACAACCACATCCTTTCCCTTCGTTCCCGGTACGGACATGGCCGCCGGCACCGTCAACATCCGAGCCATGCTCGACAACCTGATCACCCACGGCCGGGTGCCGGCCAACTCGACCCTCGGCCAGATCGACTACGGGGTAGAGATCGTCTCCACCAACGGGGCGCCCGGAACCTTCCACTTCACCGGCTTCTCACTGACAGACCGCTGATGCCGGGATGGACAAAGCCCGATCAGTAGCGGGCTTTGTCCACGGAGCCTCCTGCACCGGCAGTCATCCGTCGGTCTTCACGTCGAGCGCCCTAGCCGCGTACTCACCCGGTCGGGTGGACGATCCACACGTTGGGCTCGACGTAGACCGCGTAGTCGTTCTCGGTGGAGACGTGAACCGGGTTGAGCGCGCCTTCCACCTCCACCATCCCGGAGGTATCGAAGGGTAGGCCAGTCCAGGCCCGCCACTCGGCCAGGTTTCCGGCAATGGTCATCGCCGAGTGGCAGATTCGAGCCAGCCGGCCGCCGAGCCGCACGTGGCTGCGAAGCCACGGGTCGAACGGCGTCCCGTCCGGTCGGGTGCGCCGAATGTACTCATCGATCGGCGTATGCGGTTCAAGATGCTTGAGGGTCGGCCGGATCGGCGCGAGCAGATGCCGAAACCCGAGCGCTGCCGCATTGTCCCGGGCCGCAAGCAGCAGGCCGGTCCCAAGGCCGGCGCCGGCCAGGTCGTGATGGATCCGGGCCTCGATCAAACAGACGGCAGTGGCCGCCCCTGGCATCTCGGGCCGGAACGCCATCCCCAGAGCGAAGTCCCAACCGTTCTCGGGAAGCTCCTCGTCCACTCCGCTCCACGCGTAAGGCACCGCGTTGACGCGGGCCCAAACCTGATCCCGCTCATCAACGGCCAACAACTGGTACTCCGGGTAGCGCACCGGCAGCTGGTCATAACAGAAGTCGGAGACGACGTCCTGAAGCATGAACGTCGGCCACGGGTTGGGGACGGCCCACATTCCGCCAATCAAGTCCGGGCGGTCATGTGCGGTGACAAATGCCATACCCATCCTCACGACCTTGCCACATCCTCCCTGACCACTCGCCATACATGCCGACGCCGCGCACTGTTTTCTACCTCGTGCGGCTGCGTGCGGCCTAGCTACCAGGCTCGCTGGCGGACTACACGGAAGACTGCCAGCCGGGCATAGCCTGGGACCTCGTCCGCCGGCGCTTGGCGGGCGACCTGGGGACGACGGGAGGATTCCATGCAGACGTACGCGATTGCGCGCCTGGACGAGATCGACCCGCTGCCCGACGGACGCTACCGCTATCAACCGGTGCGGCACCACCTCGGCATCCAGGGCTTCGGCGTGACCGCATGGGTGGGCGCTGCGGCCGGGGACCCGATCATCAACGAGTACGACGAGGACTCCGAGCCGGCCGAGGAACTGTTCATTGTCCTGAGCGGGCGCGCGATCTTCGAGGTCGACGGAGAGAAGGTGGAAGCCGCCGTTGGCACCCTCGTCTTCACTGCGCAGGGCGCGCGGCGAACGGCCGTCGCAGCCGATCCGTCGACCACGATCCTCGTCGTCGACGGCACCCCGGGGAAGGCGTACGACGCCAGCGGCTGGGAGCTGTGGGCGCCACTCAGGCCGCTCTACGACAAGGGCGAGCACGCCAAGCTCAGAGCGCGACTCGAAGACCTCATTGCCGCCAATCCGCAGTATCCGATGCTCGTCTACAACCTGGCCTGCAGCGAGAGCCTGAGCGGCCGCACGGCCGAAGCGATCGATCACCTGAGACGCGCGGTCGGTGCGTCAGAGAAGTTCCGCGCAGATGCACGCAAGGACTCCGACTTCGACCCGATCCGCGGCGAGCCGTCGTTCAAGGCGCTGATCGGAGAGTAGATCGACTGAAGCCCGGATCAACGGCCGACGTCACCGTCGAGACGGCTGTTATTCGGTTTGCCAAGGACTAACTTGCCGACAGACCGGCTGCTCCGACGCTTGCTGATCGGTGCTCAAGATTTGCCAGCGGCGCACGGCCGCCAATTGGCCGCCACACCCCCTGGCCCAGGGGTTGAACGCGCCTACCCCGGTGCGACCCGAAGATCGCGATCGCCTTCGGTGGGCACCAGTTCCGTCGATGTGAAGTTCATCGAAACCCATCGCGCGGTACGTGCACGACTTTGGTGTCGGCCTAGTGTGCATGCGGAGCATCGCGACCTGGCCATTGGCAAATGGGAAACATGGAGCGAATGCAGTTGATCTTGAACCCATCATCCGGCAACGGCACCCCGTCGGCCCACCGGTACTGAGCCGTTCGCTGGGCGCATGAGGCACAGTGGACGCCATGGACATGTCCGATCCGCTGACTTTGGTGCTCGTGCTGCTCGGCGTCCTTGCGCTGCTCGGAGTGGCCGTCATCGGGTTCGTCATGTGGCGCTACCGCATCCCGCCGCGCGGGCTGATCGCGATGATCGGGGCTCTGGTCTACCTGGTGAGCCCGGTCGATGTGCTGCCTGAGGTGATGCTTGGACCGTTCGGCCTCCTCGACGATGCCGGCGCGGTGACCGCCGCTGCGGTCTTCGTCTACAAGCTCGTGACGGTCAAGAGGCGACTCGAGGATGCGGGCGTGAAGGTCCGGCGGAGGCCAGATCTGCTGGAGTGACCGCGGTGTTCCGGACTCCGCTCGGCGCACTTCGGCGCGGCTGACAAACCCGGGCGGCGACCAGCGCCGCTCGGTCGGCATCATCTAACCGCGATGCATCTGCCAGCGACCGCACGTGCGCGCGGGCCACCGACGCTCGTACTCGACGGACGCCCACCGCCTTGACGGTCACTCCGGCCAGGTCGGCAAACCTACTGAGTCACCCACCGCGACAAGCGCTCGATCGCGCTGGACTTCGCCGACCCAGGACGACGCGGGTACTCCGGGCCCGAGGCTCGATTAGGTGAAGCGGTGGCCCGTGCCTATCGTGCCTCTGGCGCATTGAGCGGCTTCACCGTGATGGAGCTGCCCCTAGAAGAGGACTACACGAGTTGCCAGATATTGACCGGGGACCAAATCGAGGCACTGCAGATACTGATTTCACTGATTCGCAGTAGTCCCTCGGAATAGATCTTCGTGTTCACCTCCCGTCTGCGGACACGTGGGCGAGAAGCCCTCTGTTTTCTTCACCGCTCATACAAGTCGTAGTGACCTGCCCACGGTGTCTATCCTCGACCCGCATGGGGCCGAAGTGAACCTTCGTGCCGCCAGCCTTGAGACCTTCGTGGGTGACCTACTGAGCCTTTTGTAGACCAGGTCCCGGACGTGGGTCCCTCAACCGTGCCGCTTGACTGACGTACCGATACGTGTAACGACTCGGCGATAACTCGTTGGTCGTACTAAGTGGGATGACCTAGCCTGGCTCGTATGAACGTGATATCGGACCGCCGACATGGCTAAACGGAACTATTTGGTGGAAGGCTTATCTGGTACCGGGAAATCGTCAGTCTACGAGGAGCTGATCCGACGCGGCTACAAGGCTGTCAGTACCGACCGTGCCTGGAAGTATTTTGTTGATCCCGACACCGGTTTCCCAGGTGGGACCGCTCATTACGACAACCATATGTGGGAAGAGCAAAAAGCTGTCAGCGAACTCGAAAGCCCGGAACCAGATGTGTTATTCGTTTGTGGGAGCAGCCGGAATCGCAACGACTTCTTGCCCTATTTCACCAAGGTGTTCAACCTCCGCATCGACGATAACACTATGCGTGCCCGCCTCCGAGAGCGCACCGACAACACCTTTGGCAAGCAGCCTTGGGAACTCGAACTCATGCTCAAGCTAAATCGAAGCGATGAAAAACCGGCGGGAGCGATAGATATCGACGCTACCCAGCCGCTCAACGAGGTAGTCGATGAATTGCTTCGCTTAATAGATCCGCTGTGTCCATGAGGACAGCGAACCCACCGGGTTCAACTCGCTCCATGAACGGGTTCAACTCGCTCCATCGGCGCCAGTCCACTGCAGCTGTCCCAACCCGACTGCTCCGGAGGTAGTGGTCGGGAGTGCGCGCACCCTCCGCCAAGCTGCTGGTCGAGCTCGTTGTGGTCGTACGCGCGTCCCCGAGCGGAGGAACACGGGTCAAGCCGGCGAGTTCCGGTCGTCACCGCGGTCTTCAGGGTGGAGCAGCGAGGCGGGTGGGTCATGATGGGCCTGCTGTGGTTCGGCCTCATCCTGGCGGCAATAGAGAAGTACCGTGACGGGCGCCGTCGGCCACCTGACTCGCGCTAGCGGCCCACGACTGTCCGGCAGTATCGCCCATCCGACGGCGTCTAGGCTGCGAAGCGTGGATGAGGCGCGGTCGAAGCCTCCGGCGACGGCTCGGGAAGTCATCGAACTGATGAGGTTATGGCTGGACGTCGATGAGCCGCTGGTAGAGGCCGTGGGCAACACCATCGCCGAGTACCACCGGGTGGACTCGCAAGACCTGGCGCGACGGGTGGTCGCTACCGTGATCCAGGTACTTGAGGACAATCTGCGTTTGGTCGAGGTCCACCACAGATCAAACCTGTCGGCCGCCCTCCACGGCGAAGCCCTTCTGACCTGACCCCTGCTGGTTGGTCCGGGTTGAGTGAGAGTCTTGCCGCCCACGCGCTGGGCAGGAAGGCTTGATCACGATGACGAGGAGGAAACGGCACACACCGGAGCAGGTCGTCCGTAAGCTCACCCACGCCGATCGGCTGCTGGCCGAGGGCAGGGACGTCGCCGACGTCTGCCGCGAGCTGGACGTCGCGGAGCAGACCTACTACCGATGGCGGAACCAGTTCGGCGGGTTGAAGGCCGACGACGCCAAGAGGTTGAACCTGGAGCGGGAGAACGCCACGCTGAAGCGGCTGCTCGCTGAGGCCGCTGAAGGTCGCCGCGAAGCGGCCCGCAAGTGCCCGCGTCGAACATGCGTTCGTATTGTGCTAGGGTCGCCGGGATCGTTGCGTTATACGGCAGGCTTGAGTTCCGCTAGTGCATCATGCCTGGTCGCAAGGCGGTTCTCAGGGGTGGAGCTAAGGGGATTCGAACCCCTGACCTTCTCGTTGATACGAAACTGGTGAGCTGGTCGGCTTAGTTGGCCACGGCGACGGGGTGAACGGTGACCTGGTAGCCGAGGGCTCGTAGGTCTCGCAGGGCACGGGCTGCGCGTTTGCTGGGGTCGTGCCTGCTGTAGTAGTCCGGTCCTGGGTCTTGGTAGTAGGTGCCGGTGCTGAGCATGTGCCAGACGGCGGTGAGGATTGCCCGTTCGATGGCGACGACGGCTCTGAGTTTTCCGCGGCGGGCGGCGATGCGTCGGTACTTGGCGCCCAGGTAGGTGTTGCGCTGTCTGGTTGTCGACATGGCGGCGGTGCCGAGAGCGGCTTTGAGGTGGCGGTTCCCGGGCCGGGTGGGAGCCGTTTTGCGTCGGCCGGCGGACTCATGGTGCCCGGGACTGACCCCGGCCCAGGAGCAGAGGTGGGCGGCGGTGGGGAAGGCGGTCATGTCGGCGCCGGTCTCGGCGATGATGATGTCGGCGACCGTCCGGCTGACCCCAGGGATGCTGGTGAGCAGGTCTCGGGGGGCGTCCAGGGAGTTGATCTTCTGCTCGATCCGCTGCTCGAGGTGCTTGATCGCCGCATTGTGCTGGTCGATTCTGTCGAGCAGAAGCTGGGTCATGAAGGCGTGATGCTCGGTGAAGCGGCCGGTCAAGGCTTCGGTCAGGTCGGCAGCGCTCACCTTCAACCCGCCTCTGAGCAGCACCAGGGCAGCAGGGTCGGTCACCCCAGACATCAATGCGGTGAGGATCCGACGGCTGGCAACCCCGCAGAGGTCGGTGACCACACTGGACAGTTTGATCTGGGCGTCCTCGAGCAGCTTCTCCAACCGTTGCACCTCCCGAGCGCGGTCTCGCGCGATGGTGGCCCGGGTCCGGGTCAGGTCGCGGAGTTCACGGATCGGCGGCGGAGGTACCAGCGAGGCCCGAACCAGGCCGTGCGCGCCGAGGTCAGCTAGCCACTCCGCGTCAGCGACGTCGGTCTTGCGACCGGGCACCGTCTTGGCTTCCCGGGCATTGACCAGCGTCAGCGCGAGATGATCTTCGAGCAGGTAGTAGAACGGCTTCCAGTAGGTGCCGGTCGACTCGATCACCACCATGCCGACGCCTTCGGCGACCAGCATGTCCCGCAACGCCAGGATCTGGCGGGTGGTCGACCCCCAGGTGGTAACCGTGGCCCGGGTGGGTCGAGATCCGCGGCCTTGGATGCGGACACACACCTTGACATCACGCTTGGACACATCCAGACCGGCGCAACGCGGATGAACAACTTCCATCGGACGAACCTCCCTCGAAGTGGTGCATAGATCGCTCACGGGCGACTCTCCAACCGGACCGCCCGGCCGGAGATACCTCGGGGAGAGCAAATGATCATGAAGTGTTGATACGCGTGCTCACCGGCAACATTCGACCGTGCTTCAGCCGACGACCCGACGAGCCGTCGACAGCTCTCCACCACCAACTTGCGAATCGAGATCACTGGCATCACAAAGAGATCGGGGTTGACCGAGGCCCTGCCATCATCGCGCCCGGCTTCACCCGGATAGCGACGACCGCCCAGCGCTACCAACGCCGTTTCCCCACCGACCGCGGCCGGCGCCCCCAGACTTGCGAAGGCCCAGCATCCGAGCTGCGCAGCCGCCCCGACGCTTGCTCCTCGGTGCATGGCGTGGCATCGCATCGGTTCCTGTGCGCGTCGGGGGCACGCCGGGGGTACGCAGCTGACGGCTTCCATGCCATCGCAGTCGCAGCTACCGGCCACAGAGCCTCGGACATAGGCAGCTATGTTCGGCGGTCCGCTAGTGACTGTCAGAAGGTCGGCCTCTAAGGTCTTGGATCGCTCACGCCGACACATGAGTCTCGGATTCTGCGAGACAGAAGCGGAGGCGGAGCCGCAGCGCTAGCCTCACTCTGTGCACATCGCCGTCACCGGTTCGATAGCCATGGACCACCTGATGAGGTTCTCCGGCCGGTTCGAGGACTCGCTGCTTACAGAGCAGCTGGATCGTGTATCCCTGTCCTTCCTCGTCGAGGACTTGCAGATCCGGCGCGGTGGGATCGCGCCCAACATCTGTTTCGGTCTAGCCGCGCTGGGGTTGGATCCACTTCTCGTGGGGTCGGTCGGAGAGGACTTCGCCGACTATCGAGCTTGGCTGGAGCGGCACGGGGTGCAAACCTGGCCGATCCGAGTCTCAGAAACCCAGCACACCGCTCGATTCGTCTGCACGACCGACTCGATCGGTGCCCAGATCGGTTCCTTCTACACCGGCGCGATGGCGGAGGCGCGCCAGATCGAGTTGCAGCCGATTGCTGAGCGGGCGGGCGGGCTCGATCTGGTGGTGATTTCTCCGAACGATCCGGTGGCAATGCTCCGGCACACCGAGGAATGCCGCAGTCGGCGGTTTGGCTTCGTCGCCGACCCTTCCCAGCAAATGGCCTGGCTGGACGGCCAGCAGATCAAGCGGCTCATCGACGGGGCGACGTACCTATTCTCCAACGATTACGAGGACGGCCTGATCACACAAAAGACAGGCTGGTCGCATGAGGAAATTCTGGAGCGGGTCGCGGTGCGGGTGATCACCCGGGGCGCCAAGGGGTCCAGTGTTCAGATCGCGGGTGAGCCCGAGTTGCATGTACCTATCGCGCGGGAGGTGGAACTGGTCGACCCGACCGGGGTGGGTGATGCCTACCGCGCAGGCTTCCTTGCGGGACTCGCCTGGGAAGTGTCGCTGGAACGCTGCGCGCAGGTCGGATCTCTGCAGGCGAGCTATGCGATCGAGGTGGTCGGAACCCAGGAGTATCGCTTCGGCGACACCTTCCTAACTCGCTTTGAGGAGGCGTACGGCTCGGAGGCCGCTGCCGACATCGCCCCGCACCTCTGCCATCTCCGGCTGTAATCCCTCTACTCCTTGGGTAGGGTCGGCTCGAAATGTCCTGCTGACCCTTGAGTGGATATGCTGTATCTGATCAGATTGACGCTTTTCTGGCCGCGGTTGAGAAGAAGGCCGCCTCGGATCGGCGGAATTGGTAATGGCCCACCAACCGGCAGGTGTGTTTCCCTCGTGGTCTGGCGGTCGCGGGACGGATCACTACCCGGCTTGGCGTGCAGCGGTGGTCATGCGTGGCGAGGTGCTGTCGAGCATCGGACGATTGGGGCTGTCGCAGCCGCGCCCTCTGCCGCCGGCCTCTTGGCCCTAAAGGACCGGTCACGCTCAGGTCACCCTAGGCACCACGGGCATGGACGACATCTTCGAGGTCCAACAGAGATCTTAGGCTCCCGAGGTCACGACGACGATCTCATCGGCAGCCGATTCGACGAGAGCGATTGCACCGCTAACTAGGCCGGACGTCGGTGGAGCTAAGGGGATTCGAACCCCTGACCTTCTCGTTGCGAACGAGACGCGCTACCAACTGCGCCATAGCCCCGCGGACCGGCCCGGGCCGATCAGCACGCCGACTTTACCATCGGTTTCGCTGCAGGTTTCCGCAGATTCCGGGCGCCGCAAGTGCCACGGCCTGCAGCGAACCTTGCCTGGGCGCCCTAGGCCGTGGCTGCCTCGCGCTGCTCGTCGCCACCGGCCTGGTCGCCCTCGTCAGCAGCCCGCTCAGGCGGATCGGCGGTGACCGGAACAGTCACCTTGGCGGTGGTGGCGGCGACCGTGGGCCCGGAGAGGTCGATGGTGCGCACCGTACGCGGGGCCAGCGGCTTCGATACGTACGTCGGCTTGGTGATCGGCACTGGATCCCACAGCGCCCCGGTCGACCGTGGCGGGTCGGCTTTGGGCCTGGCCTCACCGGCGACCGTCGACCCCGTTCTGGCCGCGGTCACCGCAGCCAGGTCCTCTCGGCTCAGGAAGATGGTCGACTCGTTGCTGCCGCTGCGGATCTGCCGGTAACGCTCGTCCAGGCCGCGCCGGATCACTCCGACACTGATCCGCGCGCCGACCACGAAGACTGCGAGCAACCCGGCCGGGATGGCCGGCGTCCACCACGGCGCCAGCCTTGTCGCGGACAGTCCGGTCACCAGGCTCAAGCTCGCCAGCAGCACTAGCAACACCCGCCGCCGCCGGGACGCGGCCAGGACCACCTGGCGGTGCAGATCCCGGATCGCCGCCTGCCTGGTGTGCGGGGTCGACACCTCGTAGGTGGGGATCCGCTCCAGGTCCTGGTCAAGCAACGGTGCGGTGCCGTTCCGGATGATGCGCATCGAATCAGCGAAGCGGTCCGCCGGGTCCACATCGGGGACCGACTCGTCATCGCGCCGCCGAACGAAGTGAGGGACGAGATAGGCCAACCAGGCGATGGCAATCGCCGCAAAGATCAGACCTGTCGTCCCCACACCCAGACCGTAAGCGTCGCGACACGCCGTCTTCGTGATCTTGCCGGTGTGTCGCCGAAACTCCTGTGACGAATGGGACTCACCGTCGGCGGAGGTTGTCCCAGCGCCGCAGCAGCCCTTCGGGAACTTCCTCGGAGTTCAGCGCGAACACCAGGTGGTCCCGCCAGTCACCGTCGATGTGCAGGTAGCGTGGCCGCAGCCCCTCCGGCCGGAAGCCCAGCTTGGCCACCACCCGCAGGCTGCGGACATTTTCCGGCCGGATCGCAATCTCCACCCGGTGCAGTGCCATCGTCCGGAAGCAATAGTCGACGGCCAGCGCGACCGCCGTCGGGATGATCCCCCGGCCGGCGAGCCGCTGGTCCACCCAGTAACCGATCTGGGCCCACGAGGCGGAGCCGCCGACGATCCCGCTCACCGTCAGCTGGCCGGCCAGCTGTCTCCGGCGCGGGCCCCCGTCCGGCTCGTACCAGACCAGCCAGGGCAGCATGCGGCCCTCCCGAGCCTGTCGGCTGAGCGTCCGCACCAGCCCTGAGAACGTCGACGGTCCGGGTTCCGAGCCCGGCGGCAGCGTGGCCTCCCAGGGCTGCAGCCACTCGGCGTTCTCGCGCCGCACCCGCTCCCAGGCGCCGCTGTCGCGCTGCCGCAACGGCGCCAGGACGACCGGGCCGTGCTGCAGGGTGACCGGCCAGCGGTGCCGACCCGTACGCGGCGCCCGACCAGGCATCAGCGGGGACTCCGGGCCGACCGGCATCATTAGCGCTCCGAACAGCACTTCAGTGGTCTCCACCCCGCACCTGACTCACGGCGTGCCGGAGCACTGGAGCAAGAACGGTCATCCCGTCCCGCGCCCCGCCGCTCGATCCCGGCAGGTTGACGATCACCGTACGCCCTGCGACTCCGGCGATCCCCCGGCTGAGCGCGGCGGTGGGAACCCCATGCTCGCCACCGTAGCGGGCGATCGCCGCGGCCAGCTGCGGGATCTCTCGCTCCAGCACCGACCGCGTCTGCTCGGGGGTATGGTCGGCCGGGCTCAGACCGGTGCCGCCAGTGGTGATCACCACCGCATATCCGTCGGCCACAGCGCCCCGCAGGGCTTCGCCGACCGCATCGCCGTCCGGCACTACCACGGGGTCCTCGACCGCGAAGTCCAGCGCACGCAGGGCCTCGACCACCACCGGACCGGAGCGGTCCGCGTACACCCCGGCCGCCGCCCGCGTGGAGACCGTGATCACCAGCGCGGTGTCGGTCACCCTTGGTCCTTCCGGGTCCAGTCGCCCCGTCGGCCGCCGGACTTGGCCAGCACCCGTACGTTGCTGATCACCGCGGCCCGGTCCACCGCCTTGACCATGTCTATGACGTTCAGCCCGGCCACGGTCACCGCGGTCAGCGCTTCCATCTCGACGCCGGTGCGGTCGGTGGTCTTGACGGTGGCGACGATCTCCACCCCGTCGTCGGTGACCGAACACTCCACGTCCACGCCGCTGATGGCCAGCGGGTGGCAGAGCAGGATCAGGTCCGGGGTCTTCTTGGCCGCCTGGATGCCGGCGATCCGGGCCACCGCCAGCGCGTCGCCCTTGGGCAGAGTGTCCGAGCGCAGCGCCGCGACGGCCTCCCGGCTGAGTCGCACCGTCCCCGCCGCGGTGGCCGAGCGGGCCGAGACCGCCTTCGCCGACACGTCGACCATTCGCGCATCGCCGCGCTCGTTCAGGTGCGGCAGGGGCGTCTCCGCCATTGCCGGCTCAGCCCAACAGCTCTTCGAGCAGCCAGACGTCCAGCGGCTCCCCCGCCGCGACGTGCTCGGTCTGCTCGGGCAGGATGACCAGCGCGTTGGCCCGGGCCAGGTCACCCATCAGGTGCGAGCCGTGACCTCCGGGCAGCGCAACCTGCCGCCGCCCGGACTCGGTGTAGCTGACCACGCCGCGGGCCAGCTGCTGCCGGCCCCAGACCGACGTCATCGCGTGCGCCGCCTCCGCCTTGACCGTCGGCCGCACGTACGGCTGCGCGCCCATCAGCTTGCGGATCACCGGCCGGACGAACACCTCGAAGGAGACGAACGAGCTCACCGGGTTGCCCGGCAGCATGATCATCGGCACCTGGTCCGCGCCGATCAGCCCGAACCCCTGCGGCTTCCCGGGCTGCATCGCGACGGAGGCGAAGTCGCAGACGCCGATCTCCGGTATCACCGCCTTGACCACGTCGTAGTCGCCCTGGCTGATCCCGCCGCTGGTAAGGATCAAGTCGGCGCGCAGCAGCTGCTCGAGGACCACCCGCTTGAGCAGCTCGCCGTCGTCGCCCACCTGGCCGACCCGGAACACCTGCGCCCCTGCGCCGCGTACGGCGGCAGCCAGCAGAAAGGAGTTGGAGTCGAAGATCTGCTCGTCCCGCTCCAGAGCATCGCCCGGCTCGACCAGCTCGGTTCCGGTGGAGATCACCACGACCCGAGGCCGGGGCCGGACCACCACCGTGTCCCGCCCGATCCCGGCGAGTACGCCGATGTCGCGTGGGCCGAGCACGTCGCCGGGTCCGAAGAGCTGGGTCCCGGCCTCGATGTCCTCGCCGCGGTGGCGGACATGCTGGTCCACCTCGCTGGGGGCGAACACCCGGACGTCACTGGTCCCCCGGTCGCTGTTCTCGTACGGCACGATGGCGTCGGCCTGCTCCGGCAGCGGCGCACCGGTCATGATCTTCATCGCCGTACCCGGTGACAGCCGGTGCAGCGCCGCAGACCCGGCGGCGATCTCCCCCACCACCGGCAGGCTGACCGGCCGGTCCGGCGAGGCGCCGGCCACGTCGGCGGCCCGGACGGCGTACCCGTCCATCGCCGAGTTGTCGAACCGGGGCAGGTCGAGGTCGGCGACGATCTCCTCGCACAGGCTCAGGTCCAGCGCGTCCAGCAGGTGCTGGCGGAACGGCGGCAGCTCGCTGACACAGCTCAGCAGGTACTTCCGGTGCGCCTCCAGGGAGCGCAGCCCGGTGGGTCCGGGCGGCGGGGGCTCCGGCAGCGGCGGCAGCTCGGCGTGAGGTCGATGTTCCTCGGCGGCCTCCGCCTTCTTCCGGGTGAACAGGGGCATGCGTTCACCTTAGGCGTGGGCCGCCGTCCGGATCGCCAACACCGCCCGGCGTGGCCGCCGTGTCAGACCGACGCGCCGTCAGTCCTGCGGCCAGTCCGTCAGCCACACGGTCGACTCCCCCGGCAGCTGGCCGTCGGTCAGTGACACGCTGCTGACCCGCACCACACCCTCCGGCAGGGTCACCGGCTCGGTGCCGAAGTTGGTCACGCAGTGCCAGCCGCCGGGCCGGACGAAGTGCAGCACCTGCAGGTTGTCCTCCGGCACCCACTCCAGCTCTTCGGCACCCTGCAGCTGCCGACGGATCCGCAACGCGTCCCGGTACATCTCCAGGGTCGACGCCGACTGCCCGGACTGCGCTGAGACCGCGTACGCGGAGAACCCGGCCGGCTGGGGCAGCCAGGAGGGACCCGTGCTGAACCCGTACGCGTCGCCCTCGTCGGTCCAGGGCATCGGCACCCGGCAGCCGTCGCGACCCTTCTTGGTGTTCAGTGTCCGGTGCCAGATCGGGTCCTGCAGCACCGACGTCGGCAGGTCGGACACCTCGTGCAGGCCGAGCTCCTCGCCCTGGTAGAGGTAGGACGAGCCCGGCAGGGCGAGCATCAGCAGGGTCGCCGCCCGTGCCCGCCGGAGGCCGGAGATCTCGTTGGGCAGCGGCAAGGCGCCGTCGCTCATCAGCCACTCGTCGAGGTCGACGTCGTTCGGCAGCGCGTAGCGCGAGGTGTGCCGGACCACGTCGTGGTTGGACAGCACCCAGGTCGAGGACGAGCCGACCCGGGCTGCGTCGGACAGGCAGAACGTGATGACCTTCCGGAACTGGGTGGCGTCGAAGTCGGCCTTCAGCAGGTCGAAGTTGAAGGCCTGACCGAGCCCGGTCGGCCGCGCGTACAGAGCCCGGCGCTCAGAGCGGGCGAACGCCTCGGCCACCGCGGTCCGCGGCGGGTCGTACTCGTTGAAGACCGCCCGCCACTCCGCGTAGATCTCGTGCACCTCGTCGCGGTCGAACAGCGCGTCCCTGCCGTCGGTGCCCAGGCTCTCGTAGAGCGTCGGCTTGCTGCGCAGCGGCTCGGACAGGTCCTTGGCCAGGGCATGGGCCACGTCGACCCGGTAGCCGTCGACGCCCCGATCGGCCCAGAAGCGCAAGGTGGTCTTGAAGTCCTCGCGTACCTCCGGGTTGTCCCAGTTCAGGTCGGGCTGCTGGCGGGCGAACAGGTGGCAGTACCACTGACCGTCCGGCAGCCGGGTCCAGGCCGGTCCACCGAAGTGCGACAGCCAGTCCGACGGCGGCTGCGACCCATCCGGGCCGGTGCCATCACGGAAGATGTAACGCTCCCGCGCCGCCGAGCCGGGTGGGGAGGCGAGGGCATCGACGAACCAGGGGTGCCGGTCGGAGGTGTGGTTCGGCACGATGTCGACGATCACCCGGATGCCGACGGCGTGAGCCGCGGCCACCAGGGCGTCGAAGTCGTCCAGGGTGCCCAGCTCGGGCGCGACGTCGCGGTAGTCGTCCACGTCGTAGCCGCCATCGGCCAGGGCCGAGGGGTAGAACGGGCTCAACCAGACGGCGTCGACACCCAGGTCGGCGAGATAGCCCATTCGGGAGGTGACGCCCGGCAGGTCACCGATGCCGTCGCCGTTGCTGTCGGCGAAGCTTCGGGGATAGATCTGGTAGACGGTCGCCTGTCGCCACCAGTCGGCGTCGAGGGCGGGCTCGCGGGCCAGGAGCACCTGATCGGTCATGGGCGCAGCAATCCTTCGAAGAGAGGTGTGAGAGAGGTCGAGCATCGTCGCAATGACAGCGCTTGCACTAGTCTAGGAAGCGGATCAACGGCTCGTCAAACGTGGGAAAGGAACCAGCTCATGACTCCGGAGTCCCCGTCCAGCATGGCCGACGTGGCCAAGCGTGCGGGGGTCTCGGTCTCCACGGTCTCGCGGGCCCTTCGTGGCTCGCCGCTGGTCTCGCCGGACACCATCGACCGCGTTCGACAGGCGGCGGAGGAACTCGACTTCGCGGTGTCCCGGGCGGCGTCCAGCCTCGCCTCGGGGCGGCTGAACCGGGTGGCGGTACTGCTCAGTGGCTCGCTGGGCTCCTGGTTCAACGGCTGCCTGCTCGACGCAACCTATGCCGCCCTGCACGACTGCGGGCAGGAGCTGCTGATCTATCGCACCCTGAGCCGCGACGAGCGGGACGACTTCTTCGCCACCCTGCCCGCCCGCCGCAACGCGGACGCGTTGATCGTAGGGTCGTTGGAGCTGACGGCCGGCCAGCGCCAGCGCTTGCAGAACCTGGGCATGCCCCTGGTGTTCGTCAACCGTCGGCACGCCGGGGCGGCCTCGGTGGCGATCGACGACGCCGCCGGGGCGGAGGTCGCCACCCAGCACCTGGTCAACCTCGGCCATCGCCGGGTGGCCTATGTCGGATACGCCCACGACCCGTCGGCCCGTCCTAGCTCGGCCCGCCGGCTGACCGGCTACCGCGCTGCGATGGCCGCGGCCCGCGTACCCGACCGGGACCAGCGGGTGGTGTTGACCGCCCGGGCCGGGGACGGGGAGGACGTGGTCAGCCAGCTGCTCGGTACGCAACGGCCGCCGACCGCCTTGCTCGTGGAGGCCGACGACCTGGCCATGCGGGTGCTGGCCGCGCTCTGGCGGGTCGGACTGCGCACCCCGCAGGACCTGTCGGTGGTGGGCTTCGACGACCACGCAATGGCCGAGACGTTCGGGCTGACCACCATCGCCCAGCCGGTGGCGGAGCTCGGCCGGCAGGCCGCGGAGCTCGCGCTGGCCCTGGCGGCCGGCGAGTCGCCGCGCCGCCGGGTGATCACGCTGCCGACCAACCTGGTCCTCCGCAGCACGACCGGTCGCCCGGGCTAGCCGAGCCTGGAGGTGTATGCGTCCTGAACCCTGGTCGAAGGCGAGCGGCGTTCAGGGAGCCATGGGCAAGGCGGAAGACGAGGTCGTGGCGGTGTTCTGCGGACGAGTTCGCCAACGTCACCCATCACTTCCCGGACGTCGCGCAGCTGACCAGGGCTCAGGTGACATGCCCTAGGCTTGCGGGATGCTCCAGCCGGATCAGGCCGTCGATGACGCTGCCCTGCAGGGAGCGAAGGCGACGCTGCGCAAGGCGATCCAGTTCCGGCGGGACACTCGCCCGGCGGAGCAGCGGGACCGCGACGACGCCGCCCGGCTGGCGATCATGCAGACTTCGCTGGGCGCCCGGATGCCGGACACCGTCGCCGCGTACCTCTCGGCCGGATCCGAGCCGGCGACCCTGCAGCTCGTCGCCTGGCTCTCGGCGCACCGCGTACGCGTGCTGCTCCCGGTCCTGTCGCATCCGGTCGGCGGCCGGCTGGAGCGCCCCGCCTGGGCGCCCTATGAGGGGCCCGACCGGCTGTGGATCGGCGCGTACGGGATCCTCGAGCCGACCGGGGAGCAGCTGCCCAGCGAGCAGCTGCCAGAGGCGGAGCTGATCATCTGTGCCGGGCTGGCGGCCAACCGTCAGGGCGACCGGCTGGGCCGCGGCGGCGGATGGTACGACCGGGCGTTGGTGCACGCCTCGCAGAGTGCGCCAGTCTGGGTGTTGCTGAACAAGGACGAGGTGCTCGACATCATCCCGGTGCAGGAGTGGGACCGGAGGGTCGACGTGCTGGTCACCCCGGAACAGATGATCACCTGCGAGCCCCCGCTGCTGGTGCGCTGACTCAGAGGCGCTCACCGCACCGCGAAGTCCGTCAGGCCTTCCGGCTCCTCGACGACCACATCGACCCGCCTGACCTCGGCCAGATCCGGACCGACGTGCACCCAGTCGAGCATCGTCGACACCGCGTCCGGGTCGCCCTCGAAAACCGCCTCGACCGTGCCGTCATCGACATTGCGGACGAAGCCGGTGACCCCGATCTGGCGCGCCGTGCGACGGCAGGTGTCGCGGAAGAACACGCCCTGCACCCGCCCGTGCACCACCACCCGGCGCCGGATCGTCACCTCCGCATCGTCACACGCCGACGGGATTGGTGCGCAGCGTCCGCGGCTCCTCGGCCCGGCGGGCAAACACCTGCCCGTCGGTGATCCGCACCTCGTACGCGGGCTGCGGCCGGGTGGCCGGGCCCCCGACCACCGAGCCGTCGAGAGCGAAGGCACTGCCGTGCCACGGGCACACCACGCAACCGTCGGCCAGCTCGCCCTCGTGCAGCGGCGCGCCGCGGTGCGTGCAGCGGTCGGCCAGGGCGACGATCCCGTCATCGGTCCGAGTGAGCAGCACCGGAACGCCGGCGAAGTCGGCGGCGCGCAGCACCCCGGGCTCGACCTCAGCCTCGTGGGCCAGATAGGTCCATTCGGTCTCGCCGTGCTGGAACACCGTGGTGTCCACCCCGACCCCCATGGCGTAGGAGAGGTGACCACCCATCCAGCCGCCAACACTCACCGCGGTGGCCCCGACCAGGGACAACACGACCCCCATCTTGCGCCGGCCGGCTCGGCGGGCGAACCAGCTCGCGGCGTACGCACTCGTGGCGACGTTGTTGGCGACCACGTGCATGAGGCCCACCCGGCGCTCGGCACCGGCCGTGTGGCGCCAGTCGCTGAAGCCGGCGACCGCCGTGGGGACCGCAGTCAGCACTCCAATTCCGACTAGGGCGTCGGCGGCCTCCTCCTGGCCGGTGACGTCGAAGAAGGCGGACGAGGTCCAGGCGCCGATCGGAAGAGTGACGAGCAGGGGATGCACGGGATGGCCGATCGGGGTGCCACTCAGCAGGTTGGTCAGCCACCTCGGGCTGAGCACCTTGTCGGCGGCCTCGGCCACGGGGCCGGCGACGGAGTCGAGCCCCTTGGCCCGCTCGATCCGGGTGGCCATCGCGTCCAACATCTTGTTGATCATGCCGGTTGCTATACCCCGGCCGGCTCCCGCCACGCGAACCGGCTGGTCCGAGTCGGTCGACCTCAGCCGCCGGGCAGCAGCTCCAGCCGCTGCTCGGTCCGGGCCTCGACGGCGGTCCGGGAGGCCACGAACGGCCAGGTCTCGTTGCGTGCCCACAGGTCCGTCTGGTCGGCGTAGTTGCGGTGGAAGGCGTGGCCCGAGACCCCGGACTGGTTGACCCAGCGGGATTGATCGAGGTCGCCGAGGTCGACCACCATCCGCATGGTCGGCGCGCTGGTCACTGTGTAGCCCTCGGTGGTGTCGTACCCCATCGCGTTGACCACCGCCGGACCGCCGCCGACCTCGTACGGACCTCGGTTGAACAGCGCCTCGACCGGCTTGATCCCACTCGTCCCGAGCGTCTCGTTGCGCAGGGTGACCGTGTGCAGCCGTCCCCAGGACCACTCGTCGGTGTCCCGGGCCATCAGCGAGGTGATCTCCTTGCGCGCGTTGGTCATGGCCAGCCGCAGGATGTCGTCGCGCGACTCGGTCACCTCGGGCGTGGTCACGTCGTCCCACCACAGGTTGCGCGGCTGCTTGAGCAGCCCCAGCACGACTGCGTTCCACCGGTCCCCGCCGACCGGCCACAGTTCCTCCGGTAGCTCGTCCCGGAAGGTCAGCTTGAGGAGGTTGTGCATCACCACGTTGAAGTACGCGGCGGGCGCCGAGTCGGGCGTGGCCGAGTAGTCCCAGCCGACCAGGGTGCGCTGGCCCTCCGCCACCCAGGTGTCCGCGACCTTGACCTTGAGCAGCGCCGGCACCAGCTCGGCGGCGATCCGGATGGTGTCGTCGTAGAGCAGCGCCTCGGCCTCGTCCAGGGTCAGCGTCGAGGTCTGCCGCAGCTGGTCGAGGATCTCCTGGCTCCGCCAGCCGTAGGAGTACGCCGAGCCGAGCGGGTGGGGATACTGGCCGCCGATCACCGGTTGGTTGGCCGCCACCAGCACACCGCTGGGTGGGTTGTAGACCCAGGGCAGCTCGGCGAACGGGATCATCCCCCGCCAGTCGTATGACTCGTCCCAGCCGGGCGACGGCGTGCGGCCGTCGCCCTTGCCGCGCCGCGGCGCCAGCCCGGCGAGCTGGTAACCGATGTTGCCCGCCACGTCCGCGTAGACCAGGTTCTGCGACGGGGCGGCGAGCAGCGCCGCAGCCTTGCGGAACTCGGCGAAGTTCTCGGCCTGGTTGATCCCGAGGACCGCGTCCATGGTGCGGCCCGGAGTGAGACCGACCCAGCTCAGGGCCACGGCGTAGCCCGGTCCGGCGGCCGGGGCCTGGGTGGCGGCGACCCGCTGCAGCTGCTGGCTCACGTCCGACAACAGAGGGCCGTGCCGAGAGGACCGGATGGTGATCGTCCGCGGCTGGTTCTCCCCCGCCACCCTGATCTGCTCGGTGACCGTCTGCAGCGGGACGAGCGCGTCCCCCTCCCGCACCTTGTCGCCGTCGACCGACTCGAGGTAGAGGTCCTGCACGTCGAGATGGCTGGTGGTCAGTCCCCAAGCGATGGCCGCGTTGTGCCCGATCACCACGCCGGGCACCGAGGCCAGGCTGAACCCGGCCACGTCGTAAGGGCAGGCGTCGCTGACGGTACGGCAGTGCAGCCCGACCTGGGCGAACACCGATGGGATCGAGACGGCCAGATGGGGGTCGTTGGACAGCAGCGGCCGACCGCTCGCCGTGCGGGATCCCGAGACCACCCAGGAGTTGGACCCGGTCTCGCCCTGCACCTCGCTCGGCCCGAGCAGCGGGGCCAGAGCGGCATTCATCCGGTTGACGTCGGCCAGGGCCCGGCCCGCCCCGGCCGGCGACGTCACGTCGAGATCCGGGAGGGGGCGGGGTGAGCTCCGGCGCGCTGTCGGGTCGAACTTCTCGTCCACGACGGTGCCGCGACCGACGATCGGGTCGTAGTTCTCCAGCGGGTAGCCGGGGAACAGGTTGGCCGCGCGGCCGGCCCCGAAGGCGGCGGTAAGCAGCGCCCGCTCGGCCTCCTGGTTGAGGTTGGAGCCCAGGTCCCAGGCCATCACCTTGAGCCAGGAGACCGAGTCGGCGGCGGTCCAGCGCTCGGGGGTGTAGTCGAGTCCCTGCAGTCCGAGCAGCCGGTACTCCAGCGACAGCTCGGCGGCCGACCGATCGCCCAGGTACGCGTTCACCCCGGCGGCGTACGCGTCGAGCGCGCGCCGGGTCGAGGGCGCGAGCAGCGCCAGCTCCTGCTCGGCCACCCGTCGCCAGCCGAGGGTGCGGACGTAGGCATCGGTCTGCACCTGGCTGGGGCCGTAGAGCTCCGACAGCCGGCCGGCCGCGACGTGGCGGCGGAAGTCCATCTCATAGAACCGGTCCTGCGCGTGCACGTAGCCCTGGGCGAGGAACAGATCCTCGGCGGTGTCGGCGTAGATGTGGGGCGCACCGTAGCTGTCCCGCAGCACCTCGACCGGTGCGGTCAGCCCCGGCAACGTGATCCGGCCGGACACCTCGGGGAACGACGAGCGCACCGAGCCGACGCCCACCGAGGTCAGGGCCACGGCAGCGAGCACCAGGACCACCGCGGCGAAGACCAGCCAGCGAGGAACGCGATGCACCGTCACACCTTATGAGTCCAGGATGCGTTGCAGCGTGGTTCGACCCATCCGATGCATGACCGGGTTGCTCTCGGCGTAGTACCAGACCACCCCCATGGCCTGCTCGAACGCCCAGGCCTGGCCGCGGGCCCACTCGATGTCGTCGCTGCCCAGGTCCTCGCGCAGGACCTGACGGGGACCGGCCTCCAGCAGATGCCAGGCGGCGACGAGGTCCAGCGCCGGATCCGCGGGCCCGAGGCCACCGACATCGATGACCCCCGTGAGGCGGCCGGCGGTGACCAGCACGTTGCCGGGAGTGAGGTCACCGTGGGTCATCACGTCGGCGCTGGTCCGCGGCAGGTCGCGCATGCGGGTCCAGATCCGGCGGAGCCGGGGAACGTCGACCAAGTCGGCACTGCGCTGGAAGCACTCCTCCATCCAGGCGTCGTGCGCGCGGAGGTCACCACCGCGACCGGCCCGCGCGAAGGTGCGACCCCGGGTGTCGATGGCGCGTACACCGGTGATGAAGTCAGCCAGATCGTGCCCGAAGGCCACCGATCCGCTCGAGTCGTCCTCGGCCGCCGGCGTTCCCGACACCCAGGTCTGCACCGACCACGGCAGCGGGTAGCCGGGCCCGGGCTCCCCGATCGCGACCGGCACCGGGGTGGCGTACGCCGTCCGACCGGCCAGCTCGCGGGCCGCCTCGGCCTCCTCCTCCAGCCACTGCCGGGCCGCCGCCACCTCGAGGCGCTGCAGCGGGAACCGCCCGGTGAGTTCGCTGCCGATCCGGAACAAGGCGTTCACCGTGCCGGCGGCGACCAACGGTCGGACCGGCAGCGCCGACCACTGCGGGAACTGGTCGGCGATCAGCCGGCGAACGGTCTCGACCGGGACGGGCAGCTGGTCGGCGTGCATGGTCATCGTGGTCAGCATGCACAGCGGTTCCACCGGGAAGATCGTCGGGGCGCGTGCACTCGTTAGCAGTCGTTATGCTTGAGTGCCAGCCGACCACGCCGAGAGAGCCCGGATGCCCACCTACCAGTACCGATGCACCGACTGCGGCCACGACCTCGAGGCCGTGCAGAAGTTCAGTGACGCTGCGCTGACCGAGTGCCCGAACTGCGGTGGCTCACTGCGCAAGGTGTTCAACGCCGTCGGTGTCGTGTTCAAGGGGTCGGGCTTCTACCGGACGGACAGCCGCGCCGGCAACGGCAACGGCGATGGCGGTTCGGACAGCAAGGACAAGAGCGAGGGCAAGGACTCCGCGGCCACCAAGGAGAAGAAGGACGCCAAGGAGCCTGCGGCGGCGAAGGCGACGAACGGGTCGGGTGGCACGAAGCAGCCCGCCGCGTCCGCGACCTCATCCACAGGCGGCTCGAGCTCGGCCTAGCCTGTGGATGGCGCGGATGGTGGCGCCGCGCGTCCTTAGCCTCCGGGCATGAGGGGAACGAACCGCCGCCCACGACGGCCCTGGCTCAGCTTTCGGCGCGCCGTCTCCTGGCACCGGCGCAAGCTGGCTCTGCTCGCCGTGCTGGCGGCCGTGCTGACCGGCCTTGCCGCCGCCGCCCCTGAGGGACCGCCGACCGTATCGGTCGTCCGAGCCGCTGTAGCTCTCGAAGGCGGCACTCGGCTGACTCCTGACGACCTCGAGGTGACCGACATCGTCGTCGACGACGCACCCGACGGGGCCGTGGCCGACCCGGACCTCCTGGTGGGACGGACGCTCGCCGCACCGGTGCCGCGCGGACAGGTGATGACCGAACGCGCGGTGGTGTCGGCTCGGGCATCGCCGGGGCGGGTCATGGCCCCGCTCCGCCTGGCCGACGCCGACGTGACCGCCCTGCTCCGGGCTGGTGACATGGTGGACGTGCTGGCCGCCGACCCACAAGCCGAGCAGGCGTTCGTGGCCGGTCGGAGTGTCCGAGTGGTGACGGTGCCAGCCCGGGTCGATCCGGACGCGGGCGCCGATCCGGCCGGCGCCCTCGTGCTGGTCGAGGTCGACCCGGAGACGGCGCGGGTGCTCGCTCGAGCGGCGGTGTCGGCCACGTTGACCGTCATCTGGCGATAACCCAAGGCTGCTACCGTTCGCGGCCATGAAGGGTTTCAAGGACTTCCTGCTGCGCGGGAATCTGATCGAGCTCGCGGTCGCGTTCGTCATGGGCGTGGTCTTCGCCGCGGTGGTCGAGGCATTCACCAAGATCATCCTGGACATCTTGGGGTTGATCGTCCAGGTGGAGGGCCTCAGCGGGGCCACCGTCATGGGCATCAATGTGGGAGGTTTTCTGACCGCGCTGATGACGTTCGTCCTGACTGCCGTGGTGCTCTACTTCGCAGTGGTCGTGCCCTACAGCAAGCTCAGCGCCATCCGGAAGCAGGACGAGCCGGAGAAGGCCGCATCCTCAGAGGACCTGCTCGCCGAGATCCGCGACCTTCTCCGGGAGCGCAACACCCAGGTCTGACCTAGCGGCGACCGGCGACCACAGCAGCTCGCACGGGCCCTCGAAACCAGCTGCCGTCTCGAAGCGGCTCAGCGCCTGCTCGATCTCGGTCCAGACGCCGGGCCGCTCGTCCGCCGGCACGCCGACTTTGCGGGCCGCCAGGCCACCGTGCCGCACGCGAAGGGGTTGGCTGACGTGGTCGACCTGCTGCGGCGGCCCGGTCGCGAGGTCCATGTCCTCGAGCTGATGGGGTCGGGCGCCCGCTCGGCCGCTGCGGGAACGGAGCGGGAGATCCTGCTGGCCGAGGTGCGTCGGGCGACCACCGCCGGCGGCGAGCCCGTGAACAGGCACGGTAGAATGATTCGCCCGCGCGCGGTCAATGGTGCGGCGGACGCTCGGTCAGCAGCCGGCTTTCCTCCGGCGTCAGGGGCCGGTCGGCGGTCACCGCCGCCGCCGATCCGGGCGCGGCCACCCCTAATGCTCGGCGCAGCTCACCCAGCGCGGCCCAGAACTGGGCGGCACCGATGCCATCCATCAGATCGGGCGGGACGAGGTGCTCGGCATCGGCCGCGGACCAGGTGAGGTCGATGTCGCGGTTTGCCGCCAGCTCCTCGAGCTGAGCCGCCAGCGCGGGCACGTCCGGTCGCCACTGGCGACCGAGGTCGGGCAGGCTCTGCCCGGTGACCGCGTACGCCAGGGCCTGGTGCCAGGCGGGGTAAGTCGACTCCTCGGTCACGGCGCCCATCCTCACACGCAGACCAGCCGACATTTTCATAGCCGGGAAATAGATTCATTCGGTTGATCGTTCAACCGTACGTGACCGATACCGCGCTTCCCGTTACCGATCTGTCCGCGTTCGAGGACGAGCTGATGGGCGGCCTGCTGATCGACGCCGAGGTGCAGGACCTGCTGTTCCGGCAAGCCCGCACCCCTCAGCACTTCACCGATGCTCCGGTGAGCGACGCCACGGTCCGGGCGATCTTCGACCTCGTCAAGTGGGGCCCGACCAGCCGGAACGGCCAACCGCTGCGGATTGTGCTGGTGCGCAGTCCCGAAGCCCGGGAGCGCCTCCTTCCGCACCTCAGTCCGCGCAACCGGGTCAAGGCCGGTTCCGCCCCGCTGATCGCCTTGCTGGCCGTCGAGGCCGCCGACGACGAGGCCGCCAGCAGTGGGTGGCTCCAGACCGGCTACTTCCTGGTCGGTGCTCGCGCCGCCGGTCTGGCCGCCTTGCCTATGGGCGGGTTCGACCAGGCCGGAGTGGACCGGGAGTTCTTCCCGGACGGCCGCGACCGCACCCTGCTGGTGATGAGCCTGGGTTACGCCACCGAGGCTGCCTTCCGCCCCCGACAGCCGCGGCTGGACTACGACGAGGTCGTCAGTACCGTCTGAGCCGGCACCGTCTGCGGCTCGCCGGCATCGCGAAGGGTAGCCTCGCCCACGACTGTGACGGGAGCCTCGAAGGTCCAGTCCCCCTCCACGGTCAGCCTGGTCGCCCGCTGCAGCGACGGGGCGCCCGCGGCGAACCGACGCTCGAACCCGGTGATCGTCTTGTAGAAGCGCCCATCGAGGTCGATCAGGGGCGCCGGAGTGTCCTGCTTCAGCAGCCGCCCGTCCTCGGCCACCGCGTAGACATCGGAGCGCAGCACCAGCAGGTCGTTGGTGGTCTTGACCGGCAGGAAGCGCTCCCGTCCCACTCCGATCGCTGTCGCGCCGGGGAAGACCTCGATCGCCGCGCCCATCGCGCTCTCGATCTGGACCACCTCCGACGAGGAGGAGTCGGACGGGTCGACCGTCTTGACGTTCTTGATCATCGGCAGCCCGAGCACCGCGTTCCGCTCCTTCAGGGTCCGGGCCAGCGCCTGCAGGTCGAACCACAGGTTGTTGGTGTGGAAGTAGGGATGCCGGTGCTCGTCGGTGAAGTAGGTCATCTCCTCCTTCGCCGTCTGCGCGGTGTCGCGCAGGATCAGCTGTCGGTCGGCCTTGCGGATGGCCAGGTGGCCACCCTTGCGGTCCGCCGCCGTCCGCCGGCACAGCTCGGCGGCGTACGGGGCGCCGCTGGCGGCGAACCAGCCGGCGATGGTGGCGTTCGGGGCGGCTCCGAGGTTGTCGGAGTTGGAGACCGAGGCGTACCGGTAGCCGAGCTCGAGCAGCCGGTCCAGCACGCCGGAGGTGACCAGCGAGGTGTAGAGGTCGCCGTGTCCGGGCGGGCACCACTCCAGGCTCGGGTCGGCCGGCCACTCCACCGGGGCCAGGTCGTCGGCGCGGAGCTTGGGCTCCTGGCTCTGCAGGAAGTCGAGGTCGAGGCCGTCGACCACCAGGTCGTCATGGCGCGCCAGGGCGGCCAGGGTGTCGTCCCGGGTGCGGAAGCTGTTCATGAAGATGAGCGGCAGCTTGACTCCGTACGCGGCCCGGGCGGCGCGGACCTGCGCCACGATCAGGTCCAGGAACGTGCGTCCGTCTCGCACCGGCAGCAGCGACTTGGCCCGGTCCATCCCCATCGAGGTGCCGAGCCCGCCGTTGAGCTTGATCATCACGGTGGCCGAGAGCGCCGCCGCGGCCTGCTCGTCGTCCACCGTCACGTCGCTGAGCAGGTCGGGATCGGTGAGGGGCTCGATGCTGTCCTCGGCGATGTATCCGGTCACGCCCCGCTCCAGCTGTCGGTAGTAGGCGCTGAACACGTCGATCGCCGGTTGCGCGATCCGGGCGGCGGCCATCTTCTCCTGGGCCGCCCGAAGTCCTTCTTCGCTCACGGACCTGATCGTAGTGTCAGGTAAGGGACGCTACTTCTTGGCCGGAGGGGCCAAGGAGACGAGCAGGGCGCGGACGGCCTCGGCCATCAAACCCTGGGCTGCGACCCGGTCGCCCGACCCGAGGTTGTCCCCGGGCTGCAGGCCGTAGTCCCCGAACCAGCTGTGGGCCGCACCCGGCACCTCGAGGTACTCGGTGCCTGCGGGCAGGTCCGCCTTGGATCTCTCGATCTCGGCCGGAGCGACCAACCCGTCCTCAGTGCCGAAGACCGAGATCACCTTCAGGTCGGTGCGCTGGATCCGGCTCGCCGGGTAGGCGCCGAAGAGCACCAGCCCGCTCACCTCCTCGTGCGTGTCCGCCGCGGTGGCGGCCGTGGTGCCGCCGAGTGAGTGACCGCCCAGCGCCCAGTAGGCGATGTCCGGGTGCACGGCGAGGACGGACTCCGGATGGTCAGGGTTGAGGATGGAGAACCCGAGCGGCTCCTTGAGCACCGCCACGAAGTAACCGGCCTCGGCCAGGGGCCGCAGCACATGGGCGTACGCCCGGGCGTCGACCCGCGCTCCCGGCACGAAGATCAGCCCGGTGGTCGGCACTATCTCGTTGCCGGCCTGGTCCTCTCGGATCGGGATCATCTCGTACCAGGTGATCCGGTCGGCGATCCGCACCTGGTCGTTGGAGACCAGCGCGGCCAAGGCGACCGGAGTCGCGCCGAGCGGTCGGGCGTAGGCGACGACCGCCATCAGCACCGTGGCCAGCAGGAGGGCGGGAATGGCCAGGATCAGCCGAAGTCGGGCTCGACGCCGCATCTGGGCGGGCGTACGCCGGCGTGGGATCACGGAGTCGGCATCGCGGTCCAGCCGACCACCGAGGATCAGGGATCCGCCCGCCCACAGCACGGCGACCAGCCCGACCACGGCGCAGATGATGGTGAGCAGGGGCAGCGCGGGATGACCGCTGAGCAGCACCGACCAGCTTGTCCAACCGAGCCAGACCGCGACGGCGATCATCGCGGCACCCAGCAGCAGCCAGATGATCGAAAGCACGATCCGGCTGCGGGCGCCGGGCTGCACCATGCCGCGAAGTTTAGACGTGCACCTCGCGCAGCGGACGGTTACCGCCGGCGTCGCCCGTGTTGACCGTGCCCTGCGGCTCGACCATCACGATCGAGCGGGGCGGCAGTTGCTTGGCCGACTCTGGGTCAGGTGACGGGCGCCCCGCCGGTCACCCCCAGCATCTCGGCGGTGATGTAGCTCGACTCCTGGGAGGCGAAGAACACGTATGCCGGTGCACACTCTGCCGGCTGCCCCGCGCGGCCGAGGGGTACGGCCTCGCCGTGCCCTTCGGCCCGTTCGGGGGGCATGGTTGCCGGGATCAGCGGGGTCCAGATCGGTCCGGGAGCAACGGCGTTCACCCGAATGCCCTTCTCCGCTAGCTCCTGAGCAAGGCCCTTGGTGAAGTTCTGGATACCGGCCTTCGTGGTGGCGTAGTCGAGTAGTTCCGGAGAAGGGTTGACGGCCTGCACCGAGGCGGTGTTGATGATCGTCGAGCCCGGCTCCATATGCGGAATGGCCTTCTTGCACAGCCAGAACATGGCGTAGAGGTTGGTCCTCATCACCCGGTCGAACTGCTCGGTGGTGATGTCGGCGATGCCGCCCATCTGCGCCATCTGGTAGGCCGCGTTGTTCACC
Organism: uncultured Actinomycetota bacterium; assembly: GCA_963808435.1. Taxonomy (GTDB): domain Bacteria; phylum Actinomycetota; class Actinomycetes; order Propionibacteriales; family Propionibacteriaceae; genus Microlunatus. The sequence goes on along the minus strand of CAWEFW010000026.1, from coordinate 28,323 downwards.
AGGATGTCGACGCCGCCGAGCTCCTGGACGGCGGTGTCGATGATCTTCTGGCAGGTCGTCTCGTCGCAGATGTCACCCGGGCACCGGACGGCCTTGCGACCCGCCGCCTCGACCCAGCGCACAGTCTCATCGGCGTCTTCTTCTTCGCTCTCGAGATAGCTGAGCACCACATCTGCCCCCTCGCGAGCAAAGGCCAACGCGACGGCGCGGCCGATCCCGGAGTCGCCACCGGTGATCACAGCACGCTTACCGGCGAGTCGATCGCTTCCGCGATAGCTCTCCTCGCCGTGGTCGGGATGATCCTGCATGTCCTCGGTGATCCCGGGGTGCGCCTGCTGTTCATCGGTCTGCTCAGGCTGCTCGTACTGGGTGGTGGGATCGGTCTGCTCCGTCTGGTCGGCCATGCCGATGCACTATCCATCCGGGCAGCGGCTGAATCGAGCCGCCAGCAACCCAGCACACCTGATCCAGCGGACTGGCGAGGCGGCGGCCTCCCTCGGCGATCGCCGTCTCCTGGACCCTGTTAGTTTCCGGCCATGGACGGCTTTGTCATTGACCGCGCGGACGGCCGGGACGACGGTGAGGACTGGACCGAGAACTACGAGGAGCTGCCCGGCGGGGCGAACATCTCGATCATCCTCGAGTCGACCAGCCGGGCCGGCGTGGGCCCACGGCTACACCAGCACCCGTACGCGGAGACGTTCCTCATCCGCCGAGGTTCGGCGACGTTCACCGTCGGCACCGAACAGATGGAGGCGCACGCCGGCCAGGTGCTGGTCGTGCCGGCCAACACGCCACACAAGTTCAGCACCGGGGCGAACGGCTACGAGGCGGTGCACATCCACGCCAACCCCCGGTTCGTGACCGAGTGGTTGGAGTAAATCAGCCTCCTGGCGGCCGATGAGTTTGCGCTGTGACGCCGGTCTAGATCGTCGTTCCCGCATTCCACCTTCCGGAGGTCTTGATGAGTACCCAACCCAGCCAGCACTATCTCGACGTCGCCGACGGCAAGGTCTACTACGAGGTGCGCGGCTCCGGGCCGCTCCTGCTGGTGATCGGCCAGCCGATGACCAGCGCCCCGTTCGGCCCGGTGGCCGACCTTCTCGCCGAGGACCACACGGTGGTGACCTACGACCCGCACGGCTTGGGCGAGAGCGTGACCGATGACCCGCCAGCCGCTGTGACCCCGGAGATCGAGGCCAGCGATCTGGCCCAGATCATCGATGCCATGGGTGGCGGCCCGGCCGACGTCTTCGGCAGCAGCGGCGGCGCGGTGGCCGGCCTGGCGCTCGTGGCCAACTACGGGGACAAGGTCGGCACCTTGATCGCCCATGAGCCGCCGCTTGGCGAGCTGCTCCCCGACGCGGCGCAGGCCCGGGCAGCGGTCGACGACATCGACGACGCGTGCCGCGCGTACGGATCCGGAGCGGCGTGGGGGAAGTTCGTCTCCCTGGTGATGCACGATGGCCCGATCCCCGACGATGGACCCCCGCCCGCGACCTGGCCGCCGCCCGGGGTCGATCTGCCCGAGGGCGCGGCCCCACCGGAGCCGTCGGCCAAGCAGCAGGCCGACGACGAGACTTTCTTCCTCCGCATGCTGAAGCCGTTCACCCGCTACCAGCCGCCGATCGAGGCGCTTCTGTCCGGGCCGCGCGTCGTGGTTGCGGTCGGTGCGGCGTCCCGCGGTGAGATGGCGCGACGCTCGGCCGACGCCTTGGCCGAACGCCTCGGCCAGACAGCGACGGTGTTCCCCGGTGACCATGGCGGCTTCATGGCCGACCCGGCCGGGTTCGCGACGGCGATCCGGGAGGTACTGGCTCAGGAGAGCGGTGAGCTGGCGGGGGTCCGGGAGTTCAGTCGAGTCGCTGTCCTTGCAGCCAGTCCAGCTCCCGCTGCAGCAAGGTGATCCGCCCGGCTGCGCGGTAGGCGCCGGCATCGTGTCCGAGGGCGTCGACGACGATCGATGAGCTCCCCCACCGCCGGGTCCAACCAAGAGGATGCCGCTGGCCGTCCTCCTCGTGCCACAGGAAGACCGTTGACGTGTCGTCGACCCACAACCGGGTGTATCGCTCGTCGCTGATCGGAAGCTCGTCGAGCCCGGCGGTTAGTGGGTGGCCGGGATCAGCGAGGGCCACGCCGGGACCGTAGTCGGGGTGGTAGGTGGTGCCCTGGATCCAGGCACCACCCGCGATCTCCCGCCACCGTGGCCAGTCGGGGAACGACGTCAGAGTCGAGTGCACCAGCAGCGTGGGCAGACCGCGCTGCAGCGCCGCGACAAGTCCTTCGGTTGCCGGTTCGGCGAGGCGGTCCGTCTCCTTGCCACCTATGTTCAGCACCAGCAGAGAAGGCAGCGGCCCGGTGCCCAGCCCCGCGAGGCTGGCGTCGGCGTCGTCGCTGATCTCCACGGCGAACCCACGCTCGCCGAGTGCCGCCGCCAGGCTCGCCGAGGTCTCGGCAAACCGGTGCCACGGATCGGCGAACCGACCGCCGCCCGACACCAGTAACGCCTTGGCAGAGCTCACCCGCCCACTCTGCCCGGTGCGGCCGGCCGGCGTCCGCCATGGTGGTGATCACTGCATGGCGTTTATTGACAGTCGATAGCAAGCGAATGAGAATCAATCCATGTTCAACGAGCAACGGGCGGTGACTCCGCTCCGCGTCTTTCTTGTGCTGCTGTTCGGGATCCTGCTCGTGTTCCAGGTCATGTCGCTGCCCGGCCAGTTCGCGTACATGGCCCAAGAGGACCCCGAGCATGCCTACCTGCGGTGGCCGGCGACCGCCGTGACCGTGTTCTGGGTGCTGTGCGTCCAGGTCGTGATCGTGTGTACCTGGCAGCTCCTCACTCTGGTCAAGGCCGACCGGATCTTCACCAACGACGCCCTGGTGTGGGTGAACGGCATCGTGTGGGCGATCGCCGCCGCCTGGGTGGTACTGGGCGCCGTCTTTCTCTACGTCGGCTTCAACGCGACCGACCCCGCGCTTCCGCTCCTGCTTTCTTTGATGGTGGTGGGCGTGACGGTGCTGGGCTTGCTGATGGTGGTGATGCGCGCTCTACTGCGGCAAGCCACGACCCTGCGAACCGACATGGAAGCAGTGATCTGAATGGCCATCGTCGTGCGCATCGACGTCGAGCTGGCCAAGCGCAAGATGAGCGTCGGTGAGTTCTCCGAGCGCGTCGGGCTGACTCCGGCGAACGTGGCGGTGCTCAAGAACGGTCGAGCCAAAGCCGTCCGGTTCAGCACGCTGGAGGCCATGTGCCGGGTGCTGCAGTGCCAGCCCGGCGACCTTCTCGAGTTCGTCGAGGACGCCAGTCCCATGGCGCATCACGGGTCGGAAGCCGGCCCTGGGAAGGAGACCTCATGAAACACGTCGTTGCCGCCCTTGTCCTTGCACTCGGTATCGCCGCGGTGTTGGGCGGAGGGTATGACGACTCGCCCGGCCTCCAGCTGATCGGCCTCCTGCTGATCATTGGCGCCGCGGTGCTGGGCGTGAGGGCCGCTCGGCACAGGACGCGGCCAGCGCAGAAGTAGCGTCCGGGCGCCCCCAGCAAAGGTCAGCGCTGCCGGTCAGCCCTGCAAGGCTGGAGATGCACTCGGTGTGCGTACGAGATCAGCGCCGCGGGCCCGTCGGGATGCGGCGTACGCGAACCGCCGGAGCTGCACGGCCCAGCCGTAGCTCTGCAGGCTCGGCAGCTGGTTGACCGTGGGCCAGCGAGTGAACCGTTTTAGCCGCATCGACGTCGGGGCCGTTCTCGGGCGACTCCGAGGTGCCGAGGTGCTTGATCAGATCCCGCTGCGCGACCATCATCCAGTATCGACCCATCGCCGGCCTCATCGGCCATGGCACGGGTCGATCAGTTGGTTGTCTCTGCTGGGTGGCCGAGGAGTTGGGCCAGCACGTCTGGCCGATCAGTCATGATGCCGTCCACCCCACAGCTCAGCAGCCGGCGCATGTCGGCTTCTTCGTCGATCGTCCACACGTCGACCCGCAGACCTTGGCGATGCGCAGCCCGGACGAACCGAGGAGTGACGATGGGAAGGCCCTTGTACTTCTCCGGCGGCTGCAGCGCCTGGAACGGCGGGTCGATGAGCCACGTGAGGTGCAGCAAGGTGAGCAGCCAGTAGCCCAGCAGCTCCAGCGTCGATGAGGCAGTGGCCACCTGGTACCCCGACACCTCACGGAACCGTCGCATGGTGGTCCGGCTCTGCGACACGACCAGCGTTCGTGACTGCGCACCAGCAGCCGCGATGGCGGCCGCAACGCGCTCCTCGATGTCGGGCCGACCGCCCTTCTTGATCTCGATGTTGACCGGCCGGTCGGGGAACTCCGCATAGATCTGGCCCAAGGTCGGTACGGTGACGCCCTTTCCTCGCCAGGAGAACGTGGCGCCACCGTCAGAAGTGAAGCGGTAGCCGGCGTCCAGCCGCTGGATCTCGGCGTAGGACAGCTGGCTGATCCGGCCCTTCCCGTCCGTGGTTCGATCGACGAGCTCGTCGTGCATCACCACCAGCTCGCCGTCGAGGGTCGAATGGACGTCGGACTCGATCACCGCGTCCCCGTACTTGAGCCCCTCGCGAAAGCCGAGGATCGTGTCCTCGGGCACCACTGCGGCCCCGCCCCGGTGGATGAACGCGATCGGCCAGTCTCGTGGCGTCGGCGGCTTGGCCGCCCGGCCGGCGCTACGGGCGCGGACCATGGCCGCGGCACCCACGATGCCCGCGAGCATGCCCAGGATGAAGGTGCCTGCGCTGGCCCGGATGTTCCAGACGTTGTCGGCCACGACCGGGAAGTCGCCCTGCTGCTTGATGATGGCGTTGCTCACAACACTCCTTATACGCAGATCTGCTGCTTCAGAGTCCCCACTACCTGGGTTGATACATCTCCACCTCGTGCGCCGACCCGTTTGGGCGAGCACGAGCGCGGGCACCGCCCTGGAGGTCATCGATCAAGATCAGGTTGAGCGGCTCGCTTTTCCTCATCCGATCGCGACAGCCTCGCTGACGGTCACGTGCCGTACAGCATCCGTCCTACCTGACAGCAACATCGAAGAGGCTCCCGCACTAGCCGGCACACCCTGCGTGCTCCTCGCGAGGGACCAACGCCCTCCCTGGGCGGTCACGCTACAGGGTCACTCCGTCGACGCGAGGCTTTTGGAGGAACGGACACTACGCACGCACTGACCGTCCTACCACCCTGCTTCAGCCACCACCCTCGGCTCCTGCTACCTGGGCCGCCCTCACCGACATATCTGTGCCCCTTCGCTCGCTCACGAAACCGGGAACATCCGCCGAAGTCCTGCGCGTCACGACCGGGTCAGGGCGCTGGGGCGGTAGAGTGCCGCACCATTCGCATACTACGACTCAGATCGTGCATCCACCCGAATGCACCAGCCTTCCTCCGAACGGGGTGAGGTGCGAGGACGCCGAGGGCGATGGCCTCTCGTCCTTGCTGGGCGCTTGGACGGTAATCCAGGGCCACCCAAGTGGCCATGCCCACGCAAAACCCAGGCGGCGAAACCGAGCGGGATCCTGTTGCCCGGCGCGTCGCCCCCAGCAGTCAACCCAGGTCAGCATTCGGATGGCCATGCGCCAGATTCTGACCATGACAGAAAGGACCTGCAGTGACGACGAAGAGTGCCTTCACCGAGGACGAGTGGTCTCGCATCGTGCGTGCACCCATGGTGGCCGGGCTGGCGATCTCGCTGGCCGATCCCGGTGGTCCCATCGAGACCGCCAAGGAGTCGATGGCCGCGATCCGGGGCACCATCAACCCTCCCAGCCGCGAACAGTTGCTGACCGAGGTCGCCTTGGAAGTCCAGGCTCTTGCGCAGCAGCACCACAATCCGCTCAGCGGGTACAAGCCGACCACGGACCGAAGCCCCGGCGATCAGGTCATCGAAGAGCTGCACGCCGTGCAGGAGATCGTGGTAGCCAAGGCCACGCCCGACGAGGCCGCAGCGTTCGGGGGCTGGTTGATCGCTGCCGCACAGGCAGCCGCCGAAGCCGCCAAGGACGGCGGCTTCATGGGGTTCCACGCGCAGCAGGTCAGCGAGAGAGAGCAAGCCATGCTGGATCGGGTGCGCACGGCTGTGACCGAATGACGTGAGTCCGCGCCGAGGCCGGTCGGCGCCACACAGAACCGTCCGACCTGCGGGACCTTGACAGGTCTGTCGTGGTGAACGGCTGCGACTCAGGACGACAGACGGAGGCAACGGTGGGACCGGCCCCCGGGAAAGGCCGGCAGCGGCACGTCGATCCCGCTGCGCACCCTCCAGCAGGCGGCGCCGCGCGCCGAGTGCATCCTCCGGACACCCGAGTATTGGGTCCGCTGCCTTGACCGCTTCGACGCCAGCCCGTACGGGCGCATGGACGGTGTTCTACGCCTGGTGGGAGTCCAGGACCCGGGTGGCGCTGGCAGTCCCTCGGTGAGCTGACGACCTCTCCCGATTCCTACTCTGGGAGCAGCCAGCGCTGGAGACGTTTGTCGATCGTTCTACCTATCTTTGAGGAGAGTAAACGGACGACGGCCGGGAGCCGATGTTTCTCGTCGGGGCTGAGCTTCTCGGCGAACGCCAGGGCGACATAGTGTGACACTGGCTTGAATCTGTTCGGCTGACTGAGGAGACCGAACGCAGTTCTCTTCACGAGCCCGTAGGTGTTTGGAGATTCCTGGTTCATCTGTGCATAGAGCTGGCGCCAGGTCAGATCGCAGATCTCGCTCGTGCGCGCGACAAGTTGTTCGCGTAGAGTTGCCGGGTCCTCCTGCTGGCCTTGCCTGGCAGGGAGCTCCTCCAGAAGGATGGCGTCGACTATTTGCTGTTTCGCCTCCGCGAGCCATGGATCACTCGAGTCGATTGTCTCAAAGAGCATTTCGATCAGTGCTAGTGCGCCGTCGATGCGGCCCCACAGCCAGTCATTCCGGCGAGCCGGAACTGTGGCGAAGGCACCGAAATGCCCCCACTGCTGCCCAACAAGCTTACTTGTGGCCCAGTCCGGCCTCCCTGCAAAAAAAGGATCGTCGAACGGTGGTTCGCCAGCGGGGGTGATCCGCCGATAGTTGAATGCGGGAGCGTCGCGGCTTGCCGGGTCGATCCACGACCAGGTGCTTGTGAGAACCTCCAGGCGTAGAGCCAGCTCGAGTGCTTGCGCGGATCCGTAGATCTCGCCTACCGCCGTCCCAGCGTCGCCGATGAGGCCACTCAGTTCGGCTCGTAGATCGTTACTGCGATAGAAAGCGTCTAGGGCCGCGACACGTTCGGAGTAGTCGATCGCGTTATTGAAGGGCTCGATCCAATCCGCGACACGTTGCTGGAGGTACTCAACTCTCGCAAATGCCGTGTCCAACTGTGTGTCGGTACCAGAGCCCTCATCGGCAGCATGCGCAGCCGCCCGACCGAACCAGTTGGACACGCGCTGCGCGACGGCGAGGCCCCAGCACCAATCCGGGTGCCCCGGGTCAAGGGTAAGGTCGCGGTCGGGTTCGGTGGCATCAGTAGGGTCCGGGGGAATAAGCCCAGAGGGTGGTTCATAGATCTCGCCCGGGGTGCCCTGCAGCCATCTCTGCAGGGCCTCCTGCCTACCGGCGCGATACTGGCGTAGTAGGTTCCGGCCGATCGGAACAGCAGTGTCGGGGTCGTCCATCCACTTGATCAGAACCCGATGAGGTCTGGATTCCTGGAATGACGAGTCGTCTTTGGCTTGGCGGATCGCGACCTCGTCAAACCGAGTGTCACCCTCTCTGACAATGCTTGCCACCTGGCTAAGCTCGGAGAGCCAGTCAAACCCGACCGACTCGATTCGTGCTCTTTTGGGAACGTCCGGGTTGATGTGTGCGGTATTGGTGACATCCGGGGTGATGTAGAGCAGGTGGCGCTTGCGCCTACCGTTGATTGGCATTGACCTTAGTTCCGTGAGGAGCGGTTCGAACGGCGCGTTATCGAGAACGCCGCCGTCCATAAGCAGTGCGGTGGGGCCTTCGCCCTGCACCCGCCGGCTCCGGAGGGCCTCCGTCTCTCGAACCGGCTCGAAGGCCACCGGAAAGCCGGCCGAGGCCCGCGCCGCCAGAGCGAGGGTCTCTCGATCAGTAAGGTCCGACTGGTCGGGTCGCCAACTTCGCTGTCGGAATGCGTAGACACGGCGGCTGTCACGAAACGAGTACTCGTGGCCGACATCGTCTGTGTGAGCCAACGGTTCGGCGTCAATTGCCGTCGCGGTCGTAAGTAGCGTCACTGTGGGGGTGGCTACATCGGCATGTTTGTTCTGCTGAGGCATCTGCCGCATGATCGCTTCTTGAAAGAAAATGCCGTCTAGTGCCCACCTCGCACTCTCAGGCCAGTGATTGAGGAGGTGTGCCGTGTCAAGGACTGCCTCCTCAATCCAAATCTGCTTCATATCGAAAAGATCTTGTCCGTGGGCGACCGCGTGCGCAAGAAACGCCCCATTCAACCCGCCAGCGCTTGTGCCAGCGATGAGATCCACCCGGATACATTCCTTGCCCGACCGTTCAAGGATTCTCGACCAAGTAGCGCCAGACCCCTCATATCGCGTACTTTCCCCATGGCTCCGTCGGGCCAGGGCGTTTATCTCATTCACCACGCCAGCCATCCAAACCGCGAGACTGACCCCTCCATTAAGGACCAGAGCGATCCGCTGTTCCTCAGTTTGACGTCCATGCTCAGAACAAGCCATCGTCGACTCCTTACATCGTCAGACGTACGAGAGGACCTTGAGTCCGCTTAACAGGGAGCACTCAGGGCATCCGGCGCAGGAAGTGAGCAGACGTCACCACGCTGCCCGGTTGCGGATCGGAGGCCTGCCCAGCCCAGGAAGTGGCATAGGGAAACACATTCCAACTGTTGGTCTCCACTTGGATCTCATATATAAACTCACCGATGGCGCTATTAGCATTGTGGGTCGTCTCACCCGGGCCGACAACAACATCGCGCGGCCCAGGCGGCTCGACGGTCTTTGTGGCGCCGACCGGGCAGGCGAACACTGTAACCCGGACAGTCCGGGCCTCTGGACCGTTATCAACACGACCCAATCGATTGTGTTGGCGTCGCCAGGCAACGCGAAGGGTCCCGTCGTGTAGGTGTATTTAAACTCGCCCGAGTCTACGTCCGCAGCATCGACTACGGAGGCCCCCGATGGTATGCTTCCGGCGTCCGTCAGCGTAGGGACTCCCGGCAACCCGCCAACCTCATCGATCACTACGCCCCCGCCCAACGCAATGAAGTATGCGCCACAGCCCACCAACTGACGCGCCTCCATAGCCAGCTGCGAACCGTTAACCGTTTACGACACTATACTTACTCAGCGCCACCTGCAAGAAGGTGAATCGTGGCTGACCTCCTCCGCACAGCGGCGTCCACGCTTCTCCAGCATGAGCCGATCAGTCAGCATCGCCATGTGCCAGATCCGCGCTGGATAAGGCGCTAACCCGTCACAGCCCGGTTGGTGGTCCCGAAGTCCATCACGTCTGTCGGCCGATGTCGGTGGTTAGTTCTGTTACGTCCGCGCCAGCGGCTCGCAAGTCGGAGCAGCCGAATAGCTGAAGTCGCGTGGGGCATAGTGGACCCTGGATAGGAAAGAGGGACAGCCATGGCTGCGGCAAACCTTGCGATGGTGGAGGCGCGGCTCCAGGCGCTGATGGACCGCTACCGGCCAGAGCTTGTGGACGGGACGATATACGGAATCCCGTCGCTGGTGTGGCCTGGCGCCACGGGCCACGACTACTTCGTGGCCATCAAGCGCGGCAAGAAGTACGTGAGCCTGTACCTGATCATCGCGGACCGGTACCCGGAGGACTTGTTGGCTGCCTCGCCGGAGCTGCTAGCCCGGCGAACGGGGCGAGCCACGTTCGCCTTCTCGTCTTTGGACGACGAGTTGATGTCGGACCTCGCCTCGCTGCTGGATCGGTTGCTCGTCCGGTACAGAGCTGAGCATGACTGACGTTGGTCGAGTGTTGACCGATACTGCGCCTAAGTCTTCGTTTGTCGGCGCCGCTCGCTCGCTTGGAGGACTGGCTTGATGCATGACCTGGTCCGCAGCGCAGCGACGTCACGGGGCGTAGCCCCGGGCTTGACACCGCACCAGCGGGACGTTGACAACCTCGACCCCTTGACCCCAGATGGCATGGAGCGCCAGTCCCTTCGTGTTCGTGAGTCCATGAACATCCGGGGAGGCTCCTTCGGTGCTTGCCGTGCACGTCTGGGGGCAGATCTGCGGCTCTCAGCAGTTCGTCGGGAGCGCGCTCCTGCTCGGGGCACTGGTGCTGTCCGCCCTTGGGAGACTGTCGGGAGGCGACAGATCCCGGTGCCCAGCGGATGCTCGCCCGCAAGGATGCGGCCATGACCCTGAACGTCTACGCCTCCCTATTCGAGGACGACCTGGACGCCGTCTCAGACCGGCTCGACGCGGTCACCTCGGCAGCTGCTGCGGCCTCAGTGCGGCCAACGCCCTGCTCAGGTGGTCGACCAGGCTCAGCACTCCAACCGAAGTGTCGGTTGACTAGGTCGAATGATTGGCGCCGCGCAGCGCCGAGCCGATCAGGAATCCGGCGCCGAGGGCGACACCGAAGGCCCCCGAGCCCGTCTGCCGGACCACACAGCAGCTGCTGTAGTCGGCTCAGCGGGTGCGAATCAGTCCGGCCTCCCGAGCTCGGACGATCAGAGCCGGCCGGTCGGCGACCTGCAGCTTGGCCATGATCGCCGAGACGTTATTGCGGACCGTCTTCGGCGCCAGGTGCAGTCTGCGGGCGACCTCCGGGTTGGCCAGCCCGGCGGCGACCTCGGCCAGGATCTCCCGCTCCCGTTCGGTCAGCTCGGGGAAGACGGCCGCCGGGGCCGGCGCCGACCAGCCGCGGGCGATGCGGTCGGCCAGAGCCGCCCCGAAGACCATGCCGCCGCCGTGTACCGTGCGGATGGCTTGGGTGACCTCTTCCTGCCCGGCCTCCTTGAGCAGGTAGCCGCGCGCGCCCGCCTGCATCGCGGCGGCGATGGTGGCGTCATCCTCACCCATGGTGACGACCAGGACACCGGCCTCCGGCACCCGCTCGCGGACCTGGCGGGTGGCGGCCAGCCCGTCCAGCCGGGGCATCGAAATGTCCATGATGACGACGTCCGGGCGCAGAGCGACCGCGAGTTCGACCGCCTCGAGTCCGTCGGCGGCCCGCCCGACCACGGTGAAGTCGTTCTCGGGCTCGAGCAGCGAGGCCAGCCCGTCGCGGAACACCGGGTGGTCGTCGGCGATCAGCACCTGGATCGGCGCGGTCACGAGGCCACCAGCATCGCGGGCTCGCTGAGCGGGAGCACCGCCCGGACCCGGGTGCCGCCCTCCGGGGGACAGCCGACCTCCGCCTCCCCGCCCAGCTCGGCGGCGCGTTCCCGCAGGGCCTGGAGCCCGACGCCGCTGACCCGGTCGGCGGTGATGCCGCGGCCGTTGTCGGTCACCTCGACCATCAGCGCGTGGTCGGCCGCGGACAGCTGGACCAGGCAGGACCCGGCTTCGGCGTGCGTGAGCACGTTGGTCAGGGCCTCGGCCACGATCCGGTACGCGGCCACCTCCACGGCGGCCGGCAGCGCCGGCAGGTCCTCGGCCTCCACCCGGACCCGCAGCCCAGACGCACCGACCCGGTCGGCCTGCTGTCGGATCGCGGCCGGCAGTCCCACGTCGTCGATCGCCGGCGGCCGCAGGCCGTGCACCAGCCGCCGTACGTCGGCCGCCGCCTCGGTCAGGTCGGCCCGGGACGTGGCGATCAGCTCGCAAGCCCGGTCGGGGTCGCTGTGCACTGCGTTCCGGGCCGCGTCCAGCCGAAGTCCGACTCCGGCCAGCACCGGGCCCGAGCCCGTCGTGCAGGTCGCGTCGAATCCGTCGCCGGTCCTCCTCCCGGTCCAGTACGAGCCGCTCTCGGCTCTCCTGCAGGGCGGCGGCCAGGGTCGCCGTCCGCACGGAGATCGCCGCCTGCCGGACCAGAACGGCGGCGCCACGATCGTCACCGAGTGCGTGCTTCCGTCCGCGGTTCTCCGTGCCGGCGACCAGCGGCCAGCAGGCTCGGGTTGATCGTGCTGCTGTCGTACTGGCTCAATGTGAACTGGCTACGGCCTTGGGTGGACCCGCTGACCTTCACGCTGGCCGTGATGATCGTCGCCGCGACCCTGATCTTCACACCGCGGGTTGATGAGCGGTCCGGCGAGGGATGGAACGGGCGTCGCGAGGCGGTCGCGGACGGTCAGACGGAGTCCATCAAGGCCAACACCAACAGGCTCGTCATCAATGGCGTCATCGCGGCCATGCTGTGCGTGGTGTTCGTCGCCGGACTGGTCGAGCGGGCGCTGGCCGTCACCGACGACAGCGTGCCGCAATCGATGGTGGTGCTCCTCATCGCCCTCTGCGTCATGGCCGGGCTGGCAATGCCGGCCTTCGCCTGGATCGCCAAGGGCGTGGGACGGGTCCTCCCAGTCCCGCGAAAACGACGAACTGATCGACCAGCTCGAGGACAGCCGGGCCGAGGACCAGGAGCTGCGGACGGAGGCCCGGACGACCAACACCGCCTGCGAGCAGGACGAGGTCCACATCAACACCGAAGTGGCCCCGGCGATCAACCGGGCCGCTTACGAGGTCGCCGAGGAGGAGCGGCGCGCGTTCGGCTGGTTGCGGGTCCAGATCGGAGGCCTGCCGGCGGCCATGCCCGCGCGGCCGGCCGAGGACCTCGAGCCCACCGGCATCCGGCGCAGCATCCCAACCGGCATCCCCGGCGCGGAACCAATCCGGCTCGACCCGCTGGTCGACCGGGGGCTGCGGCTCCAAGAGCTCCGGCGCCGGTCCGCGGCCATGGCACGGCTGGACGCCCTCCCGCCGCACCCGTGGTCAATGGACCGTGACAGCGGCTGAGGAGCACCCACCTCCGAAAAGGCGAAGGGGTCCGGACGTAGTCCAGGCCTCTTCGCGCTTTTGACGACCATCCCTCCTCAACCTGACCCCATCGAACAGCCGTCGGGGCGACCGTCTGTGTCTTGGATTCGTCGCCCGACCTCACCGCCCCCCAGCGATTAGTCATGCACCCCGCCGGATGCACCGGCGGCGGTTCATGAGCGACGCCGTGCTTCTAGGACGGCAACGTCCTCGTCTGCGGTGGGGCGGCCCGCGGCATCACCAACCTCAACACTGAGCCCGTGCGGCTAGCTCCCGTCTGAGCGTTTCGCGTCACGGCGCTGATTACAAAGTTGTAGATACAATCAATAATTGCGGATTGACAAGGTCAAATAAGCGCCCCCAGCAGGATTCGAACCTGCGACACAGGGTTTAGGAATCCGGTCCGGGCCAGCCCAGGCTGGGCGTGAAGATGCTGTCCTACGCTCAGATCGGCCCTCGGCGCCTCTCGTTGCATGCCGTTGGTGAGTACGGTTCTTCGACCTCGTGCGGTCTGTGTGCATGCTGGCGCGCCGAACCGTATCCGATTCCATGGCGCGGACACCCGTTGCCGCTGTCCCCGTTCGGGTAGCCGCAGCTAGCTAGCGCCGGATCTTGGCCACAGTGAGCAGGACGGCGCTGTCCTCCACCGCTTCCAGGCTGTGGCGGTCGTCGGGCACAATCAGGAGGTCCCCCCGGTGGCCCTCCCACGAAACGTCGGCAGCCGCCAACCGCACGTGGCCGTTCAAGACCAGAACGGTCGCCTCACCCGGATTGTTGTGCTCGGCGAGCCGAGCTCCAGCGACCATGCCGATGACTGTTTGACGCAGCACCTTCTCATGACCGCCGAAGACGGTGTCTGCGGTGTGGCCACCGCCGGCAGACCCAGCTAACGCGATCTGCTGGCGAGCAAGAGCATCGAGCGAAACCTTCTGCATGTGATGAGTGTGCCCGTCCGTCCTCGAACCCGCGATCGGGGCGACAGGTCTTTCTCACACACGATGGGCCTCGTCTCGGCACTGGGGTAACTGACTGCGGCAAGGTCGGCGTGCCGCGGGTCGGCTGCGGGCTGTGGGCCGCGACCCCGGAGAGTGCATAAGTTTGGGCCCTTGACCGGCCGATATGGGTCGGATGTACTGGAAACGCTGCGTCCAGCAGTCGCCTTGGAACGTGCCCGGCCGCCCAGTGCCGCCGCCGGAACGAGAGCAGTCGCCCGCCGCCAAGGACTCCTGAGCTAGGCGTATCGACAGGCAGCCGTCGCCATGACTCTTACCTCCTCCTCGGATCCGGTGGCGGAATCGCCCGCCGCCGAACCGCGCGACTTGACGGTCAAGCCCCAGCCCGGCGCTCGCGTACGGGCCCAGCCCTGTGAGGCGAGCGAGAAGGATGGCCAGTTGAACGATCACCGCCCTGGTACCGGTGGACACGGACAGCCCTCAACCTCCGACACCGGTTCGATGTCGGCGCGTCCGCCGACGGCCGCATGGCGACAGGGTCCTACTGGAGTCTTTCGGCGGTTCATCGGGCTCGGGCTGGAATACCCGTCGATGAACTCGCTGAGCAACGAGGGTCAAATTGCGCGGCTCGATCACGGAGCCGACCCCTGACTCCGCACCCGATTTGAAGGGCAGCTGAGGAAGTCGACCCGATCTAACAGGAGGACATCGTGGGTGTCTCGAACCCTCACAGGCGCGCTGGGTTAACACAGTGAGCGAGCCTGCCGCGGCGCCGCCCGGTATCGATCCGGTCGTCGTGATTCGGTCAAGGCCGTACCTCGCTGCGCTCGTGTTGGCGGCGATCTTGGGCGTTCCCATCTCGGCCATTGCATACGGATTTCTCGCCCTGGTCGGCGCTGTCCAGCGGTTCGTTTTCGAGGGGCTGCCGAATCAAGTACTCGGGGGGCCCGCACCTGCGTGGTGGCCCCTGCCGTGGCTGGTGTTGTGCGGGCTGTTGACGGGGTTGACCATCCGGTTCCTGCCGGGCACCGGGGGCCACTCGCCCGCTTTCGGGTTCAAGGCGGGTGGCGGTCCGCCCACCGGTCGGGAGCTCGTGGGTATCGCGTTGGCGGCGCTGACCACGCTCAGCCTGGGCGCGGTCCTCGGGCCCGAGGCGCCGCTGATCGCGATCGGTGGCGGCCTCGGGGCGTTGACGGTGCACCTGGTGAAGAAGGACGCTCCGCCGATGGCTCTGACGATCATGGCGTCGGCTGGCAGCTTCGCAGCGATCAGTACCCTGCTCGGGTCTCCTGTGCTCGGTGCATTCCTGATCATGGAGGCCGCCGGAATCGGGGGAATGACGCTGAGCCTTGTGGCGCTGCCCGGACTGCTCGCTTCTGGCATCGGAGCGCTGGTATTCATCGGCTTGGGCAACTGGACCGGGCTGGGCAACTTCTCGCTGGCGCTGCCCGTGGTGCCACCGGCGGTGCCGCCGACGTTGGCCAGCTTGGGCTGGGCAGTGGTCATGGGCGTGGCCGGCGCGCTGTTGGGCTGGTTGATCCGCTGGGTCGGGCTGTCGCTTCGTCCGGTCGTGCATTTGAACCGGGTGTTGGTCACGTCGGCGCTTGGCCTGCTGATCGGTCTGACCGCCATGGTGTACCAGTTGATCTCCGAACACAGTTTCACCCAGGTGTTGTTCTCCGGGCAGGACGCTATGCCGGAGCTGGTCGAACACGCCGCTGACTACTCGCTTGCTGTGCTGGTCTTGCTCATCGCCTGTAAGGCCTTCGTCTACGGGCTCTCGCTGAGTGCGTTTCGTGGTGGGCCGGTATTCCCGTCGATGTTCATCGGTGCGGCGATCGGTATTGCGGCGAGTGGGTTGCCCGGAATGGATCTCGCAGCAGCGATCGGCATGGGCATCGGAGCCATGTGCGCCGCAATGCTGCGGCTGCCGTTGACGTCGACGCTGCTAGCCACGCTGCTGATGGGAGTGGACGGTGTGGCCGTAACGCCCCAGGTTGTGGTGGCCGTGGCGGTGGCCTTCGTGATCACCAATGTGCTCCCGGTTCCGGGCCCGAGGGCGTCGGTGGCGCATGACGATGGTGGCAGTGTTCAACGTCGGGCTCCGGCGAGGGACGACCATGACCACTGAGATCTCGAGCGGGGGCCGGTCACACGTACGGGTCCGGGGTACGGCCTGGTTGTTCATCGTTGGATCGAGCTTGTTCGCCCTGGGGGCGGTGCCGTTCTACGCCGAGGCCGTGGGATTGCGCTTGTGTGCCGTCACATTCTTCGTCGGTTCGCTGTTCTTCACCTCTGCGGCGTTTCTGCAGTACCGCGACGCCGTTGACGCGCTGCCGGCCGTGAATGACACGCCGCGCCATTCGTTTTGGGTATGGGCGCCGCGGAATCTCGGCTGGCTCGCCGGTGCGGTTCAACTTGCCGGCACGCTGTGGTTCAACTGGAGTACGGCGAACGCACTGCGGGTCAATCTCAGTGCGGCGCTGACCGATCAGCGGGTGTGGCGACCCGACACCATCGGTTCAATCGCGTTCCTCATTGCAAGCGGTGTGGCGTTGCAGGATGCCCGTGGCGGCGTCATTGCCGGCCGGCCCAAGCCTCGGCCGTGGACGATCAGCGTGATCAACCTGGTCGGCTCTGTTGCGTTCGGCATCTCGGCTGTCGCCGCCTTTGTCATACCGTCGAGCGGCGATGTCTGGAACGCCCAGCTGTCCAACCTCGGCACACTCGTGGGAGCCGTGTGCTTCCTCATCGGCGCGATTCTGCTGCTGAGTCCAGAAACTGCAGCCGCCTCGGAGCCTACGGACCGGGGATCGTGAATAGCCGCCGACCCCTGCCGGCCGAGGGTAGGCCCGCCTGTGGCGCCTTCGGACCGGGATCGGACGCCCGGTCAAGACGTGACCATCAGGCGTGGTGTTCGTCTGCATTAGCTATGCAATATCTGAGGCGGCGGCCGCTATTCGGTAAACCCACTCTTCAACCGTCTCCTAAGGAGAAATGATGTCCATACTTTCCCAGCCGACCGATGCCGACGTGGCACTGTTCGGCAACCGATTCGCCACCCAGGAGGTTCCGAGCCGGGAATTCCCGGAGACCGGCATTCCTGCTCAGGACGCGCTGCGGCTGGTGGCAGAGGACCTGGCGCTGGAGGGTGACCCGGCCCGGAACCTGGCGACCTTCGTGACCACCTGGATGGAGCCGCAGGCCCAGCAGATCATCGCCGCGAACCTGCACCGCAACTTCATCGACCACGCCGAATATCCCCGCACAGCCGAGATCGAGCAGCGCTGCATCCGGATGCTCGCCGACCTCTTCCATGCCCCCGGCGAGACCACCGGCGCCCGAACCCAGGGATCGTCCGAGGCGATCATGCTCGGTGGACTGTCCCTCAAGTGGAACTGGCGCAAACGCCGCGAGGCCGCCGGAGCGTCGACGTCGAGCCCGAACCTGGTGTTCGGCGGCGACGTGCATGTCGTGTGGGAGAAGTTCTGCCGCTACTTCGACGTCGAGCCGCGGATCGTGCCACTGCAGCCGGGGAAGTACACGATCGGCCCGGACGACGTGGAGGCCCATGTCGATGAGAACACCATCGGTGTCGCGGCTGTTCTCGGCACGACGTTCACCGGACACAAGGACGACGTGTTGGGCATCAACGACCTGCTGCTACGGATCAAGAGCGAGCGGGGCCTTGATGTGCCGTTGCACGTCGACGGGGCCAGTGGGGGCTTCGTCTGGCCCTTCCTCTACCCGGACTCCGAGTGGGACTTCCGGCTCGAGCAGGTCCGCTCCATCAACGTTTCCGGGCACAAGTTCGGACTGGTCTATCCAGGTATTGGCTGGCTGATCTTCCGGGAGAAGGCCGACCTGGCCAAGGACCTGGTCTTCGAGGAGAACTACCTCGGCAAGACCGACTCGACCTTCACCCTGAACTTCTCCACCGGCTCGGCGATGGTCCTCGCCCAGTACTACAACCTCGTCCGTTACGGTCGCGCCGGCTACACCTACATCATGCAGAACATGCAAACCAACGCCCGAGTCCTCGCCGAGAAGCTGGACGCCATGGGCCGGTTCGAGATCATCGGCCCCGATGAAGAGCAACTTCCCCTGGTCGCGTTCCGGCTCGCCGACGACAACGGGTACGACGAGTTCGACATTGCCTGGCAGCTCTCGGCCGAGCGTGGCTGGATGGTTCCCGCATACACCCTGCCGCCGAACGCCCAGGATGTGACGATCATGCGGGCGCTGGTCAAGGAGACGATGAGTCGCGAGCATGTCGACACGCTCGCCCGGGACATCGAGGAGGCGTGTGCGACGCTGGCGAAGAAGGGCGGCGCGCACGAGTCCGAGCGAAAGAAGATCGTTACCGGGCCCGGCCATTGAGATCTGGTCAGCGCGTCGCACACGAGCTACCCGACCGCCATCTGACTTCGGGTTCACCCGAAGGGGTGAGGGCGCAGAGCAATGTCGGTGGTTGGCTGTGGGGGAGGCCGGTCTGGGCTGGTAGATCACGCTAGGAGCGATGATGGCAGCCACGATGGTGGATGAGACCGCGGCTGGGCGCAGCGAGCCGGACAGCACGGGTCGGGGCTCCGCGGACATGTTCGTGGTATTCGGGATGTGCTTCCCCCCGAATCGTGGAGGACTTCTCTTAGGCCGCGGCCGGTTGGTCGGCGGTTGGTTCGGTCAGGTTCTCGTAGTCGATTGGGCTCAGCATATGGGCGGTGCTGTGCCGTCTGCGGTGGTTGTAGAAGTCGTAGCACCAGGGCAGCACGACGGCCCGGGCATGATCAGGATCGAGCAGCTGGTGGCGGGACAGGACCTCCCATTCCAGGCTGGAGAAGAACGCCTCCGCGGCGGCGTTGTCGAAGCAGGACCCGACCCTGCCCATGGACTGACGAACGCCTAGATCAGAACAGACCTGGGTGAAGGATTTGGCGGTATAGGTCGATCCGCGGTCGGTGTGGAATACCACATTGTTGATCTTGGTCTTGCCGCCGCGGATCGTGGCGGCGATCTTGATGGCCTGCTCGCACAGCTCGGCGTCGCAGCGCAGACTGGTCGCCGCGGCCAGCAGCCGGCGGGAGTACAAGTCGATCACCGTGGCCAGGTACAGCTTCCCGGCCGCGGTGGGGATCTCGGTGATGTCGCCACACCAGCGCAGGTTCGGCGCCGCCGCGGTGAAGTCGCGCCGCAGCAGGTCGGGGAACTTCGGCGCCGACGGGTCCTGCCTGGTGGTTCCCTTTCTGCGCTTGACCTTCCGGGCGACCAGGCCCTGCCGGCGCATCGAGCCCGCGACCGTCTTCTCCGACACAACCCAGCCCGCGGCCCGCAGGTCGACGTGCAGACGCGGCGAGCCGTGCACGCCCTTGGCGTCGGCGAACATGACCGCCACGGCAACGTCCAGGCCGGCCCGACGCTGCTGCCGCGGTGTGGGTAGCCGGTCCCGCCACTTATAGAACCACGACAGGCTCACCCCCAGCAGCAGACAGGTCAGCGTGTGCGGCACCCGGTAGCGGGTCCTCTGGTCGGCGATGAAACGGGCCACGCTCACCTCGTCGCCTCCTTCACCCACAGGACCACCGATCGCTTGAGGACATCACGCTCCATCCGCAGCTCCGCGACCTCGGCCCGGAGCCGCTTCAGCTCCTCGACCTCGCCCGTGGACAGCCCGTCGGTGCCCTGCCGAGCCTCCCGGTCACGGGCCACCCAGTTGCCCAGGGTGCCCTCGTTGATCCCGAGATCACGGGCTATCTGAGCGATCGGCTTACTGGTCTCCTTGACGATCCGCACCGCTCCCTCACGGAACTCCCGGTCGTACTTGTTGCGCTTCTCTGGCATCGCTACTCCTTATAGCTGATGCCTCCACGGTTCTGGGGGAGCTCCAGGATTACCGGTGATCTGGCGAAGGTGATGACGTTCCGATCGCTGTATCGGCTGGAGCATCGGGGTTTGTTGCAGTGCCCAATTGTCGGAGTCGCTGTCGATGATTGGACGGTGGACCGGTTGGTGGAACGCGCCCGGGAATCGATCGAAGGCTCCGGGGAGACAATCGACGCCACCATCTTCGGCCGATTCGCGGCACGGCTGTCCTATGTGCAGGGCGATTTCGGTGATGCCACGACCTACGGGCGGGTCGCCGAGGCGATCAAGGGCGCCGACGCCCCCGTGTTCTACCTCGAAATCCCACCCTTCCTCTTCGCCACGGTGGTGAGGGGTTTGGCCGAGGCCGGCCTGACCACGACGGGACGAGTCGTGGTGGAGAAGCCGTTCGGAAGCGACCGAACCTCCGCCCGCGCTTTGGCCGAGGAACTGCACCAGTTCCTCGACGAGTCCCAGCTGTACCGGATCGACCACTACCTGGGGAAGATGGGCCTGGAGGAGATCCTCTACCTGCGGTTCGCGAACACGATGCTTGAGCCGATCTGGAACCGAAATTACGTCGAATGCGTGCAGATCACGATGGCTGAGGACTTCGGCGTCGAGGACCGCGGCCATTTCTACGATCCCGTCGGTGCGCTGCGCGACGTGGTGGTCAACCACCTGATGCAGGTCGTGTCCGCGGCCGCAATGGAGCCCCCTTCGGGAGGTGATCCGCAAACGATCAAGGACTCGCAGGTCGCAGTGTTCCGCGCAGTCTCCAAGGCCGATCCCGCCCACTACGTCCGCGGCCAGTACGAGGGTTACCGCGGCATCGATGGCGTCGCCGCCGATTCGACCACCGAGACCTACGCCGCGTTGCGGCTTGACATCGATAACTGGCGATGGTCGGGGGTGCCGTTCTTCATCCGGACCGGCAAGAAGCTTCCGGTCACCCAGACCGAGCTCCGGCTGGTCTTCAAGCAGCCGCCGCGGCTCGGCTTCGACTTCGGGTCCGATCGCCGACCAGAGCCCAACCAACTCATCATCAAGCTCGATCCATCGACCGGCGTCAGGCTAAATGTCGAGGCCCTACGTGCGGACACAACCGGTCCCAGCACCATCAACCTGGACATGGAGTTCGCCGATGAAGGCGGCGAAGGGCCGACTCCGTACGAGGTGTTACTCCAGGCGGCGATGGTCGGACAGAGTACGCGGTTCACCCGGCAGGATGGGATAGAGGAGACGTGGCGGATCATGCAGCCGCTGCTGGACGCATCGCCGCCGGTGCACAGCTACACTCCGGGGTCGTGGGGCCCAACAGCTGCCGATGAGCTGACCGCCGATGTCGGCGGATGGCACCAGCCCTGGGTGGCGTCATGAGCCCGACCGCAGCACGAGAGTCAGCACCGCAAAGCGCTGCCGCACCCTCCCCGTTCCCGCCGATCGCGGACTATGCCTTCCTGTCGAACTGCCACACGGGCGCCCTCATCGCACCCGACGGGCGGTCGAGTGGCTCTGTCTGCAGGACCTGGCGGACGCGGCCGGCGACTACCGCCTGATGATCTTGGTACTTGGCCTGGGTGGGCTCCGTTTCGGCGAGTGTGCCGCGTTGACGGTCCGCGGGTTCGACCCATTACGGCGCCGGCTGCGGGTGTTCCGGGCGCTATCCGACGTGAACGGCCACCTCGTGTGGTCGACCCCGAAGACGCATCAGGCGCGCGACGTTCCGGTGCCTCGTTTCCTGGCCGACCAGCTGGCGGCCTATGTGGCCGGCCGGTCCCCGGATGACGTTCTCTTCACGAGCCCGACCGGGGAACCGCTGCGAATCGGTAACTGGCGGCGGCGCGTCTGGGACCCGGCCGTCAAGGTCGCCCGCCTTGGCCGACTGACTCCGCACGATCTTCGGCACACCGCGGCGTCTCTGGCCATCGCGTCCGGCGCTTCGGTGAAGCACGTCCAGCGGATGCTCGGTCACAAGGACGCAGCCATGACGCTCAACGTCTACGCCTCGCTGTTCGAGGACGACCTGGGACGTGGTTTCGGACCGGCTCGACGCGGCCATCCTGGCGGCTCGTGCGGCCTCAGTGCGGCCTGAGGCGGCCGGTCGGGTGGTTGAGCTCACGCAGCAGAGCGAAATACAGGATGACTAGCGAGATGTGCGGCGCCCCCAGCAGGATTCGAACCTGCGACACAGGGTTTAGGAATTCAGCCGTCCGCGACCTATCAGGCCCCGTCTAGGCGTCAGCAGTTAGGCCACGTAACCCACTGACCGCTTCTAACACCCCCAGTAGACGCTACTTCGTGTCACGAATGGTGTCACGGGGCGGGCCCTCAGGCCCAACCCAGAACCGGCATGGCGACGCCGCACACACTTGTATGTTTCCTCGCGCGGGCTGAGCGCCGCGTCGTTCTGCGTCAGCTCCTCATGAGACCAGAAGCCTTGGGCACCCAGGACCATCTCGTCTTGGTCCCGCTTGCGAGCGCGGATCTCGGCCACGCTGTCCGCGAAGACGGCCGCTAGGTTTGACGGCATGGCCGAGCTCACCATGCCGGACCTTGCCGCGGCGATGCGGGCGGTGGTCGGCGGTCTGGTCGAGGGCTTGGACAGCGAGCAGCGCCGTCGCTTGGTCTTCCCGTTCGACGGCGACATGCACAAGCGGTGGACCTACCTTCCCGGTCAGCGACCCGGACTGCGACTCGGCGACCTGAGCGACGAGCAGCTGGAACCGGCGCTGGACCTGCTGCAGCTCGTTCACAGCGTGCGCGGCTGGTCCGACACGCAGCTGGTGATCCGGATCGAGGCTGTCCGGCGAGAGTTGTCACTCCAGCAGGCTGGCCGATCTGGGATTGATCCGTTCCGGGACCTGCCCTACTGGCTGGTGGTGCTGGGCGATCCGGCGAGCACCGATCCCTGGGCCTGGCGGATCAACGGCCACCACCTGCTGGCGCAGGCCACGGTGGTGGGTGACCACGTCAGAGGCGTACCGCACTTCTTCGGGGCGGAGCCGGCCACGGTGCTGGAAGGCCCGCACGCCGGCCTGCGCGCCCTGCCGCGGGAGGAGGACCTGGCGCGAGAGCTGATGCTCGCACTCCAGGAGGACCAGCGGCGGATGGCGCGGATCGCGGACGAGGCACCCGCCGACATCGCGTCACGTTTCGATCCGGTGGCTGCGCTACCGGAGCAGCCGCGCGGCATCCCCTACGCACGGCTGGACCGGCGACAGCGTGAGCTGTTCGTGTCGCTGCTCCGGCAATACCTCGATCAGGCGGTCGCCGCCATCGCCAATCAAGCCTGGACCGACATCACCGACGCCGGACTCGAGCAGGTGTGCTTCGCGTGGGCCGGGCCGGTCCAACGCGGCGCCGGCCACTACTACACCCTCAGCGGTCCAAGCCTGCTCATCGAGTACGACAACACCCAGGACCAGGCCAATCACATCCACTCCGTATGGCGCGACCTTCGCCGGGACTTCGCCGGAGATCTGCTGGCCCAGCACTACGCCGGCGTGCGCCTCTGATCAATGCTCGAGCGTCGCGGCGGGTCGATGTGGTCGAAGCTACTCCGGCCGCGAACGGTGACCTCCGCATTACGAGAACCGCTTCCTGCGTACACTCTGGAGCAACCCGTTGCTGACTAGACATCCCACGATCGGAAGAGTCAAGGGGCGGGGTTCCTCCGCATCTGATGGTGTGCCGGTGCTCGCCGCGGTCAAGCTTGGGCCGGGGTTGGGCTTGGTGCGGTGGGTTGACCGCGGCTCCGCTTTTCGTCCGATCCGCTCTGCCACAGCGCTAGTTGGCAATACCTCGAGCCAAGATGCCTTCGTCGACCACGAAGTAGCCAAAGGCTGCCTCGTTGTCTACGTCGTTCGCGATGGTTCTGAGCGCCATGCCGTCGCTTCGCCCATCCAAGAAACTGGCTTGGGCATCCCACCGCCACCGGAAGGCAGCGTCGCTGTTCAGCAGTCCTCCGGCCGTCGTACTCGGATCCTCAGATCGCAGCGCTACCTGTGCCTCCTTTTTGGCTCGTTGATAGACCTCAGGAGCAGCCATCGCCAGGAACCTGTCGGTGCTGGTTGCGGTAACCCTCATGACCTCATAGACATCCGTCAGGATGTGTTGCTTCTGCTTCGGTGTCGAGTCCATTCGATTTAGCGCCCATCGAAGCCGCTGTTCAATCTGACGCGCCGCAAGAAACAGCTCCGGCTCAAGAATGGTAGCAAGTGCTGTGAGAATTCCACTCGTGCCTGCGAGGTTCATGGCTCCTCGCTTCTTGAACTCATCGTACCTGTCGATGTTCGCATCAAAGCCGGCTGATGAGAACCGCACGTAGAAGAGGCGCATGACATCGATGTACGTCTGCGCCAGCAAACCAGCGAGGGCTTCGTATCCGGCTTGCCACTTCTTCTTCCGCTCCACTCTCACGATCCAGTCGAGGCCAAGAATCGTGATACCGATGGTTAGTAAGGTTCCAGCTAAGCCTGCGAGCAAATTCTGGAACATGGCTTCACCGAATCTGAAGGTCGCCGCGATGCAGATGGCGACTCCAGCCATAAGCGCCACCGCAGCAGTTATACCGACTATGTTGTCCAAGAACCGATCCCGCAACTTCACAGCTCTTCCTTTCGCCGGTGGTTGCAGTCAGTCTGTCGTCGCACGATCTGGGTTACAAGGAATCTCAGCGCTGGGCTGACGCCCGAGACGGGTTTGCCCGCACAACACCTACGCTTTCCGAATGGCCACCTTCGTCCCGTGGAAGGAGATCCTCGCCGGTGCCTTGGAGCACCGGGAGGCCATCGGCGTCGCCGCCGTGGTGAAGGCGTACCTCGGCCGTGAGCCAAGCCGCTCGGAGATCACCGCTGCTCGGCGCGCTGCCCGGCGGTACGCCGCTGCTGGTCATGCCGAGGTGATCCAGTTGCCGATGGTTAGGGGCCACGCGAAGCATGCCCGCCTCCATGAGCAGCCGCATGACACAGCCGCATGGTTAGATTGCGTCCACAGCCGTATGGGTGAACCCAGCAGGTGATACTGCGCTTCGGGTCCGAGGAGCCGCCCTGGTTCTTAATATCCAATTGAATAGCGATGGAGGAGGCATGGCAAGGTACGAACTTTGGACTCATGGAGTTGATGTCGTCGTCGAGTTCCCAGGCCTACCGGCGGAGGTACGTCGCGCGGGCTGGGGTACGGCAGTAAGGCAAGCACAGAATACTGTCAATTGGTTTCATTTTGCACTGCCGTCTGCCAGTGTGATCGACAGCAGTGATGCATTCATTCGTGCGGTTCGCCTTCGGGCTGATGTCAACGAGAATGCAAGAGTCGATATACTTCACTTCCGCACTGACGGAAAAAGCCCAATCCTTGCAAGAAATGTCTCTTTTACCGACAGGACCATTGACGAGACGTTTCAGACTGCTGACACAAGGTTTAGCGGCGGGCTTGTTCTGAGTGTCCACGTTTCCTTTCTAACAGGTCAGCCGGTCGGTACCGTTACCTTTCGCAGTGCAGGCGTCGTAGTTCTCAACTGATATGTAGGCGTCTTTTGTCAAGTGGGCACTGGTGGGCCGGCCGTATCACTGATTATGGGGCGGCCGGCCCGTACTTTGTTGCGGCGTCTTGATCAGGCCGCAGCGCAAGGAACGACCCGCGACTTAACTATCGCGTCCGCCGCCAACAGTTCGTCTGCGATCCCTAACCTACGAGGCCTCACCACGGGATTGAACGCCGGCTCGACCGCGCCATAGACGCCGCGCAGTAGGTCGCTGCGCCATGCTTGTGTATCCGGACAAGGTTGTGACGCAGCCGCGGTCCGGGCCGTCGTCATAGTCGTAGCTGTCCCGGTCAGTGACCGGACTCCGACTCGGCGACCTGAGCGGCGAGCAGATGGCACCTACGAGGTGCAGACCGAGGTGCTCTTCGGCACAAGAAGGGGTGGAAGCGTCCGCTCAGTATCTGCTTCGAGGGAAGCGCATCAACTCACCGAATCACATCGCGTATACCAACGACGCGGTTCGGTCTGATCGGCCGGGGTACAGCTAACATGTCCCCGCCCCTACTACGAAAGGCTTCACAGTGGCACAAAAGGTTCAGGTTCTGCTCGTCGATGACGTTGACGGCTCCGAGGCCTCCGAGAGCGTCAGCTTCGGCTTCGACGGCACGACCTACGAGCTGGACCTCAGCGAGAAGAACGCCAAGAAGCTCCGCGACGAGCTTGGTCCGTGGATTAAGGTCGCCCGCAAGACCGGCGGGACTCGCCGGCCGACCAAGAGCAGCAGCAACCTGGACCTCAAAGCTGTCCGGGCCTGGGCCGCGTCCAACAAGATCGAGCTGTCGAACCGCGGCCGCGTACCGGCCAGCGTCATCGAGCAGTACAAGGCCGCCGGGAACTGACCACCTCCGACGCTGCAAACCGAGGGAGCCGCTCCAGTTGTTGGGGCGGCTCTCTTGTCTATTTGGCGCGATTTGCTTGGCCGTGCTCACCGGTCCTCAGCACAGCGCGGTACGCCTAGTCAGCCGCCACGGGCGCAGTGCGGGGCAGATCCTGGCTGAACCCTCGCGCGAACCACCAACTCTGCGAACTCAACAGGACAATTCGAGCCAGATGCCGATCGTCAAACTGTCCGCTGCTCAGCGAAGCCAATACATCGATCAAGCCGACCACAACACAATTCGAAGGGATACAGGGTTTAGGAATGCCGCCGTCCACGGCATAACGGGCCGCTCCAGGCGTCAGAAGTCTGCCTGCGGTGCCCTTCAGCCGCTTCAACCACGCCTAGTTGACGCGATTTCGCGTCACGAGTGATGTCACGCGAAGTCCATGCACCAAGCCTTCTTCGGACCGGCGGTCGCCCAGTTCGGCCCGTCGCTGCGGCGTTCTAGACCTGGTGATGACCTGAAGTGCGGTCTCGATCGAGGTGCGATGTCCCGGCCCCTCGTCGTCTTGACGATTCAGGTGCCGCGCAAGAGACGGCGATTCTGCCGACTCGGCCGCAGTCCAGATCCTCGCTCCCGCGTAACTCGATGTCCAGACCGCAACGGCCACAAGTAGTCCCGCTCGATCCTTCAGCGCAGCTGACCGGCACTCGAACCGGCCCGTAGGACCCCGCATGCGGGTCCGTTATTGGGTTCGTGTGGCCGCGAGAATTTCATCGGCCAGGGCTGGAGCCTGATCCTCTTGCAGGAAGTGCTTGCCTGGAAGCCGGTGGATCATGTCGAGTCCGGCAGCCTTCCGCGCCTGTTCACCGCGGACGGTGATCTTGAGCGCGGGGTCGGCCTCCCCCCACACGAT
Source organism: uncultured Actinomycetota bacterium (assembly GCA_963808435.1). GTDB lineage: Bacteria > Actinomycetota > Actinomycetes > Propionibacteriales > Propionibacteriaceae > Microlunatus. The sequence goes on along the minus strand of CAWEFW010000026.1, from coordinate 1,318 downwards.
GCGGACCGGGTACCGCGTGCTGCGGAGAACGCCGACGTACAGGTCGCGCTTCGCGCGGGTCAGCTCGAATCCGCGCATGATCTTCAAGAACGCCCGACCGTTATCGTGACGACGCAACAGATCCAGGTAGGCGTCCACCTCGGCGGCAGTGATCTTGCTCCGATCCGCGACTCCTTGATAGCCCATCAGCCACCGAAACAGCGGCTTGGTGAGCAGGCGTAGGTAAACTCGTCCGACACCGCGATGAGCAAACGGCTCCATCACCCACGGCCGTCTGAACCTGTCCACCTCGACCGGCGAGTTCAGCACCGTGAGCGATTCGATCCGATCGGGGACCGTGGCCGCGAGCTCGAACCCTACCGGGCCCCCGATGTCGTGCACGACAAGGTGAAACCGATCGAGTCCCAACTGGTCGACCGCGGCCAGCGCAAACCGGCCGAGGCCTGTCCATGTGTAATCGAAGTCGGCGGGGCGGGCCGCCAACCCCAATCCGGGCAGGTCGAACGCAATTCCCCTCAGCCCGCGCGCCGCGAGTTCACGAATCACTTTGCGGTACAAGAACGACGAGGCCGGAACGCCATGCAAACAGACGACGGGCTCTCCGTTGCCCTGGTCGAGCACGAAGCTCTCAACTCGGCCGCCGACGGCGAAGTAGCGTCCCGACCGCTCGTGCTCCTCGATCACCTGTGCCGAGTCCATGGCAACTCCGACGACATCCCCGGTCTACTAGGCTCAGCAGTCTGCCACCATCGCAGCTCCGGGTCACCCAGACCTAGCGTCAGGGAATGGCGCGCGGCGGTAGCGGACGATGAGTCCGGCGTTCCGCGAAGCACCTGCGCGTTGTGCTGAGTGGTCCTCAGGGCGGTGCGTCTATCCGGACCGTCGTCGAGACGCTCGATTCTGGCGTGCTGAAGCGCGTCTCGAAGTTCCCCGCCGTTCAGGCCGGGTGGGCCGTCTGGGCGATAACGCTGGAGATGCCCTCGGTCACGGCAAGGTCGAAGATCGTCGTAGGTGCTGGCGTCGACATGCCTTCGTCTCGGGGCTGTTTCTGGTTCGAGTGCCCAGCGGTCGCGCCACTCGCCCCGCCGAGACGCTACCTCCCCGGTAGCTCTGATCAACGGACGCGTACAACCGTGAGCCTCCCAGGAGCAGCCCGCCGAACAGTGTCCTCCATAGCCAGTCGCGCCGACTCGTTGTCGGCGGCGTTCTCCAACCAACTCCTCGCGCTGCACCGCCCCGAATACGAGAAGCCCATCCCGGGCGATCCGGCGGGTCGTCGACGCAACCGTGCTGATCGCCGAGGACGTCAGCCTCGCCT
>CAWEFW010000025.1:0-30298 GCA_963808435.1 uncultured Actinomycetota bacterium | reverse complement strand
GCGCTCGGTGGTGCTCCCACCGGCCGCGGCGATCTTGTCCTTGGCCGAGGCCGAGAACGCGTCCGCGGTGACCTGCACTGCGACGGTGATGTCACCGGTCCCGAGGATCTTCACCGGCTGTCCGGAGCGCACGGCCCCGGCGACCACCAGGTCGTCGACCCCGACCGTGCCACCCTCGGGGAACAGCTCCCCCAGCCGGGACAGGTTGACGATCTGGTACTCCACCCGGAACGGGTTCTTGAACCCGCGCAGCTTCGGCACCCGCATGTGCAGCGGCATCTGGCCGCCCTCGAAGTTCTGCGGGACGGTCTGCCGAGCGCCCGAGCCCTTCGTACCGCGACCGGCGGTCTTGCCGCGCCTGCCGCCTTCGCCACGACCGACGCGCCGCTTGGCCGTCTTGGCCCCCGGCGCCGGCCGCAGATGATGAACCTTCAACGCCATCGTTAGTCGACCTCCTCCACACTCACCAGGTGGGCCACCGTCTTGATCATGCCGCGCACCTCGGGCCGGTCCTCACGGACCGACTCGTCGCCGATCCGCCGTAGCCCGAGCGTGCGCAGGGTGGCCCGCTGGTTCTGCTTGCCCCCGACACCGCTGCGCACCTGGCGCACCTTCAGCGAGGTCACGAGGCCACCGCCGCCCGGGCGCGCAGGATCGCCGCCGGGGTGACGTGCTCGACGGACTTGCCCCGCCGCTTGGCCACCTGCTCCGGCTGCTCCAGGCCCTGCAGCGCGGCCACCGTGGCGTGCACCACGTTGATCGCGTTCGTCGAGCCGAGGGACTTGGCCAGTACGTCGTGTACGCCGGCGCACTCCAGCACGGCACGCGCCGAGCCACCCGCGATCACGCCGGTACCGGGCGACGCCGGACGCAGCATCACCACGCCAGCCGCCTTCTCGCCCTGTACCGGGTGCGGGATGGTCCCCTGGATCCGCGGCACCACGAAGAAGTGCTTCTTGGCCTCCTCGACGCCCTTGGCGATCGCCGCGGGCACCTCCTTGGCCTTGCCGTAGCCGACGCCCACGGTGCCGTCACCGTCGCCGACGACGACCAGCGCGGTGAAGCTGAACCGGCGGCCACCCTTCACGACCTTGGCCACGCGGTTGATCGCCACCACGCGCTCGATGTAGTTGCTCTTGTCCTGGGCCTGACCGCCGCCACGACGATCGCCGTCACGGCCGCGACGGTCCCCACCGGCACCGCCACCGCGGCGCTGGGTTCCTGCCATATCGCTTACCTTCCGTCCGGGGGGTGATCGTCAGAATCCGAGGCCGGCCTCGCGGGCGCCGTCAGCCAGCGCCGCAATCCGTCCGTGGTACTTGTGCCCGGCCCGGTCGAAGACGACCTGCTCGACGCCGGCGGCCTTGGCCCGCTCGGCCACCAGCCCGCCGACCTGCTTCGCCTTGTCGGACTTGTCGCCGTCGGCGGTCCGCAGCGTGCCCTCCATGCTGGAGGCGTGCGCCAGCGTCCGGCCGGCCACGTCGTCGATCACCTGCGCGCTAATGTGCCGCGCCGAGCGGGTGACCACCAGGCGCGGTCGCTCCGGGGCGCCGAAGATCTTCTTCCGGCCCCGCAGCTGCCGACGCAGCCGGGCGCGCGACTTCGCCGCGGTGCCCTTGTGTGCGGAAAGGGAAATCCCCATCGCTTACTTACCCGCCTTTCCGACCTTGCGCCGAACCCGCTCGCCCGCGTACCGCACACCCTTGCCCTTGTAGGGCTCGGGCTTGCGCAGCTTGCGGATGTTGGCGGCGACCTCGCCGACCTGCTGCTTGTCGATGCCGAGAACCGAGAACCGGGTCGGCGCCTCGACGTTGAACGTGATGCCCTCCGGCGCGGAGACCCGCACCGGGTGGGAGAAGCCGAGCGCAAACTCGAGCTCGGTCGGGCCGTGGGCCACCACCCGGTAGCCGACGCCGACGATCTCCAGCCGCTTCTCATAGCCCGTGGTGACTCCGGTGACCATGTTGGCCACAAGAGTCCGGGTCAACCCGTGCAGCGACTTGCTCACCCGCTCGTCGTCCGGACGGGTGACCTCCAGCTCGCCGCTGTCGGCCCGGTTGATCCGGATCGGGTCGGCGATGCGGTGCTGCAGCGTGCCCTTCGGGCCCTTCACCAGGACCTGCTGGCCGTCCAGGGTCACCTCGACCCCGGACGGTACCGGGACCGGGAGCCGGCCAATGCGTGACATGTCCTCTACCTACCTTCTCGTCCCGCGCCTCACCAGACGTAGGCGACGACTTCGCCACCCACGCCGGTGCTGTGTGCCTGCCTGTCGGTGAGCAGGCCCTGGGACGTCGAGATGATCGCGATCCCCAGCCCGCCCAACACCTTGGGCAGGGCGTTCGACTTCGCGTAGACCCGCAGACCCGGCTTGGAGATGCGCCGCACGCCGGCGATCGACCGCTCACGGTTCTGCCCGTACTTCAGGGTGATCGAGAGGGTCTTGCCCACCTCGCCGTCGGACGGGTCGTTGACCGCGTACGAGGCGATGTAGCCCTCGTTCACCAGGATCTCCGCGATGTGCACCTTGATCTTGCTGTGTGGCATGGTCGTCGTGTCGTGGTAGGCCTGGTTGGCGTTCCGGACGCGCGTCAGCATGTCCGCGATCGGGTCAGTCATCGTCATGAGTTGCTGTACCTCTTTCTCGGAGCGGTTTCCGTTGCCGGACCTGCTGCCGGTTTGCGGCCTGAGCCTGTCGAAGGCCCTTCGACAAGCTCAGGGCGCATAGGGATGGTTACCAGGAGGACTTGGTGATGCCAGGAAGCTCGCCCTTGTGCGCCATGTCCCGCAGACAGATCCGGCACAGACCGAACTTGCGGTAGACCGCCTTGGGCCGACCGCACTTCTGGCATCGGGTGTAGGCGCGTACGCCGAACTTCGGCTTGCGGGCCTGCTTGACCCGAAGTGCTGTCTTCGCCATCTTTCTTCCTCAGTTGGTCCGGAACGGGAAGCCGAGGTGACGCAGCAGCGCCCGGCCCTGGTCGTCGGTGGTCGCGGTGGTCACGAACGTGATGTCCATGCCGCGGGTGCGGTCGATCTTGTCCTGGTCGATCTCGTGGAACATGACCTGCTCGTTCAGACCGAACGTGTAGTTGCCGTGCCCGTCGAACTGCTTGGGCGACAGGCCGCGGAAGTCGCGGATCCGGGGCAGGGCCAAGGTGAGGAGCCGGTCGGCGAACTCCCACATCCGGTCGCCCCGCAGGGTGACGTGGGCGCCAATCGGCATCCCCTCGCGCAGCTTGAACTGGGCGATGGACTTGCGGGCCCGGGTCACCACCGGCTTCTGCCCGGTGATGGTGGTCAGGTCGCGCACCGCGCCGTCGATCAGCTTGGAGTCCCGCGCGGCCTCGCCGACCCCCATGTTGACGATGATCTTGGTCAGGCCGGGGATCTGCATGACGTTGCCGATGCTGAACTCCCGCTGCAGCGCCGGCGCGATCTCCTCGCGGTAGCGCTGCTTGAGCCGCGGCAGCGCGCGCTCCGTGGGCTGAGCCGATCGCGACTCTGTCGTCGACGCGGTCATCAGACTTCCTCTCCGGTCGCCCGGGCGATGCGTACGCTGCGGTGCGACTTGTACTCCGAACCGTCGGGACGCCGCTTGGTGACCTCGACCCGGTCGTAGCCGATCCGGGTCACGACCTCGTCGCCGTCGCCGTTCTTCACCACCAGCTGAACGTTGGAGGCGTGGATCGGGGCCTCGGAGGACACGATCCCGCCCTTGTTGACCTGCCGGCTCTGCGGCTGGTTCGCGGTGTCCTTGAGGTGCCGCTTGACGACGTTCACCCCGGCCACGGTCACCCGGTTCTTGTCCGGGTACACCGCGATCACCTCACCGACCAGACCGCGGTCCTTGCCGGCGATGACCTTGACCCGGTCACCCTTGCGTACGTGCAGTTTCGTCTGGCTCATAGTTCCTAGATCACCTCGGGGGCGAGGGAGATGATGCGCATGAAGCGCTTCTCCCGCAGCTCGCGGCCCACCGGGCCGAAGATGCGGGTACCGCGCGGCTCACCGTCGCTCTTCAGGATCACCGCGGCGTTCTCGTCGAACTTGATGTAGGAGCCGTCGCCACGCCGCCGCTGCTTCACGGTGCGCACCACGACGGCCTTGACGACCTCACCCTTCTTGACGTTGCCGCCCGGGATAGCGTCCTTGACCGTGGCCACGATGACGTCGCCGATGCCGGCGTACCGACGTCCGGAACCGCCGAGCACCCGGATGCACAAGATCTCCTTGGCCCCGGTGTTGTCGGCGACCTTCAGCCGCGACTCCTGCTGGATCACTTCGCCTTCTCCACGATCTCGATCAGCCGCCAGCGCTTGGTCGCGCTGAGCGGGCGGGTCTCCATCACGCGTACGCGGTCGCCGACGCCGGCGCTGTTGGCCTCGTCGTGCGCCTTCAGCCGGGTCGTGTGCCGCAGCACCTTGCCGTAGAGCCGGTGCTTGACCCGGTCCTCCACGGCCACGATGACGGTCTTGTCCATCTTGTCGCTGACCACGTAGCCCTCGCGGACCTTGCGCGGACCGCGCTCGACGGCCGTCCCCGCGGTCTCATTCACAACGTCACTCATGCCTTCGCTTCTTCCGCCTCAACCAGGTCCGGGTCGTCGGTGATGCCGAGGTCACGCTCGGTCAGCACCGTGTAGATCCGGGCGATGTCCTTGCGTACCGCACGCAGCCGGCCGTGCGACTCGAGCTGTCCGGTCGCCGCCTGGAAGCGGAGCGTGAACAGCTCCTCCTTCAGCTCGACGACCTTCTTGTTCAGGTCCTCGCGGCTCTCGCCGCGCAGCTCCGCAGCTGTGGTGGTCTTCGCCATCAGAGCTCACCCGCCTCACGCTTGATGAACCGTGCCTTCATCGGCAGCTTGTGGATGGCCAGCCGCATGGCCTCGCGGGCCACGTCCTCCTGCACGCCGGACAGCTCGAAGAGCACCCGGCCGGGCTTGATGTTGGCGATCCACCACTCCGGCGAGCCCTTGCCCGAACCCATCCGGGTCTCGGCCGGCTTCTTGGTCAGCGGGCGGTCGGGGTAGACGTTGATCCACACCTTGCCGCCACGCTTGATGTGCCGGGTCATGGCGATACGGGCCGACTCGATCTGCCGGTTGGTCAGGTACGCGGCCTCCATCGACTGGATGCCGAAGTCACCGAACGCCAGCTTGGTGCCGCCCTTGGCGGCTCCGGTCCGCCGCGGGTGGTGCTGCTTGCGGAACTTCACCTTGCGAGGAATCAGCATGGTTCAGCCCTCCTGTCCTTCTACCGTGCCCACACCGGCCTCGACCGGCGCGACGGGCGCCTCGGTCACGCCCTCGGCCCGACGACGGCCGCCACGCTCCGGACGGTCGTTACGCGCCGGACGATCGCCCCGGGTGGGCCGGTCGCCCCGACCCGGACGGGAACGCCCGCCGGCGACGCTGCGCGCCGCCTTCTGCGCGGCGCGCTCACTCCGGTTGCCGGACAGGTCGCCCTTGTAGATCCACACCTTGACGCCGATCCGGCCGAAGGTGGTCTTGGCCTCGTGGAAGCCGTAGTCGATGTCGGCCCGCAGGGTGTGCAGCGGCACCTGGCCCTCGCGGTAGAACTCCGACCGGCTCATCTCGGCGCCGCCGAGGCGGCCCGAGCACTGGATCCGGATGCCCCGGGCGCCACCGCGCATCGCGCTCTGCTGCGCCTTGCGCATGGCCCGGCGGAACTGCACCCGGGAGGCGAGCTGCTCGGCCACGCCCTGGGCGACCAGCTGGGCGTCGATCTCGGGGTTCTTCACCTCGAGGATGTTCAGCTGCACCTGCTTGCCGGTGAGCTTCTCCAGCTCACCGCGGACCCGCTCCGCCTCGGCGCCGTTACGGCCGATGACGATGCCCGGTCGCGCGGTGAAGATGTCGACGCGGACCCGGTCTCGGGTGCGCTCGATCTCCACCGAGGAGATGCCGGCCCGCTCCAGGCCCTTGGTCAGCAGCCGGCGGATCTTCACGTCCTCGCCGATGTAGGCGCTGTAGAGCTTCTCGGAGAACCAGCGGCTCTTGTGGTCGGTGCTGATACCGAGGCGGAAGCCGTACGGCTGGATCTTCTGTCCCATGTCAGCCCTCCTGATTCTTAGGCTCGACGACGACGGTGATGTGGCTGGCTCGCTTGAGGATGCGGCTGGCGCTGCCCTTGGCCCGCGGGCGGATGCGGCGCATGGTGACGCCCTCGTCCACGAAGGCCTGGGACACGTACAGGTCGGCCCGGCGCAGGTTGTCGGTCTGCTCGGCATTCGCCGCCGCACTTGCGATCACCTTGTAGACCGCCTCGCTGGCCGCCTGGGGGGCGAACTCACATGTGTTCAGCGCGTCGCTGACGTCCATGCCGCGGACCAGGTCGACCACCCGGCGGACCTTGGTCGGCGACATCCGGACCTGGCGAGCGATCGCGTACGAACCGGGACGGTCGCCGAGCAGCGCCGCGCGCCGGCTCGGTCGTGAGTCCTTGCTCATCTGTCTCGTCTTCCTTGTCTGTCTGTCTCGCACCCGCGCGTCAGCGCCGGCGCGACTTCCGGTCGTCCTTGATGTGGCCCTTGAAGGTCCGCGTGGGCGCGAACTCGCCGAGCTTGTGCCCGACCATCGCGTCGGTGACGAAGACCGGCACGTGCTTACGGCCGTCGTGCACCGCGATGGTGTGGCCGATCATGTCCGGCACGATCATCGAGCGCCGCGACCAGGTCTTGATCACGTTCTTGGACCCGCGGGTGTTCTGCACCTCGACCTTCTTGGCCAGGTGGTCGTCGACGAACGGGCCCTTCTTCAGGCTGCGTGGCATCTGTTACTCGCTCCTGCTCAGCGCTTCTTGCCGGTCTTGCGGCGACGGATGATCATCCGGCTGCTCGGCTTGTTCTTGTCCCGGGTCCGGCCCTCCGGCTGGCCCCACGGCGACACCGGGTGACGGCCACCCGAGGTCTTGCCCTCACCACCACCGTGCGGGTGGTCGATCGGGTTCATGGCCACACCACGGACGGAGGGGCGCTTGCCCTTCCAGCGGTTGCGGCCGGCCTTGCCCCAGTTGATGTTGGACTGCTCGGCGTTGCCGACCTCGCCCACCGTCGCCCGGCAGCGCACGTCGACCATCCGCATCTCGCCCGACGGCATCCGCAGCGTGGCGTTCTTGCCCTCGCGGGCGACCAGTTGGATCGCCGCACCGGCCGACCGGCCCAGCTTGGCCCCGCCGCCCGGGCGCAGCTCCACGGCATGCACCGTGGTGCCCACCGGGATGTTGCGCAGCGGCAGGTTGTTGCCGGGCTTGATGTCGGCACCCTCGCCGGCCTCGACGTAGCTGCCCTGGCCGAGCCCGTGCGGAGCGATGATGTACCGCTTCTCGCCGTCAGCGAAGTGCAGCAGCGCGATCCGGGCGGTCCGGTTCGGGTCGTACTCGATGTGCGCGACCTTGGCCGGCACGCCGTCCTTGTCGTAGCGCTTGAAGTCGACCAGCCGGTACGCCTGCTTGTGCCCGCCGCCGATGTGCCGGGTGGTGATCCGGCCGCTGTTGTTGCGCCCGCCCGTCTTGGGGCTGGGCACCACCAGCGACTTCTCGGGGGTCGACCGGGTGACCTCGGCGAAGTCGGCCACCGAGGCGCCACGCCGGCCCGGCGTGGTCGGCTTGTACTTGCGGATTGCCATTGCTCTGTCTCCCTCTCGCTCAGCTGCCCGGGGCGGAGAAGATGTCGATGCGCTGGCCGTCCGCCACGGACACGATGGCCCGCTTGGTGTCGGGCCGGTGCCCGAAGCCGTAGCGGGTCCGCCGCTTCTTGCCCGGCCGGTTGAGGGTGTTGACCCCGGTGACGTTGACCTTGAACACCGTCTCCACGGCGATCTTGATCTCGGTCTTGTTGGCGTCCGGCGCGACCAGGAACGTGTACTTGTTCTCGTCCAGCAGGCCGTAGCTCTTCTCGCTCACCACGGGGGCGAGCAGGATGTCGCGGTGGTCGCGGATCTTGACGCTGCTCACTTCGCGTCCTCCTCCTCTTCCGTCTCGCTGGTGTTCGTGGCCATCCCGGAGGCGGGCTCGGTGGTCGCTTCGGTCGGCTCAAGCACCTCGGCGACCGACGCGGCCGTGGCCGCGAGCTCGGCGTCGGTGGGCTCGGCCGAGTCCTCGACGGAGGCCGAGGCCAGCTCGGCATCTGGCCTGAGCTTGTCGAGGGCCGGCTCCGGTGCTTCGACAGGCTCAGCACGCATGGCGTCTGGCTCGACGACCCGCGGCGCCCGCGCGCCGGTGCTGCGCGCGACGTACTCGGCGAGCGCGGCCTGGGTGAAGACGACCTCGTCGTTGACCAGCACGTCGTAGGTGTTCAGCTGGTCGACCGCCAGCGCGTGCACCGTGACCACGTTGCGCAGGCTCAGCCAGGACAGATCCTCGTCCCGGTGCAGCACCACCAGCACCTTGTCGGTGCTGGACACCGCCTTGATCGCGGCCAGCGCCGTCTTGGTCGATGGCAGGTCGCCGGAGACGAGCTCCTGCACGACGTACACCCGGCCGTCGCGGGCCCGGTCCGAGAGCGCACCGCGCAGGGCGGCGGCGATCATCTTCTTGGGCGTGCGCTGGGCGTAGCCGCGCGGCTGCGGTCCGTGCACAATGCCGCCGCCGACGTACTGCGGGGCCCGGGTCGAGCCCTGACGGGCGCGGCCGGTGCCCTTCTGGCGGTACGGCTTCTTGCCCCCACCGCGTACCTCGCCCCGGCCCTTGGTGGCGTGCGTGCCCTGGCGGCCCGCGGCCAGCTGGGCCACCACGACCTGGTGGATCAGCGGGATGTTGGCGGTGACGTCGAACAGCTCCGCCGGCAGGTCGACCGTGCCGGTCTTGCTACCGGAAGAGTCGAGCAGGTCGATGGTGCTCATGCCGGCTCTCCCTTCTTGGAGGCGCTGCGCAGGACGACGAGGCCACCCTTGTTGCCGGGGATGGCGCCCTTGATCAGGATCAGACCGCGCTCGGCGTCGACGGCGTGCACGGTCAGGTTCTGCACCGTGACCCGGTCCACGCCCATCCGACCGGCCATCCGCAGGCCCTTGAAGACCCGGCCCGGGGTGGCGCAGCCGCCGATGGAGCCCGGCGAGCGGTGCTTGCGGTGCACGCCGTGGCTGGCCCGCAGACCACCGAAGCCGTGCCGCTTCATCACGCCCGCGGTTCCCTTGCCCTTGCTCACGCCGGTCACGTCCAGCACCTCGTCGGCGGCGAACACCTCCGCGGTCAGCTCCTGACCGAGGCTGTACTCGCTGGCGTCGTTGGTGCGGATCTCCACCAGGTGCTTGCGCGGGGTCACGCCGGCCTTCTCGAAGTGGCCGGCGCTCGGCTTGGTGAGCTGCTTGGCCTTGACGGCGCCGAAGCCCAGCTGCACCGCGGAGTAGCCGTCGGTGGCGGGCGTCCGCACCTGGGTGACCACGCACGGTCCAGCCTGGACCACGGTCACCGGGACGACGCGGTTGTTCTCGTCCCAGAGCTGGGTCATGCCGAGCTTGGTGCCCAGCAGACCCTTCACCTTGCGATCTTCAAACACTTCGATCCGTCCTCAGAGCTTGATCTCGATGTCGACGCCGGCCGGCAGGTCGAGGCGCATCAGCGAGTCGACGGTCTTGGGGGTGGGGTCGATGATGTCGATCAGCCGCTTGTGGGTGCGCATCTCGAAGTGCTCGCGGCTGTCCTTGTACTTGTGCGGCGACCGGATCACGCAGTACACGTTCTTCTCCGTGGGCAGCGGTACCGGGCCGGCCACGCGTGCGCCCGTCCGGGTCACCGTGTCGACGATCTTGCGCGCCGACGAGTCGATGACCTCGTGGTCGTAGGCCTTCAGCCGAATGCGGATCTTCTGTCCCGCCACTGTGTACCTCTTCTTTGTGCCGTGTCCGACGTGTTCCCGTGCCTGTGTTGCTTCGACCCCCGAGGTCGGGCGTGTCGGCCCTCCTCGGCGCACTCCACCACCACAATCCCCTGCATCATGGAGGTGGCCCGGCTCTGCGGACCTGGTGTCCGCGCGGCCCGAGCAGTCGGAGTCTCGCGGTTCGGCAGCCTCGATCTGCTCGGCATGCCACGGCGACCCCGGTCGGAGCAACCTGACGATTCTGTCAGACGGCGTACGTCCAATCAAATCTGAGGCCCACCGATCGCCCGCTTCGCGCGAAACTGCCGACAGATCGCTGGATTCGAGTCCTCAGAACTGCCGTCTGTCGGCAGTTTCTTCGTAAGGGGGCGAGGGCTCAGCCGCCGGAGCGGTTCCCCTCCGGGTCAGGGGTGGGCGGGGTCGGGTCCTGAGGAGAGGGCTGGCTGGGGTCCTGCGTGAACGGCCGGGTGGGGGTCGGGTCGATGTCCGGGCCCGGCGGGGTGGTCGGGGCCGGGCTCGGCGGCGGCGCGGACCCCTGCGTCGGGCCGGTCGGGTAGCCGGCCGCCCCCGCGGTCACCGCCGCGGCTCTCCGCCGCCCGGTCACCAGCCCGATGATGCCGGCAATCAGTATCACCGCGCCGACCGCCAGGCAGATGATGGCGACGGTCCGCAGCAGACCGGCGACGCCGGCGAAGTTCCCGCCGGGAAAGTCGAGGATGATGATCTGGCTGGGGTCGAGCGTGCTGTAGTACACCTGCACGTCGTCGCCCTGTTCCGGCGGCGTCGTCCCCTCGGCCACCTGGCCCCTACCGGTCTGCGCGACGCCGGTCCTGTCGGTGTAGTCGACCGTGTAGACCGGGGGGTCGATCGCGGTCACCCTGCCGTTGACCGGCCCGGCCAGCCCCTGCTCGGCGAGCTGCCGGTCGAACTCCCCCTGGCCGGCGCCGAACACGGCCGAACCGGCGAGCAACGCAATGCCGGTGAGCAGGAACAGGGCTCCGAACACGACCCCGAGGATCTTGACGACCTTCACGCTGCACCTCTCCGACCCCGTCGGCGGGGCGGCCGACGGCTCGACACCCTACCGCTCGGTGGGTCAGTGCACTGCCGGTTCCCGTACGCCTGCCGCCAGCCGTCCGGCGCGTACGCCGCTGGTGAAGCTGACCTCGCTCAGCAGGCCCGGTGCCGCGACCTGGTCGCCGGCGAGGAACAGCTCGTTTCCGCGCTCGATCGCCGGCCGGTCGCGCCAGGTGCGACCGGGGTAGTCGACCGCCCCGGTCCGGCCCCGAGCCACCGCGTCGCGGCGGTGGACGACCCGGTCGCGCCAGCCGGGCAGCCCGACATCGGCCAACCGCTCCAACCGGGCCACGGTGGCCGTCCGGTCCTCCCCGTCCGGCAGCGGCAGCTGCATCTGCACCGCCGAGCAGCCGGCCGGCGCCAGGGTCGGGTCGGGCATCGCGAAGTCCTCCAGCCAGCCGCCCTCGTCCAGGTCGCTGACCACGAAGGCGTCGGTGGGCGTACGCCGCAGCGACAGGTCGAGCAGCGCGGCCTGTCCGGAGGGCCAGGTCAGGGTCGGGTCGCCCAGCAGAGTGCGGGCGGCGGCGAGGCTGGTGGCCACCACCGTCGGGCCGTCCGGGCGCTCGGTGATCCGGGCCTCGGTCTCGATCTGCACCCCGAGCGTTCGGGCGTACGCGGCGAGGTCGGTCATCAGGCGGCCCCAGCCGCCCTCGCGGTAACCGGCCTGCGGCGGCAGTGCGAAGACGCGGCGCAGCCGCTCCTGGACGAACGCCGCGGAGAGGTCGCCGGGCTCGGGGTGGAACAGCCCCACCCCGGCCGCCGCCGCGGCGAGGATGGCGGCCCGCGGACCGAACGTGGCCGTCGCCCAGTCGGAGAAGCTGGTCTCGATCGGGGCCCGGCGTACGGTCAGAACCCGCAGCAGCGCGAGCGGCGGGACGCTGCGCCGGCACCCGCCGTACCGGAAGCCGAAGCGGCGCAACCCGGCCAGGGGCACCGACCGGGTCCGGCCGAGCAGGCCGCGCTGCTGCAACCACGGATAGACCGGGCCGTCCGCGTAGATCACGTGCGGGCCTTCGTGGAACGCGACGGGCCGGTCGCTGATCCGCCACCGGCCGCCCAGCTGCGCGTGCGCCTCGAACAGCCGGACGTTGGCGCCCTGCTCCGCGGCCGTGATCGCAGCCACCAAGCCACCGAGTCCGCCACCCACCACCGATACGCTGGCCATGATGGGAACATACCATACCGTTTGGTATGTTTGGCATGTGGCCGGACAACAGCGATGGTTGGACGCAGGGCTCGACGCGTTGGCGGAGGAAGGTGCCGCCGGGCTGAGGATCGACCGGCTGACTCGGCGGCTCGGGGTAACCAAGGGTTCTTTCTTCCACCACTTCGCCGGCGCCGCGGCGTACCAGACCGCACTCCTGGCGCACATCGAGGCGATGGGGGTGGCCCAGGTCGAGGCTTGGGAGGGTGAGCTGCAGACGGCGAGCCCGCGGCGGGTGCTGAGCCGGATGACCACGGCCGTCGGGGACTCCACGTACGGGCTGTGGCGGGCCGACCTGGAGGTAGCGCTGCGGGCGTGGTCGTTCACCGATCCCGAGGTCCGCGCCGCCCAGGACCGCATCGACCGGCGGCGGCTGGCCATGCTCGAGGCGATCTGGCGACAGCTGGAGCCGGACCCCGAGCGGGCCCGGGTCAGCGCCCGGCTGCCCTACCTGATCCTGGTCGGCGCGAGCATGAGCGCGATCGACCCCGACGAGCTGCAGCGGGTCTACGAGCTGATCCTGCCCTTGGTGCCAGCGGCCGCCCCCTCCCCCCGTTTGCCGTCTCCAGATGGGAAACGGGGGTCAGAACCGCCCGCGTAGCCCATGTTCGCCATCTGGGCGCGGAACTCCAGGGCGGTGGTCGCCATGGCCATATTCTGGGTCTGTGTTCATCGGGTCCGATCGGGCCACAACCGGTGCCATGATGCTCGAATGACATCTGTCACCCGGGCCGGAGTCGCCGCCGGCCACCGGACGACGGCCGAGGCGGGCGCGGAGATTCTCGAACGCGGCGGCAACGCCGTGGACGCCGCCGTCGCCATGATGCTGGTCAGCTGCGCGGCCGAGACGATCTTCACCGGACTCGGCGGGGGCGGGTTCGCCACGGTGTACGACGCACTGACCGGCCAGGTCCGCTGTGTTGACTTCTTCGTCAGCGTGCCCGGACTGGGCGGCAGACGCCCTGGACCCGGGACGGAGATCGAGGTGATCTTCGTCGGGCAGCGGATGCCGTACGAGATCGGTGCCGGCACGGTCGCCGTTCCCGGCATCCCGGCGGGGGCGGCCCACCTGTGGCGGCGCTGGGGACGGCTGCCCTGGGCGGAGGTGGTCGAGCCCGGGTTGCAGGCGTCGCACGGCACGCCGTTCCCGGAGATGCACGCCCGACTGCTCCCCCGCGTCGCGGCGGCGATGGTGGTCGGAGCCGGGGTCGACGTCTACCAACGGCCCGACGGGCAGTACCTGCAGCCGGGCGACCCGTTGCGGCACGCTGACCACCACAAGGCGTACGAGCTGCTGATGACCGATCCGGGCGCGTTCTACACCGGCGAGTTCGCCCACGCCCTGCTCGACTCGGTGGCCGACGGCGGAGCGGTGAGCCAGGAGGACCTGGACGCGTACCGGGTGGTCGAGACGGCGCCCCGGACCGTTCCTGTGGACCGGTACACCGTGCACGCCCGCGGGGACGACCTCGACGACGTCCTGCAGACGATGGCCACGACGGCGCGGTCGGTGCCCGGTGACCCGCGCACCGACCCCACCTCGGCCCGGGGCCTGGTGTCGGCGCTTCGATCCCCGGACAAGCGCGCAGAGACCACCAACATCGTGGCCGTCGACCACCAGGGTGACGGTTGTGTGATCACCACGAGCCTGGGGCTGGGGTCCGGGGTCTGGGTGGACGGCTACGGGGTCCACCTCAACTCCATGATCGGCGAGGGTGAGCTGGTCCGCGAGCTGGTCCAGCCCGGGCAGCGGATGGGCTCGATGATGTCCCCGCTGGTGGCCCTGGACGAGTCCGGCCAGCTGGCGGCGATTGCCGGCGCGGCCGGAGGCAGCCGGATCCGGCCCGCGCTGGTGCAGTGTGTGCTGCGCATCCTGCGCGGCGAGGATCCGCAGCACGCCATCGACGGGCCGCGGCTGAACGCGCTGCCCGATCTGGTCCGGCTGGAGCCGGGGTTCACTCCGGACGTGGTGGCGGCGCTGGAGGCCGACGGCCCGATCGCCGTGGCGGACCACCTCGACCACTACTTCGGCGGCGTGTCCGCTCTCAGCCCGCTCGGCGGCGGCGCCGACCCGCGCCGCAGCGGCTACGTGATCATGGCCTGACGCGCCTGAGTCTGCTACGCGCGTTTCACCGCTCCCCGGCGCGTCGGGGTTCCGCGGTGGTACGCGCGTAGCGAATCCAGGCGGTTGCGTAGGGTCGCAGGGTGCCGATCCCCACCTCCACCTACCGGCTGCAGATCTCCCGCGACTTCACGCTGTACGACGCCGCCGGACTGGTCGACTACCTCGCCGCGCTCGGCGTCGGCGCGGTCTACCTCTCCCCGGTGCTGCAGTCGACGCTCGGCTCCGACCACGGCTACGACACCACCGACCCGAGCCGGGTGGACATCGATCGCGGTGGAGCCGACGGCCTGCGGGCGGTCCTGGACGCCGCCCGGGACGCCGGTCTCGGGGTCGTCGTCGACCTGGTGCCCAACCACCTCGGCATCTCCGCGCCGGTGGAGAACCCGGCCTGGTGGGACGTGCTGCAGCACAGCCGGGACTCCGCGTACGCGGGGTGGTTCGACATCGACTGGAGCCGGGATCGCATCGTCGTCCCGGTCCTGGGTGACGACGCAACCCTGACCGTCGAGGACGGTGAGCTGCGCTACTTCGAGCATCGCTTCCCGCTGGCCCCGGGCACCTGGAGCGAGGGTGACGACCCCGACGCGGTTCACGCCCGGCAGCACTACGAGCTGGTGCATCATTCGCGCGGGAACGCCGAACTCAACTACCGCCGGTTCTTCGCCGTGACCACCCTGGCCGGGGTGCGGGTGGAGGACCCGGTGGTGCTCGAGGCAACGCATGTGCTGGTGCCGTCGTGGGTGGGCTCCGGCGTCACCGGCCTGCGGATCGACCACCCGGACGGGCTGGTCGACCCGGCCGAGTACCTGGACCGGCTGCGGGCCATGGCTCCCGACGCCTGGATCACCGTGGAGAAGATCCTGGAGGCCGACGAGGAGCTGCCGAAGAGCTGGCCGGTGGCCGGGACGACCGGCTATGACGCCATGCGCGAGGTCAACGGGGTGTTCGTCGACGCCGACCGCGAACCTGAGCTGACCGCGCTCTACACGCGGCTGACCGGCGACGAGCGCACGATCGCCGAACACGTCGAGCAGGGCAAGCGGATGGTGGTGGAGATCCTGCTGCCGGCCGAGGTGCGCCGGATGGCCGCCCTAGTGCCCGAGGTCCCCGATGCCGGGCCGGCGCTGGCGGAGGTCGCCGTCGGGTTCCAGGTCTACCGCTCCTACCTGCCCGACGGGGTCGACCGGCTGGACGAGGCGATCGCTACCGCCCGGTCCCGCCGACCCGAGCTGGCCGACACCCTGGCCGCACTGGACGACCGGTTGCACGACCCGGCCGACGAGCTCGCCCGCCGGATGCAGCAGCTCAGCGGCGCAACCACGGCCAAGGGAGTCGAGGACACCGCGTACTACCGCTACGCCCGGTTCATCGCCCTGAACGAGGTCGGCGGCGACCCGGGCCAGCTCGGCATCCCGCTCGCCGACTTTCACACTCTCCAGGCCCGCCGGCAGGCCGGCCAGCCCGAGTCGATGACCGGGCTCTCCACCCACGACACCAAGCGCGGCGAGGACGTACGCGCCAGGCTCGCCGTGCTTGCGGAGATCGTCGCGGAGTGGACCGGTTTTGCCGAGGACTTCCTGGCGGGCACGGCCGTGCCGAACCGGGCCTTCGGGTACCTCCTGGCCCAGACTCTGGTGGGCGCCGGGCCGATCGAGCGGGACCGGATGCACGCGTACGCCGAGAAGGCGATGCGCGAGGCCGCCGACGGAACCACCTGGACCGAACCGGACGCCGGCTTCGAAGCGGCGGTGCACGCGGCGGTGGACCGGGCGTACGACGACGCGGCGCTGCGCGCGGCATGGGACCAGATCGACACGCTGGTCACCGCGCCGGGCTGGGTCAACGCGCTCGGCCAGAAGCTGGTGCAGCTCACCATGCCGGGCATCCCGGACGTGTACCAGGGCACGGAAGTCTGGGAGGACTCGCTGGTCGACCCGGACAACCGCCGGCCGGTGGACTTCGCCGCACTGCGGGACCAGCTCGCGCAGGTGGAGCAGGCGCGGTTCCCCGTCGACGCTTCCGGTGCGGCCAAACTCTGGGTCACCGCCTCAGCGTTACGGGCCCGACGCGACCAGCGCGAGCTCTTCACCGGCTACACCCCGATCACCGCGGAGGGGCCGCAGGCTGCGCATCTGCTGGGGTTCGATCGGGGCGGCGCCATCACCCTGGCCGCTCGGTTGCCGGTGGGCCTGGCCCGGTCCGGCGGCTGGGCCGACACCACCGTGGACCTGCCGGGGCCGGTCACCGACGTGCTGACCGGCACCGCGTACGAGGGCCATACCCGGGTCGCCGACCTGCTGGCCACCTACCCGGTAGCCCTGCTGCTGGCCGGCTGACCGCGGCGGCAGCGGCGATCGCTCCACCCGCAACGGCGAACGGCCCCGAACTCTTCGAGTCCGGAGCCGTTCGCGTTGCTCGTGGGGAACCTCAGATCACTTCAGGATCTTGGTCACCCGGCCGGCGCCGACCGTACGCCCACCCTCGCGGATGGCGAACTTCAGCTCCTCCTCCATGGCGATCGGCTGGATCAGCTGAACGCTCATGTCGGTGTTGTCCCCCGGCATCACCATGTCGGTGCCCTCCGGCAGGTTCACCACGCCGGTGACGTCGGTGGTCCGGAAGTAGAACTGCGGACGGTAGTTGTTGAAGAACGGCGTGTGCCGCCCGCCCTCCTCCTTGCTCAGGATGTAGACGCGAGCCTCGAAGTCGGTGTGCGGGGTGGTGGTGCCCGGCTTGATCACGACCATGCCGCGCTCCACGTCCTCGCGCTTGGTGCCACGGAGCAGCAGACCGACGTTCTCGCCCGCCTGACCCTCGTCGAGGAGCTTGCGGAACATCTCCACACCGGTGACGGTGGTGGTCTGCTTGGTGTCCTTGATGCCGATGATGTCAACGGTCTCGTTCACCTTGACCACGCCGCGCTCGATCCGGCCGGTGATCACCGTGCCGCGGCCGGTGATGGTGAAGACGTCCTCCACCGGCATCAGGAACGGCTTGTCGATCTCGCGGACCGGCTGCGGGATGTAGGTGTCGACAGCGTCCATCAGCTCCATGATCGACTCGCCCCACTTCGCGTCGCCGTTCAGCGCCGGGAAGGCGGCCACCTTGACGACCGGGAGGTCGTCGCCCGGGAACTCGTACTCGCTCAGCAGCTCGCGGACCTCGAGCTCGACGAGCTCCAGGATCTCCTCGTCGTCGACCATGTCGCACTTGTTCAGCGCGACCACGATGGCCGGCACGCCGACCTGACGAGCCAGCAGCACGTGCTCACGGGTCTGCGGCATCGGGCCGTCGGTGGCGGCGACGACCAGGATCGCCCCGTCCATCTGCGCCGCGCCGGTGATCATGTTCTTGATGTAGTCCGCGTGACCCGGGCAGTCGACGTGCGCGTAGTGCCGCGACTCGGTCTGGTACTCGACGTGCGCGATGGAGATCGTGATACCGCGCTGGCGCTCCTCGGGCGCCTTGTCGATCTGGTCGAACGCGGACACCGCGTTCAGGTCCGGGAACTTGTCGTGCAGCACCTTGGTGATCGCCGCGGTCAAAGTGGTCTTGCCGTGGTCGATGTGCCCGATGGTGCCGATGTTGACGTGCGGCTTGGTCCGCTCGAACTTGGCCTTGGCCACTGAGGCTCCTTCTGGATTCTTCTGCTCCGCGGTCGCGGGGCGCTAGCTGTGTTGGCTGCTTCCGGTGGTCAGGCCGGCTTTGCCCGGCCTGATTGTTCTAGACGCACCTGCGTGCGTCAAACCCGTAGAGACTACTCCCCCCGGGCCTTCTTGATGATCTCGTCGGAGATGGTCCTCGGCGTCTCGGCGTAGGAGTGGAACTCCATCGAGTAGTTCGCCTGTCCGGACGTCTTGGACCGCAGATCGCCGACGTAGCCGAACATCTCCGAGAGCGGGACCAGCGCCGAAATGACCTTGGCGCCGTGCTGGTCGTCCATGGACTGCACATGGCCGCGGCGGGCGTTGAGGTCACCGATGACGGTGCCGAGGTAGTCCTCGGGAGTGGTCACCTCGACCGCCATCACCGGCTCCAGCAGAGCCGGGTCGGCCTTGCGGGCGGCCTCCTTGAAGACCATCGAGCCAGCGATCTTGAAGGCGAGCTCGGAGGAGTCGACATCGTGGTAGGCCCCGTCCTGGAGGGTGACCTTGATGTCCTCCACCGGGTAACCGGCCAGGACGCCGAACTGCATCGCGTCCTGGACGCCCTCGTCGACCGCCGGGATGTACTCCTTCGGGATCCGGCCGCCGGTGATGGCGTTGACGAACTCATACCCCGACCCGGGCTCGAGCGGCTCGAGGTCGATGATCACCTTGGCATACTGCCCGGAGCCACCGGACTGCTTCTTGTGCACGTAGTCGACCTTCTGCACCGGGCGGCGCAGGGTCTCCCGGTAGGCGACCTGGGGCTTGCCGATGTTGGCCTCGACCCGGAACTCGCGCTTCATCCGGTCGATCAGCACCTCCAGGTGCAGCTCGCCCATGCCGGCGATGATCGTCTGGCCGGTCTCGTCGTCGGTGTGCACCCGGAAGGTCGGGTCCTCCTCGGCCAGGCGCTGGATCGCGGTGCCCAGCTTCTCCTGGTCGGACTTGGTCCTCGGCTCGATGGCCTGCTCGATCACCGGCGCCGGGAAGTCCATCGACTCCAGCTGCACCGGGTTGGTCGGATCGGACAGGGTCTCACCCGTGGTGGTGTCCTTCAGACCCATCACGGCGACGATCTGGCCGGCGCCGACGGAGGCGATCTCCTGCCTCTTGTTGGCGTGCATCTGGTAGATCTTGCCGATCCGCTCCTTGCGGCCCTTGGTGGTGTTGGTCACCGTCGAGCCGGCCTCGAGCTTGCCCGAGTAGAGCCGGATGTAGGTCAGCCGGCCCAGGTGCGGGTCAGCGGCGATCTTGAAGGCCAGCGCCGAGAAGGGGTCGGAGTCGCTCGGCTGGCGCTCGATCTTGACCGACTCGTCGCCCGGCTTGAAGCCGTCGATGCCGCCCACGTCGGTCGGGGCCGGCAAGTACGCGATGACCGCGTCGAGCAGCGGCTGCACGCCCTTGTTCTTGAACGCGCTACCGCACAGCACTGCGGTGATCTGCGAGGACAGAACGGCCCGGCGGACGGCCATCTGCAGCACGTCCGGGTCGATCGAGGTCTCGTCGGTGAGGTAGGCCTCCATCAGCGAGTCGTCGTAGTCGGCGACGAGCTCGACCAGCGCGTGGTGGGCCTCCTGGGCCCGCTCCAGCATGTCGGCCGGGATCTCCTCGACCGTGTAGTCCTCGCCGATCGTCGTCTCGCCGCGCCAGGTGAGCGCGCGCATCCGGACCAGGTCGACGACGCCGATGAACTTGGCCTCGGACCCGATCGGCAGCTGCAGCACCGCGGGGACGGCGTTCAGCCGGTTCTTGATGGTGTCGACGCAGAAGTCGAAGCTGGCGCCGGTCCGGTCCAGCTTGTTGACGAAGCAGATCCGGGGGACCCGGTAGCGGTTGGCCTGGCGCCACACGGTCTGGCTCTGCGGCTCGACCCCGGCGACGCCGTCGAACACCGCGACGGCACCGTCGAGCACCCGGAGCGAGCGCTCCACCTCGACGGTGAAGTCGACGTGCCCGGGGGTGTCGATGATGTTGATCTGGTGGTCTCTCCAGTGACAGGTCGTCGCGGCGGACGTGATCGTGATGCCGCGCTCCTGCTCCTGCTCCATCCAGTCCATGGTCGCCGCGCCGTCGTGCACTTCGCCGATCTTGTAGTTGATGCCGGTGTAGAACAGGATGCGCTCGGTCGTGGTGGTCTTGCCCGCGTCGATATGGGCCATGATCCCGATGTTGCGGACCTTGGACAGGTCGGTCTTGATGTCGACAGCCATGTCTATCTCTCTGACTTGTTGGACTCTCAGCGCGCTGTGGCGCGCTGAGAGCCTGACAACTCTGGTAAAGGGGTGGTGGTTACCAGCGGTAGTGGGCGAAGGCGCGGTTGGCCTCGGCCATCTTGTGCGTATCCTCGCGGCGCTTCACGGCGGCCCCGAGCCCGTTGGAGGCGTCGAGGATCTCGTTCATCAGTCGCTCGGACATCGTCTTCTCGCGGCGCTGGCGGGCAAAGCTGACCAGCCAGCGCATGGCCAGCGTGGTCGCCCGGTTCGGCTTGACCTCCACCGGCACCTGGTAGGTCGCGCCACCGACCCGGCGGCTCTTCACCTCCAGGGCGGGACGGACGTTGTCGAGCGCCCGCTTCAGCGTCTGCACCGGGTCGATCCCGGTCTTCGTCCGGGTGCCCTCCATCGCCGTATAGACAATGCCCTGGGCGATGGTTTTCTTCCCGTCGAGCAGGATCTTGCTGACGAGCTGGCTGACCAGCGGCGACCCGTAGACCGGGTCGGCGGGCAGCGGACGCTTCGGCGCGGGGCCCTTGCGCGGCATTACTTCTCCTTCTTCGCGCCGTAGCGGCTGCGAGCCTGCTTGCGGTTCTTGACGCCCTGAGTGTCCAGCGAGCCGCGGATGATCTTGTAGCGCACGCCGGGGAGGTCCTTCACCCGGCCACCGCGGACGAGCACCATCGAGTGCTCCTGCAGGTTGTGGCCCATCCCCGGGATGTACGCGGTGACCTCGACACCCGACGACAGCCGGACGCGGGCGACCTTGCGCAGCGCGGAGTTCGGCTTCTTCGGAGTGGTGGTGTACACACGCGTGCACACACCCCGCCGCTGGGGCGAACCCTTGAGCGCCGGCGTCTTGGTCTTGCTGACCTTGTCCTCGCGGCCCTTGCGGACCAGCTGGTTGATCGTGGGCACCGCTTAGTTGTCACTTTCTCGCTGCGTCAGGTGGAGTGATGGTTCACCCGACCCGCGGAGAGTTCCGCCGGTGCCGCTTGCCACAGTTCACGTCAGGGCACGCACCAGGGTCGGGCAAGCCCGAACACAAGGGCCAAGGCTACCTGCCTCGGGCAACCGGGTCAAAGCCGCTCCCCTGCGTACGCGCCTCTCACACCGTCCCCACTCCGCGGCCTTTCGAGCGTCTCCGCGGCAGCAGCAACGGCCGCGGCGTCCGGGCAAGTGCCGCGGAGTGGGCGGGGGACGCGGGTCAGACGCCGGCGGCCGCGCAGATCGCGGCGTACGCGTCGTCGTCGAGCTCGAGCTCGGCGGCAGCCATGTTCTCCTCCAGGTGGGCCACCGACCCGGTCCCGGGGATCGGCACCATCACCGGCGAGCGCTTGAGCAGCCAGGCCAGTGCGACCTGCGACGGGGTCGCCCCCAGCCGCTCGGCGACCGTGGCCACCGGGCCACCGGGCGCGGCCAGCTCACCGGCCGAGATCGGCGCCCAGGGCAGGAAGGCGATCCCCTGCTCCTCGCAGTAGTCCAGTACGTCGGTCGACCGGGTGTCGGTCAGGTTGTAGCGGTTCTGCACTGTCGCGACGTTGAAGTACGCGCTGGCGTCGGAGATGTCGTCGACGCTCACCTCGGACAGGCCGAGCGCGCCCACCTTGCCCTCTCGCTGCAGGTCGGCCAGCACCCCGAACTGCTCTGCAGCCGGCACCTTGGAGTCGATCCGGTGCAGCTGCAGGAGATCCAGCCGCTCCACCCGCAGCTTGTGCAGGCTCTCCTCAGCCCGCCGCCGCAGGTACTCCGGACGGCCGTTGGTGTGCCACCGGTGGGGGCCCGACCGCTCGAAGCCGGCCTTGGTGCCGATCTTCAGGCCCTCGGGATAGGGGTGCAGCGCCTCGGCGAGGATCAGCTCGCTGACGTCGGGCCCGTAGGAGTCGGCGGTGTCGATGAAGTTGACACCGAGCTCGACGGCTCGGCGTACGACCCGCCGGGCCTCCTCGCGGTCCTTCGGTTCGCCCCAGATGCCCTGGCCGGTGATCCGCATGGCACCGAAGCCGAGCCGGTACACCGGCCCCAGGTCGATGATCTCGAACGTTCCGCTGTGTCGGGCAACAGTCATGGTGGCGACAACCGTGTCCGCCCCCGCGGCTATTCCGAACGCGGACGACCTTTGGCCAGGAACCGCTCGACATCCTCGCGGGTGTCGACCGGCAGGTCGTCGCCCGCGGCGAGCAACCGGGGTAGCAAGTCGCGCTCGGCCATCTGGGAGCGGAAGAACAGGCTGACCGTGACGTCGTGGTCGGGCCGATGCAGCACCTCGATCGGGTCCCCGGCCTGGATCGTCCCGGGTCGGACCACGCGTAGGTAGGCCCCCGACCGGGCGTCGGCGGCGAACAGTTTCACCCAGCCCTTCTCCCCCACCCAGCCGCGGAAGGTCGAGCACGGGATCCGCGGCCCGGTCACGACCAGCTCGACCTCGGCGCCGACCCGCCAGCGCTCGCCGACCCGGGCCTCGTTCACCTCCAGGCCCGAGGTGGTCAGGTTCTCGCCGAAGAACCCGTTGGGCAGGTCCCGGCCGAGCCGCTGTTCCCAGCGGTCCAGGTCCTCGCGCTGAAACGCGTACACCGCCTGGTCATGGCCGCCGTGGTGCTTGCCGTCGCCGATGAAGTCGCCCACCAGACCGCTGCCGAGTCCGCTGCGCTTGGGTCCGGGGTCGCGAACCTCGACCGGGCCCGCCGCAGGCTCCTTGCCGATCCCGGTGCTCTCGGTCTTCTTGAAGGGGTTCGGCCGGGGGCGACCGAGGTTCACCGACTCGAGCACCGCCACCGGATCAGGCTACGCGGCGGTTCCCTCGCGCAGAAAGGCAATAACGTCGCGGACGAACTCCCGGGCCAACGGCAGCGCGTGCCCGCGGTCGGCGTAGAGGATCAGCCGGGCCCGCGGCATCCGATCCGCCGTCTCGGCCACCATCTCCAGCGGCCAGAAGTAGTCGTGAGCGCCGTACGCGACCAGGGTCTCGGTGGGGATCTGCGGCAGCCGGGCCCGAACGTCGAACTCGTCCTCCGCCCGGAGCATAGGTGACGGCGTCGACCGGGTTGTCGACCCGGATCCGGCGGGCGGCCAGCTCCGCGAGCGGCTCGACCAGCCGGCGCACGGCGGGTCGACGGAAGAACGCGGGCAGCCCGGACACGATGGCCACGCCGGAGTAGCGGCCGGTCCGCTCGACCGCCCGCATCAGCTCCCGTTGCGCCTGCTTGGCGACCGGACCGAGGGCGTACGCGGCGCTCGCCACCACGGCCCGGGTGACCACCTCCGGCCGGTCGGCGAGCAGCTGCAGCAACAGGGACCCACCCGTGCTGTGCCCGATCACGGGCAGTGCACCACCGAACCGCTCCTGGATGGCGGCGGCATGGCGTTCGGCGACGTCAGCGAAAGTGGTCGCCGGGTCCATCTCCGGCCAACGGCTGACGAAGAACACCTCGAAGCCGCGGGCGGCCAGCGGCCGTATCATTCGCAGCGTCATGGCCTGCTCCAGACCCGGACGCGGGTTGCGGTGCTCGGGCGCCGACCCGCCGAGAAAGAGCAGCGGCGGACCGCTGCCGACCGCCAGGTATGGCAGTCCGCCGGGCAGCTGGCCCTCGCGTACACTCTCGCGGTTCGACCGCACGACACCAGCGTCGCAGAGCCCGGCCTATGCGTCTGCTGTGAGCTGATGTGGGCGGAGTGTGAAGACAACGTCTTCGGCGACGGCTACCACCTGCAGATCCCCGAGATCACCGGCGACCCGACGGCGGGCTACACCCTCAACTTCACCTGCGCGGTCTGATCCCATCTGTCTCCGGATTCCCACGCAGCGTGGGAATCCGACGCTGTACCCAGGTTGCAACCTGTGGCCGGCGTGAGTTTCCCACGCAGCGTGGGATCCCGACGCTCTACCCAGGTTGCAACCTGTGGCCGGCGTGAGTTTCCCACGCAGCGTGGGAATCCGACGGTCGGCCAGTGCCTAACCAGGGTGGAGAGCGCAATGCGCGAGCGGACAGACCAAGGCCGACAGACCAGGGCGGACAGACCGTCAGAGGGGCGCCGTGGAGTTGCGGACGACGAGCGTGGTCGCCAGCTCCACGTGCATCGACGGCGAGTCTCGGCCCTCCATCCGGTCGCTGAGGATGCGGTAGGCCACCTCGCCCATCTGCGCGAACGACTGGCGCACCGTGGTCAACAGCGGCGACGCGGTGGCCGCCAGGACGCTGTCGTCGAAGCCGACCACGCTCAGGTCGTCGGGCACGCGGAGACCGAGCCGACGGGCCGCCTCCACCACCCCGAGGGCCTCCAGGTCGTTGGCCGCGAACACGGCCGTCGGCCGGTCCGGCCGCCGCAGGATCTCCTCGGCCGCCGTCACGGCCGGTGCGAACCGGAAGTCGGCCCGGCGGATGAGGGCCGGGTCCGGGATCAGGCCGGCGTCACTGAGGGCCGCGACGTAGCCGTGGTAACGGGCGTCGTCGACCAGGCACGCGTAGCCGCGGAGCAGGGCGATCCGGCGATGACCCAGCCCGAGCAGATGCTGCACTGCCGTCATCCCGCCCTGCCAGTTGCTGGACCCGACGCTGGCCAGCGACTCGACGCGGTCGATCGGGTCGATCATCACCAGCGGCAGCGCCGCCTCCGTGAGCCAGTGGTGGTGCTCCGCCGTCAGGTGCGAGGTCGCAATGATCAGCCCGGCTCGTCCGACCCGCTCGAGCTCGTTGACCCACGCCCGGGTGTTCAGGTTCTCCGGGAGGGTGCTGACCGCGACGTGACCACCGTGCTCCTCCGCCGCCGCGATGATGCCCCGCAGCATCTCCAGGTTGTTGGGGTTGCTCAGCGCGTCGAAGACCAGCTCGACGTGCTTGTGGGCCGACGGCAGGGCGCTCGCGCCCCGCGGCAGATACTGCTGATCCCGGAGGATCTGCAGAACCCGCTCCCGGGTGGCCGGGGCGACGTCCGGCCGGCCGTTGAGCACCTTGGAGATCGTGGGCGTGGAGACCCCGGCCTGCCGGGCGACCTCCTGCAGCGTCATACGCTTCGGTGCCGGGCTCATCAGGCGCTCCTCCCGTACATCGTTGTACCCACCCAGCCGAAGAATATTCGAAACTGTTTCGGAAGCGCCAGGCCAGGCCTGGTTCGCGATCGACGCCGCACCCTACGCTGACTCGGGTGAAGTTCACCGACGGCTACTGGCAGCTCCGGAGCGGCGTCTCGGCCCGATACCCTGCGGAGGTCAACGACGTCGTCGCGGACGCCGACTCGCTCACCGTGTACGCCCCCACCCGTCCGATCCGGCAACGCGGCGACACCCTCAACCAGCCGCTGATCACCGTGCGGTGCAGCGCCCCAGCGGTCGATGTCCTCTCGGTGTCGGTCGGCCACTTCCTGGGGACCCAGGCCCGTCGGCCGGAGTTCGCCGTGCAGCGCGACCCGTCGGTGTCGGTACGGACAGAGGTGACCGACCACGAAGCCGTGATCACCTCGGGGGCGCTGTCGGCCCGGTTCCGACGGGGCGAGGGGTGGGCGCTGGAGTTCGTCACCGACGGGAAGGTGCTCACGTCCAGCGTGAACAAGGCGATGGCCCTGCTGGACACCGAACCGGGAGGCCGCTACGTCCGTGAGCAGCTCAGCCTGGACGTCGGCGAGCTGGTGTACGGCCTCGGCGAGCGGTTCGGCCCCGTGGTGAAGAACGGCCAGACCGTCGACATCTGGAACGCCGACGGGGGCACCAGCAGCGAGCAGGCGTACAAGAACGTGCCGTTCTACCTGACCAGCCGCGGTTACGGGGTATTCGTCAACCACCCGGGGGCGGTGTCGTTCGAGGTCGCGTCCGAGGCGGTGTCCCGGGTGCAGTTCAGTGTGCCCGGCGAGTCGCTGGAGTACCTGGTCATCTACGGACCTACGCCCAAGGACATCCTGCGCAAGTACACCGGGTTGCTGGGCCGCCCGGCGCTGCCGCCGTCGTGGTCGTTCGGGCTGTGGCTGAGCACGTCGTTCACCACCTCCTACGACGAAGCCACTGTGACCAGCTTCGTCGACGAGATGGCCGCCCGCGACCTCCCGCTGTCGGTGTTCCACTTCGACTGCTTCTGGATGCGGGAGTTCCACTGGTGCGACTTCACCTGGGACGACCGCACGTTCCCTGACCCGGCGGGCATGCTGGCCCGGCTCAAGGAGAAGGGCCTGCGGATCAGTCTCTGGATCAACCCGTACATCGCCCAGCGCTCGCCGCTCTTCGCCGAGGGCGCGGAGCGCGGTTACCTGCTCCGCCGACCCAACGGCGACGTGTGGCAGACCGACCAGTGGCAGGCCGGCATGGGCATCGTCGACTTCACCAACCCCGAGGCCCGAGCCTGGTACGCCGACCAGCTGCGCGCGCTGCTCGAACTGGGTGTCGACTGCTTCAAGACCGACTTCGGCGAGCGCATCCCTACTGACGTGGTGTGGTCCGACGGGTCCGACCCGGAGCGGATGCACAACTACTACACCTATCTCTACAACGAAACGGTCTTCGGGCTGCTGCGCAGCCACCGGGGCGAGGACGAGGCCGTGCTGTTCGCCCGCTCGGCCACCGCCGGCGGTCAACAGTTCCCCGTTCACTGGGGCGGCGACTGCGAGTCGACGTTCGTCTCGATGGCGGAGAGCCTGCGCGGCGGCCTGTCCCTGGCGGTGTCCGGCTTCGGCTTCTGGAGCCACGACATCGGCGGGTTCGAGGGCCGTCCCGACCCGGCGGTGTTCAAGCGCTGGGTTCCCTTCGGCCTGCTCTGCACCCACAGCCGGCTGCACGGCAGCGACAGCTATCGCGTGCCCTGGCTGTTTGACGAGGAGTCGGTCGAGGTGCTCCGCCGGTTCACCCAGCTGAAGATGCAGCTGATGCCCTACCTCTACGGCCAGGCGATCGCGGCGCACCGGACCGGGATGCCGGTGCTGCGGCCGATGGCTGTGGAGTTCCCCGACGACCCGGCGTGCGCGCACCTGGATCGGCAGTACATGCTCGGTGATCGGGTGCTGGTCGCCCCGGTGTTCACCGCCTCCGGGGAGACCTCGTACTACCTCCCCGAGGGGACGTGGACGCATCTGCAGACCGGCGCCACCGTAAGCGGACCCGGCTGGGTCGATGAGGTGTGCGACTTCAGCACGGTTCCCGTGTACGTCCGGCCCGGGTCGGTCCTGCCACTCGGCGCGCGGAACGACCGGCCCGACTACGCGTACGCGGACGACGTCACCCTGCGGGCGTACGAGCTCGCCGACGGCGCGGAGGTGACGGTGACGGTGCCCGGTCGGGACGGTGAGGTCGCTGCGGAGTTCGCGGTCGCCCGGGATGGCGGGACGCTGACCGCCACCCGCCGACAGGGCGTCGCCGCCTGGCGGCTGGCCTCCGGCCCGTCGGGTACCGTCAGCAGCGTTCCAGCCGACGTCGATCGGGGCTCAGTCGAGCTCTGAGAATTGCTGCCGGTCGAAGTAGGCGAAGCGGGCGACCAGGTCCCGCCGGTAGGAGTCGACACAGGTCATCCCGATCATGGTGCCGGTGAACCCCCGGGTCGGCTCGTCGGCCAGGTAGGTGGCGTCGATCGCCGGTCCGATGTCGCGGTCGGACGACTCGCCCGGCAGCCGCCAGCCGAAGCGCAGGGGCCCCTGGTGCAGCCGGAGCCGCAGCGAGCCCAGATCCCCTGGTGCGTGGCCAAACTCCCCACCTTCTGGTCTGGCCGCTCGACGCTCGGCCGGCGCTCGCGGGGCTTGCATCCCGAGTACTAGCGGGCCAGCGACGTGGCTCCGGTGCGGCGCCGGGAGAATGCGTCGACCGTGGCGGCCAGCGCGAGCACACCACCGGTGATCGCCAGGGTGATGCCCGCCGACAGGCCGAGAAGGCCGAGCCCGTTGGTGATCATCGAGATCAGCAGGGCCCCGACCGCCGCCTGGACCAGGCGCCCCCGGCCACCGAACAGGCTGACACCGCCGACCACCGCGGCGGCCACGCCGTTCAACACGATGTCGCGACCGGCGGAAGACTCGACGGTGCCGACCTGGCTGGCCGTGAACAGACCGGAAAGGACAGCGAGGCACGAGCAGAGGATGAAGGCCGCCATCCGTACCCGAACCACGTTGATACCCGCCCGCCGGGCCCCCTCGGGGTTGCCGCCCACCGCGTACAAGTGCAGGCCGAACCGGGTCCGATCGAGCATCATCGTGCCGATCCAGAGGATCAGCAGCGCGATGGGGACCACGATGGGCACTCCCCGGATCGGGATCACGCTCGTGGACCGGTTCAGGCTGAGCAGCAGCACGACGAATCCGCCGCCGACCACCCAGGCCGCGACCCGCGCCAGCAGGAGGCTCATCGGACGTACGGGCATGCCAGTGGCCACCCGCCGGCTGCGGTCATAGAGCCCGGTGACCAGGGATATGGCGACGATGATCGCCAGCATGACCCAGCCGGCCCAGACCGGCATCGACCGGTTCATGATCGCCCGCACCGCCGGCTCCTCGATACGGTAGGCGCCGGCGTTGCCGAGCAGCACGAGGATCACCCCCTGCAGTCCTAGGAACAGGGCCAAGGTGATGACGAACGACGGCACGCCTATTCGGGCGACGAAGAAGCCTATGAAGGTGCCGATCGTGGCACCGACAGCGAAGGACACCAGCAGCGCCGCGATCCAGTTCCACCCGCTGACGTTGGTGAGCAGGATGAAGATAGCCATGCCCAGTCCGCCGGTCACGCCGGCCGACAGGTCGATCTCGGCCAGGATGATCACGAACGTCAGCGCCACCGCGAGCATCATCAGCGCCGCGGTCTGGGTCAACAGGTTGGCGATGTTGGTCTTGGTGAAGAAGAAGGGAGTCGCCGCCCAGAACAGCAGGCTCAGCACCACCAGACCACCGAGGGCCGGCAGCATGCCCATCTCGCCGCCGCGGACACGCTGGATGTAGTGGTCGATCTGGTCGCGGACGCTGCCCTCGTAGCCGGTCGCGATGGTGTGCGGCGCGACGGCGGCAGCCTCGGCCGTCGTGTCCACGGTGTCGGCCGCGGTGTTCACCGGCGGGTTGGTCGACTTGTCGTGGGCGGTGGTCATGAGACTGCCTCCTCTTCGAGGACCTCCACCGGAATGGTGTCGCTCTTGATGCCGGTGATGTAGGCGACGACGTCGTTGTAGTTGGTTTGCTTCGTCTCCAGCTGGGCCACCATGGTGCCGAGGTAGAGCACGTTGATGAAGTCGGACACCTCGAAGACGTCAGCGAGGTTGTGGCTGATGATCACCACGCCGACCCCGGCGTCGGCAAGCCGCCGGACCAGGGCCAGCACCTGCTCGGTCTGCGCGACCCCGAGGGCGGCCGTCGGCTCGTCGAGGATGACGACCTTGGCCTTCTGCAGCACCGCCCGCGCAATGGCCACGGTCTGCCGCTGACCGCCGGACAGGGACGAGACCTTCTGCCGCACCGACTTCATGGTCCGCACCGACAACCCCTGGAGCGTCGCTCGTGCGTGCTTTTCCATCTCCGGCTGGTTGAGCATCCGGTGATGGACCTCTTCGCGGCCCAGGAACATGTTCTGGACGATGTCCAGGTTCTCGCACAGCGCCAGGTCCTGGTATACGACCTCGATGCCGTGGTCCGAGGCGTCCTTGGGCGAGTGGAGGGTGATGGGTGCCGCATCGAAGGTGACGTCGCCCGAGTCGTACGGCTGAGCCCCCGACAGGCCCTTGATCAACGTCGACTTGCCGGCTCCGTTGTCACCGACCAGCGCGGTGACCTTGCCGGCGTACACCTCCATGTCGACGCCCTTGAGCACCTCGACCGGGCCAAAGCTCTTGCGGATGTCTTTCAGCTGGATCAGCGGGGTTTCCACGGCAACTCCCTTGTCGTCGTTACTACTCGTGGGTGCGGCTTGTGGCCATGCGCCTTACCGCTGCGCATGGCCACCGCCGTCAAACAATCAGTGCAGGGCACCGACGGGCTACTTCAGCCCCGCCTCGTCGCAGGCCGCCTTGACCTCCGCGGTGCATACTTCCGCGATCTTCGCGTTCCCATCGTCGAACACGACCTGCATGTTCTCGGCGGTGACCACGGTCGGGGTCTGCGGAATGAACGGGGTGCCATCCGGCGCCTTGTCCGGAACCTCGGGCTTCTCGCCGTTGAGCAGCTTCATCGACAGGTCCACCGCGGCTTGCGCCTCAAGCTGGAACGGCTTGTAGACCGTCGCCGTCTGCTTGCCGAGCAGGATG
>CAWEFW010000024.1:0-17019 GCA_963808435.1 uncultured Actinomycetota bacterium | reverse complement strand
GCGGTATCCGTAGGGTGAAGGAAGCGACAAGGAGGTAGCCATGACCCCGTTCCCCGAGCTCTCCGTCCAGCTCTACTCCCGGGGAGGCCCTGGAGGCCGACGCCGACCGGACCCTGGGCGAGCTGGCCGAGCTGGGTTTCTGGCAGGTCGAGCCGTTCGGGCTGCCCCGGACAGCCGAGTCGCTCAAACCTGGCTTGGGCCGCTACACCACACCGCACCCACCGCGCACGGGGGGTTCCTGGACGCCGACCGCGACGAGGTCTTCGCGGCCGCGGCCGATCTCGGCGTGCAGACGTTGATCGAGCCGTACGTCGACCCGGCGCGGTGGGAGGACCCCGCCGATGTTGCGGCGATCGCCGACGGCCTCAACCAAGCCGCGGTCGCCGCCGCCGGCTACGGCCTGCGTGTGGGTTACCACAACCATCACTTCGAGCTCCAGTCGATGTTCGACGGCCGCCACGCCCTCGAGGTCCTCGCCGACCAGCTGGACCCTGACGTCATGCTCGAGGTCGACACCTACTGGGCGTACGCGGGCGGTGCGGACGTCCCCGCCCTGCTCGCCCGGCTGGGCGACCGGGTGGTGGCCCTGCACGTGAAGGACGGCGACGGAACGCTGAATACCAAGGCCCAGACGGCCGTCGGCTCCGGTCGCCTGCCGATCCTCGACATTCTCGCCGCCGCCCCGACAGCGTTGCGGGTGGTCGAGCTGGACGACACCGACGGGGACCGGATGCAGGCCATAGCGGACAGCCGGTCCTTCCTGCTGGCCGCCAGCTCCACATAGGTTCCTGTGGCGATGCCTAGGTTGCAACCGGCGTAGAGCATCGGGAACGAACGTGCACGTGAGTTCCTGCGGGAGCCTCCACCGTCACAGGGTGGCGGCGTGGGGGTCCCAGTCCTCCGGCAGCGGCGGTTGCCGCTCGAACGTGCTCTGCACCGTCACGAAGGACGAGGAGGCGATTGCCTCCTCGATGCTGATCATGGTGTCGAGCACGTGGTACGCCAGCTCGCCCGAGGCCCGGTGCGGTCGGCCCGCCCGGATGGCCCGGGCCATCTCCAGCACGCCGGTGCCGCGCGCTGACTGCTCGGCGGGCCCGATCAGCACCTCGGGTTCGTCGTGGTGAGCCCGCTGCAGCACCAGGTCGCCGTCGAAGTGGTTCGGGTCGGGGAACGTGGCGGTGGCGTCCGACCCGTCCAACTCGAGCAGCCCACGACCCTGCGCCGAGTCGAAGGAGAAGATCATCGTGGCCGACTGGCCCGACTGGTAGCGGGCCAGGACGCTGACGTGGGTCGGCACACTGACCGGGAACTCCTCGCCGGCCCGTACGCCGGACCCCACCACCCGGATGTCCCGCGCGCGCGACCCGGTTGCCGCGGGGCCTCCGCCGGCCCGAAGCTCTGGGCCAGCGCGGTGAGGTAGTAGGGCCCGAGTCGAACAGTGGCCCCGCCCCGGCGGCGAACAGGAAGGCCGGGTTGGGATGCCACGACTCCGGGCCCAGATTCTGTAGCAGCACCAGCGCAGTGAGCGGCGTGCCGATGATCCCCTCCTCGACCAGCCGCCGCGCATGCTGCAGGCCGGACCCGAGGAACGTGTCCGGCGCGCAACCGACTCGGACCCCCGCCGCGTCCGCCGCCTTGAGCAGCGCCTGGGCGCTGGTCCGGTCCACAGTCAGCGGCTTCTCGTTCCAGACGTGCTTGCCCGCGCTGACCGCTTGGCTGGCGATCTCGGCATGGGCGTTCGGGGTGGTCAGGTTGACCACGATGTCGATGTCGTCGTCGGCGAGTAGCGCCTCCACCGTGCCGAACCGCCGTACGCCGAACTGTTCGGCCTTGCGCTGGGCGGCCTCCGGGAACAGGTCGGCGACGGCCACGACGCTGGTGTCGGGGAACGACGTCAGGTTCTCCAGGTAGGTGTCGCTGATCGTTCCGGCGCCGACGATGCCGACACCGAACGGTCCTGAGCGGCTTCTCACGGCACCAGTCTTACCGACTGATCTGCTCGAACGGATTGGGGATCGCGTCGAGCAACAGTCGGGTGTAGTCGTCCTGCGGGTTGCGGATGACCTCCAGTGACGGGCCATGCTCGACGACCCGGCCGCGGTTGAGGACAATCACCTCGTCCGACAGCATCCGGGCGCTGAGCAGGTCATGGGTGATGTAAAGGATGCTGACGTCGCTGTCGTGCACCAGCCGGTTGAGCAGTTCGAGCACCTCGGCCCGGATCGACACGTCGAGGCTGGAGATGGGCTCGTCGGCAATGATCAGCTGTGGCTCCACCGCGAGAGCGCGCGCGATCACCACCCGCTGCCGCTGACCGCCGGACAGCTCGTAGGGAAAGCGGTTGACGAACCGGCTGGCCGGGGTCAGCGCAACCCGCTCCAGCAGCTCCAGCACCTTCTCTCGCATCGCCGCTCCGCGCAGGCCCTGGTAGTTCACCAGCGGCCGGCCCAGGACGTAGCCGAGGGTCTTGGCCGGGTTCAGCGCGGAGTAGGGATCCTGGAACACCATCTGCACCTCGGCGCGGTAGTTGCGCAGCCGCCGCCCCCGCATGCCGCCGACCACGACGTCGCCGGCCGAACCGGAGAAGGTGATCGTGCCGGCCGTCGGCCGGTCGACGCCCGTGATCATCCGGGCCAGGGTGGACTTACCGCTGCCGCTCTGGCCGACCAGGGCCGTCACCGCACCGCGGTGCAGCACGAAGCTCGCGTCGCGGACCGCCTCGGTCCGCATGACCTTCAGCCCGCGGCGCTGGACGAAGGTCTTGGACACCCCCTCGACGCGAAGCAGCACCGAGTGTTCCAGGGCCTCGTTCGACTCGTCGGCGGACTTGACGAACTGCGGGCCGGCGAACACCCGGGTGATCGCGCCGACCTCGGCCGCCTCGTCGCCCTCCATCTCGGAGCGCTGGATCCGGGCCACGTGACAGGCCACCTCGCCGCCGTCGAGCGGTTCGAGCGGCGGGTCGACGCGGGTGCACATCTCGATCCGCTCGGGACAGCGCGGCGCAAAGGGGCAGCCCGGCGGGCGGTGGGCGAGGTCCGGCGGGCGGCCGGGCACGAACGTGATCCGGACGATCTCGTCGCGGGGGTCGGCGTACGAGCCGAGGAGGCCCTTCGTGTACGGGTGCATCGGGTCGTTTAGCAGCCGCTCCGCCGGCTGCTCCTCGACGATCTCGCCGGCGTACATGACCAGGATCCGGTCGGACAGGTCGAGCACGGTCCCGATGTCGTGGCTGATGAACAGCACCGCGAAACCCAGCTCGACCTGCAGCTTCCGGACGTTCTCCAAGATCTCGCGCTGAACGACGACGTCGAGGCCCGTCGTGGGCTCGTCCAGCAGCACCAGCCGCGGCTCGATCGCGAGGGCCAGGGCCAGGTTGACCCGCTGCTTCATCCCGCCGGAAAGCTCATGCGGGTACGCGGAGATGAAGCGGTGGTTGATCAGGACCATGTCGAACAGCTTCTTGATCCGGTCCAGCACAGCCCCGCCGCGCAGGTCGGTGTGGTGCTCGATCACGTCCCGGAACTGGTCCTCGACGCGGACGACTGGGTTGAGGGAGTTCATGCTGCTCTGGAACACGGTGGCGATGTCGGTCCAGCGGTAGGCGCGCAGATCATCCTGGCTCAACGTGGTGAGATCGTTCCCGTCGAAGAGAATCGACCCGCTGCTGATCCGGCCCGGCTTCTGCAGAAGTCGGAGCACAGCAGTCCCCAGCGTGGTCTTGCCCGACCCCGACTCCCCGATCAGGCCGACGAACTCCCCCGGTTCGACGGCGAAGGAGATGTTGCGGACCGCCTCGACGGGCGCGTGCCGTCGGGGCTCGTAGCGGACATGGAGGTCGCGGACCTCGAGCAGCGCCATGCCCTTCAGCCCTCCCTCAGATGCGGGTTGCTCAGCAGATCCACCCCGAAGTTGATGAAGGCCATGGCGGTGATCAGGACGGCGAGCACCAACCCGGGTACGAACACCCAGGCGAACAGTCCCTGGGAGACCGCTCCGGCGGCGTTGGCCTGGTAGAGGATCGTGCCCCAGGAGACGGAGTCGGTGCTGCCGAGGCCGAGCACGGCCAATCCTGCCTCGGCGCCGATCGCCCCGGTGGCCGCGGCGACGAAGGCCGCCGCGACCAGCGAGGTCATGTTGGGCATGATCTCGAAGAACACGATCCGTAGCGTGCCCTCGCCGGAGAACTTGGCCGCGGTGACGAAGTCGCGGTGCCGCAGCGTGATGATCTGCGCCCGCTTGCCGCGCGCGGCGCCGGCCCAGGAGGTGATGGCGATGATGGCCACGACCAGCCCGATGCCGCGGGCTTCAGAGTAGGCGAGCAAGGTGATGACCAGCGGCAGCACCGGGATGACCAGCGCCACGTTGGTCAGGAAGGAGAGCGCGTCGTCGACGATGGTGCCCTCGGTGTAGCCGGAGATCATCCCGACGGCCAGGGCGATCAGGGTGGCCAGCGTGCCGCCGAGCAGCCCGACCAGCAGCGAGACCCGGGTACCGTAGATCAGCTGGGACAAGATGTCCTGGCCGCCCACGTTGGTGCCCAGCGGATGCGCCCGGGACGGCGGCGCCAGCGGGTCGAAGGACCCGTCGGTGGGCGCGTACGGGGCGATCAGCGGCGCGAAGATCGCCACCACGACGAACATGGCGACGACGATGATCCCGAACCTGGCCTTCTTGCTGCTCCAGATGACTCGGTACCACGACTCCGGGCGATCGGCATCGCTGACCTGCTCGACCGCCTGGGTCTGGTCCGGCGCACCCTCGGCCATGAAGTCGGTACTGACCGTGGTCATCGCCCCTCCCCTCTCCTGCCGGGCCTCATGCAGTCCTCCGGGCTCTCGGGTCGAGCACTCCGTACAGCATGTCGGCGACCAGGTTGGCGACCAGTGTGGCCACCGCGGTGAGGAGCATCAGCCCCTGCAGCAGCGGGTAGTCCTTGACCGCTACGGCCTCGCCCATCAGCCGGCCCAGCCCCGGGTAGTCGAAGACCGTCTCCACCAGGATCGTTCCGCCGAGGACCGCGCCCAGGGCCAGCGCGAAACCGGTCACGCTGGGCAGCAGCGCATTGCGGGCGGCGTACCGCAGAGCCACGACTCGGTCGGGCAGTCCCTTGGCTTGGGCGAGCTTGATGTAGTCCTCGTTCAGGTTCATGATCATGGTGTTCCGCATGCCCAGGATCCAGCCGGCCGGGTAGACGATCAGCATCGCCAACGCCGGCAGGAAAGCGTGGGAGAGCACGTCGTAGAAGAAGGCGGCGTTCCACCCAGGCGTGGACTGCTCGTAGCCGCCGGACGTCGGGAACCAGCCGAGGGTGTAGCCGAACCCGAAGATCAGCAGCAGCGCGATCCAGAACGGGTTCAGCGTCCCCACGAACGTGGACACCAGCGTCACCCCCGTGTCGAAGCGGCCGTTGCGCTTCCACGCGGCGAACGCCCCGAGCAGCGTGCCGACGAGGAACGAGACCACCTGGACGATGGTGACCAGGATGGCCGTCCACCAGAACGCCTGGCCGATCACCTCGGTGACCTTGAACGGGAAGTAGTTGTAGGAGATTCCGAGGTCACCGCGGAGCAGCTGGCCGAGATACTGCACGTACTGCGATCCCAGCGAGCCGGTCGGGGTGCCGAGCAGGATCCGCATCGCCTCGACCTGGGCCGGGTCGAGCTGTTGGCCCTTGCCAGCCAGGTTCTGGACCATGGCCTCCGCCGGGTCCCCGGGTGGCAGCCGCGGGATCAGGAAGTTCAGCGTCACGACCGCCCACAGGGTCAGCAGGAAGAACCCGAGCTTCCGCAGGAAGTACTTCATCGCGTGGCCACCGATCGCTCAGCGGGTCACGGTCACGTGGGTGGTGCCGTCAGCCGGGTCATCCAGAGTCGCTGGTTGTCCTGCGGGTTGCAGTACGGGTCCTCCGCGCTCGGCCAGCCGACCGCCTTGTCGGTGCGGTAGATACTGCGAGCAGGCGCGTACAGGATCGACAGCACGGGGAACTGGGTCATCATCGTGTTCACCATCACCCCGACCTGCTCCTTGATCACGGCCTCGTCGGTGGTCCCGTAGAGCGTGTTGATCGCCGCGTCCACCGCCGGGTCGGAGAACCGGCCAACATTGTTGAATACGGTCGTCTTGGTCGGGAACGACGAGCTGCTGAGGGTCGACCCCATCCCGTTCGCGTAGTCGCAGCCGGCGGGCATGTAGTTGATCATGATCTGGAAGTCGCCGGTCTTCTTCTGCTGGTCGACGGCCTCCGGCTGGGTCTTGTTGGCCTTGATGTCCAGGCCGAGCTCGCGGAAGTTGGCGACGAACTCGTCGGCCATGGCCTCGTAGTCGATCCAGCCGGACTGCACCGACATCTTGATGCTGAGCGGCGAGCCGTCGGGGTTCGTCCGCTTGCCGTCACCGTTCTTCGCGTAGCCCGCGGCGTCCAGCAGCTGGTTGGCCTTGGCCAGGTCGAACGGGATGACCGTCTGCTCCGGCGTGAGGCCGTCCGGCAGCATCGTGGCCTTGGCCGGGAGGACCAGACCTGACTGGCTGGCCACCTCCATCAGCCCGTACGTTGCCTTCTGGGTCGCGTTCTCCTTGTTCATCGCGTACGCCAGGGCCTCGCGGAACTTGACGTCGCTGAACGGCTTCTTGGTCAGGTTGGGCGCCAGCACGGTGAGGCCGGCGGGCGCGTACCAGACGTGATTGAGCGCCGGATCCGCCGCCACGAACGTCTTCTCCGGGTTCGGGATCTCACCGGTGTAGAAGTCCAGCTCGCCGCTACGCAGCTTGAGGGCCGCCTGGTTGGCATCGAGGTTGCCCTCCAGCACCAGCTTCTCGACCTTGATCTTGTCCGCCTGCCAGTAGTCGGGGCGGCGGACCAGCTCGAGCCGCCGGCCGTTGTAGCTGCCGACCTGGAACGGACCGGTGGCGACCGGCTCCTTGGCGACGAACTTCGTCGGGTCACCCACGGAGGCGAACTGCTTCTCCGAGACGATCAGCTGGTCGATGATCGTGCTGAACTTGGGGGCGGCATCGCCGCTGAACTCGAAGATCACCTGGTTGCCCTGCGCGGTCACCGAGCTGGCCGGAGCGCCCAGGGTGTCGGTCCACACGCCGGTGGTGTCGATAGCCGGGTACTTCTTCATCAGGTTGAACGTGAACGCCACGTCGTTCGCGGTGAAGTCGGTGCCGTCGCTCCACTTGACGCCCTCGCGGATGTCGAAGGTCAGCTTGCGCGCGCCCTCCCACTTGAAGCCGGTGGCCAGCCAGGGCGTGATGGTGCAGTCGAGGGTGCTCTGGATCATCAGCGGCTCGTTCAGCCAGGTCTTGGTCTGCTGCTTGGGCGCGTACGGGTTGTAGTTCACCAGGCTGCCGATGGACGCGTCCGACTCGGCCGGGAAGTTCAGCTGGGCGATCATGCCGCCCTCGGCCGGGGCCTCCTCGTTGCTGCGCTCCTCGGAGACGCGGCTGCCCGCACAGCCCGGTAGAACCAGCAGAACGGCGGCCAGCCCGGCCACCCATGCCTTGTGCTTGACCATCTTCGCTCCTTTGCGGCGGTCAGCCCGACTCTCCCGTGAGTCACACGGCCCTGCAGTTCACTCAAACCTGCGACGAGCGGTTTGTAAAGCCCGGGTCGGCAATTTGGTTTCGTATCGTGAGACCGCGGGTCGAACCTCTTGGGGTCTGTTCGGCACCCGCTGGGCTGTGTTGTGATGGTGCTCAAATGGTCGACATCCGATCGGACACCGCGGTCCTCGGCGGCTCCCAGCAGCTCCAGAGTCCTTACGAGGTGGCCGTTCTCCTCACCGAGAGCGGCAGTGTGGAGCGGCTTGACGTAGCCGGAGTGTCGGTGCCGCTCTTCCCGGCCAACCCGCTGGCCGACGGTGCGGGCGGGCTCTGGCTGCGCCGACGCGGACCGGCGGGTCTCCTTTCGGTCTCGTTGCTTGGACAAACCACGCCGACCAGGCCAATGACGGGCGGAGTCAGCACGGCCGACCGAGCGGGCCGGTGGGACGACCTGGCGGTCACCGTCGCGCTGCGTTTGGCCGAGCGGGAGACCGCCTGGTTCTGGCACGTGAGCGTGACGAACCATGGGTCGGCGCCGGCCGAGGTCGACCTGGTGCACGTGCAGGACGTGGCGCTGGCGCCCTTGAGTGCGGTGCGCAGCAACGAGTACTACGTCAGCCAGTACCTGGACCACACGCCGATCGAGGTCGCCGGGCACGGGACGGCGGTCGCCGTCCGGCAGAACATGCCCGGTCCGACCCCGTGGCTGCTGGTCGGCTGCCTGGGGGTCGCCCGCCGCTGGGCCACCGACGCCATCCAGCTGACCGGTCGCGGCCGGCCCGAGGGCGCGCCGTGGCCCGGCCTGGCCGCCGACCTGACCGGGACCCGGGTACAGGGCGAGCACAGCGCGGTGGCGCTGCAGACCGAGCCGGTGGTGCTCGCACCGGGGGCCACCTGGACGACCGGGTTCTTCGCGGTGTTCCGGGCCGACCACCCGGCCGCCACGGCGGCGGACGATGCCCGGCACGCCGAGGCGGCTCTGGCGGATCCGGGCGCCTTGCCACCGGTGCTGTCCGGGTCGGCCGGGGACCTCACCGGCCCCGGCCACCGGTCGCTCTTCGGGACGGCTGACCCGTTCCCGGCCCGGGCCCTGACCGACGAGGAGCTGGACCAGCTGGGAGGACCCGACCGGACCGAGGTCGAGCGCGACGGCTCGGACCTGCTCAGCTTCTTCACCCCCGATGGTGGGCACGTCGTCACCGCGGCCAAACAGGCCCGGGTGCTGCGACCGCACGGCCATCTCCTCCGGTCCGGGACGCGGCTGCGCCCTGAGGAGTCCAGCGTCTGCGCGACGGTCTGGATGGACGGCGCCTTCTGCACCCAGCTGACCCAGGGGCACGTCAGCCTGGGCACGATCCTGTCCGTGCGCCGCAGCTACCTCGGTCTCGATCCCGCGTCGGGGCTGCGGCTGTTCGTGCGGCTGGAGCCCTCGGAGGACTGGCTCCTGCTCGGCACCCCCTCGGCCTGGCGGGTGGCGCTGGACGAGTGCCGGTGGTGGTACGCGGTCGGCCGGACGCTGCTGGAGGTATGCACCCGCGTACCGGCCGAGGCGGACGCGGTCACCGTCGAGGTGAAGGTCCTCGACGGCCCGGCCGTCGAGGTGCTGGCCGCAGCCCACGTGCCGTGGCTGGACCCCGACGACGGACCGGGCACCTGGACTCCCGAGGCGGACGGCGTACGGGTGGTGCCGCCGGTCGGCGGGGCCACGGCCGCGATGTTCCCCGAGGGTTCGCTCCGGCTGGACTGGACCCCGGACAGCGGGCAGGTGGCCGACGACGGACCTCTGTTCCGGGACGGTCGGTCCCGGGGTCTGCCGTGGGTCACGGTGCGGACCGGACCGCGGACCGACTGGCGGCTCACCCTGCGCCCCGAGCTGGTCGCGGCCGGCGACGCGCCCGAGCCGGACTTCTGGGCCCGGACCGCCGGCGCGGTCACCCTCGACCCCCCGGACACCGCCGCCGGTCGGGAGCTGGCGCGGATCGGCACGGCGCTGCCCTGGTTCGTGCACGACGCCGTCGTGCATTATCTGTCCCCGCGTGGCCTGGAGCAGTACACCGGCGGCGCCTGGGGTACCCGCGACGTCAGCCAGGGCCCGGTGGCGCTGCTGCTCACTCTCGGCGCGTACGCGGAGCTGCGGGATCTGGTGCTCACGATCATGGGCGCCCAGAACGCGCGCGGGGACTGGCCGCAGGCGTTCGACTTCCTGGAGCGGCACCGGCGGCCGGGCCAGCCGGGCGCCCACGGCGACGTCGTCTACTGGCCGCTGCTGGCCCTCGGCCAGTACCTGGCGGCGACCGGGGACGAGTCGATCCTGGTGGAGGTGGGCGACCGCGTACGGGCGGCCCTTGACCACATCGAGAGCACGCTGATCGCGCCGACCGGCCTCCCGGCGTATGGGCACGGGGACTGGAACGACTCCCTGCAGCCCGTCGACCCGGAGTTGGCCGAACGGCTCTGCTCGACCTGGACCGTTGTGCTCCAGGCCCATGCCCTCGGCACCCTTAGCGCCGAGCTGACGGCGTTCGAGGCCACCCGGGGGCTGGGCGAACGGGCCCGGCAGATCGCAGATCGAGGGATCGCAGACCTCCGCCGACTACTGCTGGTCGACGATGTGCTGATGGGCTACGGGCTCTTCACCGACGACGGAGTGGAGCCGTTGCTCCACCCGCGGGACACCCGGACCGGGCTGCGGTACAGCCTGCTGCCGATGATCCACGCGATCGCCGACGACCTGCTGACGCCGACGAGGCCCGCCACCACCTCGACCTGATCGCGGCGCACCTGCAGGGACCGGACGGGGCGCGGCTGTTCGACCGGCCGGTCAGCTACGCCGGCGGACCGATGCAGCTGTTCCAGCGGGCCGAGGCCAGCACGTTCTTCGGCCGGGAGATCGGTCTGATGTACATGCACGCGCACCTGCGGTACGCCGAGGCGCTCGCCCGGGTCGGGAACGGTCCCGGGCTGCTGCGCGCCCTGGCCCTGGCCCAACCGGTGGGGATGACCGACCGGGTCCCGTCCGCCCAGCCGCGGCAGTCGACCTGTTACTACTCCTCCTCCGACGCGGCGTTCCCCGACCGTTACGCCGCCGACGAGCACTACGGCGACATCGCCGACGGGTCGGTTCCGCTGGAAGGGGGCTGGCGGGTCTACTCCTCCGGGCCCGGCCTGTTCGTCCAGCTGCTGGTGCAGCACCAGCTCGGGCTGCGGGTGCGCGGGACCGCGGTGGAGATCGACCCGGTGCTGGACCCCGACCTGGACGGCCTGGTCGTGCGGGTTCCGCTGCTCGGGCGGCGCCGTACGGTGCGGTACGCGATCGGCCCCCACGGGCACGGGGTCGTCGCAGTCCGCGCTGGGAACAGCGCGCTGCGCACAAATTCGCTGGTGAACCCCTACCGGGATGGTGGAGTCTCGGTCCGGACCGAGGACCTCCGCGGCCTGGACGAGGAGGCGATCGTGGAGGTGGAGACCCGATGACGGTGACCGCGGGCGGCGCGATCGTGGCCTACCCGGGACCGACCACGGCGGATCAGGTCGAGCGACTGCTCGGCGCGATGACGGTTGCGGAGAAGGCCGGTCAGCTGCATCTGGCGTCCGACCTCGACCCCGAACGGCACCACGACGAGATCGCGGCCGGGCAGGTCGGGGCCGGTATCTACTCCCACGGGGCCAATGCGGCGCCGGATACGGCGGGCCTGCCACTGGCCAGCACGATCGCGGACTGCCAGCGGGTGGCGCGGGAGGAGTCGCGGCTGGGGATCCCGCTGCTGTTCGGCAGTGACGTGGTACACGGTCTGCGGACGACGTTCCCGATCCCGCTCGGCGCGGCGGCCAGCTGGGACCTCGACCTGGTGCAGGCCTGCGCCACGCATTCGGCCCGGGAGGCGGCCGCGGAGGGGCTCGCGCTCACCTTCACACCGATGGTCGACCTCTCCACCGAGCAGCGTTGGGGTCGGATCGGCGAGACATTCGGCGGCGAGCCGCGGCTGGCCGAGCGGATGGCTGCGGCGACGGTCGCGGGGCTGCAGGCCGATGGCCGGTTCGCCGGGACGGCCAAGCACTTCTGCGGGTACGGGCTGGTGCAGGCGGAGCGGGACCACGAGACCCTGTCGGTGGGACTGAACGCCCTGTACAACCGGCATCTGCGGCCCTTCCGGGCGGCGGTCGAGGCCGGCGTGTCGGCGATCATGGTCGGCTTCCACGACGTCGACGGCGTGGCGATGCACAGCCACCGCGTGCTGGTCCGGGGCCTGCTCAAGACGACGTGGGGCTTCGCCGGCGTGGTGACCAGCGACTGGGACGGGATCGGCCAGCTGGTCCACCAGGGAGTGGCCAGCGACCTGCGCGACGCGGCCCGTCAGGCAATGCTCGCGGGGGTCGACCTGGATATGGCCTCAGGCGCGTACCGGACCTACCTGCCCGACCTGGTGGCGAGCGGTGAGGTCGGCCTCGACCTGCTGGACGACGCCGTACGCCGGGTGCTGCGGCTCAAGTTCCGGCTCGGCGTGATGCGCCCAGATATGCGTCCTGAGCTTGTCGAAGGGCGCCCTGAGTCGGTCGCCATGGCCCCTGATCCGGTCGAAGGGCGGGCTCCCTCACCTGGCTCCGCGCTGGCCCGGCGCGCCGCGGCCTCGTCGATGGTCCTGCTGAAGAACAGCGGAATCCTGCCTCTGCACAGCAACCTCGGCGTGATCCACGTCTGCGGACCCTTCGCCACCGACGTCGGTGCGCTGCTGGGCACCTGGGTCTTCGACGGCACCGACGCCGCGACAAGTCCGGCGGCCGCACTGGCCGAGCGGCTGGGGGCGGAGAACCTGCTGGTGTCCGACGGCGCGTTCGGTGACCTGACCGTCC
Source organism: uncultured Actinomycetota bacterium (assembly GCA_963808435.1). GTDB lineage: Bacteria > Actinomycetota > Actinomycetes > Propionibacteriales > Propionibacteriaceae > Microlunatus. The sequence continues at coordinate 4,620 of CAWEFW010000024.1, read as the reverse complement.
GCAACGCCGACCGGGCCAACCTGACCATCGCTCTGGTCGGCGAGCATCCCAGCCGCAACGGCGAGGATCACTGCCTGCCGAGCGCCGACCTGCCGGTCGGTCAGCTGGACCTGCTGCGCGAGCTCACCGCGCTCGGCAAACCGTTGGTCGTGGTGGTGGTCACCGGGCGGCCGCTGGAGCTGCGCCCGGTTCTCCAGCTGGCCGATGCCGTACTGGTCACCTGGCACCCGGGATCGCAAGGCGGTCCGGCGCTGGCCGATGTCCTGGTCGGCACCGAGTCGCCGGGCGGCCGGCTGCCGATGGGCCTGCCCCGGCTGGCCCGGCCGGGGGTGACCGGCATCGCCGAGCGGCCCACCGGCCGTCGGCTCGGCCGGTCGCGGGACGCCAACTTCGGGCGCTTCTTCTCGGCTTTGGACCACCCCGAGCTGTCGCTGGGCTTCGGGCTGGCGTACACGACGTTCGCCTACTCCGAGCTCGAGCTGAGCCGGGACACCCTGCCGGTCCGCGGCGGCGTCGTCCGGGCCAGCGTCGCGGTGGCCAACACCGGGCGACGGACAGGCCGCGAGGTGGTCCAGCTCTACATCCGCGACCTGGTCGCCGACGTGGTCCGCCCCGTGATCGAGCTGGCGGACTGGCAACTGGTCGACCTGCCGCCGGGCCGGTCGACCAAAGTGGTGTTCAAGATCACCGCCGACCTGTTCGGCTACTGGGACCGCGACCTGACTTACCGGGTGGACCCGGGCGCCGTAGACGTGATCATCGGACCCAACTCCACTCGGGGCAGCTCGGCGCGGGTGACCATCACGAGCTGACCCGGGGACTTCATGATCGAGGTGCGCGGGCGGCGGATCCTGGTGGACGGCCGACCGAGCCTCGTGCTGTCCGGCGAGGTGCACTACTTCCGGCTGGCCCGGGCCGAATGGGCCGACCGGCTGGACCGCGTGGTCGAGGTCGGCTGTACCTGCGTCGCGTCCTACATCCCGTGGCTGTTCCACGAGCGGCCGGATGGCTCGATCGATGTGACCGGGCGGACGCGGCCCGAGCGGGATCTCGGGGCGTTTCTCGACCTCTGCGCCGAGCGGAGCCTCGCCTTCTTCGCGCGACCGGGGCCGTTCGTGATGGCCGAGCTGAAGAACGAGGGACTCCCCTACCGGCTGTACGCCGAGCACCCAGAGATCGTCCCGGCCGGCTGGGACCAGAAGCCGGCACCGACGCGCACGGTCGACTACCTGGCGCCGGCGTTCCTGGCCGAGGCGGATCGTTGGTACGGGGCGGTGATGCCCATCCTGGCCGCGCGGTCGGCGGCCGCTGGCGGGCCGGTGCTCGGCGTACAGCTGGACAACGAGATCGGCATGCTGGCCTGGATCACCAACTCCCCGGACCTGACCGACGGGCTGATCGCGGACTTCCGGCAGTGGTGTGTCGAGCGGTACGGGCCTGACGTGGCGCGGCGGTATCCGAAGACAGCGGATCTGGCAGGTTGGGCAGCCGCGGTCCGTTCGCCGGACGAGGCCTGGGCTCCGGCGCTACGGGTGGACCTGGGCTGGTTCATGCGGGACCGGTTCGCCCGCTACGTCGAGGTGCTGGCGGAGTCAGCCCGGCGGCACGGGATGACCGACGTGCCGTTCCTGGTCAACATCCACGGCACCGTTGACGGCGACGGAGTGCCGTTCGCGATCGGAGTCAGCCAGCTTTACCGCGCGTACGCGGGAGTGCCGGGGCTGGTCGCCGGGTCGGACCACTACATCGGGGACATGTCGCTGGCCACCACAGCCGACATGCACTTCATCAACGCGGCGATGGCGGCCGTGAACGGGCCGGACCAGCCACTGACGTCGCTGGAGTTCGAGGCCGGCACCGGCGACTACGGTGGCGGCCTGGCCGTGCTGACGGACGCGGCGACCGTCGACCTCAAGACCCGGCTGTGTCTGGCCCAGGGCAACCGCATGATCAACTACTACCTGCTCGCGGGCGGGATCAACCCACCGCTGGACGAGCCGGTCGGGGACGGCAACGACCGGCTGAGCTTCACCGGCAAACGGCACGGCACCGCCGCCCCGATCGGCGTCCTCGGCGAGCACGGACTCACCTTCGCGGGGACGGCGGCCGTAGTCGGGGCAGCGCGGGCCAACGCGCGGTGGGTCGCCGACATGGACGAGGAGCTCGACGACGTCAGCGTGGGCTTCTGGCCGGACGCGTTTCTGACCGAGTACCACCATCCGGGGAGCGCGGTGATGTCCGAGGTCGTCGATGACCTGGTCGCCTTCCGCGGACCCGGACCGCGCAAGGCGCTCTGGCGTTCGCTGCTCTACGCCGGGTTCCGGTTCAGCGCGAGCAACCTGCAGGACCCGGGCGCGCGGCTGCCACGTACGGTCGCCCTGAGCAGCGGGGTCATTCTCGATGCGGACGTCCAGCAGCGGCTGGTCGACCATGTCGCCGGCGGCGGGTCGCTGCTGCTGACCGGCCGGCTGCCGGAACGGGACTCGGAGAACCGGCCGTGCACCGTGCTCGCCGACTTCCTCGGCCTGGGCGCCGGTGAGATGGTCCGCGGGACCGCGCGGTACTTCCCGTCGGTCGTCGGCCGCGGCCCGGCCGAGTTCCTCCCCGAGACCCGGGTCGGCTGGCTCGCCGGACTGCACCTGCGCCCCGACGTGCGCCCTGAGCCCGTCGACGCGCCGCTCCTCAGCGATCTGGAGAACCGGACCTGCGGTTTCGCGCTCGATGCCGGTAGGGGCCGCGTCGTCGTCGTCACTGCGGAACTGCCCGCCCACCCGGCGCTCTATACCGCCCTGCTCGACTGGCTCGGCTGCCGTCCCGGCCTGCGCCTTCGTTCGACGGTGCCCGGCGTGGTCGTGACCACGGCCGTCAGCCCGCGTGACGAACGAATGCTCCACATCCTCAACCCCACGTCTTATCCGGCTACGGTGGAGATCGACGTCTACGACCCGACCGGCCTGCACGACCGGCCGCTGGCCGTGCCGCCGTACACGGGCCGGATGCTCGGCCTCGGCCTGCACCTGCCGGGCGGCGAGACCATCATGTCGAGCAACGCCGAAGTGACCGCCGTGACCGACAACACCGTCCGTTTCGGGTCCGGCCTCGGCCGCCGTACCGAGGTGTGGCTCCGCTCCGACCGCCGCGTCTGGGGCCCCGAGGTCCGCGCGGTCGGAGAGCTGACCGTCGTCCTGGGGCCGCCCGGTGGCGGCCTCGAGGTGACCTTCGGCTGACCTCGGGCGCCCCAGGCCGGCTGTGGGTGTGCCGACCGACCGCCGCGACGCGATATGCATCCAGTCGCTCGGGCTCGCCCACGCGCCGGCCGGGTGACCCACCTCGTGTACGACGTCGCAAGGGTGGAAACTGATCGAAGGGTGGCGGAGATCTGAGGAGGCTTCATGGCTGAAGCGGTGCTGCTGGTCGGGACGAAGAAGGGACTGTGGGTCGGCCGGTCCGACGAGTCCCGGAGGTCATGGACCTGGTCGGATCCGGAGTTCCTGATGCAGGGGGTCTACGCCACCTGCATCGATACCCGTGGCGATGCCCCTCGGGTGTTTGCCAGCGGGACCAGCGAGCATTTCGGGCCCAGCGTCTACCGGTCGGACGACCTCGGTCGCACCTGGAACCAGCCTCAAGGCGTGACCGTGAAGTTCCCGGAGGATCTGGGCAGCAGCCTCGAGCGCGTCTGGCAGATCCAACCCGGCCGGACCGACGATCCCGACGTGCTGTACGCCGGCAGCCAGCCGTCGGCCCTGTTCCGGTCGACCGACCGCGGTGAGTCGTTCGAGCTCGTCCGCTCGTTGTGGGACCACCCGCACCGGCCCGACTGGGACGCCGGGTTCGGGGGCCAGGCGATCCACACGATCGTGCCCCATCCGGACGACGGGCAGCAGCTCACCGTGGCGATGTCCACCGGTGGCGTGTACCAGACCACCGACGGCGGGAACAGCTGGAACCCGTCCAACAAGGGGATCAAGGCGTACTTCTTCCCCGACCCCTGGCCCGAGTTCGGGCAGTGCGTGCACAAGGTCGCCGCGCACCCCGCCCGGCCGGAACGGATGTACGCCCAGAACCACCACGGCGTCTACCGCTCCGACGATGGCGGCCAGCAGTGGACGTCGATCGCGGACGGACTGCCGTCCGACTTCGGGTTCCCGATCGTCGTGCATCCGCACGACCCCGACACCGTCTTCGTCTTCCCCCTGGTGGCCGACAGCGAGCGGATCCCACCCGGCGGACGCGCGCGGGTCTGGCGCTCGACCGATGCCGGAGAGACCTGGACGCCGTCGACGTCCGGGCTGCCCGACCACTTCTTCGCGGCTGTCATGCGCGACGCCTTCACGGCCGACAACGCCGACCAGATCGGCCTCTACTTCGGCGCCCGCGACGGCACGGTATTCGCCAGTCTGGACGACGGCGGGTCCTGGACCGAGATCGTCGACCACTTGCCGGACGTGTTGTCGGTACGCGCCGCCGTCATTTGACCGCCTGGCTTCGATCAGGCCAGGTGCAGCCGCACCGCCTCGTGCGCCGCAGCGGTTCGTGAGGTCACGCCGAGCTTGTCGAAGATCGACCGCAGATGCGCGTGCACCGTGCGCGGGCTGAGCACCAGCCGGTCGGCGATCG
>CAWEFW010000023.1:0-119511 GCA_963808435.1 uncultured Actinomycetota bacterium | reverse complement strand
GGTGGCCCGTCCTATCGAGCCGATCCCACCTGGCGGCTTCCGCAGCCGCTTCGTCGCCCCCTGCTGTTCACGCCGCCGTTCGCGCTGGCAGTCCTCGAGGTCTTCCATCCGCAACCCGGACTTCAACGTCCAGGCCCTGCTGGACGCCTCGACCTGGTTCGCCTGGTTCCACGTCATCCAACTCGTGCTCACCGGCCTGGTTGCCCTGTCCGTGCTGCTGCTTGCCGCCGACTATGACCGTGCGAACGCATGGACCACCCGCCTGGGTATCGGGGCTTTCCTGGTCTTCTTCAGCGCATACGACACCCTTGCGGGAATCGGCACAGGGCTGGCGATGCACACCGCGCGTGATCTGCCGGCCGCCCAACAAGAAGGTGTCTTCGCCGTGGTCAAGGACTGGCCCGGCGTAGGGCCGGTCTTCGCGCTCAGCATCGTGGGAACTCTGGGGTGGGTCGTCGCCGTCGGCGCACTCGCGCTGGCAGCTCGCCGCCTGGGAGCGTCGCGACCGGAGTGGATCGCACTAGCGCTGGCCGCCGTGTTCCTGATGGGCGGGCACCCGTTCCCGCAGGGGACGCTCGCCTTCGGCTCCCTCTTCGTTGCCGTGCTCTTCCACGAATGGGGACCCGCCTCACACAAGAGCAACAACACTAAGGAAAGGAGACTCCGGTGACGGACCGGGGCAAGCAATTCCTGAATTCAGCGAGCGTTCTCCTGGACTCCTGGGGCGTAGCCCTGCGCCACCGCACGCCATGGAGGGAGCTCACCCCGCGGCAGCGGCAGGCAATGATGGTCAGAGGCGCACTCCAACTCGGACTCCTCGCGGCCGCGCTCAACGACCTCCGCAAGCGACCCGCCAGCCAGATAAGAGGGCCGAAGCCTCTCTGGCTAGCCATCTCCCTTGCCAACTATCTGGGGGCCGGCCCGATCGCCTACTTCCTGCTCGGCCGGCGGCGGCCCGTGGCCCTGCACTGATCTCCTCCGGCACGACGTCTCACTGAAGGGGGACAGAAGATGGCCTCGCGTGTTGCCAGCGTGGTGAAACGGCACCCGCAGATCACGTTCTTCGTCCTGGCCTACGCCGTTGCCTGGGCGTTCGTGCCCTTCGGCTCCTTCGGCGCATTCGGTCCGTTGGTCGCCGCGCTCATCGTCATCCCACTGACCCGGGGCTGGGCCGGCCTGCGGGAGCTCGGCTCCCGGTTGGTTCGTTGGCGGGTGCGCTGGTTCTGGTACCTGGTGGCTTTGGGTCTTCCCCTGGCGATCCACCTCGTCACCGCCGGGCTGAACACCGCGGCCGGCGCTGACGTCCCGTCAGTGACTGCCGCCTCCGTATCCGCGGCAGCCCTCACATTCCTGGTCCGTCTGGTGAACCCGACCGACGGCCCCCTTGGCGAGGAACCGGGCTGGCGCGGGTTCGCCCTTCCGGGGCTCCAAAGCAGGTACTCACCTCTTGCGGCTACCACCATCCTGGCCTTGCTCGTCGCCGGCTGGCACCTCCCGCTCTTCTTCCTCGAGGAGGGCGGATTGCAACCGCCCGTTCTCGTGGCGGGGCTGGTCACCACTATTGCGGTGACCTACTGGTACTCGTGGCTGTTCAACCGCACCAGCGGCAGCGTGCTTCTGGTCGTCATTGCGCACAGCATCGAGGGCAGCCTGCAGGCGCAGGGCTGGATCTACATGGGCGTGTGGTGCGCCGCGGCCGTCGGGCTGATCGTCTGCGACAGGAAAGCGTGGCATCGACCTGTGGACCCCCGAGCCGTGACCTCACCCGAAGCGCAGTACCAACCCGCGGCACGACGATGACGCTTCCACTGCTGGCCGCACCGGGAAGACCTCACCATCGTGGGACGAGAACACGGCACGGATGTCGTCACAGCGTTGACCATCCTCCTGGCAGCCACCTGTCTGGTCGTCTCCCCCTCGTTCGTGGTGCGTGCGTCAGCCGGCCCCGATCCCGACTTGGCCAGCATCGACGCCTACATCGAGAAGGAGATGCGAGAGGTGCACATCCCCGGCCTGGCGCTCGGCATCGTGCACAACGACGAGGTGGTGCACCTTCGGGGCTTCGGCGAGGCCGGCCCAGGTGGCCGAGCAGTCACTCCGCAGACGCCGTTCATCCTTGCCTCGGCGTCCAAGTCCATCACCGCGCTGGCGATCATGCAGCTGGTGGAGTCGGGAAAGGTCGATCTCAACGCGCCGGTCAGGCGCTATCTTCCCGGTTTCCGGGTGGCCGATGAGGCGGCTTCAGCGCGGATAACCGTCCGCCACCTGCTGCACCACACCAGCGGCCTGCCCGAGGACAGCGCGTTCGGGCCCATGCTCAGCAACGACGTACGCGACGAGGCGCTCAGCGACCGCGTGCGTGCCCTGGCCGACGTTCAGCTCAGCCATGGCGTCGGCACCGCGTTCGAGTACACGGACGCCAACTACGACGTGCTCGGGCTTATCGTGCAGACCATCAGCGGCCAGTCCTACGAGTCCTACATCGAGGAACACATCTTCGCGCCGCTGGACATGAGGCACTCCTACACCAACCAGCTCGACGCGCAGCGCAACGGTCTGGCCACCGGCCACCGCTCCTGGTTCGGCTACCCCAAGCCCTTCGAGGCACCGTACTCGCGCGCCGCCATGCCCAGCAGCTATCTCATCTCCAGCGCCGAAGACATCACTCACTTCCTGAGCGCGCAGCTCAACGGCGGGCGATACGAGGGCAAGTCGCTTCTCTCGCCCGATGGAATTGCCGCGATGCACGCGCCCGCGATCCGGCAGGGAACCAGGGACATCTTCTACGGCATGGGCTGGGAATCCCGGTCGCTGAACGGCGTACCGGTGGTGCGCCATGACGGCACCAACGCCAACTTCTACGCCGACATGGTCTTGAGCCTCGAGGACCGGTGGGGCGTAGTGATCTTGACCAACTTCGACTCGCTCAACCTCAACGGTGGACGCCTGCAAGGCCTGAGCAGCGGCGTGATCAGCATGCTCCGCGGCGAGACACCGCCGCAGGTGCCATCGCCGCACCATCCGCTGCTGGCACCCGCCACACTCCTCGTAGCTGTCGGGACAGCGGTGATGCTGCTGGGCATCGTCCGAACCGTCGTGCTGCTGCAGCGTTGGCGTACCCGGCCGGACGTCCGCCCGCGAGGTGCGCGAGCAATCGTGCTGCACGTAGGGCTGCCGTTGATTGCGAACGTCGGGTGGGGATTGGGTCTGCTGCTCGCGTTCCCGAAGCTCGCCTACCCGCTGACAGCCCACGATGCTGATCGTGCCCGACCTCGGCTATCTGGTTGTGGCAAGCAGTCTGGCGGCACTGACCTGGGGCATCCTGCGCACCGTTCTGGTGTACCTCGCGCTCCGGCGCCCCGGTGCGTCGAGATCTGCGCCAACCTCGACGCTCGCAACTGCCGTAGTGCCAGTGGGGAAGCGGGCAAGGTGAAGCCTCGTGAAGGGGCGGATAGTGCCGCCAGCGCATGGGTCGAGCTCGCGTGCTCCCCGACCTGAGCGGCTGCGTCGCTGTGCGTCTCACCCATTCGCTGCCTGACCCAGGGCAGATGGGAGAACCCGGCCCATCTGTCCACGGGTCAGCCACAATGCGCGGCCGCGCCGCGGCTGCCAGGGTAAAGGGAACGGTCAATTCATGAGGGAGTGCGTCATGTCCTTCATCAAGTGGCACCGGATAGCGGCCTTGTCGACCGGGGGTTTTGGACCCGCCCTCTTCGCATCGACGCGTCGCCGGCCAAGTCGACGGTGCCGGACGGCGATGCCAGCCTGATCGCGACACCGAGCCCATTGCTGAGCGGGATGAACTGCGATGAACAACGACGTCGCCTTCACCGGAAGGCGTCGTGGCCTACTCCCGCCGGAACTGCCCATGATTTCGGCGGCGCGCCAGGGAAAGCATCGGGCCTCGCGGGTCACCCGCTGCTGACGTTCACCGTCTTGACCCTGGTGCTGTCCTGGCTTCCGTCATTCCCTATGCGCTGGGGTTGTTTCCGGGGACATTGCTGGCCTGCGGCCCCTTCGTGGCGGCGATCATCACCGCCGCCGTAGTCCGGGGGAAGAAAGGATTGGGCGACGATCTTCGTCGCCTGATCCGGTGGCGAGTGGGTGTGGGTTGGTACCTCGTTGCATTACTCGCTCCAGTGGCCGGTTGGGCGATCGCGGCGTACGTCGATGTCTTTTCGGTGGAGATGGTAGCGGGTGCCGATGTACTGGATTCTGGCTGCGCTCTGCACGGTGAGCATAGTCGTCGCCATCGTGGTCAGCCGGGATCGGTGGCGGCGTGTGGCCATGGCCGCTGCCGTCTGTTGGGCCTGGGTACTCGATCAACTCCCCGTACCTGAACGGTAAGCCTCGGTCCGGCCGATGGTCTGGGCCGCTACTGCTGCAGTCCCCGGGTTCTGGCGATCACATCGGTCGGAATCGAGGTGCAGTTATTTTGATGCCGTCCAGATTCCGCCGTCATGAAGACCGGTTCTATGCTGCGGTCTTGTCGCCGGGCCCTCGGACAGTGGTCTCCAGGGCGCGGTATCTGGCGATGCTCGTAGCGATCGACCAGATGACGAGCGCCAGAATGCCGGGCAGATAACCGTAGCCGAACACGCTGTCTTTGCCCAGGCCCGCGATAACGGTCAAGAGCGTGATGAGGAAAGCGACCGCGCCGATCAGTGCCACGATGCCGGTCCACCGCGGGAAGACACCGCTTCGCAGTGTCGATAGTCCAGCGGCGCCGAGCAGTGCGGCAAAGCCCATCGCGGCGACCAGGTACGGACCGGCCGCCGCAGCTGCGACCGCTCTGATCACCACCGGATCCAGGTCGGCACCCTCACTGGTCGCAGAGGCGACCAGCACGATGGCCGTTGCGATCGCTGCGGCGCCAACGACCGCACCGGCGAACGCAACGCGGGCCAGCTGCACGGAGCCGGGGACTGTTGTCTCAGCACTTCCCAGCGCGTTTCGGATCATTCCCGCGAAGAACAGCAACGCCATGCCTGCGAGCAGGACCAGGAACGCAGCGATGCGGCTCCTCACCCGGTTGTCGTCGGCCCAGTCCGTCCAGTCCTGGTCGGCCGCGGTGAAATCCGGCGCGTTGCCACCGCTGAGGAACCAGCCGAAGACCAGAAGCACGGCAAACGCGACGCCGGACAGAGCTAGGAGCCGCTGCCACGACGGTAGGGAAGGGTCCGGCGAGGAGTTCGCAGGCGGGCGTGAACCCGGCTCGGATGATGATGTCATTGTGCGCGCCCCGAGAGGATGGGCGCGGCCCGCCGGAATCCCCAGATGGCCGGGTAGATGCCCAGCACCAGCAACTCCCACAGGAACTCGGGGGCTACCAGAAGGGCCACCGCGCCGGTTCGCTCCCACCAGTCGAAGAGCACGCCCAGGCTCTGCACCAGGAGCACTGGCCCTCCGATCAGATCCGAGCCAGGTCAGGGGGCGCGGGACGAGGCCGGACTTGTACATGAGGTAGCCGAGGATCAGCCCGTTGCCGACCGGGACGACGAGTCCGGGGCCGAACAGGAACGTCCAATCCTTGAGCGCAGCGAGGGAGACGGCGAGGTCGGCCGCGCCCGGAGAGTCCTGACGCAGGCTGACGAGGCCGAGCACGAAGATGATCCCCGCCGCAATGAAGACGGACTCCATGATCCGAGCCGCGACGAAGCCGATGGCGAGGATCTTGCTCTGCCGCCTCGCGATCGGGTAGAGCACGACGGCTGTTCCGACGTTGGCGATGATGAGGAGAAACTCCAGAAACGCACCCAAGCGGATCAGGTTGTCCTGCCCCTCACCGGCGAGGTAACCGGCCGGGTCGTTGAGAACGGGCCGGAAAAGAAGCGCAGCAGGGATCGAGGTGAGGAACGTGATGACGAACAGCACCCCGAAGAGCCGGGCGGTCCTCTGGTCGTTGGTCATACCATCTCCTTCGAGGGTGGTCATGTCGTTCTCCTTGTCTGGTTGGTGAGCACCTGGCGAAGTGCGTCGGTTGAATCAGCTGGTGGCCGGATGGAGATGGCGAGCTTGCCTCGTACGCGCCCTGTCTCGAGGCGGCGCACGGCGTCCGCCGATGCGCTCAAGGGGTAGGTCGCTTCGAGGACTGGTGTGAGCGTGCCGTTCTCGATCAGGTCCCGGAGCTGTATGAGGTCCGACGGGCTTCGCTTGGTGGTGAGCGGCTGGAGGGTCTGGCTGGTGAAGGCGGAGAGGATGACGGCGCCAACCATCCGGTTCATCGGGCCGACGAGGCGGCCGGCTGAGTCACCGCTGCTCAGTACCAGTCGGCCTGATGGGGTCAGGATCCGCCGGAGTGCGACCGGGGATGTGGTTCCGGCGAGCTGAAAGATGAGGTCGTAGGTCACACCTAGGCGGGTGACGTCGTGCCGGGTGTAGTCGATGACGTGGTCGGCCCCGAGGGATTGGACCAGGGCTAGGTTTCTGGTGCTGCAGACCCCGGTGACGTGGGCACCGAAGTGCTTGGCGATCTGGACGGCGAGCGTCCCGACTCCGCCGGAGGCGCCGATGATCAGCACGTGGTGTCCCGCGCGGATCTGGCCCGCGTCCCGCAGGCCTTGGAGGGCGGTCATGCCGGCGAGCGGGATGGTGGCGGCCTGCTCGAACGTCAGGTTGGCCGGCTTGGGTCCGAGGAACTCCTCGGGGACGGAGACGTACTCGGCGAAGGCGCCTGCTCCGACGAAGCCGACGACTTCGTCTCCGACGTGGAACTGGGTGACGCCGGCGCCGACGGCCTCGACCTGACCGGCGACGTCACTGCCGAGGATGGTGTTCTTCGGCTTGCGGAGGCCGGCGCCGGCGAGCCGGGAGATGTAGGGCAGACCGCGCATGAAGTGCCAGTCCCAGGGGTTCGGGGAGGCGGCGCAGATGCGGACGAGGACCTCGCCGGCTGGCGGACTCGGCTTGGGCACCTCGCGCAGCTGGAGGACGTCCGCCGATCCGAACGCTGCTTGGGTGATGGCTCTCATGCGGTTCGTCTGCAGAGGATGGCGATCGGTCATGTCTCACTCCTGGGAGCTGGGGTCACGGTCTCCGTGCCGACTGGGGTTGCCGTGAGGCCGACGACTTCATAGCCGCGTAGCGCCTCGAGGAAGGGTTGGAAGCTGCCGTAGATGACACAGCGGACGGTCTGGCCCTCGACGTGAACATCACCGACGCCTTGCGCCTGCTCGATCTGCCGGGTCGGCGGCGTGCCGACGAAGGTGACCTCGACACGTTGGGTGGCTGGGACGTCGACCATGTGATCGACGCTAGGAACGACGCGGCACACCGCACATCGGTCAAATTGCGGACCAGATGCGTAGTCACCGCGGCGACGCCGCCGGTGGTACCGTGCGCCTCATTGTGGCAAGGCCTAGGCGTCGGATCGGCAACGTTCCGGCCGAGGCGACGAGCTTCGTGGGACGCCGCCGGGAGCTGGCGGAGATCCGTAAGGCGTTGGTGGCTGCTCGGCTGGTGAGTCTGGTCGGTCCCGGCGGAGTGGGCAAGACCCGTCTGGCTGTTCGGACGGCGACGGACCACCAGCGCGGTTTCGCGGAGGGTGTGTGGTGGATAGACCTGGCCGAGATCCGCGATCCGGCCTTGGTGGCAACGTCGGTGGTCGCTGCCCTGGACCTTCGGGACCAGGCCGCTACTACGCCGCTACAGGTCCTGCTGTCCCACCTTCGCGACCGGCAGCTGCTGCTCGTCCTCGACAACTGCGAGCACCTGTTGCGAGGCGTCCGCTCAGCTGGTAGCCGCAGGTCCTGCGGCATGCGCCCGAGCGTGCGGGTGGTCACGACCACGCCGGGAGCCGCTGCAGGTGCAGGGTGAGCACGTCGTTCCCGTGCCTCCGCTGGGGCTTCCATCCGCCGACGGCGGCCAACCGCTGCCGCAGCTTCGACAGAACGAGGCGGTCATGCTGTTCACCGAGCGTGCCGCCGCCGCTTCGGGGACCTTCGAGCTGACCGGCTCGAACCACATGGCGGTCGCCCAGCTGTGCCGTCGCCTCGACGGCCTGCCGCTGGCGATCGAGCTCGCCGCGGTTCGAACCCGGGCCCTCACCGCCGAACAGATCCTTGATCGGCTGAGCGACCGGTTCGCCCTCCTGACTGGTGGTGGTCGCGCGGCGCTGCCGCGGCAGCAGACGCTGCGAACGACCATCGACTGGAGCTACGACCTGTTGACGTCCGCAGAGCAGGCGCTGCTTCGACGCCTGTGCGTGTTCGCCGGTCGGTTCACCGTCGACGACGCTGAGGCGGTCTGTGCGTGGGGCGAGGGACTCGCCGGTGAGGCCCTGGACGTGATGTCGGCGTTGGTGGAGAAGTCGCTGGTTGCCAAGGAGGACGTCCGGGGTGTGGCGAGCTATCGGCTCCACGAGACCATGCGCGAGTACGCCGGCCTGAAGCTCAAGGAGGCCGCCGAGGAGGACACCCTCGACGAGAGCTACGTCGAGTACTACCGGACGCGGTGTCGCGATGCGGAGGCCGACGCGCGGCACCACCCGGTGGAATGGCTGCACTGGGTCGAGCTGGAGATCGACAACATTCGCTCGGTCCTGCAGAAGTGTCTTGCCGCCTCCGACTGGCGACGCGGGCTCGAGCTGGCCACCTCCATCGGCTACTACTGGGTCACCCGCGGCACCACCGAGAGCAAGCGCTGGTTCGACGAACTGCTCACCGCTGCTGGGGACGCACCCGACATCCCGCCACGGGCGTACCACTTCCGGGGATGGCTGAGCATGCTCCAGATCGAGCCCGAAGCAGCCCGGCCGTGGCTGGCCCGGGCGATCGCGGCAGCCCGGGCAACCGGGCAGCGCTCCCAGCTGTCGGAGTCACTGTCGACAGCGTCGGCGGCGGAGCACATGGCCGGGAACCATGCTGCTGCCCGGCAGCTCCTGGCGGAGGCCGAGGCCATCACCCCTGACCTGCACTCCTATGCCGCGTCGATCGGGCTGATCCAGGCCAAAGCCATTTCCGCGTTCTTCGAAGGAGACCTGGACACCGCCAAGGCGGCGTCCTCCGATGGCGTCCGGCTCACCCGGGAAGCCGGTGATCTCTACTACCTCCAGACCATGCTGTCGTTCCTGGGACAGGTCGCAATGTTGTCCGGGAACGTGGCCGCATCGAAACCGTGGTTCGTCGAAGCGCTGGGGATCGCGCGGCAGATCGACGACCGGATCACCCAATATGTCCTGCTGTCCTTGCTCAGCTGGCATGCCGCCACGTCCGGTCAGGCACAGCTGGCGGCCCAACTCCAAGGAGCCGCCGAAGTCGTCGGATCCGGCGCGGGTGCCGGCATGACCGGCCCGGCGATGCCCTACCTGGCCCGAGCCAACCACGCAGCAATCCAAGCCTTGGGAACATCGCGATTCGCGACCGCGTACGAGGAAGGCAAGCGGCTGGGCCGCGAGGCGGCCCTGCGGCTCGCGCTCGGTGAGCCCGGCCCGGCCGACGGCGACCCCAGCGATCAGGTGCCGACCGGACCACTCGCCAAGCGGGAGGTCGACGTCGCGAAGCTGGTGGCCGAAGGCCTGACCAACAGACAGATCGGTACGCGCCTGTTCATCTCCGAACGCACGGTCGCGACGCACGTCCGCAACATCTTGAACAAGCTCGGGTTCGACTCGCGCGCCCAGATCGCGAGCTGGATGGCGTCCTCCGACTCCTGACGATCTCGTACGGCTACCGGACGCCCCTCACCGGCAGGATGGCGAAGGCTCCGAGGACGGCACAGACACCGCCGACGGCGTAGAGCACGCCGTAGTTGCCGCCGCCCAGCGCCAGGATGGTGGGCGCGATCGCCGGCGCGATCGAGAAAGGGAGAGCGCTGGCGATGTTGAACACGCCGAGGTCCTTGGCGTTGTCCTTGTTCGGCAGCACGTCGGCGACGAGCGCCAGGTCGACGGCCACGTACATGCCGAAGCCGAGGCCGCCGATGGCCATGCCGACGAGGAAGCCGTCGAAGCTGTGGCGGCGGCGACCACGAATAGGGCCACCCCGTACACGACTGACGCGGTGAGGACGAGATCTTCCGCCGTCAGTGCTCATGCAATGGGTTGTGCAATGAACTCCCGTCAACTGGCGAGGTGTCAAAGCCTAGAGGTGGCGAAACCGCTAGTGAAGGTGGGTATAGAGGCGCCCGGCTACCGTCCTAGCCGCCCTTTCAAGGCGGTTTCACCGATCCTGGTTCAGAACCGAAAAGGTCACGGTCGAGGCCGTTCAGCCGGCGTGTGCGCCGCTACGGTGCCAGCACGTTCGGCGCGATCGGCGGCAGGCCGGCGCGGTAGGCGTTGCCGTGGGGATCTTCCTGCTCGTGCCGCTGGTGACTTGGTCAACCGCCGCCTCTAGCGGGAAGGGGTTCTCGTAATGCGCCGGTCTTCGAGCCGGCGGCAGGAGTTTCCATACCGTCCGGGCGGCGCGCCCGGAGTCGTCGACGCGAATGAACGGATCGCCCTTTGGGACCGTCAGCCTTCCTCCGTCGCGGCCGACGCGGCCCAGCCCGACCAGCGGCGGACGTCGACGGCGAGCACCGCCCCGCGTGCGGCGAAGCGCGGATAGCGGTCGGCGAGCAGCGACAAGGCCCGTACGCCCTCGGGGTCCTTTGGGTCCACCACGCGCCCGGTGCCGTCGGCGCGTACCCACCACAGCTCGTTCCAGTCGTCCGCGTAATGGTCGACGAGCAGCGCGACGGCCGGATTGGCGGCGACGTTGGCGAGCCGCTTGAGCCCAGTGCCCCGCTTGGGTTTGGCGTCGACTGCGCTGTAGACGATGTCGCCGTCGACCGCGAACGTGACCGGCACGATGTGCGGCCGGCCGGAGGCGTCGGCTGTCGCGAGACGGGCCACGCGTGCTGCGGCGAACCGCCACCGTGCCTGGTGCGGCGTCACTACGGGTTGTACTCCGCGATCGCCTTCTCCCACTCCTCCAGTGCTTGTTCGAGGCGCCAACGCGGCCCGGACGGGAACCACCGCGCGACCCGCATGACGCCAGCCTCGCGAAGTTTCTCGAACACCTTCGGATCGGCTGGCACACTCATCATTTGCACTCGGACGGGCCGGTCGGCGCGGGCGCGTAGCTCGGCGATCCGGTCGTACACCTCCGGGTCGTAGTTGGGGAACCAGGCGTCGCCGAACCCAAGCACGCGATCGAGGACGGTTGGGCCGGAGCCGCCAACGAGGACTGGTGGGTGTGGCCACTGCGCCGGCTTGGGCCACGACCAGATCCGGTCGAAGTTGACGTATTTGCCCTGGTAGCTGGCCTCGTCATGGGTCCAGATCTCCTTCATCGCCTCAACCCGCTCGCGCATGACGGCCATCCGGACGCGCGGGTCGGTGCCATGGTTACGCATCTCGGTCCGGTTCCAGCCCGCACCCACGCCAAACTCCAGGCGGCCGCCCGAGAGGTGGTCGACACTCGCGACTTCTTTCGCCGTAATGATCGGGTCACGTTCGACGATCAGGCAGATACCGCTGGCGACGCGGATGTTGCGGGTCGCCTCCGCGGCGGCGGTGAGCGCGACGAAGAGGTCGTAGGTACGCCAGTACTTGGCGGGCAACGGCTGCCCGGGCGCGCGATCCGTCTCCGCGGCCGGGATGTGGGTGTGCTCCGCGAAGTAGATGGCGCTGTAGCCGCGCTCCTCGGCCATCCGCGCGACCTCGCCGGGCCGCATACCGTCGTAGGTGGGAAAATATCCAAGACCGAATTCCATACCCAAGATCTACCCGGCACGGCGGCCTTCCACCACGCCCATCCTGGTCGAGGACGAAGCCATCATCGCCGCCCGCGACCAACTCTGGGTCGTGGCATCAATCGTGGTGCGAAATAGCGTCAACTGGAGGGTGTAGACGCTGCCAGCGGGGGAGACAGCGCAACTACTGACGCCTGGAGAGGCCCGACATGGCGCGGACGATCGCTCTTCATATCCGCTAGCAGCGGAGTCGGTCTCCACCGTCCAATCAGAGCCCGCTGCGACGGCTTACTCGATTGAACCCCGCGTTCAAACACGCCATTCGTCCCCCGGCCTGGTCGGTTGGCGTGGACGACACCTGCGGAGCGAGTGCACTGAAAGTGCACCGCCGGTACATGGTGCGCCACTCATCCTGAGTATTCAGTGTTTCGTATGGCAACGACGGAACCGAGAAGGTCGAGGGGCCGCCTGGGACCCGCAGCCTCGATGAGTCGAGACTGCGATGCCTACGGCGCGACCGAAGCGGACGCAGGCGCTGCCGCCACGATGGTCAACTCACACAAGAAGGCGATCATTGACACGCTGGATCCAGCTGAGCTACCTCGAGAGGCCGTGCAGGCGCTGCTGCGCCTAGTCTGCGAAGCTGAGCAGCGGGCCGCAGCTCGATCGACGAAAGGTGCTGCATGAGCGAAGCGCAGCCCGATCCGGGCCACCTGGAGTTCCTGGACCGTCTGGTTGGCGGCGATCGCGTGGCAGCCACGCCCGCAGTCGCCGTGCCGACGTTCGCTCTCTACGCGCGTGTGTCCACTGAGGATCTGCAGGACCCTGAGGGCTCACTGGCGCGCCAACGAGAAGAGGCCGAGCGGCTCGTCGCGTCATCGGGCGGCCTGATCGTCAGGACCTACTTCGATCGTGGCTACAGCCGTTCTCTGCCCTGGTCCCGACGCCCCGAGGCCAACAGGCTGCTCCATGACTCGCGAGATCCTGAGCGCGGCTGGGACGCCATTGTGGTCGGCGAGACAAAGCGCACCTTCTACGGCATGCAGCTCTTCGACGTGGCACCCGGCCTGCTGGAGCGGCGCGTTGCGGTCTGGCTGCCGGAGGTCAGCGGACCATATGACCCGCTGAACGCTGCTCACAACCTCATCCTGGCGATGCACGGCATCCTCGGCCGGGAGGAGCGCGAGGTGATCCGGAAGCGGGTCCGCAACCAGCAGGAGACAGCCGTCCGGGCGAGCGATCCGAACCACGTCGGTGGCCGGCCACCGTATGGTTACAAGCTCGTCGCAGTCGGGCCGCACCGCAAGAAGCGACGGGCCGCGGAGGGGCAACAGGAGCAACGGCTGGTGCTGGACCCGACGACCGCACCGGTTGTGCGACGAATCTTCGCTGCATACCTGGCTGGCAAGTCGGTTCGAGCGATCGTGCGCGAGTTGAACAGCGACGGGATCCCGTGTCCCAGCGCTGCCGATCCGAGTCGTAATTCGCATCGCCGCCAGGATGGCTGGCAGGTTGCCACCATCTCGACCATGCTTCGCAACATCACCTACACCGGCTTTCGCGTGTGGGGGAGCGTCCGCAAGGTCGAGCGCCTTGTGGACCCCGACAGGCCTGCGCTGGGACATCACTACCTGCGTGAGCGGCTTGCCGAGATGCCCGCAGTCCGATCGGAGACCCCCACCCACGAGCCGATCGTGACGCTGCAGACGTTCGTGCAGGTCAGTACTCTGCTGGCGGCGCGCGCAACGGGCGGCCGTCGGTCGCTAGGCAAGCTCAGCAAGGACAGGCCCCCAAGCCATCCGATCGCGCTGAAGGGACTGGTGCACTGCCGGTGTCAAGCCATCCGATCGCCCTGAAGGGACTGGTGCACTGCCGGTGTGGCCGCCGGATGGAGGCCGACCGTCGACGCTGGGGTGTCCGTCTTCGCTGTCGGACACGTGACCTCGTTCCGGGCGCGGCGCACCTGCATGACGGCGAGCCGGTGGTCAATGCGGACGCAATCACGAGCGAGCTGAACAGATGGCTTGGGCAGCTCTTTGACGCCGACCACCTGGACGCCACGATCGCAGCGCTCGAGTCAATCCAATCCGAGGACGCGCTGGGCCACTCCCGGACTGAGGTACTCGAGCAGGACCTCGCAGACCTGCGTCGCCGGCGGGAACGGCTGCTTGACCTCGCTGAGGTCGACGATCTCGCACGTGACCTCGCGTCCCGTCTGCGAAGCCTCTCCGCACGAATCACCCAGATGGAGGCCGAGCTGGCTAGTGCGACTGGTGCTAGCGAGAGCATGTTGGATCTCAGAGCGGCATTGAGCCAGATGACAGACGTTGCCCACGAGGTTCTCGGCGAGGGGGCCGATCAGGGATCGCTACGCGATTTCTACCTGGCGCTCAGGCTCCGAGTGGACTACGACCCAAGCACCCACATTGCTTCCGCCACCGTAACCTTGGACGGGAACGGTGGGGGAAGCGTCTGTGTCCGAGGGGGGACTTGAACCCCCATGCCCCGCAAAGGGCACTAGCACCTCAAGCTAGCGCGTCTACCTATTCCGCCACCCGGACCTGGCGCTCCTCCCGCGCGGAGCGCCACCGAACTATAGCAACCGGAGCGCCCCCACCCCACCGGAATGACGGCCGTCGCCGGGTCGGGTCATGATGGGTCGGTGCCCGCGAACTACCGTCCCGACGCCGAGGTCGTCGAGCTCTGCCGCGACCTGATCCGGATCGACACCTCGAACTTCGGCAACGACTCCGGACCGGGGGAGCGGGCGGCAGCCGAGCGGGTGGCCGAGCTGCTCGACGAGGTCGGCATCGCCAGCGAGCTCTACGAGACCGCCCCACGACGTACATCGCTGGTCGCCGACTGGGCCCCCGAGGGGGTGGACCGGAACATCTCGCCGCTGCTGGTGCACGGGCATCTCGACGTCGTGCCGGCCAACGCCGACGACTGGTCGGTACCGCCGTTCGCCGGGGAGGTGGTCGACGACTGCGTCTGGGGCCGCGGCGCGGTGGACATGAAGGACTTCGACGCCATGGTGCTCAGCGTCGTCCGCGCCCGCGCCCGGGCCGGGGCGGCCCCGCGGCGGCCGATCCGGCTGATCTTCACCGCCGACGAGGAGGCCGGCAGCGGGCTGGGCGCCACGTACCTGGTCGACGAGCACCGCGAGGTCCTGGAGGGGTGTGAGGAGGCGATCGGCGAGGTCGGCGGGTTCTCCCTGACCGTGCGCGACGACCTCCGGCTGTACCTGATCCAGACCGCCGAGAAGGGAATGGCCTGGCTCAACCTGATCGCCGACGGCACGGCCGGCCACGGCTCCTTCCGCAACGACGACAACGCCGTCACCGAGCTGGCCGCCGCGGTGGCCCGGATCGGCGCGTACGAGTGGCCGCACAAGATCACCGACGCCCAGCGGGCCTTCCTGGAGGCGGTGTCGGAGGCGTTCGGGATCGAGCTGGACCCGGACCGGGCCGAGGAGACGCTGGCCCGGCTGGGCAGCATCGCCCGGATGGTCGGAGCCACGATGGCCAACACCGCGAACCCGACGATGCTCGCGGCCGGGTACAAGCACAATGTCATCCCCGGGCGAGCCACGGCGGGAATCGACGGTCGGTTCGTACCGGGTGGGGAGGACGAGTTCTACGCCACCATCGCCGAGCTGTTGGGGGACAAGGTCCGCTATGAGGTCTCCGTGTCCCAGCCGGCGGTGGAGACCGAGTTCTCGGGCGCCCTGGTCGAGGCGATGCAGGCGTGTCTGGCGGCCGAGGACCCGGCCGCTCGGACCGTGCCCTACCTGATGAGCGGCGGCACTGACGGCAAGGCCTGGCACCGGGCCGGGATCCGCTGCTTCGGGTTCACCCCGCTGCGGCTGCCGCCCGAGCTGGACTTCGTCAGCATGTTCCACGGGGTGGACGAGCGAGTTCCGGTCTCCTCGCTGGGGTTCGGTGCCCGGGTGCTCGACCGCTTCCTCGACCAGGCCTGAACGAGGTGGACAGAGGGTGTCCAGCGGGTGAATCCACCGGTTACGCTGGCCGCAATGTTCAACGGGGTCACCTACCAGGTGGAGCGGGTCCGGCTGGGCCCCCACCTCTCCCGCAACGCGGTCCGTCAGGTGCTCAGCGCCCACGCTGAGTACGGCGGCTGGGAGCTCCAGCGGCTGCGCCGTTACCGCGACGGCACCCGGGACGTGTGGATCCGCCGCAAGATCATCCGGGTCACCGCGAGCTCTGTAGCTCCCGGTCAGCGCGCCGTGTTCGGTCCGCCGGACACGTCGTCCAGGGCCACCGCGATCTCCGGCGGCAGCTCGGTGTCCTCGACCGCCAGCGCGGGCGCGAGCTGACCCGCCGTACGCGCGCCGAGCAGCGGAGCGGTCACCCCGGGGGCGTCCCGCACCCAGAGCAACGCGACCTGCAGCGGGGTCAGGTCCAGCCCGTCGGCCGCGCGCACCACCGCCTCCACCACACCCCGGCTACGGTTCTCCAGGTAGGGCTCGACGAACCAGGCGAAATGGTCCGATGCGGCTCGGGACCCGCGCGGGGTGCCGTTGCGGTACTGCCCGGTCAACACCCCTCGGGCCAACGGCGACCACGGGAACAGTCCCATCCCGAACGCCTTCAGCGCCGGCAGCACCTCGACCTCCGCGCGCCGGGCCAGCAGCGAGTACTCGACCTGCGCGCTGGCCAGCGGCGTACGCCCGGGGAAGGCGCTCTGCCAGGTCGCCGCTTGGGCGGTCTGCCAGCCGACGAAGTTGGACACCCCGGCGTAGCGCACCCGGCCGCTCGATACCGCGTAGTCGACCGCGTCCAGGGTCTCGGCCAGCGGGGCGTCGCCGAAGGCGTGGATCTGCCAGAGGTCGATGTAGTCGGTGCCCAACCGGTCCAGCGAGCCGTCCAGGTCCCGGAGCAACGCCCGGCGGGAGGTGTCCACGATCCGTTCGCCGTTGCGGATCACGAACCCCGCCTTGGTGGCGATCACCATCTCGTCCCGGTTGCCCAGGTGCTTGACCAGCCGCCCGACGATCCGCTCGGCGTCCCCGGCCCCGTACGCGGCGGCGGTGTCGATCAGCGTTCCGCCGGCCTCGCTGAAGGTCTCCAGCAGCCCCCGCGCCTGCTCAGGGGTGGTGTCGCGGCCCCAGGTCATGGTCCCCAGGCCCAGGCGGGACACGCGGAGGCCGGTGGACCCGACCAGGCGTGACTGCATAGAGATCAACTTAAGGCTTGTACGGGGGTTCACGGGGGTCGTCCCCCGTCTCATGAATAGTGTGTCGGAATGCGGCTGGGACTGAACCTCGGTTACCTCGTCGGGTCGGAAGATCCGCGTGGTCAGCTGCGGCTGACCCAGCACGCCGAGGCCCTCGGCTACGCCGTGGTCTGGGCCGCCGAGGCGTACGGGTCGGACAGCCCGACCGTTTTGTCCTGGCTGGCCGCGCAGACCAGCACGATCGATGTCGGCTCGGCGGTGATGCAGATCCCGGCTCGCACCCCGGCGATGACCGCGATGACGGCGGCGAGCCTCGATGTGCTGACCGGTGGCCGGTTCCGGCTGGGCCTCGGCGTCTCCGGCCCGCAGGTCTCCGAGGGCTGGCACGGAGTGCGCTTCGACAAGCCGCTGGCCCGGACCCGGGAGTACCTGGCGGTGGTCAACACCGCCCTCGGCCGGCGCACGGTGAGCTACGACGGCGCGCACTACCGGCTGCCGTTGCCCGACGGGCCGGGCAAGCCGCTCAAGCTGACCCTCGCGCCGGTCAGCGCGCATATCCGTACCTACCTGGCCGCGGTCGGGCCGAAGAACATCGAGCTGGCCGGTGAGCTGACCGACGGTTGGCTGGCCATCTTCTTCGCCCCCGAGCTGAGCTCCGAGCCGCTCGCCTCGCTGCGGGCCGGTCGGACCAAGGCCGGCCGGACCCTGGACGGGTTCGACATCGTGCCCACCGTGCCCCTGGTGGTCGGGGCGGACCCACGCGCCTGCGCCGACCCGGTCCGCGCGTACGCGGCCCTCTACGTCGGCGGCATGGGCAGCCGGAAGCAGAACTTCTACAACGCGCTGGCGGTCCGGATGGGGTTCGGCGAGGCGGCGGCCACGGTGCAGGACCTGTTCCTGTCCGGGCGTCACCGCGACGCTCAGGCCGCGGTCCCGTACGAGTTCCTCGACCAGACGTCCCTGCTCGGGGACCGGGCCCGGATCGCCGACCGGCTGCGGGCACTGGCGGGCGCCGGGCGTGACCACCTGCTCCGTCGTCCCGTACGGCGGCTCGGTGGAGGAGAAGCTCAACGCCATGACCGTTGCCGCCCAGGCGCTCGAGTTGGCCGGGATTGGTGACTAAGGGCCGCGGAAACCGCCAGACTGACCCCATGCCGACCGTGGCGAGCCGCCCGACCTGGTGGCCCCGGTTCTCCAGCACCCTGCGCTCGACCGCGCTGACCGCCCGACTCGGCCTCGCCCTCGGGATCGCCTTCGGCGTCTGCTTCCTCACCGGGCTGCTGAGCTACTACCAGTACAGCCCCTGGTGCTGGCTGCCGACACCGACCGGACCGGAGTGGGGCTACCGGCTGACCCAGGGCATCCACGTGACCACGGGGATCGCCAGCATCCCGTTGATCCTGGTCAAGCTGTGGTCGGTCTACCCGAACGTGTTCCGCTGGCCGCCGTTCCCGTCGGTGAAGCGGACCATCGAACGGGTGACCCTGGCGCTGCTGGTGGCGGCCAGCCTGATCCAGCTGATCACCGGGTTCTTCAACGTGCTGGGCTGGTATCCGTTTCCGTGGGACTTCATCGTGGTCCACTACGCGCTCGCGTACGTCGTGATCGGCTCGGTGCTGCTGCACGTCGGGATCAAGCTGCCGGACATCAACTACGGACTCCGGGCCGAGCTCCCGGCCGCCGACGTGCTGACCGAGATCCCCTGGAACGAGAACCCGGACTCGCACAGCAACGCCGGTGAGCGGCCGGCCCCACCCACCCCGGCCATCTCCCGGCGGGGCGTGCTGGCCGCGGCCGGCGCGGGGGTCGGCATCGTCGTGGTCGGTACCGTCGGACAGACGGTGACCGTCACTGGAGCCACTCGGCCTGCTGGCGCCCCGGCAGCCGAGCCGCGGCCCACTCGGTCTGCCGGTCAGCAAGACGGCCGAGGAGGCCCAGGTGGCCGATCCGGCGGCGGCCCCTGACTGGCGTCTCGAGGTCACCGGACCGCAGCCGTACGCGCTGAGCCTGGCCGAGGTCGAGGCCCTGCCGGCGGTCGAGGAGGCGCTGCCCTTCCCGGCCAACGAAGGCTGGGGCGCCGACGCCCGCTGGCGCGGCCCCCGGCTCCTCGACCTGGTGCAGCGGGCGGGCGGCACGCCTTCCTCCGTGGTCCGGGTGGTCTCGCTGGAGCCGCGCGGACCCTTCAACAAGTCGCTGGTCGAGGACGACCAGCTGGAGCGGGCGCTGCTGGCGACCCACCTCAACGGTGAGCGGCTCAGTCCGGACCACGGCTACCCGTTGCGGCTCATCGTGCCCAACCGGGCCGGCCTGTTCGACACCAAGTGGCTCACCCGGATCGAGGTGTTGTCATGAAGGTCGCGCGGATCGCCCTGGCCGCCGTCGGCATCGCCGCTGGTGCTGTACGGCGGCGGCCGGATCCTGCTCAGCGTGCCGCCGCCCATCCTGGTGATGCTCGGGGTCTGGATGGTCGGGGCTCTGCTGATCCAGCACGGTGTCGTTTCGCCGCTCGTCGTCGCGGTCGGCGCTGCGCTGCGCCGAATACCCGACCGCGGTCGGCGCTTCCTGCAGATCGGGCTGATCGCCGCCGCGATGGTCACCGCGGTCGCGATCCCGCTGATCCTCCGGCAGGGCACCCAGCCACCGGCGAAAGCCCTGCTGCTGCAGAACTATGCGGCCAACCTCACCCTGCTGCTCGGCCTGATCGCCGGCGGTGACCCTGGTCGCGTACGCGGTGCGGGTGGGCCGCGACCGCCGCTCCTGACCCACCTCGCGGCGGGTACCCCGGCTCCGCGGCACGTGCTGAGGCTGCGAGGTCGGGCTAGTTGCCGCCAAGTGGTTCAGGCCCGGGCAGCGGCTCCAGGTACCCGGTGAGCAGCAGCACCGCGACCACCACGGCCAAGGCGATCCGGTAGATCACGAAGGGCAGGAAGTCGTGGGTGCTGACGTAGCGCAGCAGCCAGGCGATCACCGCGTACCCGATCACGAATGACACCACCGTGGCCAGGGCGATCGGCCCCCAGGCCGGCTCGACCGGGTCGTTGCTGATGTCGGCCAGCTTGAAGAACCCCGACCCGACCACGGCCGGGATGGCCAGCAGGAAGGCGTACTTCGCGGCCGCCACCCGCTGGTAGCCCAGCACCAGCCCTGCGGCGATGGTGGCGCCGGAGCGGGACACCCCGGGAATCAGGGCGAGCGACTGGGCCAGGCCGAAGATCACGCCATGCCGCCAGGTGAGCGACTCCAGCGGCCGGACGTTACGGGCCAGCCGGTCGGCGATGCCGATGACGATCCCGAACCCAGCGAGCATCGCCACCGTCAGCCAGAGGTTGCGGAAGATCGTGTCGATCGAGTCCTGGAACAGCAGCCCCAGCACCACGATGGGCACCGAGCCGATGATCACCAGCCAGCCCATCCGGGCCTCGGGATTGTCCCGCGGCACCCGCCCGGTGAGCGACCCGACCCAGCTGCGGATGATCAGCCAGATGTCCCGGCGGAAGTAGAGGATCACCGCTGTCTCGGTGCCGAGCTGGGTGATCGCGGTGAACGCCGATCCGACGTCCTCACCGCCGAAGAACTGCCCCACGATCGACTGATGGGCGCTGGAGGAGATCGGCAGGAACTCGGTCAGTCCCTGCACGATCCCCAGCACCAGGGCTTCCAGCCACCCCATCAGACCTGACCCTTTCTCCATTTCAGCAAGGGGGGCGACCCCCTTGGACCCCCGAAAAAGCCCAAGTCGGCTGCCCCGAGCACCCGGCATACGGTACGGGGTCAGCACCTCGCGTATGCGCCGCGCACGCCGGGAGAGACTAGGCCGGTGACCATCCACGCCGGCCATCCCTTCGCGACGCCGGAACCCGAGCGCAGCCCGTTGCGCCGCTGGCGGGGGCGGATGGCCGCTCCGGTCAGTGTGTGGGCCTCCGGCGAGGGAGCCGCGCGGTCCGGCTGGACCCTTTCGTCGTTCCTGGTCGCGGACGGTGAGCCGCCCGAGGTGCTCGGCCTGCTGGACGAGGACTCGGCGCTCGCCGACCGGCTCCGGTCATCCGACCCCGTACGCGGGGCGACGCTGGTGGTGAACCTGCTGGGCTGGGCCCATCGGGGCTTGGCCGACGCCTTCGCCGGAACTGCCCCGGCACCCGGCGGGCCGTTCACCCTGGGCTCGTGGCAACAGAGCGACTGGGGACCGGTGCTGGAGGGTGCGCCGGGCTGGCTCGGGGCCCGGCTGGTCGGCGAGCCCCAGCCGGCCGGTTGGAGCCTCCTGGTCCGCGCGGTGGTCGAGCATGTCGAGATCGGCCCGGAGCCGTCGGACGGGATGCTCGGCTATCTCCGGGGCCGGTACCGCGCTGTGAGCCTGTAGTGATCACCGCCTGACCCGGTAGCCTCCGAGACGATGACCACGGTCCTGCTGATCCGCCATGGGCGCACCTCCGCCAACACGGCGGGCGTCCTGGCCGGGCGATCCTCCGGCGTGGTGCTGGACGACGTGGGGCACCGGCAGGTCGCCGAGGCGGCCGCCCGGATCGGCGCCGTGCCGGTCAAGGCCGTCGTCACCTCACCGCTCCGGCGCTGCCGACAGACCGCGCAGGCCCTGGTCGCCGCCCGGGGCGACGCCTGCTCGATCGCAGTCGAGCAGGGCCTGGTGGAGTGCGCGTACGGGGAGTGGACCGGCAAGTCGCTGCGCGAGCTGAGCAAGGACAAGCTTTGGGGCGCGGTGCAGCAGCAGCCGTCGGCCGTCCGGTTTCCGGGCGGGGAGTCGATGACCGAGATGTCGGCCCGTGCGGTCGGCGCCATCCGCAGTTGGGACGCCAGGATCGGAGCGGAGCACGGCGCCGACGCGGTCTGGGTCGCGGTGTCCCACGGTGACCCGATCAAGGCGATCCTGGCCGACGCGCTCGGCATGCACCTGGACAACTTCCAGCGGATCGTGGTCGACCCGGCCGCGATCTCCATCGTGCGCTACACCGGCACCCGGCCCTTCGTGATCACCGTCAACTCCAGCACCGCCGACCTCGGGGCCATGTTCGCGCCGCGGCCCAAGAGCCGCCGCCGGCGCAGCGCGGCCCCGCCGGATGCCGCGGTGGGTGGTGGTCTGGGGTCGGCCGACGCCGCACAGTAAGACCAGAGCTCACCGACGAGGAACGGCGATGGACGACGACCCCCGTCGATCATCGGCTTCGGCCACTACCACTACAAGTACGCCAGCGGACGGCACGGGTGCGTACGCCGAGCAGCTGGGCCGGCTCGGTGCGGCCACGTCAAGCGTCGGCTGCCTGTACGTCAAGGGACCTGGACCAGGTCGACCTGGCGGTGCTGGAGGAGATCGTGGCGGAGTCCTACCGCGTCCTCTCCGACGGCACCTACACCTCCCGCGCCCGCGACCACCGTTGACCGACTGACCGCCGCAAAGACGCTGTTCGGTCGGTCCTGCGAGGTCGTTCACACCCGATGTGCGGCCGAGGCGACGGCATAGTCTGGGGCGCATGGCGATTCTGGTGCACCGCTATGACGCCCCCGACCGGTTCGTCGCCGGGACCGTGGGGCAGCCGGGGGAGCGGACCTTCTTCCTGCAGGCGCGCGAGGGTAACCGGATCACCAGCGTGGCCTGCGAGAAGCAGCAGGTGTCGGTCCTGGCTGAGCATCTGGACAAGGTGCTCGACGAAGTGGTCAGGCGCAGCGCCGGTGAGATCAACGTGCCGCCGGCCTCGACCAAGGCCCGCGACGTCGACCCGCTGGACGCGCCGATCACCGAGGAGTTCCGCGTCGGCACCATGACCATCGCCTGGGACCCGACCATCGACCGGATCGTGATCGAGCTGTTCTCCAACGTCGACACCGACGACGAGGAGGCGGAGGAGGAGGTGGCGGCCGCGGAGGCCGCCACCGAGGCCGATGACACGATCAACGCCGACGAGGTGTTCGTGGTCAAGATCACCGCCTCGTACGCGCGGGACTTCGTCGCTCGGGCCCAGGCCCTGGTGGCCGCCGGCCGGCCGCCGTGCCCCTTCTGCCTGCAGCCGCTCGACCCGAGCGGGCACATCTGCCCGCGGGCGAACGGCTACCGCCGCTCGCTCTTCCGGTGAGCAGTGCCCATATGTCGAGGTTCCCGGGCGGCATCCGACGTCTAGAGATCTCGACGTTGGGGCACTAGGTGGATCATCCGGCCCTGACCGCCCCATTGACCGACGGTGAGCTGACGGTCACCGGGCGACTGCTCCAGGCGTCCAACGCGACCTTCCTGGCCGAGCTGGCCTGCGCAGACCGACGGATCGAGTGCGTCTACAAACCGGTTGAGGGGGAGCGCCCGCTGTGGGACTTCCCACAACGGACCCTCGGATACCGGGAGGTCGCCGCGTACGAGGTCTCCCGGATCGGCGGGTTCGACTGCGTGCCGGTCACGGTGTTCGCCGACGGCCCTCTGGGGCCGGGGTCGCTGCAGGCGTGGGTGGACGTCGACGAGGAGGCAACGGGGCAGCTGGTCGACCTGGTTCCCAGTGGGGAGGTACCGGCGACGGGCTGGTTCCCTTGCGTGCAGGGCCTCGACGCCGATGACCGGCCGGTCACTGTGATCCACGCCGACGCGCCCGACCTCAAGCTGCTGGCGGTGTTCGACGTGCTGGTCAACAACGCCGACCGCAAGGGCGGACACATCCTGGGCAGCGGCGGCAAGGTGTTCGGCGTCGACCACGGGGTGACCTTCCACACCGACCACAAGCTGCGCACCCTCCTGTGGGGCTGGGCGGGCGCGACGCTCGACCAGCGCGAGCTGGCCGCCGTACGCCGGGCCCGGGACGAGGCGCCCGATCGGCTCGCAGAGCTGATCAACAACCGCGAGGTGGCGGCCTTCATCCGCCGAGCCGACCTGCTGCTCAGCCGTGAGCGGCTGCCGCGCCCCCGGGGTGAGTGGCCCTCGATCCCGTGGCCACCGTTCTGACCCGGACCGACTCGGGAGCCCGGATAAGGTGACGCCCATGCAGGCCTGGAGTGCGCGCTCGGTCCCGCCCTTGGCCGGGCCGGTGGTCCCACGACCGGTGCAGGCCTTCGACACCGGGCGACAGCGCCTGGTGCCGGTCGGGCCCACTTCTGGCCGGGCGCGGATGTACGTCTGCGGCATCACCCCGTACGACGCGACCCACATCGGGCACGCCAACACCTACGTCGCCTTTGACCTGCTGCACCGGATCTGGCGGGACGCCGGGCTGGAGGTCGACTACGTGCAGAACGTGACCGACGTCGACGACCCGCTGCTGGTCCGGGCCCGGGAGACCGGGATGGACTGGCGGTCGCTGGCCGAGCGGCAGACCCAGCTGTACCGGGAGGACATGGCGGCGCTCAACGTGCTGCCGCCCACCGCCCTGGTCGGGGCGGTGGAGGCGATCCCGCGGATCACCGAGCTGATCGAGAACCTGCAGGACCGCGGGGCGGTGTACGCCGTGGACGACCCGCAGTTCCCGGACCTCTACTTCGCCCAGGACAGCGACCCCGGTTTCGGCTCGCTGGCGAAACTGCGGGAGGCGGAGGCGCTGGCGCTGTTCGGTGAACGGGGCGGCGACCCGGAGCGGCCGGGTAAGAAGGGCCAGCTGGACTGTCTGGTCTGGCAGTTGGCCCGGGAGGACGAGCCGTCCTGGCCGTCCGCCTTCGGTGCGGGCCGGCCGGGCTGGCACATCGAGTGCACCGCCATCGCCCTGGACCTGCTGGGACCGAACTTCGACGTGCAGGGCGGCGGCAGCGACCTGGTCTTCCCGCACCACGAAATGAGCGCCGGGCACGGGCGAGTGGCCACCGAGCAGGAGTTCGCCTCGGCGTACGTGCACAGCGGCATGGTCGCGCTGGACGGCGAGAAGATGTCCAAGTCCCGCGGCAACCTGGTCTTTGTGTCCCGGCTCCGCCAGTCCGGCGTCGACCCGATGGCGATCCGGCTGGCCCTGTTGGAGCACCACTACCGGGACGACTGGGAGTGGAGCGACGAGGTGCTGACCGCGGCCCAGGACCGGCTGGGCCGATGGCGGGAGGCGGTGCGGCTGGACAGCGGGGTCAACGCGGACGAGGTGGTGACCCAGATGCGCGCCGCCCTCGCCCTGGACCTGGATGCGCCCACCGCCCTGGCCGCGGTCGATGCCTGGGCCGGCGCCTCCACCGCCATGGATACCGACGACACCGATGCCCCCAGCCTGGTCGCCAGGGCCTGTGACGCCCTTCTCGGCGTCGCCCTCCAACCACCTCAAGTCGGGAGTATGCTGCCGGTGACGAGTTGACAAACTCGCGCGTGTTCCGGGGTCGGTGTAATTCCGAACCGGCGGTGACAGTCCGCGACCCGTGCGCGACCGGCCGAACGGCCGCCGCAAGCGGTTGATGTGGTGAAACTCCACGACCGACGGTGAAAGTCCGGATGGGAGGTAACACGCGAGGTTTCGTCGCCGCCGTGTGCCGTGGTGCACCCGGCGGTGATGGTGCTTCCACCCCGGCGCAAGCGCGACCGGACGAGTGGGAATGATCATGGACCTTTCTGAGCTGCTGCGGCAGTTCCTCTCCGCCGAGCTGCACATCGGCGACTCGACGATCCTGTGGCGGGAGATCGTCGGCAACGGTTTCGGGCTGGCCAGCGCGATCCTCGGCATGCGGCGACGGGTGGCGGCCTGGCCGATCGGGATCGTTGGCAACGTCTTGCTGTTCACGGTCTTCCTCGGGGGTGTCTTCGACACCCCGAACGACCTCAATCTGTACGGTCAGGCTGCCCGACAGATCTTCTTCCTGGCGGTCAGCGTCTACGGCTGGGTTCGCTGGCACCGGTTCAAGCAGTCACACAGCGCGGAGGGGGTCGGCGTACGCCCGCGCTGGGCCGGGATGTCCGGGCGGCTCCAGCTGCTGGTCGGCGCCGTGGTGCTGACCACGGTGTTCTACTTCATCCTCAAGGCCCTGGGTTCCTGGGGTCCGCTGCCCGACGCCTGGATCCTGACCGGGTCGATCCTGGCCACCTACGGGATGGCCCGTGGCTGGGTGGAGTTCTGGCTGGTCTGGATCGCGGTCGACCTGGTCGGCGTACCCCTGCTGCTGAACGCGCAGCTCTACCCGTCGGCGCTGATGTACATCGTGTACGGCGCGATCTGCGTGGTCGGCTTCGTCTCCTGGCTGCGGATCGAGCGCCGGGAACGCGCCGAGGCACAGCCGATCGGGGTGGCCGACCCGGTGATCGAGAGCGTCGGCTGATCGATGTGGGCACTGAGCTTGTCGAAGGGCTTCGACAAGCTCAGTGCGCATTCTCTCAGCTCCGACGGCGGCGCCAGCGGACCAGTCCGGCCACCCCCGCCGCCACGACACCTGCCCCGACCAGCCCGGCGACCCGCCGGGACCGGTCGACCGGGGCCGTCTCGGCGGACTCCGGTTCCGACTCGGTGAGAATCACCCGCCCGGCATCGCCGTCCACCGTGATGGTCTGGCCGCTGGTGATCCGCCGGGTGGCGACGCCGGTGCCCAGCACGGCGGGGATGCCGTACTCCCGGGCGACGATCGAGCTGTGGCTGAGCGGGCCGCCGATGTCGGTGACCACGGCCGCGGCCCGGGCGAACAGCGAGGTCCACGCCGGGGTGGTGATGCTGGCCACCAGGACGTCGCCGTCCTGCAGCTGTCCGAAGTCGGTCGGGCCGCCGAGCACCCGGGCGGTGGCGGTCACCCGGCCGGCGCTGGCACCCATCCCGGTCAGTACGTCGCCGGCCTGCTCGCTCGTCGTCGCGGGCATCATGCTGTCCATCAGCCGGTACCAACGGCGGTCCGGCAGCAGCTGCGGGGGAGTGACCCGTCGCCGGCCCCGCCACTCCTGCTTGCGCGCCTCGACCACCTCGTCCAGTCCGCTCGGCCGCCCAGCGCCCTCTTCGGCGGCGACGAGTGCGGCCGCCAGTTCGTCGCGCCGTAGCCAGTAGACATCGTCCGGATCCGTCACCAGCCCGACCTCGAGCAGCCGGTTACCGATCTCGGCGAGCATCCAGCGCATCTGTGGCCAGGCGAGGCCGACCTCAGCAAGCGCGTCCTCCCGGACCGGGGCCGTTCGCTGGGCCCAACGCAGGGCCCGGAGCACTGTCCGCCTTGCGTACCGGATCCAGTCGGCCGAGCACCTCGGTGGTCGCCTGTTCCCGACGGGCCACGGTGGTTCGCTGCCGCGCGTACGGGTCGCGGTCCGGGGAGCGCAGGTAGAACCGAATGGTGTCGATCAACGGGGCTGGGTCGTCGGCCGGCACCGCGTTGACGAAGTCGAGGTTGTAGACGGTGTGGCCGTAGCGATCCAGGTGGTCCTGCAGCCGGTCGAGCCACTCACTCCACTCCGGTGCCTGCGGGTCGGGGTCATCGCCGCGAAGCAGGGTGGCGGCCAGGTCGGGCTGCGAGCGGGTCCACGTCGCCAGGTCGAAGAGCGACTTCTCCGCCTCGATGGGCAGGCTGTCCGACCCGAGCAGGAAGGTCGCGGCGGGCGGGTCGCCGGCTCGGCGGACCAAAGTCTCGTAGAGCCGGGTGAACACGACCTCACTGGTCGCGGCGATCGGGATGATTGTCTGTACGGCGGTGTAGTACTCGGTGCCGGCATCGAGGAGCTCGGCCACCCCGGCCAGCAGGTCCGCACCCGTCAGCTCGGTGACCGGCTGGCTCGTCCAACGGGCCACCGTCTCCCGGTAGTGGGGGAGCGCCTGGTCCCGCCACCGGTCCTGGGTCCAGTTCGGGGTGAACAGGTAGACGAACGCCTTGCGGCTGGCCAACCCGAGCCGCAGCATCCCCGACCGGCTGTAGCGGTAGTACGCGTACCCGTTCACGGTCGGCAGGTCGACGTCGGCGTCGCGGATGGCGTTCCGGCCCAACAGCTCGCGGAAGAGGGCCTGGAGCGAGCGGGTGACCGATCCGCCGACCAGGTCTGCGAACAGTGGCGACAGCGGGTCCGGCAGCTGCTCGACGATGCTGGCGCGGACGTACATCGACGTCGGCTTGGGCACCGTCCAGTCGGTCGGTGGATCGGCCTCCGGCGCCGGCAGCGCCGTGATCGGCCGCGCCTGCAGCAGGACGAACCCGTCTCCGGTCCGGGCCCACTCGATGTCCTGCGGGGCACCGAAGTGGTCCTCGACCTGTCGGCCCAGCCCGGCCAGCTCGGTGGCGGCGGCGTCCCGGAGCACGGAGCTCCGCCGTCGGTCCTCCGGTACCGGCTGTTCGGTGGTGCCGTCCGCCGCGTACGTGGTCTGCACGGCCTTGTCGGCGATGCTGCGGGAGCGGACCCGGCCGTCGGCCTTGGCCACGACCAGGGTGTCGGTGTCCACCAGCCCGCCGACCACGGCCTCACCGAGACCCCAGGCGGCGGTGATCATCACCTCGTCCCGTCGGCCGTTGGCCGGGTTGGCGGTGAACATCACGCCGGCCGCCTCGGCCGGCACCATCTGCTGTACGACCACGGCCAGCCGTACGCCGGCGGAGTCGAACCGCTGTCGGGCGCGGTAGGTGATGGCCCGATCGGTCCACAGGGAGGCCCAGCAGCGGACCACCGCCGCGAGCAGCGCGTCGTTCCCGCGTACGTTCAGGTAGGTCTCTTGCTGACCGGCGAAGCTGGCGTCCTCGAGGTCCTCCGCGGTCGCCGAGGAGCGGACCGCGACCGGTCCACCGCCGAGGTCCGCGTACGCCCGGAGGATCTCTCGCCGCAGACCGGCCGGGATCCGGCCGGCGACGAAGGCCGCGGCGATCTGCTCGCTGGCCTCGGGGCCGCCTGCGCCGACGAGGGTCCGGATCCGCTGGCTCAGCCGGTTGGCCGCGACGAAGTCGGTGTAGGCGTCGGTGGTGATCACGAACCCGTCGGGAACCGGCAGGCCGGCCCGGACGAGCTCGCCGAGGTTGGCGCCCTTGCCCCCCACGCGGTCGTGGTGCATACGCCCGACCGTGGCCAGGGGCGCGATGTGGGTCACGAGATGATCCCTTCCTTGTTCAGTCCGTTGCGGTGGGTCTCCCACCGCTCGAGGAGTGCGGGCATCTCCCGCTGCCAGAAGGCGAAGAAGTCGCGGGTCTCGGCCAACCGCTGCCCGGCCGGCGTCTCCGGGCCCAGCACGGCGACCCCGTCCGCCAGGGTCGTGGTGAACCGCTGGACCATCGCGTCCCGACGCACCAGGGCAGCGTGCCAGGCATCGGGCCGGACCCGGTAGAGGTCCTTGCGGGATCCGGGCAGATGCTCGCGGTCCAGCAGGCCGATCGCGACCAGGTAGCGGACAGCACCGGAGACCGCCCCCGCGCTGCCCTGGACCGCGTCGGCCAGTTCCGCGGCGGTGAGCCGGCCCGAGTCCGTGCACAGCAGGGCGACGAAGATCCGCGCCGGCATCCGCGGGAACCCGGCGTCGGTCAGCATGGCCGCGAGTCGCGCCGTGAACTGACCGGTGGCCGCATCGGGCGCGAGCGGCGAGGAGACACTCACAAGATTCGCAACTTTCAACAGTTTCTGAAACTTTAACGCTGCCAGGGTCGCCTGGGCAACCGCCGTAGGCTTCGCGCTTGTGAAGTCCTTCGACGCCCTGTACGGCGAGCTCGCCGGCAAGCTCGCCGCCGGCGACCCTGCCTCCGGCACGGTGGTCCGGGTCGAGGCCGGAGTGCACGAGATCGGCAAGAAGATCGTCGAGGAGGCGGCCGAGGTCTGGATGGCCGCGGAGTACCAGACGGCGGAGCACGCGGCGGCCGAGATCAGCCAGCTGCTCTACCACCTCCAGGTGCTGATGCTGGCGCTGGATCTGACGCCCGACGATATTTATGCCCACCTCTGACCAGGCCCACCTAGGATGTCCGCCGTGACGGAGACCCGTTCGGCGGAGTCGCGACCCACGCTCCGGGTGGCCGTGCCCAACAAGGGCGCCCTGGCCGAGGCGGCGACAGAGATGCTGCGGGAGGCCGGCTATGCGCAGCGCAGCGACCCCAAGGAACTGCTGCTGATCGACGAGGCCAACGGGGTCGAGTTCTTCTACCTGCGGCCGCGGGACATCGCGGTGTATGTCGGCGAAGGCACGCTCGACGTCGGGATCACCGGGCGGGATATGCTGCTCGACTCCGGGGCCGCCGCTAGCGAGGTGATGCCGCTCGGCTTCGGCCGCAGCCGGTTCCGCTTCGCCGCGCGCGTCGGGGCGGACCTGACCATTGAGGGCCTGCACGACCTGCGGCTGGCCACCTCCTATCCCGGCCTGGTCGGCTCCTACCTGAAGGAGCGCGGTGTGATCACCCGGCTGATCTCGCTGGACGGCGCGGTGGAGACCGCCATCCGGCTTGGGGTGGCCGACGTGATCGCCGACGTGGTCGAGACGGGAACCACCCTGCGCCAGGCCGGGCTCGAGCTGTTCGGCGACCCGATCCTGGAGTCCGAGGCCATCCTGATCCGCCGGTCGCGGGCCGAGGTCCCGCCGGGGCTGGACCAGCTGGAACGCCGTCTCGACGGCGTCTTGGTCGCCCGCAACTACGTGATGATGGACTACGACGTCAGCGACGAGGTGGTCGAGCAGGCCTGCGCGATCACGCCCGGCCTGGAGTCGCCCACCGTGTCGCCGCTGGCCAAGCCTGGCTGGCACGCCGTCCGCGCGATGGTGCCGCGATCCGGGGCACAGCAGATCATGGACGATCTCTGGGCCATCGGCGCCCGGGCGATCCTGGTCACCGACATCGCGGCATGCCGGCTCTAGCCGGCGACCCGCCGGTTTTCGTGGCCTGGCCACATCGGTTACGGATCTTCGGCTTCGCTGTCACGGTCGCGCTATGCGCACTGACCGCGGTGTGGTGGTTCGCCCTGCCGGCGGACATCCGCGAGCTGTTCACCCTTTCCCAGCGGCTGACCATGCTCGGGGTGCTGGCTCTGCTGGTCGCAGTGATCCTCGCGGTGGCGACCAGCTCGGTGAGAGCCGACGCCGACGGCCTGCTGATCCGCAACGGGCTGCGCACCCACGCCGTACCGTGGAGCCGGGTGCACAAGATCATCTTTCGCAACGGCGACCCCTGGGCCCAGCTGCTCCTCATCCCGGATGACGGCAGCGCCTTCGAGGTCAGCCTGGACGCCGAGAAGCGCCAGCTGATGGGCATCCAGGCGGTGGACGGTGCGAACGCGCACGCCGCCGTCGAGGAACTGCGGCGACGGCACCGGCAGGCCCTGCGGTCCTGAAGCGGAGCCGCTTTCCTACTCGATGCCGCGGGACTTGAGCAGGGCCTCGATCTCGGCCATCTCCGGGTCGACCTCCGGCTGCTGGCGGGTAGGTGCCCGGCCGATCCTGCCCTTGGCCGGCAGCGCGGCCGCGGTCGACGCACCGGATGCCGCCTTCGTCTCCTTGGCCCGCGGCGCAGAGCGGCGCGCCACCATGCCGCCGACCACCCAGAGCACGATGCACAGGCCGAGTAGGGCCATGCCGAGCCAGACGAGGGGGGAGAAGACCAGCGTGGACGCCCAGGTGCCGAAGGCGACGATCGCGTTCCACAGCAACCGGAGCAGTCCGCTGAGGTAGAGGGCGATGGGGGCCAGGGCCAGTCCGACGCCCTGGACCACGCGGCCCTTGTTGCCCCGGCGCCAGGCGATGCCGGTGGCGATGATGCCGAGCAAGGTCAGTCCGACACAGAGGGGAAGCAGGACGGTGTCAACGGCGGGCATTCCTCAACCCTGCCACGAGCGGCCGCGGGTGACGATCGGGGAAAGCACGGGCCGGACCCCGGCTACCGTGAGGGACGTGGACCACGAGCGCACCCTGGCCCCCTCGCCCTTTCCCGGCGACGACGGTTCCGCGTCTCCCGATACCCGCGCCGCGCTCGCCCGAGCAGCACGGGAAGCGGCGCCAGCCGCGTACCTGAGCGCCGTCGCCGCGCTCTGCACCGACCGGCTGCTGGTGCCGGTGGTGGCCACCGCGACCAAGCTGGGGGAGGCCGCCGGTGGGCTCGCCTCCGACAAGGAGGCCGAGATGGCGGTGGTCATGCTCCGGACGGCCGACGGCCGCCAGGCCATGCTGGCGTTCACCGGCCTCGACTCCCTGCAGTCCTGGGAGGCTTCGGCCCGGCCGGTCCCGATCACGCTCGACCGGCTCGCCGCGACCGCGCAGACCGAAGACGCTACAGCCGTGCTGATCGACTTCGCCGGACCCGCCTCACTGGTCCTCGAGGGGGAGGTACTGGCCTCACTGGCCGCCGGGCACCGGCTGGTCGAGACGGCCGACGGCGGGTTCGGCTGGGCGATCCCGGTGCCGGAATAGCGGCTCCGCGTACGACGTTGCGCACTGTGGCGGCGTCTGCGAGGTTTCTCGCCCGGGTGGACCGGGTGTTATCGTAGGCCCGACCGATTCGGCGTTCGCGTCGGATCTGCAAGCGGAGACCCGATCTCCCACCCGTCGGCTGCGAGGCCTCCGGGTTGGTCTACGAGTCCGGTGCAGCGCACCGGGCCACTCGTGGTGTGGGGTCTTCGCGTACGCGGAGGCCCTTTCGTCGTTCTGGGCCCGCGGCAGATCCGCACCCGACGCCGGGTCGTTCACCCACACCACAACCACTGGAGGACATATCAGCACCGAACCGCGAATCAATGATCGCATTCGCGTACCCGAGGTCCGGCTGGTCGGACCCGCGGGGGAGCAGGTGGGCATCGTCAAGATCGAGATCGCCTTACAGCTCGCCCGGGACTCCGAGCTCGACCTGGTGGAGGTGGCCCCGATGGCCCGCCCCCCGGTCGCCAAGCTCATGGACTACGGCAAGTTCAAGTACGAGAACGCCCAGAAGGCGCGCGAGAGCCGCCGCAACCAGACCAACACGGTGATCAAGGAGATGAAGCTCCGGCCGAAGATCGACAGCCACGACTACGAGACCAAGAAGGGTCACGTGGTCCGGTTCCTCAAGGCCGGGGACAAGGTCAAGATCACCATCATGTTCCGCGGACGGGAGCAGTCCCGGCCCGAGCTCGGCTACAACCTGCTGAAGAAGCTGGCGGCCGACGTCGACGAGTTCGGTTACGTCGAGTCCTCGCCCAAGCAGGACGGCCGGAACATGCTGATGGTTCTGGGTCCGCACAAGAAGAAGACCGAGGCCCGCGCTGAGGTCCGGGCGGAGCGCGACCGGCGGATGGCGGAGCGCCAGGCCGACGCGGAGGCGGAACGGGTCGAGCAGGCCGACCGACGGGCCCAGCACGCCGCTGAGCCGGTGGTCAAGCGGCGGCGCGGTCCCGCGGACAACCTCGACCCCGACGTCGACCTGAACTAGCGCCACCTCCTTCCCCAGACACCGAACGAAAGAGAGCACACCCATGCCGAAGATGAAGACCCACTCGGGGGCCAAGAAGCGGTTTCGGCTGACCGGTTCGGGCAAGCTGATGCACCGCAAGGCGGGCAAGATGCACCTGAACGAGCACAAGCCGAGTACTCGCACCCGCCGGCTCGACGGCGATGCCGTCCTGGCGCCCGGCGATGCCAAGAAGGCCCGGCGCCTGCTCGGCAAGCGCGCCTGAGCCCCCTCTTCCCCCATATCTAAGGAGTAACTGCCATGGCACGCGTCAAGCGCGCGGTCAACGCCCACAAGAAGCGGCGCGAGGTACTCGACCAGGCCTCGGGCTACCGCGGCCAACGCTCGCGCCTCTACCGCAAGGCCAAGGAACAGGTTGGGCACTCGCTGGTCTATGCCTACCGCGACCGGCGCGCCCGGAAGGGCGACTTCCGCAAGCTGTGGATCCAGCGGATCAACGCGGCGGCCCGTGCGGAGGGCATCACCTACAACCGCTTCATCGCCGGCCTGAAGGCGGCCGGGGTCGAGGTCGACCGGAAGATCCTGGCCGACCTCGCCGTCACCGACACCGCGGCGTTCAGCGCGCTGGTCGAGGTGGCCCGGGCCAACGCGGCGGCGGACACCGACGCTGCCTAGTGATTGCGCCCCGAGGAACATCCGGGCGTGACCACGAAGTACTGGGCCGCATCGGCCAACCTGCTCCGCTCGGCGCGGCGGCTGCTGCGCCGCAAGGAGCGGGAGCGGGCCAGCCGGTTCCTGGCCGAGGGTCCGCAGACCGTCGGCGAGGCGCTGGCGGTCGGCGCGGCGGTCGAGGTCCTGGTTGCGGACGAGGTCGTCGAGCGGCACAGCCGGCTGTTGGACCAAGCGATCGGGAACGGCGTACGCGTATCGGTGAGTCCGTCGGCGGCGCTGGCGGAGCTCGCGGAGACGGTCAGCCCCCAGGGGGTTCTGGCGATCTGTCGGTTCGTCGACGTGACGCTGGCCGAGGCCTTGGCCGGCTCGCCCCGCCTGGTGGTGCTGTGTGACCAGGTACGCGATCCCGGCAACCTGGGCACCGTGGTGCGTTGCGCCGACGCGTTCGGTGCGGACGCGGTGCTGGTCAGCCGGGGCTCGGTCGACCTCTACAACCCGAAGGCCGTCCGGGCCAGCACGGGGAGCCTGTTCCACCTGCCACTGGCCGTCGACGTCGACTTGGCCGAGGCAGTCGATGTGGCGCGCGCCGCCGGCCTGGCCGTCCTGGGGGCCGATGGCAGTGCCGCCGAGACCACGGAGGACCTGGCCCGCTCGGGTGCGTTGGGCCGTCCGGTCCTCTGGGTGCTCGGCAACGAGGCGTGGGGCCTGCCGGTCGATCGTGCGAACCGACTCGACCGGCTGGTCGGCCTGCCCATGTACGGGCGAGCCGAGAGCCTGAACCTGGCCACCGCCGCGGCGGTGTTGCTGTACGCCACGGCCACCGCCCAACGAGCAGCGGCGTCCGAGCCGTAAACCCCATGCTGCGGACCCGCCATCGTTCCTAGACTGGCGCCGGCCGCACCGATCCGAGGAGAGCGAACAACCCGTGCCGAATGCCAGCTACGACCCCGTGCAGGTCGCCATGTTGGACGCCGACCACGTCGAGGCTGTAGTGGCCGACGCGCTGGCCGCGTTTGCGGCGGCGACCACACCGGCCGAGCTGAAGCAGGCACGGCTCGCCCACGCGGCCGAGCGCTCGCCGATCGCTCTGGCCAACCGGGAGATCGGCGCCCTGCCGCCCCAGGCCCGCAAGGAGGCCGGCGCCCGTGTCGGCCAGGCGCGCGGGCGGATCAACCAGGCTCTGCAGCAGCGCGAGGCCGAGGTCAACGAGGCCGAGCTGGCCCGGATCCTGGTCGAGGAGCGGGTCGACGTCACGCTGCCGGTGCAACCATCCCCGCCCGGCGCGGTGCATCCGATCACGGCCTTGATGAGCATGATGGAGGACGTCTTCGTCAGCATGGGCTGGGAGGTCGCTGAGGGTCCCGAGCTGGAGGCCGAATGGCTAAACTTCGATGCCCTCAACTTCATTCCGGACCACCCCGCCCGGACCACGCAGGACACCCTGTTCGTGGAGCCCGAGAACGGTGGGATCGTGCTGCGCACCCACACCTCTCCGGTTCAGGTGCGCACCATGCTGACCCGTGAGCCACCGATCTACGTCGTCTGTCCGGGACGGGTCTACCGGGCCGACGAGTACGACGCCACGCATCTGCCGGTGTTCCATCAGATCGAAGGTCTGGTGGTGGACAAGGGCATCACGCTCGGCCATCTGCGCGGCACCTTGGACCACTTCGCCCGCGCCATGTTCGGCGAGACCCGGACCCGGATGCGGCCGAACTACTTCCCCTTCACCGAGCCGTCCGCCGAGGTCGACCTCCAGTGCTTCGTCTGCCACGGCCGCTCGGTCGGCGACCCCGAGCACCCGTGCCGGACCTGCAAGAGCGAGGGCTGGATCGAGTGGGGCGGCTGCGGCGTGGTCAACCCGCGCGTGCTGCAGGCGTGCGGGGTTGACCCGGACGTCTACACCGGCTTCGCCTTCGGTATGGGGGTCGACCGGACGCTGATGTTCCGCAACAACGCCGAGGACATGCGCGACATGATCGAGGGTGACGTCCGGTTCAGCCGTTCTCTCGCGGGACTGGCCCGATGAGGGCGCCGCTGGGCTGGCTACGGGAGTACGCGGCCGTGCCGGAGGAGATGGACGGCCGGACGCTGGCCGACGCCCTGATCCGGGCCGGGCTCGAGGTCGAGACCGTCGACCGGGCCGGGTCCGACGTCACCGGGCCGCTGGTGGTCGGTCGGGTGGTCGAGTTCGTCGAGGAACCACAGAAGAACGGCAAGACGATCCGCTGGTGCCAGGTCGACGTCGGCCCACACAACCCCGAGTCGGGCGTACGCGGGATCGTCTGCGGGGCGCGCAACTTCGACAGCGGTGACTATGTCGTCGTCGCCCTGCCCGGCGCGGTCCTGCCGGGCGACTTCGCCATCGCCGCCCGCATTACCTACGGCCACGTCTCCGACGGGATGATCTGTTCGGCCCGCGAGCTGGGGTTGGGGGACGACCACACCGGGATCCTGGTGCTGACCGATCCCGACCTCACCTCAGGCGAGGACGCCGCGTCGGTGCTGCGGCTGCGCGACGACGTCCTCGACATCGCGGTCACCCCGGACCGCGGCTACTGCCTGTCCATCCGCGGCCTGGCCCGGGAGGCGGCGCAGGCCACCGGATCAGCGTTCCGCGACCCGGTCGACCGGCCGGTTCCGCTGGCGACGGCCGACGGCTTCCCGGTCGAGCTGGCGTCCGACGCCTGCTCACTGTTCGTCGCGCTGACCGTCACCGGCATCGAACCGTCCCTTCCCAGCCCACGGTGGCTGGCGCGCCGGGTACAGCTCGCCGGCATGCGGTCGATCTCGCTGGCGGTCGACATCACCAACTACGTGATGCTCGAGACCGGCCAGCCGATCCACGCCTACGACCGCGACACCCTGGACGGGCCGATCGTGGTCCGCCAGGCGTACGAGGGGGAGAAGCTGACCACCCTCGACGACGTCGTCCGGCCGCTGGACGTCGAGGACATGGTGATCACCGACCAGACCGGTCCGATCGGCCTGGCCGGCGTGATGGGCGGGGCGACCAACGAGCTGTCCGCCGGCACCCGCGACGTGGTGATCGAGGCCGCCCACTTCGACGCGATGACGCTGGCCCGGACGTCCCGGCGCCACAAGCTCTCCACCGAGGCGTCGCGCCGGTTCGAGCGCGGCGTCGACCCGGCGGCGGCGTACGCGGCGGCGCACCGGGTGGCCGAGCTGCTGGTCGAGCTGGCCGGCGGCACCCTCCTCGCCGAGGAGACCGTCCGCGGCTCGGTACTGCCGCAGCCGACCACGACGATGGCCGCCACTCTCCCGGCCACCGTGCTGGGCACGGCGGTCGACCGGGACACCGTGGTACGGCTGCTGACCGCCGTCGGCGCCACGGTCACCGGTGACGACGTGCTGAGTCTCACCGCACCGAGCTGGCGACCGGACCTGACCGACCCCTACGACTACGTCGAGGAGGTCGGTCGGCTGGTCGGCTTCGACACCATCCCCCCGGTGGTGCCGGCGGCGCCGCCGGGCCGGGGGCTGAGCCGCGCCCAACGAACCCGTCGAGCGGTCACGGCAGCGCTCGCCACGGCCGGGTTCGTCGAGGTCCTCAGCTTCTCGTTCGCCTCGGTCGAGGACCTGGACAGGATGGGGGTTCCCGCCGGGGACGAGCGCCGGCGGCTCAACAAGATCGTCAACCCGCTGTCGGAGACCGCTCCGTACCTGCGGACCTCGCTGCTGCCGGGTCTGTTCGCGGCGGTGGCCCGCAACCGCAGTCGGGGCACCGAGGACCTGGCCCTGTTCGAGGCGGGCTCGGTCTTCTTCGCCCGGGACCCGCTGCGTCCCGCGCCGCGTCCGCTGGTCACCGGACGGCCCGCGCCGGACGTGCTGGCGGCGATGGACGACGCCCTGGGCCGGCAGCCCCGCCACCTCGCTTCCGTGCTCTGCGGCCTGCGGCGCACCGGTTGGCTGGTCGAGGCCGAACCGGTCCGCTGGACCGACGCCGTGGCGTTCGTCGAGACAGCCGCGGCGACCGTCGGGCTGACGCTCGAACGGCGCGCTGCGACGCAGGCGCCCTGGCATCCCGGCCGCTGCGCCGAGTTCGTGGCGAACGGCCGAACGCTCGGGTACGCCGGCGAGCTGCATCCGGAGGTGTGTCGGGCGTTCGACCTGCCGGCCCGGGCCGTAGCCGCGGAGATCGACCTGGACGCGCTGATCGCCGCCGCGCCGGCCACCGGCGAGATCCCGCTGGTCTCGGGCTTCCCGGTGGCGAAGGAGGACGTCGCGTTGGTCGTCGCCGCCGACGTTCCCGCCGCGGCGGTGGAGCGCGCCCTGCGAGCCGGGGCCGGCCCGCTGCTGGAGTCGTTGACCCTGTTCGACGTGTACACCGGTCCGCCGGTGCCGCCCGGACACGTATCGCTCGCGTACGCGCTCCGCTTCCGGGCCCCGGACCGGACCCTCACCGACGCGGAGACGGCTGCAGCGCGGGACGCTGCCGTGACGGCCGCCGCCGAGCAGACCGGCGCCGTCCAGCGCACCCTCTGAGCCGGCGCACCACTCCGTCGGATTCCCACGCTGCGTGGGAAACCGACGCTGTCCGTAGGTTGCAACGTGTGTTCAGCGCGGGTTCCCCACGCAGCGTGGGAATCATGTGACCGGGCCGCCAGAAGCTCGGCTCTCAGAACGGCTCGTAACAGTCGTAGGTGGCGATGGCGGAGATCCGCCCGTCGCGGACGGTGATGAACTGGGCGATGTGAGCGGTCAGCTGCTGGCCGGCCAGGAACGCGCCGACATCGGCGCTGACGGTGCCCGACCAGGTCAGCCGCATGATCGCGGTATTCCCGTACTGGG
Organism: uncultured Actinomycetota bacterium; assembly: GCA_963808435.1. Taxonomy (GTDB): domain Bacteria; phylum Actinomycetota; class Actinomycetes; order Propionibacteriales; family Propionibacteriaceae; genus Microlunatus. Next base: position 80,973 of record CAWEFW010000023.1, on the reverse strand, counting down.
CCGCGTGGTGTACGTCGTAGCGCTGGGCGGACAGCAGCCGAGCGCCGGCCCGCGCTGAGGCCAGGACCGTCGAGAGGTCGGCGGTCCCGCCTGAGGGCTTGATCCGGTTGGGGTACTCCGTGACGATCACGTCGTCGGTGAACAGGTCTTCGAGCTCATGGCCGACACGGCCGAGCTCGATCGCGGTATGCAACGCCTGGGTGGTCTCGATGGGTGAGTGCATAAGCACAATCTAAATTGTACAACTAAGATTGTAAATACGGTAGGGTGGGGTTCGTGACTGAGCTGAACCCTGCCGCGCTGGATCTGCCGACCCTGGTTTCCTTGGCGGGATCGGCCGTCAACCAGCACCTGCTGCGCCGGCTGCACGAGGAGGGGTACGCCGGGGTGCGCATCCCTCACGGCTACGTGATCCAGAACCTGATCGATGGGACACCGACGGTGGGGGAGCTGGCCGTCCGGCTCGGGGTGACCCAGCAGGCGGCATCGAAGGCCGTGGTCGAGATGGAGGGCATGGGTCTGGTGGCCCGGGTCCCGGACCCGGCCGACAGCCGAGTGCGCCGAGTGACCCTCACTGAGCATGGCCAGGCGCTGCTCGCCGCGGGTCGCGCGGCCCGCGCCGAGCTCGAGCACACCGTGGCGGATGAGGTCGGGGACCTCGACCTCGCCAAGCGGGCCTTGGTGAGCCTGTTGCGACCACACCGGGCACCTCGATGCAGTGATCCGACGGCGAGTCCGCCTGACGGTCTGAAGACCCCGGGAGTTCTGGTTCAGTAACTCTTGCGGCCCGACAGTCGCCGCGCAGGCCAAACCGTCGTACTGGACGCCCCGTGGCCGTGGCGAACGTGGCCAAGCCCGTTGCTGCAGGCCGATCGGGACTACTACTCCACTGACGTCGCGCCGGCGGCGGATAGGCCGCTGGGGACGAGCAGGCGGGTGCCTCGAGTTGGTTCGCCCTGCCACTGATGAGCCGCGTCGACGGCGAGGGGGGTCGGCCAGCGCTAGGTCGTCGCCTGGCGGGCGTCGGCCCATAGGTCGACGCCCGACTCGACGGCATGCTGGTCGATGGCGGCCAACTCGTCGTCAGTGAAGTCGAGGCGCTGCACGGCCGCGACGTTGTCCTCGACCTGCTGCACGCTGCTGGCGCCGATGAGTGTCGAGGTGACTCGGGCGTCCCGGAGGACCCAGGCCAGCGCCAGCTGCGCGAGGCTCTGCCCGCGGTCGGCGGCGATCTCGTTCAGAGCTCGGATGCTCGGCAGCCGCTCCTCGATGGCGGAGGGATCGAGGGACTTGTCCTGGCTCGCCCGCGAGCCGGCGGGAATCCCGTCGAGGTACCGGTTCGTCAGCAGCCCCTGGGCCAGCGCCGTGAAGGCGATGCAGCCAACACCTTCGCGCTCGAGGACGTCCAAGAGCTCGGCCTCGATCCACCGGTTGAACATCGAGTACGACGGCTGGTGGATCAGCAGCGGCGTGCCGAGCTCACGCAGGATCTCGGCGGCGCGGGCGGTGTGAGCGGGGGAGTAGGACGACACCCCGACATAGAGTGCCTTTCCGGCCCGGACAGCGGCGTCCAGGGCACCCATCGTCTCCTCGAGCGGGGTCTCGGGGTCCGGCCGATGGTGGTAGAAGATGTCGACATAGTCCAGCCCCAGCCGCTTCAGCGAGGCGTCCAGGCTGGCGGTCAGGTACTTCCGGGACCCGAGATCACCATAGGGGCCGGGCCACATGTCCCAGCCGGCCTTGGTCGAGATCACCAGTTCGTTGCGGTAGCCGGCGAAGTCCTCGGCCAGGATTCGGCCCACGTTGGTTTCCGACGACCCATAGGGCGGCCCGTAGTTGTTGGCTAGGTCGAAGTGGGTGACGCCGAGGTCGAACCCCCGCCGCATCACCGCCCGCTGGATCTCCAGCGGCTTGTCGTCACCGAAGTTGTGCCAGAAGCCCAACGAGACGGCCGGCAGTTTCAGGCCGCTGCGGCCGCAGCGGCGGTAGGGCTGGACTGAGTAGCGATCGTCGGCAGCGGCGTAATGCACAGGCAGAAATCTAGCGCTTGCATATGCTTTCTAGATCTTGCATGCTTATGCAATGACCTACCGGATTGCCGTGGCGGGGGCCACCGGGTACGCAGGCGGCGAACTGCTCCGCCTGCTGCTCGCGCATCCCGAGGTGGCGATCGGTGCGGTCACCGCAGGAGCCAGCGCCGGGCAGCGCCTGGGGGAGCTGCAGCCGCAGTTGACGCCGCTGGCCGACCGGATGGTGGCTGACACCACACCCGAAATCCTGGCCCAGCACGATGTGGTCTTCCTGGCTCTTCCGCACGGCGCGTCGGCGGCGCTCGCTACCGACCTGCACTCCGACACCGTGGTTATCGACTGTGGGGCGGACTTCCGGCTCGAGGACGCCGAGGCGTGGCAGCAGTTCTACGGCTCCCCGCACGCCGGCACCTGGCCTTACGGTCTGCCGGAGCTGCCGGGCCAGCGGGACAAACTGTCCGGCGCCCGGACCATCGCGGTACCCGGCTGCTATCCCACCTCGGCCACCCTCGCCCTGCTGCCCGCCATCACAGAAGGCCTGACCGATGCCCACGACACCGTCATCGTGGCGGCCAGCGGGCCGTCCGGAGCCGGGCGGGCCCTCAAGCCGAACCTGCTGGGGGCCGAGCTGATGGGCTCGGCCAGTGCCTATGGGGTCGGCGGTGTCCACCGGCATACGCCGGAGCTGCTGCAGAATCTCCGGACCTGTGGCGCGGACCGGCCGTCGGTCTCCTTCACTCCAGTCCTGGTGCCTATGTCGCGGGGAATTCTGGCCACCTGCACCGCGCCGCTGCGCGACTCGGGCCTTACCGCCGACCAGGCCTATGCGGCCTACGCCACCGCGTACGCCGACGAACCCTTCGTGCACCTGTTGCCCCAGGGCCAGTGGCCGCAGACCCAGTCGGTGCTCGGGGCGAACATGGTGCAGGTCCAGGTGACGGTTGACGCGGCCGCGGGCCGGCTTGTCGCCGTGGCGGCACTGGACAACCTGACCAAAGGGACCGCCGGCGGAGCCGTCCAGTGCATGAACCTGGCGCTCGGCCTACCCGAGACCACGGGTCTGCCCATGGTGGGAGTCGCCCCATGAGCGTCACGGCGGCAGCGGGCTTCCAGGCCAGCGGGCTGTCCGCAGGCCTGAAGTCGAACGGCCAGAGCGACCTGGCTCTGGTCGTGAACACCGGGCCGGACTTCACCGCAGCCGGCGTCTTCACAACCAACCGGGTCAAGGCGGCGCCGGTGCTCTGGTCGCAGCAGGTACTGGCCGACGGCCGGCTCAAGGCCGTTGTCCTCAACTCCGGAGGGGCGAACGCTTGCACCGGCCCCGAAGGGTTCGCCGACACCCATCGGACGGCGGAGCTCGTGGCTCAGGCGTTGCCCGACGTCGGTGCCATCGATGTAGCGGTCTGCTCCACCGGGCTGATCGGGGTTCGGCTGCCCATGGACAAAGTGGCCGCGGGCATCATGGACCTGGCTCCTCAGCTGAGCCGGACCGGTGGTCTAGCCGCGGCCGAGGCGATCATGACCACGGACACAGTGGCCAAGCAGGCCAGCTACGCCGACGAGGGCTGGTCGGTCGGCGGGATGGCCAAGGGTGCCGGCATGCTCGCGCCGGGTCTGGCCACCATGCTGGTGGTGCTGACCACCGACGCCGTGGTCGACCCGAACCTGCTGCCCGGCCAGCTGGCCGAGGCCTGCCGGACCAGCTTCGACCGGGTGGACAGCGACGGCTGCATGTCGACCAACGACACGGTCGTCCTGATGAGCAGCGGGGCCTCCGGTGTCCGTCCGAACCCGGCAGATTTCATCGCGGCCCTGAACGAGATCTGCCAGGACCTGGCTCTTCAGCTGCTGCACGATGCCGAGGGAGCAGCCCACGACATCGCCATCGTGGTGCAGCACGCCGCTTCGGAGGACGACGCGGTCGAGGTGGGTAGGGCCATCGCCCGCAGCAACCTCTTCAAGTGTGCGATCTTCGGTGGGGACCCCAACTGGGGCCGGGTGCTGGCGGCGATCGGCACAACGGGCGCGGACTTCGAGCCCGACCGGATCGACATCAGCCTGAACGGCGTGCAGGTCTGCCGCGACGGAGCGCTTGGCGACTCGCGGGAGCTGGTCGACCTGAGCGGACGGGCGGTCACCGTCGAGGTGAACCTGCGCAACGGTCGGCACGAGGCCACGATCTGGACCAACGACCTGACGTACGACTACGTCAAAGAGAACGCGGAGTATGCGACGTGACAATCGTCGAAGGGGGGACGACCCCTATTGAACCCCCCGCCGGCGCGCGCCATGACACGCGGGAGCGCGCCGCGGCGGCAAAGTACCCGCTTTCGCTAGTCGAAAAGGCCTCTATCCTCACCGAGGCGTTGCCCTGGCTGGAGACCTACGCCGGCAAGACGGTAGTCATCAAGTACGGCGGCAACGCCATGGTCGACGAGGAGCTGAAGCAGGCCTTCGCCTCCGACATCGTGTTCATGAAGCGGTGCGGCGTGCACCCGGTGGTCGTCCACGGGGGCGGCCCGCAGATCTCGCAGATGCTCACCCGGCTGAACATCCCGTCGGAGTTCCGCGGTGGGTTCCGGGTGACCAGCCCGGAGGCGATGGACGTGGTCCGGATGGTGCTGGTGGGCCAGGTCGGGCGGGACCTCGTCGGCCTGATCAACCGGTTCAGCACCCTGGCGGTGGGCATGTCCGGAGAGGACGGCGGCCTGTTCACCGCGACCCGACGGGGCGCGCTGGTCGACGGCGAGGAGGTGGACCTCGGGCTCGTCGGTGACGTGACCACGGTGCGGACCGAGGCCGTCCAGGGCCTGATCGACGCCGGCCGCGTTCCGGTGGTGGCCAGCATCGCGCCCGACCTCGACGGGGTGGTGCACAACGTCAACGCCGACACCGCCGCCGCCGCGCTCGCCGTCGCCCTGCAGGCCGAGCGGCTGGTCGTACTCACCGACGTCGAGGGTCTCTACCGGGACTGGCCGAACAGCACCGACACGATCTCCGAGCTGTCGGCCAGCGAGCTGCGGGCCCTGATGCCCAGCCTGGAGTCCGGCATGGTGCCCAAGATGGAGGCCTGCCTGCGGGCCGTCGAGGGCGGGCTGACCCGGGCCACGGTCGCCGACGGCCGGGTGCCGCACGCGCTCCTGCTGGAGATCTTCACCAACGTCGGGATCGGCACCATGGTCACCCAGGACGGGCTGGTCCGTCTGGGCAGCCGGGTGTTCTCCAAGTACGAGGGGATTCCGCCGCACGAGTACGCGAACGGGGAATTCCAGTGGTGAGTGTGGAACCGTCGGTGCTCAGCCGAGAGCTCGCCGGCCCGCCCACCCCGTCCGCACCGGTGCTGGCCGCGTACGCGGACTCGGTGATGAACACCTTCGGCCCGCCCAAACGGGTCTTCGTGCGCGGTGAGGGCTGCTACGTGTGGGACGCCGACGGCCGACGCTATCTTGACCTGCTCTCCGGCCTGGCCGTCAACGCGCTCGGCCACGCCCACCCCACGGTGTTGGCCGCCATCACCGGCCAGATCGCCACGCTGGGACACGTATCCAACTTCTTCGCCACACCGGCCCAGGTCGCGCTGGCCGGCCGGCTCGGCGCGATGACCTCAGGGGTGGATCCCAAGGTCTTCTTCACCAACTCCGGTACCGAGGCCAACGAGGCCGCCTTCAAGATCACGCGGATGACCGGGCGGACCCGCATCGTCGCGGCCGAGGGCGCCTTTCACGGTCGGTCGCTGGGGGCCCTGGCGATCACCCACAACCCGAAGTACCGCATCCCCTTCGAGCCGTTGCCCGGCGAGGTCACTTTCGTGCCCTACGGCGACGCGGAGGCCCTGGCCGCCGCGGTGGACGACACGGTGGCGGCGGTGGTGCTGGAGCCGATCCAGGGGGAGAACGGCGTGGTCGTGCCACCGGCCGGCTACCTCGCCCGGGCCCGGGCGCTGTGTGACGCGTCCGGCGCCTTGCTCTGGGTCGACGAGGTGCAGACCGGCATGGGTCGGGCCGGCTGCTGGCTGGTCCACGTGGCCGAGGGCGTCACCGCCGATCTCGTCACCGTGGCCAAGGGCCTGGGCAACGGGTTTCCGATCGGGGCGTGCATCGCCAACGGCCGAGCGGCGACCCTGCTGGGTCCCGGCAGCCACGGCAGCACCTTCGGCGGCAACCCGGTGGCGGCCATCGCCGGGCTGGCGGTGATCGCGGTGATCGAGCGGGACGGACTGCTCGAGCGGGCGAATGACCTCGGCGCCCACCTGGCCGATGCCGTGCTCGGTCTCGGCCATCCGAGGGTCACCGGCGTACGCGGCCGGGGCCTGCTCCGCGCCGTCATCCTGGACGCCGAGATCGCACCTGGTGTCGCCGACGCGGCGCTGGACGCCGGCTTCATTGTCAATGCCCCGCGGCCGGACGTGCTCCGGCTCGCCCCGCCCCTGGTGGCGACGGCCGAGCAGCTGGACTCCTTCGTCGCCGCCCTTCCCGGCCTCCTGGACGGCGTAGCACGATGACCTGCCGTCACTTCCTGGCCGACGACGACCTCACGGCGAGCGAGCAGACCGCCGTGCTGGACCTGGCCGACGCCCTCAAGGCCGATCCGTTCAAGATCAGCCCCCTCGCCGGCCCGCGCAGCGTCGCGCTGCTGTTCGACAAGCCGACGCTGCGCACCCAGACCTCGTTCAGCGCCGGCGTTGTCGAGCTCGGCGGCTTCCCGATGATCGTGGACGGCCGGCTGGCCCAGATCGGGGAGCGGGAGCCGGTCGCCGATGTCGCCCGGGTGCTGGGCCGGCAGTGTGCCGCCATCGTCTGGCGGACCTTCGGCCAGGACCGGATCGAACAGATGGCCGCGTACGCCGGGGTGCCGGTGGTCAACGCGCTCACCGACCGGCACCACCCCTGCCAGGCGCTGGCCGACCTGATGACCATCCGTGAGCACCGGGGACGGCTGACCGGGCTGAGCCTGGCGTACGTGGGCGACGGGGCCAACAACGTGGCCCACTCCTATCTGCTGGCCGGGGCGTTGGCCGGACTGCACGTACGGATCGGCGCGCCGGCGGAGTTCTTACCGGACCCGGACATCGTGGCCCGCGCCGAGGCCATCGCCGCCGCGTCCGGCGGCAGCGTGCTCGTCACCGGGTCGGCCGCGGAGGCCGTGGCCGGCGCCGATGTCGTCGCCACCGACACCTGGGTCTCGATGGGCAGCGAGAGGGACGGCCGCGACCGGTCCACCCCCTTCGCCCCGTACGCGGTCACCTCCGACCTGCTCGCCGGGGCCCCGGACGCGATCGTGCTGCACTGCCTGCCGGCCCACCGGGGCGCAGAGATCGCCGCCGACGTGCTCGACGGGCCGCGTGCGGTGGTCTGGGACGAGGCCGAGAACCGGCGGCACGTGCAGAAAGCCCTGCTGGCCTTCCTCCTCGACGAGCAAGGAAGCTCACGATGACCACCACAGTGCCCAGCAAGGGCGGACGATCTCCCTTGGCTCCCCCGACAAGCACACAAGCCGGGGTGCTGACCCGCACGGCCCGGCTGTCCAAGATCATCGAGCTGCTCTCGACCCACGAGGTCCGGTCCCAGTCCGAGCTGTCGGACCTGCTGGCGGCCGATGGCCTGCACGTCACCCAGGGCACGCTGTCCCGCGACCTGGTCGAGGTCGGCGCGGTGCGGGTGCGCGGCTCGCGTGGACAGCTCGTCTACGCCGTGCCGGGCGAGGGGGGCGACCGAAGCCCCCAGGCGGGTGAGCAGGTCAACTTCGCCGCCCGGCTGGCCCGGCTCTGCCACGAGGTGCTGGTCTCGGCCGAAGCCTCGGCCAACCTGGTAGTGCTGCGCACTCCGCCGGGCGCTGCGCAGTACCTGGCTTCGGCGGTTGACCACGCCAACCCGCCCGACATCCTCGGCACCATCGCCGGAGACGACACCGTGCTGGTGATCACCCGCGACCCCAACGGTGGGACCGCGACGGCCGAGCGCCTGTTGGCCCTGAGCCGAACCGGCGGTCGTGTCGGGGGCGACCCCTCCGAGTCGGCAGATCACACCCCAACGACCCCCGAACCTAAGGACGAACCGTGAGCGATCGCATTGTGCTGGCCTACTCCGGCGGACTGGACACCTCTGTATGTATCGGCTGGCTGACCGAGGAGACCGGGCAGGAGGTGGTGGCCGTCGCGGTGGACGTCGGCCAGGGCGGGGAGGACCTCGAGGTCATCCGCCAGCGCGCCCTGGACTGCGGTGCCGTCGAGGCGCTGGTGGTCGACGCGCGGGATGAGTTCGCCGAGGACTTCTGCCTGCCCGCGCTGCGGGCCAACGCCTTGTACATGGACCGCTACCCGCTGGTCAGCGCACTGTCCCGGCCGCTGATCGTCCGACACCTGGCCGCGGCGGCCAAGACGCATGGGGCGAGCGTGGTCTCCCACGGCTGTACCGGCAAGGGCAACGACCAGGTGCGGTTCGAGGTCGGCATCGCCAACCTGGCCCCGCACCTGCGGGTGATCGCCCCCGTCCGGGACTACGCCTGGACCCGGGAGAAGGCGATCGCCTACGCGGAGCAGCGCGGCCTGCCGATCGAGGCGAACAAGAAGTCCCCGTACTCCATCGACCAGAACGTCTGGGGCCGCGCAGTCGAGACCGGCTTCCTCGAGGACATCTGGAACGCGCCGATCGAGGACGTGTACGCGTACACCTCCGACCCGAGCGTGGCGCGGGAGCCGGACGAGGTGACCATCACCTTCGAGGCGGGGGTGCCGATCGCCATCGATGGCGAGAAGGTGTCGATGCTGCAGGCCATCCAGCTGCTCAACGAGCGGGCCGGCGCCCAGGGCGTCGGCCGGCTGGACATGGTCGAGGACCGGCTGGTCGGGATCAAGAGCCGCGAAGTGTACGAGGCGCCCGGCGCCATCGCGCTGATCGCCGCCCATATGGAGCTGGAGAACGTGACCGTCGAGCGGGAGCTGGCCCGGTACAAACGGGGCGTCGACCAGCGCTGGGGCGAGCTGGTCTATGACGGCCAGTGGTTCTCCCCGCTCAAGCGGGCGCTGGACACCTTCATCGACGAGGCCCAGCGGGCGGTCTCCGGCGACATCCGAATGGTGCTGCACGCCGGGAAAGCCACCGTCACGGGACGGCAGAGCGAGGTCAGCCTGTACGACTTCAACCTGGCCACCTACGACGAGGGGGACAGTTTCGACCAGTCCCAGGCTCGGGGCTTCATCGAGATCTACGGCATGTCGAGCGCGCTGGCTGCTCGGCGCGACGCCGGTCTGCTCTAGTGTCCAGCGGGTGACCGAGCACTCCGGACGGCTGTGGGGCGGCCGGTTCGCCGCCGGTCCGGCGGAGGCGATGTTCGCCCTCAGCCGCTCCACCCACTTCGACTGGCGGCTCGCGCCGTACGACATCAACGGTTCCCGGGCCCATGCCCGGGCCCTGCACCGGGCCGGCCTGCTCACCGACCCCGAGCTGGCCGGCATGCTGTCCGGTCTCGACCGGCTGGACCAGGAGGTGGCGGACGGGACCCTGGTCCCTGCGCCGACCGACGAGGACGTGCACGGCGCGCTGGAGCGGCGGTTGACCGAGATCGTCGGGGCAGACCTGGGCGGCCGGCTGCGGGCCGGGCGGTCCCGCAACGACCAGATCGCCACGCTGATCCGGATGTACCTGCGCGACGCCCTCCGCCTGCTGGCCGCCGACATCCAAGAGGTCGTGGTGGCGCTGTACGAGCAATCCCGGACCCACCTCGGGGTCGCCATGCCGGGCCGGACGCACCTGCAGCCGGCCCAACCGGTGCTGCTGTCCCATCATCTGCTGGCCCACGCTTGGGCGCTGCTGCGCAACGTCGACCGGATCCGTGACCTGGACCGCCGGCTGGCCCTCAGTCCGTACGGCTCGGCCGCTCTGGCCGGGACCTCGCTCGGCCTGGATCCGACCTTCGTCGCCGAACAGCTGGGGTTCACCGGCAGTGTGGCCAACTCGATCGACGGGACGGCGGCCCGCGACGTGGTGGCCGAGGCGTCGTACGTCCTGGCGCAGGTCGGTATCGACCTGTCCCGGCTGAGCGAGGAGATCATCCTCTGGAGTACGCCGGAGTTCGGCTTCGTAACCCTGGCCGACGCCTGGTCCACCGGGTCCAGCATCATGCCGCAGAAGAAGAACCCGGACGTCGCCGAGCTGGCCCGGGGCAAGGCCGGACGGCTGATCGGCAACCTGACCGGGCTGCTGGCCACCCTCAAGGGCCTGCCGCTGGCGTACAACCGCGATCTGCAGGAGGACAAGGAGCCGGTCTTCGACTCCGTCGACCAGCTCCGGCTGTTGCTGCCGGCCGTGGCCGGCGTGGTCGAGACGTTGACCTTCCACCCCCAGCGGCTGGAGGCGTTGGCCCCGCGCGGGTTCGCGCTGGCCACCGACCTGGCCGACTGGCTGGTGCGGCAGCGGGTGCCGTTCGCCGATGCGCACGAGCTCGCCGGCCTGGCGGTGCGCTACTGCGAGGAGCGGCGGATCGACCTGCCGGACCTGAACGCCGAGCAGCTGACCGAGATCTCGCCGCTGCTGACCGGCGACGTTCTCGAGGTGCTCAGCGCCCACGGGTCGATCGACAGCCGGAACGGCCGGGGTGGCACCGCGACGACGCAGGTCCAGCGGCAGCTGCGGGAGGTGTGGGAAGAGATCGACGAGATCTCGCAGTGGCTGCTGGAGCAGCAACGAAGCGTGGTCGACCGCCCGATGTCCCCGCCGACCGACGACGTGCCCGGCGCGGGCTGGTACTCGGACCCGCCCGGTCCAGACGCAGTCCACGGCAGTTGAGCGGACCCGCGGCAGCAGCGACGGGCGCGGACTCCGCGTGACGGCCGCGGAGTGTTATTGGGCGGGACGTCCGTCGGCCGGTCACTAAGGTTGGCTCTCGTGACTGACGTGTGGGACGAGCTGAAGTGGCGGGGCCTGATCGCCCTGTCCACCGACGAGGAGGCGCTGCGTGCGCACCTGGCGGCCGGACCGTTCACGTTCTATGTCGGCTTCGACCCGACGGCGCCCAGCCTGCACTTCGGAAACCTCGTCCAGCTCATGGTGGCGCGGCGGCTGCAGGCCGCGGGGCACCACCCACTGATCCTGGTGGGCGGCTCCACCGGCCTGATCGGCGACCCCAAGGAGTCGGCCGAACGGGTGCTCAACCCCAAGGAGGTCGTGGCCGAGTGGGTCGGGCGGATCCGACAGCAGGTGGAGCGCTTCGTCGACTTCACCGGGGATAACCCGGCGCGGATCGTCAACAACCTGGACTGGACCGGGTCGGTCTCGGTGCTGGACTTCCTCCGCGACATCGGCAAGCACTTCCCGGTCAACCGGATGCTGGCCCGCGACGTGGTCCGCAACCGGCTGGAGGAAGGCATCTCCTACACCGAGTTCTCCTACGTCCTGCTGCAGTCCTTCGACTACCTCCAGCTGTTCCGGACCTACGGCTGCACGCTGCAGACCGGGGGCAGTGATCAGTGGGGAAACATCACCGCCGGCGTCGAGCTCATCCGGCGGTCGGAGGGTGCTCGGGTGCACGCTCTGGCGACGCCGCTGCTCACCAAGTCCGACGGCACCAAGTTCGGCAAGACCGAGAGCGGCACGGTGTGGCTCGATCCGGAGATGACCTCCCCGTACGCGTTCCACCAGGCCTTCCTGAACGTCGAGGACGAAAAGGTCATCGAGTACCTCAAGGTGTTCAGCCCGCGGAGCCGGGACGAGATTGCCGAGCTGGCCCGCCAGACGGCCGAGCAGCCACAGCTGCGCGCCGCGCAGAAGGCCCTGGCCGACGACGTGACCGACCTGGTCCATTCACCCGCTGAGCGCCAGGCCGCCGTCGCCGCGGCGTCGGCGTTGTTCGGCCGCGCCTCGCTGGACGACCTGGACCCGGACACGCTGGCCGGGGTGGTGGCCGAGGTGGGCGGCGTCGAACTGCCAGGAACAGGCTCAGAGGTCTCGGTGGTTGACCTTCTCGAACGCAGCGGGGTGGTACCGAGCCGAGGCGCCGCGCGCCGGGCGATCGCCGAGGGCGGGGCCTACCTGAACAACCACCGGGTCACCGATCCGGAGGCGGTGCTGGGGCCCGACGACCTGCTGCACGGCCGCTACGCGATCCTGCGGCGGGGCAAGAAGACGGTCGGTGCGGTGGCGTTTGACCTCACCGCCCTCGACGCGTAGAGTAGACAAGGCCTCATCGGGGTGCGGGACACCGAGGATCGAGACGATCCGCGGCGGCCGACCCGGAGGAAACCCACTGGCAACGAGACCACCGGTCCGGCCGCGCTTCCCTCGGGGAGACGTCCGATCCGGAGCCTTCGACGCGGGTGGGGAGGAAGTTCGGCCCGGGATTTGACCGGGGTTGAATGACCTCGTAAGGTTGGTCGAGTTGCCCCAAGCCGGGAAATCAAAGCCCCGGCGCGGTGTGCGCCCGAAGCTTGAGAACTCAACAGCGTGCTAAAAGTCAATGCCAAATAATGCACAAAAACCCCGTGCTCACTGGCTCGACGCTTGCGTCGTGGCAGTGAGTTCGGATTCCTTTGATTGATTGACAGATAGATCCAGCAATGGATCTGACGTCAGCGATCGAACCAAGTTGACTGAAAAGCTCCGGTCCTCGTGGCCGGTGCGCATCAGATAAATTTCAACGGAGAGTTTGATCCTGGCTCAGGACGAACGCTGGCGGCGTGCTTAACACATGCAAGTCGAACGAACCACAGTCCTTCGGGTCTGTGGTGAGTGGCGAACGGGTGAGTAACACGTGAGCAACCTACCCTTGACACTGGAATAACAGTTGGAAACAGCTGCTAATACCGGATACGACCTTCGATGGCATCATCTGGAGGTGGAAAGCTCCGACGGTCAAGGATGGGCTCGCGGCCTATCAGCTTGTTGGTGAGGTAACGGCTCACCAAGGCTTCGACGGGTAGCCGGCCTGAGAGGGCGACCGGCCACACTGGGACTGAGATACGGCCCAGACTCCTACGGGAGGCAGCAGTGGGGAATATTGCACAATGGGCGAAAGCCTGATGCAGCAACGCCGCGTGCGGGATGACGGCCTTCGGGTTGTAAACCGCTTTCAGTTCCGACGAAGGTAACCTGACGGTAGGAACAGAAGAAGGACCGGCCAACTACGTGCCAGCAGCCGCGGTGATACGTAGGGTCCGAGCGTTGTCCGGAATTATTGGGCGTAAAGGGCTTGTAGGCGGTTCGTCGCGTCGGAAGTGAAAACTCAGGGCTTAACCCTGAGCCTGCTTCCGATACGGGCGAACTAGAGGGATGCAGGGGAGAACGGAATTCCTGGTGGAGCGGTGGAATGCGCAGATATCAGGAGGAACACCGGTGGCGAAGGCGGTTCTCTGGGCATTTCCTGACGCTGAGAAGCGAAAGCGTGGGGAGCAAACAGGCTTAGATACCCTGGTAGTCCACGCCGTAAACGGTGGGCACTAGGTGTGGGGAACATTCCACGTTCTCCGTGCCGCAGCTAACGCATTAAGTGCCCCGCCTGGGGAGTACGGCCGCAAGGCTAAAACTCAAAGGAATTGACGGGGGCCCGCACAAGCGGCGGAGCATGCGGATTAATTCGATGCAACGCGAAGAACCTTACCTGGGTTTGACATATGCCGGAAAGCTGCAGAGATGTAGCCCCCGCAAGGTCGGTATACAGGTGGTGCATGGCTGTCGTCAGCTCGTGTCGTGAGATGTTGGGTTAAGTCCCGCAACGAGCGCAACCCTCGTCCTATGTTGCCAGCGGATAATGCCGGGGACTCATAGGAGACTGCCGGGGTCAACTCGGAGGAAGGTGGGGATGACGTCAAGTCATCATGCCCCTTAAGTCCAGGGCTTCACGCATGCTACAATGGCCAGTACAAAGGGCTGCAATACCGCAAGGTTGAGCGAATCCCAAAAAGCTGGTCTCAGTTCGGATTGGGGTCTGCAACTCGACCCCATGAAGTCGGAGTCGCTAGTAATCGCAGATCAGCAACGCTGCGGTGAATACGTTCCCGGGCCTTGTACACACCGCCCGTCAAGTCATGAAAGTCGGTAACACCCGAAGCCGGTGGCCCAACCCTTGTGGAGGGAGCCGTCGAAGGTGGGACTGGCGATTAGGACTAAGTCGTAACAAGGTAGCCGTACCGGAAGGTGCGGCTGGATCACCTCCTTTCTAAGGAGCCATTGGCAGGTTCGCCTGTCCATGCGTTCGGTCCCGAGACGTTCGTTCTCGGCCGAACAGGCACCGGAATGTGGAACATTGACCATTAAGTCGGGTCGGTCCGCTCACGTCAGTACAACCTGCTTGTCAGCAGGAGTGGAACCTCGTGGGTGTATCGCCTCGACCTAAGCACGCTGTTGGGTCCTGAAGTTTCGGTCGTACCGACCGGGCTTCACGCGGACCGAGATCGCCGGCCTCCTGGGCCGGCGGCTCGCGCTTCCGCCCGTATGTTGAGAACTTCACAGTGGACGCGAGCATCTTTGTAGTAACAACAAGCTACTAAGGGCAATCGGTGGATGCCTTGGCACCAAGAGCCGATGAAGGACGTTGTAACCTGCGATAAGCCCCGGGGAGCTGGTAAACGAGCTTCGATCCGGGGATCTCCGAATAGGGAAACCTCGAAAGAAACCGGAGTAATGTCCGGCGACCTCTGCCTGAACACATAGGGCAGTAGGAGGGAACGTGGGGAAGTGAAACATCTCAGTACCCACAGGAAAAGAAAACAACCGTGATTCCGTAAGTAGTGGCGAGCGAACGCGGAAGAGGCCAAACCACACATGCGTGATAGCTGACAGGCGTTGCATGTGCGGTGTTGTGGGGCCGTTCAGACCAGGCTGTCGACTGGTCACACAGTCATAAATGATCACCGAAGTCGAAGTACTCTGGAAAGGTACGGCACAGCAGGTAACACCCCTGTAGACGTAACGTGATCACTGTGGAGCGTCACCCCAAGTAACACGGAACCCCTGAAATTCCGTGTGAATCTGGCGGGACCACCCGCTAAGCCTAAATACTCCTTGGTGACCGATAGCGGACAAGTACCGTGAGGGAAAGGTGAAAAGTACCCCGGGAGGGGAGTGAAATAGTACCTGAAACCGATTGCCTACAACCCGTCGGAGCCTCAGCTTGCTGGGGTGACGGCGTGCCTTTTGAAGAATGAGCCTGCGAGTTAGTGGTGCGTGGCGAGGTTAACCCGTGTGGGGAAGCCGTAGCGAAAGCGAGTCCGAATAGGGCGTGAAGTCGCGTGCTCTAGACCCGAAGCGGAGTGATCTATCCATGGCCAGGGTGAAGCGACGGTAAGACGTCGTGGAGGCCCGAACCCACCAGGGTTGAAAACCTGGGGGATGAGCTGTGGATAGGGGTGAAAGGCCAATCAAACTCCGTGATAGCTGGTTCTCCCCGAAATGCATATAGGTGCAGCGTCGCGTGTTTCTTCCCGGAGGTAGAGCACTGGATAGTCTAGGGGGCCTACCAGCTTACCGAAATTAGCCAAACTCCGAATGCCGGGAAGTGAAGCGCGGCAGTGAGACTGCGGGCGATAAGGTTCGTAGTCGAGAGGGAAACAGCCCAGAACACCAGCTAAGGCCCCTAAGCGATTGCTAAGTGGAAAAGGATGTGGAGTTGCGGAGACAACCAGGAGGTTGGCTTGGAAGCAGCCACCCTTGAAAGAGTGCGTAATAGCTCACTGGTCAAGTGATTCTGCGCCGACAATTTAGCGGGGCTCAAGCAATCCGCCGAAGCTGTGTCATTCGCACGTGTACCTGAGCTTCGGCTCCAGGTGTGCGGATGGGTAGGGGAGCGTCGTGTGCGCAGTGAAGCGGCAGGGTGACCTAGCCGTGGAGAGCACACGAGTGAGAATGCAGGCATGAGTAGCGAATGAGGAGTGAGAAACTCCTCCACCGAAAGACCAAGGGTTCCAGGGTCAAGCTAATCTGCCCTGGGTAAGTCGGGACCTAAGGCGAGGCCGACAGGCGTAGTCGATGGACAACGGGTTGATATTCCCGTACCGGCGCTAGAACGACCCTGCCGAGGCCAGTGATGCTAAGCACGCGAGTCGGCGCGCACCTTCGGGTGCAAACCGATGAGTCTGCGACCCGAACTGGTATTAGGCAAGCTGCGGAGTGACGCAGGAAGGTAGCCCATCCTGGGCGATGGTTGTCCCAGGCTAAATCTGTAGGGCGAGGTGTAGGCAAATCCGCACCTCATGTGCCTGAGAGATGACGGCTGGTACGTCTTACGAGACGTACGAGTGGGTGATCCTATGCTGCCTAGAAAACCTTCGTGAGCGAGTTCTAGAGCCGCCCGTACCCTAAACCGACTCAGGTGGTCAGGTAGAGAATACCAAGGTGATCGAGATAACCGTGGTTAAGGAACTCGGCAAAATGCCCCCGTAACTTCGGGATAAGGGGGGCCGAGCCTGTCTAGGGATTTACTCCCGACGGCGGGTGAGGCCGCAGAGACCAGGCCCAAGCGACTGTTTACTAAAAACACAGGTCCGTGCCAAGTTGTAAGACGATGTATACGGACTGACGCCTGCCCGGTGCTGGAACGTTAAGGGGAAGTGTTAGGGGCAACCCGAAGCGCTGAACTTAAGCGCCAGTAAACGGCGGTGGTAACTATAACCATCCTAAGGTAGCGAAATTCCTTGTCGGGTAAGTTCCGACCTGCACGAATGGCGTAACGACTTGGGCGCTGTCTCGACCACGGACTCGGCGAAATTGCATTACGAGTAAAGATGCTCGTTACGCGCAGCAGGACGGAAAGACCCCGGGACCTTTACTATAGTTTGGTATTGGTGTTCGGTACAGCTTGTGTAGGATAGGTGGGAGACTGTGAAGCAGCCACGCCAGTGGTTGTGGAGTCAACGTTGAAATACCACTCTGGCTGTTCTGGATATCTAACCTAGGTCCGTAATCCGGATCAGGGACAGTGCCTGATGGGTAGTTTGACTGGGGCGGTCGCCTCCTAAAAGGTAACGGAGGCGCCCAAAGGTTCCCTCAGCCTGGTTGGCAATCAGGTTTCGAGTGTAAGTGCACAAGGGAGCTTGACTGTGAGAGAGACATCTCAAGCAGGGACGAAAGTCGGGACTAGTGATCTGACGGTGGCATGTGGAAGCGCCGTCACTCAACGGATAAAAGGTACCCCGGGGATAACAGGCTGATCTTGCCCGAGCGTCCATAGCGACGGCATGGTTTGGCACCTCGATGTCGGCTCGTCGCATCCTGGGGCTGGAGTCGGTCCCAAGGGTTGGGCTGTTCGCCCATTAAAGCGGCACGCGAGCTGGGTTTAGAACGTCGTGAGACAGTTCGGTCCCTATCCGCTGCGCGCGTAGGAGTCTTGAGGAGAGCTGTCCTTAGTACGAGAGGACCGGGACGGACGAACCTCTGGTGTGCCAGTTGTTCTGCCAAGAGCACGGCTGGTTGGCTACGTTCGGAAGTGATAACCGCTGAAAGCATCTAAGCGGGAAGCACGCTCCAAGATGATGGCTCCCACAGGGTAACCTGGTAAGGCCCCCAGCAGATCACTGGGTGATAGGTCGGATGTGGAAGTGCAGCAATGCACGGAGCTGACCGATACTAATAGGCCGAGGGCTTGTTCCTACAAAGATGCTTCGCGTCCACTGTGCAGTTCCCGAGATACGGTCGGGACTGTCCCAACTACATCTCCATAGAGTTTCGGTGATCATGGCGAGAGGGAAACACCCGGCTCCATTCCGAACCCGGAAGTTAAGCCTTTCAGCGCCGATGGTACTGCACGGGGGACCGTGTGGGAGACTAGGACGTCGCCGGACATATAACACCTCAGGGGTGGCCATTCGTGGCCACCCCTGAGGTATTTCTGCGTCCGGAACCGGTCATAGACTGCCGCCGACGATGGCGGAAACCTGCAGTCTGTGACCGGTTTCTGCATGAGAGGATTGACCGGTGGCAGCAGACCGGCGCGCAGAGCGTCCCCGTTCGGGTGGCTCGCGTCCGCCGCAACCTCGGGCGGGGCAGGCGGCACGTCGGCAGGCGCCTCGCGGTGAACAGGCCGGCCGACGGGATAAGCCGCGGGGTGAGCAGGCCGGTCGACGCGACCAGCCGCCGTCCGGTCCGAGCCCGCGCCCGGGCGGACAAGCCGCCGTCCGGAAGGTCGGGTCCGGTCCGGCGCGAGCCCGCGCAAGGGTGAGTCCCGCGACGACCGCAACGACCAGACCCGACGCAGCCCGGAGTCACGGTCCACGCCAGCCCGACCGGCCGCCACGGGAGCCGGCCCGTCCCGGCCTGGCCCGGTCGGCGAACGAGCCGACCCTGCCGCCCGATGTCGACACCCGGTCCCTGCACCGCGCCGTCCGGGCCGAGCTGCGCGGCCTGCCCAAGGACCTGGCCGAGATCGTCGCGGGCCACCTGGTGCTGGCCGGCCAGCTGATCGACGAGGAGCCCGAGCTGGCGTACGCGCACGCCGAGGCCGCCCGTCGTCGTGCGGCTCGGCTGCCCATCGTCCGCGAGGCGGCGGCCGAGACCGCGTACGCCGCCGGCCGCTATGACGTGGCGCTGAGCGAGTTCCGGGCCTTGCGGCGGATGACCGGCACCGATGACTACCTCCCGGTCATGGCCGACTGCGAGCGCGCGCTTGGGCCGCCCGCAGAACGCCCTGAAGCTGGCCAAGGAGGCCGCCCGCCGCCCGCTCGACCCGGCCCTGCGCATCGAGATGACCATCGTCGAGGCCGGCGCCCGGGCCGACCTCGGCCAGGTCGCCGAGGCGCGCCGGATCCTGGAACGGGCCCGGCCCACGGATCGGCCCGCTCCGGCCGCTGGCCGACGCGTACGCCCGGTTGCTGTACGCGTACGCCGACCTGCTGCTGCGGACCGACCAGTCGGCCGAGGCCCGGGACGCCTTCGCCCGGGCGGCCGAGCTGGACACCGAGCAGCAGACCGACGCCCAGCAGCGGGTGGACGAGCTCGACGGGGTCCTGATCGAGTTCGACGACAGCCCGAGTCCGGAGTGAGCCGAGTCCACCGCCGCGGTCATCGATGGCTACGACGCCGCACTCTTCGACCTGGACGGAGTCGTCTACCTGGGGCCGGTGGCGGTGCCCGGGGCGGCGGAGGGGATCGCCGCCCTGCGGCAGCGGAACACCCGGGTGGGCTTCGTCACCAACAACGCCGCCCGGCCGCCGGCCGCGGTCGCCGCCCACCTGGTCGAGCTGGGCATCCCGGCCGCGGCCGACGACGTGGTCACGTCGGCCCAGGCCGGTGCCCACCTGGTGCGGGACCGCTTCGGTCCGGGAGCGCGGGTGCTCGTCGTCGGTGGTGAAGGAGTTGCGGCCGCGCTCGCCGAGGCCGACCTGGTCGGCGTCTGGTCGGCCGACGAGGAACCGGTTGCCGTGCTGCAGGGCTGGGGCTTCGAGCTGACCTGGCAGCAGCTGAACGAGGCGGCGATCGCCATCCACCGCGGGGCCCACTGGGTGGCCACCAACACCGATCCCACCCGCCCGACCGACCGCGGGCTGGTGCCCGGCAACGGGGCGGCGGTGGCCGCGGTGGCCATGGCGGTCCCGGTCACCCCGGAGGTCGCGGGCAAGCCGTTCCGCCCGCTGCTCGACGACACGGTGGCCCGGCTCGGGGCCCGGCGACCGGTCTTCGTCGGCGACCGGTTGGACACCGACATCGCCGGCGCGGTGAACGCGGGTCTGGACAGCATGCTGGTGCTGACCGGCTCGCACGGCGCGGCCGACCTGCTCCTCGCCCGCCCGGGCGAGCGACCGACCCACCTCGGCTACGACCTCCGCGCCCTGCTGGAACCGCCGCTGGTCGTCATGGCCGAGGGCGACGGCTGGCGCTGCGGCCCGGCCTGGGCGACCGTGCACGACGGGGCGGTCCAGCTCGCCGGCGCACCGCCCGAAAGCCCGGCCGGCATCTGGGCCGCGGCACACGCCGCGTGGACGCGTGGCCGATCAGGGCCGAGAGGTCGACCCGGTGATCAGGACAGCTGTACCGCGCTGACCAGCAGTGCGGAGACGGCGACCAGGAAGGCAACGACGGCCGGCCACAGGGCCGCCGCGGCATGCCGCGTGCGCAGCATTGCGTACGCCAGCCCGCCGGGGATGAGGGCCACGGCGTAGAGCAGCAGCCAGAAGAGTGGGTTCACGTCGAGACTGGAGACGTTCTTGGTGACCACGGCGAGCACCACACCGACCGGCACGGCGACCAAGGCGTAGAGGCCGCTGGAGCGCCACAGGTGCCATCGGTCGTCGAGCGTCCGTGTCACCGCAGGTGCGGTTGTGGCCGCCGAGGTCCGGGTGGCGGTCGCGGCCTGGGGCTCGCCCCGCAGCTGGCGCCAGGCGTTCACGAGACGCTGCTCCACGTTGCGGCCGCGGGGAATCCCGGTGGCAGCTTCGGCGCCCGTCGGCACCGCCTGCTCGATGGCGGAGATGAGGATGCCGATATCGGTGGCGAACGACTCGTGCCGCAGGCTGATCGCCTGGCGGAACCCGAGCGACTCGAGCGCGGGCGGCAGCTCGGCCGGGGTCGGCATCCGAGCACCGTCCACCAGCACCGGGATGACGGTGACGTCGCGGGCCAGGGCGGCCTCGATCTCCTGCACCACCCAGTCCCGCGGGTCCTCCAGGCGGCGCCGGCCGTCGTCGTCCACCGCATCCAGTCAGGACCGGCCGATCAGGACCAGCATCACGTCGCAGCTGGAGACCGCCTCGGTCAGCGCGTGCCCGAAGTGCAGTCCGGGTGCGATGTCGATGTCCATGAACAGCTCGAAGCGCTCGCCGAGCCGGTCGGCCAGCCGCCCCGCCGCGTACGGCGCATCGGCACGCCGGTAGCTCAGGAACACGCTGACCTTGCGACTCACCCTCGTCTCCTTCGTGTAGGGCACTAGCGTGCCAGTCTCCGGGCTCGGGAGGGTGCGCCCGGTACCGTGGGCAGGACAAGGCCGAGGCAGAGGAAGGCGGACCTGAGTGGCCGAGACGTGGCAGAGCTATACGAACCTGGTCGGTGGCCTGACCCGCAACGTCGGTGAGCGGGCGGTGACCACCACCTGGGCGCTGTTGGCTCAGGTCGGGTTGGAGAACGTGGTGGTCGACGCCGGTGAGTGGTTGGCCAAGCTGGCCGAGGAGATCGGCAACGCGAGCCGGGCCAACCGGGAGCTGCTGGAGAACCTGATCGTCGCCGAGGTCGATCGGGCCGCCTCCCGGCTCGGCTTCGTCCGGGCCGAGGACCTGCAGGACCTCCGGGCCGAGGTGGCCGAGCTGCGTGCCGAGGTCCGGGCGGCGGCGAAGGCCCGCACGACCAGCCGGCAGGTCCCAGCCCGCAAAGCTGCCATGAAGAAGGCGGCGGAGTCGTCCGCGGCTGCCGGATGACCGAGCCGGACGCGGAGGTCGGCGCCCCACCGCAGACCGGTGACGCGGAGATCGACCGCGCCCTCGGTGAGCTGACCGACCTGCCGTCGGCCCCGCTGAGCGATCATCACGACCGGTTGGCCGCGGTGCACGAGGTGCTGCACCGCGCCCTCGACCGGACCGACGAGCCCGGTCCGGCCTGAGCTGCGGATGGGCCGGCTGGACCTCGAGCTGGTGGCGCGGGGGCTGGCCCGCTCCCGGTCCCAGGCCCAGGCCCTGATCAGCGCGGGCCAGGTCAAGGTCGACGGGGAGGTGGTACGCCGGGCGGCGGTCGCCGTGCCGCCCGCAGCAGTCGTCGAGGCCCTGACCGACCCGTACGTCTCCCGGGGCGCCCACAAGCTGGCCGGCGCCCTGGACGACCTGGACCTGGCCGTTCCGTCCCGGGCGCTGGACGCCGGGTCCTCGACCGGCGGGTTCACCCAGGTCCTGCTCGAGCGCGGTTGCCGGCAGGTTGTGGCGGTCGACGTCGGCACCGGGCAGCTGGCCGAATCGCTGCGCGCCGACCCCCGGATCCGGCTCTTCGAGCAGACCAACCTCCGCGACCTGACCCTGACCCACGTGGATCACCAGCCCGTTGGCCTCGTGGTGGCCGATGTCTCCTTCATCTCGCTCACCCTGCTGCTGCGACCGCTGACCGCCGTCACCGCGGCCGACGGGGCCCTGCTGCTGCTGGTCAAGCCGCAGTTCGAGGTCGGTCGGGAGCGCCTGGGTGCGGGCGGCGTGGTCCGGGACGAGCGTCTACGCGGGGAGGCAGTGGATGGCGTCGTGGCCGCCGCCAAGAATCTCGGTTGGTCGGCGCGGACGACGGTGCCGAGCCGGGTCCTGGGGGAGTCGGGCAACCAGGAGTACTTCCTGCTGCTGGGCCGGGATGTGCCTTGAGCCGGTCGAAGGGCGTCGTCCTGAGATTGACCAGGGGCTTCGGCAGGCCCAGGCCGCATGCGGCCTTCTATGCTGAACCGGTGACCGACCCGGCAGCCGCCCGCAACGGCCAGGACCCGCAGCGCCGGGTGGCGGTGCTCACGCACACCGGGCGCCCGGCGGCGGTCACTGCCGCCAACCGGCTCGTCGAAGGTCTCAGTGCACAAGGCATCCTCTCGGTCCTGCCGCCCGAGGACCTGCCGGCCATCGACCCGCGCCTGGCCGACGTGGTCGCCCCGCTGACCAAACCGGTGCGTCCCGACGACGACATCGAGCTGATGGTCGTGCTGGGTGGCGACGGCACCATCCTGCGCGGCGCGGAGTGGGCGCTGGAGGCGGCCGTTCCGCTGCTCGGTGTCAACCTGGGCCACGTCGGCTTCCTGGCGGAAGCCGAGTCGTCCGAGGTGGACAGCATCGTCGACCACGTTGTCCACCGCTCGTTCACCGTCGAGGAGCGGTTCACCATCGAGGTGATTCTGCGCGACTGCGGGACCGGCGCCATCCTCTGGTCCGACTTCGCGGTCAACGAGGTGTCGATCGAGAAGGCGTCCCGCGAGCGGATGCTCGAGGTACTCGTCGAGGTCGACGGGCGACCGCTGTCCCGCTGGGCCTGCGACGGCGTCCTGGTGTCGACCCCGACCGGGTCCACCGCGTACGCCTTCTCCGCCGGTGGGCCGGTGGTGTGGCCGGGCGTGGACGCGATGCTGGTGGTGCCGCTGAGCGCGCACGCGCTCTTCGCGCGACCGCTGGTGCTCAGCCCGACGTCGACGGTCGTGGTCGAGATGATCGACGTCTCCCAGACCCACGGCGTGGTCTGGTGCGACGGTCGCCGGTCGACGGAGCTGCGCGCCGGGATGGAGATCGAGGTCACCCGCGGTGCCCACCGGCTCCGGCTGGCCCGGCTGTCGGAGGCCCCGTTCACCGACCGGCTGGTGCACAAGTTCGGGCTACGGGTCGAGGGCTGGCGCGGGGCGGCCGACCCTCTGGTCCATGATGCTGGCTGAGCTGCGGATCGCCGACCTCGGCGTGATCAGCGAGGCCACGCTCGAGCTGCACCCGGGACTCACGGTGGTCACCGGCGAGACCGGTGCCGGCAAGACCATGGTGGTCACCGGCCTCGGCCTGCTGCTCGGTGGCCGGGCCGATCCCAAGGCCGTCCGCCGCGGCGCCGACCGGGCCCGGGTCGAGGGCCGCTTCGCTGTGGCCGACCGGCCGGATCTCCTGGTCCCGGCCGTCGCGGCCGGGGCCGAGCTCGAGGACGGTGAGCTTCTCGTCTCCCGGCACGTCACGGCGGCAGGTCGGTCGCGGGCCTACCTGGGCGGCGCCCAGGTGCCCGCCCCGGTCTGCGCCAGCGTGACCGACCCACTGATCACCATCCACGGCCAGTCCGAGCAGACCCGGCTCGGCACGGCGGACCGCCCGCGCGAGCTGCTGGACCGGTTCGCCGGGGACGCTGTCGAGCCCGTACTGGACCGCTACCGGGCCGGGTACGCCGAGCGGCGCTCGGCCGGGGCCGAGCTGGACCGACTGCGGTCGGCGGCCCAGGCGCGAGCCCGGGAGGTCGACCTGCTCCGTTTCGGGCTGGCCGAGATCGAGCAGGTCGACCCGGAGCCGGGCGAGGACGTCGCTCTGGCCGCCGAGGCCCGGCGGCTGCAGTCAGCCGACGACCTGCGACAGACCGCGGCCACCGCGCTGGCCCGGGTGGCCGGCGGTGACGACGAGGCGGGTGGGGCGCTGAGCGATGTCACGACCGCCCGAAAGGTGTTGGAGTCCGGGATCGGTGACGACACGCTGGCCGCCCTCGCCGGCCGGCTGGCGGAGCTGGGCTACGGGTTGGCCGACGTCGCCGCCGACCTGGCCGGCTACCTCAGCGACTTGGAGGCCGAACCGGGTCGGCTGGAGCAGATCGCCGCCCGCCGGGCGGCCCTGGCCGGACTGACCCGCAAGTACGGCGCCTCGGCGGACGAGGTGCTGGCCTGGGGCGCGGACGCCGCCGTCCGACTGGCCGAGCTGGAGGCCGGCGACGACCGGGTCGAGGCGCTCGCCGCCCGGGTAGCCGAGCTGGACGGCGAGCTGGCCAGGCTTGCCGTCACGTTGACCGAGGCCCGCCGGGCTGCGGCAGCCGACTTCGCCGGCGCGGTGGTCACCGAGCTGGTACCGCTGGCCATGCCGCACGCCCGGCTTGTCTTCCGCGTCAGCCCGACCGAGCTGGGGCCATCAGGTGCGGACCAGGTCGAGCTGCTGTTCAGCGCCAATCCGGGCAGCGAGCCACGCAGCCTGGCCAAGGTGGCCTCCGGCGGCGAGCTGTCCCGGATCCGGCTGGCCCTCGAGGTGGTGCTGGCGGCCGGACGGCCCAGCGGGACTCTGGTGTTCGACGAGGTAGACGCCGGCGTAGGGGGCCGGGTGGCGACCGAGATCGGCCGGCGGCTGGCCCAGCTCGCCCGGCATAACCAGGTGGTCGTGGTGACGCACCTGGCGCAGGTGGCCGCGTTTGCCGACCGGCACTACGTCGTGGTGAAGGCCGACGACGGCCAGGTGACCACCAGCGGGGTCTCGTTGGTGACCGACGAGCAGCGCGCCGCCGAGCTGGCCCGGATGATGGCCGGTCTGGAGGCGACCGAGTCGGCCCTGGCCCACGCCGGGGAGCTGGTCGAGCTGGCCGCCTCCGCGCGCCGCGCCGGTTGAGAGGTGAGGCGTAGGGTCCGGTCCCAACTCTTCGAGCATCGGAGGAGCGCTCCGCTGTCGATCGGAGGAGTGATGAGCGGACCACGCTCTTCGGATCGCGAAGGGTGACGACGGCGAATGCTCCCAGAGCGCGACGGGTGGGAGAAGAGAAGCAGCGCCGGGCGAGCGACCAGCCCAATTAGGATGTTCAACACGATGAGACTCCCGACGCTGCTCCGGCGACGAGGTGCCCCTACCGAGATTGGTGGGGTGGTGCGGCTGGACCGCCGCACCAAGAACCTCACCAAGCGGCTCCGGTCCGGGGAGATCGCCGTGATCCACCATTCCGACCTGGACCGGGTCAGCGCCGAGGCCCTCGTCGAGTGCGGGGTGGCGGCGGTGGTCAACGCCGTCCCGTCGGTGTCGGGCCGCTACCCCAACATGGGGCCGGGAATCCTGATGGACGCCGGTATCCCCCTGGTGGACAACGTCGGCGACGATGTCTTCACCGCCCTCCACGAGGGGGACCGACTCACCCTGGACGGTGGGCGGCTGCTCGACCAGGACGGCACCGTGGTCGCCGAGGGCACGCTCTACACCACCGAGATCCTCGACGAGCAGCTGGAGTACGCCCGCGAGGGCCTGTCGGACCAGATCGAGGCCTTCGCCGAGAACACCATGACCTACCTCCGGGTGGAGAAGGAGCTGCTGCTCGAAGGCGTCGGCGTGCCCGACGTGGCGACCGAGATCGAGGGCCGGCACGTGCTGATCGTGGTCCGGGGCTACGACTACCGCAGCGACCTCGACCTGCTGCGGCCCTACATCAGCGAGTACCGGCCGCTGCTGATCGGCGTGGACGGCGGCGCGGACGCGTTGATCGAGGCGGGGTTCCGACCGGACATGATCATCGGCGACATGGACTCCTGCTCCGACGACACGCTGCGCTGCGGAGCCGAGCTGGTGGTGCACGCGTACCACGACGGCCGCGCGCCGGGGATGGAGCGGATCGAGGCACTCGGGTTGTCGGCGGTGGTCTTCCCGGCGCTGGGCACCAGCGAGGACGCGGCGATGCTGCTGGCCGACTTCAAGGGGGCCCGCCTGCTGGTGGCCGTCGGCACCCACGCCTCGCTGGTGGAGTTCCTGGACAAGGGCCGGTCCGGCATGGCGTCCACGTTCCTGGTCCGGCTACGGGTGCAGCACAAGCTCGTCGACGCCAAGGGCCTGTCCCGGATCTACCGCAGCCAGATCAAGACCTGGCATCTGGTGCTGATGGTGCTGTCCGGGGTGCTGGCCCTGGTCACTGCGCTGCTGTTCACCGATGTCGGGTCGGCGATGGGCAGCGTGATCGTGGCCCGGATCCGGGACTTCCTGTTCTGGATCCGAGGGCTCTTCACGTGATGCCCGGGGGCGTAAGGCCGCGATGATCAACTTCCGCTACCACATCGTCTCGTTGATGGCGGTGTTCCTGGCCTTGTCCGTCGGCATCGCGGTCGGGGTCTCGCTCGGCCCGTCGGTCGACCAGGGCCTGCTTCGCCAGGCCGAGCAGGACCGCAAGCAGGTGGCCGAGCTGCGGAACGAGATCAACCGCCGCAACGCGCTCGAGGAGTACCGGCGGGCCTACGACGAGCAGGCCGGCGAGCCGGTCATCGACGGCGCGCTCCGCGACGTACGCGTGGCGGTGGTCACCATGCCGGATGCCCCCGGCCGGGTGGTCACGGATCTCATCGCGGCCGTGGCCAAGGCGGGGGGCACCGTGGTTCGCGAGGTCGAGGTCCGACCCGACGCCTTCGACCCTGCACGGTCGGAGGCGCTGACCGAGGCGCTCGCCGGGCTGGCCGACCAGATCCCGCTGACCGAGGACATGACCCAGGCCGAGAAGGTGGGCGTAGCCCTGGCCCGGTCCGTGGCCTCGACCCAGCCGGAGGCCCGCGACCCGCTCGCCCTCGCCCTGGACACGGCGCTGACCCGCGCCGGTTTCGCCACGATCAGTAGGAGCACCGATGCCCAGGCACAGCTGGTCATCGTGGTCACGGCACCGGCCACTGAGCCCCCGGTCGAGTCCGACCTGCTCACCGCTCACGTCCAGCTCTACCTCGCCCTGCGCGACCGCGCCCCGGTGGTGCTGGCCGGGCCCAACAGCGTCGAGATCGAGGGCACCGACGTCCTCGCGGCCCGCACCGACCCCGAAGGCAGCCAGCGACTGAGCACCGTCGACGTCGCCGATCTCGGCAGCGGCGTGGTGACCACGGTGCTGGCCGGACAGGAGCAGCTCCTGGGCCGGGAGGGACATCACTACGGGGCGCTGGCCCGGGCGGAGGCTCCACTGCCGACGCTCCCGGTGCGGTGACCATGCGGCGCTGGGCCCCGGCCGCGGCGGCAACCACTGCGGCGCTGGTCGCCGGGTTGGCCAACCGGCGGGCGGCCGCCGCGGCCGCGACCCGCCCGGACAGCCGCTGGGTCCGGGTCAACCATGCCGGACAGCCGGTCACACTGGCCGAGGGTCCGCTCGCCGCCGCCGGTCTGCTGGCCGGCCTGGCCGTCGACCGGGCGCTGGGGGCGCCGGTGCACCGAACCCTGGCCGTCGCGCTGGCCGGACTGGGCTCAGCGGCGGTCGGCGCGTACGACGACCTCCACGGGACGGCGCAGGCCAAGGGGTACGCCGGTCATCTGCGGGCCCTGCGCGAGGGCCGGGTGACCAGCGGGCTGATCAAGATCGTCGGCGTGGGACTCAGCGCTACCGCGGCGGCGCTGGTGCTCGGCCGCGCCCGGGGGGCCGGAGGCGCTCGACGCCTGGCTGACCTCGGCATCGACACCGTCCTGGTCGCGACCACGGCCAACCTGGTCAACCTGTTCGACCTCCGCCCGGGCCGGGCCGCCAAGGTACTGCTGCTGCTGGGCGGTGGGCTGCTCGGGGCGGGATCTGCACCCGCCGTCGGAGCCACCGCCGGCAGCCTGCCCACCGACCTGGCCGCCCGGTCGATGCTCGGGGACTGCGGCGCGAACGGTCTGGGTGCGGCCGTGGCCACCGTCGCCGCCGACCGCCTGCCCCGGCCGGCGAAGCTGCTGGCCCTGGTCGGGGTGGTTGCCCTCAACCTGGCCAGCGAGCGGGTCAGCTTCACCGCGGTGATCGACGGCCATCGGGTGCTGCGGGCGCTGGACGAGCTGGGCCGGGCGCCGCGCCCGCAGCCGGCCGCAACAAGCGGATGAGACGCGGCTTCGCCGCGGTCGCCCTCAGCGTGGCCGGGCTCACCCTCGCCGCCCGGATCCTGGGGTTCGGCCGGTCACTGGTGTTCTCCAAGACGGTCGGCGACACCTGCCTCGGCGACGTCTACAACGCCGCGAACAGCCTGCCCAACGCGCTGTTCGAGATCGTCGCCGGCGGCGTGCTGGCCGGGGTGGTCATTCCGGTGGTCGCCCGGCACGTCGGTGCGGGCCGGCACCCGGAGGCGGGGGAGACGGTCTCGGCCCTGGTGACCTGGACCCTGCTGGTCCTCACCCCGGCCGGGCTGGCCGCGCTGGCCGGCGCCGGACTGTACGGCCGGGCCTTCGCCAAGGCCGACTGCGCCGGCAGCGACACCGTGCTCGCCGGGTTGCTGGTGATGTTCGTCCCCCAGGTGTGGTTCTACGGGCTGGCCGTGGTGAGCGCGGGCGTGCTGCAGGCCCACGAGCGGTTCCTGGCTGCTGCCGCGGCACCGCTGGTGTCCAGCCTGGTGGTCATCGCCGCGTACCTCACCTTCGCCGGTCTGGCCGGGCCGGATGCGGGGACCGACCCCGCGACGCTGAGCCGGGCCGCGCTGGGCGCGCTGGGCTGGGGCACCACGGCCGGGGTCCTCGCCCTGGCACTCACCACCGTGGTGCCGCTGTTCCGGCTCGGTCTGCGGCTGCGCCCGCGGCTCGGGTTCGCCGCCGGCGACCGGTCGGTGGTCGGCCGGATCGCCGGGGCCGGGCTGGTCGGCCTGGTACTGCAGCAGGTCAGCGTGCTGGTGATCAGCTGGGCCAACCAGCAGACCGGTGACCAGGGCGCGCTGACCCGGTTCACCTGGGCCAGTGCGATCTACCTGCTTCCGTACGCGGTGCTGGCCGCCCCGCTGCTCCAGCTGATCTTTCCGCGGCTGTCCTCGGCCGCCGAGAACGGCGGCGTCGAGGTGCATCGGGTGCTCACCGAGACGGGTCCACTCGTCGTGGTCGCGGGCTGGCTGGGAGCGGGTCTCCTCGTCGCGACCGCCGTCCCGGTGGCCCGGGTGTTCGTTCTCGGGCCAGGGTCCGGCCGGACGGCCGCGCTGGCCTGGCCGATCGTCGCGTACGCCCCGGCGGTCGTCGGCTTCACCTTGCTCGGGCTGGCCTCCCGCATCCTGCTGGCCCGGCATGCCGCCCGCGCCGCCGGCCTGACCACGGCGGTCGCCTGGGCTGTGGTTGTGGTCGCCGTTCTCGGCGTGCGGCTCGTCGTGCCGGACGGCTGGCTGGTGCCCGCGCTGGCCGGAAGCGTGTCGCTCGGCATGGTGGCCGGGGCCGTGGTCGGCTGGCGGTTGGTTCGCCGGCTCGACCCCGTGGGTCCGCCGGTCGGGCTGGCCGGCCCGATGTGGGTCGGTGCGGCCGGCGCCACACTGGCCGGGGGGCTCGGCGCCGCCGTCTCCCTGCTGCTGGACGAGGTGGGGCTGGTGGTGGCGGTCCTGGGCGGGCTCGCCGTGGCGATGCTTGCCGTGGCCATCTACGCGGGCGTGTTGCGGGTGGCCTCGCCTGCGCTCTTCGGTCGGATGTGGGCGCTGCGCCGCCGCGCCGGCGAGTCGCGCAAGGTCTCCTCGTGAGGATCGCCCAGGTGCTGACCGCGAGCACCGGCGGCATCGGGCGCCACGTCGCCAGCGTGGTGCCGCGGTTGGTGAGGCGGGGGCACACCATCCGGGTGTTCTGTCCGCCGGTCACCGCCACCACCCACGGGCTGGCCACGGCGGGCGCGGAAGTGCGGCCGCTGACCGACCTGGTCCGTGGGGCCCGCGGGGCCGACGTGGTGCATGCGCACGGGTTCAAGGCGGGTGCGCTGGCCTGGCCGGTGGCCAGGGTGGTGCGGGCGCCGCTGGTGGTGAGCTGGCACAACGCCGTCCTCTCCGACCATCCGGCGGGTGCCCGCGCTCGGCTCTTGCAGCGGCTGGTGGCCCGCGGCGCCGACCTGACGCTGGGGGCCAGCGAGGACCTGGTGGCTGAGGCGCAACGGCTCGGGGCCCGGCGGGCCCAGCTGCTGCCGGTGGCCGCGCCGCCGGTCCCGGTCGCCCGGATGTCCCGAGCCGCGGCGCGGACCGCGTTGGGCGTCTCGCCGAAGCAGATCCTGGTGCTGACCGTGGCCCGGCTGGCGCCGCAGAAGAACCTGGGCCTGGTCCTCGACATCGCCGCCGCGCTGGCCGACCGCGACGACCTGCGGTTCGCGGTGGCGGGGGACGGACCCGAACGGGCCGCCTTGGCCGGGCGGATCGCCGCCCAGCATCTGCCGGTCACCCTGCTCGGGCACCGCGACGACCTCGGTTCGCTGCTGGCGGCCGCCGACCTCGCGCTGCTGACCTCGACCTGGGAGGCCCGAGCCCTGGTCGCGCAGGAGGGCCTCCTGGCGGGGCTGCCGCTGGTCAGCGCCGCAGTCGGCGGCGTACCCGGTCTGGTCGGCGACGCTGCAGTCCTGTTCCCGCCAGGCGACAGTGCCGCGGCCGCGAACGCGGTGCGTCAGCTCGCCGACGACCCTGCCGAGCGGGCCCGGCTGAGCGCGGCCGGCCGACAGCGGGCCGCCACCTGGCCGAGCGAGGACGACGTGGTCGAGGCCCTGCTCGCCGCGTACACCCACCTGACCCAGCAACGCTGACCAGCGGGCACGGTGAAAGGCACACGCGCCGATCTGCGCCGCCTACCGGCATCGTTCCCAGGTCGGAGATAGGCTGGAGGCCCGTGGGACCACGCACAAAGCTCACCAAGCACCTCTTCGTGACCGGCGGGGTGGCCTCCTCGCTCGGCAAGGGGCTCACCGCCTCCAGCCTCGGCAGCCTTCTGATCGCCCGCGGACTCAGCGTCTCCATGCAGAAGCTGGACCCGTATCTGAACGTCGACCCGGGCACCATGAACCCGTTCCAGCACGGCGAGGTGTTCGTCACCGAGGACGGGGCGGAGACCGATCTCGACGTCGGCCACTACGAGCGGTTCCTCAACGTCGACCTGTCCGCCGAGGCCAACGTCACCACCGGCAAGGTGTACTCCTCGGTGATCGCCAAGGAGCGGCGCGGGGACTACCTCGGTGACACCGTCCAGGTGATCCCGCACATCACCAACGAGATCAAGGACTCCATGCTCGCCATGGGCGGTCCGGACATCGACGTGGTGATCCACGAGATCGGCGGCACGGTCGGTGACATCGAGTCCCTGCCGTTCCTGGAGGCGGCCCGGCAGGTCCGGCACGACGTCGGCCGGGAGAACGTGTTCTTCCTGCACGTGTCGCTGGTGCCCTACATCGGGCCGAGCGGGGAGCTGAAGACCAAGCCGACCCAGCACTCGGTCGCCGCCCTCCGCCAGGTCGGTATCCAGCCGGATGCGGTGGTCTGCCGGGCGGACCGGGACATCCCCGACTCGGTGAAGCGCAAGATCTCGCTGATGTGCGACGTCGACGAGCAGGCGGTGGTCGCGGCCATCGACGCGCCGAGCATCTACGACATCCCCAAGGTGCTGCACGCCGAGGGCCTGGACGCGTACGTGGTGCGCCGGCTCGACCTGCGGTTCCGCGACGTGGACTGGACAGTCTGGAACGACTTGCTGGAGCGCGTGCACCATCCCAAGGAGGAGGTCACCATCGCGCTGGTCGGCAAGTACATCGACCTGCCCGACGCGTACCTCTCAGTCTGTGAGGCCCTGAGGGCCGGCGGGTTTGCTCATCGGGCCCGGGTGGTCATCCGCTGGGTGCCATCGGACAGCTGTGAGTCGGCCGACGGGGCGGCGCGGATGCTGGGCGAGGTCGACGGGATCGTCATCCCCGGCGGGTTCGGGATCCGCGGCGTCGAGGGCAAGGTCGGGGCCATCCGGTACGCACGGGAGCACCAGATCCCGATCCTCGGCCTGTGCCTGGGCCTGCAGTGCATGGTCATCGAGGTGGCCCGGCACCTGGCCGGGCTGGAGGGCGCCGACAGCAGCGAGTTCAACCCGTCCACCCCGCATCCGGTGATCGCCACCATGGCCGAGCAGGTGGCCATCGTCTCCGGAGCGGGCGACCTCGGTGGGTCGATGCGGCTCGGCTCCTACCCGGCCGAGCTGGTGCCGGGGTCGATCGTGGCCAAGCGTTACGGGCAGTCACGGGTGGAGGAGCGACACCGGCACCGCTACGAGGTGAACAACCTCTACCGGGCCCAGCTGGAGGAGGCCGGACTTGTGGTCAGCGGCGCGTCGCCCGACTCGTCACTGGTGGAGTTCATCGAGCTGCCGGACGAAGTCCATCCCTACTTCGTGGCCACCCAGTCCCATCCCGAGCTGAAGTCGCGGCCCACCCGGCCGCACCCGTTGTTCACCGGCCTCGTCGAGGCGGCCCTGGACCGCCGGCTGGCCACCCGGCTTCCCGTCGAGGACGACCGTCGTTGATGATTCACCGGTGATCGTGATCTCCGGCGCCCAGATCGCCGATACCCCCCTGGCCTGGCCGGTGGACTCCTCGACCGTGCTCGCCGAGGGCAGCGTGGGCCGGTTCATCCAGGACCGGGTGCGGACGCCGGACGGCGAGGTGATGACCAGGGAGTACGTCCGTCATCCCGGTGCGGTCGGGGTGATCGCCCTGGACGCGCACGAGCGCGTCGCCCTGGTCCGGCAGTACCGCCACCCGGTGCGGCACCGGCTGGTCGAGCCGCCGGCCGGGCTGCTGGATGTGGATGGCGAGGACTACCTGGCTGCGGCGCAGCGGGAGCTGGCCGAGGAGGCCGGGCTGGCCGCTGGCACGTGGCACGTGCTGGTCGACCTGTTCACCACGCCCGGCATGGTCGGCGAGACGCTGCGGATCTACCTGGCCCGCGACCTCAGCCCGGCGGACGCCCCTGATGGCTACCAGCGGGCCGGTGAGGAAGCCCACATGGACATCGTCTGGGCTACCCTGGACGACCTGGTCGCGGCGGTGCTGGACGGCCGGGTGCACAACCCCACCCTGGTCTCCGGGTCGCTCGCGGCCTGGACCGCTCGGGAGCGGGACTCCTACGCCGGGCTGCGCCCGGCGGACGCCGACTGGCCGGCTCGC
The DNA here is from genome assembly GCA_963808435.1 of uncultured Actinomycetota bacterium. Taxonomy (GTDB): domain Bacteria; phylum Actinomycetota; class Actinomycetes; order Propionibacteriales; family Propionibacteriaceae; genus Microlunatus. The sequence continues at coordinate 47,756 of CAWEFW010000023.1, read as the reverse complement.
GGAGCGCTGGCCGACGTGGCGCCGCTGGCCTGAGCGTGTTCCCGCGTCACCGGCTCGACATCGGCGCGGCCGACCTATGGTTCGGCCTCCGCAGCATGGTCGGCCGGACCGACGCGGATGGGGCAGAGGCGGAGCTGCTGCGGGTAGCCGGGATCGCGGAACGCGGGCTGGTCGGGCTCTCCGTCCGGTCGGCCTGGGACCTGTTGCTCGGCGTGCTGGACTGGCCGCCGGACAGCGAGGTGCTGGTGTCGGCCGTCACCCATCCCGGAATGACTGCGATCGTGCGGGCGCACGGGCTGCGCGCGGTGCCCGTCGACCTCGACCTGGACGCCATGGCTCCGTCCGTCGCCGCCCTGGAGGCTGCCCGCACGGAGCGGACCCGTGGCCTGCTGGTGGCCCACCTGTTCGGGGGCCGGTTGGATATCGAGCCGACCCGAGACTTCGCGCGGCAGCACGGCCTACTGCTCGTGGAGGACAGCGCCCAGGCGTTCACCGGACTGGCCAGCCTGGCACCATCCGGCGCCGACGTCAGCCTGTTCAGCTTCGGCCTGATCAAGACGGCCACCGCCGCCGGTGGGGCGATCATGACGGTCAGTGACTCGGCCCTGCTGGCGCGGCTGCGCGCGGCGCACGGCCGCTGGCCCCGGCAGCGGTGGCGCGGATACGTGGCCAAGCTGGCCAAGACTGCGGCCCTGATCATCTTCAACGACCCTCGCCGGTTCGAGCTGTTGCAGCGGGTATGTCGGACCGCGCACCTCGACCTGGACGGCATGATCAACGCGTCCACCCGCTCGTTCGCCAGCGGGGCCGTGATGCTCGCCAAGATCCGACGGCGGCCCTCAGCCGGGCTGCTGGCCCTGCTGGGCCGTCGGCTACAGCGCTTCGACGCCAAGCGGCTGGCCGCGCGGGCCCGGCTGGGGGAGGAGCTGGCCGAACGGCTGCCGGCGGGCTACCGGCACGTGGGCGGGCGGTTGCACCGGCGTACGCACTGGCTGTTCCCGGTGGTCGCACCCGATCCGGACCGTCTGGTGGCCGAGCTGCGCCGACGGGGGGTGGACGCGAGCCGGGGGACCAGCAACCTCGCGGCGATCGTCGCCGAGGACGGCTCGGTGCCGCCGCGGGCCGCAGCAGTGATGACCGCGATCGTCTACCTGCCGTGCTATCCCGAGCTCGGCGCCGACGGCCGCGACCGCATCCTCGCTGCGCTGCAGACCGCCGGTGGTCGCGCAGCCACTACCCTCGGGGCGGATGACTGCCCTGACCTGGCCGGACCCCTTGCCGGAGCACGGACCGGTGCGGCTGCGCCCGTTCGCCGCCGCTGACCTGAGCCTGGTCGCCGAGCTGGCGGCCGACCCGTACGTCCCGCTGATCGGGACCGTACCGGCCACCTTCACCGCGGCGGCCGGGCTGGCGTACCTGGAGCGGCAGCACCAGCGGTTGCGGGACGGGTTGGGTTGGTCCTTCGCCATTGCCGACCGGGAGACGGACCGGGCGGTGGGCGGTGCCGGGTTGTGGGTCAATCGCGGTCCGGCGGCTACGGCCGGGTACGCGGTGGCGCCGCCGTTTCGAGGCCAGGGCTACGCGACCGCGGCCTTGGTGGCGTTGACCGCCTTTGCCTGGACGCGACCCGGGCTGTCCCGGGTCGAGCTCTACATCGAGCCCGCCAACCTCGCGTCGGTCGCGGTCGCCCGGCGCTGCGGCTACGCGGAGGCCGGGCTGGTGCCGGAGCACACCACCATCGACGGCGTACGGCGGGACATGCTGCGCTTCGTCGCTCTCGCCACGCTCGTGGGCATGACGCCAATCTGCACCCTTCCTTCGATCTGCACCGCTTGCGGCCGGTGCAGATCGAAGGAAAGGGTGCAGATCGCCGGCGGAGCGGGGAGCGAGTCGACCTCCTGACCCGGGACCGCGTCGTGCCGGGTTACCGGCGAGTATGGTCAGCCTCATGAAGGTGGGCGTCCCCAGCGAGGTCAAGAATCACGAGTACCGGGTGGCGATCACCCCATCCGGCGTGCACGAGTTCACCCGGAACGGCCACGAGGTGGTGGTCCAGTCGGGAGCGGGGGTCGGCTCCTCGATCACCGACGACGAGTTCGTCGCCGCGGGAGCCAAGATCGCCGACGACCATGACCAGGTCTGGGGCGAGGCCGAGATGATCCTCAAGGTCAAGGAACCCATCGCGATCGAGTACGAGCGGATGCAGCCCGGCCAGATCCTGTTCACCTACCTGCACCTGGCCGCCAGCCCGGAGTGCACCCAGGCTCTGCTCGACCGACGGGTCACCGCCATCGCCTACGAGACGGTGCAGCTGCCCGGCGGCGCCCTGCCGCTGCTCGCCCCGATGAGCGAGGTCGCCGGCCGGCTGGCCCCGCAGGTCGGCGCGTACCACCTGATGGCCCAGGGCGGCGGGCGCGGCACCCTGATGGGCGGCGTCTCCGGGGTGTACGCGGCCAAGGTCGTGGTGATCGGGGCCGGCGTCTCCGGGATGAACGCCGCGGCGATCGCTCTCGGCATGCAGGCCGAGGTGCTGCTGCTGGACCGCAACATCGACAAGCTCCGGGAGGCCGACCGGATCTATCAGGGCCACCTGCAGACCATTGCCTCGAACGCGTTCGAGGTGGAGCGGGCGGTGCTGGACGCCGACCTGGTGATCGGTGCGGTGCTGGTGCCCGGGGCCAAGGCCCCGACGGTGGTCAGCAACGAGCTGGTCAGCCGGATGCGGTCGGGCAGCGTCCTGGTCGACATCGCCATCGACCAGGGCGGCTGCTTCGAGGACAGCCGGCCGACCACCCACGCCGAGCCGACGTTCCGGGTGCACGACTCGGTGTTCTACTGCGTGGCCAACATGCCCGGCGCGGTGCCGAACACCTCGACGTACGCGCTGACCAACGTGACCCTGCCATACGCGGTGAGCCTGGCCAACCAGGGCTGGCAGCAGGCGCTGCGCTCCGACCCGGCACTGGCGCTGGGGCTGAACACCCACGACGGCGAGGTGACCAACTCGGCCGTCGCGGAGGCCCACCGCCTCCCGCACCGGCCGCTGGCCGAAGTCCTCGGCTAGGCCTGGCTTGGTCGACCTTCACGGCCTGGTCGATGCGTACGGTGACCACCTGGTCGCCGAGCGCGGGGTGTCCGGTCACACGGTGGCGGCCTACCGGCGGGACCTGCGCCGTTACGCCGAACAGCTGACGGCGGCCGGCGTCGAGGACGCGAACGCCGTGACCCCGGCGATGGTCCGCGACTACGCCATGCGGCTGCGCGAGGGCGTGCCCGGGACCGAGGGGACAGGGTGGGTGCATCCGCCGCTCGGCCCGGCCAGCGTGGCCCGCGCCGTCGTCGCGGTGCGCAGCCTGCACCGGTTCGCCCAGGCGGAGGGCCTGACCGACGACGACCCGGCGGCCGCAGTGCAACCGCCGAAGCCGCCCCGTCGGCTGCCCAAGGCTCTGGGCCTCGACCAGGTGCAGGCCATGCTCGACGTACCGGCCACCGACACGCCGCTGGGCCTGCGGGACCGGGCCCTGCTCGAGGTGCTGTACGGGACGGGGGTCCGGATCTCCGAGGCCATCGATCTCGACGTGGATGACGTCGCGCGGCTGGTCGACCTCCCGGCGGACGCCCCGACCCCCGGTCTGCGGGTGCTGGGCAAGGGCCGCAAGGAGCGGATCGTGCCGCTCGGGTCGTACGCCCGCGCCGCGCTCGACGCGTACCTGGTCCGGGCCCGTCCCGAGCTGGCCCGCCGGGGGCCGGGAACACCGGCCCTGTTCCTCAACGCCAGGGGTAGCCGGCTGTCCCGGCAGAGCGCCTGGACCATCCTGCGAACCGTGGCCGAGCGAGCCGGGATCACCGCGGAGGTCTCGCCGCACACCCTGCGGCACTGCTTCGCCACCCACCTGCTGGACGGCGGCGCGGACGTACGGGTGGTCCAGGAGCTGCTCGGCCACGCCTCGGTGACGACAACCCAGATCTACACGCTGGTGACTGTGGACCACTTGCGCGAGGTATACCTCACTTCACACCCTCGCGCGTACTAGGCTTCGGCGGAGCAGCAGGAAGACGGCGGGTCGCAGGAGGAGGCAGGGCGTTGGCGAAGGTACGGCCGGTCGATCTCCTGGAGGAGCGGACGAGCTCCGATGGAGAGGTCATGATCGGTCCGACGGGCCGTCCGTGGCCCGACCTTCCGAAGCCGAAGCCTCTGACCAGCCACGGTCCCGCCTTGGTCATCGCCATGTGCAACCAGAAGGGCGGGGTGGGCAAGACCACCACGACCATCAACCTGGGAGCGGCGCTGGCCGAGCTGGGCCGTCGGGTGCTGCTGGTGGACTTCGACCCGCAGGGCTCGCTGTCCGTGGGGCTCGGGGTCAATCCGCACACCTTGGAGCACAGCATCTACAACCTGCTGCTGAGCCGGGACACCTCGATCGACGATGTGATCGACCGAACCGGCGTCAACAACCTCGATATCCTGCCCAGCAACATCGACCTGTCGGCCGCGGAGGTGCAGCTGGTATCGGAGGTCGCTCGCGAGCAGACGCTGCTCCGGGTCCTGGAGCCCGTCAAGCCCCGCTACGACGTGATTCTGATCGACTGCGCGCCGTCGCTGGGCCTGCTCACCATCAACGCTCTGACGGCTGCCGACAAGGTGATCATGCCGCTGGAGACGGAGTTCTTCGCGCTGCGTGGCGTCGCGCTCCTCACCGATACGATCGCCAAGGTGACCGACCGGCTCAATCCCCGGCTCGAGATCCTGGGCATCCTGGGCACGATGTACGACCCACGAACACTGCACAACAAGGAGGTTCTGGAGCGCGTAGTCCAGGCCTTCGGCGATCGGGTGTTTCACACCGTCATCCGGCGGACCGTGAAGTTTCCCGAGACTACGGTGGCGGGGGAACCGATTACCACCTACGCCACGACATCACCGGGGGCAACGGCGTACCGCACACTGGCGCGCGAGGTGCTGGCCCGATGCCACGACGAGTAAGTCTCCCTGGTGCTTCTGAGCTGTTCCGCGACACGAATGTCGCGGAGTCGGTGGTCAACGAGCCGATCCCGATACGGCGTCCCGCGGCGCGGGGGTCGGGCCGGGTGCGGCACGACGAGAAGATCACCGTCTACGTGAGCCAGGACGAGCTGCTGGCCCTGGAGCAGGCGCGGCTGACCCTGCGGGCCAAGTACGGGATGGCCGTGGACCGGGGGCGGATCGTTCGGGAGGCGATCGCCGCCGCCCTGGCCGACCTCGATACCAACGGCGGGGAGTCTGACGTGGTGCGCCGGCTCTCGTCCTCGTGACGGTGGTGTCCGAGCGGCCGCGCGCCGGGGTCGGGGACGACCCGCTCGGAGGAGAGCGCCCGGCCGGCTTCTCGGTCACCCTGGACAACTTCACGGGGCCCTTCGACCTGCTGCTGCAGCTGATCTCACGGCACAAGCTGGACATCACCGAGGTGGCGCTGTCCCGGGTCACCGACGAGTTCATCGCCCACATCAAGGCCCTCGGTCCGGAATGGGACCTGGACCAGACCAGCCAGTTCGTGGTCGTGGCCGCGACGCTGCTGGACCTGAAGGCGGCACGGCTGCTGCCCGCGGGTGACGTCGAGGACCCCGAGGACCTGGCTCTGCTGGAGGCGCGAGACCTGCTGTTCGCCCGTCTGCTGCAGTACCGGGCGTTCAAGCAGGTGGCCGGCTGGCTGGCCGCGACGCTGGCCGAGCAGGGGCGGCGGATCCCCCGTGACGTCGGCGTGGAGCCGCGCTTCGCCCGGCTGTTGCCCGAGGTGACCATCCCGATCGGGCTGGACCGATTCGCGGCACTGGCCGCTCGGGCGCTGGCCCCGAAGCAGGCGGACGTGGTGTCGCTGGCCCACCTGCACACCCCGGCGGTCAGCGTGCGGGACCAGGCCGTGGTCATCACCGACCGGCTGCGCCGGGCCCGGGCACTGACGTTCCGGGCGCTGACCGGCGACTCGCCGAACACGGTGACGACCGTGGCCCGGTTCCTCGCCCTGCTCGAGCTGTTCCGGGAAGGGGCCGTGGCGTTCGAGCAGCTCGCCGCCCTGGGTGAGCTGACCATCCGCTGGATCGGAACCGAGGATGGCGAGCTGGACATCTCCGACGAGTTCGACGATCCCGGAGCGCGTACGCCGTCCGCCGAGGAGGAGCCCGCATGAACCCCGAGCTGTCCGAACCTCAACGTCCCTTGGCGCTCTCCGAGGAAGGCACGACGAACCTCGGCGGCGCGCTGGAGGCGCTGCTGCTGCTGGCCGCCGAGCCGATGAGCGTCACTGACCTCGCCCAGGCGGTCGGAGTGCCGGCGGGAGAGGTGGCCGAGGCGCTGGTCGAGCTGGCCGCGTTCTACGACGAGACCGGCCGGGGTTTCGAGCTCCGCGAGGTGGGTGGCGGCTGGCGCTACTACACCCGCGAGGAGCACGCGGAGCTGGTCGCCGCGTACGTGCTCGAGGGTCAGTCGGCCAAGCTGTCCACGGCCGCACTGGAGACCCTGGCGGTGATCGCCTACCAGCAGCCGATCTCCCGGGGACGGGTGTCCGCGATCCGCGGGGTGAACGTGGACGGAGTGATCCGGACGCTGCTGGCGCGGGGACTGATCGAGGAGGCCGGCCACGACGCGGAGTCGGGCGCGGTGGTGTTCGCCACCACCAGCTACTTCCTGGAACGGATGGGTCTGCGCTCGCTGGACGAGCTACCGCCGCTGGCCCCGCATCTGCCGGGGGTGGAGGAGCTGGAGGCCGAGCTGGGCCAGCTCGCCGAGGCCCGGCCGGAGCCGGTGGAGGCCGAGCCGGTCGAGCCGGAGCCCTTGCCGGTCGGTCAAGAAGCCTGAGAGTGGCGGGGTCGGGGAGACTGGACGGGTGAGCGACACGGAGGACACCCGCCCGGAGTCTGTCGAAGGGCAGCGGCTGCAGAAGGTGCTGGCTGCGGCCGGGTTGGCGTCCCGGCGGGCGTGCGAGGTGCTGATCAGCGAGGGCCGGGTCGAGGTGAACGGCGAGGTGGTCACCGAGCAGGGCCGCCGGGTGGACCCGGACTTCGACGTGATCCGGGTCGACGGCGCCCGGATCCCCCCGCCTCGCCGGCACCTCTACCTGGTGCTGAACAAACCCCGCGGTGTGGTGTCGACCCTCGACGACCCGCAGGGCCGGCGTACGGTCAACGACCTGCTGGCCGGACTACGGTCGGGCAAGCAGTCGCGGTTGTTCCACGTCGGTCGGCTGGACACCGATACCGAGGGTCTGTTGCTCCTGACCAACGACGGCGACTTCGCCCAGCGGCTGACCCATCCGTCCTTCGCGGTGCCCAAGACCTATCTGGCCGAGGTCGCCGGCGTGGTCACGCCGCCGGTGCTCAAGCAGCTGCGGAAGGGCATCACCCTCGAGGACGGACCCGTCCGGCCGGACGCGGTCAAGGTGGTTTCGACCGCCGGTGACCGTTCGTTGATCAAGATCACGCTGCACGAGGGTCGGAATCACATAGTCCGCCGTACCATGGAGGCGGTCGGTCATCCGGTCCGGCGGCTGTCCCGGACCGGGATCGGTCCGGTGCGGCTCGGGACTCTTCGGACAGGGGAGGTCCGGGAGCTGACCCGGTCCGAGTTGGGCGGCCTGCTCGACCTCACCGGCGGCTGACCGCCGTCGGCGACCAGACGAGGGGAGGGTCGTGGACCGTCGCATCTATGGTCTGGAGACCGAGTACGGCGTCGCCTGCACCTCTGGCGGGACGCGTCGGCTGACGCCGGACGAGGTGGCGCGCTACCTGTTCCGGCGGGTCGTGACCTGGGGCCGGTCCAGCAACGTGTTCCTGCGCAACGGGTCACGGATCTACCTCGACGTGGGCTCGCACCCGGAGTACGCGACGGCCGAGTGCGACGACCTGGTCCAGCTGATCAACCACGACCGTGCCGGCGAACGCATCCTCGAGGACCTGATCGTCGACGCCGAGCAGCGGCTGGCCAGCGAGGGGATCAGCGGCGACATCTACCTGTTCAAGAACAACACCGACAGCCACGGCAACTCCTACGGCTGTCACGAGAACTACCTGATCTCCCGGATCGGCGACTTCTCCAAGATCACCGACGTGCTCGTGCCCTTTCTGGTCTCCCGGCAGCTGATCTGCGGCGCCGGCAAGGTGCTGCACACGGCGCGGGGCGCGGAGTACTCGGTCAGCCAACGGGCCGAGCACATCTGGGAGAGCGTCTCCTCGGCGACGACCCGCAGCCGGCCGATCATCAACACCCGGGACGAGCCGCACGCCGACCCTGAGCGGTACCGTCGGCTGCACGTCATCGTCGGCGACTCCAACATGAGCGAGACCACCACGCTGCTCAAGGTGGGTACCGCCGAGCTGGTGCTGCGGTTGATCGAGGCTGGCGTGCCGATGCGAGACTTCACCCTGGAGAACCCGATCCGGGCGATCCGGGACATGAGCCGGGACCGCACGGGGCAGATCCGGGTGGCATTGTCCAACGGTCGGCGAATCTCGGCCCTCGACCTGCAGACCGAGTACTACGAGAAGGTCAGCGAGTTCGTCCGCCGGGAGAACCTGGGCAACCGGGTCATTGACCGGGTGCTCGACCTGTGGGAGCGGACCCTGCGGGCCGTGGCCGAGGACAAGCTGGCCCTGGTGGACACCGAGATCGACTGGGCGATCAAGCTCCGGCTGCTGGACCGCTACTCGGCCAAGCACCGGCTCAGCCTGGCCGACCATCGGATCGCCCAGCTGGACCTGGCGTACCACGACATCCGGCGGGGCCGCGGACTGTTCACCCTGCTCGAGCAGCGTGGGCTGGCGGCCCGGGTCACGACCGATCCGGCCATCTTCCGGGCCAAGTCGGTGCCACCGCAGACCACCCGGGCCAAGCTGCGTGGCGACTTCATCCGCGCCGCCCAGGAGGGCCGCAACGACTACACCGTCGACTGGGTGCACCTGAAGCTCAACGACCAGGCGCAGCGGACCGTCCTGTGCAAGGACCCCTTCGTGTCCGCCGACGACCGGGTGGACCGGCTGATCGCCTCGATGCGCGGCTGAGCAAGGGCCACGCGTTCCGCGTCGAATTCCGACGCGCCCCCGGCGGATTCCCACGCAGCGTGGGATGTTCACCGTTCACCCAGGTTGCAGCGTGGGTGGAGGGTGAGGAGCCTAAGCAGCGTGCGGCTGATGTGACCCCGGCACTAGACTCGATCGCTGGACACGGGGTGCCCCCTCGGGGCTGAGATCACACCCGTCGAACCTGATCTAGCTCGGACTAGCGAAGGGATGTCGCCCATGACCGTCAGCACCACCAGCACGGACCTGGCTGCCTTCGCCGCGGACGCCTTGACCCGTCTGCGGGAGCAGACGCCACTGGTGCAGTGCCTGACCAACAGCGTGGTGATGAACTTCACCGCCAACGTCCTGCTGGCCGCGGGCGCCGCACCGGCCATGGTCGACATCGTCGGTGAGGCGGGCCCGTTCGCGGGCATCGCCTCCGGGGTGCTGGTCAACCTGGGCACGCTGCCGTCCGGACAGCCCGATGCCATGGTCGAGGCCGCGACAGCCGCCGCCGGCGCGGGTACGCCGTGGGTACTGGACCCGGTGGCGGTCGGGGCGCTGCCGGTGCGGACGGCGCTGGCCGGCCGGCTGGTGGAGCTGGGACCCGACGTGGTGCGGGGCAACGCCTCGGAGATCATCGCGGTGGCCGGTCTCGGCGGTGGCGGCCGCGGGGTGGATGCGACCGCGGGCGTCGAGGATGCCGCGGCTGCGGCGACCGCCCTGGCCGAGCGCACCGGCGGGGTGGTGGCGGTGTCCGGCCCGGTCGACCTCGTCGTCGGCGACGGCCGGTCGGTCCGGGTGGCCAACGGCGACCCGCTGCTGACCAAGGTGACCGGCGGCGGCTGCGCCCTGGGGGCGGTCATGGCCGCGTACGCCGCGCTGTCCGACGACCGCGTCGCCACCACCGCGGCGGCCGTGGCCTACTACACCGTCGCGGCCGAGCTGGCAGCCGAACAGAGCGGCGGGCCGGGGTCGTTCGCGGTGGCCTTCCTGGATGCACTGGCCACGGTCACCCCGGAGACGGTCGCGGAGCGGGCGCGGTTCGATGTCGGCTGACTTGTCGATCTATCTGGTTACGGACACATCGCAGGCGGCCGCGGCCGGACACGACCTGGCTGACCTGGTCGCGGCCGCCGTGGCGGGCGGGGTGACCGCGGTGCAGGTGCGGGAGAAGGACGCCGCCGCGGGGGAGTTCCTCGACGCGGTGCTGAAGGTGGCCGCCGTGCTGCCCGAGCCCGTCGCGCTGTTCGTCAACGACCGGGTCGACGTCTTCCTGGCGGCCCGCGCCGCCGGGGCGCGGGTCACCGGGGTGCACGTCGGTCAGCAGGACCTCCCGGTGGCGGCGGTACGAGATCTGGTTGGACCGGACGCCCTGATCGGGCTGACCACCAACACCGCGGCCGAGCTGTTCGCCGCCGGCCGTGAGGTCTGTCGGGTGGACTACGTCGGGATCGGCTCCGTGCACGCCACGGCCAGCAAACCCGATGCGGCCCCGGCGCTGGGGGTGGACGGGTTCGCCGCGTTGGCCGGGTCGACGTTCCTCCCCGCAGTGGCGATCGGCGGCGTGACCGTGGCCGACGTCCGGGGCCTGCGAGCGGGCGGCGCGGCCGGGGTGGCGGTGATCTCGGCCATCTGTGCGGCAGCCGATCCGCGGGCGGCGACCGAACGGCTGGCCCGGGCCTGGGCGACTGCGGCCTGATGCCCGCCCCGCGCGTCCTGTGCATCGCCGGCACCGACCCGTCCGGCGGGGCCGGGCTGCTGGCCGACCTCAAGTCGGTCGCGGCCAACGGCGGCTACGGGATGGGCGCCGTCACTGCGCTGACCGCCCAGAACACCCAGGGCGTACGCGGGGTGCATGTGCCGCCGGCGGACTTCCTGGCCGAGCAGCTCTACGCGGTGAGCGACGACATCGTCGTCGACGCCGTGAAGATCGGCATGCTGGGCACCGCCGAAGTGGCGGCGGTCGTGGGGGAGTGGCTGGATGCCGTCCGACCGCCGGTGGTGGTCCTCGACCCGGTGATGGTGGCCACCAGCGGTGACCGGCTGCTCGCGCCGGACGCCGAGGCGGGGTTGCAGAGGCTCTTCGAGCGGGTCCACCTGGTCACGCCCAACGGGCCGGAGCTCGCCGTCCTCTCGGGTGCGGAGCCGGCGCGATCGGCGGAAGAGCTCGTGGAGCAGGCCCTTGCCGTCTCGGCCCGGCATCGCATCCTGGTGCTGGCCAAGGGCGGGCACCTGGGCGGCGACTCGTCATCCGACCAGCTGGTGGATGCCGCCGGCGGGCTGAGCGGCGGCCGGACGGTGGTGGAGTTCGCCGGTCCGCGGCTGCTGACCACCAACACCCACGGCACCGGCTGCGCCCTCTCCTCGGCTCTGGCCACGCTGCGGCCGCGAAGCGCCGACTGGGAGGAGGCCACGGCCCGGGCCAAGCGCTGGCTGACCGAGGCGATCCGGCACGGCGGTGAGCTCGAGGTCGGCAGCGGCCACGGCCCGGTGCACCACTTCTCCGAGCTGTGGCCCCACCTCCACCACCGCTGAACTCCGGTCCGGGCGACCGCGCGTGCCGGGTAGGGTCTACCGGTGCGCTTCTCGCCGGCCAAGGTCCTGACCGTTGTCGGACTGTCCACCTCGATCCTGCTCGCGGCGTGCGGCAACGACGATGCCGCCTCTCCCAGCCCCTCACCTTCCGCGCCGGCGAGCACCGCCGCGCCGACGCCGTCCGCCAGCCCGAGCGCCACGCCGAGCCCGACTCCGACACCCAAGCCGATCAAGGCCTCCAGCGACCTCGACGCAGTCACGGTGACCGGCGAGTACGGCGAGGCGCCCAAGGTCACCGTCAAGTCCCCGTGGGCGATCGACAAGACCCGGACCAAGGTGCTCACTCCGTCCAAGGGGGCGGTGGTCAAGGCCAACCAGACCGTCGAGGTCAACTACCACGGGGTGGACGGGCGGACCGGCGAGACCTTCGACGAGTCCTTCAGCCGGGGCACCCCGATCGCGTTCAGCCTGGCGCAGGTGGTGCCGGGGTTCAGCAAGGGCCTGGTTGGGCAGCGGCAGGGCAGCCGGGTGGTCATCGCGATGCCGGGCGTGGACGGCTACGACGCCTCCGGCGGGAACCCGCAGGCCGGCATCGAGGTGGGCGACTCGCTGATCTTCGTCGTCGACCTGGTCGGGGTGCAGCTCGCCGGGCCGGAGGGGACCGCGGTCAAGCCCAAGGCCGGGCTGCCCACCGTCTCCGACAAGGCCGGTGCGCCGGAGATCACCGTGCCGAAGACCGACCCGCCGACCACGCTGCAGGTGCAGCCGCTGATCAAGGGCAAGGGCAAGAAGGTCGGCGAGAACGACCAGATCACCTTCGACTACCGGTGGGTCCGGTGGAGCGACGGCAAGCTGCTGGAGGAGTCCTACAGCGCCGAGCCGGCCACCGCCGCCCTGTCCGGGCTGCTGCCGGGCATGGTCAAGGGGCTCACCGGGCAGACCGTGGGCAGCCGGGTGCTGCTGGTGATCCCGCCGGCCGAGGGCTACCCGGACGGCAACCCGACCCCGTCCGTCGGGCCCCAGGAGACCCTGGTGATGGTGGTCGACCTGCTGTTCACGCAGGCGCCGCAGTAGGACTGAGCAGCCCCGCGGCGAGGCGCCCGGCCGCGGCGGCCGCGAGGAAGTAGCCCGGGTCGTCCCGGACACCGCGGCCCATGCTGGACAGCCGGATCGGTGACTCGACCAGCAGGCTGTACAGGCCGGTCAGGTCGACCGGCACCAGGTCGTGGCGCCGCTCCAGCAGGGCCGCCGCCCGGGCCACCGGCTCGACCAGGCCCTCCAGCCCGGGCTCGGCCCCGAAGTCCGGCACCGCGATGGCGGCGCGCATCAGGGCCACCCTCCCGTACGCGGTCAGACTGTGGTGCGACACGCCACGGTGCCGCTCTCGCGGGTCCGCCGCCGATACTCGGAGCGACCCGACCGGACGGCCGCCCAGGACGGCGGCGGCGTTGACGGCCTCACCGGCCGCCACGCCGGAGAAGCCCCAGCGGGTGCCGGTGCCCAGGTTTCCGGGGCCCTGGGTCAGGACCACCAGGTCGGCGGCCAGAGCCAGCCGGGCGGCCAGCAGCCCCGAGTGCACGGTGACCGCCTCCAGGTCGCCGCCGAACGCCTGACCGACGGTGACCGAACCGGCGAGCAGACCGGCCTCCCGCAGCCGGGCGTAGCTGCGGGAGAACGCCAGCGGCAGCGCACCCTGGTCGGTCATCACGTAGACCACCCGGGTGCCCGGCCGGTCTGCGGCGACGGCCAGCGCAATCGGGGCGAGGGCCGAGTGCAGGTCGGCCACCACCACCGGGAGTCCGTCCAGGGTGTCGGCGTCGCGCAGCAGCTCGTGATGCGGCGAGCCCTGTTCGTCCGCTCCCGTCACCATCGCCTGCAGCGGCAGGTAGCGGGCCTTGACCAGGTGACCGGCCGGCTGGGGCGGCTGGGCGGTGACCCGCCCGGCCGGGTCGAGGACGGCGACCACCAGCGCGTAGCCGCCGGTGCCCAGGCCGCGGTCCAGCGCGGCCACGTTGAGCAGCACCCGGTCGCCGACGGCGGGGGTCGGGGTGAGGTCGGTGTACGCCAACGCCCGGACCGGGCCGTCGGCGTCGGACCGGGTGGCGGTGAGCTCGACCGCACCGGGCCAGCGCGCGCGGATCTCGGTCACCTCGCCGTCGGCCCAGATGATCACGCGCTCACGCTAGCCGGGTCGACGACCCACGCCTTGCGCGGCAGCCGGGCCGGGTCGAAGACCGGCAGCAGCTCGGCCGCCGTGGCCACCGGTGGCAGGTCGAGCGAGGCGGCGATGACGGCCATGACCTGCGCCGGCGTACGCCCCTGGGCCGCCAGGTCGGTCAGGGTGACGGCGCCGTCCCGTTTGGCCAGCCGTCGGCCCTCGCGGTTCAGCGCCAGCGGGACGTGCGCGTACGTCGGCACCGGGTAACCGAGTCGCCGGGCCAAATAGGCCTGGCTGACCGCCGACGACAGTAGGTCATCTCCCCGGACGACCTGGTCCACCCCGGTGTCGCCGTCGTCCACCACGACGGCCAGGTGGTAGGCCGCACCGCCGTCGTTGCGCCGGACCACGATGTCGTCCACCGGGCCGGTGACAGTGCCATGGAGCAGGTCGGGAATCGTCTGCTCGGCGCCGTCGGCCCGCAGCCGCAGCGCCGGCGCGCGGGTCTGTCGCCGATCCGCCCGCTCGGCGGCGGTCAGGTTGCGACAGGTGCCGGGGTACCGGGGCACGATGCCGTGCGGGGCGCTGGCCGCCTCGGCGATCTCCCGGCGGGTGCAGAAGCACTCGAACGTGCTCGTCGCCAGCGTGGCGAGCGCGGCGTCGTAGACCTCCGACCGCGCGGACTGGACCAGCGTCGGCGGGTCGAAGTCCAGCCCGAGTGCGGCGAGGTCCGCCGCCTGTTGCTCGGCCATCCCCGGCCGCACCCGGCCGGTGTCCAGATCCTCGATCCGGAGCAGGAACCGCCGCCCGGTCGAGCGCGCGAAGAGCCAGGCCAGCACCGCCGTACGCAGGTTGCCCAGGTGCAGCTCACCGGTCGGGCTGGGCGCGTAGCGACCCGCTCCGCGGTGACCGGTCACGTTCCTCCGCCCCTGGTAGCGTGCTGCTGCGAACAGATCCGGTGAGGAAGTAGACCACACGCATGACCACCCGCAAGACGGAGCGGATCCTCAACCTCACCATCTGCCTGCTGGTCGCCGACCGGTACCTGACCAAGGACCGGATCCGTGAGGCGGTCGAGGGCTACCACGACCTCTCCGACACCGCGTTCGAGCGCACCTTCGAGCGGGACAAGGACGAGCTGCGGGCGCTGGGGGTGCCGATCGAGGTCGGCAGCTTCGACGTGCTGTTCGACGACGAGCCCGGCTACCGGATCCGGCCGAGCGAGTTCTCCCTGCCGGCCATCGACCTGGACGCCGAGGAGGCGTCGGTCGTCGGGGTGGCCGCCCGGGTCTGGCAGCACGCCAGCGTGGCGGACTCCACCCGGAGCGCGCTGGCCAAGCTCCGCGCGGCCGGGATCGAGCCGGACACCGCTCAGCTGTCCGCGCTGGCCCCCTCGGTGCAGGCCACCGAGCCCAGCTTCGACCTGCTGTGGAACGCGGTGCTGGAGCGCAGCCGGGTCAGCTTCACCTACCGCGGCGGGGAACGGCGCACCCTGGAGCCGTGGGGGCTGACCGCGTCCAAGGGCCGTTGGTACGTGCTCGGCCACGACACCGACCGGAACGCCACCCGGATGTTCAAGCTGTCCCGGATCACCGACCAGCCGCGCAAGGTCTCCCGGCCGGGCGCGTACGCGGTGCCGGCAGACCTCGACCTGCGGGCCCTGGCCCGTTCGCTGGGGCCTCGTGAGCCGACCGAGACAGCGTTGCTGGCCCTCCGTAAGGGCCGGGCTCCTACGCTGGCCCGCCGCGGGGAGCCGGCAACCGCCGGCGCCGAGCTGCCGAACGGCTTCGAGGCGTTCGCGGTGGCGTACGGCGACCGGTGGTCGTTGGCCGAGGAGATCGTCCAGCACGGGGCCGACGTCGTCGTGCTGGCCCCGGCCGAGCTGCGGGACTCGGTGGTCCGCGCCCTGCGCGCGGTCGCCGAGACCGGCCGCGCAGCGTGAGCGAGCTTGCGAGCTCACCGTCGGCGGCGCGAGCTCACCGTCGAGCACAGCACCGCCGGGAACGTGGCCGACGAGCGTCAGCGAGGAGGACACGTGAGCGAGCTTGCGAGCTCACCGTCGAGCACAGCACCGCCGGGAACGTGGCCGACGAGCGTCAGCGAGGAGGACACGTGAGCGAGCTTGCGAGCTCACCGTCGAGCACAGCACCGCCGGGAACGTGGCCGACGAGCGTCAGCGAGGAGGACACGTGACCTCCCAGGCCCAGGTCCGGCGGCTGCTGAGCCTGGTTCCCTACCTGCGCGAGCACGACGGCGTGGCGATGGCCGACGTGGCGGCGGCATTCGGGATCAACCTCAAGACGCTGCGCGAGGACCTGAGCGTGCTGTGGATGTGCGGGCTGCCCGGACTGGCGCCGGGGGACCTGATCGACATCGACATGGACGCGGTGGACGGTGAGGGCGTCATCCATCTGAGCAACGCCGACTACCTGACCCGGCCGCTCCGGCTCTCCGCCGACGAGGCGCTGGCCCTGGTGCTCGCACTGCGCACACTCCGGGAGATCGCCGGGCCGGGGGAGCGCGAGGCGGTGGACCGGGCGCTGAAGAAGCTCGAGGCGGCAGCCGGGAACCTGGCCGCGACCGACCAGGCCAACGTGGCCGTGACCGCCGGCCGCGACGACATCCAGGCCCGGGTCAACGACGGCCTGCAGCGAGGGCGTCGGCTGGACCTGACCTACGACGTGGCGTCGCGGGCCGAGACCACTCGGCGCATGGTGGACCCCCTGCGGGTGTTTGTGCTGGAGGGTTACGGCTACCTCGAGGCCTGGTGCTACTCGGCTCGGGCGCTGCGGACCTTCCGGCTGGACCGGATCGCTGCGGTCGAGGTCACCGACACCTTGGTCGAGCCGCACGACGTGCAGCTCAAGGACCTGTCCACCGGCTGGTTCGAGAGCCTGCAGGACGCGCCGCTGGTGACGCTGTCCCTCGAGCCGTGGGCGTCGTGGGTGGCCGAGTACTACCCGACCGAGACGGTGACCCGGCACGACGACGGGCGGCTGACGGTCGTCCTCCACGTCACCGATCCCGCGTGGCTCCGCAGCCTGTTGCTCCGGCTGGGCGGCGGTGCGCGGGTGGTCTCGCCCGCCGGCGCCGGGGACTCGGCGGTCGAGGTGGCCCAGGAGGCGCTGGACCAGTACGTCGCCCTCGGCTACCTCGATTCGCGCTGAGCCGGTCGAGAGCGCGACCCGGTGTGCCCTCCGACAGGCTCAGGGCACATATGCTGCGAGGCGTGGTCTGGGTCTTCGTGTTCGGCGGAATCGCGCTGGCTGGTCTGGTCATGCTGATCGCGTACGCGGTCTGGCTGGCGCACAAGGCGGCCGATGTGATGAGCGAGCTCCGGATGCTGGCCGAACGGGGTGACCAGCTGGCCGGACTGGTCGCCCAGATCCAGATGCCCGAACTGAGCTCGGCCGGGCCACGACGGTACAGCGACCTCACAGCGGCCGAGGAGTTCGACGAGGTCACGCCGACGTAGGATGACAGGTGATCGCCAGCGTCACCCGTCCGAAAGAGGAACTATGACTCCACTCGTTCTCGGCCTCGGCGTGCCCGAGCTGCTGATCATCCTGGCTGTCGTCCTGCTCTTGTTCGGCGGTGCCCGGCTCGCCGGGATCGGCAAGAGCACCGGCCGCGCCATCAAAGAGTTCAAGGAAGAGACCCGGGGGCTCAAGGATGCCGACAAGTCCGAGAACCCCGCTCCGCCGGCGGTCGGCCCCGATCCCACCTACCAGCAGCCGCCCACCGGCAGCAGCACCGACCCCGCCGGCAGCGACCCGCGGCGCGACGTCTGACCCTGACCGACTGACCTCGCCGTGTCCCTGACCATCAAGGGCCGGCCGATCCGCTTCAGCCTGAAGTGGCTCAAGCCGCCGCCCGTGCCGCCGGACGGCTCGATGACGCTCTTCGAGCACCTGCGGGAGCTGCGGTACCGGCTGGTCGTCGCGTCGCTGGCCATCATCGCCGCCACGGTCCTGGCGGCATTCTTCTACAAGCGGTTGTTCGGCCTACTCACGACGCCCTACTTCGCCGGGATCGAGGATCTCAAGGCCAGCAACCCGGACGCCATCACCGAGCTGGTCAACATCGACCTGACCTCGCCGCTGCGGCTGGCCGTCCAGGTCTGTCTGGTAGCCGGACTGGTACTGAGTGGGCCGGTCTGGCTGTACCAGCTCTGGGCGTTCATCGTCCCTGGGCTCCTGGCCAAGGAGAAGAAGTGGGCGCTGATCTTCATCGGCATCGCCAGCCCGCTGTTCTTCCTCGGCGTGGCCACCGCCTACTACGTCCTGCCCAAGGCGATCGCAGTGCTGCTCGGCTTCACCGCCGAGGGCGTGGCCAACCTGCAGGACATCAACACCTTCCTGTCCTTCATGCTGCGGCTGATGGTCGTGTTCGGCATCGCCTACCTGATTCCGCTGCTGGTCCTGATGCTGAACATCGTCGGAGTCATCAAGGCCAGCCAGCTGGCCAAGTACCGCACCCTGGTCATCTTCGGCACCTTCGTCTTCGGGGCCGTGGCCACCCCGTCGACCGACCCGTTCTCAATGCTGGCCCTGGCGCTGCCGATGAGTCTGCTGTTCATGGCGGCCGAGGCCATCGCCCACGTCCTGGACCGGCGCAAGGCGAGGCGGATCGGCGCTGCCGGTGACGAGCTGCTGGCGACGGACAGGGCGCTGCGGGAGCTGTCCGCCGACGGCTCGTCGACCAACGGCCATGCGCCCGACCGGTCTCAGACCATGCTCGAGCCGGCGCCGGAAGATCTCCCGAACTCCGACGAGCCGCCGCCGACCCGATGAGCCGCCGCGTCCGGCTGATCGTCAACCCCTCGTCGGGCAAGGGCCGCGCTCTCGAGCTGCTGCCGGCGGTGGCCGGGACTCTGCGCGACGGCGGGCTCGAGCTGTCGATCCAGCTCAGCCGGGACTTCGCCGAGGCCCGAGCCATGGCCGAGCAGGCCGTGGCCGACGGCATCGACGTGCTCGCCGTCCTGGGTGGCGACGGGATGATGCACCTCGGCGTCAACGCCGTCGCCGCCGCACACCGGGCGGGAGACCGGCGGACCACCCTCGGCCTGATCCCGGCCGGCACCGGCAACGACCTGTGCCGCGGGCTCGGCCTGGACCCGACCAACGCGCTCGCCGCGGCGAAGGTGGTGGCCGGCGGACGGACCCGTGCGGTCGACCTGGCCCTGGTCGGGAACACCTTCGTCGGCACGGTGCTGGCCACCGGCTTCGATGCTCTGGTCAACCGCCGGGCCAACGAGATGACCTGGCCCCGCGGATCCTCCCGCTACACTCTGGCCACGCTGGCCGAGCTGCGGGTCTTCTCGCCGCTGGCCTACCGGCTCGTCCTCGACGGCGAGGTGCGCGAGCAGCGGGCCATGCTGGTAGCGATCGGCAACACCGGGTACTACGGGGGCGGGATGCACATCTGCCCGCAGGCGGACCCGTTCGACGGCTGGTTGGACGTCACGATCATCCATCCGGTCGGTCGGGTCACCCTGCTGCGGCTGCTGCCGCAGATGTTCTCCGGCAAGTTCGCCCGGGACGCCTGTGTCGAGCAGCTACGCGTACGGGAGGTGACCGTGGAGGGTCCAGGTCTGGTCGGCTTCGGCGACGGCGAGCTGATCGGCGCCGCTCCGCTGACCGCATGCCTGGCCCCGGGGATCCTGCCCGTCATCGTGCCCGCGGAGGTCTGACATGGCCGAGCCCAGCCCGGCCGAGGCGTACGCCTCCTTCCGCTCACGCCAGTCGTCTCCGGCGCTGGCCGCGTTCGCCGATGGCTACGGGTTCGCGTTCGACGACTACCAGCGCGAGGCCTGCGCGCACGTCGAGGCGGGCTCGGGCGTCCTGGTTGCGGCGCCGACCGGGGCCGGCAAGACGATCGTCGGGGAGTTCGCGGTGTTCCTCGCTCTGGAGCAGGGCCGCAAGTGCTTCTACACCACCCCGATCAAGGCGCTGTCCAACCAGAAGTACGCCGACCTGGTCCGGCGCCACGGGGCGGATCGGGTGGGGCTGCTGACCGGTGACTCCTCGATCAACTCCGAGGCCCCGGTGGTGGTGATGACCACCGAGGTGCTGCGCAACATGATCTACGCCGGCTCGGCGACCCTGGCGAACCTCGGGTACGTGGTGATGGACGAGGTGCACTACCTGGCCGACCGGTTCCGCGGGGCGGTCTGGGAAGAGGTGATCATCGGCCTCGCCGAGTCGATCCAGGTGGTGGCGCTCTCGGCGACGGTGAGCAACGCCGAGGAGTTCGGCGAGTGGCTGGCCGAGGTGCGGGGCGAGATGGCCGTGGTCGTCTCCGAACGGCGCCCGGTGCCGCTCTTCCAGCACGTGCTGGTGGGCACCCGGCTCTACGACCTGTTCGCCGACGTGGCGCCGACCGCGCGAGAGGCGCCCGGCGGGCGGACCGACGTCAACCCGGCGCTGCTCAAGGTGGCGCGGGAGGAGTCCCGGCTGGTCCGCGACGACTCCCGGCGGCCGCGGGGCGCGGGTGGGCGGGGCCGGCGCAGCGTCGCGTACGGCAGCGGGGCGTACGGCGGGGCCGCCCGCACCTCGACCGGCAACGGGCATAAGCCCCGCTCGTTCTACGGGCCGAGCCGGCCGGACGTCGTGGAGATGCTGGAGCGAGCCGGACTGCTGCCGGCCATCGTGTTCATCTTCTCCCGGGCCGGCTGCGACGGCGCCGTGCGCCAGATGCTCGGGTCCGGCCTGCGGCTGACCACGGCCGTCGAGCGGGCCGAGATCGGTGCGATCATCGCCCGACACACCGCCGGGCTGTCGGATGCCGACCTGGCCGCGCTGGACCACGACCGGTTCACCGAGGCGATGGTCCGCGGGGTCGCCGCCCACCACGCCGGGCTGCTGCCCGCGTTCAAGGAGTGCGTGGAGGAGGCGTTCGTCCGCGGTCTGATCAAGGTCGTCTTCGCCACCGAGACCCTGGCCCTGGGCATCAACATGCCGGCCCGGTCGGTGGTGCTGGAGAAGCTGGTGAAGTACAACGGCGAGACCCACGCCGACATCACACCGGGGGAGTACACCCAGCTGACCGGGCGGGCGGGCCGCCGCGGCATCGACGTCGAAGGTCACGCGGTCGTCTGCTGGCAGCCCGGGCTCGACCCGCGGGCCGTGGCGGGCCTGGCCTCGCGGCGTACGTACCCGCTGCGGTCGTCGTTCGCCCCGACCTACAACATGGCGGTGAACCTGGTCGGCAGCGTCGGGCGGGAACGCGCCCGGACACTGCTGGAGCAGTCCTTCGCCCAGTTCCAGTCCGACCGCTCGGTGGTCGGGGTGGCCCGGTCGGTGGCCCGCAACACGGAGGCGATCGCCGAGAACTGGGCCAAGGCGACCTGCGAGCAGGGCGACTTCGAGGCGTACGCCCGGTTGCGGGCGGAGATCGCCGCAATGGAGGCCGAGGCGGCCCGGGAGCGGCGGTCGGACCGGCGGGCGGAGACCCTGCAGGTCCTGCTCGGGCTGAAGCCCGGGGACATCGTCCAGGTGCTGGGTGGACGCCGCCGGGGCTGGGTGGTGGTGATCGACCCCGGTACTCGCAGCGAGAACGAGAGCCCTCGGCCGCTGGTGCTGACCGAGGACCGGCAGGTCCGCCGGATGTCCCTGGCCGACTTCCCGGCGCCGCCGGTCGTGGCCGGCCGAATGCGCATCAACAAGCACTTCAACCCCAAGGAGGCCGCCGCCCGGCGTACCTTGTCGGCCGCCTTCCGGTCCCGGCTGGCCGAGATCGACCTCGGACCCCGGACCCGGCGGGCGGTGGCGGACGAGGACCTGGCCGCTGAGATCGCGGAACGCCGGATCGAGCTGCGCCAGCACCCCTGCCACAGCTGCCCGGACCGGGAGACCCACGCCCGCTGGGCCGAGCAGGCGCTGCGGCTGGAGCGGGAGAGCGCCCGGCTGCAGGAACGGGTGGACACCCGGACCAACACCATCGCCAACCACTTCGACAAGATCTGCGCGGTGCTGGAGTCTCTGGGCTACCTCACCGGGCCCGGTGGCGGGCGGGTCAGCGAGCCGGGTCGGATGCTGGCCCGGATCTACGCCGAGCTCGACCTGGTAGCCGCTGAGTGCATCCGCGCCGGAGTGTTCGCCGGGCTGCGCGAGCCGCAGCTCGCCGCGGTGCTGGCCTCGCTGGTCTACGAGGCCCGGCGCACTGATGACGGAGCCCGCCGACCGCGGATGCCCGACGCGCAGTCCAGTACGGCGATGACCGAGGTGCGGCGGATCTGGAGAGAGGTGTCCCTGGTCGAGCGGGACGCCCGGCTGCCGCGAGGCCCCGAGCCGGACATCGGCTTCAGCGAGGTGGCGTACGGATGGGCGGCCGGTCGGTCGCTCGCCGACGTGCTGGAGGACACCGAGCTGACCGCCGGCGACTTCGTTCGCTGGGTCCGCCAGGTGGTCGACTTCGCCGGTCAGATCGCCGACGCCGCCGGTCCGGGCGAGCTACGCGACACCGCCCGCCGGCTGGTGCACAGCATGCGGCGCGGCGTCGTGACCTACTCCGCCGAGGACGACGACGCCGACGACATCTCCGGCGAGCAGCTGCCGTAGAACGGCGGGCCCAGTCTGAGCCGGTGCCGCCGTCCCTTTCGGCGAGGCGAACGGTTCTCAGCTGGCCTGGCTGACCGTCGACATGTTGAAGTCCGGCACCCGGATCGGCGGCATCACCGTCCGGTTGAAGTAGTCGTTCCACTCGCGGCACAGGGTGAGCTCGGCAGCGCCGACCTCGGTGATCCGGCCCAGCAGCTCGACCGGTGACTCGTTCCAGCGGAAGTTGTTGACGGATCCGACGACCACACCGTCCTCGATCAGGTAGACCCCGTCGCGGGTCAGGCCGGTGAGCAGCAGCCGCTCCGGGTCGACGTCGCGGATGTACCACAGGCAGGTCAGCAGCAGCCCGCGCTTGGTCGCGGCGATCATCTCGGTCAGGGTGGCAGTGCCACCGGCGTCCATGATCAGGTTGTCCGCCGGCGGCGTGGCCGTGAGCCCGGTCTTGGCCGCCTGGGCGCGGTTGCGGATCAGCTCGTGCAGCACTCCCCGGTCGATCCACGTGGTCTCGGTCACCGGTGCGCCGATGTCGAACGTCCAGGACGACTCGTCCTCGCTGTAGACCTCGCTGACGAAGGGCAGCGTCTCCAGGCCGGGATAGAGCGGGTCCGACTTCAGGGTCAGCGGGAGGGAAGCCAGTGTCTCGCCGATCCGGGTCCGGCCCTCGCCCGCCGCGAAGACGTTGCGGCCCTCCTCGGCGTTGCGCGCGTTGGCCGTCCAGTAGGTGTAGATGAGCAGGTCGGCCACCGGCCCGGGCGGCAGCAGGACCTCGTACGCCCCCGGCGGCAGCTCGACCTGCACCTTGGCCCAGTCCAGCCGGGTGCTGGCCTCGGCGTACGCGGCGGCGATGTCCACGTCGGCGAAGGTCCGGGTGGCCCGGCCGACCCAGGCCGACGCCGTCCCATCCGCGGTCTTCGCGTTGAGCTCCAGCCGGCCGGTCGGCTGCACCCCGCGCCGGCGCAGTCCGGTGCTGCTGCCGAGGTAGGTCGTCGTCACCACGTGCTCGGCGAACCCGAACAGCAGCTGCCGGTTGGCCGCGGCCTGTGAGAACGCCTCGCCCAGGCCTTTGGCCACCTCGCTGAGCACGTCGATGTCGGTGGTCTCCGGCTCGGCGGTCCAGTCATCCCCGTGCGCGTAGTTCTCCACCAGCGGCATGGCGTCCTCGGCCGGCCGGCCGGTCCGGGCCAGCTGCTCGGCGGCGGCCACCACGGCCGCGACCTCGTCGGCGCCGGCGATCTCCTGGCTGACCGTACCCGCCCCGGTGCCGCCCTCGACCTCCGCGGTCGCCGTCACGGTCAGGGTCCGGCCGTGCATCTCGCCGTTGGTGGTCAGCGCGTTGTTGGCCCAGCGCAGGTTCGCCTCGGTGCGCTCGGCGACCGTCACCACGCCGGGCAGGGTGGCCAGGCTCAACGCCTGCTCGACCAGGTCCTGGACGCTCACGTGTCCTCCTCGCTGGCGCTCGTCGGCCACGTTCGCGGCGCTGCTGTGCTGGATGGTGAGCTCGCAAGCTCGCTCACGTGTCCTCCTCGCTGGCGCTCGTCGGCCACGTTCGCGGCGCTGCTGTGCTGGATGGTGAGCTCGCAAGCTCGCTCACGTGGCCCCTCCTTCCGACTGGGTGTTGAGCACGTTCACGGCCCGGAACAACGCGGTCGGGCTGCCGTGGGAGACCGGAGCCACCTGGCCGGGCTGGCCCTTGCCGCAGTTGAACGCCCCGCCGAGCAGGTAGGTCTCCGGGCCGCCAACCGCCGCCATCGACCGCCAGAAGTCGGTGGTAGTGGCCTGGTACGCCACATCCTTGAGCTGCCCGGTGAGCCGGCCGTCTCGAATGAGGAAGAAGCGCTGCCCGGTGAACTGGAAGTTGTAGCGCTGCATGTCGATGGACCAGGACTTGTCGCCCACGATGTAGATGCCGCGGTCCACGCCGGAGATCAGCTCCTCGGTGCTCGGGCCGTCGGGTGCGGGCCGCAGCGACACGTTGGGCATCCGCTGCATCGGGATGTGGCCGGGCGAGTCGGCGAACGCGCATCCGTTCGACCGGCCCAGCTCCTTCTCCGCCGCCATCTGCCGGTTCAGCTGGTAGCCGACCAGAGTGCCGCCGGCGACGATGTCGAACTGCTGCGGCGCCACGCCCTCGTCGTCGTACCCGATGGTGGCCAGGCCGTGGTCGACCAGCCGGTCACCGGTCACGTTCATCACCGGGCTGCCGTAGTGCAGGGTGCCCAGCTGGTCGAACTTGGCGAAGGAGGTGCCCGCGTACGCCGCTTCGTAGCCGAGCGCACGGTCCAGCTCGGTGGCGTGGCCGATCGACTCGTGGATGGTCAGGAACAGGTTCGACGGGTGGATCACCAGGTCGTAGTGGCCCGCCTCGACCGACGGCGCGGCCACCTGTTCCGCCAGCAGCCCGCCCATCTCGGCCACCTCGGCGTCGAAGTCCCAGCCGGTACCGGTCAGGTACTCCCAGCCGCGGCCGATGGGCGGGGCGATCGTCCGCATGGTGGCGAAGCCATGGTCGCCGACGCTGACCGCGGTCAGCTGGGCCTGGATCCGCACCCGCTGCTGGGTGGTCGAGGTGCCGGCCAGGTTGGCGAAGAACTTGTTCTCGGCGACGTAGCCCAGGTGCGCGGTGGCGTGGCTGACGCCGGACGCGGCCAGCAGCACCTCGTTGAGCGCCAGCATCCGGCCGACCTTCTCGGCCTCCTCGACCGCGAACGGGTCGACCTCGTACGCCGACACCCAGGTCGCGTCCGGATAGGTCTCCTCCTCGGCCAGCACGACGGACGCCGGGGTCAGCGGCCGGGACACGCGTGCGGTGGCCACCGCCCGCTCGGCCAGCCGGGCGGCGGTGTCGGAGGTCAACGCGATGTCGGCGGCAAAGCCCCAGACGCCGTCGTGCACCACGCGGACCGACAGGCCCAGCACCTGCCGGTCGGCGGTGGTCTCCAACCCGTGGTCGCGGAAGCTCCGGAACGCCTCCCGCAGCCGCTCCACCCGAACCTCGGCGTGGCTGCAGCCCAGCTCGGCCGCCCGGGACAGCGCCGCGTCACTGAGCTCAGCCAACGGCAGGGCGAGAAAGCTCGAATCGATGTCGGGCACGGCGGTCAGCCTAAGGGGTGACGGCGGGGACCCGGCTAGGCCCGACCAGCACTCGGTCGGCACCCGGAAGGTCGCGACGACCGACCCTCGCGGGACGTTACGACAGGTCCTCGGCCGACATCGTCGCCAGGCCTGCGCGGGTCGCCAGGAGGACAGCCTTGATCCAGCGCCACGGATGCCAGGAGGGAGGAGCGTCGTGCTGGAGCCAGTACCGGTAGGCCCCGCCGTGGAAGTCTCGGACCACCGCACGGCGATCGGAGCGGTCCGTGGGACGGCGACGGTGGTACACGGCAGTGGCCGTCGGAACGGACCAGACCGTGTAGCCGGCCGCGCGGATCCGGCGACACCAGTCGACGTCGGCCCAGGAGCTGAAGTAGTCCTCGTCGAAGCCCGCCGTGACGGTGTAGACGACTCTCGGCACCAGCATCGCCCGGCCGGATGCGGAGGCGACCTCGACCGGCAGTGGGTCGGCCGGGTCACCGGGAGCGGACAACTCGTCCCCCGCCACCAGTCGGGGCGCGACCACCCGTCCTCCGGGTGTTGATCGGCCCCCAGCCGGTTGCGCATCAGGCTGAACGGGCTCCCACCCATACGTCTTGCGGAGATGGCGGCCGACCTTGCGCTGCTCGACGCCAGCCTCGCCACGGCGGATCGGCCGTGACCGGCCCGCAACCATCGCACGCAAGATTTTCGCTCGTTTGCTAACGAATCAAAGATTGTGGTGGCGAAGTATGGGCCCAGCCGTAGAATTCCGCAAGGGGGTTTCCATGATTCGTCACAGCGTCGTGACGGCCCGCACCGTCATCCTGGCTCTTCCGGCCGTACTCCTGCTCGTTCTCGGCGTTGCGCCACCCGCAGCCGCCGAACCGGCCACCTCGATCAGCTATCCCAGCGTGGCCACCGCCACCCGGCTCACCGGCTACGCCTTCGACCGGTGCGATGCACCGGGCGCAGCGGCGATGGACGCCTGGGTCGGCTCGCGGTACCGCGGGGTCGCCGTCTATATCGGAGGGCTGAACCGTACCTGCGATGCGCAGCCCAACCTCACCCCGGCCTGGGTCGTCCACGTCTCGAAGAACTGGCGCCTGATCCCCATCTACCTGGGTCATCAGGCGCCCTGCGCCGACCGGCGCCGGGAGGAGCACTTCACGGCCAGCAACGCGGCCACCAAAGGAACGGCGGACGCGGTAGCCGCGGTCGCTGCCGCCCGGGCACTGGGCATGCTTCCCGGTAGCGCCATCTACGGCGACATGGAGAACTACAACGCCGCCGATACGAGCTGCCGGGACGCGGTGCGGCGCTACGTCTCGTCGTGGACCAAGGAGCTCCACCGGGTGGGCTACCTGTCCGGCATGTACGTCAACCTCGGCTCCGGCGCCCAGCACCTGGATGACTCGTACAACTCCACCGCCTACGCCCGGCCGGACGCCCTGTGGATCGCCCGCTACGACCATGTCGCGAGCCTGACCGGCTGGGCGGGGATTCCCGACACGCGGTGGTCCAACCATCAGCGGGCCAAGCAGTACTGGGCCGAGCGCACGGAGACGTACGGCGGGGTGACCATGACCGTCGACAGCAACCGGTGGGACGCCCCGGTCGCCACCGTGGCGTACTCGTACACGGCGGTCCGCACCCTCTACGCGCGCAGCGGGCCGGGGACCTCCTACCCGGTCACCGCCACCTACCCGACGAACACGACGGCCAAGGTCGTCTGCCAGACCCCCGGGTCGACCGTGCGGGGCACGGCGGTGTGGGACAAGCTGACCAGTGGCGGCTACGTGCCCGACACCTCCCTGAGCACGCCGTCCCACACGACCTACAGCCCACCACTGCCGCGCTGCAAGTACCCGTACCAGGTGGCCCAGACCACGCTCAACGAGCGCCTCGGCCCGTCCAGCAGCTACGCCGTGAGGGCGACGCTGTCGCCTGGTGCGTTGGCCTGGGTGCTCTGTCAGACCGCCGGCGCGAAGGTCTACACCACCTCGGTCTGGGACCGGCTCGACGACGGGTACTACGTCACCGACTACTACCTGGCCACCCCGAGCAAGACCACCTACAGCCGGCCGATACCGCGCTGCTGACCCCCGCGGCGCCAGGGTAGGGCCTTCGACAGGCTCAGGCCGCACGACTCATGTGCCTGAGCCGGTCGATGGGCACTAGCCCTAGGCTGGAGGGCGTGCCCGTCGCCGTCCGCGTCATCCCGTGCCTGGACGTGCACGCTGGCCGAGTGGTCAAGGGCGTCAACTTCGCCAACCTGCGCGACGCCGGCGACCCGGTCGAACTCGCCGCAGCGTACGACGCCGAGGGTGCCGACGAGCTGACCTTCCTCGACATCTCCGCGTCGTCGGAGGCGCGGGCGACCATGCTCGACGTGGTCCGCCGGACGGCCGAGACCGTGTTCATCCCGCTCACGGTGGGTGGCGGGGTCGGCTCGGTGCGCGACGTCGACGTGCTGCTCCGGGCTGGGGCGGACAAGGTGGCGATCAACACCGGGGCGATCAGTCGGCCGGCGGTGATCGCCGAGATCACCCGGCAGTTCGGCAACCAGGTGCTGGTGCTGTCGGTCGACGCGCGCCGCGCGGCCGGCCAGCCGTCCGGCTTCGAGGTGACCACCCACGGTGGCCGGACCGCTGCCGGCCTGGATGCGGTGGAGTGGGCGCGGCGGGGGGTCGACCTCGGAGTGGGGGAGATCCTGCTCAACTCCATGGACGCGGACGGGATGACCACGGGCTTCGACCTGGAGATGATTGCCGCGGTCCGGGACCAGGTCGACGTGCCCCTGATCGCCTCCGGCGGCGCCGGCCGGGTGACCGACTTTCCGCCCGCGGTGGCCGCCGGGGCCGACGCCGTGCTGGCGGCCACGGTGTTCCACTACGGCACACTGCGGGTCGGCGAGGTCAAGGCCGCGCTCGATGCCGCCGGATACCCGGTGCGGCGCATCCGCGCCGAGCACGTCGGGGCGCGGGAGTCAGGACCTTCGACAGACTCAGGACGCATGACCGCCGGGGCGGTGGTCCCACAGTGAGACGAGCCTGGCTGCCGTACGCCGACGCGGTCGAGGCCGAGCAGCGCCTGGACGGGATCCCCGACGGCATTGCCGTCGACTGCTACCGCGCCGACGGTGACCCGATGCCCGACTCGATCGCCGAGGTCGAGTTCTACGTCCTGCCGTACATGAAGGGCGCCGAGGTGCTCGAGCGCTCCGGGGAGATGAGCAGCCTGCAGGTGATCCAGACGCTCACCGCGGGCGTGGAGAACTTCATACCGCACGTGCCCGACGGGGTGACCCTGTGCAACGCCGCGGGCGTGCACGACGCCAGTACCGCCGAGCTGGCGGTGGCCCTCACCCTGGCCAGCGGCCGGCATCTGGACGACTTCGCCCGGCAGCAGGCCGAGGGCCGCTGGCAGCCGCGGTTCGGCCGCTCGCTGGCCGACCAGCGGGTGCTGATCGTCGGATACGGCAACATCGGATCGGCGATCGAACGGCGGCTGGCCGGGTTCGAGGTGGCCTCGGTCACCCGGGTGGCCCGACGGGCCCGGTCCGGACCACCCGAGGTGCACGCGATCTCCGAGCTTGACGCGCTGCTGCCGGATGCCGACGTCGTGATCGTCATCGCCCCGCACACGCCGGACACCGAAGGACTCATCTCCGGCCCTCAACTGGCCCTGCTGCCCGACGATGCCCTGCTGGTCAACGTGGCCCGCGGTGTCCTGGTGGACACGGACGCGCTGGTCGCGGCCACGGCCGACGGACGGATCCGGGCCGCGCTGGACGTCACCGACCCCGAGCCGCTGCCGGCGGACCACCCGCTCTGGCGTACGCCGGGGGTGTTGATCTCCCCGCACATAGGCGGCGCCAGCTCCGCCTTCTTCCCCCGGGCCGACCGTCTGGTCGCCGCCCAGCTACGGCGCTTCGCCGTCGGCGAGCCACTGGAGAACATCATCCGATGACCGACCCCACCGCGACCGTCACCCAGCCGGCCGCCCCCGAGACGGACCCGAGCTGCCTGTTCTGCCGCATCGTCGCCGGGGAAGTGCCGTCGCGGCAGATCTACGCCGACGAACATGCCGTCGCGTTCCTCGACATCGGCCCCTGGCATCGTGGCCACTCGCTGGTGGTGCCGCGTCGGCACGTGCGCGACCTGGTCACCGGGGCCCCAGCCCTGCTGGAGATCGCCCCGGCGGTCGATGCGGTGGCCCGGCTGCTGGTGCGCACCCTCGCGGCCGATGGGGTCAACGTGCTCTCCTCGACCGGCGCCGTGGCGGGGCAGGAGGTCTTCCACCTGCACGTCCACGTGGTCCCGCGCTACGCCGACGAGCCCGGACTGGCGAGGCTGGTCAACCCCGACACCGTGCCGGACGGCGAGCTGGACTCGGTCTACGCCCAGGTCATCGCGGGGTCGTGAGCACCGCGACCCGCCCTCCCGTTTCCACCCGCGCGCCCGGCCGCCGGTTGGTCCGCTGGCTCGTGGAGTTCGGCCCGCCCTTCGTGGTGGCCTGCGTGGTCCTCCCGCTGATCATCTCGGGTGGGTCGTTCGACCCCTGGCGGCCCTCCACGATCGACCTCGAGGTCTACATCTACGCGGTCAAGGACATGCTGGCCGGGCTGGACATCTACGCCACCGTGACGCCGGGCTGGAGGCTGTACTTCATCTATCCGCCGATCGCGGCGATTCTGATGGTGCCACTGGCCGTCGGTCCGTATGCCTTCTGGCAGCTGGTCTGGACCGCTGGCCTCATCGCCGCGCAGCAGTCGGTGCTGTGGCGCTGCGGGGTGCCGCGGGGGTGGAAGCTCGGGCTGGTCGGGGTGGCCGTGGTCCTCGCCGTGGAGCCGATCCGGACCACGCTCGGCTACGGCCAGGTGAACACGCTGCTGATGGCCTTGGTCGTCGCCGACCTGCTGCCCGACGCGCCCGGGGAGCGGCGGCGGATCCCGCGGGGCACGCTGATCGGCCTGGCGGCGGCGATCAAGCTGACCCCAGCCCTCTTCGTGGTCTTCGCCTTCCTCATCGGCCAGCGGCGGACCGCCGTGACCGCAATCGTCAGCTTCCTGGTCTGGACCGGGCTGGGTGCGCTGCTGCTCTTCCGCGAGACGGTTGCCTTCTTCGGTGGCCTGGCCGGTGGGGATACCCGGACGGCGTCGCCGCTCTACGTGGGCAACCAGTCGCTGCTCGGTGTGTTCGTCCGGCTCGGCGACTCATCCCGGGTCACCACCCTGATCGGGCTGGCCATCGCGGCCGTCGTCGCCCTGCTCGGCACCCTGGTCGCCGCCCATTGGTGGCGGCTGGGATACAAGGCCTTCGGCGTCGCGCTCGCCGGCCTGACCACGTGCCTGGTCTCGCCGTTGTCCTGGACCCATCACTACGTCTGGATCCTGCCCTTTGCGGTGGCACTGTTCTCACCCGGCCTGCCTCGCTGGGTGCGCTATATCGGCGGCTTCTGGGTGATCTGGGTGTGCGCCTGCCTGCCGCTGGCCCTGCTGCCGTACGGCCGGGCGGTCGAGCGCCAGTACAACGGGTTACAGCAGCTGGTGGCCAACCTGGGACCCGTGGTCGGCGTGCTCCTGGTCGCCGGGTTGGCCGCCCAGCTCGTGGTCAGCACTCGGCAGCCCTGGCCCGCGCCGGACGGGCCAGCCGCTTCGCCGAGGCTCACACCGCCCGCGGTCGGCTAGATTTCCCGCTATGACCGTGGACACCGTTGATCCCAAGCCACGCTCCCGTGTGGTCACCGACGGCCTCGAGGCCACCGCGTCCCGAGGCATGCTTCGTGCGGTCGGCATGGGGGACGAGGACTGGGACAAGCCCCAGGTCGGGGTGGCGTCGAGCTGGAACGAGATCACGCCCTGCAACCTCAGCCTGGACCGGCTGGCCAAGGCGGTGAAGGACGGGGTGCACGCCGCCGGCGGCTACCCGCTGGAGTTCGGCACCATCTCCGTCTCCGACGGCATCTCCATGGGGCACGAGGGGATGCACTTCTCCCTGGTCAGCCGGGAGATCATCGCCGACTCGGTGGAGACGGTGATGTCGGCCGAGCGGCTGGACGGCTCGGTGCTGCTGGCCGGCTGCGACAAGTCGCTGCCCGGGATGCTGATGGCCGCCGCCCGGCTGGACCTGGCGTCGGTCTTCCTCTACGCCGGCTCGATCATGCCGGGCCGGGTGGGGGACCGGGACGTCACGATCATCGACGCCTTCGAGGCGGTCGGGGCCTGCGTTCGCGGCCTGATCACCCGCGAGCAGGTGACCGAGATCGAGAAGGCCATCTGCCCAGGCGAGGGTGCGTGCGGCGGCATGTACACGGCCAACACCATGGCCTCGGCCGCTGAGGCGCTCGGCATGTCCCTGCCCGGGTCCGCGGCGCCGCCTGCGGTGGACCGGCGACGGGACGGCTTCGCCCGACGAAGCGGCATGGCGGCGGTCGAGCTGCTGCGCCGTGGCATCACCGCCCGTCAGATCCTGACCAAGGAGGCGTTCGAGAATGCCATCGCGGTGACCATGGCGTTCGGCGGTTCGACCAACGCGGTGCTGCACCTGCTCGCCATCGCCAACGAGGCCGAGGTCGAGCTGACCCTGGACGACTTCGTCCGGGTCGGCAAGAAGGTGCCGCACCTGGGTGATCTGAAGCCGTTCGGCCGCTATGTGATGAACGATGTCGACCGCGTCGGCGGTGTGCCAGTGGTGATGAAGGCCCTGCTCGATGCCGGTCTGCTGCATGGGGACTGCCTGACCGTGACGGGGAAGACGATGGCGGAGAACCTGGCCGAGATCGCACCGCCGGACGTGGACGGGGTGATCGTCCGCGCGCTGAGCAACCCGATCCATCCCACCGGGGGCATCACCATCCTGCACGGCTCGCTCGCTCCCGAGGGCGCGGTGGTGAAGAGCGCCGGCTTCGACACCTCGGTGTGGCAGGGCACGGCCCGAGTGTTCGACGGGGAGCGGGCCGCGATGGACGCGCTGGAGGACGGCACCATCGTGGCGGGCGACGTCGTGGTGATCCGCTACGAGGGCCCCAAGGGCGGGCCGGGGATGCGGGAGATGCTGGCCATTACCGGGGCGATCAAGGGTGCCGGCCTCGGCAAGGACGTCATGCTGGTCACCGACGGCCGCTTCTCCGGCGGGACCACCGGCCTGTGCGTCGGCCACCTCGCCCCCGAGGCCACCGAGGGCGGGCCGATCGCCCTGGTGCAGGACGGCGACCGGATCATCCTGGACGTGGCCGGCGGCCGGTTGGACCTCGACGTCAGTCCCGAAGTGCTGGAGAAGAGACTGGCCGACTGGGTACCGACCCCCCGGCCCGCGCGCCGCGGCGTACTGGCCAAGTACGCGCGTCTGGTCCGCTCCGCGAACGTGGGCGCCGTCTGCTCCTGAGATCCCTGCCGAGTTGCACGTCGGAGACTCGCTCCGCGGCGACGGTCGAACCCCGATGCCCACGGCAGGCGGCTCAGCATATCGACCGACAGCCGGTCGCAGTGTCAGTGCGGCGCTCTACTCTGCCGCCATGACAACTGCACGAATCGACGCCATCGGCGTCGTCGTCGCCGACCTTGGCCGCTCGGTGGCCTTCTACCGGGCCCTGGGCTACGAGGTTCCCGAGCCGACGCCGGAGACGGGTGGCCATCTAGACATCCAGCTGGACGGGTTCCGGTTGATGCTGGACACCGAGGACGTGGTCCGCTCGTTCGACCCGGACTGGTCAGGGTCGGGCAACGGCCGGGTCAGCCTCGCCGTCCGCTGCGCCGACCCGGAGGACGTCGACCGGCGGCACGCCGAGCTCAGCCAGCTCGGCGCGGGCTCGCACCTGGAGCCGTTCGACGCGTTCTGGGGCCAGCGCTACGCCACGGTGCTGGACCCGGACGGCGTGCGCGTCGACCTTTACGCGGCCCTGGTGCCGGAGAGCTGACCGACCCCGGATGCGGGTCATCGACGACGAAGAGCGGCGGACGCGCCTGGCCACACGGCACCTGCTGCTTCCGTCGACACGCATCGATGACGTCCCCGGGATCGCCGACGCGGTAGTCGCACTGCACTCCACTGACCCGGTGACGGTCTACCTGTCCGCCATGGTCCGGATGGTCCACCCCTCGATCGCGGCGGTGGAGCAGGCGCTCTACGTAGACCGGCAGCTGATCCGGCACCACGCGATGCGCCGCACCCTCTGGGTCGCAACGCCCGCGGTCGTCCGCCGGATGCACGCGACCGCGACGCTCGCCCTGGTCGAGCCCGAGCGGCGGCGGATGCAGAAGATGCTCGCCGCGAACGGGGTGGCCGATCCGGAGGGCTGGCTGGCCGAGGCCGAGCGCCTGGTGCTGGCCGACCTGCGCGAGCACGGTCCCAGCACAGCGAGAGCGGTGGGGCAGCGGTTGCCGGCGCTCCGGCACCCCTTGCAGCTGAACCCCGGCAAGGTGTACGCGGGGACCCAGAGTGCCCACACCCGGGTGCTGACCATCCTGGGCTTCGCCGGGCTGATGCTGCGGACCCGACCGAGCAGCTGGGTCAACGGGGCCTACGCGTACGCGGCCGCCGAGGACTGGCTGCCCGGCGGGCTCGACGGGGAGGACCCCCGCCCGGCGGCCCGTGAGCTCGCCGGCCACTGGCTACGCCGGTTCGGTCCGGGTACCACGACAGACCTGGCGTGGTGGATGGGTTGGCCGTTGCGGACCACCCGGCAGGCGCTCGCCGACTGCGGCGCCGTCGAGGTCGAGCTTGCCGTCGGCCCCGGCTGGGTCGCCGCGGACGACGAGCCGGTCGGGGCCGCCGAGCCGTGGGTGGCTGTACTGCCAGGGCTGGACCCGAGCACGATGGGCTGGAAGCAGCGGGACTGGTACCTGCCCGAGGCGGCCGTCGAGGCCTTCGACAGCGTCGGCAACGGCGGACCGACCCTGTGGGTGGACGGCCGCGTCGTCGGCGCCTGGGCGCAGACCCGCGACGGGGTGATCCACACGCACTACTTCGAGTCGGTGCCTGCGGCGCGGCGGCGGCAGCTCGACGAGCGGATCCAGGAGGTCAGGGCGATGATCGGCGACACCCGGTTCACCGTCCGGTTCCCGGGGAACATCCATGCCCGGATCCTCGGCTGAGCCGCCGGCGGGGTCGATCCGGCTGCAGCCGCTGACCCGGCACCGGGTGGCGGCGATGGGCGCCGAGGGGACGGCCTGGGCGTCCGCCCTGCCGGAGCTGCTGGCCGCCCTGGAGCGTGACTGGTCTATCACTGTCGGACGCGGACTGCCGGGAGGCAGCGCCTCCTTCGTGGCCCGGGCGCGACGAGCCAACGGGAGCTCTGCCGTGGTCAAGGTGGCGGTCAGCGGCGAGGGCTGGCTGGAGCAGGTGGCCACGCTGGAGCGGGCCGCCGGACGCGGCTACGTGCGGCTGCTGCGCTCCGACCTCGACCGGCGCGCCATGCTGCTGGAGGACCTGGGCCCGTCCTTGGCCACCCGCGGTCGACCCGTGCCGGACCAGCTGCGCTGCCTGGCCGACACGCTGGCCTTGGCCTGGCAGGACCCGGGGGAGACTCGACCACCTCCGGGCGAGGACAAGGCGTCCGGGCTGGCGCAGCTCATCCGCGCGGCCTGGGACCGGCTGGACCGGCCCTGCCCGGTTCGGGTCGTCGACCAGGCTTTCGGCTACGCGGAACGGCGGGCCGCGGAGTTCGACCGGGACCTTGTCGTGGTCCATGGCGACCCGCACCCGGGCAACCTGCTGGCCGTCCTCAGCCCCCGGCCCGGCGCGGACACCGGCTACGTCTTCGTCGATCCGGACGGCTTCGTCGCCGACCGGGCGTACGACCTCGGAGTGGCGCTGCGCGACTGGTCGAGCACCCTGCTCGGACCCGACGCCCGGACGGTGGCCGAGCGCTACTGCACCGTGCTCGCCGACCACGCCGGGGTCGACGCCCAGCGGATCTGGGAATGGGGGTTTCTGGAGCGGGTGTCCACCGGCCTCTATCTGCTCGACGTGGTCGGTGTCCCCGACCGCGTGGCTCGGCCGTACCTGGACTCCGCCGCACGACTGGCGGACTGATTTCCGGCGCCCAGGCAGACTGTCGGCGTGCCGGTACGCCAGGTAGTGCGCCGCCGAAGCGCCTACGCCGTCGTCTCGCTGCTGGCCGTGGCCGGGTGCTCGCCAGGAGCGGCCGACCCGGCCCCGACCTCGGGCCTTACCCCGACCGTTCTACCGAGCGCAGCCAGTCCCGCGCCGGCCTCGACCCCGTCGACCAGCCCGACGCCGACCGCGGCGGCCACCCAGCCGCTGGCCCTGGTGGTGCACGCCACCCGGCCGGTGGCCGATGTCAGCGCGGCGGCGGCTCGGCGGGTGATCACCGAACGCCCGAACCGGTGGTCGGCCATCGGGCAGTCCGGTGGCCGGATGCGTCTGGCCAGCTTCGCCGACGGCACCTCCGCCGATGTGCTGCGGGCTGTCCGCAGCCGCACGGATGTGCTGGGGGTCCTTCCGGCCGCCGACGTCGACCCCAGCGTTCGCGTGCTGACGGTCGGCGGTCGGCACCCGTTGCGGGACCCGAGGTCCTACTCGCTGCAGGTACCGGCTGCGGAGCCGGCCCCGGCGGTCACGACCCTGACTCTCGTCGGCGACGTGATGTTGGGCCGCCGGGTCGGCCGGGCGATCGCGGACGACCCGAGGACCGTCTTCCGGCCGCTGGCCGGCCGGCTGTCCCGGGCCGACGTCACCGTCGGGAACCTGGAGTCGACGCTGTCCACCGCCGGCCAGCCCACTCAGGGTGGCGACTCGTTCGGTGCCAGTCCGCGCGTCGTCCGCGGCCTCAGGTCGGCCGGATTCGACGCCGTGTCGCTGGCCAACAACCACGTCGGCGACTACGGCGACCGTGCGCTGCGCCAGACCCTCAGCCGGCTGGAGGCCGCCGACCTGCCCTACGTGGGTGCCGGCCGCAACCTGGCCGAGGCCCGGAGACCCGTCGTCCTCACCCGCGACGGCGTTCGCATCGGCCTGATCGCCACCGACTCGATCGGCGAGACACCGGCGGCAACCGGCCGGCGGGCGGGCACCAACCGGCTGAACATGCCGCCGCGGACCGGGCCGCTGAACCGCCAGGCCCTCGCCCGGATCAGCGCCGACATCCGCTCGCTGAAGCGCTCTGTCGACGTGGTCGTGGTCGTGCCGCACTGGGGCACCCAGTACACGCACCGCCCCGAGGCCAGCCAGCGCACGGTGGCCCGCGCCTTCGCCGAGGCCGGCGCCGACCTGGTCATCGGCGGTCATCCGCACTGGGTGCAGGGCTGGGAGCGGGTCGGCTCGAGCACCGTGGTGCACTCCCTCGGCAACTTCATCTTCGACATGGACTTCCAGACCAAGACCCGGGAGGGCATCTTCGTCGAGATCACCCTTTGGGGCGGCGAGGTCAAGGCGGTCGAGCCGGTGCCGTACGTGATCGACGACAGGTTCACACCCCGGTTGGCCCGCGGAGAGCGGGCGCAGGGGATCCTCGACGACGTGTGGTCGACCGGCCGGGGGCCCTACGCCGTGCCGTAGATCAGCAAGGGGGGACGACCCCCTTGGACCCCACGCGGCGCGCCGAAACACACGGGCGCGCGCCCGGATTCGCCGTTACGCTAGGAAACGCGTGCAGGACGCCACCACCCGCGGACAGGGCTGAGCCCACCTGAGATTCACCGGAGGACCAGACCACCCTCTTCCGTCCTGGTCTGAGCTGCGGGACCAGACCGAAAGAGGACTGGAGACTGCGATGGCCGTGATGGGCCTGCCCGGCACCGACCTGGGCCAGCTGCGTAAACAAGCGAAGGACTGGCTGCGTCGTGGCCGGGAAGGCGACGTCGAGGCCCTCGGCCTGCTGCGGCGGCTGCATCCGCGGGGCGAGGAGCTGGTCGCCGACCCGAGCCGGCTGCGGCTGGCCGACGCCCAGCTCGCGCTGGCCCGGGCCTACGACTTCCCCAGCTGGCCCAAGCTGCGCGAGCACCTCCGCGTGGTCGAGCCGTGGCGCCGCAACCCGCACCAGGTGCCGGAGCAGACCGACCCGGCCGAGGAGCTGCTGCGGCTTGCCTGTCTCACCTATGGGGCCGACGCTCAGGTCCGGCCCGCCCGGGCGGCCGCGGTGCTCGACGAGCATCCCGAGCTCGCCGGCGTCACCATCTTCACCGCGGCTGCGACCGGTTCGGTGTCCGACCTCGATCGGTTCCTCACCACGGACCCGGCGGCCGCTCACGCCGAAGGCGGACCCCACCAGTGGCCGCCTCTGCTGTACCTGTGCTTCAGCCGGATCCCTGACTCTCCGCCCGACCGGTCCAGCCTCGAGTGCGCTCGGCGACTGCTCGACGCCGGCGCCGACCCGAATGCCGGCTACCTCTGGGAAGGCCTGGCGCCGCCGTTCACCGCGCTGGCCGGGGCGTTCGGCGGCGGTGAGGACCGGGCCAACCAGCCGCCCCACCAGCACGCCGCCGCGCTGGCCGGGCTGCTGCTCGAGGCCGGGGCGGACCCCAACGACGGTCAGACGCTGTACAACCGGATGTTCGAGGCGTCGAACGAGCATCTCCGGCTGCTGTTTGCGTACGGGCTCGGACGTGGCTCCGGCGGACCGTGGCGAGCGCGCCTGGGCGAGAGGCAGCAGGAGTCCGCGGAGATGCTGGCCGATCAGCTGATCTGGGCCGTCGCCCAGGGCCGGACGGACCGGGTGGCCCTGCTGCTGGCCAACGGCGTCGACCCGAACGTCTCCGGCAGCGGCCACCCGACGCACGAGGACCGCACGGCGTACGAGTGGGCGGTCCACACCGGCAGCACCGAGATCGCGGCGCTGCTGGCCGCAGCTGGTGCCCGGCCGCCCCGTTCCCCGATCGACGACGTCGACCGGTTCTTGGCTGCGGCTCTCGGCGAAGACGTGCACGCCGTCCGGCAGGCGGCCCCGGCCGTGTCGGCGGCCGCGGTCCGGCGTCGACCAGGTGCCGTCGAGCAGGCCGTCGACCTGCGCCGTGCTGGGGCGGTCCGGCTCCTGGTCGAGGCGGGGTTCAGTGTGCACGGCGCCGGGCGAACGACCCCGCTGCATCTGGCTGCTTACAACGGCGACATCCCGATGGTCCGCCTCTTGGTCGACCTGGGCGCCGATCCGCGGCGGGAGGACCCGGAGTACCACTCGACGCCGCTGGGCTGGGCCGAGCACGCGGGCGCCGAGGAGGTGACCGCGTACCTACGCGGGATATCGGCGCCCTGAGCCGGATCAGCGCAGACCGCTGAGCCAGGACCAGGCCAGCCGCGCGACCCGGTCCAGCTGGTTGCGGCTCACCACGTCCGGCAGATCGCGCCGGGAGTGGTACCCCGCATACGGGATGCTGCCCAGCCGAACGGCCGGGATGCCGACCTTCTCGTACGACCAGTGGTCACTGGTCCGGTTCTCGCATGCCTGGGTGCTGATGCCGGCCCGGTTACCCGTCCGGCGGACCGCGGCCCGCAGCCGAGTGCCGTCAGTCCCGCCCCGGCAGACCGGGACGAAGCCCGCCCGGACCCCGACCCGGTCCAGCGACATCATGCCGGTGACCGCGTTCCGATCGGCCTGGGACAGCTTGGCCACATGCTGCTGCGAGCCGAAATGGTGCAGCGTGTCGCCGGACCCGCGTGGTTCCTCGGCGCCGAAGGCGATGAACCGCACCGGCACCTCCGGTGGCGCTGCCGCGGCCAGTCGGGCCAGCTCCAGCAGGACGGCGACGCCGGATGCGTTGTCCTCCGCGCCGGGGGCCTGCGGCACGGTGTCCAGGTGAGCGCCGACGACGACATGCTCTGCGTTCGCGTCGAAGCCCGGCCGCTCGGCGATCAGGTTCACCGACGTGCCCGCGCGGACCGGGATCCCCCACGAGCTGCCGGCCGGAACCCGGACGGTCTCCCGGCGCACCCGGTAACCCAGGCCGGTGAACCGTCGCTCCACCCAGTCGGCGGCCCGGGCGTAACGTCGCGACGTCGCCTCCCGCGGCCCGATGTCGACGGCCAGCGTCTCGATGTCGCGCAGCACCCGGTTGGCGTCGACCCGCGCGGGACGTGGTGTCGCCGTGGGCGTGGGCGTTGGGCTCGCACTGGCCGTTGCGCTCGGCGTCGGGCTGGGCGTGGCCGTGGACGTGGCGCTCGCCGTCGGTGGGGGGGTCGATGCCGAGGAGCTCGCGGGCACCGAGGGCGACGGAGCGCCGGGGGAACATCCGCCCAGCAGCAGCATCGATGTCACCAGAGCCGGCTGCCACCTCATCCGGCGACCCTATGTCGGCTCGTCGCCGGCCGGCCTGGGCGCACGTCAGACCATCATGCAGCGGTCTGCGTCGAGCGGTTGGCCGGCGGCTGTAAACAGCTCGGCGGCCTCCCGCAGCCGGTGCCGGGCCGCGTCGAGGTCGCCCTCGGCCTGGTCCAGGTGCGCCCGGGCCTCCGTGATCGCCGCCTGCCAGGCGGTCCCGCTCCAGAGCGCCGCAGACCGTTCGGCGACGGCGAGATGCCGGCGGGCCTCGTCGAGGTCACCGGCATCGGCGCAGGCGGCCGCCGCCGGGACGGCCAGCATGATGGCGCAGAAGGTGCAGTTGTCCTCCTGACCGAGGGTGGCGGTGGCCCGGTCCACCACCGCCCGGGCGCTTTCCACGTCCTCTGCGGCGCGAATCATGGTCCCGTACACCCGTTGGATCAGGTGCAGCGCGATCGACGACCACCGGGCGAGCGGGAGCGCTCGGTACAGCAGCTGCATGGCCTCCTCCCGATCGCCCTGTGCGAGGCGCACCTCGGCGAGCCGCTGCAGGCTGTGGGCCTCTCCAGCGGTCGACCCGATGTCGTGGTGCAGCTCGGCGGCCTCAGTCAGTTCCGACTCGGCGAGGCCCAGGTCGCCGGACAATAGTGCGGCCTCACCGCGCAGGGCGGTGGCGAAGGCGACCGCCCGCAGTACCCCGGCTTGCCTCGCCGACTCGCGCAGGGTGGCGGCGAGCGCCAGCACTTCCGCGTACGGAGTGGGTCCGTAGAGCAGGTACTCCCCGACACAGAGGTGGCTGTCGAACAGCGACCGGGCCAGGTCCGGCCGCTGCGCGCCGGCGCGCAGCTCAACGGCCAGGCGCGAGAACCACTCGCCGCGCAGATGAGCGATCAGGCCCTGCAGCGAGATCAGGTCGTACATCCGCCAGTCACCCGGGTCGGCCACCCCGAGACGACGCCGCGCCTCGTCGGCGGCGGCCTCGGCCGCTGGCAGGTCGCCGGTGTGGTACGCCAGGAGGCCGCGCTGGAGCAGCAGGGCGGTGTCGTCGTCGGAGCCGTCGGGCTCCAGTCCGTCCAGCGCCTCGGAAGCGGTCGCGTAGTCGCCGGCGAACGTCGCGGCGCGGGCCAGCCGCGGCCGCATCCGTCGCCGCTCAACGGGATCGACGGTCGCGCCGAGCGCCTCCCGGTACGCCATGATCGCGCCGACGTCCCCGGTGGCCATCAGCATGTCCGCACGCAGCGCCAGCATCGGAGCCCGCTCGGGTCCGGAGACGTCGGCATGCACCGCATCGAGCAGTGCGAGAGCGTCCCGGTAAGCGCCGATCGCCGCATCGGTGCGGGCGGCCTGCAGCACGAAGGGTGCCGCTGCGCCCACATCGCCCGCCTGAAGCAGCTGATGTCCGATCCTCCGCGGAGACGCCCCGAGCTCGCGCAATGCCGCGGCGGCCTGGCGGTGCATCGGCAGTAGCCGGTGTGGCGGCAGCCCGTCGAGTAGAGCGTCCCGGATGAGGGAGTGCCGGAAGCGGTAGCGGCCGCCCGTCCGCTCGACCGTGCCGGCCGCGATCACCTCGTCGAGCAGCGCGTATGCTCGCGCCTCCCCGAAGCCGGACAAGGCGACGTACTCGTCGGCATCGAAGGTTTCCCCCAACACGGCCACCCGGGTGAGGGCAGCGATCGCGTCGCTGCCGAGTCCGCGCAGCACCAGTGCACTCATCGGACCGGCGCGTCCGTCGGCTGCCACCAACGTGGAGGCAAGCTCGATGGCCGCGAACGGGTTGCCGCCGGCCAGCTTGACGACTCGGTCGAGCATCCCCTGGTCCCGGCCCATGGCCCGGCCCGCCAGCCGACGAATCTCGGAGTCGGCCAGCGGCCCGAGATCGAGCGGCACCGACGTCCCCCGGCCGATCAGGCTGCGCCGCAAGGCCTCCATTCCCGGCCGCAGCGGCCATGGCCGATGGGCGACCACGATGACGATCCGCTCACCGACGGCAAGCCGGGAGAGATAGTGCAGAAGGCGCAGGCTGGCTTCGTCGGCGTCGTGTGCGTCATCGACAAGGAGGACTGCGCCGCCACCAGCGGAGGCGATCCGCAGAAGCTCTGCGACGCTGACGAACAGCCGCTGGTGGCGGCTCTCGCCGGCCCATTCTGGTGACGTGCCGCGCAACGCTCCCTCGATCTCGATCCGGAACTGGTCAGCCAGGCCGTCGAGCAGGGCTGGGTGTCGTCGGCAGAGGTCCGCGAGTGCCTCCAGGACCGGTGCGTAGGGCCAAGCCCCCTCGATGGCGGCCGCGGTTCCCCGGCCCACGCGCAGCCCGCGCTCCTCCGCACGTCCGTCGATCCATCGCAGCACGGCGGTCTTGCCGATGCCCGGGGGTCCGGATACGAACAACGTCCGGCCACGGCTGGCGCGCGCCGTGGCGAGGATC
Source organism: uncultured Actinomycetota bacterium (assembly GCA_963808435.1). Lineage (GTDB taxonomy): Bacteria > Actinomycetota > Actinomycetes > Propionibacteriales > Propionibacteriaceae > Microlunatus. Next base: position 5,761 of record CAWEFW010000023.1, on the reverse strand, counting down.
TGATCGACCTGGGCGAGCTCGCGGTCGCGGCCCAGCGGCACCGCCGTGCGAACCTGGGGCCGTACGGGATCGAGGCGGAGAAGCTCCGCGCGCAAGAGAGTGACCTCCCGGCCCGGGGAGACGCCGAGCTGTCCGCGCAGGGCGCCCTCCAGCCGTTCCAGCACCCGGAGCGCTCCGCGCCCGTCGCCGCCAGCAACAAGCCGTCGGGCCAGGTCCAGCGCAGCCTGCTCATCGGCCGGGTCCGCCCGCACCAGCTCCTCCAGCAGGCCCGCGCGGCGCAGTACGTCTCGATGCAGCTTCCGCAACTGGTCGCGAGGACCTTCCAGCCACGGCCCGTACGGGTCGTCGGGCAACAGCTCCCCAGTCCACAGGTCGGCCGCAGCCTTCGCGGCAGCTACGTAGTCGTCGGATCGGTCGAGGGCGATTCGAGCCGACTTCTCGAAGACCAAGGCGTCGACGGTGACCTCGGCGCCGGGTAACAGGGCCACCGTTTCCCCGGTAAGGACCAGCCCCCGCGGGTCGCCCAGGGAACGCCGCGCGTAATGCGCCGCCTTGTGCAGCCGAGGTGCGGCGTCGGCTGTCCCGAGGTCAGGCCACAGGGCATCGATGACCTGCTCCCGATGCAATGTCCGGCGCGGCGCCAGGGCGAGCAGCTTGACCAGGGCCGCTGCGTGGCGCCGACGCCAGTCCGCCACAGGCACAGTCCGCCCGTCGATGCGGACGACAAATCCGCCAAGCAGCTCGATCTCGACGCGCATGGCGCCTCCCGGATTCGACTGTAGTGGGGCCACGCACCCAGTTGCGTCAGCCGGTCCTGGCGGGTGCGGGACCGAAGCCGCGCATCGTCTCCACCTCATCCGCCATCAGCGAGGACAGACCTCGCAGCAGGCCGCGGGCCTGCGAGGGACCCCACGCGTGGGAGGCCAGCCGGTCGACGAGGGCGTGCATCGGGATGGCCATCCGGTCCCGCTCAGCCTGGTAGCCGGCTAGCGCAGTCATGGTCGCCCGAGCCGAGGCGGACCCCATGACCACGGCGTCGGCGAGCAGCTCAGCGTCGCGCAGCGCATCGGTGATCCCGTGCGTGGACAACGGGTCCACCCAAGAGCCGGCGTCCCCAACGAGCGCCCACCCAGGCCCGCATGGCACACGCAGCCGTGATCGTTGGCCGCGGAACGACCGGACCGGTCCCTCCGGCGGCGCCATCGTGAGGTTGGCGAGCCCGTCCGCGAACCGGGGCAGTAACGCCCGATGGGCAGCGGCCACCCGCCCGTGCCCAGTCACCCGGGCGAGCTTCGCTGGCGGGCCGCCGACGAAGACGCAGGCGAGGCCGCCGTTGGTGGGGATGGCCCCGGCCGACAAGCCGTTGCCGTAGTACCAGTGGTAGCCATCCAGTTCGGCGATCGGCCAGTAGCCGTAGGCGTATGCGGCGGTATGGGCGCCCGCCGCGAGGATCGAGCTGCCCACCCGGCCGGCCACCAGCGAACCACGCCCGTCGGCCCCGATGACGATGGGAGCCCGCTCGGTCCGGACCGCCCCGGTGGGATCGCGGACGACGACGCCCACGACCCGCCCGGCATCGTCGACGACGAGGTCGATCGCGGTGAGGCCGAAGCGCACCTGTGCGCCGGCCTCCTCGGCGCTGTCGACCAGCAGCGGGTCAAGGATCGTGCGGCGTGGGGCGTACAGTGCGTCGACCCCCGCGTAGGCCTTGAGGGAGACAGGCAGGGATTCTGCGCCGTAGTGGAACGTCACCCGCCGCACCGGCGGCGCACCACTCGCCCTCACCCGGTCCAGCACACCCCAGCGCCGCAGCTGCAGCACACCGCCGCGCATCAGGGCGTGCGTGGACAGGGTGTCCGAACCGCGACGGGCACGATCGATAAGGAGGACCCGAAGGCCGGCGCGGGCCAGCAACATGGCGGTCGAGGCGCCCGCGACGCGCGCGCCGACGACGACGGCGTCCCATCCGGCCTGACCGCCGGGACGCGGACCGAGAATCGCTTGTCCAGTCATCAGGGAGTGCGAACGTCGATCTGGACGTCGGTTCCGTTGGCGAGGACGTCGTAGACGGCCGAACGCCGGCGAGACTGCTCGACCAGCGCCCTCAGCTCCTCTGGTGTGGCGTCGCCGTCAACGTCGAAGTGGACGCGAATCTGCCGGTAGCCGTTGCGAACGCTGTCGGACAGCCCGAGGATTCCTAGCAGGTCGATGTCGCCCTCGACGGTGGACCGGACCCGTCGCAGGGTGACTCCGCGAGCGGCGGCGACATTCGCCAGGCCGGCGGTGAGGCAGGCGGCGATGGCCGGTAGCAGGAACTCCACGGGAGTGGGGCCTTGGTTCTGGCCCACGAGCACAGCGGGGTGGTCTGCATCGTGGGTGAACGGCTCGGTCCGGGAGGTGTCCTCCTGCCCGGCGCCGTAGAACCCTTGGATCGTGGTGCGGCTGTGGGTGCCGCTGACCCATTCGTTGCTGGCCCGGAACTGGAACTGGGCAATCTCCGGTGCCCCCTTGACGGCATCGAGGGTTGCGAAGAGCGTTGGGACGTCGACGCCGTTACGAGGCGGCCGCTGGACGGTGGTGGTCATGGCTGGACTCCGTTCGGTTGGGTGCATCACGACGGCCCTGACGCTAGGAAAGGCACCTTCCCCGGACCTTCCCTCGGGCTTCCCTCACGCCCACCGCCCTCAAGACAGCGCCCCCCGACATCGGTCATCTTGCTTGACTGAGCTATAAATTGCTTATGCAAGCAACCCGGGTGGTGGTCAAGCAGCGACCGCGGTCGTTCATCGAGCAGTCGCGCCGGGCGCAGATCGTTGACGCGGCCATCAGCACGATTGCCGAGGTGGGCTACGCCAAGGCCAGCTTTGCCCGCATCGCCGAGCGCGCCGGCCTGTCCAGCACGGGGCTGATCTCCTACCACTTCGCGAACCGGGCGGAGCTGATCGCTGAGGTGGTGGACAGGGTGTTCGGACTCATCTCCCGCTACGTGGGGGAGCGGATGGCGGACCAGCCGGATCCGCCGACCGCCCTGCGGACCTACCTCGAGGCCAACGTGGGCTTCGTGGCGGAGCACCGGCCCGAGATGGCGGCCTTGACCGAGATCTTCCTGCACGGCGGTGTGGCCTACGGCCCGGCCGATGAGCAGACCGTCACCTCACCGCTCGAGCAGATCCTGCGGTCCGGTCAGGCCAGCGGAGTGTTCCGGGCCTTCGACCCGACGATCATGGCCGCCCTCGTGCAGCGGGCGGTGGACGGGTTCCCGCTGCTGCTGGCCACCCGACCCGGCCTGGACCCCACCGCGTACGCCGCCGAGGTCACGACCGTGTTCGACCTGGCCACCAGGGCGTCGGCATGACTGAGCGGTGGCAACGCGCAGCCACGACCGCCGTGCTCGGCCTGGTCGGGCCGATGGTCCTGTACTACGCGCTGCGCGCGGCCGGGCTCTCGGTGTTCGCGGCCCTGCTGGTCGGGGCACTTCTCCCGGTGGTCGGCTTGGTCGTCGGTCTGCTGCGGGGCCAGCGCCCGGACGCTGTGTCGGCGTTCTGGAGCATCCTCTTGCTGCTCGCGCTCGGGGTGTCCCTGGTCGGCGGCGACGTCCGGTTCCTGCTGGCCCGGGACGCGCTGGTGACCGCGACGGTCGGAACTTGGTTCCTGGCGAGCGCGTCGACCAGCCGCCCGCTCGCCCTGGTGCTCTCGCGCCCGTTGCTGGAGCTGATGCACCGGTATCCACCGGGGCGCTGGGAGCAGCTGTGGCGCGACCAGCCGCGGTTCCGGACCATCTGGCGGCGGGCCAGCGTCGGGTTCGGGGTCGGCACGCTGGCCGACGCCGCCGCGCGGGTGGTCATGGCGTACACCCTGCCGGTCGACCTGGTGCCGGCGCTGAGCACCGTTCTCTACCTCGCCACCTCCGTGGTGCTGCTGGCGGCGGTCAATATCTACTACGCCCGGGCGGGTCTGTGGCCGATGTTCTTCGCACCGTCGGCCGAGCACGCTGAGCCCGAAGAAAGTCGGAGGGCCTAGCTTCCTTCCGGATGGCAAGACGTTGGTTCGGCGGCGCTGGGGCAGTGCGGCTAAGGTGAGACCGTGCTCACCCCCGTGATCGTCCTCGTATCGAGGCGTGTCGGCTGACCTCAGTCACCCGACGCGCTCCCTCGCCTGCCACCGGCAGCGGGGGTTTTTTGTTGGCCGACCGGCGCAATGAGCACAGGCGTAACATCCACCCCGGGACCCTGTAAAGGACCCGGGCCGACACACAGGAGTGGCTGAGATGTCCGGAACGGACCCCGCCGACCAGGTGACCGGCGCACAGTCGCTGGTTCGATCCCTCGAGCAGGTGGGTGCGGAAGTAGTCTTCGGCATCCCGGGCGGCGCGATCCTCCCCGCATACGACCCGCTCTTCGACTCCGAGAAGGTTCGGCACATCCTGGTCCGCCACGAGCAGGGGGCGGGGCACGCGGCGGAGGGCTACGCGATGGTGACCGGCAAGGTCGGCGTCTGCATGGCCACCTCGGGGCCCGGCGCCACCAACCTGGTGACCCCGATCGCTGACGCGCACATGGACTCCGTGCCCATCGTGGCGATCACCGGGCAGGTCAGTAGCGCCGCCATCGGCACGGATGCGTTCCAGGAGGCCGACATCCGCGGCATCACCATGCCGATCACCAAGCACAGCTTCCTGGTCACTAGGCCCGAGGACATTGCCCCGGCGGTCGCCTCGGCGTTCCACATCGCCGGGACCGGTCGGCCCGGGCCGGTGCTGGTGGACATCGCCAAGGACGCGCTGCAGGCCCGGACCCGCTTCGACTGGCCCCGGAGCCTGGACCTCCCGGGGTACCACCCGATCATCAAGCCGCACGGCAAGCAGGTCCGCGAGGCGGGCAAGCTGATTCTGCAGTCCCGGCGACCGGTGCTCTACGTCGGTGGCGGAGTGCTCAAGGCCCGCGCCTGGGCGGAGCTCAAGGAGCTGGCCGAGCTCACCGGCATTCCGGTGGTCACCACCCTGATGGCCCGCGGGCTCTTCCCCGACTCCCACCCGCAGAACATGGGTATGCCCGGCATGCACGGCACCGTGGCGGCGGTCGGGGCGCTCCAGCGCAGCGACCTGCTGATCGCCCTGGGCACCCGGTTCGACGACCGGGTGACCGGCCAGCTGTCCACCTTCGCACCGCTGGCCAAGATCATCCATGCTGACATCGACCCAGCCGAGATCTCCAAGAACCGTGTGGCCGATGTCCCCATCGTGGGTGACGCCAAGGACGTGATCGCGGAGCTGATCACGCTGCTCCGCGGTTCCGAGGGCAGCCTGGAGATCGGGGAGTGGGTCCGCTACCTGGCCGACCTCAAGCGGCGCTACCCGACGGGGTACGACCTGCCCAGCGACGGCACCCTGTCCCCGCAGCACGTGATCAAGCGGATCGGTGAGATCACCGGGCCGGACGCGTACTACGCCGCTGGCGTCGGGCAGCACCAGATGTGGGCGTCGCACTTCCTGCCCTGGGAGCTACCGGGTCGCTGGCTGAACTCCGGCGGGCTGGGCACCATGGGCTACTGCGTGCCTGCGGCGATGGGGGCCAAGGTCGGCCGGCCCGACGCCATCGTCTGGGGCATCGACGGTGACGGCTGCTTCCAGATGACCAACCAGGAGCTGGTCACCTGCGCCTTGGAGGGCATCCCGGTCAAGATCGCGGTGATCAACAACCAGAGCCTGGGCATGGTGCGGCAGTGGCAGACCCTGTTCTACGGCAGCCGCTACTCCAACACC